>CAZKBP010000007.1:0-250628 GCA_964551015.1 uncultured Cytophagaceae bacterium | reverse complement strand
ATATTTATCAAAAGAACACTACATCAAAAATGTGGAGCTTTATGTTTCCTGCGTCTAAGGCGGAAGCAGTAATCAGAAACCTAGAGTCGTCTTGATAGAAAGACAAAATTTCTGGCCAGTAAAGATAAGTATCTATACCAAGAGAAAGTACTTATTTCTAGAATTAAGTTAAGAGATATAAAATTTTTAAAACCTATTTTGGCTCTAAAAATAAGATAATGTAGACAGTCAAAGGGGGATGTATCTCGAGGAACTGACTTTTTTCAACTTTTTAATAGAAAGTTAAAATTTTTTGTGACCAAAAAGAGTCAAAAAAGAAAATGCTTTCTTCAAGAAAACACATCTCACGGCCATTACTTATAGATAAATTTTTTAGGGCGAATACGCGGCAAATAATCCTAAATCACATTGAATACAAAGATGAAAAAGTTAATATTCACGCTACTCTTGCTAATCGGGGGAGGCTGGATTCAAGCTCAAAATTTTGGGAATTTAACCATCAAAATTACACAAATTGAGAGGCCAGGGGAAGGGCAAATCGTTTTTATGCTTTTTAATCAGAAAGAGGGTTTTCCAGAAGATTTGCAAAAGGCACTCTACAAGGGGAGGGTGCGGGAATTTGATTCGGAGGCGAGTTATACCTTCAAAAGTGTGCCTTTTGGTTCCTACGCGGTGGCGGTCTTTCAGGACAAAAATCAAAATGATTTCTTAGATGCTAATTTTGTAGGGGCTCCTCAGGAGCCTTTGGGCACCTCTAATATGAAAATGGCACGCCGACCTTCTTTCCGAAAGTGCGCCTTCGAGTTTAAAGCCAAGCAAAAAACATTAGAAATTCAATTAGTGAGCGATTGATCTACCAAGGCAATTTCTAAAAATTAAAAGCAGCCTCCTCAGCGCAACTCCCTACGATCTTTTTTGTAACTTAGAGGAATGATTCAAATGTTGGAAGCCTAAATCAAGTTACAGATGCGGATTGATATCATCACCTGTGTGCCAGCTTTGCTGGAAAGTTTTTTTGCTCATTCTATCCTCAAACGGGCACAAGATAAGGGAATTGTTCGCCTGGAAGTACACGATTTGCGAGATTATAGCACCGATAAGCATCGCCAAGTAGATGATTATGCTTTTGGTGGGGGAGCAGGCATGGTACTGATGATAGAACCCATTGCCCGTTGTATTGAGCATTTACAAAGCCAACGCCATTATGATGAAGTCATCTACACTAGCCCCGACGGAGCTACCTACCACCAGCGAGTAGCCAATCAGCTTTCTTTACAAGAAAATTTGATCATCCTCTGTGGGCATTACAAAGGAGTAGACGAAAGAGTACGTACGCATTTTGTAACCCAAGAAATCAGCATTGGCGATTATGTACTGTCAGGAGGGGAGCTAGCCGCGGCAGTCTTGGCAGATTCTGTCATTCGTCTCGTACCGGGCGTACTTTCGGATGAAACTTCTGCGCTGACCGATTCTTTTCAAGATAACTTATTGGCTCCTCCCGTGTATACACGTCCGGCGGACTACCAAGGAATGCAAGTACCTGAAATTTTATTATCTGGCGATCACACGGCCATTGAGCGTTGGCGAGAGGATGAAGCCTTGAAAAGAACCCAAGAAAGAAGGCCAGATTTGTTGGGTTAATGCCAAAGATAATCCTTCTATCTCCCCAGCCTACTTTCCACTCCTGCTCAAAATTGATTATATTTAAGCATACGTAAAATTTGTCATTATGCCCAAACCTGTAATCATCTGTGTAGATGATGAGCGCGTCGTTTTAGTCAGCTTAAAGGATCAATTACGCCGAATGGTGGGAGATCAATATCAGTTAGAAATGGTCTCTAGTGCAGATGAGGCACTGGAACTCTTGGAAGAACTGGTTCAAGCTCAGATTCCTATTCCATTATTGATGGCTGATTATATCATGCCAGGGAAGAAAGGCGATCTGCTCTTGGTTCAAGCACACAAAATTTCTCCCCAAACCTTGAAGGTTCTTTTAACGGGCAGAGCTGATGCCGACGCCATTGGTAATGCTGTCAATCAGGCCAATCTCTATCGCTACATCTCGAAGCCTTGGCACGAAACAGATCTCGAACTCACCGTTCAGGAGGCATTGCGTAGCTACGAACAAAAGCAGACCATTGGTGAGCAAAATCAACAGTTGAATCAACTCATTGAAGAACTTCAAAAAGGCAAACTAGAACTCGAGAAAAAAGTAAGCGAGCGCACCAAAGAACTCGAACGCTCCAACCAAAATATCAAGCTCCTGAGCGACATCGGCCAAAATATAGTCTCCAGCCTCTCTTTACAAAAAGTCGTCAATACACTTTATGAAGATATTAATCAACTTATGGATGTAGATGTCTTCTTGGTAGGCATCTATGACGAAAAAACCAAGCTACTGGAATTTGTGGGCGTAAAGCAGGACGGAAAAGACTTATCCCCCTTCAAATACGATCTGAACCAAGATCATCTCTTCGGAGTGTACTGCTTCAAACATCAAAAAGAGGTCTGGATGAATGATTATCCTAATCAGTACACTGCCTATATTGCTACCGATCCTCCTCCTCACTTTACCATCGTACCTAATTCGGTGATCTATATCCCCCTCTTTTCCCAAAAAAAAGCGTATGGGGTGCTGGCCGTACATAGTTATCGCAAAGATGCCTACCAAGATTTTCACTTCAATACCCTGAAAAACTTGGCCATCTATATCACCAGAGCCTTGGAAAACGCCCGCATTTATCGCCAACTCCAAGATCAAAAGGAAATCATCGAGGGGCAAAATCAGGAAATCCGCACGAATATGGAGGCACTCGAGCAAGCCAAAGAGCAAGCCGAAACCGCCAATCGAGCCAAGAGTGAATTTTTGGCTAATATGAGCCACGAACTACGCACCCCGCTCAATGGAATCTTGGGTTATACACAAATCTTTAAACTGGATCGTAGCCTCACCGCCAAGCAACAAGAAGGTATAGAAATTATCCACCACAGTGCCGAGCATCTTCTGGCTCTGATTAATGATGTATTAGACCTTTCCAAAATAGAAGCCAGAAAGCTGGAAGTCAAACCAAGTCAGTTTAATCTGCCCGATCTGATCAAAAATATCACGGCCATCACCAAGGTGAGAACAGAGGAAAAGGGACTGAGCTTTCGCTGCCAAACGACCGACTCGCTCCCCCTTCACGTAGAAACTGACCAGCGGATGTTACGCCAAATTTTGATCAACCTGCTGGGCAATGCGGTCAAATTTACCGATCAGGGTGCAGTAGAACTCCACGTAGATTATCAGGAAACAACGCAGCAAAAACTCCTCTTGCTCACCATCAAAGATACCGGGATCGGCATACCCCAAAGCCAACTCGAGCAAATTTTCAGGCCATTCCACCAAGTTGCGCATACCAACCGAAGTACCGAAGGCACGGGGCTGGGGCTTTCTATCACCCAAAAGCTGGTGCAGTTATTACAAGGGAGCATAGAGGTACAGAGCCAGCCCGGGCAGGGAAGCGAATTCAGCATCACCATTCCTTTGAAGAAAGTGTACGACTTCCAGCACGAAATGATGGAGCCAGAATACTTAATCACGGGGCATCAACCCCCATCGAGAAAAATTCTGGTCGTAGATGATAAACTCGAGAATCGCATCGTACTGACCAACATGCTCGAGCCACTCGGTTTTGAGATGCGCGTGGCCAAAAATGGACAAGAAGCCTTAGAGAGTGTTCAGACCTCTAAGCCAGACTTGATTTTGATGGACTTGGTCATGCCCATCCTGGATGGATTTGCTACCTGCCAGTACCTCAAAAAAGACCCAGCCACCCGAGACATCGTAATCATTGCTATTTCGGCCAGTGTGTTCGAAGAAGATCAAAAACAAAGCAAAGCTGCCGGATGCGATGATTTTTTGCCCAAACCCTTTAAAGCTCCCATTTTGCTAGAAAAATTAGAAAAATATCTTCAGTTAAAATGGATTTATCAGGAAATACCTTCGCAGAACTCCCCACTTACGAGAGGCTCAGAAGATCAATCTCAAGAAACGCCCAACTTAGAACTCGCCCAAGAAATTTACAAAATGGCCGAAATTGGAGATATTCAGGGCATTAGCCAAGTACTAGAGGAGATGAAAAAGGAAGGAAAAGCCCCTCATTTTCACCAACATCTAGAAAAAATTGCCAAGACATTTAATATGAAAAAAATCAGAGAATTTCTGCGGGGTTATTTTTCTGATAATTGATCTAAGATGTAAAATAATAACATGAGCCCTGAAAAGCCTTTGATAAATTAACCATCATGCTAATCCAAAAATGCTCTTGACCCCAGTTCATAGAGGATAATTTTTATAGTTATGTCTACCAAATCATCCCCCGAAAATGAAACCATCCTCATCGTAGATGATACCCCTGCCAATGTACAGGTGCTTATGGAAATGCTCGGACAACGCCTATATAAAACCTTAGTAGCCATCGATGGCGAAAGTGCCCTCGAGCAGATTCAACATTTCAAGCCCTCTCTGGTACTGATGGATGTAATGATGCCCGGTATCAACGGGTATGAAGCCTGTCAACGCCTCAAGGCCAATCCAGAAACTGCATCTATTCCCGTGATTTTTATCACTTCGCTCAACGAGCCAGAAGAAAAAATCAAAGGACTGCGATTAGGAGCCGTGGATTATATTTCCAAGCCTTTTCACGCCGAAGAAGTGCTTTCTCGGATTGATACCCACCTGCATCTCAAACAGCTTCAGGAACATCTGGAACAGCAAGTAGCCCTCCGTACGCGGGAACTTTCCGAAGCACTCCAGCAAGTAGAAGACCTGAAAAATCGCTTGGAGGCTGAAAATGATTACCTCCGAGAAGAAATCAAACTAGACCATAACTTCGAGGAAATCATCAGCCAAAGCCGAGCTTATCAGCAAGTTTTAAAAAAAGTGCAGCAAGTAGCTCCTACAAATTCTACCGCCTTGATCTTCGGGGAGTCTGGAACAGGAAAAGAACTGCTAGCCAGAGGTATTCACAATCTCAGCCAACGTAAATCTCGCCCCTTGGTCAAAGTCAACTGTGCCACGCTTCCCTCGCATTTGATAGAAAGCGAGCTATTTGGACACGAGAAGGGAGCCTTCACGGGAGCTACCCAAAAGCGCATTGGGCGTTTCGAGCTGGCTCATCAAGGCACTATTTTCTTGGATGAAATTGGTGAACTTCCTCTGGATCTACAAGCCAAGTTATTGAGAGTATTGCAAGAAGGAGAAATCGAGCGATTAGGTAGTTCACAAACGCGTAAAATTGACGTTCGGGTGATCGCTGCCACCAACCGTCAATTGCAAAAAGAGATTAGCAAGGGTAATTTCCGAGAAGACCTTTACTATCGCCTCAATGTATTTCCTATCGAGAATCCACCCCTGAGAGAAAGAAAAGAGGACATTCCGCTGCTAGTCAGTTTCTTCTTGAAAAAATATGAAAGTAACTTGGGTAAAAAAATAGAAAAAGTCCCCAAGCGCGTCATGAAACAACTCATGGACTATGACTGGCCGGGCAATGTCAGAGAGCTAGAGAATATCGTGCAACGCTCCATGATTATCAGCGAAGGCACCAAACTAGCCTTGGAGAGTCTTCCTGATAATCTTCGTCAGGAGAATGGCTTTGTCTCCTTGCAGGAGATAGAGAAAAAACACATCCAAAAAGCACTCCGCAAAACCCACGGGAAAGTGAGTGGCCCCGGAGGCGCTGCTGAATTATTGTGCATCAATCATAAGACTTTATCTTCCAGAATGAAGAAATTAGGGATTCAACGTGCCGATTGAACCAGCAACGCTACCTCGCTTTTAGGCTTGCTATGATTGGCGATTCGAGCAAAATATTTACTATCTTGGCTCTAAACCCAATCCATCTCTGGGATGCGTACATTTAAATGGGAGTGGATTTTCCGCTGGAGTACCCTGAAACTCCTCCGTGTCTCTGTGTTTGGATAAGCCGTTCAGATGTATGCACGGAGAATATGGATTGGTATAAACTTAATCATCTATATTTCTATGGCTTTACGTGACCAAAAACCCGCTTTGCTACTCATTGATTTTCAAAAAGGCTTTGATGATCTTGCCCATTGGGGAGGCCAGCGAAACAATCCTCAGGCCGAAGCGCAAGCCGCGATAATCCTCGAGCGATGGCGTGCCTCACAATTGCCTGTGTTTCACGCGCAACATAGCTCCACCGAACCCAATTCACCCTTGCGACCAGATCAGCCGGGCTTTGAACTTCGTGATGAACTCAAGCCCAAGGCCGGAGAACCCCTTTTCGTCAAAAATGTAAATAGCCCTTTTATTGGAACAAACTTAAAGGAGCAATTAGACGAGGCGGGGATTCATACCCTGGTGATCGTGGGGATGACTACCAATCACTGTGTCTCTACTACTACACGAATGGCCGCTAATTTGGGCTATCAAACCTATTTGATCTCCGACGCTACCGCCACCTTTGATCAGGTGGGAATTCAAGGCGAAACCTACGACGCCGAAACTGTACACCTGACCTCCTTGGCGAGCTTAAAAGATGAATTTGCTACGATTCTTCGTACCGAAGAACTGCTAGCAGCCCTTTAGCTCAGGCGCAGAATGATTACTATCAAATCCTTCCCTTAGGCAATAGCGTGAAGGATTTGATCTAAAATCGGTTAGATTTTTGAGGAACCCTAGATAACTCATCAAGCAAGATATTTTAGAGGTTCCCCCAGTAACGCTCTAGATTATTTGTAAAAGAAAAACACAGCTTCTTCCAGTCTTTACATCCTAAAATCTCCTTGCCATGCTAAGAATTAAGTGGATGAAAATAATCGCTCAAATTCTTTTGAGCCTCAGCCTTTTGTTGTTAGGCTATGAGATATACGACTACTATGCCATCAAGTATCATCTCGAGCAGACAGGACGAAGCACGGGCGCAAACTCTGCCGATGAGATCAGTGCACGCATCGATACCATCCTCCAGCAGGTGATGCAGAAAGGGCAATACTTAGCCCATTTGCTACACGATACCAAACACTGGCAAAAGGATACTCTACACGCCCTTTTAGCAAAAGAAAGTCGCTCTTTTAGCAATATTTTAGGCATCACGGCCGCCTTTGAGCCTAAGCTCTACCCAAACAAAACCCTGTACGCTCCCTACTATGATAAAAACAAGGATGGGTTTATCTTCATAGAAGATGTGTACGATTATACCGATGCCTCTCTGACCACCAGCCAGTGGTACGTGCGTGTGCGGGACAAAGGAGCACAGTGGATCGAGCCTTACTACGCCGAAGGAGCACAGGCCATGGTGGCCGATTATGGGGTGCCTTTTTATTGGAAAAACCCCCAGACGGGGCAAGAAGAGGTAGCAGGAACCATTACCATGACCATTTCTCTGGCAGCCTTTAGCCGACTTATGAATACTTTAAGTCTGGGCAAAACCGGCTATGGGTTTGTGATTTCCCGTAAGGGTAAATACCTTTCGCACCCGATCCGAGAATATATTAATAATAAAAATATCCTCAAACTCGCCGAAGAAGTACAAGACCCGATTTTTCGGAAAGCCGCCCAGCAGATGACAGAGGGTCGCTCAGGAGAGGAGGAATACCAGAGCCGCTTGACAAATCAACATTCTTACTTGTTTTATCGGCCTGTACCCAGTGCAGGTTGGAGCTTGGGAATCGTGTTGATCAAAGACGAATTTTTGGGTTCTTCGGCAGGAATGGAGCAGAAGTCCTTGGCCGTTTTTATGTCGGCCAGTTGGGTGATGGTTTTGGTTTTTTTCCTGGTTTTTAAAGTGTATTATTTCCAAATTGCTTCGCTTTGGGCATTTAGTACGAGTTTTTCTGTGATTATATTGGTGAATATTCTTTTTTGCTGGTATCTCAAATTGAATAAATACACTCACCAAAGTCAGGCCGAAGAAGTAACGATCACCAGTAACAGCAGTCTGGAGCAATTTCTGACCCATCGGCAAAATTACGCCGAAGAGATGAAATTGGTGCCTCCTATTCCTATTCCCACGGGGGTGTTTGTACGCGAAATCGAGATGGAAGACTCTTACAATGTGAATATTAGTGGTTTGGTTTGGCAGAAATACCCTCACGATCTCAGCGACTCGATCAAGAAAGGCATTACCTTCCCACAGGTTGCCCCGCACGCCGAGTCAGAATACATAAGCCATCACCACCGGGAGCTTACTCGTGATTATGAACTCCATCGCTGGGAATTTCGCCTCACGCTTCGGCTCAATTTTGATTATACGACCTATCCCTTTGACCGTCGGAAAATGGCCATTATCTTGATGCCTCGTGAGATGCACGGCAATTTGATCCTGACTCCTGACTTGGGAGGGTACAAATTGCTCAGCCCAAGTGCGAAACCGGGGATTAATTCGGGGGTTGTTTTACCGGGTTTTCAGATTGAGCGCTCTGCATTTAGCTACTTGTACAAAGATTATAATACCAATTTTGGGATGGAGCAAGCCTTTCACCCTGAGCTTAGTCCTGAGTTGCATTATAATATTTTGATTCACAGAAATTTTATCAACGCTTTCGTGATTAATTTTATTCCCATCTTCGTGGTAGCCTTGATGCTTTATCTGATTATTTACAGCAGTAGCAAAAAAGTGAGTTCAGTCGGGGTGGTAGAAAGCTCGGCGGCTTTCTTTTTCGTGCTGGTATTGGCACATATTGATTTGCGAAGCTCCATCCAATCCGACCGGATTACCTACATGGAGTTTTTCTATTTTATCATGTATTTGGTGCTGGTGATGTCTGTCTTTAATATTATTCTCTTCACGAGGCGAGACAATGTCTTGTTTTTTGATTATCGGGATAATCTGATTGTCAAATTGCTGTATTGGCCTACTTTCTTGGGTTTGAGTTTTTTGGCTACCTTATTTACATTTTTTTAGCCAGCCCAAGAGCTTTCAAGGCGCAGTCCTCAGATTTCAGCTTTTATCGTTAATTTTGCTAAAAGCTTCTGGCTTCTGTTGCCAAAAAATAAAAACGAACAACCCACAACGCCATGCGCTACGACCAAAGAGGTGTCTCTGCTTCCAAAACGGATGTTCATCAGGCCATCCAAAACCTAGACAAAGGCCTGTACCCCAAGGCTTTTTGTAAAATCATTCCCGACATTATGGGAGGAGATGAAGCCTACTGCAATATCATGCACGCAGACGGAGCAGGTACGAAATCTTCTTTGGCCTATCTCTATTGGAAAGAAACGGGCGACCTGTCGGTCTGGAAAGGCATTGCCCAAGATGCGCTGGTCATGAATTTAGACGATTTGCTGTGTGTGGGGGCCACCCACGATATTCTGCTTTCCTCTACCATCGGGCGCAACAAAAACCTAGTGCCCGGAGAAGTGATCGCGGCTCTGATTGAAGCCACCCAAGAACTCATTGAGATGTTAGCACAGCAGGGCGTACAAATCCATAACACAGGAGGCGAAACGGCGGATGTAGGAGATTTGGTACGTACCATCATCGTGGATAATTGCGTAAGCACACGTATGAAAAGAGCTGAAGTGATCTCCAATGATCGCATTCAGGCAGGAGACGTCATCGTGGGATTGGCTTCTTTTGGTCAGGCCAGCTATGAAAGTACTTACAACGGAGGAATGGGCAGTAATGGGCTTACCTCGGCACGGCACGATGTGTTTCATCAGAGTATCGCGCAGAAATATCCAGAGAGCTTTGACCCAAACGTGCCAGAAGAGTTGGTATATACGGGGTCTTATCAACTAACTGACCCCCTTCCTGAACCATACCGGGAGGCTGTACCTGATGATATAGATATGGGAAAGCTGGTACTATCGCCCACTCGCACCTATGCTCCCATTATTCAGGAAATTCTTAAGGCGTATCGGGGGCATATTCACGGGATGGTGCATTGTAGTGGGGGCGCACAAACCAAAGTGCTCAACTTCGTGGAGAACTTGCACATTATCAAAGATCAATTATTTGCCACGCCACCTCTATTTGAGATTATCCAGCAAGAAAGCCAAACGAATTGGCAAGAAATGTATCAAGTCTTTAATATGGGGCATCGCTTTGAAATTTACACAGACGAATCTGCTGCCTCTGAAATGATCGCCATTGCCCAGTCTTTCCGAGTAGACGCACAGATCATCGGGCGAGTAGAATCTAGCGAACAGAAAAAGCTGACTATCCAGAGCCAACACGGGAAGTTTGTATATGAATAGTACTAGTCTATCCTGCGGAGGTTTGTGCTTTAGTCCACAGTCCACTGACGACTGTCCACCGCGTAAGGCTGTCTCTTCGTAGCTTCATTTTAGATGGAAAAAGTGCGACTGAGATTCCTATCTCCTACCTTGTCAAGACAGGAATCTTAGCTCTTTAAAATTGATCCTCCTCTAATCCTTCACTACTTTTCGGCCTTCTTTTTTCCAAGCGAGGAAGCCACCTTCGAGATCATAAATATTTTGGAAGCCCAGTTTTGTGAGGCGGGCGGCTGCACGTCCACTGCGTCCACCACTACGGCAGTACACGAAGACCGCTTGTTTTTTATCCAATTTGGCTACTTTCTGGTCAAAATCACTCGCCAGTACGTCTATGTTTTGGGCTTTATCCAAATGTCCTTCTTTGAATTCTCGAGGTGTGCGTACATCTAGAAGTTGTGCATTTTGTGTGGCGGTACACTTACTCTCGAAGTCTTTTGTAGAAAGCACACTTTGGGCTTGTCCTTGGCAGCCCGCTATCATTAACAAGCAAAAGACGAAGGAATAAAAGTTGAGTACAGATTTCATAAAGATATAGGTTTAGCTTTTAGGAGATGGTTAGAGAATACTTGGGAAATCTTCTTGAAGCAGGCCAAAAGCGTTCAAGTTGAGTGTGCAAACCAAGCTGTATTTTAGACTTAACCTGCGCTGACTAGCAATTTATAGAAAAAATCTGGTTAGATCAATAAGGTGCTTTGCAGAGCGAAAAGACGAGAGGTGTGTACACTATTTCGTGTCTGTCTCATTCTAAAAACGCTTTACCCCCCCCTTGCTACCCCCCTCTCCCTACCTCCGAAGTACCCCCCCCTACCTCAAACACAGAATAGGGGGGTACAAAAGGTGAGCATGGGGGGTAGCAAAGACAGAATAGGGGTCTTCCAAGAGAGGCATGGGGGGTACAAAAGGCGAGCATTGGGGGTAGCAAAGACAGAATAGGGGGGTAGGCGAAGTAGGGGAGGGGAGTACAAAACACAGAATAGGGGTCTTCAAACACAGGATGGGGGGTATAAAAGGTGCGTCGTCCGAGCTTGGAGATAGGCCATCGGAGCTATAGGGGTGGGTCAGCCTAGCTGGGGAGTGGGTGGTCGGAGCTTGAGGAGGGGCATCTTCTATCTTTGAGGAGGGGCAATCTACCTCGAGACTAGGTCATTCTATCTTCGGAGGTGCTCACCTCAACAGAAAATTATCTTTTACGCCGAAGCACCTACGTGAAGATGCACGAATTGGGGGAGGTGGGCAAGAGGAAAACCAGCTCACCGATCAACGAAACTTCTAGAGAAAAAATAAACGAATGTTGTATATTGGGGTGTTCGTCTTTATTGTAAAAATTGAATGAAAAAATATCTACTTATCGGATTTTTCTTTGTTGGAGCAATTACAATGCTGGTCATGTCATTTCATTTTTTTCAGAATGAAATATCTGGAATCATGAAATACAAGGACATTTCAGCTAATATTTTGTACAGGTTATGTTTCAAATCCCATATACTATTTGGAATCATTGCAATATTTACTGGCCCTGCGCAATTTTTAACCAGATTAAGAACAAAGAGACTGGATTTACACAAGAGACTAGGATATATTTATTTGTTCTCCGTTTTAATTAGTTCGCTAATGGGACTATTGGTTGCCCCATTTGCAATGGGAGGCATAGTTTCTACAATCGGATTTTCGATTTTAGCGGTATTTTGGTTTGTATCTGCCATTATTGCCATCACTTCAATTAGAAAAAAAGATATAATAACTCATAAAAAATGGATGTTTATCAGTTATGGTTTGACGTTCACCGCCATTACTCAAAGAACATTTTTACTCATACCACTACTAACAGATATAGAGTTTATTTTTATTTATAGACTCTCAGCTTGGCTACCTTGGATTCTAAATACTGCAATCGCCTTGTATTTATTCAAAAAATCTGAACGGGAAGTATTGATAATTGACGAGCGAATGATTAAGACGAAAGGCTAACCCTGTACATGAAATCATAGCACTCGGTGGGATGCTACGCCACATACACTAACCATTAGCACTAATGAAAGCGCAGCGTGTGAATTCAAAAATCTGGTGAAAGGAATCTTAAAACATAAATCGAGTGAAATTAAAAATAATAATACGCATCGTAATCGCCTCCATTTTTATTTCTCTTAATAATAGTGCTCAAGACGGGAAGTCTTCCAAAGCAGGAAACTTCGACTTAGACCGAGATTTGCTTTTAGCACACTATGATTGCAAAACCGATGTGGATGACCTTCAGTCGGTGGCCGCTTTGGCAACTTTATTATCGGATACGATCTTCTCCAAAATTAATTATCACGCCGTGGCTGGCACCTATGGCATTCAGGGTGGTTTATATGTTCCGCCCAATGAATTGTTTGAACTCACATTTGGAGAAAATTGGTCAGATGCGCACGAAAATTTACAAGAGGCTATTCATCGAGTCAAAATATTGGCCATATCAGCCCTCGAGAATCAAGGCGATATCTGGATTGCGGAAGCCGGGCAATCCGATTTTTCTGCCCAACTGATCAAAGCTATCAAAGCTGATTTGCCAGATATGAATATCTCAAAACGAATTCACATCGTACAGCATAGCGATTGGAATGAGCAGGTTACTTCCCCTCACTATTTGGAATACGTAAAGACCAACATTGATTATCAAAAAATACCTGATGGTAATGGTGTTGGAAATGGCTCACCCGGATTTCGCTCACCTGAATATATTGGATGGAAAGATAAAATCAGAAATCCTAAATTGATCGAGATATGGCAATTAGCGATTGAGCTATCCAACAGATACAATGGAAAAGAGGGAAGGTACCATAATAAGGCGATATCAGCGGGTGGATTAGATTTCTCTGACACCTCAGAGGTTTGTTGGATATTAGGATTACAGGAAATAAGGGATTTGGAACATTTTTTTAATCTCTACTCGAATTAGCACTTACACAGTAAAGAAATGCGAGGAAGTGATACATCTGGCTCGATTTTGAACTTCCTGCTGGCAAAACTCCACAAAATTTGCCTCATCCCGATGATCGCGAATCAGCTCCCGGTCGCTCGTGCGTCGGGCGAGTTCTCTTTTGACCCGAATGGCTTGGCCTAAGTGCCAGGTTTCTCTGCCTCGTTCGGCGATTTTCTTTATTTTCAGCCTGCCGGTTTCTTCATCAAGGGCGGTGTAATCTTTGGAGACATAGAGTTGGAGGTATTCTAAGTCTTTGACCTGTCCTTGCTTATCCAGCTGTTAAAAAAGCGTTAACAATGCAAAAGAAATATAAACATTCACAGTTATTTTTTTCTTTTACCTCTGTTAACTAAAACAGTAGTCATATGATAAAATACATATCTCCACTTATATTAAGTCTGAGTCTAATTCTATCTTCTCCTGAGGGATTATTGGCTCAGAAAAAAGGAAAGAAAAATCCAAGCAGCGAATCCAGTAGTGCCAAGAAATCTAAGAAAGACACGAAGATCAAACCTTACAAAGAAGTTATCACCAGTGAGGCAGAAACCGACGAGGGGCTTTTTACCTATCACAAAGTTGGCTCCAAGCATTATTATGAAATCCCTGATTCACTCTTAGAGCAGGAAATGCTCATCGTGAGTCGTATCGCAGGTACGATTGAGGGTTTCAACTTTGGAGGAGCTGGGATGAAATCTCGCCCTCAACAAGTACTACGCTGGCAAAAGCACGACGAACAGATTTTGCTCCGTTCTGTTTCTTACAGCAGTGTAGCTAATGAAGATTTACCCATTTATCAATCCGTCAAAAACAACAATTATGAACCCATCGTGATGGCTTTTGACATCAACGCCTTGGGCAAGGATTCAGCTTCTTATGTAATTGAAATTTCAAAGCTTTTTACCACCGATGTAGATATGATCGGGCCTTTGCGAAGTAGTCAGCGCAAGAGCTTCAAGGTCAAATCTTTAGATAAAAGTCGCAGTATGATTATGCGCGTGAAAAGCTATCCTCAAAACATCGAGGTAAGACACGTACTTACTTACAACGCCGCCGAATTGCCTTCCAACCAATTGACCAATTCACTTTCTATTGAGATGAATCAGTCCATGATTCTCTTGCCTGCTGACCCCATGCAACCTCGCATTCTTGATCCTCGTGTCGGTTTTTTCTCGGTAGAGCAGACCAACTACAACGATGATTACCAGAAAGCTACCGAAATGCGCTACATCACCCGCTGGCGTTTGGAACCCAAAGACCCCGAAGCCTTCGCCCGTGGAGAATTGGTAGAACCTGTCAAACCGATCGTCTATTACATTGATCCGGCTACGCCCTTGAAGTGGCGACCATACCTCAAGCAGGGGGTAGAGGATTGGCAAGTAGCTTTCGAGCAAGCAGGCTTCAAGAATGCCATCATCGCCAAAGACCCGCCTAGCCCTGAAGAAGACCCAGAGTTTAGCCCCGAAGATGTGCGTTACTCTGTGATTCGTTACACAGCCAACCCCATCCAAAACGCCCAAGGGCCACACGTACACGATCCTCGCACGGGCGAAATTCTAGAAAGTGATATCATTTGGTATCACAATGTGATGAATTTGCTTCGTAATTGGTATTTTGTACAAACGGCTGCCATCAATCCAGATGCTCGTAAAGTACAATTTGACGACGATGTGATGGGGCCTTTAATTCGTTTTGTATCTGCTCACGAGGTAGGGCATACTTTAGGCTTTCCGCACAATATGGGAGCCAGTGCTTCCTATCCTGTAGATTCGCTTCGGTCTGCGTCCTTTACCAAAAAGATGGGAACAGCGCCCTCGATTATGGACTATGCTCGGTTTAATTATGTGGCTCAGCCCGAAGATAAGGGAGTAGCTTTGATGCCAGGTGTCGGGGTGTATGACAAATATGCTGTAAAATGGGGTTATCGTCCAATCCCTGAGGCAGATTCACCCCAAGAAGAACTGGAAACATTGCACCAATGGATTAGAGAGCACGAAGACGACCCGATGTACCGCTACGGTAAGCAGATGTCCGTACCCCTTGATCCTTCCTCGCAGACGGAAGACCTAGGAGACAACTCCGTGAAAGCCAGCAAATATGGCATTGCAAACTTGAAGCGTATTTTACCCAATCTCATCCAATGGACGAAAGAAGACGGAAAAACTTTTGAAAATTTAGAAGAGCTTTACTTCCAAGTACTCGGACAATGGAATCGCTACATGGGGCACGTGGTCAGTAACGTGGGAGGAGTTTATGAATACTATAAAACCTATGACCAGCCGGGCTATGTTTATACCCATGTATCCGAAGCACGTCAAAAAGAAGCAGTGAAATTTTTGAATGAGCAAGCTTTTGACACACCCGATTGGATGATTAATGAGGAAATTCTTAGAAAAATAGAGCCCGGTGGCGTGGTAAATCGCATTCGTCAATATCAGGAGCGTGTCTTGGATCGTCTGATGGATTTTAGTCGTTTAGCTCGTCTGATTGAAAATGAAACCTTGAATGACGAAGAAGCCTATACCTGCATTGAGCTATTTGATGACCTCCGTGGTGGCATCTGGAAGGAAACCCAAAGTGGTCGCCCTGTAGATACTTATCGTCGGAATTTGCAGAGAGCTTACGTGGAGAAGCTAGAAGAACTGATGACCAAAGAACAAAACCAACTTCCTTCTTCGGCGAGTCGCTTTATTGCTTACACCCCTATTGATGTGAGTCAATCGGATATTCGCCCTTTGGCACGAGGTGAACTAACTAAAATACAAACATTATTACGCCGTGGTCTAACTGTCAACGATACCATGACTAAGTATCATTACCAAGATTTATTAGCACGTATCGAGATGATGCTTGACCCGAGAAAAGGGTAATTACCTAAAGATCAGTTCGTGCAAAGGCTTTTGTGGTTCTATGTGTAATTATAATTGTCGGTTGTGGGTTGTTCGCCCATAATCGGCAATTAACCTAATCTGTTTCTTCCAGCACAAATAACTCTTCCACTGTAGTTTGCAGGACTTTGGCGATCTTCAAAGCAAATACAAATAAAAAAAGCCGGATAAAAAATATTATCTGGCTTTTTGCTGTATACCTAAAACTAAAAATTAACTCGGATTAATATTAAAACCTCGTTCACCGTGGTAGGCTTCATCCATTCCGGCTGCCTCGAGAGATTCATCTACGCGCGCTCCTCCCGTGATAAAAGAAGAAACATAAAACACCACCGCCGTGGCTACTGAGGAGTAAACAATAGTAACCAACACGGCTACCAGCTGTACACCCACCTGTGAAGTATTACCATACACAAGGCCGACGGCTCCTTCACTGATACTAGGATTGGCAAAAATACCCGTGGCAATCGAGCCCCAGATTCCCACCAAACCGTGAATACCAAAAGCATCTAAGGTATCATCGTATTTCAAGAGATTTTTTAATTTGATGGCTCCGTAATAACCAACGACTCCCGACACCAAACCAATGATGATAGCGGCTCCCACGTTTACATAGCCACAGGCTGGCGTAATACCCACCAGACCCGAAACTGCACCCGAAGAAACACCCAAAAGAGATGGTTTTTTACCAGCTGCCCACTCTACAATCACCCAAGCCAAACCACCTGCACTAGCCGCTACGTTGGTGACCAGAAGGGCATTAGCTGCCGTAAAATTCGCGCCCAGCGCACTGCCCGCATTAAAACCAAACCAGCCAAACCAGAGCAAAGCCGAACCCAACACGGTTAACTTGAGCGAAGAGGGTTTGTCTTCTTCTACCCCAAAGTCTTTTCGCTTACCCATTAGTAGAGCAAGGACTAATCCGGCTACTCCCGCGTTGATGTGAATAACGGTTCCACCCGCGAAATCAAGCTCGCCGTTGTTGCTCAGGAAGCCTCCGCCCCAGACCCAATGGGTGATGGGAACATAGACCAATATGACCCAGAGTACGGAAAATATGGCCCAAGAAGCAAATTTTACACGCTCTACCACCGAACCACTCACAATAGCCACCGCGATGGCAGCAAAAGTACCCTGAAAGGCGACAAACAATAACTTGGGAATGCTCCCATGTAAATCGCTGATTTGAATATTTTCTAAGAGCAAACCCTCGAAGGAACCAATGAAAGCATTACCTTCCCCGAAAGCCAAGGAATATCCAATCACTACCCAGGCAATGGAGGCTACACAAAACGAAATGTAGCTCATACCCACGGTATTGAGCACGGATTTACTGCGAGAAAGACCACCGTAGAACAAAGCTAGACCGGCAGGAGTCATCAGCATCACCAAGGCCGTAGCCACTAGCATCCAAGCTGTGTCTCCTCCATCTATGGTAGCTACCTCTTCTTGTGCCCAGAGCGTATTTCCGCTTAGTAGAAGAAGAGCAAATAGGATAATTCCTTTACTGAATATTTTTTTCATCTTTTTCTATCAATATGTCTTTTTTCAGATTTCTAGCTAAAACTCGATGCTGTTTCTATAAAAAAAACGGTTATTCATTGAGAAATAGCCCTTTTTCACACTTGACCACATCAAAAGTAGCCAATAATTAGAAACTATGTCTGAAAATAGGAGGCTGATGAAAAAAAAGATAGGAATATTTTAATAAATTGAATTTTATAAAGCTTTTTTTTAAAAAATGCGAGATTAGGCAAAATAAAACTAAAAATATTAGAAGTTGTCGAGAACAAAAGATCAAGCCCTCAACAAAAAAAAGAAGGGCAAAAGACCCTTCTCTATTTTTTGTACTTATTGTATTTTTCTAATAAAAACCTAAACGATTTATTCTTTGGCTCCAAATTTTAGTAAATGTTCCACCACCTCTTGGTGTTGCCCCCGTTGAGCATCTCCGAGTGGAGTTCCGCCCCAGCGATCTCTGGGATTGACTTCTACTTTTCTGTCTACAAGGTACTTGATCACATTCAGATGTCCTTCGGCGGCCGCTAGGTGTAGGGCAGTACGTTTATCGTAATCACTGGCGTTGAGATCAATGCCCGAGGCTACCAAGCGCTGAATCTCGTGAATATCTCCCGTACTGGCAGATGAAATCAAAGACATGGTATCCCGATAATTGGCTTCATACTGGCGAGAGCGAGGATCGCGTTTGGGGCTTTCACCCGCGAGTACATCGTATTTGTGTACATTGTAGCGCTCGGCCAGCAGACGACAAAACTCTACCCCTCTCACGCTATTGCCTAATTTATCCAAGCGAGGCGACCAGATACAAATACCCATCAAATCAGGTATAACGACCAACAAAGCACCAGAAACACCACTCTTGGCTGGAAGGCCAATCTTGAAAGCAAATTCTCCTGAATAATCATACATGCCACAAGAAAACATCAAGGAGAGGCTATTCTGTACCGTTTTGTCGTGAAAAATTCGCCGATCCGTTAGGGGGCAAATACCCGCGTTGGCCAAGGTTGCACCCACCACGGCCATGGCTTCGGCATTGAATTCTATGGAACAGCACTGAAAATAAAATTCTAGAGTATCTACAATATCAGTCTTGGGCAGAAAAGCATGATTCTCTCGCATAAAATAAGCCAAGGCAAAATTGCGGTCTGCCGTTCTCCGCTCGGAGAGATAGACTGAATTGTTGAAACCAGGGCGATGCCCACCCGAAATGGCCTTGAGCACGTTCATTACGAAATCAAAGCGATCGGCGGAATTCAAATCCCTGCGAATCATAGAACAGCTCATAATGGCTCCAGCATTAATCATGGGGTTGTGGGGGAGATGATTCCGATCCAAAGAAAGCTCATTAAAACCCTGCCCACTGGGTTCCATTCCCACGTGTTGATGAACTTTTTCTTCGCCGTGCTCTTCTTGTGCAATGGCGTATAGAATAGGCTTGCAAGTGGATTGTAGACAAAACTCCGCCTGAGCATCTCCGGTGGAAAAGCGTTGCCCGTCAATGGTACAAATAGACACGCCATAAAACTCAGGGTTCACTCTGGCTAACTGCGGGATATAATCAGCGACTTCCCCGTGCGTGATGGTTTTTGTCTGTTGGTAAATATCCTGAATAGCAGAAGCAAAATTGCTAAAATCAGGAACACAGAGATTGCCGAGCAGTATATTTCTCAATAAGGTGCTCTGCGAGAGCAAACTACGAAACGTTTTTAGATCAATTTTTTTGTTCTTAGGATCTCCTTCGTGATATTCCTCGATTTCTAGGACTAAATCGTGAATGGGCTTCAGACGAGGATCACGGGCACGGACTCCTACTTTGGCCATCTGTTGCCGAAGCTCTTTGCTGGTAATGTAATTCCGTTCTGGATTACAAATAGAGAGAAACATTTGTTGCACATCAATACCAAAGACTGTTTCTTCTCCGTTGATCTGGATCATATTGCTACTTTGAGAACTGTGGTTCGAGGAAGAATAGATTTGTGAAGAATTGTTTTCTTGAGACATACGTATGAGTTTAAGCTTGTGCTCAATTAGCAGGGCTAAACTCGTACCAAACCCTCGAAAAATTAAATTATATTAATATTAAGTTATATTCAAACAGCTTAAATAACGAAGCTAAGTATTCTAAAGAGAAAGTCGTACCAAAAAATCAGTACGACCTCCCAATCAATGACTTAGGTTTCTCTTACACGGCTACTTGCGCCTTGTTAACTGTCTCGATGATTTTGTGCACTACCTGATAAGGGTCGGCGTTAGAAGCAGGCCGGCGATCTTCCAAGTATCCTTTCCAGCCACTCTCGATAACAGAAATCGGGATACGAATAGAGGCACCTCGATCACTCACTCCGTAGGAGAAAGTATCAATTTTTTGTGTTTCGTGTAAGCCTGTCAATCTCAGGTGATTATCCGAGCCATAAACCGCGATGTGATCTTCGTGGAATTTGCCCATATTTTCACAAATCTGCTTGAAAAGGTCTTCTCCACCGCTATTTCTCATCTCTGCGTTAGAGAAGTTCGTGTGCAAACCAGAGCCGTTCCAGTCGCCACGTATGGGCTTGGGAGCTAAGTCTGCCTTCACGCCATATTTTTCACAAACACGATACAGCAAATAGCGCGACAACCAGAGACTATCGGCCGCGTTTTTGGCACCTTTGCCAAAGCACTGATATTCCCATTGACCCAGCATGACCTCGGCGTTGATTCCGGTAATATCCAGGCCAGCTTCTAGACAAAGATCTATATGTTCTTCCACGATTTGTCTTCCGGTTACATTGCCGTGACCAACGGAGCAATAATACAAGCCTTGGGGGGCAGGATAACCATCTTTGGGAAAGCCTAAGGGACGACCTCCGGAGATAAAAGTGTATTCTTGTTCGAAGCCAAACCAAAAGTCATCATTATCTTCAAACTTAGCTCGGGTATTGGAAGGGTGGGGGTTACCATCTGCGCTCAGAACCTCGGCGATTACTAGCCACGCATTTTTGCGACCGGCATCTTTGTAGACGTTCACGGGTTTTAGCAAACAGTCAGAAGAATGACCCTCAGCTTGTAGCGTAGAACTCCCATCAAAAGACCACATGGGAATCACGTCCAATTCTCCATTGTAATCTTCATCTAGGTCTAATATTTTGGTTTTACTACGTAGATTAGCTTCTGGCTCATAACCATCTAGCCAGATGTACTCAAATTTAGTTTTAGCCATGGGTTAATAAATTGTTGATATAATTGAGAGACTAGGTTCAAAACTTTAACCAGCTAAGCACTTAAACTACATATTGATAAAGACGAATTTTCGAGTGTTTTTATCGGGTTTTTTGCGAGTGCGCAGGGTTAAAGCATTAAAATGTTACGTTTGAAAGAATATTTACTAAGAAAGCTTAGAAATATTTCTAATTAGCAAAATTTAAAAAAAAACGGTTTTTTCCCAAAAAAGGCATCTAATTTTAAGCATTTGGAGCAGAACTAGTGGATAAATGTAATATTTTCAAGTTTTTCTTAGTATTAAGAAGGATTGTAAGTTTCATCTCGCCTTTAGGCTTCTGGGAGTGAGCAGAAAGATGGAGAGAAAATGCTTTATGATAGCGTGAGAAACATTAAGCTTCTACCAAACCAATCAGCGATGGCTTTCTTGATGAAGTTCCGAATCCAAAAGGCTTGTAGAAAATCTATGGAAGATAAGAAAGAAGAATAGCTAGCAGAAGTCGGAGAAAAACAAGCTCGAGGAAGGAATTTAACGAACTTGGATAGACATCGTCTTGCGGACTCGGACGGGGGTTCCTCGCTGGATGCCTGGAGTCCATTTGGGTGCTTTTTCTAACAATTGCACCACGGCTTCATCACATCCGGCACCGATTCCTTTGATCACTCTAATATTACTAAGCTGGCCGTCTTTTTCTACGATAAACTGTACGAATACATTGCCCTTTACGCCTTGTTTTCTGGCTTGTTCAGGTCTTTTCAGGTTGCTTTCTGTGTATTCGTAGAAGGCACTCATCCCACCTTTGGGCTTAGGGGGTTTTTCGGTAACGCAGTACACATCTTCTTTATTCTGGGCGTACAATTGGGGGCTTGCAAAAAAAGCCACACAAGTAATGAGTCCTATCACTGATGATAGACATTTAGTAGTCATTTTCATATTTCGTTCCATCCGTTTTTGAATTACTAGTTCACCGTTTTGATAAAAACATTTAATATTCTTCTAACACAGAAATACAAACAAATATATAAGTTTGCAGAGGAATTTTTATCATAGATGATACTTCACAAATTTAAGCTTTTTTAGAATAAACTAAAAAAATTGCAGTTAATCTTACCTTAATATAACAATTCTGAGAGCACTTTGATTCCTTGATTCAACCATCTATTCTGGGTCTGAAATTAATATTTTTAGAATAATATTCCTGTTTTTTCCTCTTATTTATGAAAAATTTTTGCCTCACTTTTTTTTTACTGCTTAGCCTTTTGTTTTCGTCTTCATTGTTGGCGCAAATTCTGAATGTAGAAAAAGCACGTATTAATCAAGCTAATAAAGGTTCCTCCAAATCTTTTCTTTTAAATGCTTCTTTTGGTTTCAAAGCCAATAACCGGACGGCGGCCGTCAACGATCCAATCAAATTTCTTTCTTTGAACGGGAGCGCAGATTTGGCTTATCTTTCTAAGAAGCATTCCTACCTGTTGATTAATTTTTTAGATTATCTATCCATCAATGAAGATCCTTTTATCAGCTTTGGCTACACGCACTTAAGGATGAATTTTTTGAGAAAGCGTTTCTTATCTTATGAAGTTTTCGGGCAGGCTCAGTATGATTTATTGAGGGGTCTAGACCAACGCTTCTTGACAGCGGCGGGGTTTCGCTTCAACTGGATCACCCAAGAGAAATTCTCTCTATCCACCGGACACGGGCTGATGTTTGAGCATGAAATCTGGGACAACCCACTGGCCGAAGATAACCCCGAAACCATTCCCGCTCAAGAGACGGCTAATATCACCAAATCGGCTAATTATATTAGCGTACGTTGGGCACTTAAAGACTATCTAGATTTTAATACCATCTGTTATTACCAAGTGGGGCGCTTCGAGGAGGTGATTCGGAATAGGATCAATATGGACGCGAACCTGAACGTGAAACTCAATAATTTCTTGACTTTTCGGGTGAATTTTTCTTGTGCTTACGAAAACCAACCAATTGTACCAATTACGAAGTTCATTTACTCGATCTCAAACGGGATTCAATTTAATTTTGGCAAAACTCAGAAGAAAAAGCAAGATTGAAAGATTTTGAACTCTAACTGCATCTTCGAGACTGCCATCTTTCAATCTTTTTTCACCTGTAATTCCTCAATCATCATCTGCGTGTTCTTCGCCCTCTGCTTGGCTTTCTTCTTCTTCGTGGGAGGAGGATTCTTCTAATTGAAAGCCTGGCCGAATTTCAGGATGGCGAATTTGCCCACCCGTATTGGCCGTACGAGCCATGACTCCAAACACTACCATCCCTAGTACTAAGGTCAAGTAAGTAAGCCAGCCGCCCATTTGGTGTCGCCAAGCTCGGAAGAGGAGCGTGGTCAGAGCGACTCCCCCCAAGACGAGCATCAGGAGGATGGAAAGTTCGGCCGCTTCCTCGTGCTCGTGGATAATGTCATGATCCACGCCCATTTCTTCTAAAATTTCCTCGGCTTCTTCGCCCGTCCAGTCCACGGGAAGGGTTACAGCAGCGGAAATTAAGAAGGTAATCAGAGCCACGTTCACGAGTAGATTACTTCGGCGAAAGATGCCAAACAAAAGAAGAATCAGGCCAAACAAAGAGCCTAAAACGGGAATGTGATTTAAAATGAGATGGAGATGTGCCGCATTCATAAGAATAATTCATTTTTGATACAAACATAAGCATTCCCCTGAGGCTTTGAAAATAAAATTAAAGGAAGTGGTTCTGAAATAATCTCTATATTTGTTTCGCTGATCATTCACTAGACCCATTGATTAACATGACCCAGACGAAAACACTCAAAAATACGATTTTACACTCCAAGCACGAAGACAAACCTTTTGGGGTAGATGCCCACTTTATACCTGACTATATTCCCAAGCCTGTAGTCATTTTTATCCACGGCTTTAATGGATTTAAAGATTGGGGGCACTGGCATTTGGTGGGGAAACAATTTGCTGAGAACGGTTTTACTTTCGTGAAGTTTAATCTCTCTCACAATGGAACTACGCCTAGTCGCCCGACTGAGTTTGTAGATTTACGCGCC
The DNA here is from genome assembly GCA_964551015.1 of uncultured Cytophagaceae bacterium. Taxonomy (GTDB): domain Bacteria; phylum Bacteroidota; class Bacteroidia; order Cytophagales; family Microscillaceae; genus CAZKBP01. The sequence goes on along the minus strand of CAZKBP010000007.1, from coordinate 226,772 downwards.
TATGGCAATGATCTTTTTTCTACAGATCTAGATGATATTGGTTTGTTGATCAATTATTTACACGATAAAAATGCGGCCTTTTACTCGCAACTAGATTTGAGCAAAATCTTCTTGGTTGGTCATAGCAGGGGAGGGGCTTTGGCTATCCTGAAAGCCGCCGAAGATCCGCGTGTCAAGGGCATTGCCACTTGGGCTTCTATTGCTTCTACGATGCACTTCTGGACTCCCGAAAACATAGAGAAAGTAGAAAAAGAAAATGTAGTGTATGTGCAAAACGGGCGCACCGGGCAAAAATTACCCTTGTATCTACCATATTATGAAGATGCGGTCTTTAACACCAAACGCCTGGACGTAGAGAAGGCCATCCAGAAATTAGAGATTCCGGTGCTCATTGCCCATGGCGATGCGGATACTTCTGTTCCTTTGGAAAAAGCTCAGCAACTCAAAGAATGGCAGCCTAAGGCCGATCTTTTTGTGTTAGAGGGAGCCATGCATACTTTTGGAGGTAAGCATCCCTATGACTCGGAAGAACTGCCAGAGCATTCTCAGAAGTTGGTAGAAAAAACCATTACCTTTTTTGATCGAGCGGTTTAGATAGGATTGATTCGGAGGCGAGTAGCCAGCTCTCCGGCGAAAGCCTCATCATTATCTAGTACTTCTTTCAGGTTTTTTTCTAACTGTGCTTTTTCTCCTTTGCTCGGTTTACGATCCTGCTCGAAGTGAAATTTTTCCAGTAACTGATACTTGTGTGGATAAATCTTGAATTTGTCAGCTAGTAACTGCCAAAGCGTACGAGCCATGGCGGTGTTGCTACGCATGGTGAGATAAGTGACTACGGCGGAAGCGATTTGGTCGTTCATAGGGTTTTTGGGTTGCAAATTACAGGTTACAGTTTTTCTTGTTAGAATACTGTATAAAAATGAGGAATATCTCCTCCACATCAACTCGCAAAGGGCAGATTTGGTTTTGAACGGATAGGCACTTCAGAAAGTGAAACTTTATCTGGGAAATTTTTGAAGAAAAAAAAATTTTCTCCCGTATATGTCTTTAGCATCCTTCAATCGTCCTTCAACTAAAGCAAATAATCATGCTTACTTGCATTACCCAACAGGGCTAAGCGTAGTCTGCTCTCATTCACCCAAAAGTTTGTTTAATCTAACCAAAAGAAAATGAATACGATTCCTAACTATTATCGACCTTCTGGGAGATTTTCTCCGCTTTCTTTCGTGTTTTTTGTCATCGTGGCTCTGACCTTACTGCCCTTGCTGGGCTTGCTCTATGCTTATGGCATTTGGTACATTCCTTTGATTTATGTCAATTTCTTATTGACAGCTGGCTTTGGTTTTGGCGTAGGTCTGGCTCTCAGCATGATCGTGGTAAATATAGGCAAGGTGAGAAACCCAATCTTGGCTCTAGGATTTGGCCTTTTAGGAGGTTTAGTTGCGCTCTACTTGCACTGGGCAGTCTGGGTAGATTTGGTGATTAATGCTGGTGAAAGCTATGGTTCGGATACCGTTGGTATTACGGTGAGTAATATTGAGATATTTCAGGTTTTTTCGCTAGCGGTAAATCCGGGAATATTGTTCGAGCTAATTGGCCAAATCAACGAAGTAGGAACTTGGGGCTTGCGTGGGGCAACCGTGAGTGGTGTTTTTTTGAGTATCGTGTGGGCGATCGAGGCCGTGGTGGTCTTGGGATTTTCGGCTTATCTTCCTTTTGTTGCGGCTAAAAAACCTTTTAGCGAAGAGAAAAACCAATGGATGGACGAACGACAACTTCCTGCTTTCAACTTCATTTATCATAAAGACCAAATGATCTCCGCCCTGGAGCAAGCCAGTACCGATATTTTTAATGAGTTGACCCGCGTGGAAGACCCTACGGCCAGCCACAGTATTTTCACCCTTTATCCCTCGGATACTGGCCATAGCTATTTAACGATTGAAAACAAGATGCTTCGAGCCGACAAAGAAGGCAAGGCCGAGTTTGATTCAGATGAATTTGTAAGATACATCACCGTGAATCCTGAGCAAATTAAGGCACTGTTGGCGAAATAATGATGAACGGCTGGTTTTCACCTCCTTTTGCCTGATCTTTAAAGGCTAAAAGGAGGTCATCTTTCCGTCTTTTGATCCTCCAGTCTTTGCCCGCATCTTCTGCAATAATTGGCATCAGCTTGGTGCCCCTCTAAAAAACACCGGGAACAAGTAACTAGCGAGTCTGGATCGGAGCTATTTTTCAAAAACTCTCCCTTACTCAATTCGGAAGAAACAATACCCGTGGGAACGGCAATAATTGCGTAGCCAATAATCATCACCAAGGAGGCCAGAGTCTGCCCGAGTACCGTCTGTGGGGCAATATCGCCGTAGCCTACCGTAGTAATGGTTACGATGGCCCAGTAAATGCTACGGGGAATACTCGTAAAGCCACTCTCTTCATCTTCAATAAGATACATGGCACTACCAATCATAACCACCAAAGTCATCACCGCTAAGAGAAACACCGTGATCTTAGGACGACTGGCCTGCAGGGCGGCTCCAATGACCTTCGCGCCCTGCATGTATTGGGGTAATTCTAAAACCCGAAAAACCCGTAGCAAGCGAAAAGTTCTCAGGATAGATAGCGTTTCCGTGCCTACTACAAACAGACCAAGATAAGTGGGAATGATAGATAAAAGGTCAATTACTCCAAAAAAGCTGGTCATGTAGCGGTATTTATTGTCTACCGAAATGATCCTAGCGAAATACTCAATGGTAAAAAGAATGGTAAAAAACCACTCCAAGCCATACAGCCAGTCTCCATATTGCGCCCAAACCGTACTGACAGTGGACATTAAAATCACAAAGAAACTACACGCAATGGCAATCAGTAAGGCAATGTCAAAGTTTTTCCCGGCGGGTGTATCTGTCTCGAAGATAACTCTTTGCACATAATCACGCCAGGGGGCACGTTCTTTTTGAAGATGGGGATCACTGTATCGGTGTTTAATCATGAGCTAAGAATTTGAAGAGTGGCTATCGCATTCAAGGACAAAACACAAGTCGTCTCTTAGAGGCAGTTAACTTTGAGCTATCCATCTCAATTTTCGGCACTCCAAACCAACTGCTTCACTTTTTCTTTGGGAGCAGTCAGCACAATATGAATAGGATTAGGAATGATTACTAGGTAGGCTTGGGCATAGTCATCTGAGTCAATAACCACCCCTTGGCTCAGGTTAGAAATATCATATTGGGCACTCCCGTCCTTACGTTTACCCAAATTGTGATAGACTTTGGCGAGGTAAGCAATCGGGGAGAGCACTTCGGTATCGGGGCAGTATTTTTGGTGAATTTCGGTGAGAATCTTTTCTAAATCATTTCCAAATTGATCTACCAAAACATCTTCTAATTCGTGCAATTCCTCTTCTATGACATCGTATTCTTGGTCAGCATAATTTAGACGAGACAATTCCATTCTTTTCTCCACAATGGCGACAAGTACACTGTTGAGTTCTTCTATATCCATATTGATTTTATCGATTTGATTTACAAAGTTGAACAGTCTTCCCAAGACTTACAAGGATTTTGATTAAAAATCTTAATTTTGTACTATTCAAGTAGTATTTCGTGGAACAGGAGTCCTATTTTCAAACACATGAATCGGACTGTGGTTCCGTGAAAAATGAATATCAAAATTCTAAAACTAAAATTTAAAAAAATATGGAACAAGATTTTTTGCCGATTTTAGGCACCGACCATATTGAATTCTATGTAGGAAACGCCAAGCAAGCTGCTTATTTTTATCAATCCGCTTTTGGTTTTCATCTGGTAGCTTATGCTGGCCCCGAAACCGGAGTAAAAGATCGCGTTTCTTATGTACTCCAACAAGATAAGCTGAGACTGGTACTCACTGCCTCACTTGACCCTAATTCTAGCATCAGCGACCACGTACGCCGCCACGGAGATGGGGTAAAGGTGCTGGCCCTCTGGGTAGAAGACGCGGAAAAATCCTTTTACGAAACCATGCAAAGAGGCGCCGAAGCCGTGGCCGAACCCGATGCCTTTTCAGATGAGCAAGGAACGGTAAAGATGGCTTCCATCAAAACTTATGGAGAAACCATCCACACCTTCGTAGAAAGAAAAGATTATCAAGGTGCCTTCTTGCCGGGCTATCAAGCCAAGCAAAGTAATTTTCCCATCCAACCCATCGGCCTCAAATATGTAGATCATTGCGTGGGCAATGTAGAATTGGGCGAGATGAATAAGTGGGTGAAGTTTTACGAGGAAGTGATGGGCTTTAAACTGTTGGTTACTTTCGACGATAAGGATATTTCCACCAAGTACACTTCCCTGATGTCAAAAGTGGTTTCTAATGGAAATGGCTACATCAAATTTCCAATCAATGAACCTGCCCCGGGTCTGAAAAAATCTCAGATCGAAGAATATCTACAGTTTTATCACGGAGCTGGAGTACAGCACATCGCCGTAGCTACCGATGACATTGCCTTCACGGTTTCAGAATTAAGAAAGCGAGGCGTAGAATTCCTGCACGTGCCCGAAACTTACTACGAAGATCTCCAAGAACGGGTAGGCGAGATTGACGAAGAAATTAATACCCTAAGAGAGCTAAATATCTTGGTAGACCGTGACGAGGAAGGCTATCTCTTGCAAATTTTTACCAAGCCCGTGCTGGATCGCCCGACTTTGTTCTACGAGATCATTCAGCGAAAAGGAGCCAAATCTTTTGGTAAAGGCAATTTCAAAGCCTTATTTGAAGCAATTGAGCGCGAGCAAGAGCTACGAGGGAATTTATAAGATAGGAAGATTGAAGACTCGAAGGATTGGAACCTGCAAGGTAGACAATCCTCGAGTCTTTTCATTAAACATACACTCAACATGAACAAAAATACGCCAATTCTCGTGGGGATACATCAATATACCCAACGTTGGCAAGCCGGGCAAATGCCGCAAGACCCACTCAGCTTGATTATTCAAGCATCCAAAGCCGCCATTGAAGATAGTGGGCAGGTCGCCCTCAAGGATGCTATTGATGCGGTTTACATTGTCAATATCTTTTCTTATGCCTACCAAGATGCACCAGGAGAACTCAGCAAGGCATTAGGAATTGATCCCCAAATTGCGGTTTACACCACCGAAGGAGGCAATACGCCCCAGTACCTAGTCAATCAAGCCGCTCTGGCCTTAGAAAAAGGGGAGATCAAAGCCGCACTTTTGACAGGTTGTGAAGTGGTCTATGGTTTCAAAAAAGCCACGAAAAGCGGGATGAAGCTAGACTGGCCCAAGCGAGAATCTCCTGCAAAAATCACGGGAGAAGTACGCGTACCCGTCAACGATGTAGAAAGTGCTTACGAATTGTATACGCCCGCCAATGTCTATCCTATCTTCGAGACCGCCCTTCGTGCCCAAAAAGGCCATACGCCCGAAGCACACCAAAAGTATTTGGGAGATTTGTATGAAAAATTTGCCCAAGTAGCTGCCCAGCATCCGCAGGCTTGGAGCCAAGATGCCCCAAGTAGTCAAGAAATTGCCGAGCCGAGCGATGATAACCGTATGGTGTGCTATCCTTATACCAAGCGCATGAATGCCAATATTAATGTAGACCAAGCAGCTGCCCTCGTGATGACTACCGTCAGTGAGGCCGAACGATTGGGCATTCCCTCGGAAAAATGGGTCGTACCCATGGGTGGCGCGCATTTGAATGAAGTTTGGGAAGTAAGTCGCCGTCCGAAGCTATACGAGTCGCAAGCCATTCGGGAAGCCTCACGTTTGGCTTTGGAGCAATCTGGTCTGAGTTTGGAGCAGATTGATGCCTTTGATTTGTACAGTTGTTTTCCTTGTGCGGTGCAAATGGGGCGAGAGGCCGTGGGCATTTCCGAAACCGATGCCAGAACCCTAACCTTAACGGGTGGGCTTTCTTTCTTCGGAGGAGCAGGGAATAATTACGTGATGCACGCCATCGCTACGGCCGTGGAAACAATCCGACAAAATCCAGCGCAGAAAATTCTTATCAGTGCCTTGGGCTGGTACGCCACCAAGCATGCGATTGGTATTTATGGAAAAGAAGCCCCCGCTCGTCCTTGGCGTGAAAATCCTGACTTTGGTGAAATCCAACAACAAATTGATGCTACCGAGTTGGAGCCTCCTGTCGCTCAGGCCGAAGGCGTATTAGAAGTAGAGGGCTATACCATCAAGCACGGGCGAGATGGCTCTCCAGAAAAGGGGATCGTGATTGGCCGTTTGGAGGATGGCCGTCGTACCGTCAGCTACATCGAGGCAGATGCTGAGGCACTGAGGAAGTACGAGCAAACAGAACTCGTGGGTCAGAAGGGTCAAGTTCGTTATGACTCACAGAAGAAAAAGAATTTTGTAAAGTTTGATCTTTGAAGAATAACTCATCTCGTTCAAGCCTAGAGGCTTGGACGGATGTTTTAAAGTTGTAACAAGAATTTATTTGCCTTTCCTTGGTTTGTTGCCCAATTGGCTCATCAGATGGCAAACTTAGGGAAGGGGCGACGCTGGTAATCGGCATCATTTCCGAAGCATCGGGAGCAAAACCCTCCAAAATCTTTTTTATCCTCAAATAGATGCTTTACTTTGCTTTTATTTTAGAATCTAATTGCCAAATCATTTGCCACGCTTATGAAAACACACGTTTCCCTGCTGAGTTTATGCCTAATCTTTTTGCTTAGCTCGAGTAATCCATTACTGGCGCAAGTAGAAAATGACAAAACCAAAGAACTCGCCGATTCTATCAGCAACCTTTACACCCGCTATTTTTCCCTGCAGGAGAGTAAAGATGATACAGAAGATAAACTCAAAAATCTTGAAGAAAAAATCAAAATCATCGAGAATCAAGCCACGGGTAATACGGAGCAGTTGATTAGCATGTCTGATGCTGACCGTCGTACCCGCAAGACTATTTACGAGCGAAGCCGTCTGAGTATCGAGGCGACCGCCAACTATTTGGATGCCGTCAATGATGGGCTAAATGCCCTGGAGTTTTCAGTGTCTTCTTTGGATTACTCTAACTCTATTTTTGAATTGAATAATCCGACCAATACCGACTTGGGTTTTAGCCTAGATAAAGCCATTCTCCGTATTGTAGACGATAAAATTATCAATGGTAAGTTTGGGCGTAAGTTTGGTAGTAAACTGCGCTCGATCGTTTCGGGCATTATCAACAATCCTATCATCAATAATCCGATTACCAAGGCGGTGGTATCTACTGTCCCGGCGGTGAGCTCGATTGCTTCGGTCTTTAACGTGGTGAATTCGGTAGCCGTGGGCGAAGACGATATCAACACTCAAGCCTTGAATGCTTTCAACCGTGAGTTACAAAAATACGTGGCGCACTACGAAGCACTAGCCAAGGCCAGCCGTGACTTGGATTTTAATCTGGCCAACCTGAAAGTAAAAACTGAAGCCGTAAGGCAACTCACAACCAACTTTGCTCGACAGAGCGTACTCGATCTCTACACCAATCAAGATACGCCCCCTTCTTTGGAAGAAATGAGCATGAACGATGTGGTCAACCGTTACTATAATTACGCCACGGTCAATCAGTACATTCAAAAGCTAGAAAATCAGGCAAATCGAGACTATAACTTTCTCTCTACTCGTGTCGTTTTTCCGGTGGTGGGGCGGAGCAAGGCGGCCTTTATCATAGAAGAGGTAGAAAAGCTTTACAACGAATACGTGACGACTATCTCCACTTATCACAAAAATATCGTCATCATTCTGAATAATGCCACTACCCTGAGTGATGATCCTAGTAAGGTCAGTCAAAAAATAGAAGAACTCAACGGCGACTATACTCGCCTGCTCGAGTCTTATGAGCAAAATGTAGATTTGGAAAATATCAAAGCCCGGGAGGATAACATTCCGAGATATTGATTAGTGCTTGGTTGTGAGTGGCCCGTGGTTAGTTTTGCCTTGGTTTCTTGCTGTTTTCATAGCGGAGTGCCTAGAGATAAAGGATTAGATCGGAATAAAAGCATTGACTACTTATCCTTTAATTTCTCTTCTAATTGGGCGAGACGAACACGCAGCAGTTCATTTTCTTGCTCAAGTTGGCGTTGTTGGGCATCTGTGGAAAGGTAGGGATCATTTTGCCACCAGTTGATGCCCAGTTCTTTGGCTTTGTCTACAGAACAAATTACGAGGCGAATTTTAAGGCTAATTAATTCAATATCGGCCACATTCACCTTGATATCGCCTGCAATCACGATTCCTTTATCGAGGACACGCTCGAGAATATCGGCCAAGTTAGTGGCTTCGGTAGAATGGGTAATTCTTTGAGACATAAGGCTTGTAAGTTATTTTCGTGATGAGGCGTGGGTTATTCAGTTTTTCAAAGATACTGGTAATTGCCCGAGTCTGGGAAGAAATTTTATTCAAAATTCAAAAAAAACAACAACCAGCAGCTAAAAACCAACCCCTACCTAATAATTCAAGGGCTTGGTTTTCCATTCTTTCTTGTCTTTGACGAAGCTATCCTGCGAGATATCCTCGGCGATGGCCTGCATTTCCTCGTTCCAGATATTGAGCAAGGTTTTGGTTTCTTGATGGATTTGCGAAAGCCGTTGATCGATGTATTCTTGGCGCTTGATGAGTCGTGCTCTTTCTTTGAGGAGGCGGTCTTTTTCTCTTTGCAGCACCGTGAGTTCCGTTTGCGTAGAGCGTTGATTCAGAGGGATAGACCTTTGCTTGATACGAGGAGCGTGGGGAACGGCTTCTAGGCCGATAGATTGTTTAGGTTTTTTCATAAGAATTATTGGTCGGTTTGTAATTCGTTTTCGTGATTTTCTGCCTTTTTCTTGGGGCTGCGTTTGGTCTTTTTGCCGTTTTGACTTACTGGGGTGGCCTTACCAAAGAAAGTCAGTTGATATTGTACAATTTCCTCGATCAATTCTTTGACGCGTGCCTGCTGGTCGCTGATGCTACCAATGCGGCTGGTTTCGGAAGCTAATACATCTTGGCAAATGATCGTAAACTCTTCGGGAGATTCGCTGGGCGAAAGTTGCATCACGCCCAAGGTTTTGGCGATCATAATACAACCCCGAACGGTCGGGGAGAACTCGCATTCGCCCGAGCTGCGGAGGGTACGCACGATATTGACCACGATTTTACAAGATTCTTCATCGAGTTGTGATTTGGCTTGGGTAATGGCGAGTTCGGTTTCGTAATCAAAGTAATTCAAATCAATCGTCACCATCCGATCTCTTAGAGCATCCTGGCTTTTATAAACGCCTGCGTATTCTTCGGGATTGCTGGTAAAAATTCCTGTAAAATCCGGGTGAACTTGCAGATAAGGGTCTTCTCCACCTCGGGCAATGGGCAGATTAATCATCCGCTCCTCCAAAATAGAAAGCAACACATTATTGGCTTCGGGGCGAGAACGGGTAAATTCGTCATAAATCATCGTAAAACCGTGCCGGCAAGCCACGGTCAGGCGATTATCTACCCAGCGTTTGACCACATCTTCTTCCTGCTTTAGGACAGACGAGATAAAATTATCAATCACTTTACGAGAACTGTATCCGTATTCACCCCCAATCAAACTAGAAGTAGTAAATTCTTCATCTCCGTGGATCAGCACCATCGGTCGGCCTAGTTTACTGGCTACGTGCTTGGCGATGGTGGTTTTGCCCGTACCCGCGGGTCCTCTAAAGTGCACGGCGAAGCCTGCTTTGATATAACTCAGCGCTCTTTGTGTGATTTTTTGGACATACTCAGTTTCTACAAAATCTTCCAGTGGCTGAGGGTTGAGCAATGTTCTATCTTCCTTGATCATATACTTGGAAACGCGTTAAGAGATGCCGCTTAGAGGCTAGTCTCGTGTAAGGTGTCTGGGAACTAAGCCGGGTTGCGTAGACAAAGAGTTTTAAGATTCGGATGAGGCTTGGGACTGCTTTTGTTGGTTAGTTCGTATGTTTTTTTGAAGCATTCCCGTTGCTCCGGCCTAAGATGGCTTTGACTTTGGCTCTAATCTCATCTATGCTCTCGATACGTGCTTGGTAGCCATCGATGGCAATTTCTTTATGTTGGGATACAAAGTCGATCAACAGTTGGATCGTTTCGTTTTTCAAATTCTTGACAAAAATTTTGCGAGTTTCTTGGGTAAATTTAGCTTCCTCTTTTCTTCGATGATAAGTATCATCTAAGAATTGCTGGGTTTTTTCTCGGAGTTGCTGGATAAATTTCTGTCGCTCCTGCTTGTGTTTGGTAGCCTTAGTTTGATGATTTTCCTGCCATTGTTTTTTAAAGGCACTTACTTCATCTTGGAGATTTTGTACGCTCGCGACCAAGGACTGACGGCCAGATTTCGCATTCTCTTGTCTTTCCAGAGAGAATGTTTTGAGCATCAAGGCCGTCTCGCTCTTGAGCACTCGGTAACCTTCCTCGAGTTCTTGCATAATTCATGTAAGTTAATGCTTAGATTCTAGAAAAAGATTGCTCACAGGCAATACAAAGCTCATGAGCAATCTTGATACCATTTAGGCCACTCGAGCCGTCAGACCAATTGCTTCGGCATATTTGAGATAAGTCTCTACCGAGGCTACTACCACGCGGGCTTCCACGGCGAGTATTTCAATTCCTACCAAAGACACGCGTACAAAGGCATCGATGACGATCCCTTTGTCCAAAATACGGTCTACCACTTCGGCCAAACTAGAAGATGCAATATTTTTTTCAACTGCCATAGTATTTGATTTTAATTATGAAAAACTTATCATCTTGATTACAATATTTTAGCCAAACTTGAAGTTGGTGGGTTTTTTTTGCCTCCTTATCGATAAAACGGATACGAAATCAATTTTATATTGTGTAATATTTCTGTTTTATATGGCAGATATAGTCCCTTTTCTCATAAAATAAAGGAATTATTTCCGCTTTACTTGGCGAAGTTACTCGAGCCCCTGACTCAATTTCCTCAGGCGCTCGATCCGCTCGTCGGCTTGCTGTAAGAAATGTTTTCGACGTTCATCTATCTGATAGCGGGTGGCTTCGTCAAAAAAATCATCTTCCGACTCACTCACTATTTCCAGAGAAGGTATTTCTGTGGTATTTTTTTCTGTATCGGCGTGAGTGGCGATTTGCTCTGCATGATCTTCCGAAGCACTGCTCGGTGAGGGTTTGGCCAAGGAAGTATCTATTTTGATAGTGCTAGATGTCTGGCCATTCAGCGCATCGTGATCCTGATGGTTCAGCGCAGAGTTGGAGCTTGGAAAAAGCGCGACTTCGGCTAATTGCGCGGCTTTGATGTTGATTTGGATGGTTTCTTCTCCTTGTAAATTTCTATGACGACTCAAACTAATATCCGCTTCTTCTCCCAAGCGATCACGTAAAACCTGCATAATCTCCGAGAAGTTTTTGACCGAGGTGCTGGCTTCTGTCCCATTGCCCCCTGCGTTTTGGTCAGGGGAAGTATTCAAAGTAATGGCACCTGAGTCTTGCAAGGCTTTGCGAATGATCTGATGGATTTGATCTTTCATTTTGGCTGATTGCGACAGGCTATTCTCAGAGAGTCGGGGAGGTATTTCCTTGATGAGTACATCTTGACAAATCGTAGCAAAGCGCTCGGGATTGACACTGGGGTCAATCTCCATTTCTCGCAATGCCTTCGCGATCATGATACAGCTTCGAACCGTGGGAGCAAATTGCATCAGCACCGCCGCACGTACTTCGCGCACGATTTTCACGATTAATTCAGCAATAGAAGGAGCGAGTTGCGCCTTGGCTTGGGTAACGCTTACCTCTGTTTGGTAATCAAAAAAATCTAAATCGATGGTTACCATTCGGTCCAGTAAGGCATCTTGGCTTTTGTAAACGCCTACGTACTCCTCAGGATTACTGGTAAAAATAGCGGTAAAATCAGGGTGAACCGAAATGTAGGGATCGTCATCGCCCCGAGAAATGGGTAAGTTTAGGATTTTCTCTTCTAAAATAGAGAGTAGAATATTATTGGCTTCGGGGCGCGAGCGAGTATATTCATCATAAACTAAGGTAAAACCGTGGCGACAAGCCACCGTGAGGCGATTATCCACCCAATGCTTGACGACTTTTTCTTCTTTTTTGAGCACTGAGGAGATAAAATTATCGATCACTTGCCGCGATTGAAAGCCATTTTCTCCACCGATCAGACTAGAGGTGGTAAACTCTTCATCTCCGTGAATCAAGACCATGGGGCGATTGATCAAACTAGCAATGTGCTTAGCCATGGTAGTTTTGCCCGTGCCCGCTGCTCCTCGAAAATGCACAGGAAAGCCCGCACGAATATAGGCTAAGGCTCGTTCACTGATTTCTTTCACGTAAGGAGTTTCAACGAAATCAGGTTGTGGTTGTGGGCTTAAAAGTGTTTTGTTCTCCTGTATCATGAATTTATTTTGGCGTTTTTAGCGGGCTTGTTTTCTCACGAAAATCTTGTCTGATCCTAAAAAAATAATCATCCCTTGGTTTTAATGGTGTAGGAGGAGTATTGCAATATTTCGGCCAAACTGAGGAGATAAGATGATAAGTCCAATTAATTCCGAGGTCTGGCTTTGGGTTCAAAGCGATATCAGAGGTGCTGTTCAGACCAAAGTGTAGATTTCATTAAGTTATATTACACCGTGGTATTTATACTGCTTTTGTAATACGTATATTGGCTTACTTTTAATGGGTATTTTATTTATTTAATACAGGGTGTATTTAGGTCGATATACTATTCCTTCCCAAATATAATGAAACGGATGGACATGTATTATTTAGCAAAATAGTCAAATATTGATGCGAACTTTGTTGAAGAAAGTTAGCAGAAAGAACAAAACCGGTTGATTGACAATCCTGTGCAGAGAAAGGATGGAGTTATTATTGCTTTTTTTCAAAAAGTTGAATCGTCAGCCTGATTCATTTAGTGCAAAGCCTGATAATTGGCTTACATTTTGCCCTATCAAGGTAACTCGTATTGCCCAGTGGCAAGATTTAATGATGTAGCGCTTAAGTTATCAAGAATGGAGGATCAAAATAAAAATATAGAAAACACGGACAAACCACGTTTCACGCTGAAAAAAGATTTTTCTCAGGCTCAGGAACCATCTTCTTCTAATGCTGACAATCAATCTAAATTTAAGTTGAAAACCGAGGACCATCAAAATTCATCAAACCCCAACTCATCTCAAGAAAGCTCCCACAATCTTTGGAGCAAACAGATTGTCTCGGAACCTAAACCGCAAAAGTTCAAATTTCTTCCCTTGGACGCTGACTCTACTGCTCAATCCGAGCACGAGAATGATACTCAAAATGTATCCCAGCCTCAGGAGTTCAATTCAGGTCAGAAAAGCAACTATCCAGCTTCTAATGCTATCCTGAGCAACCTGAAAAATAACAATCAAAATCTAGGTAAATTTGAACAAAAGGTAGAAAAACTGCTAGAAATTACCCAAAACCTAGACCATCATAATAATCACTCCTCCGACGAATTTGGACAGATACTTCGCCGGATTGAACTTAGCTTGAATCGTCTCAGCCAACAATTTGAGTCCACGGCGCAACAGAGCCCTGACCCCAACGTGGCGATGACCCTGGAAGATATTTTCAATAGTATCCGCACCAATAATCTCTATCTCTCCAAGCTAGAACAAAAGGTAGAGGTATTGAGCAAACAACAGCCCCAAAATAATCTCGATTTAGGCTTAGAGGAAATTTTTGGAAGCCTGAAAACAAATAACCTTTACCTCTCCAAATTAGAGCAAAAGGTAGAGCAACTAAGCCATTACCAACAGCAATCAACCCAGACAGACAACCAAGAGGATGTCATGAATGGCTTGTATACCAATAATCTCTATCTCTCCAAGCTGGAGCAGAAAATGGAGCAGATGGCACGCTACCAAGAACAAGCCCAGAAACAAGGTGCGTCGGCCGAGATTCAAGAGAGCCTAAGCAAACATCAATTGCATTTATCTAAGGTGGAGCAGAAAATGGAACAAATGGCGCAAATGCAAGCACAGTCATCCAACCAGCTCTCAGAGGAAAAAATCACCGCTCTTTTCCAACAAAATGCACAAAAGCTGGAAACGCTCCAGCAACTCCTCCAAAATACAGATAGCCAAAGTGATTCCCGTCAAGAAATTGTAGGCGCGGTCAAAGCCAATCAACGCTATCTGAGCAAGATAGAAGAACGCCTGGTGAATCTGAGCAAAAGCACAAACGATTCACAAAGCGAAGAATCTCTACAAGAACTCGTTGGAGTAGCCAAAGCTAATCAACGCTACCTGAGCAAGCTAGAGGAGCGAATGGTGGCAATCGGCAAAAATACCGCTGCTACCCAAGATAATGAGTCCATGCAAGAATTGATTGGAGCCGTCAAAGCCAATCAACGCTACCTGAGCAAGTTAGACGAACGCTTGGTGACGCTGAGCAAAAGTGCGCCTGCTTCTACCAACGACGAATCTATGCAGGAATTGATTGGAGCCGTCAAAGCTAATCAACGCTACCTCAGTAAGTTAGACGAACGATTAGTCGCACTTGGTAAAAATACTCCCGCTTCTCAAGGTAATGAATCCACGCAGGAGCTAGTGGGAGCCGTGAAGGCCAATCAACGCTACCTCAGCAAGATGGAGGAACGCCTGATGGACATACAAAAACATCAAAGTAATTTCTCTGGAACCAATGCTGATACAAGCAGCAGCCAAGAATTGATGGGAGCCGTGAAGGCCAACCAACGCTTCCTGAGCAAAATGGAAGAACGCCTGAAAGAAATTGCGAAGAAAACTGAAAATAGTGCATCTCCTACGCAAGAAGGCTTTTGGGAACGCTTAGAGCAAACACAACAGCGCTATCTTACGCAAGTAGAGCAAAAATTACTCGGATTACAATCTGGTAACTCAGTAGAAGGTCAAAATCAAGTCATCGAGCGACTAGACCAACAACAACAGTACCTTACACAAGTAGAGCGAAAGTTGGAAGCCATTCACCAGAAGCAACAGGCACAGCCAAATACTGACTCGAGCCAATGGGAAAGCCAACAAAAAGCTTATTTCCAGCAGTTGGAGCAAAAACTACAAGAGTTTGGTGCCCAACAAAGCAACCCCGAGCAGAATCCCGCCATCCAAGAGGTGATGCAAGGATTAAAAAGTAATAGCGAATATTTGAGTAAAGTGGAACAGCAACTAGGAGAGTTTGTCCAAGCTCGAAAAAATACCTCGCCCGAAGAAGTACTGGCCGGTATGAGAACCAACAACCTTTATCTCTCTAAGGTGGAGCAGAAAATGGATCAACTCATCAAAAATATCGAGAAGCTGATTGTAGCTACGAGCAAATTCTAACAAATATAAATTGACCACCAAGCCCTGATTAGAAAACGAATTATTACCTAAAAAAAACGGCATGGAAGCAAGCACAAAGACAGATACAAGTATTCTCCAAAAAATTAAAGAACAAACCCGTGTTCAACACGACCAGATAGAGCGCAACCCGCTGACATCTTCTATCGCGGAAGGAACCATCGACTTGCCGCTCTATTCAAAATTATTGCAGAAATTCTATGGATTCCATCACCCCTTAGAAGCTCAAATGAAGGTTTTACCCGAATGGAAAAGCTATAATTTTGATATCCAAGCACGATTCAAAACCCAACACCTTGTCCATGATCTAAGGTATCTGGGTTTGTCCTCAGAAGCCATAGAAAATCTGGAAAAATGTGAAGATTTGCCAGCAGTGCAGAATTTTGCCCAAGGTCTGGGCGTGTTGTATGTACTGGAGGGCTCAACCTTGGGTGGGCAAATTTTACTCAGACATCTACAAAAACATCTTCAGCTGAGTGCCCAACAAGGCGCTTCCTACTTTAATAGCTATGGCAAAGAGCAATTAGGATTCATGTGGAAAGACTTTCAAACCCTACTCCTTGACTACGCGAATCAATTCCCAACTCAAGAACACGAAATTATCACCAGTGCCAAGCATACTTTCCATAAACTAGACCACTGGCTCGGCCAGTAACGTACACACAACGCTATTCTTAAAACACCAAAATAGCCAATACGCATTGTTTTAAAGATTTTCGAACTTTTAATCTGAACATGATGAGTCAAGAAAATATAGCCTTTACTCCCAGAGAAGCTATTGAGACCGAGTGTGATCGTTTTAATTTTGAGACCCCTGGTAAAATTCAAGCGCACGGGGCACTCATAGTTTTGCAGGAAAGCAGCCTAACTATCACACAATTAAGCCAAAATACAGACCGGATTTTAGGCATTGATCACCGAGAAATGATCAATCAAAATATTACCCAATTCTTAGCCGAAGAAAGTAAAAATACCTTTCAGAAGGGAATTAACTCTACAAACTTTAGTATGATTAATCCCCTGAGACTAAGCTTCCGAGGGCGTCCCTGTGATGTGGTCTTACACCGTCATCAAGACTTTCTTTTCTTGGAGGTAGAACCCGTCCGTGATGACCAAGACAATAACGAAGTCTACCAAATGGCCGCCATGCAAGCTGTGGAAAAGTTTCAAAATGCCATTTTCATAGAACAACTGATGGAAATTGCCACGCACGAAATCCGTGATTTGACAGATTTTGATCGGGTCATGTTCTACAAATTTGATGAAGAGTACAACGGACAAGTGGTCACAGAGGCGACCGTGAGGGGAGCAGACTCTTTTCTGCATTTGCACTTCCCGGCCTCAGACATTCCTAAGCGAGTGCGCGATCTTTACACGAATACCAAGAGCCGCTATTTGCCAGACTTGCACGAGAAGCAAGTGCCTCTGTTCCCAGAAATTAATACAGCCACGAATCGCCCCTTAGATATGAGCTACGCGATTCTGAGAGCAGTCGCACCTACGCACATCGAGTACATGAAGAACTTAGGGGTCAACTCTTCCCTTTCTTTTACCGTGATGCGAAACGGGCGCATGTACGGCATGTTTGCCTGCCATCACTACTCCGGCAAGCACGTGTCCTACATCAACCGACTGGTTTGTGAACAAATCGTCGAGATGTTCGTGGCCATGCTAGATCAGCTCGACAATGACCAAGTCCATTTAGAACGCTTGGGTGTCTATAAGAATCGATTGCTAGAAAGTTTTTCACAGCCACAAGGAATGCCCAACAAAACCGACCTGCTCGGTATGGTCAACGCCGATGGAGCCGCTATCTACCGTAATGGTAAGCTAGACCTCATGGGCTATACCCCCGACCAAGCAGATGTGAGTGCTTTGATTGGTATTTTTCAGGATTCTTCGCACAACGTACTTTATCAGAGAGATTCCTCAGGACTTTTGGTTACCAGCAAACTTTCCAGTATCTTAGAAGGAGCTGAGTCGATTAAACATGCCGCTAGCGGGTTGATGGTCATCCCTATTTCTTATGCCCGAAACGATTACATCATTTGGTTTCGCCCTGAACGCGTCATCACCGCTACTTGGGCAGGAAATCCCGATCAGGCCATCAACTTGGATGAAAAAACCATGCGCGTTTCACCCCGTAAATCATTCTCTGCTTGGCGAAAAAATGTAGAACAAACCTCCGAGCCTTGGAAGTCTTACGAGGTACAAATCGCTCTTGAGCTTAGAGATGCACTCTTGTCCAGTAACTACTCTTAAACCCCGAATCGTATGCGTTACTACGAGACAGACTTTTTAATCATAGAAACAGAGGATGAGATCGCCATTATGAAATGGTTAGGTCTGGCCAAAACTGATAATTATCGGGCGGGACATAATCAATTTACCGAATTACTCAAAGAAAGCCCCTCCAAACTTTGGCTGTTCGACTACCAACAAGGCAAAGTCATAGATGTTAAAGATCAGGGCTGGACTGTGGAAGAATGGTTCCCCGAAGCACTGGAAGTAATAGAAAAAGATTTGCAGAAAATTGCTGTGATTATGTCCAAAGACATCTTCAACAAAGTCTCGGTCAGAATTATTACCGATAAAATCAGTAAGCAATTCGACATGGATATTGCCTTCTTCGAGAGTAGCGAGGATGCCAAAGAATGGCTAGCAGCACCCGCCGAAACGAGTGAAGTCACAGAAATCGAGCAAAAATAACTTAATCCACCCAAGATTAAAAAAACATGAAAACAGGTAATCCCATCATTCAGATCAAAGATACTATTGCCATCTTAGAATGGACAGGAGCCAGTAGCTCGGACGAATATCGTGTAGGGCATCTCCATTTTGGGGAAAGACTCCAGGAAGAAAACTGCCGGCATTGGCTCTTGAATTATAGGCAAGGTCGCAAAATAGAAAAAGAAGATCAAACCTGGACTTCTGACCAATGGTTCCCGCACGTGATCGAGATGGCCAAAAGCGATGTGAAAAAAATCGCCGTCATTGTCTCCAAAAATATATTCAATAAAGTAGCTGTCCGCATCATTACGACGCGTATTCAGCAGTATGATATCGATATCGCTTTCTTCAATCAAGTGGGCGAAGGCAAAGCCTGGCTCCTAGGAATTGATTATCCTACTTATCAAGAATGGGAAAAGCAAGGGCAGAATGCTCAGGAAGAACATTAAAATCAATGAAGGTGATGGGTTGGGAATAAAAACTCCTCGTGATAACGACGCCCAACTTCTTCTCCAAAATAATGCATCAAGGGGTTCCGCTTTGTTTCTACAGCTAAATGCTCTTGGTTATAGTTTAGATGCCAAGCCTTGATTTGTGATACTTTCTCTGGCTTGACCTTGGAGGCGGCTTGACTCAGCTCAAGGTAGGTTTGCAAATATTGCAAACCCAAAGCATACAAAGCGGGCATAGACTTGACTTCTAAACCCGTAGCCAAAGTAGCATAGGAACTCAAAAAACGAAAACTCCAACCTAGCTTACGATCATAGCGAGGAGCCAACTCCAAACCCTGCTGGTACAAACCAGCAAAAGGAGTCACCCAATTTGTGAAGTAGGCAGCATCATCCGGAAACAAAGGCATCGCATCTATAACCGCGACCCTGAGCTTCTCTTGAAGTATGACCCAATCACTGGCAAAAATAGGTGTCTCGTAATCGAGGTGCGGATAGATCGTGAGATTGAGCATTTGGATACGACTAGGGCTTTGCAGATGGGTTAAACGAATGTAAGAGAGGCGCTCAGTGCGCCAAGCCTTGCTCTTCATCTCAACTTCTTCTTGGGCTACTTGCGCCTGAATATGAGCAAGTTCGGGAGCAAGAGGCAGTACTTCCGCTCCAAGTTGATGGATTTTGTGCTGATAAGCCTCCTTTAGCTCCGTGAGATGTTGAGGAATTTGGATAGAGTTCATATAAGAAGTTTTGCCAGTTATCTAGGATTCTAACATGTTGACTGATTGCCCGTGGCTGCGTGTTGAACACACACAAAACTAAAATCAAACAGGCTAACTCCTAAGAAAATGGAATATTTTTTGACAATTCTTGAAAAAGCAAATCTTTATTTAACAAGGATGAAAAATGCTCTACCAGGATTATGATAAAGAAATAGAAAATCTAAAAGACGCGAATAAGGATTTGCAGAAAGAAAATGAACGACTCAAGCAAATTATTAAAGCTTATCAAGTTCAGTTCAAGCAAATAAAACAGGAGAAAAAAAACTTATCCGAAGAAAAAGACGTCCTGAACCGTCGCGTACTTCATCTCGAGAAAAAAAGAAAGGAGCAAGACGAATATCTGACCTCCCAGAAAGATATGTTCGCGCAAACGAGTAATTATCTCACCAAAGTCATCGAGGAATTGCAAGAGAGCAAA
The DNA here is from genome assembly GCA_964551015.1 of uncultured Cytophagaceae bacterium. GTDB lineage: Bacteria > Bacteroidota > Bacteroidia > Cytophagales > Microscillaceae > CAZKBP01. The sequence goes on along the minus strand of CAZKBP010000007.1, from coordinate 207,077 downwards.
GAAGAAATCGAGATGCAAAAAGATGTATTGGTGAATACCGTCACGGATCTCGAAGAAAAACGAGATGAAATCGAGATGCAGAAAAATGTACTGCTCGTCACCGTGAAAGATTTGGAAGAAAGCAAAGAAGAAATCGCCGCTCAAAAAGATGTGCTAGAATCTACCATCGAAGAGCTGGCCAAGAGTAAGGAAGAAATTGCCGTACAAAACAAGCTGCTAGAAGGAACTTTTAAGGAATTAGATGATGCTTACTCGAATATTACCGCTAGTATCAACTACGCCAAGCGTATCCAAGAAGCAATGTTGCCACAGGTAGAAAGCATTGAAGCCGTGTTCCAAGATTGCTTTGTCCTCTTTAAGCCCAGAGATATTGTATCAGGAGACTTCTACTGGTTTACACAAAAAAATAATAAAATTATTATCGCCGCCATTGATTGTACGGGGCACGGGGTCCCAGGAGCGTTTATGTCCATGATTGGTAATGATCTCTTGCACCAAATCGTGGATATGCGCGAAATCCTCCACGCCGACCAAATCCTCAACGAATTACACCGAGGCGTACGCACGATCCTAAAACAGGGCGAAAGTGAAAACCGAGACGGCATGGACGTTGCCCTTTGTGTGATCGACAAAGAGCAAGGAATCATGGAATTCGCCGGAGCACATAACCCTATTTTGGTCATTCAAAACGGGGAAACTAAATACGTGAAAGCAGATAAAATGGCCATCGGAGGCTACCAGCGTGAAGGTGAACGAATCTTCCAGAAAAAAGTCTTCTCAATCGAGCAAGAAACCACGTTTTATATCTACTCAGATGGCTACCAAGACCAATTTGGCGGACCCTCTGGCCGAAAATTTATGGCCAAGCGTATGCGACAGATTCTCTGCGAATTGTACGATAAACCCATGAAACGACAAAAAAGAGTCCTAGATCGGATCATCAATTTTTGGATGAAAGGCCACCCCCAGCTCGATGACATCCTCATCATGGGAATCAAGATATAGCACTTTTTCCACAGAAATGAATTTGTAATCTGTAATCTATTATTTATGAATAATCTCTATCTCTACGGAATCATTCCCAGTCAGCAAACCGAAAACTTTGGTGCCATTGGCTTAGATGACCAAGAAGTATACACCATCCCCGTTCAAAACCTAGCTGCCGTAGTGAGTGCCTACGACCTCCAAGGAAAGGAGCAAGTAACCAGCAGTCGCAAAAACTTAAAGGCACACCAAAGTGTCTCCGAAGTGATTCTGAAAAAATACACCTTACTGCCCTTCAAATTTGGCTCCCTCAGTTCAGAAGCAAGCCTGCAAAAGCTCCTGACCGAACATCAAGCTGCCTTCCAGCAAAGCCTACAAAAAATACAGGGCAAAGTAGAGTTTGGCTTAAAAGGAATTTGGAAAGACATGCCCCAAGTTTTTCGATCTATCGCCGAAACGCCCCAGATCAAAGCTCTCAAAGATCGCTTGGAACAGAACCCAGCCGAACAAACCCAGAACGCCCTCATCGAGATCGGCCAGTTGGTAGAAACTACACTACAAGCACGCAAAGAAGCCTTGACCCAAGCCATCGTAGAGCAACTCCAATCCGAACTAGAGGATATTCAAGTAAATCCGACCCTGACCGAGTCTATGTTCTTGAATATTTCTATCTTGATTCCGCGGGAGCAAGAAGCCCAACTGGATCAATTGATCGAGGCCGTTGGTAATCAGTACGAAGAAGAGGCCAATTTCAAATACGTTGGTCCTTTCGCACCCTTCAATTTTATTGCCCCGGAGTTAAAATCTGATGAAGGGGAATAGCTTCATTTTACCTTAAATTTTCCTGCCTTATGTTTTTTATCAAAACGCTGACCCGTCTCGCCCAAGTGATTCACGATCGTGCTCACGACGAATTATACAATTCTGACAAAATTCAGGAAGAACTGATGAAGCTTCAACTACGCTTCGAGATGGACGAAATCAGCGAAGAAGAATATGATCGTCAAGAAGAAGCGTTGCTAGAAAGACTAGACCAAGCACGTGCCCAAGAAAAAAAATGAATGAATGATGAAAGAAAACCTCGTGTATCTCTACGCCTTTACCCACTTTGCGCCTGATTTGAGCAAGTTATATGCGCTAGAATCTAGTTTGAGCATCTTAGCGTGTTCTTCTATTTATGCGATCGTATCAAAAGTTTCCGAAGAAGAGTTTGGGCAAGAAGCCATCAAAAAGGGGCTAGAAGATATGGAATGGCTGAGTGCCAAAGTGAGAAAACACGACCAAATCGTGCAAAAACTATTCACGCAAGGAACGGTACTTCCGGTGAAATTTCCTGCTGTTTTTGAAAAAGAAGAAAATGTGCATATTTTAATGCAGGAACAAAGTGATTCTTTCCAAGAAAAATTGCAAATTCTCGATCAATGCGAAGAATGGATTTTGAAAATCTACGCTGATCCTGCGCAATCGCGTACTTTTTTGGAACAAGCCTCCAATGCGGTCAAGGATTTGGATCAGGAAATAAAAACGGCTTCTGCGGGTAAAGCCTATTTACTCAAAAAACAAAAAGCACAAAAACAAACAAAACTACTTCAAACGCAATGGCAAACCTGGATCAAAGAATGCTACCAAACTTTGGAAAAACTGAGCAAGCAAGCGCAAATCAATGCCTTGCCTCCCAAAGCATTACAGACACGACCAGAAACGATCTTACTTCAGGCCGTATTCTTGGTAGATAAAGCTAAAACTCCTGACTTTAAGGCCACTCACCATCAATTAAATCATACCTACCAAGCCAAAGGGCTTAGTTTGGAATTGAATGGCCCTTGGGCAGGCTATCATTTTTCCTGAACCTGCTAGCTGAAAACAAAAAATCAACCAATCATCATCTACAAAGAACCACTCGATATGGATCAAGAGACAGACTCCTATTATAAAGAACAGGTAAGCTTATCCGAAGTATTGGATCGGGTACTGCACCAAGGTGTGGTCATCAGCGGTGATATTATCATTTCGGTGGCAGATATAGATTTAATTTACGTGGGGCTTCGTGTGTTGCTGACCTCCGTAGATAATCTAGAAAACTTGCCTCAGGAAAAATTACCAGACAGTAACGATCCATTGAGCGCTTGAGTCATGCCTATGATTTATCTCTATGGCTTGATTAAGCCAGATCATCAACCATCAGTACTCCCTTTCGGTGTGGGCGGGGAACCAGTTCAGCTCCATCCTTACCGAGATGTGGTCGTGATTAAGAGCCCAATCGTCTCCATCCAAGCCCTAAAAAAATCACTTACTGATCTTGAGGAAGAGGCTACACAGTCACACCCGGCTCTTGTTCACGATCAGGTCTTAGATCACTTCTTGCAGGAATACACCGTCATTCCCTTTCGCTTTCTAAGCTATATGAAAGATGTAAATGCTTTGGAAAATATTTTGAATGCGCAATACCAGCGTTTGCTGTCCCTTTTTGATGAAATAAATCAACAGGTAGAATATGGTCTCAAAATCATCTGGAATCCACCGCTTGCCGATCAGTCATCTCCAAACCAGACCCTGCCACCAGAAAGGCAAGATACAGATTCTCCGGCTCGGCGATACCTTCAGGAAAAATTCAAAGCTTATCAACAAAAACAACTGACTCAGCAAATGGCCGAAACACTCGTGCGTGAATTGAATTTCCCTTTGGCTAAATTGAGTACACGCAGCCAGCTACAAATTCTTCCCAATCCGCAGTTGCTCTTGAATGCACATTATTTAATAGATCGCTCTCGCGTGGCTTCTTTTTGCGAGCAATATCGAGCCATTCAAGCGCAAAGAAAAGAGCTCAGATTTTTGCTCAGTGGCCCTTGGGCTCCTTATCACTTCGTGGATTTAAAAATTTAACTATAAGCACAAGGTAATTTAGGAAAGTAGCTTTTTATTAAAAATTTTGAACAATTGCTTACTATTCTCCTGAGAATTGAACCAAACTAAACTTCTTTTTCATATGTCCTCCAACAAAATAGAATCAAACGATTGGAAAGCTTTTCTGGTAGAAGCCAATCGTGTATCTAAGCAAAAAATACAAAGAATCGAGGCTAACCCCGAGAATGTAGAAAACGGCCTGGTCAAATTAGTCTTGGGCTTGGTAGAGGTAATCCGAGAGCTGATCGAGAAACAAGCCATGCGCAAGATGGAACACGAAACCCTCTCAGAAGAGGAGCTAGAAAGGCTCGGACTCACCCTGATGCGCCTAGAAGAAAAGATGGAAGAACTTAAAGCACATTTCCACCTGAGTGATGAAGATCTCAAATTAGATCTGGGGCAAATTCAGGACATATCTTGATCGAATCGTGCCCCTCTCTGGGCAGAAGATCATCTATGGCTTGTGAAGCAACGTCCGTTCTATGCTTCAATTTCTTGTACAAAAAGTCAATTGTTGCGAACAGATCGCTCTCTCTTCAGGACTTGGAAATCGTGGCGACGAGCAGAAAATAATAATAATCTTTCCCGTAAGGGAGAAACTGATAGCGTAATTTGTTTTGAGACTTGCGAGCAATCTCAATCAGCCCCAGACCCGCACGATTTTTCTCTCGCAGGGGGTTCATCATATTTTTTCTAATCACTTGGAGGTAGGCTTGTTGGATACCGTTGCGATCGAGATTATTGATTTGATCCAGTCTTTTCTTGAGAGGAACTACTTTACTTCGGTGGACCAGGTTGCCAGAGGCGATCAAATAGCGATCTCTTTGTTGATCCATCACGAAGATAGGGAGGCTATCGGCAGCCTCTAGCTGATCGGTATACTTCGCCACATTTTGTAAGGATTCGGTAATAATATTAAAAGCCTTGCGAATAGTACGAAGTCTCTCTCCTTGATTTTGCATGAATCGCTCCAATTGAGCCAGCACCTCTAAGATGAATTCCTGGTTGAAGGCTCGTTGATATTGCATGATCGGATTCTGAACTGCCATCAAGGCCCTGAGATGGTCGAGGTGGGTCAGTTTCATATAGATTGGGGTTATGACATCATTTGATTAGGTGGATGTTTTCCAAATTTATCAAAATCTCTGGATAATTATATGATATGTGCAATATCCATCCCATTATTTACAAAAAAAGAAACTCTACCAGCACTAGCCAGTAGAATTTCTGAATAGATTCGTGATGATTTTTTTCCATCTTTCCATCCGGCATTAAGTAAGATGAAGAGAGGACGGAATCGCGTTATGATTTTAGTATTCTTGGCCTTCTTCTTCGGGAGCTTCATTCTCGGCTTTTTTCTTCCGCTTTTTCTTTTTGGTTTTGGGTAATTCACGATCGGCTCGTTTAGGAAGCGTATCTCCTCCGTCAAGCCACATTTTGGTTTCACGTGAATCATATTTCTTCTTGGTCGGCTTGACTTTCTGATAGTTGGGCAGTTCAGAACGCTTTACCTTACGACCAGATTTGAGCTTACCACGATCGTAGCTAGCCACTTTGCGGTTACGGTTAGGAGCACCTCGGTAAGAAGAAACGAGCGCACCTCGGGGTTTTTTGCGTACGCGGATGGGATTGGCACCCATGAAGCTAGCAATTTTGCGAGACTTTTTAGCTCTTTGTTTGGCAGTATTTACGTAACGGATATTGCCCGAGAAAGCAGCGATTTCCTTTTCTTTATCGCGATTTCTTCGCTGACGTATTCTCTGTTTTCTGGCCGAGATATTGCCTGCGTAGCTACTGCTCTTGAGGCTGTTTTTCGCTCTTTGTCGGGAGGGGTCTACAAACTTCTGATTACTGATGAAGCTAGCACGCATACTCGCATCATCACCTAAGTCTTTTTTTGTTTTAATGCGTCTTACTCGCTGTACGAGGTCGCGTCCTGTGCCTTGATAGGTTTTAGATTTTTCGTAGTTGCTTCCGCGATAGTTACTTGCATTGCTATTGTTTTGCTGTTTTTTTTCTTTGGCTTGGTCAGCATCTTTTTGCTTGACTTTATTCTGTGCTTGGAGCGTGCCCAAGCCGAGTAGACAGCAAAAGAGAAACAAGCACCATCGGGTGAGTTTGGGGCGAGTAATTGAATCTTTTCTGGGGTAAGCTATATTCATCATGGTCTTTCTTTTAGCGGGTGGTTAAGTAAGGACAGGGCTTATTTGATTCCTTTCAAGGTACGAGGGTCTGTCTTAAAGCCTTTATGTTTTTTCGTGATATTTTTACCTTTTTTTACCTTTTTACGCTTTTTGACCAGACCCGTGCGCTTGCTTCTCTTTACTTGAATATAATAATCTTGGGAGTTGAGCAATTTCTGGCTTTGCTTCTGTACCTCCTGAGGCGTCATAGATTCTGTATCTTGCAAGCTCAGTGTTCCTTGGCTGGCGTCCATGTAGGCAGGGCATTGAGCACGTTTACTACAAGAAGAAAAGCTGATCAGGGCGATGGAAAGCAGTAGTAGGTATGTGTAGGTGTTTTGACGTGAGGGCATGTAAATTAGGTTTTGGTTCTTAGGTTAAATGCTTTATTATATCAACGCATCGGTTGGTGATGAGTTATATACAATGGGATTTCTTTGTATACTCGTGTAATTAATGAACAAAATTTATCGCAAAAAATCAAAAATTTAGTAAAAAGTTCAGTTTCTCTTTTAAACGCGCTTTGGGCAGAAAGTTTTGCTCCAAAGCATGAGCAAAAGGAACAGGCGTATCTAGAGCGGCTTCTCTCAATACGGGCGCATCTAGCAGTTGAAAACAATGTTCTCCAATCCAGGCGGCAATTTCTGCCCCAATACCTCCAGTCAGGCAATCCTCGTGCAAAATCAATGCTCGCCCCGTGCGCTCGATACTGGCTTTTACACTTTCTTGATCCCAAGGCATTAGCGTTCTGAGATCAAGAATATCTACGCGGTCTACCCAGCCCATTTCTTCCACAACCTCTCTGGCCCAGTGCACCCCCAAGCCGTAAGTAATGATAGACACCTCATCGCCCGCCAATTCCAGTTTTGCCTGCCCAAAAGGTAGCGTATAATATTCATCTGGAATTTCTTCTTGTAAAGATCGGTAAAGTAGTTTATGCTCGAAGTAAAGCACGGGATTAGGATCTTCAATGGCGGCATTGAGCAAGCCCTTTGCATCGTAAGGGCTAGATGGGTAGGCGATCTTCAAGCCTGGAGTATGGAAAAACCAAGCCTCATTGGATTGAGAATGAAAAGGGCCGGCTCCTACGCCCGCCCCCGTGGGCATTCGGATCACTACGTCCGCATTTTGCCCCCAGCGATAATGAATTTTAGCCAAATTATTCACGATTTGGTTGAAGCCACAACTCACAAAATCGGCAAACTGCATTTCTATAATAGACTTATAACCTCGGATAGAAAGTCCCAGACCGATCCCTACGATGGCCGATTCACAAAGGGGCGTATTGCGGATCCTGTGCCTGCCAAACTGATCCACCAAGCCCTGACTGATCTTGAAAACGCCTCCGTACTCGGCTACATCCTGTCCCATGAATACCGATTGGGGAAACCTTTCCAAACTCTGCCTCAAACCATCCGAAATCGCGTCGATAAAACGCTTATTACTCACCTGAGGGCTTTGCGGAGGCTGTGCAGGTGCTTGGAAAGGATAATAAACGTCTCCGAGTTCTTTCTCAGTATGAGCCTGGGGAGCCTCCTCCTCGAAGGCGTCCAGTAAGGCACGGTCAATTTCTTCCTTAACACTTTCTTTATAGGCCGCTACCATTTTGGGGGTAGCAATGCGATGCTGGAGCAGATAACGCTCGTAATTACCCACAGGATCTTTCATGCCCCATTCCTCGAGTAGCTGGGGAGGAACATATTTCGTACCCGAAGCTTCTTCGTGCCCCCGCATCCGAAAGGTCAAAGCTTCTACCAAGATAGGTCTTGGATTGAGCCTGAGATCGCTGGCCAAATTTCGGATCGTGTGGTAGACTTCCAAAAGATTATTCCCAGGTATTTGAAGGGCTTCTATCCCGTAGCCCATCCCTTTGTGGGCCAAGTGCTTACACTTGAACTGCTCGTAATTAGGCGTGGAAAGCGCATAACCATTATTTTCAACCAAAAAAATCACGGGCAAATCCCAAACCGCCGCTACGTTGAGTGCTTCGTGAAACTCACCTTCGCTGGTGCCTCCGTCTCCACTAAAAGCCAAAGTTACTTTCTTTTCGCCCTCCAAACGATGAGCCAAGGCCACGCCATCGGCCAGAGAAAGTTGCGGCCCCAAGTGCGAAATCATGCCCACAATGTGATGTGCCTGACTCCCAAAATGAAAAGAGCGGTCACGCCCTTGGGTAAATCCCGACGGCTTACCTTGGAACTGGGTAAATAACTGTCGCAAAGGAACATCTCTACTGGTAAATACTCCCAAATTGCGATGTAGTGGGAAAATATATTCATCATCTTGTAAAGCCATCGTAGCCCCCACGGCGATGGCCTCCTGCCCAATGCCCGAAAACCATTTGCTAATTTTGCCTTGGCGGAGCAGGACCAGCATTTTTTCTTCAATTAATCTGGGGCGCACGAGTGCATAATAGAGCTGGACGAGTTGTTTATCGCTGTAATTGTAGCGATTGTACTCGAGAAAAGGACTTGGAGAGGTTTTTTGCATAAATTTTTGATTCTTTGAAATGGTAAATTACAAATAATCCTGAGATTAATCAGGTTTTAGCGTCTTGTCGCGCTGATTTAGGGTTCCCGCAAAGCAGAATGCTGTTGCCTCAGCGCAAAATTCTGTAAAGCTAAAATTATTCTCTTGATTATTTTGGATAAAAAAACACGATATCCAGTCGGATTGCATAGGTTTTCTTAATTTTGTAGAAGGCTAAGAGATAGCTCGAGGTTCATTTGTGGATAAAACTCGAACCGTCTTTGCGAGCTTTGCATATTTTTTTTGAAAGATACACACAGATAGAATGATAGAATTTCAGCATTTTACACTTGACAATGGTTTGCAGGTTTATTTTCAAGAAGATCATAACACACCCATTGCCGTAGTGAATGTACTTTATAATGTAGGTTCCAAAGACGAACACGAGGAAAAAACCGGCTTTGCCCACCTTTTCGAGCATCTGATGTTCCGAGGCTCCAAGCATATCCCGAACTATGATAAACCCTTGCAACAAGTAGGAGGGGAGAACAATGCCTTTACTTCACCTGATATTACCAATTACTATCTGACCTTACCTGTGGTAAATCTAGAGACTGCTTTTTGGCTAGAGTCGGATCGGATGCTGGGGTTAGATTGGCAGGAGGAAGTACTGATCTCCGAGAAAAAAGTAGTCATAGAAGAGTTTAAACAACGCTATCTCAATCAGCCCTACGGAGATATTTGGCTACGCCTAAGACCCTTGGCCTACAAGGTGCATCCTTATCGCTGGGCAACAATCGGCAAAGATATTTCGCATATTGAGCGAGCAGACTTAGAAGATGTACAGGGTTTTTTCTACAAATATTACCGACCTAGTAATGCGGTGTTGGTGGTCATTGGCGATACAAGTTTGGAGTTTGTGAAGCAATTGGCGGAGAAATGGTTTGGGTCTATTCCTTCGGGAGAAAAATATCACAGAGATTTACCTAGCGAGCCTCCCCAACAAACAGCTCGATTCGAGGAGGCCGAGGCCGAGGTACCCCTAGATGCCTTTTATCAAGTTTATCATATGCCTGGGCGCCTAGACCGAGATTACCATGCGGTTGATTTGCTAGGAGATATTTTGGGTAGGGGCAAATCTTCTCGTTTGTATAATCGCTTAGTAAAGGAGCAGCGTGTTTTCAATGCAATTAGTACTTATATGACTGGCTCAGTTGATCCGGGCTTGCTGGTTATCCAAGGCAATTTACAGCCCGGACAAAAGCTAGAAGAGGCCGAGCAAGCCGTCCAAGAGATTATCACCGAGATACAAACCGAGGGTGTACAAGCAAGCGAATTGGAAAAAGTGAAGAACAAAGCTGAATCTTATCTGGTCTTTTCAGAAGTGGAGTTGCTCAATCGAGCGGTCAACTTGGCCTTCAATGCGGCGCAAGGGCAACCCGAACGGGTGAATACCGAGTCTGAACGCATACAGTCTGTGCAACTAGCAGATATCCAAAGTGCTGCTCAGCAAATATTAAGGCCAGCAAATAGCTCCACTCTTTATTATCGTAAAAAAGCTTAATGACCGAATCTCAAACCATTTGATTATGAAATATCGAGTAGGGCAGGGCTACGATGTACATCGCCTAGAGGCAGGACAAGCCTTTTGGCTGGGAGGCATCCAAATTCCACATACCCACGGAGCCGTAGGGCATTCGGATGCGGACGTATTGATTCATACCATTTGCGATGCACTCCTTGGTGCAGCTAATCTGCGAGATATTGGCTTCCATTTCTCAGACAAAGACCCTCAATACAAAGGCATTGATAGTAAAATTTTGCTCAAAGAAGTGATGAAATTGGTAAGAGAAGCCAAGTATGAAATATCCAATGTAGACGCGACCATTTGTTTACAAATTCCTAAAATCAATCCTCATATTCCTGCCATGAAAACCTGCTTGGCCGATGTAATGCAAATCCCCGAAGAAGATATCTCTATTAAAGCGACAACCACGGAAAAACTAGGCTTCGTGGGTCGCGAGGAAGGTGTCTCGGCTTACGCGGTGGCACTGATTTATCGTCCGTCTTAAATAGAGGTGCGAGGTGAATGGTCTCTCTTTCAGCGGATTGTCTCGGTCTTTCTCGGTGGTATGATGTGGTCTAAGTATTTAAAATATGCTTCTCAGTGAAGGAGAAAATGATCATCAAGGCCAAGCAACGTGTTAGTTTGCATAAACGGTGGCAGGAGCTGTACCAGCACCGGGAAGTCTTATGGATACTCGCTTACCGTGATCTGAAAGGCCGATATGTACAAACTTTCTTGGGCTTAGCCTGGGTGGTTTTCCAACCTGTGATTACCCTCTTGATATTTAGTTTTATTTTTGGGCAAGCCGTGCGGGTAGATAGTGGTGGTGTACCTTATCCGCTTTTTGCTTTCAGTGGCCTCTGGATTTGGAGCTATTGGGCGTTCATGATCGCAAGAGGCGCAGGGATGGCCGTGACCATGCAGAGTTTATCCACAAAAATTTATTTCCCAAGATTAATCCTGCCTCTGTCTCAAGCTTTGGTAGGTTTGGTAGATTTGGGGGTGAATCTTCTCTTACTCTTCCTACTTTTTCTTTATTACCAAATATTTCCAAGCAGTCATCTGGCTTTTTTACCCTTTATTTTGCTCCATTTACTTATCAGTGCTTGGGGCGTTGGAATTTGGCTCAGTGCGCTGGTGGTTCGCTTCCGCGATTTGCAGCCACTTTCTAATTTCATCTTACAAATTGGCCTCTATGTTTCACCGGTTATCTACCCGTCCGGTCTGATTCCTGAACGATTTCAGTGGATGTATTTTTTGAACCCCATGGCAGGCGTGATTGAAGGAACCCGATGGGCACTACTGGGCACAGATTTTCCTGTTCAGGCTTGGCTTTCCTTCGGGGTGGCTTGGCTTATCTTTATTTCTAGCTTGTTTTATTTCTGGAAAATAGAACGCTCGATGACGGATTGGCTGTAGGAAATGAGCAATTCAAAAATATAACCCTCTGACGCGTATACTTGCTTTGCTGAAATTGTTAGTATACGCTCCATTAAAGTGAGAGTTTTGATATATTTCATTATAATGTTAGGAAAATAGGTAGTAGAATAATACAATAATTCAACCTTCAAGCAATATAACCATCCTTCTAAACTCCTACCTTATCCTTTTTCTTCCGGTCGGAGCTATCCTTATGATTCTCGATGTACTCGATGATTTTGCCGGCAATGTCATTGCCTGTGGCTTTCTCGATGCCCTCGAGGCCAGGGGAGGAGTTGACCTCAATCACGAGGGGGCCACGCTGGGCTTGGAGCATGTCCACTCCGGCGATATTCAAGCCCAAGGCTTTGGCGGCTTTGACGGCGGCCGCTTTTTCGGTGCGATTGAGCTTGATGCCTACCGCTTCGCCTCCGCGGTGGAGGTTGGAACGAAACTCGCCCTCAGCCGCTTGTCTCTTCATGGCGCCGACTACTTTGCCATCTACCACGAAGGCGCGGATGTCAGCACCTTTGGCTTCTCTGATAAATTCTTGGACTAAAATATTAGCATCTAGTCCGTAGAAGGCTTCCATCACCGAGCGAGCCGCGCTTTTGGTTTCTACCAGCACCACACCCAGCCCCTGGGTTCCTTCTAAAAGCTTGATAACCAGTGGAACTCCTCCTACTTGCTCCATCAAATAATTAATGTCTTTGGGATGCTTGGCGAAGGCGGTTTTGGGAATGCCCACGCCCGCTTTGGCAAGAATCTGTAAGCTACGGAGCTTGTCCCGAGAGCGTACTAAGGCCAGCGAACTGAGCGTGGTAAAGACTTTACGCATCTCGAACTGCCGAATCACGGCACTGCCATAAAAAGTAACCGAGGCCCCAATCCTAGGAATGACCGCATCGATATCTGCAATTTCATAATCACCTAGATACACATTGGAACTGCCCTCTTCCATGACCACGTAGCAACTGGCGTGGTCAATGGTTTCGGACTGGTGCCCTCTTTGTTCTATCGCCTCTATCAATCTCCCCGTAGAATACGAATCTGCATTACGGGAGAGTACCGCAATTTTCATAAATAACGCTTAGTTTTTCTCTAAAGAAGTTTTTCGAGCTTTGATTTTTTGTTTGTGAGAAAGGTTGGTTTTGGCTACATCTACTAAAAAGCGCCCTTTGAGCAAGGATTTTCCCAATAAAATGGGATATTTCATGCGTTCTCGATCCGCTAGGGTAAATTCCGTTTCAATGGTTTCTCCGAAGAGTAGTAGCTTGGCACGAATTACATAGCGATATTCGGCATGGCCGGACGAACTACGTACTTTTCTTTCCTCGAAGTCGGTGGTACGATATTCTTTCCCGTTGTATTCTTCGTGAGAAGGATCGAGCAACTCAAAAGCGATGATCTCTTTTCCCTCCTTTTCTATTTCTATGAGTCTTACTCGGTGGCAATGCAAGGCGGAGGTTTGTGCTCCGGTATCGATTTTACAAGGGATTTCATAAAGACCAAACTCGGGAAAATCTACTTTATCCAAAGTGCCGATGACAAGTTTAGATTTATTTTTTGAGTCGCCCATAGAAGTATTATCATTTATATTTTCAAAGATAATCGATATCTCTTAGCTAAAAAATAGATCGCCCTAGATTTGGAGGCTCCACCAAAAATCTCAAAAAATTTCTTACTATTATTCTAAAATAGTGGAAATCCGCTTGGAACCTTTCTAAAAATGAAACCTATGACCCAAGAATGGAGTTTATCATGATAAAACTTAACGCTAATTTAATCTTAGATATTTTGATCTCTAAACACATATCTATATGAATATCAATGACATTAGTTACCGTGTCGTGCTCAATGAATCCAACAAGGATTTTCAATGTGAGCCTGAATACGATTTTTGCAAAACGGAGGTAGATTTTATTAGTGAAAATCCCTTCAAAGCGCGTAAGCAAGCACTGGATTATATCAATTATATTCGCCAGTCCATGAGTTTATCTAAGCATGCCTTTATTCAATTGTTTATCGTCAAGAAGGATGAACAAGGGAAGGAAGAAGATATTGTATTATCCACGGGATACAACGAGCCCAGCCAAGTGAAGGTAAAGGAAGATAACCTCAAGTGGGAGAAAGAAATGTACCGTTCTTTTCGCTACACACATCCGCTACCTTCTCCGATTTGGTAGATAAAAACTTGGCCTGCATCGCATTGAGTCTGACTTTTCTAAATCCTATTTTCTCTACTCACGCCTGTCTTCTCTTCTTTCTCTCAATCAAAGCTTAGCTGGTAGTTTCTGTCAAACGTCGGTGGTAATTGATTTGCCCCAAATGGTAGGCAAAGTGCGCCATAGTATGGTGCAATATCAACTCCGTGGGATAGGTTTGACCCTCCACTTCGGCTGGATAAATTCCAACTAGCACTTCCTCAGCAAGATCATCCAATACTTTCTGCACCATCACCATGACTTGGTCAATGGCTTCTAAGATTTGTGCCCGGTTGTAGTCCTTACGTGTAAATTCCTGCTCCTTTTGGCGTTCGTAGCCTGTTTTTCCCAATACTTCTCCTACATAATAATTCAGATTGCCTACCAAATGGATGGCCAGGTTGGCTGCTGAATTGTGGATGCCAGCAGGTACTTTCCACATGGCTTCTTCGCTGGGATATTGCTCAATTTCTTCTTTCAGCTTTTTGAGTTCGCGCTGCAAAATGATACGATAATGTTGCGGGTTCATGGCTTATTCATTTCAGATTAGAGGATTGCAAATTACAAATTATCCACGGTTATTTCACCACGATTCGCGTTCTAATATGCAATCAAATAAAGCTAAACATCTGTATTTACTTGGATGTTCATGGGTATATATTTAGCTTTAACCCTATCATCTTAATAAATAAAAACTCATGAAGAAAATTACGTTTACTTTTTCACTCTTAGCAATTGCATTATGGGTAGGTCTAGGCACGACCTCTGCTCAGGAATTTAAGAAATTAGATGCGAGCCCTCTGGATATTGCTGCTTTTCCTACCAGTTACAAAGTGTCTGATAAAGTGGTCAAAATTACTTACAGCCGTCCCTACAAGAAGGGAAGAGATGTCTATGCTGACCTAGCTCCTTACGGGAAAGTATGGCGTACTGGAGCCAATGAAGCCCCTGAAATCACTTTCTATCAAGATGTAAAATTTGGTGGCAAAGACGTAGAGGCTGGCACTTACTCCCTCTTCACCATTCCTAACCAAGATAAATGGACGGTGATTTTAAACTCTGACCTTAATACTTGGGGAGCCTATACTTATAAAGAAGCTAATGATGTACTTCGAGTGGAGGCTCCAGCGCAATCTTCGGAGGAAGTGATCGAGAACTTCTCCATTGCTTTCAAAGAAGTAGACGGCGGAGCTCACATGATGATGGGCTGGGATCAGACTTATGTAGAAGTACCTGTTATGTTTGAAAAATAAGCAATGACCGAAGAATAAGTCATCTGGCAGGTATGAACTTTTAGAAAATAATCAAAAACCCCAAGTAGCTTCGTTCTTGCTTGGGGTTTCTGATGCTTGAAAATAAACCCAGAGCAAACAGTTAACTACCTGTAACCAGCCACCCGTCAACCCTAATACCGCACCTCGAAACCCTCGTAATGCTTGGAAGATTGTTCCGCAGATTTTACCTCCTTAACCTGCGCGTGCTCAGGGCCTTTCCAACACCAAGCCAAGAATTGATCAAGCGATTCTTGATGCCCTTCGGCCTCGATATAAACAGAACCATCAGGTTCATTTCTCACAAAACCTTGAATGCCGAGTGCTTGCGCCTGTACTTGGGTAGACTTGCGAAAATAAACGCCTTGTACTTTTCCTTTCACTTGAATCTGGAGAGAGAGCATGGATTGTGCATATTTTGAGAGGTGATACAAAAAACTTATGACCAACGAATATAATCGAATTCGTGGAAATAGTGCAATCTGTCAGGTAAAGAGGTATGGGAGTTCATCTTTAATTAGAAAAGAATTCGAGGAAAAAGATAGTTAGTTTCATCTTTTGCAAAATTTTTGTAATATTTAATCTTGCAAATTTTATCACAAAACCTTATTCAAAAAAAGCATTGAGATACGCCCGTCAGTTGTACCTACTCGTTGCTACGATTGCTTTTGGTCTGGCCTTAATCATAGGATATGCCGATTGGTCATCGCCTTTCCAATCCGTGGAAAGCGAATTGAAGCAAGTAAAGCAACGCCTAGAAGAAGCTCTGCGACGGTTAGAAGCCAAGAAACAAACGCTCAAAAATAAAGTTCAAACGCGAGGATATCGCTCCTTATTAGAAGATCAGGATGCCGAAAAGTATGATTATTTTATTTTTGAAAATAAGGAATTGGTATTTTGGTCTGATTACCGCTTTGTGCCTCAATACCAAAACCTGAGCACCCATCTTCCTTATCAATATCGCTTGCTCGATCAGAACGAAGGGCAATTTCTGTACATTGTTACACGGATCAAACTGGATGACCCCAGGCAGGAATTGTTCGTCTTTTTGCCCCTTAAAAGGGAATACAAAATCAAAAATACGCATCTCAAATCAGGTTATAATCCAGCTTTGATTGGGCACGAAGCGGTTCAAATTTCATCCATCAAAATGGATGGTTATCTGCCCGTCTATTCTCCTTATGAAGAATTTATACTGGGATTAAGCTATCAGGACGGTGCCAATGTGCCCGTGACCCGTTTTTGGCTCGGAGTGGTATTTTTATCGGTTGTGGGCTTCGTCTTTCTTGGGCTGCACATAGGTACTTTGATGCGACAATTAGAATATAACCGAAATTATGAACTAGCTTGGATATTACTAGCGATTTATCTGGCACTCCTGCGCTTTGCTACCATTTATTTCCATTTCCCCATTTCGGTATTTGACTGGTTAATTTTCAATCCTAAAATATATGCTTCTTCTGCCATTTCTCCCTCGATAGGAGACTTGCTCATCAATTTAGTCATGATTGGGATTTTGGTGTATTACGCGCTGATTAATTGCTCTCGTACGCATCTTTATCATTACTTATTGAAGATGAATGTTCAGAGCCGAGCCGTAGTTTCGGTTATGATCTTAGTGCTCCTCATCGGTGTTTTTAATGCAGGTTTCTATGTGCTCAGTACGATTTTCGAGCACTCCAAACTCAATTTGGATATTACCAGAGATTTTGATTTCAGTTGGTACAGTGTCATTGGCATACTGATTTTTATCTGCACGGCGATCGTGGGTTTTTTCTTTATCCATTTGCTGAACCGTCTCTTCTTGCAAATTAATCCTAAGGGAGAATCCAAAATTACGGGTATTTTTCTATTGGCGGCTTTAATTTATTCGGTTGTAAGCTATTTGTTGCAGGATTTGTACTTTTTCGTGGTCATTTTTTCGCTGATTTTTGCCGCTTGTATCCATCATTTTCGGCTGAGTCGTCATTTGTATCGCTTTACCTACCTTTCATTTATTTATTTGCTCATTGGAGCCTTGGGATGGGCCATTCTGGGTACGGGTGTTATTTACATTTTTGGTCAGGAAAAAAGCATCGAGGATAAGCGACGTTTCGCAGCCTTGCTCCTGCCAGAATCAGACGAGTTTGCGGAGTTTTTACTCAGCAATGCCAGAGATAACATAGAAAAAGATTCTCTAATTCGAGATTTTTTCCAGATGGAAAATCAAATGGATTCGCTCAAACTGATAGAACAGCGTATTCGGAAAAACTATCTCCCAAACTATCTGGATCGCTACCAGATGGAAATTCTGTTTTTTAAGACACCTGGAGGCCAGCGCATTAGCAAGGCAGAAGCCGAGGTAGAAGGACGCTATCAAAGCTATCGTGAAAATTATGATAAAATTTACTATGAAACAGACGAGGAGGACATCTATTTCATTAGTAAATCAGGGGTGAATTTGATCAAAAGATATTTAGTATTTGTATCAATCGCCAGTCAAGAAGAGGCATTGGGTCATATTATCATTGATCTCAAGCAAAAACGGGCAGAGCCCACCCGTGTTTATCCCGAGTTGTTGATGGATCGCAGCTATGACCAATCTCAGGCTAGCCGAGAATACAGTTACGCGATTTACGATAATGAACAACTGGTTTATAGCGTTGGGAATTTTAACTATGAGAAAAATTTTGACATCGCGCTCTTCGATAAGGACAAAGACAAGCTTTTTATAGATGGCTTGGCACACAATGGCTACGAGCACTTAGCGGTCGGGGGCGGGTCTACGAAACGAGTGGTCGTTTCTTCTTATGGCTACTCTTTTAGCGATATTTTTTCCAATTTTTCCTTTTTGTTCTTAGTGCTGGTTATTTGTATCGTGGGTTTTATTCTGGTTTACAGTGTCATCCGCCGTTTTCAGAAAGTCAAAGTTAATTTTGCCACGCGGATACAGTTTTACCTGAATATTGCTTTCTTTCTACCCTTGTTTATGGTGAGCATTACCACCCTGAGTGTGATTAGTAGCACTTACAAAGAAGATTTTAACCAAAATTTTATCTCCAAAACCGAAAGCGTTCGCTTGAATATCTTACCCTACTTAGCGAATCTACGCAAGGCAAGCATAGATACCACAGAATTTGCCTCGCACCTTTCAGAAATTGCTCAGCATATAGAAGCAGATGTGAATATCTTTGACGAAGAAGGTAGGTTGTTGATTTCTAGTCAGCCTTCCATCTATGAAACTCAGCTATTATCACAGTGGATTAATCCTAAAGCTTATTACTTGATCAAAGAAGATCACAATAACAAAGTGCTTCTCAAAGAGTCGGTAGGAACCCTGAATTATAAGTCTGTCTATGTGCCCATCAAATCTTACGAGTCTTACGAAACCGGGCAATTGGTGGGTATTTTGAGTATTCCCTTCTTTGACTCGCAGTACGAATTGAACCGAAAGTTGGTCAAAGTACTGTCTACCATTTTAAATATCTTTGCCTCTATTTTCATTATTTTCATCATTTTATCTTATTTCGCCTCGCAAATTTTGACCATTCCACTCCGCTTGATTACCCAAAAAATCAAGAAGACCACTTTTTATAATTACAATGAACCCTTGGAATGGAATTCACGGGATGAAATCGGCCTTTTTGTAGAAGAGTACAATAAAATGCTTTACAAGCTCGACAAGAGTAAAGAAGCATTGGTCAGAAGCCAAAAAGAATCGGCCTGGCGGGAAATTGCCCAGCAGGTAGCTCACGAGATCAAGAACCCCCTCACACCGATGAAGCTCACGTTGCAATACATGCAAATGCGCTTGCAGAACCAAGGAGAAAAAATCAAGAGCATGTTCGAGCGTTCTTTTGATACCTTGCTTACGCAGGTAGAAACTTTGAGCGATATTGCGACTTCATTTTCTTCTTTTGCCAAAATGCCCATCCCCATCAGCGAGCGATTTGAGTTGGCTAAAGTGTTGACAGACAGTAAAGACCTCTACAGTAATGAGGATATTGATCTCATACTCAACCTAGAAAGCGGAAATTACTACGTGAGAGGAGATAAACGTCTGATGGGACGAATTTTTACCAATTTGATCAAAAATGCCAAGGAAGCTGTACCCGAAGACCGCAAACCTAGGGTCAAAATCACGCTGAGCACGGGTATAGAGGGCTTGGTTTTGATCGAGTTTCAGGATAACGGCACGGGGATTTCCAAGGAAGTACAAGAGAAAATTTTTATGCCCAATTTCAGTACTAAATCTACTGGCTCAGGGATTGGCTTGGCGGTGGCCAAAAGGGGAATAGAACACGCCGGAGGGCGAATTTGGTTTGAAACCCAAGAAGGTCAAGGCACCAGCTTCTTTATAGAATTACCTTTGGTAGAATAATCCATCTTTAAGAAATTAATTACCTTTCTTCACCGTTGAGAATAAAGTACAAAGATACCAAGAACCAATTTCGGTTGCTAAAGACACAAACTGAGATGCGCGTTCGTGAAGCTAAGGTTTTCCGATCTGATGTTTTGTATTGCCATTCCGCAAACCGTTTCAGAAAATTGATCGCTGAAAACTGACAATTACCTGCTTTTTGCTCTTGTACTTGATTGATTGATGCATGCGTGTTTTCGGCCCTCATTTCCATGTTCATCTGTCTTTCCCAACCGCTACCATCCGAGATTTTGCTTGGTTAGGATGCTTGGGGCTGATGATCTGTCTGAATACCAGCTTATTAGCGCAAGAAAACCAGAGATGTCAATGGGTGAAGCTCCAAGATGCCGCCATCTCTTTGGACACGTTGACCATCTTGCCCAATACCCTCCGTATTCAAAGCCCCAACCCTGACTCACTTCGCATTGCCTATGATTCAGAGACCAATCAAATTCGCTTAGCGGGCACTTCCACGGCAGATTCCATACTGATTTGCTACCAAGTATTTCCTTTCGATTTTGCCCAAGCGGCCTTCAAGCGTGACCCTCGGCGCTATGATTCTACTGAAACTTACTCGGATGCCTACATTGCCCGCCTGAATACCTACTCAGAAACGAGGGAGGAGTTCTTTGACCTCAAAGGCATTAACAAAAGTGGGAACATTACGAGAGGCGTTTCTTTTGGCAATAATCAGAATGTTTTCGTAAATTCTGCTCTCAATCTGCAATTGGATGGTCAATTGACGGATGATATTTCTATTCTGGCCGCGATTTCAGATCAGGACGTGCCGTTTCAGCCCGAGGGGAATACGCTTCAATTACAAGAATTTGACAGAGTATTTATCAAATTGAGCCATCGCTACGGAAGCCTTTCGGCGGGAGATATCGTGCTAAAGCAATCTCCCAATTATTTTCTGCAATATTATAAAAATGTGCAGGGAGGTGCTTTGGAAACTGACTATCCCTTCAGCTCCGAAAGCCAAGCCCAAACCAAGCTAGGCGTCGCCATTTCCAAGGGAAAATTTAACTCGCAACAGGTGCAACCCATCGAGGGAGTACAAGGCCCTTACCGCCTCACGGGGCCGAATGGAGAGAGATTTATCATCGTATTAGCCAACTCTGAGAAGGTTTTTATTGATGGCAAGCCATTGACCCGAGGTTTTAACCATGATTATGTCATTGATTACAATTTGGCCGAAATCACTTTTAACAGCAATATCTTAATTACCCAGTTTACACGGATACGGGTAGATTTCGAGTATTCAGAGCGAAACTACAGTCGTAGCATCGTCACAGCCAGCCATTATCAAAATTACAAAAAGCTAGACTTTTTTGTGAATTTTTACCGAGCCGCTGATAATCAACGCAATCCCCTTCTGGATCTTTCCGAAGAAAACGTGGAAGAACTCGCGCAGGCTGGAGATGGCTTGGGCTTGATTAATGGCATTGACTCCATAGGTTTCAGTCCTAATCAAGTGCTTTACAAGCAAACAGACACCACCAGCAACCTGACTGGAATTACCTATGAAGATATTTTGGTTTTTTCGAGTAATGCCGACAGCGCGCTTTTTCAGGTGAGTTTTACTGAGGTAGGCCCCAATCAAGGTGATTATCGGAGAGCCAATACGACCATCAACGGACAAGTCTACGAATGGGTAGAACCCGTCAATGGCATTCCCCAAGGGAATTTTGCTCCCCTAAGACTCGTACCTACGCCTACGCTTCGGCAGATGATTACGGCTGGCCTGTCTTATAAGTTGAGCGAAAAAGACAAGATTTATGCCGAAGTGGCGCTTGCTGACCAAGATTTGAATCGTTTTTCAGAAATTGATAATGCCGATAATCAGGGGCAGGCCATCAAAGTAGGTTATGTGAATGAAGGGCGAGAAGTGAGTTTTTGGGAAGGCTATCAGTGGTTTGGGCATATTGATTTTGAATACGATAGCGAGTTCTTTCGCCCCATTGATCGCTTCCGTCCCGTGGAGTTTGACCGCGATTGGAACATTAGCACAGACAGCACACAAATTACCGATCAAATCTTTAGCGTAGGAGGGGGCTTCCGCAAAGACCCTTTGAATGTATTGGCCACGGAGCTAACTTATCGCAAACGAGGTGAGCAAATAGATGGCTGGCAGCATCGCTCCGAAATCCGCCAAGAACTGGGAGGTTTTTTAATCCAAACGGAAACTTTCCTACTCAGGACACAGCAAAATCAACAAAGGGCCGAATGGAATCGGGTATCGGCAGATATAGCCTATCGTTTCGAGCCTTTTACTCTAGGCTATCGCTACCGTTTGGATCAAAATCAAGTTTTTCAGCCAGAGCTAGACTCGGTTACGAGTTCTTTGATGAACTTTGATGAGCATTTGGTCTATTGGGAAAGTGCCGATACGGCCAAATTCAAATTTCGTCTCGATTACACCTGGCGACTAGACCGCCAGCCCGAGGAAGGCCAATTAAAAGACGCTTTGAGATCACAAACGGCTAATTTGAGGATTCGCACGGATATCAATCCACGACAGCGATTTTCGCTACTCTTTACTTACCGTGATGCGGATAATCTGCTCAACCCCACCTCAGGGGTAGTGGAGGAAAACAATATTTTAGGGCGCTTGGATTGGAGTGGAAGCTTTTTTGATCGGCATATTCGCACGGAACTGACTTATGCCACCGCCACGGGAAGAGAACTGCGCAGGGAATTCGTTTTCTTAGAAATCCAAAACGGGCAAGGAACACACGCCTGGCGCGATTTAAACGAAGATGGTATTCAAGATTTGGACGAGTTTTTTATCGCGGTCAATCCAGATGAGCGTAATTTTATCAAAGTTTTTGTTCCTACTGATGAGTACATCAATGCCTTTTTGAATAATCTTGTTTATCGCTTAGATTGGCAAGCACCACGTAATTGGCTCAAAGCCAAGGGATGGAAAGCTTTCTTAGGGAAGTTTTCTGGAATTACCTCTTGGACCATTAACCGACGCCATACGGATAATAACCTGCTGAGTCGTCTGATTCCTTTCCGTGGTTTAGAAGAGGCTAACCTGCTTTCTACTCAAGATATTTTGCGTAATACCTTGTTTTTCAACCAACTTGATTCTAGGTATGGACTGGATGTGAGCTATCGGCGTACTCGTCAGAAACAATTGCTCACGAATGGCTTCGAGGAAGATAAACGACAAAGCTATCAAGTAAACGCGCGTAGCAACTTAGGCAAAAATTTTAATCTCAGTCTGGCTGCCCAACAAGAACGGCAGGAAACTAGCTCGGATTTTCTGCTTACTCGCAATTATACCATCCGTACCTACGAAATCAGTCCACAATTAGCCTTTCAACCCAGTAATGAGTTTCGGGTACAAGGTAATTATCGCTATGCCACCAAAGAGAATATCTCCGCCTCCGAAAATCCTGAAAATGCACAAATTAACCAATTTACTTTGGAAGTACGCTGGAGTAAAATTTCCAAAAGAAACCTATTGGCTAATGTGCGTTTAATCCAGATTAGCTTCGAAGGAAACCTAACTGATCCGATTAGCTACGACTTGTTGGAAGCTCTGCAGCCCGGTACGAACTGGGCTTGGACGCTCAATTGGCAACAAAGACTCGCGAATGGTCTTCAACTCACGCTTAATTACGAGGGCAGACGCTCCGAGAATAGCCCTACGGTGCATCTGGCAAGGATGCAACTGACCGCGCTGTTTTAAGGAGCTTTGACGATCTTTCGGGTGATGCTAAAAGCAGGGTGATCACACCTTAATAGATATATACCCAAAGGAAGCTTTTCTAGATCGAGTATAAAGCTTTGATCTGATATTTTTTGCAAGGAATACTCGGTCAGGGCTTTTCCGTAACTATCCCAAAGACGCCAGTCAGAAACCTCTAGGGGGAGAGGAGTTTCTATCTGGATGAGATGCTGGCCGGGATTGGGGTACAGCTGCAAAGCACTTGCCGGAAAGACAGGCTCCGCCGTGGTAATATCCTGAAATACTTCCAAAGTCTGGCTACTGTAAGCCACGCAACCCTGAGCAGTTTGTACCGCTAAGTCGACAGTAAATAAGCCGGGCCTGAGAAACTCTACTTCGGGAACCTGTGTGCTTTCATCCGTACCCGATACAAAGCGAAACGCCTGATTAGAGGTGCTATCTTCATGACTGATCTGCCAATGATAAGCAGATAGCTCTTGATCTATGGGATAGAGAATAATACGGGAATTAACCGCCAATGGAGACTTTTCCTGAGAAATTTCAAAAGCACTCTCTGGCTTTTCCAAGCGAACCTCGAGCCTGCCGTAATCACTTTCGTAGAGCGAATCAGCATTGCTAATGTAGAACACTCTATCGTACCTCAGGTGGTTCAATCTCAGCGTGGCTCCGGTATGAATCGGGAGAATGCTATCACTGGTAGGAGGTTCTTCATAAAAATTGAATCGCTGTCCATTCTCTGGGCGAATCACCACCTCTCTTCCCTCACAAGCCACCAGATCATTCAGGACGGGTAGGGGGCCGGTGCGGATCTGGCGGTATCTTTCCTTGGCAGCTGAAACAAAATTCTGGAAGTTTTTTTCCCCCGAACCGACCACGAAGGCAAAGGCCACACGGCGTTTCTCGCCTATGGCTAGGCGGTCAATTCGGTTAGCGACCAAGTGAGCTACATCGGCTCCATTTCCTTGCATACCAGCCTGATCTCTACGTACTTGACCAGACAATACCTGAAACTTTTCTTCTGTATCAAAGCCATCTTGTAGGTTGATATCTGCATGGGGATCAAAAGCGTAGTGTTGGCTTGAGATGGGGGCTTTTTGCCTCATATCAGGACGGTCGGTCAGTAAGGTGATGCCAGTGATGATGTTGCTAACTCCTCTCGGCTCAAACACCAGAGCGGTTTGGGTTTGTTCGTCCCATATCGCTCGGTTCCTGTCGAGGTTAAATAGGTTCCAATCTGCAAATAAGCCCACGTGCACATGCTCGAGTACCTCTTCCAGTATTCCCTTGTTCTCAAGGGTGTATTCTACAATAATTACATTCTTCAAGTCAGGTTCATTCCAAGCAAAAGTTCTTTGTTGAATATCGAGACCAATTCGTTGATTATTATTTCTAATATCATTCATAAGAGCAGCAGTACCCCAGAAATGACCCTCCTGGAAGGCCGCGAAAGAAGAGGCCGTAAAAAAGTCTTGATCGACCAGGTTAAGATCACCTCGGGCAGCATCAGAAACTCGGATTTGCCCCGCTTCGTCCTGCCAACCCACGAGTAGCCCTGCTTCCTCCAAAAAGCGATTTCCTTGATAAGTAAGACCCGTCAGTGCTTCGTAGGTATTATCATAAGTAGCCAGCGAGCCATCATCAGACAGAGCCATTTTTAGCTGATTAATATGACTGTAAGCAGGATTCAGCAATACGCTAAATTTCTCTTCATATTCATAAGCTCCATCTTGATAATGCAAGCGAAACCAAGCCACCGTGTTGGCGGGTACATCTTCTTGTACACGAATCTCGAAGGGATCACTTGTGTTGTCCATTGCGACTTGAGAAGAGATGGTTCCTAAGACGGAGAGAGTATCTAGCAACTGAACGTAAGGGGAGGAGCAACGGAGTGAAATCACCAGATGATCCAGCGTATCTAAGTGATTCTTCAGCGAAACGACCATCTGGCTTTGCATACCGTGATAGATCTCCGTAGTTGCAGTTTCACGCTGAAAATAATAATCTTCTAAACTAACTGCTTTGAAGGGGTCAGTCAAAGCTCGGTACATGTTTAATCTGCCTGTGCCCATTTTACCCTCAAACGCTCGGTTTGCTGGTAAATCATCAATGGGATCGGTGGTGGTTTTCAAGCGTGCCATCACTTGTTCAGCATTCAATTGGGGATAATGTACCCTGAGCAGAGCCGCCGTGCCAGCCACCAAGGGAGCCGCAAAAGAAGTACCCGAATGGTCTTCACCTGCATCTAAGATGAGATTTTCGCCCGGGGCAGAGAGGTCTACTTTCTGATTATAGGTAGAAAAAGAAGCTTTGGCATCATCTGCTTTGGTAGCAGCTACCGAAAGCACGACTTCATCGTAAGAAGCTGGGTAGAAAAATTCCTGATCGTTATCATTGCCCGCGGCGGCTACCAAGACTGCGTCATAATCATAAAAAACACTTGCTAATATATCTCGATCTAGGGCACTGGGCGCGCCTGTTCTTCCCCAAGATAAATTAATCACCTTGGCTCCTTGCCAAGCGGCGTAGAGAATGCCCGCGTAGCCATCAATATAATTGTTCAAATTCTCATCAGCAGCTACTTTGACAGGCAAAAAGCGGCAGTGATAGCCCGTTCCTGCTGTACCTTCACCATTATTGGGTACGGCCGAGGAGCAGAGAGCCACGATGTTTCCGTGCTCACCTCCTAAGACATTGCTGTCCGAATCTACGGGGTTGTTTGCAAAAAAGCCTGAGATGTCGTTCAAGAGGTCTGAAGAACTGGTTTTGAAAACGGGAGATTGATAATTATCCCGTAAATCTCTCAGGTTGATGTTGCAACCATTGTCAATAATACCAATCACGACGCTAGGATCACCCTTTTCTATCTCCCACGCATCAAAAGCACGGATATTGGTGAGATGATACTGCACGCTCTCATCGGTGAGTGGGTCATTGGGGCGACCCGTAGCGTAAACCATCGGCTGATGATTGGTGTAGATGGGTTCGGCGTACTCCACCGAGGGGTCTTGCCTCAATAGCGTAATGGCTTCTTCTAGGTCTTGGGTTGAGTCAATCTCCACGGTGTAGATCAAAGATAAGCGACGAGTACGTTCTGGCAAAGACGAATTGCCTCTGGCGGCTATGGCGAAGTCTCGTGAGGAGAAAAGCGGCACCGGTTCCTTAGCTTGTAGCTTCTCAAGCAGTAAAGGGTTGACTTGCTGAGCTTGCTGTGTGTAAGCTTTTTGGAAAAAATTTTTGTCGGTTGCTTTGAGTTTGAAGGCGATGGTGTGCGCTAAGTAGTTTTCTGAGGAAAAATTTTCTGGAAAACGAAAAGGAGCCTGATCCTGAGCAAAAAGCCCACGAGCAGATAGACTAAGCCAGAGGATTAGCAGTAAATAAATTTTTATGTTTCTGTAGGTGTACAAATCCATAGTCCGATCAGGAAATTAAAACATACTACATCTTAAATACGGAAAGAGAAACATTTCTGTATATAAATACAGCATAAATTCTGTGAATAATTCACTTGAATCTAACACAAATTACTCAGATATTTTCTAAATAGTTTCATTGGATCCACATAACCTCTATTTTTAGACGATTTTCTGAGTTTCGTTACCATTCACATTAATTATTTCCGTTTTGGGTAGCTAATAATTTCTATTGTAACTTCGCCTATGTGATCATTTCTCATTCAAAAAAATAAAAAAGCTTTGAAACATCAACTTGCCGACGGTCTAGAACTCAATTACGAAATTCACGGCCAAGCCGAAGCCAAGCAGACGCTTGTCTTTCTCAATGGTTTATCACAGCCAACTCTCGCGTGGGGGCCTTATCTGCCTGCTTTCCAAAAAAATTATAAAATTGTCCTTTTAGATTTGATCTTCCAAGGCCAATCTGATGCGGCGGAGCACTACCGTAGCTTTGACCAACACGCTCAGGATGTGAGCAGCCTTTTGGAAGGTTTGCAGATAGAATCTGCCAATTTTGTGGGAATCTCTTACGGGGGGGCTGTATTGATGCGACTGATGGTCAATCATCCCGAAAAAGTAGCCAAGGGCGTGATTATGGCGAGCTTTGCTTACAAAACCCCCATGTTCGAGGCGCAAGGGCTGGCTTGGCGCAATGCCTTACAAGCCGGGGGTTATCCATTGATGCTAGACGTGATGCTGCCAATGGTTCTTAGTAACCATTACTACGAAAACCCCGTGATGCCTATCGATATGATGAAAACCGCCCGACGAGATTTGCATCCCTCCACCGAGCAACTCCTCAAACTCATGGAAACTACCCAAAACAGCGAAGATTATCGGGATGAATTAACAAAGGTAAAATGTCCTGTCTTAGTGATTGCAGGGGAAGAAGATCGCCTTTGCACGCCTGAAATGAACCAAGCCATCGCTGAGGCCATTCCGGAGGCACGCTTGGAGAAAATCCCTCAAGCGGGTCATACCCTCAACCTAGAAGCTGTACCCAAAACCGTAGAACTGATGGTGCAATTTTTTGAAAATGGGTAAATCAAAGGCTCGGCTGTTTGCTCTGTGTCCCCTGGTCTTTGTGTTCCAAGTTAAGCAATCTGCCACCTCTAATTCCAATTAAATTCCTTAATTTTGCCCCTCTAAACTAAAAAATCAAACGAGGAGAACGTCTATGGCCGATCAGAAATTTAAAAGACACATGGTAACTGCCGCCTTGCCCTATGCCAACGGCCCCATTCATATCGGGCACATGGCAGGCGTGTACGTGCCCGCCGATATCTATGTGCGCTACCTGAGATTAAAGGGCGAGGATGTTATGTTCGTTTGTGGCTCAGATGAACACGGCATTCCCGTGACTATTCGTGCGGAAAGAGAAGGGCTGACTCCCCAACAAATCGTGGACAAATACCACGGCATGATCAAAAAATCCTTTGAAGATTTTGGCATTGCCTTCGATATTTATTCCCGCACTTCCACGGAAATGCATCGCCTAACTTCTTCGGATTTTTTTAAGGCACTCTACGATAAGGGTATTTTCATCGAGCAAATCCAAGATCAATATTACGATCAAGAAAAAAATGCCTTCCTAGCTGACCGATACATTCAAGGTACGTGCCCGGTGTGTAGCAATCCCAATGCCTACGGTGATCAATGTGAACGCTGTGGAACTTCCCTGAGCCCTGATGAGTTGGGAGAGCCTCGCTCTATGCTGAGTAATGCGCCCTTGGTCAAAAAACCGAGTAAACATTGGTATTTACCACTAGACAAATACCAAAACGAGCTAGAAGAATGGATCAAAAGCCACCAAGCAGATTGGAAACCCAATGTGTACGGGCAATGCATGTCTTGGCTCAACGAAGGGCTGAAGTCGCGCTCTATGACCCGTGATCTCAACTGGGGCGTTCCTGTGCCTCTGTCGGGGGCGGAGGGCAAAGTGCTTTACGTGTGGTTTGATGCACCGATTGGCTACATTTCGGCTACCAAGGAATATTTTCAACAGCAAGCCAAAGCAGGAAAAGCCAAGCCTGAAGATTGGAAACCTTACTGGCAAGATGCCGACACGAAGTTGGTACATTTTATTGGGAAAGATAACATCGTTTTTCACTGTGTAATCTTCCCGTTGATGCTGCGCTTACACGGGGAGTATATCTTGCCGGACAATGTACCTGCCAATGAATTTATGAATTTGGAAGGCGATAAAATTTCTACTTCTCGGAATTGGGCCGTGTGGCTTCACGAATTTATTGAAGATTATCCTGAGCAGCAAGACGTGCTTCGCTATGTATTGACGGCGAATGCGCCTGATACGAAGGACAGTGACTTTACTTGGAAAGATTTCAAAGACAAAAACAATAACGAATTAGCAGGTAATTTAGGAAATTTCGTACGTCGTCCTATCGCTCTCACGCACAGTTATCACGGGGGAAAATTAGCCCCCATTCACGCCTTAGCGGAAGAAGATCGGGAGTTGGTAGAAGCTTTGAAAACTTTCCCAGTGAGAATTGGCGAGGCGATCGAGCGATTTCGTTTCCGAGAAGCCTTGGCGCATTTGATGGATTTGTCTCGTCTGGGCAATCAGTATTTTCAAAAAACGGCTCCTTGGGAGCTTAAAAAACAAGACCCAGAAGGAAATGCTGAGCGCATCGAGACGATTGTTCATTTGGGTGTGCAGGTGGTGGCTAATTTAGCCATTCTCTCCGAGCCCTTTTTGCCCCGTACTTCGGCCAAAATCAAGCAAATGCTTAATTTGGGCGAAACTACTTGGGAGCAAGCCGGCAAGACTACCATCTTGGAGGCAGGACACAACTTAAACCAAGCCGAAATTCTTTTTCAAAAAATGGAAGACAAAGACGTAGAAAAACAACTTAACAAACTCGAAGAAGCCAAAAAAGCCAAGGAAATGGAAGAACAACCCGCCGAGCCACTCAAACCGGAAATTCAGTTTGATCATTTTATGAGAATGGACATTCGCATTGCTACCGTTAAGCAAGCCGAAAAAGTCAAGAAAAGTAATAAACTCCTCAAGCTCACGCTCGATACGGGCGTAGACGAAAGAATCGTCCTCAGTGGGATCGCGAAGCATTTTCAACCCGAAGAACTAATCGGGAAGCAAGTCTGTGTACTCGCTAACTTGGCTCCTCGCAAAATGATGGGCGTCGAGTCTCAAGGCATGGTCTTGATGGCCGAAGATAAGGACGGAAGCCTGCGCCTTCTTTCACCCAATGAGCTAGTGGCACCCGGCAGTCAGGTGAGCTAGATTGGGCTGCAGATTACAAATTGCAGACTTTTAGACTCTCATTTTACTTACTGAAATTAGTAATAAAAAATCCCAACCACTTCCAAGGAGGTTGAGATTTTTATTTCATGTTAGCTCAATTGCAGGTTAGAATTTGTAACCTGAAATTTGCAAACCAAGATTACTTCGCCTTTGCTCTGGAAAGCTTGCGGCGAGCCTCTTGAGACTGTCTTTGCAAGAGGGAAATATCTAGTACGATCGGAGAGGCGATAAATACCGATGAATAAGTACCCACCAAAATCCCGATCAAGAGGGCGAAAGAAAATCCACTCAACACTTCTCCACCGAATAAGAATAAGATCAAAATCACCACCAGCGTGGTAGAAGAAGTCATGACCGTACGGCTCAGCGTAGCGTTGATGGCCTTGTTGAGTTCTTCGGGGAAATTACTTCCCTTGGTATCTCCGGCAAACTCCCGAATTCGGTCAAAGACCACCACCGTATCGTTGATAGAGTAACCCACTACCGTCAGCATGGCCGCGATAAAGACCTGATCTACTTCGTAGGAGAAGCCGAGCAACTTGGCAATTCCCATAAAAGCAATTACAATCAATACATCGTGAACCAAAGCGGCCAAGGCGCCCAGACCGTATTGCCACTTTTGGAAGCGAACAAATATATACAAGAAGATGACCAAGAGCGAGAAGCCTACCGCTAGATAAGAGGTATTGGCAATATCATCCGCAATGGTCGCCCCTACTTTGGAGAAACTCACAATTTTAGGATTTTTGTCTTGAAAAGCCTCCAAACCCGCGCGGAGCTGAGACTCTACCTTTTGGTCTGCCTCGGCAGATTCGTCGTCAATCAGGTAGGTCGTGGTAATTTTGAGTTTGTTGTTTCCACCGAAGGTTTTGATCTCTGTACTTTCTTCAAATTTTTGACCGACCTCGGCACGTGCTTCTTTTACAGAAACAGGTTCATCAAATTCTACCACGTAAGAACGCCCTCCTTTGAAATCTACTCCCAAAGTAAGACCTTGTGCGATCAAAAGAATCAAACCTAAACCAATCAAAGCCCCCGAGCCAATGTAGGCTTGCTTACGCAAATCAATGAAACGGATATTGAGATTGCGGAAAGACTGCTTAAAAACTAGCGACTCGAAGCTCACTCCGCTTTGCTCTTTCTTACGGGTAAAGAATTCAATAATCAAACGCGTGATAAAAATAGCACTAAAAAGCGAACACACGATACCAATCATCAATGTAACGGCAAATCCTTTGACTGGCCCCGAACCAAAGCTATAGAGAATCACACCTGTCAAGAAAGTAGTGGCATTAGCATCTATAATAGAGCTGTAGGCTTTTTGGTAACCTTCGTTGATGGCGTTTTTCAGGTTTTTTCTATTGGCTAACTCCTCACGAATCCGTTCATAAATCAGTACGTTCGCATCTACGGACATACCGATGGTGAGTACGATCCCGGCCATACCCGGAAGCGTGAGTACGGCTCCAAATTGTGCCAAGAGGCCGATGATAAAAAAGATATTGACCAACAAAGCAACATCCGCGATCAAGCCACTGGATTTATAATACAATACCATAAAAATGACCACCAAGCCCATTCCCACCAGCATAGACACTAAGCCCTGGTTGATGGATTCTCTCCCCAGAGAAGGACCAACGGTGGCCTCTTCTACGATTCGGGTAGGGGCGGGGAGCTTACCTGCTTTCAGTACATTGGCCAAGTCTTTGGCTTCTTCCATGGTAAAAGAGCCAGAGATACGGGAGCTACCGTTCGGAATTTCGCCGTTTACATTGGGAGCTGAATAAACCAAATTATCTAAAACCACGGCGATACGGCGATTGACATTGGCCGCGGTGAGCTTGCGCCAAACCTTGGCACCCGTAGAGTTCATCTGCATATCTACGATGGGGTTGCTCCCCTCAAAATCACGACGGGCATCTACGATCACATCTCCATCCAAGGGAGCTTCGCCACCTCTGCCTTTTTTGATCGGGTAGAGGGTAATCGTTCCGGCTTCTTCGTTGGGCTTAACATCATAGAGGAACTTCACATTAGAAGGGAAGATACTTTTCACCTCTGGACGGCTGAGAATTTCGTTTACTCTGGCGGTATCTTGCAATTTTACTTCAAATCCAGCGTAAGAGGGAGCCATGAGCTGTGCGGCCAGTGCGGTTTGGTTGGCGGTCGTATCAGCCAAAGTAGAGTCTGTTTCTGTGGCCAGGGCTTCACTGCTATCTGCTTCGGTAGAATCACCTGTATCAGCTACCAAGTTATCGGAGGCAGTGGTATCTTTTTGGGTAGAATCTCCCTCGGCTAGCAGGGTATTTTCAGTACTATCTGCTTGATTTTCGTCTTCTGATGCTATGAGTTCTTCTTGACCTTCATCCTCAGCGACGAGTAGAGGGCTTTCTTCTTCCGTTTCAGTACCATCTTCTTTGGCTACTAGTTCAGAAGGTTGTTTTTGGCCATCAGGTTTTTTGTCTAGGTTCTTCTTCTTTTCTTCCCGATCTAAGTAAGCAGCAAACTGCTGGTAGTAAGCACCCAACTCTTGGGTTTCCCAGACTTCCCAAAACTCTAGCTTGGCTACGCCCGATAACAATTTGCGGGCGCGCTTGGGATTATCTACTCCGGGTAGCTCTACCAAGATTCGATTGGTACCCGGAAGCTTTTGAATATTCGGATTGGCTACTCCAAATTTATCAATACGCGTGCGGATAATGTTGAAAGCACGATCAAAAGCATCGTTCACCTCTTGACGAATAAAGCGAATCACTTCACTATCTTCAGAAGTATAATTAATTTGGCCTTGATTGGAAGTGTTGGTAAAGATTAATGCCAATTTGCCGTTGGGTTCTACTTCACGGTAGGAGTCCACAAATAAGTCTACAAAGTTTTCTTGGCTATTTTTTTGTTTTTCCTGAGCTAATTCCAAGGCTTTTTGAAATTCGGGCTTATTGTTATTGCCTGAAAGTGCCTGAATGATAGCAGCGGGTGAAACTTCTAGGGTTACGTGCATTCCTCCTTGGAGGTCTAATCCTAAGGCTAGCTCTTTTTCCTTTACTTCTTTATAGGTAAACTGGGTAAAGAGCATATTGTAAACAGGCTCTTTGCTTTGATAAAGCGAATCTAGGTAGTCCCGCTTTTTTTCAGCATCCAATACGCCATTTTCATCAGTAGCATATTCGGTGGCTTGTTTTTGAATACTTCTGGCTTTGAAGGTAAAGGACAGATAATAGACACAAGATAAAAGTATAATCGCGGTCAGGGTAATAATCAGCGGTTTATTTGTCATGATATTTTAGTTGTCATTGAAAATTGAACATTTGTCATTGAATATTGGGTAGGAATCATCAACGATCGGAAGGTTAGTAGGTTATTTATCCTAACTAATTTCTAATCATCCATGATGAATGGGAAATGGAAAATGCTCTAGGGTGCATTGATGGCAATGAGCCTACAGAAAGTTTTCTCGAGGTAAGAAATGAGAGGGCGCGCTTCTTCTTCGTAATAGGTAGTTTCCTCCGCTTGGGGGAAAACAAATGAAGAAAGCAACACGATTGATTTTTGTAAATGTACAGAAGGCGCGTGTACGGCATTCTCCAGGCTGAGTACATTGATTTGTGCCTTCTTGTCTTGATCTTCTGGGGAAGAATCCTCGTCTTGTGCCTCATCGCCAGCAGTAATCTGCTCATTATCAGAGGCTTGTTGCAGGGAAAGCGAACGAAGCGAAGCTTGTGCATAGAAAGGCGCACTACTCACCAAGAGCCAATTGAATAGTGCCAATCCGATCCAGATTAAGCGAAAGTGAGCTTTGATATGACTTAGCTTGCTTCTCATATGAAGGCGCAAATATAGAAATAATATTTAGGAATAGAAATAAATTTAGGTTCCCTTACGTAAAAAAGCGACTAAGCGTTTAGATGGACGAATTTATCCACATCTTTAGATTTACCCAAAATGATCAAAATATCTGTTTCATAGAGAATAGTGTCAGGGCGAGGCACACCGATAATATGTTCAACTTGTACGGCTTCACCATCTCTGGATTCGTCAAATAAGCGTTTGATCGTGATGAGGTTGAGGTTATAGCGGCGTCGCAAATCAATTTCACTCACGGTTTTATCCGCTACTTTTTTGGGAGTGTTGATTTCTACAATTTCGTAACCATCAGGCAGCGGTAAGAAAGATTTGATGTTGGGATTTAGAAGGGTTTTAGCGAGAGTGCGTCCTACCTCTTCCTCCGGAGAGAGGATGTCCTCAATGCCTAATTTTTCCAAAATCATTCTTTGTTGATCGTTTGCGGCTCGGGCAATGATTCTTTCTACCCCTAATTCCATTAATTGCACCGTGGTCATGAGTAAGGCCTCGAAATCTTCTCCGATGGCTACTATAACCGCGTCCATCTCTTGGATATTTTGAGCTACCAGCACTCTTTGATCGCGGGCATCCAATGAGACGGCGTGCGCTACATCATCTTTGACGTGTTCCACTCTTTCGGGTTTATTGTCAATGGCCATGACTTCGGCTCCTTCTTTAGAGAGTGAGCGGGCAATGGCAGAGCCAAATTGTCCCATTCCAATTACAGCAAATTTATTCATGCAAGAAGAGTAAGTCTTTAATAATCTAGAAAATTCTTTTTTTAGGGGAAGTGAATTTTGTTAACTTCAGGAACGAAGATAATGAAGTTTTTGCAATGATGATATGCCTTAGGGCTGGTTTAGCATTCATAAGTACGAAGCTTATCCTTCAAAAAAGCGACCAAAACCGATAAGCCTTTCTCAAAATTATGGTTATTGGGTATGATAATGTCAGATTCGTATTTATGCGGTACAATGTATTGCTGATAAGCCGGGAACACGTGATACTCATAGCGATAGAGTACATCGTTTAGGTCTTGGCCTCTTTCTTCATTATCACGAATAATCCGACGCTTAAGACGAATATGATCCTCTACATCGATGTAGACTTTTAGATCAAAAAGCTCCCTCAACTCTTGACTATGAAAAATAAAAAGCCCCTCCACGATGATAATCGGGGCAGGATTAATTTTTAATAAGCGACCTGCTTGGTTGGGATTGTTAAAATTATATTCTCTAATAGAAACCGCTTTTCCTTTCTTTAATTGGGCAATATCCTGTGAGTAATGATCTAAATCGATAGCAGAAGGCAGGTCAAAATTAACAATGCCCCTTTGGTCTTTTTGCTGCTCTTCCAAGGGGCGATAATAATTGTCTTGAGCCACCAGGCACAGCATTTTTGAGTCAAACTCTTGGTAAAGTTGATTTAAAAAAGAGGTTTTTCCTGAACCACTTGCACCCGTAATACCCACGATAAAAGGAGGGATTTGCATGGAAAGATTTTTTACAAATTTTCTAAAAAATGGATAAGTTGCTTCAAGGCTCGGGCTCGATGGCTGATTTGATTTTTTTCTTGCATAGACATCTGGGCAAAAGTACGCTCATAGCCTTTGGGTAAGAAAATTGGGTCATAGCCAAAACCCTCTTCTCCTCTTTTCTGGGAGATAATTTCTCCTTCAACCAGACCCGTAAATTGATGCACTGCACCTTCTAATATAAGCGTAAAAACCGTTTTAAAATGCGCGTTTCTATCTTGGGCAGAAATTAACTTTTCTAACAATAAATCCATATTAGCCTGCGCATCTCTTTTGCCAGAATAATGAGCCGAATCTACTCCTGGCTCACCTCGCAAGGCTTTTACTTCTAAACCAGAATCATCTGCAAAACAATTCAACTGATAGTGATCCCACACGTATTGTGCTTTTTGTAAGGAGTTGCCCTCGATGGTATCGGTGGTTTCTGGAAGCTCAGTTTCGCAGCCAATATCATCTAGCGAAAGAACCTCTATGTGAGCAGGAAGCTGTGCTTTGACTTCTCCGATTTTATGTAAATTCCGACTAGCGAAACAGAGTTGCATAATATTAGAAGTTTACCTGTATTAGTTCTACCTGATAAACCACAGGTGTCCTACCCGGGACTGGCCCTGAACCAGGGGTGCCATACAATAGACCAGAAGGGGCTAATAATGTTCTTCTTTCGCCTTCTTGCATTAAGAGAATACCCTCTTTAAGGCCATCGGTCAGACTGAAGTTATCTTCATCGCTGAGGTCAAAGGTTCGACTGCTGAAGTTTTCGTATTCCACGAGGCTACCGTCTTTATCAATAAAAGAAGCAGTGTAACTGACCACTGCGTTAGCATTAACCGTGGGAGTGTTGCCCGTGCCTGCTTGCTGAACTGCGAAGACTAATCCAGATGAGGTGACGCTGGTATCACTTTGTAAGCCATTGGCTTGAATATATTCAAAGATCAATTGCGCTTCACTTTTTACTCTGGTAATTTGAAAAGCCAAAGGAGTGTAAGGTGGTATACCGCTGCCTCCTAAGCCTCCGTCTGTGCCCGTAGAGCCATAAGCAAGCTCGGAGGGAATTACCAAAATAGCGGAGTCTCCCTCGTTCATGAGGCGGAGCCCTTCGTCCCAACCCTCGATTACCGTAGCGGGAGAGCCAGCATCAGCCAGTGTAAAAGAGAAACTTGAGTCTAAACTAGAATCGAATTGCGTACCATCTAAAAACTCTCCCACGTAAGTCACGGTGATGAGGTCACCATCTTCGGGCAGGGTATTAGAAGGATCTTCATTGATGAGAATAAAGCGTAGATCAGAATCTGTTCTTTCTACTTTTTCAAAACTTTGTTCCTCGATATATTCAGCGATTTGATCGTCTTCACTCTTGACCTCTAACAGCGTAATTTCATAAACCAAAACCGAAAAAGGAGGCAACTCAGGCGGGGCATTGTTAAAAGCATTATTCCCATAGCCCAGATAAGAGGGTACGAGCAAGATGGCTTCTTCTCCTTCTTTCATCTGCTGAATACCCTCACTCAGTCCGAATGGAATGGAAGAGGCATCAAGCAGATAGCGATCTGGACGGTTTAGTGCTACCGAGGTACTATCTACAATTTTACCACTTAGCAATTTGGTTACAAAATGTACCCGAACCGAATCACCAGCCTCGGGCGATTGCCCGTTGGTAGGGCTGGTTATTTGATAAAAAAGGCCAGAACCTGTACCCTGAGCGTCGAGGTTATTCTCTTGGATATATTGCTGAATGTCTTGGTCATTTTGGCTAGCAAATTGATCGGTTTCGCTTACTTCATCAGCAAAACAACCATACAGTATCCAAGTACAAAGGATACCAAAGCCGTACCATAGAAATTGATTTTTCATGGGTTATGAATACTTTTCGCTTTTAGTTTACTTCTAATAATTCAACATCAAAAATTAAAACTGCCTGAGGAGGGACGACATTGCTCATGCCTTTATTTCCATAGCCTAACTCAGAGGGTAAAATAAAAGTTCCTACGCCTCCTTTTTTCATCATCGTGAGACCTTCGTCTAAACCTCTGGGAATCAGGCTTCCTACCACAAACTCGGTAGCCCCATCCGATTGATTGTAAATCACGCCACTCAATAGTTTGCTGGTGTAGTTGACCGTCACGGTATCTCCTTGTTCTGGTTGTGCCCCATTTCCTTCTTTGTGGATAATATAGTGCAGGCCAGATTCCGTAGAAACAACCCGTGTGGTAGAATCCGCTTCTCTCATCTTGTCAAGATACTGCTGAATGAGTTGTTGATCTATTTCTCTTTGTACCTTGAGGTTTTCCTGAAGCTTGGCTTTGATTTCTGCCTTGCTCTCAACTTTATGTACTTTCAGGGTGTAATGAATATCACTTCCTTCTTCTATTTGGGGTATATTTAGATAACCAGATTTGGCAGTCAGCGAATCAGCATTGATCCAAAAACTCAGGCTATCTCCCTCGTGTAGCATTTCAAAAACCTCTTTGAAATAAGGTTTATCAATGAGGATTCCCTGATCTTGTACGGGATATTCCCGAAAGGTCTGGTCGCTAAGCACCGAGTCTAGGTTATTTTGTACGACCAAGCGAAAGGTGACCAAGTCCCCCTGTTGAATGGCTCTTTTTTCCTGATTTTTTTGGTAAAATTGATACTTGACCCCAGAGGTGGTTTGCAACAGGTTATTAGTTGCACTACTACCCAAGAGACTGCCTCCCTTTCCACCACAAGCGTGTAAGAGGAGGCTAGTGCCTATCAGGAAAATAAGCCCTTGATTTTGCTTCCAGCGTACCATTTTGAGCATTCAGTTAAGATCAATGAAAGCCTTTTAAACTTTCGTTTCTATTAATTGGGGCTGGTACTGAGCAAGGAGGTCAACGAATTTTTTCTCAACTTCCTGTAAGGTCAAATCACAATTTCCACCAGCGGCGTTTTTATGCCCTCCCCCTGAGAAGTGTTTGCGGGCAAAATCGTTGACAGAAAAATCACCTGTAGAACGGAAAGATAAGCGGATACAATCGTGTCTTTCTATGATAGTAGCGGCCAATACCACGCCTTGAATTGAGAGCGCATAGTTGACCAGTCCTTCGGTATCTCCAAGTTGATTATCAAATCTTTGTAATTCTTCGGCTGAGATGACAAAATAAGCAGTTCGAAGCTCCTTGAGCACTCTTAATTTGTCTTTCAAGGCAAAACCCAAGAAGCGCATCCGATTCTCTGAATTATTATCATAGATCAGCCCTTGAATGCGGCTGGTATCCACGCCTCGGTCTATCAAGTCTGCGGCAATGAGGTGGACCCTTTTGGTGGTAGAGGGATGCTTAAAAGAAGAAGTATCCGTAACAATGCCTGCATAAATACATTCTCCGATAGGAATATCAATGTCATCGGTGCCTCCACACATCTCAATGAGATCATAGATTAATTCGGCTGTAGAAGACGCTTGGGTGCTCCAGAGCATAAAGTCAGATTCCATTTCGGGGTCGCGATGATGATCAATTAAGCAAATACGTGCTTGTTTTTCTACTTCACGATAAAGCGACTCGAGAGCCCTGAGGCGATGGTAAGTCGAGAAGTCCAAGGAAAAAATGATCTCGGCTTCTTGCATTTTCTGACGGCAATATGCTTCATGGTCAGGGGTATAGACGATCGCATCTTGACTGCCAGGCATCCAGTCAAGAAATCCAGGAAACTCACTGGGGAGAATGATCTGTACTTCGTGATTTTGTTTTTGAAGGAAATGCGCCAAAGCTAGGCTGGAGCCCAGGGCGTCTGCATCAGGGTGATGATGAGCGGTAATAACCACGCGGCGGGGTGAACTCATCCATTCTATGTAAGCTTCCAGATTGTGCATCAATGATCTCTCCTAAGGTATAGGGTAATCTCTATTTAGTTTTGAACTGTAATTTATAAACAGAGTTACAAAATTAATGTAAAAGATAGTAAAATGTAAATTTTTCCTGAGAGCAGTTTTTTGAGGTAGGGCGTCGCTTAGTTGGGAAATAATTTCTAATTTTGTTCTGAACTCAAAAACCAACAGAATATTATGGCAGGATCTATTACTTATACCATGATTAAGCCGGACGCGGTATCCGAGCACAACAGTGGAGCAATCATCCGTATGATCGAGGAAGCTGGATTTCAAATCAAGGCCATGAAAATGACACGAATGGATAAAGAAACAGCTGGAAAATTCTATGCAGTACACAAAGAGCGTCCTTTTTATGATGATCTTTGCACCTACATGTCCTCGGGGCCTATTATCCCGATGATTTTAGAGAAAGAAAATGCCGTAGCAGACTTCCGGAAGCTCATTGGAGCAACCAATCCTGCCGAGGCAGCCGAGGGAACCATTAGAAAGTTATTTGCTAAATCAATCGAGGCAAATGCTATCCACGGCTCTGATTCTGATGAGAACGCACTGATCGAAGCAAATTTCTTCTTTCCTCAAACAGAGCGATACTAATCCATTTGAAACAAAGCCTGAGGTTTGCAAAAGCTTTCTTAAATAGAAAGCTTTTCTTTTGTAGACTTGCTGTTTACTTAAAAGTCTTTGTTCAAGTTGTCTCTGGCGCGAGATATTTCAGAATTGACTCGTTCCAGCATACTTTCGGGGATTTTACCTTTGACGGGCTTGATACCAAGACTTTCTGCAAAAGTAATGAGCAGCTTCAGCTCTTTTTGATTTTGTACTTCAAAACTCACGGTTTTCATAAATAATTTTTTAGTCAGGTTTTCGTAATTGCTTAATCAAAGGTACAAAATAATAAGCCCAATCACTATCTACCCTTCTAAAGTTTTCCTCCTCATCCACAGATGGTCATTTGGTGGTGATGAACTCGATACTAGCACGTATGAATGAAACTTTTGAGCGAGGTTATCCAAGGTGATATTTTTACGTGCTTGACTTTTTACGGTGAATATCAGCGAGTTTCTCAAATAATATTTCCTCCTCGGCACTCAGTGGGTTGGGGACGCGTACGGAAATCTTCACGTACAAGTCACCTACTTTATTCTGATATTTATAATCTGGCATGCCCAAGTTTTTGAGGCGGAAGATTTTTCCATTGGGGGTTCGGGCGGGAATGTCTAATTGCACATCGCCTCGGATGGTTTTGACGCTTACTTTACCTCCCAAAACGGCGGTATACAAATCAATGCTTTTTACTTGATGAAGATCATTATCAATTCTCTCAAACAACGCGTGCTCTTGAATCTTGACCTGAATCAGCAAATCCCCTCTCTGTTCAGGCTCATATCTCTGGCCTCCTTTGCCTTTGATGCGTAAAGTTTGACCGTTCTTAACACCCGGTTTAATCTTGATTTTCAGGGTTTGTTCTCCTACTTCTACCTGACGCTCTGTACCTTGATAGGCTTCTTCTAAGGTGATTTCTATCTCTTGTTTGAGGTCGGTTCCGCGGCTTCCTTCGTTATAACCTCCAAAAAATTGTTGGAAAAAGTCGGAGAAACCATCACTAATCCCTTTACTCAAAATATTTCCAATGTCTCTCAGGTTAAAATCAAAGTTAAAATCTTCAAAGCCTGTATCCTTAAAGCGATCCCAATTCGAGCCTAATAAATCATAACGTCTTCTTTTGCTAGGGTCACTCAATACATTGTAAGCTTCAGAAATTTCTTGGAATTTTTTTTCTGCTTTTTTATCCCCTCTATTTTTGTCAGGATGGTATTTTACTGCCAGTTTGCGGTAGGCTTTCTTGATATCCTCTTGACTGGCACTGCGCCTGACCTCCAAAATTTGATAATAATTTTTGTATTCCATGGTATTACGGTTGTAAGTGGTGAGTTGCTTGTTTTCTGTTTTGTTTTTCAGTTATTCTTGCTCATTCATAACGCATCATCCACAACTGGCAACTCACAACTAATCTAAAACATTTTGGGCGAAACCTTTTTAAGCTTTTGTAAAAATATAATTTGGGTTTATCCTTTTAAATTGTCTTGAATGACATTAAATTGAGCATATCATTCATCAAGTGATTATTTTAGAGTAAAAGCAGACACGTAAATACAAATATTTGATAGTATTTTTCTGACTTTATTTATTTTATAACCACTGCAAACGCTAAAATTACCGCTTTTATTTTCAAATAAACAAAGCTATGCTCGCAAAAACATACGGAAGTGCCGTATACGGGATCGATGCCTCGGTGATTACCATCGAGGTCAACGTCAGTCAAGGAACCAAATTTTTTATGGTTGGCCTACCCGATAATGCCGTCAAAGAAAGCCAACAACGCGTAGAATCCGCCCTCAAACACCTAGGCTACCGCTACCCTCGGCAAAAAATCGTGGTCAATCTCGCCCCTGCTGATATTCGCAAAGAGGGGGCTGCTTATGACTTACCCATTGCCTTAGGGATTCTCTCTGCTTCTGAGCAACTGATGACGGATCAGCTTGGGCAATATTTGATCATGGGAGAGTTGGCTCTCGATGGTCAACTCCGACCCATCAAGGGCGTGCTATCCATCGCCATTGAAGCACGCAAACAAAAATTCAAAGGATTTATCTTACCCCAAGAAAATGCTACCGAAGCCGCCATTGTGAATAACCTGGACGTGATCGGGGTAAAATCTATCCAAGAAGCGATCGATTTTCTGGAAGGAAAGCTAGAAATTGTTCCCTTGGAAAGCGATACTCGAGATATTTTCTTTGCGACCCTCAATGAATACCAAGCCGACTTTGCCAACGTACAGGGTCAAGAAAATATTAAACGTGCTCTGGAAATTGCCGCCGCGGGTGGGCATAATGTGATCATGATCGGCCCTCCGGGTGCAGGCAAGACCATGTTGGCCAAACGCCTGCCCTCCATTCTGCCCCCCTTGACTTTGCAAGAAGCATTGGAAACAACCAAAATCCATTCAGTAGCGGGCAAATTAGGCTCGGACAGCTCCTTGGTGAATCTACGTCCTTTTCGTTCGCCTCATCATACCATCAGTGATGTGGCCTTGGTCGGAGGAGGGGGCATTCCCCAGCCAGGGGAAATTTCGCTGGCGCACAACGGGGTACTTTTCTTGGATGAATTGCCCGAGTTCAAGCGTACCGTGCTGGAAGTAATGCGACAGCCCTTGGAGGAACGACGGGTAAGTATTTCTCGTGCCAGAGTTTCGGTAGATTTCCCTGCGAATTTCATGCTTATCACCAGTATGAATCCTTGTCCCTGTGGCTATTACAATCACCCTGAGAAGGAATGTGTTTGTAGTCCGGGCGTGGTACAGCGTTATTTGAGCCGAATCAGTGGGCCGCTTTTAGACCGGATTGATTTGCACGTGGAAGTAACCCCCGTTTCTTTTGACCAGATGACTGCTAATCGCAAAAATGAAAGTAGTACTGAGATTCGAGATCGGGTCATTCAAGCACGTGAAATCCAAACTGAGCGGTTTAAAGGACAGCCAAACTTATATTCTAATGCCATGATGAATCCCACGCTGGTCAAGGAAGTTTGCCAAATTAATCAAGCGGGTAAAAATATGCTCAAACGTGCCATGGAAAAGCTCGGTCTCTCCGCTCGTGCCTATGATCGTATTCTAAAAGTCTCCCGCACGATTGCCGATTTGGCAGGTAAAGATGATATTCAAGTGGAGCACTTGGCCGAGGCGATTCAGTATCGGAGCTTGGATCGGGAAAACTGGGCAGGGTAAATGTTGTGTGTTTGAAGCTTGCGCGAGTAAGGGTCAATCCATGTGGTTAGTTTTCAAGCTCATAGGCATTGGCTCAAAGTGGATGGATTTTTGAAGTTGTCTGAAGTTTTGATTTGTTGGCGAAATATGAATTTGGTAACTCGAAAGTAAACTTTGGACAACTTCTCCAAAAGAAATCCAACAAAACGCAACTTACTAAGCCTTCAATCTCATTCTTTTGGAAATATTTGGCCAAAGATTTCAGAATTCTATAAGCAAAGTTCTATATTTACTCCCAAATAGATTACTCATTAAAACCAATAAAGATGCATACGGCCACGTTCAAAACATTTGTAAACATAGGAGACAGAGAACCCAAGGAATTATCGGTGGAATATATCCCTGAATCTGATCTGGTAGTGTTTTCCATTGCAGGTAGAGAGGTTTTTAATATGACCTACACCAACAACCTCGAACCCATCATCGGGGCGATCACCACCATCCGTAGTGTCCAAGATTTGGATGATGAGGCTTTCTAGCAGCAACCAAAACAAGGTTTAGTCTCTGGCGAAGGAACTAAACCTTTTTCTTATTTACATAAGTAAATTGCTTGCTGAGCAATAATGACTGCTTCTAGAAGTTTGATTTCGTGAAGCTCAGAACCAGCAACGAATGACCAACAAGTACCCAAAACTCCAGCCCAAATTCATATGTGGAAAAACCTTGCCGACTCCGCTAATCTATTAAGCAAACTCAGTGCTCGTAAAATTCAGAATGCTTCTCAAGTTGTAAGTAGTTATTATCAATCTCGCTATCGTCAAAAGGTTTATCATCGCGGACTGCCCATTAGTCTGGCCTTTGAACCAACTACGGCTTGTAATCTGCGTTGTCCCGAATGCCCGAGTGGTTTGAGAAATTTTACCCGACCCACGGGCATGCTTTCGGGAGAGTTGTTCAAG
This sequence comes from uncultured Cytophagaceae bacterium, assembly GCA_964551015.1. Taxonomy (GTDB): domain Bacteria; phylum Bacteroidota; class Bacteroidia; order Cytophagales; family Microscillaceae; genus CAZKBP01. The sequence continues at coordinate 163,296 of CAZKBP010000007.1, read as the reverse complement.
CAGACGATTGACGAGTTGCGTTCCACTTTGATCTATCTTACTTTTTACTTCCAAGGAGAACCTTATCTACATCCTCAATTTTTGGAGCTAGTACAATATGCCCAGGCTCGAAAAATTTATACGGCTACCTCAACCAATGCCCATTATCTCAATGAAGAAAAAGCCCGGGCTACCGTGGAATCCGGTCTAGACCGTTTGATTGTTTCTATTGATGGCACCGACCAAGATACCTACTCAGCATATCGAGTAGGAGGTAAGCTGGAAAAAGTACTGGAGGGAACTCGAAATATTCTGTATTGGAAACAACAACTCAAATCTTCCACGCCTCACGTGATTTTCCAGTTTTTGGTCGTCAAACCCAACCAACACCAAATCGAGGAAGTAAAAGCCCTAGGGAACCAACTAGGAGTAGACGAAGTTAGATTCAAGACAGCTCAAATTTATGATTATAAGCAAGGGTCTGATTTAATGCCAACTCTAGATCGCTTCAATCGCTATCGACGCCAAGCAGATGGAAGCTATCAGATTAAAAATCAACTGTTAAATCACTGTTGGAAAATGTGGCACTCCTGTGTCATTACTTGGGATGGTCTGGTCGTACCTTGTTGCTTTGATAAGGACGCACACCATCGCTTGGGCAGCGTTCAACAGCAATCTTTCCGAGAGATTTGGCAGGGAGAAGCTTATCAAGATTTTCGTGCCCGCCTGCTTCAATCGCGTAGCCAAATAGATATGTGCCAAAACTGCACCGAAGGTACTCGGGTTTGGGCTTGATGGCTGGCCGCTTTTCTGTCAAGCTTGTTTCAAGCTCTAGATTTTGAGATATGATAAAGGCATACACGCAGCTGAGTCAGTGTAAGCATCCCTAACTCACGACCTGAAACCCGCCACTTCAAAAAAATTGGCAAAATACTTGAAACAGTAAATTTCAAGAAATAAGCAACTATGGCAAGAAAAAAATTATATACACAAAGCCTATGGATCATCATTCTCCAGTGGATTATTCTCACAACAGGATATGCTCAAAATTCCTCTATTCCTCCTTCGGGAAATTCTAAATATTACCAACTGATTGACCAGCTTAGCCACGATCTGGAAAACGCACGAGATACCAATCGAGTGAAAATCCTCCTCAAACTTAGCTGGACATACAAGGAAACCAACCCCATCAAGGCAGTAGAGTATGGAGAAAGAGCCCTCTTGCTCTCTCAGGAACTAAATTATCAGATCGGTACGGCGAATGCGCTCAATTATTTGGGAGTCATTTACAATCTGCAGGGAAATTATCAGAAAGCATTAGGCTCTCACCTGCGGAGTGCCCGTATGTTCAAAGCCTTGGGAGATAAAATCGGGGTAGCTCGCTCTTATGATCGGATTGGTTTGACCTTGAAAGACAACCATGACCACGAAAAAGCCATCGAGTATTATCAAAAAAGTTTAGCCATTGCACGAAATATGGGAGACAGCTCACGCATGGCTAGCCCACAAAGTAATCTGGCTGCGATCTACCGTCTGCAAGGAAAATACAACCTTGCTCTGGAATGCTATCAAAATGCAATAGCTATTTACCGAAATCTTCAGGATACGACCAGCATGGCGATCGCACTGAGTGGGATAGGCGATATACATCTAGATCAAGCAGATTATTTAAAAGCATTAGACTTTTACGAGCAGGCACTCAAACTTATTCAATCACAAGATAATTCTTTCCGACGAGCCGGAGCCTACCTTAATCTGGCCAAAACCCAAAAAGCTCTAGGAAACCTAAATGACGCAGAACAATTAGCCCTGCGTAGCCTAGAACTCGCAAAAAGTTATTCGCTCCGAGACGAAGTCCAAACGGCAAGCTTGCTTCTTTCGGAAATTTATGTGCAAAAACAAGCTTATAATCAAGCTTACGAATACCACGTGCTGTATGAAAATACCAAAGACTCTACCTACAAAGAACGTGAAAGCCGTCGCTTAACGGAATTACAAGAGATTTTTGATTCAGAAAAAAAACGCAACCGTCTGGAATTGCTTAAAAAAGAGCAAATTATCCAAAAAGGAAAAACGAGACAACAGCAAAACTACAAGAATTTCGCCTGGCTGATGGTGGGGCTGATTTCTGTTTTCACTCTGGTACTCTACAGAAGCAATCGTATCCGGAAACAAGCCAACATGGTTCTTCAAGAGCAGAATCGTCGCATCAATGCTCAAAACTTAGAAATTGCCCGCCAAAAAGATGATATTGAGAATAAAAATGTAGAACTCATTAAGAAAAATCATCTCATCGAGCGTAAAAACGATTCTTACCAAAGCATTCTCAAACAACTCAAAGAAAATAACCTGCGCCTAACCGAGAGTATTCGCTATGCCGAAAAGATACAACGCGCTTTCTTGCCTTATAATCACCAATTTAAGGAAAGCTTTCAAGATTATTTTGTGATTTTCAAACCCAAAGATGTCGTCTCAGGAGATTTTTACTGGATGACTCAGGTAAATGGGAAAATTTTCGTGGCCGTCGTAGATTGTACGGGGCACGGCGTGCCCGGCGCGCTGATGTCTATGATTGGCAATACATTACTCAATGAAATCATTAATCAGGAAAAGATATTCAATACCAACGAGATACTGGAGCAATTGCACATGGGGGTTCGCTGGTCGCTTAAGCAGAATGATTCCAAAAATGTGGATGGAATGGACCTGAGCCTGTGCCGTGTCGAGGCACTGGATGCAGAAAACTTCGAGGTGCAATTTAGTGGAGCCAAAAGCGCTATCTACTACCATACTCAAGGTGAACTACATCAGCTGCGAGGCGATCGTAAGCGCATCGGAGGTTGGCAAAAAGAAAGAAAACGAACCTTTACCCAGCAAACTTTTCAGCTCGTGAAAGGAGATACCCTTTATTTCGCTACCGACGGTTTTACGGATGCACCCAATGCTCAGCGTAAAAAATTTGGCTATAAAAAGCTCCAAAACCTACTCGTAGAGCATCAAGACCTGAATATGAAAGAACAAGGCGCGGTCTTACTCAAAGCCCTTTACGAACATCGTAGCCGTAGCGAACAAAGAGACGATATCACCATGCTAGGGCTGAGAATTTAGTGGACATTGGACATTGGACATTGGACATTAAACATTGGACATGAATGAGAACCTTAATTCATCAAAGACCGTCTTAGCATAACCCCACAACCCACAACCCACAACCCACAACCCATAACTGTCTTGGAACAATCTTTCAATTCTACGAGTTGTTGACTATATTAGCTAAAGAGACAAATCACCCAAATCACCAACCAAACAATTTCATGCAAGGGCATAGATTCACGAAATTTGTACCAGCCCCTTCACAAGAAGGTGCTAACTTTGATAAACTCTTCGACATCTTCAAGCAATTGCTCACCTTAACCTCTGGCGATGTGAGCGAAGCCTTACACTGGATGAATAACCTAGATCAGCAGTATGACCTCACGGATGATGATTACGGGATGGGAGATTTTATTGAAGATCTAAAACGCAAAGGCTATATCAAGGAAGAAGAAGGCACAGGACAGCTCATCATGACCGCCAAGAGCGAGATCAGCATTCGTCGCAGTGCCTTGGAAGAAATTTTTGGAAAGCTGAAAAGACATCGAGGTGGAAATCATCATACCAACTATTCTGGTATTGGTGATGAACTCAGTACCGATATGCGTCCCTATCAATTCGGGGATGGCTTGGATAAAATCTCCGTAACCGATTCTATCCGCAACGCACAGGTCAATCACGGTATCGGGGATTTTATGCTCTCCGAAGACGACTTAGAGATTCGTCAAACAGAGTTTAAAGCGCAAACCTCTACGGTGCTGATGATTGATATTTCCCACTCCATGATTTTGTACGGGGAAGATCGCATTACTCCGGCCAAGAAAGTAGCAATGGCTTTGGCCGAACTCATTACGACCCGCTATCCCAAAGATACGCTGGATATTATCGTGTTTGGAAATGATTCTTGGCAAATCCAAATCAAAGATTTACCTTATCTGCAAGTAGGACCCTACCATACCAATACCATCGCGGGCTTGGAACTGGCTATGGATATTTTGCGTCGTCGCAAAAATCAGAATAAGCAAATCTTTATGATTACCGATGGTAAGCCAACTTGTATGAAGGTAGGAATTAAATATTATAAAAATAGCTTTGGCTTGGATAAGAAAATCCTCAATAAAACCTTGGATTTGGCCGTGCAATGCCGGAGAATCAAGATTCCAATTACTACTTTCATGATTGCTTCTGATCCCTATTTACAAGAATTTGTACGCGAATTTACCCAAGTCAACCAAGGCAAGGCTTATTACAGTGATTTGCAGAACTTGGGAAGCTTTATTTTTGAAGATTACCAGCGTAACCGCCGTAAAAACGTCTAAAAGCAAAAGAATTTACAGTAAAAAAATCCCACTCTAGAGGGCTAGAGTGGGATTTTTGTTATTTATCAGGCTTACTCTTAAGGAAATTGATATTCGATTCCAGAAAATTAAGTATATTTGAACACAAGGATGTATTTACACTGTCTTTGACGTGAAATAGAAATCCAGAAAAATCAAATACTTAACATGAGCCATCAGATTTATCATAAGTCCTGCTACGGATTGAAAGAAATTTCTCAGAACTCTGTGGATGCCCTCGTCACTGACCCACCCTACGGGATCAGTTTTCAGGCTCACTACTGGGACAAAGACCTACCTCGGGCAGAAATTTGGCAAGACAGTATGCGTGTACTCAAGCCCGGTGCTTTTGGGCTCGTCTTTTCCTCCGTGCGGCTGATGCATCGCTTGATGGTAACTTTGGAAGATACAGGCTTTTTGATCAAAGATGTTTTGTTTTGGGCTTATCTCAATGGCATGCCCAAGAGCAGAAATGTAGGCTTAGAAATAGACAAAACACTCCATGTAGAAAGTGAAGTAGTAGGGCATTACAATTACGTGCAAGGCTACAAAAAAGGCGGAGCATCTACCTACACGAATCAGCAAAAAAAAGCCAAATACAAACCCGCCTCCCAAGCGGGTAGAAAATACGACGGAGCAGGTTTGGGAGTAAAACCAGCCTATGAACCCATTATTTTGATCCAAAAACCCATTGCCAAAGGTCTTACAATCGCCGAAAATTTATTAAAATACGGTACAGGAGCTTTAAATCTGGAAGATACACGCATTCCCTACGAGCAAGGAGAAGGGAAAGTCGGGCATAATCCACATCCCAAGGGAAGGGTGATGGCCAATATCCTCCGTACCGAAGCCTTTGAGGACGGCTATGATAAGTTCTTTCTAGTACCCAAAGTGCGTCAGCGAGCCGAGAAATTTAACCACCATCCTACCCTCAAACCCGTGGAACTCATGGAGCATCTGATCAGATTAGTCTCTTTTTCAGGGCATCATATATTAGACCCCTTTATGGGAAGTGGGAGTACTGGAGTTGCGGCCATGAAACTAGACAGAAACTTCTTGGGCTACGAGCTGGAAGCCAATTATTTCCAAATTGCCAAAAGGCGCTTGCAAGCTGTTGTTCGCCCCAAAGCGGTTGAGCCTTGGAAAACAACGGAGAAGCAACAAAGCCTTAGAAGTTAGGAGTTTTCAAATTCTAGCAAGCCATCCTCCTGAGGCTTTATCCCTGAGATAAGTGGCAAAAAGGATAATTTTCCTCATCTTTGTATCTTAAATCTAAGATCAAGTCGTTCTATCCAAAGATCACCGCTGTCTATTTTTGTAAAATTCTGTTCCCGCGCTATGAAAAAAAAGCATTTGACTCAATTCGTGATGGCTATTCTGAGCTTAATTGCTTTGAACTGGTTTGCTCGAGATTATTTTTTTAGAATAGACCTGACCGAAGAACAGAGATATTCTATTTCACCGGCTACCAAGCAAATTCTGAGAGATTTGGAAGACCCCATCGTGGTGAAAGTATATCTGGAAGGGAGATTTCCCGCAGGTTTTCAACGTTTACAGAAAACAATCAAAGAAACCTTGGCCGAGTTTAAACGCTATGCCGGGTCAAAACTGAGCTACCGCTTCGTAGACCCCAGTAGTCAAGGCAAAAATGAGCAGGAACGTGATCAATTCTATCGGCAGTTAGATGATAAGGGCGTTAAACCCATTCAGGTCTTTGACCGACAAGGCGATCAACGCACACAAAATATCATTTTTCCCGGGGCATTAATTTCGTATTATGACCGCGAAAAGGGAGAAACCAGAGAAACCGCTGCCTCACTCTTTAAAGTATTAGACCAACGCATGCAACAAGGACTGAGTTCTGAGCAGATTCTCAATCAATCTGTAGAAAATGTGGAGTATAATCTAATTTCTACGATCAAGTTCTTGACTTCTCAGCGCAAACGAGTGGGACTCATCGAGGGGCACGGAGAGCTAGAAAATATTGAAATGGCCACCGCCATTACTCGCTTGCAAGAATATTATGAGGTCGTAAAAATTCCCCTGACCATTGAGCCACAAATCCGAGCGGGCGTAGATGCGATTATTATCGCCAAACCAGATTCTACTTTTAGCGAAGAGGATAAATACAAGATTGACCAATACATAATGAAAGGAGGAAAAGCACTCTTTTTCGTAGATGTAGTTGGCTTGCATATGGATAGTGTTTTGCGCGATAAGGGGGCTTTTACCTTCCCGATCAAGCACAATCTTTTGGATATGTTTTTTAGATATGGGGTACGCCTGAATGCCAATCTAATCAAAGACCTTAACGCGACGCCCATTCCTATCGTGGTGGGCAATTTGACCGAGGATCAACCCAATGTTCAGGCGATTCCTTGGCAGTACTATCCGATTATTAATAATTTCCCCAACCATCCGATAGTCAAGAATTTGGGGCCGATCACGAGCCAATTCGTGAGCACCATAGATACCATCAAATCTCCCGGTATTCGGAAGATTCCGCTGATGTTTACTTCCCAATACACGCAGGTACGCACCACGCCTACTTATGTACGCTACGAGGAAGAAAGACAACAGCCCGACCCTGCTCAGTACCAAGCAGGGCCTTTGCCTGTGGCTTTTTTGTTAGAAGGTAAATTTAATTCCGTCTATCAATCTCGAAGTTTTAGTCAAAATGCTGATTTTGTTGCCCAAAGTCCAGAAACCAAAATTTTAGTATGTTCAGACGGCGACTTGATTCGCAATGAAATAGACTCGACCCGCATGGAACCCAAACCCCTGGGGTATAATCCAATTATCAAGACGACTTTTGCAAATGCCGACTTTCTGATCAGTGCGGTTGATTATATGATTGACGATCAGGGAGTTATTCAAGCAAAAAACAAAGAAATTACCCTGCGCCCTCTCGATAAGCTCAAGCTCAAAGAAGAAAAAGCCTTTTGGCAATGGCTAAATACGCTACTACCTATACTTTTGGTAGTATTATTTGGAGGAATCAATTTTTGGTGGAGAAAAAGAAAATATCAGACAAATACCTAAGTGATGAACTATTTTTCTGAGCCACTTCGTTATTTGAAAGACTTAGCAACGATCTAATAAATTACCTTAAATCCCCAAATCTATCTTCAAATCCTAAATTTATGAAACTGAAATTCCTTCACAAATCCTATTTCTATGTCCTTTTGAGCCTATGTCTTTTCACTGTATCTGCCCGCGTGCAGGCAGATGATGAAATCCGTTTCTACACGGGTACCTGGACAGAAGCCCTCAAAGAAGCCCAAAAACAAAACAAACCCCTCTTCGTAGATGCTTACGCTACTTGGTGCGGCCCTTGCAAATACATGGACAAGAATGTATTCACGGATGAAGCCGTAGCCAAGCTCTACAATGAAAAATTTGTCAGCTACAAACTAGACGTAGATCAAGAAACTGAAACTGCTTCCTATTACGAAATCAGGGCGATGCCTACCTATCTCTTCATTGATGCCGAGGGAGAGGTAATATATCGTATGACCGGAGCCATGGGTGCAGAAGAATTTGTGCAACTAGCCGAAAGCGCACTCTCGGTCCCTGAACTAAATCGTCGCTACGAAGCAGGAGAGCGTGATCCTGAATTCCTGGCCGAGTATTTATTGCTACACGCCGAGAGTGAAGATGAAGAAATCCTCGAGATAGCGAATACTTATTTCAAAACCCAAAAAGACGAAGACCTACTTTCCGAGCGGAATTTCCAGTTGATGACGCATTTCACCGATCAAGTTGACTCCAGAGAGTTTCAATACTATTTGAATCATATAGAAGAATTCAAGGAAGCACATAGTGAAAACGCAGTAGAAGTAGCTTATCAGGTGCTAGACCGCTTGTTTGCTGAGGCGATTGCCGATGAGGATGAAACGAAACTTGCTCAAATGGAAACTATTTTGGAGAAAATGGCTCCCATCATTCCCAATGAGCAAACCAAGCTCATTAGCTTTAGTCTTTACCTGACTTACTACCAACAAACCGAGGACTGGCCCCGATATGCGCAAAAAGCAAGTGGCTTTATAGACGAATTCGGTACTACGCCAGTAGAACAGGTTATCAATATTACTTACAATTTTTACAATTACGTAGAAGGTGAGGAAAATTGGAGCAAAGCATTGACTTGGATCAAAGAGCTTCAGAATTTCACAGGTGTTAACCACACCAATCAATTCATTGAGGCAGGTTTACTTTTCAAGCTCGGACAAAAAGACAAAGCCCTCGAGCAAGCACAAAAAGCTCTCGAGCAAGCGCAAAATCAAAAAATAGATCCTCGACCGATCGAAGACTTGATTAAAAAAATTAAAGCATCTTAGATGGTTACGAGTTGTGAGTTGTCCGTTCTGAGAATAGATTGATTCCTTCGGGCCTACCAAAAAGAACGTACAACTCATCACTATCAACTTGAATGATGAAAAAGCTATTGCTTCTGATAATTTGCAGTTGTATCGGGTCTGCACTCGAGGCACAGATAGGAGGCAGGCAGACCTTCGAGTTTCTGCGAGTACCTGCCCACGCTCGTTTGGCCGGGCTAGGTGGGGTCAATGTTTCTCTTCAGCAGGAAGAAGTGAATATGTTTCTGGATAATCCTGCTCTTCTCCAACCCAATCTAGCCAAGAAAGCTGCTTTTAGCTATTCGCCTTGGCATGCGGGGATTAATAATTTTTCTTTGGTCTACGTGCAGCCTTTTTCTAAAATTGGCAATGTGGGTTTTGGGGCAAGAATGCTAAATTACGGGAGCTTTGACCAGACGAACGCGAGTGGTCAGGTCTTGGGAGATTTTAAGGCCAATGATTTTGCCCTGCAAGCTACCTATGCCTTTGAGCAGGATAATTTTCGTTTTGGAGCCAGTCTGAAGTTCTTAGGCTCACAGATTGAGAGCTTTGGTGCATATGCCTTGGCCGTGGATTTGGGGGCGGTTTTCACCCATCCGGTACAAGATTGGGCAGTTGGTCTGGCGATTAAAAATCTGGGCTTTCCGGTGAGTAAGTACACGGAAACAGGCAAGACCAACCTACCTTTAGATGTCCAATTGGGCACTTCTTTTAAGCCCAGTGCTATGCCCTTCCGATTTTCTGTAACCTTGCATCATCTCTACCAATTTGATATTGTTTACTTAGATCCCGCCCGTTCTACGCGTCTGGATGCCAATGGCAATGTGGTCAGTGAAGAGAAAACCTTCTTTGACAAGCTAGCACGACATTTCGTGGTGGGAGGGGAGTTGCTCTTAGCCAAAGGTTTTCATATCAATCTGGGCTATAATCATCTTATTAATCGGGAAATGCGTGTAGAGAACATAGGAGGGTTGAGAGGCATATCGCTTGGTTTTTTGCTGAAAGTAAAAGCGTTTAGTCTTTCGTATGCTTACGGAACGTACCACGTGGGGGCGGGGCGAAGTTTTTTTACCTTGGGAGCCGACTTACAACGTTTTGGGCGAAAGAAGCGCACTAAGTCTCAAGATTCGGCAGAATAAGCATCGAGTAATGCCTTGTGGTGATTGATGAGTTTTTGCTTTATTTTCAGGCTTATATTCTTGAGATTTTCTGGCTGGGTGAGCGTGAAAATTTAAGAAATTCTCTAGGTTGAATTTTAAATTATTGAAAATCAGATTTTTATAGAAAAAGCTCAGCCGAGATTCTATACACGATTGAAATATCACTCAAAAAATATCAGGATTTTGAAACAAATCCTGAATTCAAACGCTATTAGATACAAACCCTTATAAAGCGGTTTTTACTCTTCAACGTGCAAATTTAAAGCACATCCTACATCTCATAATAGCCCACAGCTAGGGTCATTGGCTCGTACCTCTCATCACCAATCCACCAAGATTAGTAGCGACCAATTGTATTGGAAAGACCCGAGTCAAAAACTCTTTTTATCTAAAAACCAAAATTATAATGATTAAGAAGGTATTCGTCGTTACCTTGACGCTCTTCGTTTGCTACAATTTGGTGGTGGCTTTTGTAGAAACGAATGACTATATCTCACAAAGCGTTAATCAAGATAACTTGATCAAAATTCAGGAATTCTTTGACAATGACCATCCCAAAGACTATATCATCGTAGGCTCTTCGGTGGCTGCCAACCTTGACCCCGAAGTCATTCAAGATCAATTTCATAACCTCGCTTTCTACGAAAGAAGCTTGTTTGATGGGCTAGCCATCATCAAGGCGAGTGGGCATATACCGCAAATGATTTTTATCGAGACGAACTTTGTCAAACGTTCTCCTTCTCTCAAAACAGAAGACCTTATCCTGAATTCACAGCACAAAATGCTGACACGAAGCAGTACAAACGAGCCTCGTCAAACTGAAATCCAATTCGCCTACAATAAATTTGTTCAGGACAAGAAGAAAAAAGAATCCCTAGTCGCTTGGCCTACAGATAATCCAGAGGATTCTTTTACTAAGATCATTCAACAAAAGGTTGAAGAATACGATGAATTACTTGAAAATGAGGCTCATCTGGACAAGCAACTGGATTTACTCGAGAAAGAAATTAGCTATTTTGAGCAGAAAGGAGTTAAAATAGTCTTCTTCGAGATGCCCTACCATCCCGATGTTTGTGCCAGTGCCGGTTATAATCTTTCTCGGAATAAAGTATACCGGGTTTTCCCTCAGAACCAATATGAGTACCTACAATCTTACAACTGTGGTGATTTTAAAACCCAAGATGGGGTGCATCTCTTGGCGGAGAGTGCCCATCGTTACACAAAACTTTTTGTAGAACAAGTCAAAAAAAATCTTTAAAGAAGCGACCGACAGAAGCAAATACTTTCTTATTGTAATTTGATTTTATGAGTAAGAAGGCTCAGCCAATTGGTTGGGTTTTCTTTTTGTATAGTAGCCAAAACATTCAAAGGGATTTGCTGAATCGAGAAAAGCCACACTGAGCGTTCAATGTGGCCTTTTTCTAGGCTGCTTGCTTGATGGATAAATTAATTCAAAAACTCATCAAAACTAATATTGATATAATACAGCCCTCCGATCTGAGGATTACCAAAACCAGTGGTATAATACTGATTGAAAATATTTGAGCCTCCCACCTTGACGATCGTTTTTAGCTTCTCTATTTTATAACTTACCTGCGCATCCACGGTGTGGTAAGCAGGGATTTGGCCTACTCCGAAAGTAGATTCCCAGAGAAAATCATTTTGCCATCGCCAATTCACACTAAAACCAATGTTTTTCCAAACATTACGGTTCGATACGGAGAGATTTGTACGATAATTTGGCGAATTGAAACGAGTCAGAAAACCATCGGGAAAATTATCTCCCACCGATTCTAAGGTATTGTAAGACACATTTCCGCTAAAATTATAGCCATTTTTCAGACGATAATCCAGACTCATCGCCCAGCCGTAGGCCGAGACATCCTCTTCGGTACTGATGGCCGATAAGAAAAAGTTGGTCGTGCCGTCAGGAAGCGGTTGCCCCAAAGCTTGATTCGCAATAAAGCCCGTGAAGGTATTGTAGTAAAAATAACCATCTAAAAGTAGATTTTCTAGAATCAAGCCTTTGTAGCCAATTTCGTAAGAGAGGACACGCTCTGCCGTGAATTCAGGAAATTCATAGGGGCCGTTAGATAGGTCGGGTTGCCCTACCAATGGGTTGGGATCATCTAAGGGATAAACAGGATTTTCCTGAAAATTAAAAGGTTCTCTAAACTGCGGTAAGCCGCCGATCACGCGGAAGAGTCCTACATTTAGGTTGGTGTATTGGTCGGCAATAGAAGGGAAGCGGAAGGCGGTCTGTACTGAACCTCGGATATTGTGTTTCTTGTCTCGATCTACGGAATATACAGCAGAAAATCTGGGGGTAACACGACCTTCAAAATTATCATTTTTATCGTAGCGACCTGATCCCGTGAATTTGAGCTTTCCATTGATCAAACGCTTAGTAACCTGCACATAAGCACCAAATTGATGAATAATATGGGGATCACCCGGCTCATCGGCAAAGATAGTTCCTTCACTATTAATGTTCCAGATACGATGACTCACTCCCGCCAGAATATCGGCAAACTTGAAGAAGTCGCTAAAGTCGTACATCGCCTCGAAGTTATACATCTTACTCTTGTCAATAACCATGGCTCCTCCACTCGTTACAGGAGTGGTTCGGATTTGCTCGGTAAGCTGGTTGAAGCTTTCGGAACCGGGTGCTGGTCTTCCCCCATCCGCCACGATTCGAGACGTTTGGTAGGCCTGTTCCAGAGATTGCCCTTGGAAGTCTCGGGCAAAGAGAAAAGCACCAACGTATTCATTGTACCACTGTTCACTAGGTTTCCACGTCTCATTCAGGGTAATGGCCAAGCTACCAATGTCATAGCTATCTCCGGCATTTTCACCGACCATCCAAGCTCTCACGAAAAATTTAGGGCCTTTGATTTCAGCCTTGGCTCGGTACAATTTGAAATCTACCAAAGAAAAACGGTTGCTGGCCGTGTAAACACTCGTACCCTGTGCATAGCCTCCTTGCACAATCGCTTCCACATTTTCACTGATACGGTAGTGGAGCGAGGCACTCGTTTTGATGCTTTCTATACCATAGTCTGCCAAATCACTTTCTAAATAACCCGTTCTGGAGACGAGCTGATCTTCTGGAAAAAGTGCAACGACCCGAGCTACCTCCTGATCAAACTCAGGCGTGCCTGGCTCAAACCCTAAGCCAACCACGTAACCTGCGGCAATATCGGGAGCAAGCGTGCCCAGATTAAAGGGAAAGAATGATTCGTCTCCGTAGGTATTCACCCCGTCGTAGCCAGGGTTGCTTTGGCGATTGAGGCTAGGATCATCCAAATCGTTAAAATCTCGGAAATCATTGGCTTGCCAATCGTTTGCGGTGAGATAGCTTAAATTTACCTTAAAAGCAAAGCGATCATTGAAAGCCTTAGCATAGCGCACATTAAAATCATAATAGCCATCGGCGTTGTCTTGGTAATCTGCTCCCAAGTGCATGATTCCTACCTGCGCGGAGGCACTCAGTCCTTGATATTCAAAAGGACTTTTGCTTCGCATCAGAATGGTTCCGTTCAAACCACCAGCACCATAAAGAGCGGAAGAAGCACCAATAAGCAATTCTACACTCTCTACATCTAGCGGTGAAATCCCTACAATGTTTCCAGCGGCGAAGTTCAGGCCGGGAGCGGCATTATCCACTCCATCGATGAGTTGGTTAATACGGTAGTTGGTATTATCATTGAAGCCACGCGTATTGGGGGTAGAGAAGGTCAAACTTTGCTTGCCGATGTCTACACCCGTCAGGTTACCCAGACCTGAATAGAAATCGGCCGTGGGAGAATTGCGAATATCCAAAATATCTAATTTCTCAATGCTCACGGGTGATTCTAGTACGCTTTCTTCGTAACGAGAGGCAGCAATCACGATCTCTTGCCCAAGAATCGCCTCTTCTTCCAGCTCTACTTTGAGATTATTGCGACCACGGGTAATTTCTACTTCCTTGAGTGCGTAACCCACACTTGAGAAAATCAGGGTAAAAGGAGGGACAGTTTTAGTAGTAAGGCTGAAAGCCCCTTGACCATCTGTTATGGTCCCGGCCACCTTGCCTTTTACGGCAATGTTGACCCCGATCAAGGGTTCTCCCTTCTCGGCACCGGTCACAGTACCACTGATCGTAATTTCGTTCTGTGCCTTGAGTGAAGAACATAAGCTCAGAATTAATGAGCAGCCCAAAGCTAAGGTTGTGAGTAAAGTGTGTTTCATAAGTCAGAATTAAGATCTTCGAGTCAGATTTCTCAAATGAGTTTTCAAATCTACTTGGCTTCTCAATGAGTTCAAAATCTATGACTTAAAACTAGAATAAATCTAAGAAGAGCTATAAGAATAGTGCAATTTTATAAAGTCTTAATTTAATTACTTTACAATTTTGAAAATTTACGAATGATCGTAGCTCCCAACAAGATTCGTTTTTTATAGATAATTTATTTTTATTTGCGACCACAACAAAACCTAATATTGTTATGATGAAGCAATCTTTTTTGAACCTTCTATCTTTATTGACGTTTTTTTCCATCTCTCTCATCCTGATTTCCTGTGATGATGATGACGACCCCACAGAACCTCAGTTTGAATTGACGGGTGAGTACAGTATTGAAAGTGCCGTTTTCGTGAATCCTGTTGATTTAGACCCAGATGGCCCGGGGCCAGCTCCAGTTACGACTATTACGGATGCAACACCTATTATTACCTCAGGACTCTTAGGAGCCTCTGAATGTGCGGCAGGCGATGATACTTACGTAGAATTTGCGACCGATGGTAACTATAACCTAACTTGTGCTTCGGGTAGCCCCGCGCCAGTTGATATCGGAAACTGGTCTTTTGATGAAGCTACGAACGTAATCACCCTGACAAACCTTACCGTGCCGAATCCTGCTGATCCCGATAGTACCATTACACTTCCTTTTCTGCAAATCGTGAATATCACTGCTAGTATAGCAACGAATGAATTGAACGGTACTATTGATAATCTTCCTTACGATGCTGAGGGTAACACAGAGGATGTCAACATCGTATTCTTGAAGCAAGACTAAATAGTTTTTTGAGAATCTAGGAGCAGGGAGATAGAATACAGGAGCTAGCAAACAGAATGGAAGAATACTAGCTCCTAGATTCCAACGCTCGGCTCCTAAATTCTACCTACTAGATTCTATCTCCTATCTCCTAAATTCTTGCCCCACCTATCCAAGATTTTTCTTTAAATTGCACCTTCATTTAAAAACACGCCGAATATGATTTTAATTGACGGCAAACAAACTGCCTTAGATCTACAAGCGGGGATTGCCCAAGAAGTGCAGCAAATGAAAGCCGGAGGAAAAAAAGCTCCGCATCTGGCGGCTATCTTAGTGGGCAATCACGCGCCGAGCCTTACCTACGTGAATCATAAGGTAAGAGCCTGCGAAAGGGTGGGTTTTGAGTCCTCTCTTTTTCATTATGTAAACACGGATATGACCGAAGCGGAGCTACTCGCTAAGGTGGAAGAAATTAATCAGAACCCTGAAATAGATGGACTAATCGTGCAACTGCCTCTACCTGAGCATATAAACGCCATCAAAGTCGTAGAACACCTCGCTCCCGAAAAAGACGTAGACGGACTGCATCCCATCAATATTGGCCGACTGACCAAGGGCTTACCTGCTTACATTTCAGCCACTCCCTTTGGGATTACCAAACTACTGGAACGATACGAGATTGAAACCCAAGGCAAACATTGTGTGATCTTGGGGCGAAGCCAATTGGTAGGCACTCCGGTGAGCATCTTGATGTCCCGAAGTACGCCTATTGGCAACGCGACGGTAACGATTTGTCATAGCCGTACCCAAAATATTGCCGAATTTACCCGCCAAGCCGATATTCTGATCGTGGCCATTGGCCGAGCGCATTTTGTAAGTGCTGATATGGTCAAGGAAGGAGCTGTGGTCATTGATGTGGGTACGAATCGGGTAGATGATCCCAGCAAAAAACGAGGCTATCGTTTAACTGGTGATGTGGATTTTGAAGCTGTCCAAGAGAAAGCTTCTTATTTGACACCCGTCCCCGGAGGCGTAGGCCCGATGACTATTACGGGCTTGTTAATCAATACTTTGATGGCAGCACAAAAGAAAATTTATTAGAAAAATTACAGGTTGGAAATGGCAGATTATAAGTTTTTTAGCCAGCTACTTGTCGGCTAATTGCGCAAAAGATGATGGCCGAAGAACAAGAATTTACAATTTGTGATCTGCGATTTAAAAATTAGCAAAAGCTTATGGCATTCCTAGACTTTCTAAAAGAGAAAAAAAATCGAACCCTGTTTGGTAGCTACTGGATACATACCATTACTCAGTTCGCGGTGCTTACTTTTTTTTTCATTCAATCCGAAGTGGTGAAGCTATTATTTATTGGCTTTTTGAGTAAAACGATCAATGTGCTCGTGTACATTGCCTTTCAGTTTCCAATCACGGGGCTGTTGGTAATATTCAGTGATAATGTCATGCGCCAGTTTGCCAAGGGGCAGGGGCTTTTCTTCCGAGTGGTCTTTTCCACGGGGCTTTTTGTTGTTTTAGCTACTTGCATCTTCTTTTTACTAATCGCTTTACTGGCTGGCTCTGCTTGGGGATTGTTATTACAAACCACCTTGACTTTCGTCACGCCTGTGTTTTTGGTGGGTGAATTATTTAGGCAAAGATTTGTTTTGAAGAAAGTACACGGGAGCAGTGAGTCGTGAGCTGTTTTCAGGCTTCTCCTGTTTTTCTCAGAATAAGAAGCTTAGATTGTACCCTTAATTTAGAAAGCTATGCTCAATACCGAAGTAGATTACTCGAGCCCAGAAAATACAGAAGTTGGCCGTTTTACTGACCCCTTACCCGTGATGGAAGCTTTCTACACCATCCAGGGAGAAGGGCATTTTCAGGGGCAAGCGGCTTATTTTATCCGGTTAGGAGGATGTGATGTAGGCTGTCATTGGTGCGATGTTAAAGAATCTTGGGACTGGCAGGCACATCCCTTGTTATCTGTCGAGGAAATTGTAAAGCAAGCCCTGCAATCTCCCGCCCGTTTGGCCGTCATTACGGGAGGAGAGCCACTAATGCACGATTTAGGCACACTTTGTGACGCTTTACATCGGGAAGGCTTCCAGATCAATATAGAAACTTCGGGGACACATCCGCTTTCGGGAGAACTGGATTGGATTTGTTTTTCCCCAAAAAAATTTAAAAAACCTCTGCCCGAAATTTATGAGAAAGCCGATGAGTTGAAAGTAATCATTTATCATCAAAGTGACTTGCCCTGGGCAGAAAGCTTTGCTGCAAAAATGCGACCCGACTGCCGACTTTTCTTGCAGCCCGAATGGGGAAAATCAAACCAGATGCTCCCAAAAATAATTGAATATGTGAAGCAAAGCCCCAAATGGATCGTTTCTTTACAAACGCATAAGTATATGAATATCCCCTAGCCATGAAAAGAAAAATTGTAAATTTCTCCTTACTTATTCTCCTGCTATTTTGTGTGTCTTTTTCTTCGGCATTTGCCCAGAAATACACAACTAGCTCCAAGAAAGCCATCAAACTTTACGATAAAGCGAATGAATACTTCCGCGCTCGTCGTTTTGATGAAGGCATTGCAGAATTGCAGAAAGCAATCCGTGTGGATGAAAATTTTGCCGAAGCGCATTACCGACTAGCCACTACTTTCCAATTGCTTCAGTACAACGCCGAAGCACTCAAGTATTTTCAAGAAACCATTAGAGCCGCTCCAGATGATCCTAAATTCAAGGGTGCCTATTATTATCTTTGTCTTTACTACATCAGTAAGGGTAAATATGATGAAGCGCGCCAGACAGGTGAAAAATTCTTAGCACTCAATCCCGCTAAGGACAAATTTATCACCAAAATCAAAAAAGTAGTAGCCGACTGCAACTACGCCGAGCAAGGCATGAAAAACCCTCTAGACTTCAAGTCTCAGCCACTTTCTAAACCACTCAATCAATTTTATTTACAGTACTTTCCAGCACTCACCGGAGATCAAAATACCATCGTATTTACAGCACGAAGTACACCGCCTCGCAATAGCTATGATTCTGACGAAAATCTTTATGTAAGCTACAAAAAAGACGGGCAATGGACTGATCCTGAGTCTATCTCTGCTAATATCAATAGCGCTGAGAATGAAGGAACCGCCAGTATCTCAGCGGATGGCAAAGTACTGGTCTTTACCTCCTGCGACCGCCGTAGCCGAGAAAATTACGGGCAATGTGATCTGTTTATCTCTTACAAACAAGGTGATACTTGGTCGGAACCCATCAATTTGGGACCGAATATCAATTCTCCCCAATGGGAATCTCAGCCCTCACTCTCTGCCGACGGCAAAACGATTTATTTTATCTCCACCCGCCCCGGTGGCAAAGGCGGGAAAGATATCTGGTCAAGTACTTTGGGAGAAGACGATCAATGGCGACCCGCCCAAAATCTAGAGATCAATACGCCCATGGAAGAAGTATCTCCTTTTATTCACCCGAATAGCAAGACCTTATTCTTTGGCTCAGATGGCTATCCGGGCTACGGTGGTTATGATCTTTACACGGCAGACTATGTCAATAAAGAATGGACCGAACCTCGGAATCTTGGCTATCCCGTCAATACTTATGAAGATCAACTGGCACTTTTTATCAGCACAGACGGACAAAAAGGCTATTACTCCTTAGAAGAAACAGAAAATGGCCGTTACATCAGCAGTGTATTGCATGAGTTTGACGTGCCCGAATCTATTCAACCTAAATTCAAAAGTAATTATGTCAAAGGCTATGTCTACGATTCTCAGACTAAAGAAAAACTAGAAGCTGAAATCGAGCTTTTTGACCTGACCGACGATATTAAACAAGCTTCTGTCAACTCCGACGGCCAAAATGGCGAGTACCTGATCGTGATCAGTGAAGGCTCCGAGTACGCCCTAGAAGTCAGCAAAAAAGGCTATGCCTTCAAAAGCTTGACCTTCAACTACACCGAGGGTAAGGATGTAGAACCACTGGAAATCAACATTCCCTTGGACCCGATTACCAAGGGGACAACCTTCCGCCTGAACAATATTTTCTTTGATTACAATAAATACGAACTTCAAGAAAAATCTAAAACTGAACTAGATGAACTCGTCAAGTTTATGACCGAAAATCCCGAAGTCAAAGGCGAAATCGCTGGACACACGGATAATATCGGAACCCCCGCTGCCAATAAAGAGCTTTCGCTTAACCGTGCCAAATCCGTTTATGACTATCTCGTAGAGGCGGGAGTTGCCTCGGAACGCCTTTCTTACCAAGGTTATGGAGAAACTCGCCCCCAAGCCAAGAACGATACCGAAGAAGGGCGTGCCTTAAACCGTAGAATTGAGTTTGAAATCAAGTAGAAGTTAGCATTTAGGAGTTAGGGAGAGGAGCTAAGTGTTATCGAGTTTTAAGCTCTGGTAGTCAGCTGCTTGAATTTTATTTGCCCGGGTTTCAAGACTTTACTCGAGAGATAGTGACTTCTAACTCCTCTCTAAAATTCAATTTCATTTTCTGAACACGGAGACACAGAGACACGGAGGAAACAGCCGAGTGCTCTCTTTAAAATCTAATTTCGGTAGTTTTTATTTTTTGAACACGGAGACACGGAGGAAACAGCCGAGTACTCTCCTAGTTCCTAACTCCTAGCTCCTGACTCCTAGCTCCTAATCTCTTAAAACAAAAAAACAAAAAAAGCTTGCTTCCTAAAAAAGCCTTGGCTATTATTGCGACAAGAAAAACAAGATGCGATTAATCAATCTACATAACATTTGGTGGCATTGGCACAGTAACTTTAATTCTGTGAACAGTACTCCTGTGTGGATGTAGTTTAAAAATAAATTCCATAAACCGAGAGGCTTGCTGTTCGCAGTGAGCCTTTTTTATTTTTGGGTAGCAACCTGTAATCCTAAAAAATATGTACCAAATTACCACCCAACACAAAAAATTATTGGCGGATACACTGACGCCCGTGAGTATTTACCTTAAGCTCCGTGATAAGTATGCAAGCACCATTTTGCTGGAAAGCTCCGATTATCACGGGAACGAGAACAGCTTTTCTTATATCTGTTTTCAACCCATGGCTCGCTTCGAGGTAAGAGGAGACAAGATTATCTCAGAGTATCCCGGTCAAGCTCCCGAAACGGTTTTCAGGAAAGAGGGACAACCCGATGTAATTGATGCCTTCCGGCAGTTCGTGCTAAATTTTAAAGTAGAAGAAGATCGCTTTAATTTTCCCCAAAATGGACTTTTTGGCTATACTGCTTACGACGGGGTGCGCTACTTCGAGGATTTGGAAATCCAAACTTTTACCAACTCAGAAAGACAAATTCCTGACTTACTCTACCACGTCTACCAATATGTAATTGCTATCAATCATTTCAAGAATGAGCTTTACATCTTCGAGCACACCTGCGAAGGCATGGAAACCCCCAACGGCGGACTAGAAGGCGTGGAGACGGTAATTCGCAGCAAGAACTTTCCCGCCTATCAGTTTGAGCTACAAGGAGAAGAACGCTCTAATCTAGAAGATGAAAGCTACCGCGAAATGGTCAGAAACGGGATCAAACATTGCCAGCGAGGAGATGTATTTCAGATTGTACTATCGAGACAGTTTGACCAGGGCTTCAGAGGAGATGAATTTAATGTCTATCGGGCTTTGCGCTCAATCAATCCTTCGCCATATCTTTTTTATTTTGACTACGGGAACTTCAAAATCTTTGGCTCCTCGCCCGAAGCCCAACTGCGGATTCAAAATGATGTTGCGGAGATTCACCCCATCGCGGGTACGATCAAGCGAACCGGCAATGACCAAGAAGATGCCCAACTCGCCCATCGTTTGTTTGATGATGAAAAAGAAAACGCCGAACACGTTATGCTCGTAGACTTGGCTCGCAATGACCTGAGCCGCAATGGCTCCCAAGTACAAGTGGAGACTTTTAAGGAAATTCAATATTACTCGCACTTGATTCACTTGGTATCTAAAGTGACAGCTCAGATTGAAAGAGGAAAATCTAATTTGAGACTTTACGCCGATACTTTTCCAGCCGGAACACTCTCGGGCGCACCCAAGTACAAAGCCATGGAACTCATCAATCAATATGAAAACCAAAACCGTGGCTATTACGGCGGAGCGATTGGCTTTATCAGCTTCAAGGGAGATGTCAATCATGCCATCATGATTCGCTCTTTCCTCAGCAAAAACAATCGTTTATACTACCAAGCGGGAGGTGGGATCGTGTCTAAATCTTCCCCCCAAGGCGAGCTAGAAGAAGTCAATAACAAACTGGGTGCGCTGCGCCACGCCATGCAAATGGCCACCGAAATTGGATTTTAAAGAAAGGAGAAAGGAGATAGAATTTAGGAGCTAGGAGTTAGGCTCGGCGGTTTCCTCTGTGTCTCCGTGTCTCTGTGTTCAGAAAATAAAAGCTACCGAAAATGTATTTTAGTAAAATTAGATAGAATATAGAATTTAGGAGCTAGGAGAGTACTCGGCGGTTTACTCTGTGTCTCCGTGTCTCTGTGTTCAGAAAATAAAAGCTACCTTACCACTAAAAAAATGAAAATATTAGTTTTAGATAATTACGACTCTTTTGTCTACAACCTCGTGCACATGATTCGTGAGCTAGGTTATGAGATGGACATTTACCGAAACGATAAAATCCCTCTGGAAGCAGTCAAATCATACGACAAAATCTTGCTCTCTCCCGGGCCAGGCATTCCCGTAGAAGCAGGGATCATGTTGGATTTGATTCGAGAATATGCTCCCAGTAAGAGTATTTTAGGCGTTTGTTTGGGGCACCAAGCTATTGGCGAAGCCTTTGGCGCGAAGCTTCTCAACCTGCCCGAAGTACTCCACGGCATCGCTTCTCAAAACACCATCTTGGTAGAAGATGAAAAGCTATTCCAAAATCTCCCTGCTACCTTCAAGATCGCGCATTATCACTCTTGGGTCGTGGATGAGCGTACGATCAACGGCAGCCTCCGTGTAACCGGACGAGATACCCAGCAAAACTTGATGGCACTGAGCCACACTCAATACGATGTCAAAGGCGTACAATTTCACCCCGAATCCATCCTGACTGAGTATGGTATGGAAATGATGCGAAATTGGCTTTCTGATTAGTTAGAAATTTTGGGTTGCAAGTTATAGATTTTGCTTGTAAAGAATAATTTTCTATAACTTGTAATCTCAAACTATACTTTTTCATAGGAGATACAAAAGGATTAGCAACAAGCGGAAAAGTGGGCTCTGAGTTCTCTCAGAAACAAAGCGCATTGCTGCTATGAGTATGAAGATTTACATCAAAACAACTGATTCGCTATCTCAAAAAAAATACCCGCGTAAAATATCCCAGAAAATCTTGGAGATCACAAACTCAACTTGTGATCGGCAACGGGTAGCTCCCAAAACACACCTTAATTCCCACCAAGTACCCCTTTTTTTTGAAAGCTTTTGGGGTTTTCTGTAGTTTTAATCACTTGTTCATCAAAATACTGGGAAAAATCGGTGATGAAACCTCGAAAAAAGGCTCACCACCAATCACCCATAACTACTGAATCATTTTTTAAAACCAAAACCCTATTACCATGAAATTCCGTCTTCCTCATTTGCGACAGCGCTCCGAAATATCAGAAATTTTGATCCACGCTCTTTTTACCGGATTTGTCTTTCTGATTTTGGATGTGAATAGCCCGCAAAAATTTCAAATTTTTCTGGTCGTTGGTACTTTATTTTTTGCGCACGCCTTGATTTTGATTCCTTATTTG
Source organism: uncultured Cytophagaceae bacterium (assembly GCA_964551015.1). Taxonomy (GTDB): domain Bacteria; phylum Bacteroidota; class Bacteroidia; order Cytophagales; family Microscillaceae; genus CAZKBP01. Next base: position 140,564 of record CAZKBP010000007.1, on the reverse strand, counting down.
TTCAAGCGAGAATTTACGAGCTACCTGACCATCACGGCCTCCCTAAGTTTGCTTGTATTGATCTTTGGTATTCTCACGGGTGCAGAGGGGGACGAATTGATGCAAGAGGTAGTACCTACGATCCTTTTTACCTTGATCACGTCGGGAGGCTACGGCGTGATTCGCTGGCAGATCGTGGGTCGACTGAATAATTATGCTTTTACCGCCAATACCAAAACAGCCGAATTACAGCTCTTGAAATCCCAAATTAACCCGCATTTTATTTTTAACTCCCTGAATATCCTCTATGCTACCGCCCTCGAGGAGCAGAGTGCCAAGACGGCCGAGAGCATCGCTAAAATGTCTAATCTGATCCGTTATATGCTCGAGGACAATACCAAAGAATTTGTATCCGTGCACAAGGAGGTAAAATATCTTCAGGATTATATTAAATTGCAGTTGATGCGAAGCTCCGTGCAACACGATATTGATATTCACCTAGATATTGCCCAAGATCAATCCATTGCCCCCATGCTCTTGATTCCCTTTGTAGAAAATGCCTTCAAGCACGGCATCAACCCCAAGGAACCCTCCACGCTTTTCTTGCAATTTACTTGTAATGAGCAATGGATTCATTTTCAATTGATTAATAGCGTAGACGATAGCCGCTATGCTTCGGATTTTGAAAAAGGTTTTGGAATTGGAATTGAGAATGTCGAGAAACGCCTCCAGCTGATTTACCCCAAACGACATAAGCTTTCCGTGGGCAGAGAACACAATGTATTCAGTGTTGAATTAGAAATCAGAAACAAATAAGTATTTGTGAAGACCAGACAAATTCATAGCATCGCCGTGGATGATGAACCCAAAGCCTTGGAAGTCATTGGGTTCCACGCGGCCAAACTGGATGAGCTGAGCTTAGATGCTTCTTTCAGCGATCCCGAACAAGCACTAGCTTACCTGAAAAATCATCCAGTAGATTTGATCTTTTTGGATATTAATATGCCCCTACTCACGGGCTTTGATCTGATTCGGCAATTGCGCTTGAAATATTACATCGTCTTTACCACCGCTTATTCCGAGTATGCCGTGCAAAGTTACGAGGTAGAAGCCGTAGATTATCTGCTCAAGCCTTTTGAGTTTGATCGTTTTTGGCAAGCTGTGAATAAAGTCAAAAGCTTAATGCAAGCCACCGAAGAGCCAGTGAAAGCTGCTGAAAATGAATCTTTTATGTTCGTGGGAGATGGCTACAAAAAAGTCAGGTTGGTTTTTGAGGAAATTCTCTACGTGGAAGGCAGTGGTAATTACGTGAGCATTCACACTCCATCCCAGAAAATACTTTCTCGTTTACAGATTTATGAAATCTTGCAAAAACTTCCCCCAGAGTCTTTTATTCGCATTCATAACTCCTACATTGTGAATCTCAAAAAAATTGATCGCATTGAGCATAATCAAGTTTACATTGGAGAAAAGGCACTGTCTATCAGCAATAAATATCGTGAGCCATTTTTGGCAAGAATTGAAGCCTTGGGCTGAGAAGCAAGAGATTTTGATAATTAATTTAGGGAAATTTCCTATCTTCGGGTTTTAATGTTTCACTAAAACTCGAAAGTTTTGACAACTGCAGAAATTCAAACCGAAAAAGGAAATATGAAAGTGGAGTTCTACGATGACGACGCACCCAACACTGTCGCCAACTTCGTAAAACTCTCCAAAGATGGTTTTTACGATGGCCTGACCTTCCACCGTGTAATCCCCGATTTTGTGATTCAAGGCGGTTGCCCCAAAGGCGACGGACGCGGAGGACCTGGCTATACGATTGATTGCGAACTAGATGGCGATAAGCAATACCACGACCGAGGAGTGCTCTCGATGGCTCACGCTGGACGAAATACGGGCGGATCACAGTTCTTTGTCTGTCTGAGCCGAGCCAAGACACAGCACCTAGACCGACAACATACCTGCTTTGGTAAGGTGGTCGAGGGCTTAGAAGTGATTGACCAAATTCGCCAAGGCGACAAGATCAACAAAATTACAATCCACGAGCCAGAGGCAGCCTAAATATTTGTAGCAGTCAGCTTTGAGCATTCAGTCCGGTTCTTAATCGTTAATATCTGTAATCTGAAAGCTGACTGCTAAAAAAATACTCCAAAAACCTACCTTATATAACCTCTTCACGAAGATGGCTTAAACTACTCCCTCTGCTTAATTTTAGACTTATAACAAGCCAAAAGCGAGTGTGTAGGCGAGGACGAGGAGCCAAACACAAATCTACCCTCAGGTAATTCGTCCCAAAGATGGATGTGTTCATCTTTTCTTACTTATAGTTTCATCTATTTTTATCGGCAAATCGTCTCGACTCAGGCAGTTGGCATACTATTTGGGATTTAATAGGCATTACACACTATTCTTCATCTTTGCTGTCTTTACTAGGATAAACTCCAAATTTGTAATTTCTGGAATTATCTTCTCAGATAACCTTGGGATTAGTCTCTCTATACCTAACCATGAATGAATAGAACTCGATGATGTCTTTTTTTATCCTTGACCATCGCCCCGTAAGAATCAAAGTCAAACAAACTCCTCTTGGCAAGGGAGGGGAAGGGCAAATCCATGAAGTAATAGAACCACCACGTTTTCGTCAATCCGTGGTCAAAATATACCATCCCCAAGAACGAGATTCACAACAAGCCGCCAAGCTCCAATATTTGATTCAAAACCCTCCGGCTGATTTATCAGAAGGTTCCTTGATTTGGCCGCAATACTTAGTCTATGACGAGGCAAATCGTTTTGTAGGATACCTGATGTCTAAAGCCAAATTCAGTGAGAATCTTTCCGCACTGTCCAGCCTAGGATTTCCTAAAAGGCTTTCCCAGAGCTGGAAAATCCACTATGATCGTAAAAACCTACAAGGACTCTGGCACCTGAGTCAAGTTTGCTTGCAGATTGCGAAGGCCGTACAAAAATTACATCAAGATGGCCGCTATCGATTAGTAGACCTCAAACCAGAAAATATTCTGGTAAACTTGAAAGGAGAGGTAAGCTTAATTGATTTGGACTCGGTTGAAGTTTTTTCTGGTAAAAAAGTACGATTTCAGGCGCGTAAACTAAGTAACGAATATTGCCCCTCCGAGCGAATCAATCTAAGTTACCACCACGCTGGTTTCTCGAGTCATTGGTCACATTTCTCGTTGGCGGTGATTTTTTATAAAATTTTAACCGGTATCCATCCATTTGCGGCCACCGGAGATAATCATTATGAAAAGCTTCATTCACATCAGGAAAAAATCCAAGCAGGATTATTTGTCCACGGTCAGAAAGCGCAGCATCTGAGCGTAATACCACACCCACACGTCAATTTCTGGTCTTTACCTGCTGCGGTTAGGGAATTGTTTTTTCTAGCTTTGGACGAAGGCGGGGCGCACCCTGAGAAACGCCCAGATGCCCAAGCTTGGCAAACTGTCTTGGAAGCACTAAGCCCTCGAGACTTTCAGCCTCTGCCGCTTTCAAGCAGCAAAACCGCTAGTTCTTCACCAAGATTACAAAGAACGCATAAGCAAAGACCGCCCACGCTTTGGGTACACGGGCTGATGCTTTCTTTGCTAGGGCTGGGGCTTATGTCTATTCTTTCTTCCTCTCCACCGGCTGCTGAAATACAACGAGAATCTGCATCTATGACCCCGGCTCTCACGACCTCCGCAACCGAAGGAAAAACCTTTGCGCAAAGAGGAACCTTCTCCGAAGGAAAAGCTTGGGTAGAACTGGAAAATCGCTTTGGCTTCATCGACGAAAACCTGCAAATCAGCGTCCCTCTCATTTATGACCGTGCTTGGAATTATGAATTCGGCTTGGCTAAGGTGCAAAAAGGAGCCTACTATGGCTACATTGACCATCAGGGGCGAGAGGTTTTACCCATTATTTACACACAAATAGAAAAAATATATTGGCAGGAAAAACTTTTTTTCCTTATCTTCAAGAGTCATCAATGGCAAATCCTGAATCAGGCACAAAACTTAGCTGGAAATACAAAATGGCTGAATGATTACCTAATTCAAATCCAAATCGATGGAAAAATTGGTTTGATAAACCATTTCGGCAAAATTATTTGCCTACCTCGCTATGACGAGCTCGTGCTAGATGTTAATGGAGGAGCAAAAGTTGCAATCCAGAATAAATGGGGCTATATTGATGACAAAGGGAGAGAATTGATCGCACCAAAGTATGATCAACTGGGCGAATTTACCTTTGGTATTGCCCGAGCAAAATATCATCAGAAGACCTACTATATTAATCACCGAGGTTTTTGTGTAAAAGATTGTCCCTCAGGGGAATAGATCATCACGAATGATAAGATCATAAAGCTCCCACTTTAACTAGAAAAAGAGTTTGGATTTTTATCATTCACTGCATGTTTTTTCATAGCGATCACCATCCTCTTATTGAGATTAATCCTCAGCCCTTAGGAAAAGGAGGAGAAGGAAATGTTCACGAAATAATACAGCCACAAGTACTTAGAAATTATGTGGTCAAGATCTATCATCCTAAGGAACAAAAGCCAGAGCGACAAGCTAAACTGAATTACCTGATTCAGCACCGTCCTACCTTGCGAGATGATTTTTCTGTGATTTGGCCCGAGGAGCTTGTTTTTCAAGAAGGCAAGTTCGCAGGTTTCCTGATGAAAAAAGCCAGGGGGAATCACGACCTCACCGTACTGGCTGGTCTCAAGCCTTCTCGTAAACTCTCACCCGATTGGCGCGAAAAGTACAATCGTAGCCACGTCTCCGGATTTATTCATCTGGCCAAGGTTTGCTACAATGTAGCTGCCGCCATTGACCAATTGCACCAAACTGGGCGCTATGTACTCGTGGACATTAAGCCAGAAAATATTAAAATCAGTTATAACGGAAATGTATCCCTAATCGATATTGACTCGATCGAGGTCATGGAGGGGCAAGAATTGATTTTTCCTGCCGAAAAATTGAGTAGTGAATACAGTCCCGCGGAGTTGAGGCACTTGGACTTCAAGCAGGATTTAATTCCAGAGAGCTGGGATCGTTTTTCTATGGCTGTCGTTTTTTACAAGGTACTTTTTGGCTTGCACCCTTTTGCCGGAACAGTTAAGCCTAATTATGGAAATTTGGTCTCCCACGAACAAAAAATTCAAGCGGGCTACTTCCCTAACGGTTCACTCTCGGGCTGTTTTCAAGTGGTTCCTCGCCCTCATCAAAACTTCCAAGCCTTATCTCCTCGATGGCAAGAACTCTTTTTGCGCTGTTTTGACCGAGGCTATCTGCAACCTGATTGCCGCCCCAAGGCCGAAGAATGGTGCCAGCAACTGGAGCACCCTCAGATTTACACAGAAAAATACCGCAACCCCTATCCCAAACCGCGGCCTGTTCGCAAACCCAAAAGTGCCCCAAATCCTGCTCCTAAACCTATTTATCTGGCTCAGCACCGCGAGAATTCTCTGATTGCAGCCATTTGTTTGATTTTGATCCTTTTCTCGGTGATTTTTTTCATGCCTCAGCACCGCTATCATTATCGTAGCGATTATGACCTTGATTTTAAACTCCCCGAGGAAACAGACTACCACTTGGATTTTAACGACGAAATTCTTCCCAGCAAAAATGCACTTTATAAATATTATGATGAAGTGGAAGATTTTTATGAAGGGCGTGCGCGAGTGAAAAAAGATGGGAAGTATGGATACATAGATCAACACGGGCGCCTAATTACCCCCGTCGTTTATGAAGATGCTGTGAAATTTTTCTATCAAAATAAGGCCAGTGTCATGTTACACGGTACTTGGTTTTATATCAACGAGGAAGGACAATGTATAGAAAATTGCCCTGATTACCTCCTAGAAAGCCAAAACGGAAGGTCTTACCAACAATATTATGACTACGTGGGCAGGTTTAACCACGGACTTGCCAAGGTGAGGCTAGGACATCTTTGGGGATTTATCAATGTAGAAGGGCGAGCCATCACCCCCATTCAATATGAAGAAGTAGATGATTTTTACCAAGGACTCGCCAGGGTGCGAAGAGAAGGTCGCTATGGTTTCTTAGATCGAACTGGGAAAGAAATCATCCGGCCAGAATACGATTATATCTCGCGCAATTTTCACGAGGGCATTACTTATGTCATGCTCCATAATAAATATGGATTTGTGGATATGACCGGGAAAACCATCGCTTTTGCGATCTACGATGAAGTGAGAAGTTTTCAGTCGGGAGTAGCACCGGTTCGCTTGGGAGAAAAGTGGGGTTTGATCGATCGGGAGGGTAAAATCTTGACCTTGTTTATGTATGATGAAATTCGTGCCTTCCATGAAGGATTAGCCGCCGTGAAACTACACAATCAATATGGCTTCGTGAATACGGCTGGAGAAATGGTGATTCCCACACATTATGAAGAAGCCAAGGATTTTAAAGGCGGTTGGGCTTTTGTAAAAAGAGAAGGAAACTATTTGTTCATTGACCACAGCGGCCATTGCGTAGGCAACTGCTCTGAAAATCCTTAGATTAGACTAATCCTGTAATACCATGCATCTTTATACTAGCCAAGGAAAATTACGTCAGATCGAAGATGCTCCTTTTGGAAGGGGAGGAGAAGGAAACATACATCGTATGCTCCTTGCGGAGAACGGTACAAACCAGGTCGTCAAACTTTATCACCCTCACGAACGCAAACCGCAAAAAGCGAAAAAAATCGCCCACATGGTGGCGCATCCTCCTGCACTATCTGACCCAGAGGCAATAGCCTGGCCAGCAGAATTACTCTATGATGAGCAAGGAAATTTCGTCGGTTTTCAAATGCCCCTCGCCAGAGGAGCTTATGATCTTACTGTGCTATCAGCTTTGAAATTACCCACGCGCTTAGAATGGACGTGGCACGAACGCTACGATCGCCGCCAAGTCAGGAATCTGTCCCATCGGGCACGGGTATGCTATCATCTTGCCCACACGGTAGGTGAACTACACGCTAGCCAAAATTACGTGCTTGCCGATTTAAAACCTGAAAATATCAAAGTACAGTACGACGGGCGAGTTTCTCTACTAGATTTAGATTCCTTAGAAATTATCCGAGCAGGGCAAATGCTTTTTCCAGCACAAAAAGTAACTGCAGAGTACAGCCCGGCCGAGTTTAAAGGTTTCAACTGGCAAAAAAATCTGATTCCTGCCAGCTGGGACAATTTTTCCTTGGCGGTGGTTTTCTATAAAATACTCTTTGGATTGCACCCTTACACGGGAACTACCCAAGATCAATATCGGAAATTGATTTCCCACGAAGACAAGATACAAGCCGGCATTTTGCCTCTGGGCGCAAAAGCGGATTGTTTTCGAGTCATTCCCCTGCCTCACCAAAATTTCCAAGCACTCCCATCCGAAATACAAGGGCTTTTCCTTCGCTGTTTTGAGCAAGGACATGACCAGCCTGAGGTTCGCCCCAAAGCCAGTGAGTGGGCGGAAGCCTGGCAAGATTTCCAGCCAAAAGCGCACAATTATTACAGCCCCTATCCGAGTAAGCCGAGGAGTGCCGTCCAGCCAAAAGTAAAAAGTATGCCCAGTCGCCCTCCCGTGTCACATTATTTGGCTTGGTTGGCGATGGCCGTTTCGGTCTTAATTTTGATGTTTTTTGGCTCCCAAACCCATTTTGGTTATTTTGACTCTTATCAACACGCTCCTTCTTCGCTCTATGATTTAGAAGATGTGATGGACATCAAAATCCATGATTTTAGTGAAAAAATAGCTCCTTTTTGGTCCTACCCAGACGCGAAATATGGCTTCATAGATCAGAGAGGCAATATGATTACCAACGCTCGTTATAGCTTTGTCCGATCTTTTAAGCAAGGAAGAGCAGCGGTTTCTGAGGCTGACAAATGGGGTTTTTTAGATCAAACTGGAAGCGAAATCGTACCCCTCATTTATGAAAAAGTATCTGACTTTGATCAGGGCTATGCCGTGGTCAATCAATTGGGTCAAGTGGGTTTGATTAACCTAGACGGAGAGATGGTTTTAGAAGCTGAGTTTGATGAAATCAAAATATTTTCTCAGAGCCTAATTGGGTTAAAAAAAGAGGGCAAATACGCTCTTTATTCAGGAAATAGGCCCATCAGTCCTTTCGTTTATGAGGAGGTGCAAGAGCTAGACAAATCCTTTGTTCGGGTGAGCATGACTGGGCAGTACGGATTGGTACATAAATCAGGCTACACTTTGGTCCCACCCCGTTATGAAAAAATCGCTCCTTTCCACGATGGATTAGCCTTGGTACAATTAAATGGTAAAAAAGGCTATATTCAGCAAAGCGGTGAAGTAGTGATCCCAATTATTTATGATTATGCCGCTGATTTTACAAATAGGCAAGCGGCAGTTACCCTCGCAGAAAAAGACTACTACATTGACCCTTGGGGTAATTGTGTGAAAAATTGTGCCCCATAAAATGCGCAACGGGAGAGAAGTAAAATTTCTATAAGGGAACTCGCTTAGAAATAAATCTCTTGTGCCAAACGATAAGTTTGTGCGTGGGCATCCACAATATCGGCCACACGCGGAGAATAACCGCCGCCCATACTCACAGCTACAGGCAATTGATGACGCTGGCAGGTTTCGAAGACAAACTTATCTCTCTCACGACAACCTTGCAAACTCACGCTCAGACGACCTAGCTTATCTGTCTCTAAAATATCTACTCCTGATAGGTAGAAAATAAAATCTGGCTCCACCTCATCCATCAATCTTGGAAGCGTAGTTTTGAGATGCTTGAGATAAAGCTCATCTCCCGTTTTGTCGGGCAGACCAATATCCAAATCGGATTTTTCTTTACGCAAAGGGTAATTCTTGGCTCCATGCATGCTGAAGGTAAAAACCCGAGGTTCATTCCGAAAAATTTCTGCCGTGCCATTGCCCTGATGCACATCCAAATCAATCACCAAGATTTGCTTGGCCAAACCCTGCTCTAACAGATAGTTAGAGGCCATGGCTATATCATTGAGCAGACAAAAACCCTCTCCCTTGTTGGTAAAGGCGTGGTGAGTGCCTCCGGCTACGTTTATGGCTACTCCGTACTTCAGCGCGTAAAGAGCACATTGAAGTGTACCCTGAGCGATAGTTATTTCACGATCTACTAGCGCACGGCTGAGTGGAAAACCGGAGGCTCGAATCTCTTGCCGACTTAATTCCAAATGATTGAGTCGGTGCCAATAATCTGCTTCGTGGGTATTGAGAATGTATTTTTCGTCAATTTGACCAGGAGCAAAGAAATTCTCTTCTGAAACTGTACCCTCGTACAGCAATTGTTCTGGCAAGAGGCCGTATTTTTCCATCGGGAAGCGATGTTTGGGCGGTAATTTTAAAACATAAACCTCTTCCCAAGCGATTTTTAGCATAATCAGTGCTTTCTATTGGGTATCGACCTGAGATGCCTTAGTCGCCACCGAGGAAGACATTTTGGGCGGAAGCTCATCATAAGTATGCACCAAGGACTTCAGAGTTTCTACCCAAACCGAGCTATTATTGAGACTTTCTACGAGTTGCCAGTGCTCGCCTCCTTCTTCTTCAAAAATCTCTTTATATTCTTCACCAATCTCAATCGTAGTTTCCAAGCAATCAGCTACGAAAGAAGGGGAAAACGCCAGCACTTTCTTCTTGCCTTCTTTCACCAATTCCTTGATGAGATCTTCGGTGTAAGGCTTGATCCAAGGATCATTCCCTAAGCGTGATTGAAAGCAAACTGTGTATTTTTCTTCGGGAATGCTCAATTCGCTAGCCAACAAGCGGGTAGTCTCGAAACATTGAGCGCGGTAGCAACTTTTGTTAAGTGGGTGGAGGGTAGCGCAGCAATTGGCTTGTCCGGCCAATTCTTTATTTTCCTTGGCTGCTTTCAGGCAAGTGCCAGTAGAATCGCCTTTTCGGATTTGCCTCTCAGGAAGGCCGTGGTAAGAAAAAATGTAATGGTCATAATCCTGTTCCTCGATGTGTTTTTTGCCTACCTCGGCAAAAGCCTTGATGAATTGGGGATGATCAAAAAAACTATGGACAAAAGTCATTTCTGGGATAATTTGCCAATCTTTCACGATTCGCATAACCTTTTCTTTCACCGACCCCGTGGTGGCCGACGCATATTGAGGAAAAAGTGGAATCACGATAATTCTCTCCAAACCTCGGTCTTTCAGTTGACCCAAAGCTGATTTGAGGCTGGGACTTTGGTAGCGCATTCCCAAGACTACTTCGTAGCGCGCGCCCAATGCTTCTTGAAGCATTTTCACCACGTCTTCACCGTAAAACTTGAGAGGAGAGCCTCTTTCTTCCCACACTTCTCGGTAGATTTTAGCTGATTTGGGGGCTCGGAAAGGGGCGATGATTAGATTAACCAATATAAATCTGAGTAAATAAGGAACATCAACCACCCGAGCATCCATCAAAAATTCTCTTAAATACTTCCGTACATCACCAGTAGCAGGACTGTCTGGAGTTCCTAAATTGACCACTAGTACGCCGATTTGAGCTTGTTTTGCGTTCATATTTTTTCCTTAATTTGTAATGCTTCAATAAAACTAAAAAAACAAGCGATTAGTTTTTTCAATCATAGATTATCTCTCCTGGATTGAGTAAGTGAAAAATAGAAAATATCCCTGAAAAGCCCTAAAAAGGAGAATAATCAAGTGCGACTAATCATACGAATCAGAGCGCTTGAAAAATCTCGATCAAACTATTGGGTAGCTCCGAGCCACTGAAAAACAAACCAATTCCCATCACTTTGTGAGGCGCAGAAAGGTAGCGAAATACAATCGGCAGAGTACTCACGGAAACCATACTAAAAGCAATCGGGTAACAAATGGCTAATATCAGCACGACCTCAGCCACCGGAATAAACAAAATACCCACGCTCAAAACCAAAATGAGGATAAACCCCACGATGGCTACTTGATTCAGTTTCCAACGCTGGATCCAAATACTAATCGGCCAAGACACCACCGCCGCCAGAGCAATGAGCGCAGACACGAAGTAAGAACCCCGAAAACCATCTGCCGTGAGGAAAGGAATTCTCTCTTGCAAAACTCCTGGAAACACATTGAAGAACAAAGAAGTACATAACCCAAAGGTTAATCCTAGTAATAAAATCAAACCGTAGTGAGAGGAGGCAGACTTCTTCTGTGGAACACTTTCTTGCTGTAAGGTGTCTAATTGCCCGGCAGTTTGACGCATTAACAGTCCCGTGCTTAGAATCAGGACGCCTCCTACCACAAAAGTGAGTGGAGCTCCGAATAAGGTGATTAAATCTACAATACTTGGCTCTAAGGCGTACATCAAATCTTCTACAATGATCAGTAAAGCGACCACTTGGGGCAAGTTCTTAAAAGGGGCAAAAAGCTCCAGAGTAGAAATAGCCGGACTATGAAAAATATTCATGGAAATCAACCAAAATACAATCAACACCGGAAGTATAAAACGCACCGGCCCCGTGGGCTGGATAAAAACCGTCAGGGCTACCGCCATAAAAATCATAGAAACGGTACTGATTCCTGCCTGAATTACAGGCAGGCGGCTAAGGCCACGCCGACGCATCCGATCGGCTGCCCAACCGGCCAGAGGAGGGGTGACCGCCAAAATGATGGCCTGTACGACCAGTAAAGGAACCAAATAAGCTTCAAGAGAAAACTGTTTGATTAATTCAGGCTGGTATTTGTGGTAGGCAATCCAACTGATAATGATCGCAGCATCGAGAGCAATCAGGCTCGTAACCTGTTTCCAGTGGATGCCAGTATTGGATAGGTGCAAGGTTTTTTCCATAAAGCTTTGACATTTAGAATAGACACGATTCCTCTAGGAGAAGTGCTTTTCTTCGAAAATTTATCATTAAATAATGATTCAAATATCTCACCAAAGTGAAAAGGGTAGGTTCAAGAGCAATGAAGCGCTTCGCTTGACGAAGTGGAAGAGTAGATGGGGACCTTTGTTTTTATGAAGAAAGGTACGCTCTGTAATTGATCTCAGAAAAAATCAAGCCAGTTTTCATTTTTTGTAAGAATATGTATCTTGTGCGTGAGTGGTTGATAATGAGTTATTTAGCTTTTGTTTTTCGCCTTTATCTATTGGTATGAAAGTCAGTTGCGAATTTACTTTCCCAAAATTGCACCATTCTTGCTAAAATGTTACATAGCAAAAAAGATGGACGACCAAGTATCCTAGCAATTTGGTTTCCTTTTTGTTCTAAATAGCTACAAAGATTTTAGCGGTTCAAAAAGACTGTTAAACGATTAAAAATTGTGTTTAATCGAATGATTAGCCCATGTTCTTGCCGTTCATCTGGATCAAAGCAGACGCAAACGATAAATCTATGAATCAAGACGATTTGATGGTGTTGAAAGCAATCAAGGAACTCCTAAATTATCAGGAGTCAAGAGAGGTGGGTGCTGAGGTAGATTTGCTAGACCAGCATAACGAAAACACAGATGTAAAAACCACAGTCAAGCAACTAAATGACCAAATCTCTGAACTGAGTGCCAAATTTGAACGTTATGACGAGTTGGTACGAAAGCTGAGCCAGCAAAATAATCGAGCTAAGACTGCTTCTGAGGGAGATTGGGAGCGGATGAAAAATAAAATCGAGAGCCTCGAAAGCCAAATTGATTCCTTGAATCAGCTCTCAGAGCGGATTCACGAACAATATGACCAAATCAAAGAAGAAGTAGATCAAAAAGCACCCAGTCAAGAACAAGATAAACTCGAGTTGCTCGAAGGGCAATTAGGAATCCTCCATCAACGAACCACCAAGCTGGAAGAACAGATGGATCTGCTAAAAAAGAACTACCAAGAAACTGCCCAGTCTCAAAATCAATCCAAAGAAAAAATAAACAGTTTAGAAGGTCAAATTGGCTCCCTTACCAAAATCTTTGAGAGCACCAATGAACAATTCCTCAAGGCTAGCCAAGCGAAAACAGATGCTTCCCCTTCATCTCTTGAAATAGGCAAGATTAAGGAAAGATTGAGCGGCTTAGAAGGTCAATTAGCCTCTTTGGATAAGATATTTGAAAAAACCAACGAACAACTCCTCAAAGTAAGCCGAGAGTCGGGGAGCATTTCCAGTCGTGCCCACACGGATCTGGAAGGGCTCAAAGAGAAGGTAAAACAGCTAGAAACGACTAGGAATCGCTTGCAAGAAACCCTAGACGAGCAGCAGAAATCTTGGGAGAAGGCTCAGGAAAAAGCCCAGCAAAAGACCATGCCGATCGAGGAAAAAGTAGACCGGTTGATCGAGAAGATCAATCATCTAGAGTACGAGATCAGCCTGAATAAGCAGGAAAATACCGAACCCAAAACCCCGGATTTCTCCACTTGGGAAGAAAAAATCGAGCAGGTCGTGCAACAGATCAACCGCTTAGAATCACAAATTAATCAACCAACTGATTCTCCAGCCGATTCTCCAGTTTCTACGGAAGACCAAGAAAAAACACAGGACAATTACGCGAAGGCTAAGCAACTACCTTCTACGGAAACCAACGAAGGGCCTTGGGCTTATATGGATCAAATGCAGGAAGTAGTCTTTAAAAATGAGGAGCATCTTAGAACTTATTTTCCAAAATCCTTCCTCCTTATCAAATCTAAACAAAATTTTCCAACTTCTTTTTTCTGGATTGGCGAGAAAATTGGTCTAACTTATTTAGCGGTATTTAGCTGTCAGAGCCAAGAAGATAATTATTCTTTCTTGCCCTTGATGGCACATTTTACCATTAACAGTCTAATTATCGAGAGTAAATTGATGGATGCTTCTGCGATTATGGATGAAATGGATAAGCGATTAGCGGCGGTGCTTGAGAAAAAACAAGCTGATGCTCAGATACGAGGTGGCTTGTGTGTAATTGATAAAACGAACTCTACCCTTTATTTTATCGGGGCCAATACCGACCTGATTATCAACCATCGCACTGTTCAGCGCTTGGAGGGAAATAAAGCATTTATCGGAGAGCTAAATCAAGAGGGAATTCAATTAAAAAAACATACGATTCCCACCCACAAAGGGGCTCGTTTTTACATAGCTCCTGCTCAGGCGGTTTCGGAAGAGAGCCAAGGCAAAAGCTTAGAAATAGATCAGCAAATCAGTCAGATGAAAAATCTGGATATGAAAGTGCAAAAGATGGAATTAGAAAAATATCTCTCAAAAACGGACTACCAAGAATTAATCCTCTTGGGTTTCAATCTCTAAGTAATAGACTCATTTTTAGATAGAAACCAGCAGGAGCGCATTTTGTCTTATTGAAATTTAAAAGAATACATTATACTAACTTTTATATGAAGATTGCAAATTACAAATGGTAAATTCCAGCTTAAAAAGCGGATCAGCTACGATGAAACAATCAGGACAGTTCCCAAAAGCCAAAATTTGCCATTTGTAATCTGAAAATTGCCATTAAATAAACATGTACAGACATGATCAGAATTATCTTTGAGAAACAAGCGCAACGTTTTACGGTCTTGTTTGAACTCTATAAACAGAGTGATGCTAACATAGACTACGCTACGGACTTACAAGATTTAGCATTCAACGAAGGAGTGGGGATGCGTTCTTTTTCTCCGGCCTTCAAGTACCTGCAAATGGAAGAACTGATTCGGGTAAGACCGGGGCGCTCTAGCTATATCGCCAGTATTACCCATCGGGGCATCAAGGCGATTGAAGAGGTTTTTCAGAATGAAAATGAGCCTACTTATTATTTTCCGGCTTACCGAGAGATGGCTACCTAATTGATAATCTGAGGTGGCTCAGGAAAAATTCAGCTTACCTTTTGAGTGCCAAAAGTTGGGCAAATTCATCGGTCGTTTTCCGTAGGTACTGAATTTCTTCCAAAAGCGCGTTAAAGCTTTCTATCTCCACATAACCGGACTCGTGCAGTAGCTCCAGCCAATACTCTGTTTTGGCCAGAGCCTGATAGGATTTTGTCAAAAAATAACTGAAATCCATTTTGGAGCTAGTCGCAATGGCTTCCACGATGTATTCACCCACGGCGGTTCCGTTTTCGATAAATTTCTTGGAAAGCATAGCTTCTTGATAATTAATCGTGACACTCTTATGAATGTAAATGACTTTCAGAGCCAATTGATAGCTGCGGGTTTTTAACTTCTCTTGGATTGCCTGGTGCTCTTCCATACATGAAAATTCTGATTCTGAGATAAAAAAAATATCCAATATCAATTAACAAATTTTTTTCCAAAACTAGATTTGTCTCTTTACATAAAACTAAAAGAAAATAACAATGAATATTATTAACGAAAATCAGACCTATCGTTTTATGATCTTGCTCGAGCTCTACAAGCAAAGCAATGCCGATATTGACTATGCCTACGACCTCCGTGAAATGGCAAACCAGATTGGTATTGGCAATCGCTCTTTCCAGTCAGCTTACAAATACTTGTACATGCAAGATTTAATCAGTATGCGCCCTACTTCGGACAGCAACGGGGGGGGAAATGGCTCTTCTTATCTAGCCACTATCACACACAAAGGAATCAAAGCCGTGGAAGAAACCTGCCGCCGAGCCAATCAAGCCACGGAATTCTTTCCTGCCTATCGTGAAATGATGATGTAAAGGCTTGTTTTTTACATCAGTTCAGCTATATCACAAATAAATAGGGAATGAGTACAGTGTACCCATTCCCCAAATTATATAGATGCTAGGAATTAGCTCATGGACTAGAATTGACCTGTATGCTTTCCTCAGGGCTGACCAAATCTGCCTGCTCTGCTTTTTGCGCCTGATTACGACGACGAATTCGCAAAAATCCTATCCCCACAGTAGTCATGTATACCAAAAGCGAGGCAATCAAAATATAAGTAATCATAGAAAACTCGATTGGTGATTATTATTGAAAAAGCGATCTTTGTACCAGTGTTTAGCTTCTAAAAATAACTAGCTGATTCAGAGACGCGTGATAATAGAACAGTTCAGGAGAGGAAAAGTTTCCAAGAGGAAATTGTAGAAAAAAATACTCACTTTTGGGGAATAGCTTCCTTTCGTGCGCATTGGCCGAATCTATCTGAAATTTGAAATTTGCCAATAAAACCAATCCAATTCCGTTTTAATTGCCCCAGATTTCGTGACTATACTGTCGTAATCGATCCAGACCTCGAATTTCATAAGGCTGCAGGCTTGCCACTTTAATTTCTAAATCTTCAAACTTTTCTCGGGTCATTTTTAGATAAGGGGCTTGTTCTTTCTTGACCTGCTGGCAGAAGCTACCTTCCTCGGAAAGCATCACGTTATTCAAGATCAGATGCGTGATGGGCATCCCGAAGGTTTGTAATTGTTGATAGAGTCTCTCAGTTTCTCGGAGAATCATCGCTTCTGGCTTACTGACCAGTACAAAGGCACTTTGCTGAGGATCAATTAAGAGCTTGCGCGTGCGTTTGACCATTTTTTTGAGAGACAGCAGTAGATCGTCTGCGTCGTCGGGAGTGTATTTACCTTTGAAAGTCTGCTGAACATAGCGATATTTCCAACGCATCTGAGCCATTACTTTGATCCAGTCATCCAAGAGTTCTGGAAATTGGAGCAAGCGCAGGGCGTGTCCAGTGGGGGCATTATCTAAAATGTAATGCGTAAATTGATGAGCTTCTATCAAATCCATCAAGACCTTAAAACTCATCACCTCATCCAAGCCGGGGATGGTGAGCGCGAGCATTTGGTCAATGTCTTTTTCATCTAAATAAGTAGTGGTATCCAAGAGAAGCTCTAGCTCGGCTCGATGCTGTGCTTTGAAATCTGCTAAGGCTGCTTGGGCATCAATTTCCAAGACACTCAAATTGGGCACCTCTGCGATGGCATGAATGCCTGATTTCAAATCCTGATCTAAACTATCGGCTAGGGAGTGGGCGGGGTCGGTAGAGAGTACAAGGGTAGGAGCCTTTTGAGCCAAGGCTATGCCCAGGCTCAAAGCCGTGGTCGTTTTGCCCACGCCACCTTTGCCACTAATATGAAAGAGGGTTTGTTTGAACATATTTTTAAAAGAGAGTTTTCAATTCCTCCAATGCTACTTCTCGGTAAATCTGACCAGAAGAGAGTGGTTTCGTCATTTTTTCCACAACTGGATGCTCCCCATTGAAGATCAGCTGACATTTTTCCCGCTTCCTAATTATTTTCTCAAAAATCTTGAAAAGAGAGGAAATAGAAGCCTGGCTTTTTACTTCTAGGATACAGAGCACCTGCTCGGCTTCCTCGATGAGACGCAGCGCATAATCTACCACCAAAGTTTCGGAATGATTATCCAAATCATAAGTAATGGCTTCGGGAAAAATCTCTTGGGCGGCCTTTAGCCAAGGTTTTTCATAGGGAGAAAATTTTACCTTAGAGACTTGATCCGAAGCCTCCAGGTCTAGAATCTCTAAGTAAATTACGATTTGCTTCATTTTTATTTTCTAAAATCTAGCTTGTATGCTTTTCAAAGCTAATGAACAAATAATTTTCCATTCTAACCAAGATACAACGCTTCTCTGGAAAGAACAGAGAGATTTAGCTTTCGAGCACATTTATAAAAAGCGAATTCTGATATTCAGGAAATTTATTTCGTGCTACTTCTTACAGATTAAGCCTGTATTCTTACATTCCCCATCAAGATCGGAGGAATGCTCTCAGGCAGTTTTGCAGAAAATTTGATCTCAGTCATCGTATAAAAATTGACCTAATTAAATGATAATACGATGACTGTCCACAACTTAAACCGTTTAGTAAAGAGCCGTAATCTAGCGATTGGATACGCGCGGAGAGCTTTGAAAGTAAATCAAAATAATGGCTTTGCTTATTGCACCATGGCCGAAGCTTATGCCATGATGGGGCAAGACGAAGAGTTTTATCAGCACGCTGAATCTGCTTTAAAGCTTGAGTTTCCTGTTTGGGAATATCTAGACGAGTTTTTGTTCGAGCGTTATATTCAGCAAGAAAGATTCCGCAATCTAATCCGCAAATATCGTCAAGAGGAGATATAAATTACAGATTTTTTTTATGGACCCCAGTTTTTAGAAGACAGTGACACGGAGGCACGGCGCAAACCGCCGAGGCTTTCTTTCGTATTGCTTTTAAAAAAGTCTGTTATTTGCCACCCAACCCTTCTTCATGCTTACTCGTTAGATTAAGAAATACCTAATTACCTGTTTTTTAGGGAGTTTTTTTCTATACTTTGCCAGAAAAGACAAATATTTTTTAGAATTTTAGGAAATTAATCTAACAAAAGTCTGTTGAGATTGCATAACAAGACTGCACCGTAAATATGAGGATAGATAAGTTAAGACTGAAAAATTTTCGGGCTTACGAGGAAATTGAGATGGAGTTTCACCCCCGCTTCAACATCATCATCGGGAGTAATGGCATGGGAAAAACTGCTGTGTTGGAGGCTTTGACCATCTCTATCGGCTCATTTTTTCTAGGTATCGATTACGCCGAAAACCGCCACATCAAACCTGAAGATATTCGAGTAGTAAACACGGACTATGACATCAATGAGCAGTTTCCCGTGGAGGTAGAAACTTGGGGAGAACTCAATGGTCAAGCCCTAAGCTGGCTCCGTGAGCTTACTGGCCCCAAGAACAAAACTACTTACGTGAATGCGCAAGATATTAAAAACGCGGCCAAGGATATGCAGGATCGGGTACGACAGGGGGAGCATCTAGATTTGCCCGTTATTGCCTATTATTCCACCGAAAGACTTTGGAAAGAACGCCCTGATACCAACAAACTCAGTGGCTCTCGCCTAAAAGATGGCTACTACAATGGCCTCAAGGCTACTTCTAATAATAAATTTTTTAGCAAGTGGTTTGAGAAAGAAGAGATTGTAGTGCTTCAGCAAAAGAAAGATTCTGCTGGATTGTATGGCGTCCGCAAGGCCGTTACCAATTGTATTGACGATTGTGAAAATATCTACTTTGATTACAACCGTCGAGAATTGGTGATGGAGTTTTATGATGGGCGTAAATTGCCCTTTAAATACCTCAGCGACGGGGTGCGCAACATGTTGGCCATGGTGGCAGATATTGCCTTTCGTTGCTCCGTGCTCAATCCCCATTACCGAGAAGAAGCCGTAGAACAAACCAGTGGCATTGTGCTGGTAGATGAACTAGATTTGCACTTGCATCCCTCTTGGCAGAAAAAAGTAGTACAAAGCCTCCGCGAAACTTTCCCCAAGGTTCAATTTATCGTAACGACTCACTCGCCCCTTATTTTGGGTACAGTACAAGACCGCATCATTACCCTGCAGGAGGGCAAGGCTTATTATCCTGATATTGCCTACGGGCGTACCGCCAATGATGTGCTCCGCAATACGATGAATACACCCGAACGCCTCGTTACCGTACAAGATCGCTTGGATGAGTATTTCGAGCTGATAGAGCTGGGAGAGGGACATTCGGAAACTGCCGTTGAAATTCGTGAAAAATTAAACCAAGAAATCGGCCAAGACGATCCCGAATTAGTGCGCGCGGATGTCTTGTTGAGTTTTTATGAAGAATAATTATATTTGTCAACACACTGTTTATAGAATTCAATATCTGCTTGGTACGTATTCTCTATGAAATACATCGAAAAAAGTCCTGAACCTCGTACACTTATCAACTTCAAGAGTGTCAAATATCCTAAATTCAAACCCAACTTTGACAATTTACCTCCCAATGTGCTGAGCGATATCGTCACGAATTTGCTTTACGATCAGGGTTTTATTTGCTGCTATACCATGGACGAAATCACGCCCGAGACCGCCGTGCTGATTCATCTTCATCCTCCCGCTTACCACCAAGAAAGATCCTTAGATTACTCCAATATGTTTTTGGCTCTGCGACAGCCCAAAGACTTGCCTCCCGAGTTTAGAGTGGGCTATATGAGCAAAGGAAATACGCTGATTCCAGATTATATTTCAGATGAACGCTGTGCCCAATTTTTTCGCTATAATACTTTGGGAGAAATGATTCCCGCCGATACTTACCGTACGGTCAAGAAATGCCGTGATAATTTCAAGAAACTCACGCCCGAACAGCAAACCATTTTTAGTACCATAGAAGTACTCAACCTGAATGCCGACCGCATCAAACAGCAGCGCAAGGCTATTTTCAATGAAGTAACCAACTTGGCCAAGAAATACAGTCGTGCTCAACTCGCCAAATTTGCTGAAAAACTCAAAAATCGCAACAAACAAGGACGCTTTAAGCGCTATTGTCAGGTTATGATTTATTATTTGGAAAATATTCCTTAGAAATTGTAGGCGACTGCTTTCGGATTTCAATTCCTCGATTCTTAAGACATTTGGATTATGTACAAAAAATAAAAACTTGTAACTTAGGGGCAGAAACTTCCAACTTTTGTCCTATGCATCTCAGAATTGTAGAAAAACGTCCTGATTTGTTAATTTTACACTTACCTTCCAACAAGTTATCTTCCCGAAAAGTACTTTCAGGCAGCACCCGTTACAGCGCTATCTTTTCGTTGGCCTTTATGATACTCGTGGTAGTGAGTACGGGCATTACTCAAAGTGTTCCCGTTTTGATTATCTCTTGGATTTTTTTTTGGGGAATATGCTTTGTACCCTTCTACTTGTTTCGCCTTTGGGGCAATGCCAATCGTAACCACGATACTTATTTTATCTTTGATAAAGCAAATGGTATTTACCAGAAGAAAATACGCTTTCTGGACCAAAGAGGTAAAGTGAAACATCAGCATGCCCTCGCAGAAATTCAACGTGCCCTGATCTCAGGTATACAATCCTATACCGATTATCTAAGCATAGAAATTGCCAAAAACGGGAACAATAAATACCCTGAACTCTATGCTGGAAACGAGGAAAATATGAAAGAAGAGGCTCAGGTAATTAATGATTTTTTGGGAATCTCAAGCACCTAAAGTCAAAAGCTTGAACAATCCGTCAGTCCAACTTCAAATGCAAGCCCAAGCCCACTGACCAGATATCAATTTCTCCAAAATATCTAGCATACAAGCCAGTTAAACCCAAATATAGCTTGGCCTTTGGGGCATACCATACCGCGTAGCTTAATTCACCATTAATTTCATCACGAATGGCACTACCCTCGCTCCAGACAAAACGCACCTCAGGAGCAAAGCGCACGCGTTGCCTGTTGAAATAAACATCTAGCCCCGTGGCTAATTCGGGATATACCTCATTCGTTTCTAATTCTTTAGTCATTCCCATCCCCAATCGCCAGCTCAGCATGGGTGTATTGATCGGAGTTAATTGTAAGATTTGCCAATCAAAAGTATGCAAGCGGTTTACCTGCTCTCCCAAACGTTGTTCTATCAAGAAAGAGTAGCGTAAATCTGTAGAAACGATGCCTATTCTTCCTCGGAGGCGAGGGCGATACGTTTGATAGGTATTGGGAACGCCCCCGAAGTCAAAGTGTAGCTCAAGGCCGTATTTGGGATTAAGTAAGCCTTTTTCACGTTTTTCGTTACGTAAGTCTATTCGCTGCTGACGCATTTTCCTCCGAAATAGTTTTGTCTTGGATACAGGGCGATTCCTCTTGAAAATCTCTTCAGAAAAGTTCCTCAGTAAATTCCCCACGGCGCGTAACCCAGACCTTCCTCCTTTCCTTTTGCCTTCCTCAAGGTCGCTTTCTTGGAATGTAGTATCTTTGGCCTCTTGGGCATGGATAGGCTGAAAGTATAAAAGAACCAAACTGATGAAGAATATTTTTTGCATAAGGAGCAACTTTACTGAATTCAAAAAAATATAGCGAGCTTCTGTAAACAAAGACCAAAACTACGAGGAAAGAACTGTACCCTGATGAGTTCTAGCCTGATAAACTTTCAAAAACTAATGTGCCAATTGATTCAAAATGGTACTGCTTCCTAAAGACTTTAAGAAACCTAAATATAGAATAATTCAAGGTTAAATTATCAGATATTGAAATTTTATAAAGTAAAAAAATAGTCTGAAAGTCAGATTAACGTGAAGCCAGCATAGACTCGCTAATCTATCTTCAAATGCAAGCCCAAGCCCACCGACCAGATATTGATTGTTTCAAAATATCTGGCATAAAAGCCCGTGAGGCCGAGATAGAGTTTCGCATGCGGCTTGTATAAAACCGCGTAGCTCAGTTCGCCATTGAACTCATTACGGACGGCATCTGCTCTGTCCCAGGCGAAGCGTGCCTCGGGCGCGAAGCGAAGCCTTTGCTTTCCGAAGTAGATATCCATGCTGGTAGCAAACTCAGGATACGTTTGCGCCGCCTCTGACTCTCGGATAATTCCCATCCCCCATCGCCAGCTAAAGCGAGGCGTATTCACGGGGGTAAATTGTAAAATCTGCCAATCGAGAGTATGAAAGCGGTCTACTCTTTCTCCTAAGCGTCTCTCTACCAAGAAAGAATAACGGAGATCGGTAGAAACGACCCCAATCCTTCCGCGAATACGAGGGCGGTAAGCTTGGTAGGTATTGGGAATGCCCCCAAAGTCAAAGTGGAGCTCGAGGCCGTATTTGGGATTGAGTAAGCCATCGGCTCTCTTCTGGGCACGTATTGCCCTCTTTTGCGCTCGGGTTTGCTGACGCATTTCCATACGGAGCTGCCTTTCTTCGGGACTCAAACCAGAGCCATTAAAGATAGCATCGAGAAAAGTATAGAGGAGATTTCCGGCTATTTCAGAACCCAGCGATTGACTGCTGTAGTCGTTTCCAGAGCCTCCGCTCTGGTTGTTGCCACTGCTGGTTCGTTTTTCTTTTTGTGAGCGGGCTTTATCTTTAATGTCTTGAATCTTTTGGGCATAGCTGAGCTGAAAGCATAGGAATGCTACGCCCATGAGGAGTATTTTTTTCATGGGAAAGTAATTTTACAGAATTTAGAATTTATTCAGGGTTTCTATTAGGGAAGACCAGAAGTAGGCAGAAAGGGTTGCCTCAGAGGTGCTTGGATACATTTGGGTAGCATCACCGAGGCTTTACCTACACCAAGCCAGTGGGCACTCGTCACAGACGAGTGCGAGGTAGGATTACGACTTACTTATTCGGAAATTCTTAAAACCAAAAACCTTAATGCTTCTTAAAGAATTGTACGAGCAGCAAGCAAAGATTACTTTCCCCGATACGTTTGTTCCCAGTTCCAAGCAGAAAGTACCATTTCGTCTAAGCCTTTTTCGGCTTTCCAGCCAAGTTCTTCATTGGCAAATTGCGTATCGGCGTAGATTTGTTCTACATCACCTGGGCGACGATCTACCAGTCGATAGTTGAGTTTTTGCTCGGCTACTTTTTCAAAAGAATGGATCACTTCTAAGACCGAGCTTCCTTTACCTGTACCCAAGTTGAAAAACTCAAACCTTTGTTTATTTTGATTTTGCATTAAGCGTTCGCAGGCAATGATATGTGCCTTGGCTAAATCTACCACGTGGATATAATCTCGGATACAAGTGCCGTCAGGGGTTTGGTAATCATTGCCAAATACTTTGAGTTCATCTCTCAATCCCATGGCCGTTTGGGTGATAAAAGGGACAAGATTGTTGGGAACACCCGAAGGTAATTCGCCGATGAGGGCTGATTCGTGGGCACCGATCGGATTGAAGTAACGCAGGGCAATGGCCTTCAAATGCTCTTTGATGTGAGTAGTATCTCGGATAATTTCTTCACTGATTTGCTTGGTATTCCCGTAAGGAGAATTGGCTTGTTGCACGGGAGCTTGCTCGGTTACAGGGAGGGAATCTGGCTGGCCGTAGACGGTACAAGAAGAAGAAAAAACCATGTTGGGAACGTCAAATTGATCCATCGCTTCCAGTAAATTAATGAGCGAAACCAAATTATTATGGTAATACTTGAGAGGAAATTGTACCGATTCGCCTACTGCCTTGTAGGCCGCAAAGTGAATGATGGCTGAAATGTCTGTGTATTTCTGGAAAAAGCGATGCACCGCTGCTCGGTCACAGAGGTCAAATTGCTCAAAGATGGGTTTTTTGCCACTAATTTTTTCAATCCCATCCAAGATTTCTAGGCTGGAATTAGATAAGTTGTCTACGATGAGAACTTCATAACCCTGCGCCATTAATTCTACGGCGGTGTGTGAGCCAATGTAGCCTGTGCCACCAGTTACAAGTATTTGGGGAGATGCCATTTTAAGAGATTGGTTATAGATTATAAAAAATCCTTATTCAGTTGGACATGGTGATCTAGCTTGTAAGCTAAAAACATCAAACTGAATCTAATGAATTTATCTACGCCCATTTCTACAAATAGATACAAGCTTTTGATAACTGATATATAAAAAAGATCAATAGTTGTAATTACGACGAAAACTGGGGTCTACTTCCATCGTATGGAAGGAGTGAATTTCGGTGTCTCCTGCGGCAATATCAAAGTTAAAATCAAAATTACGGGTGCCTCCCGGAGCCTGTGCTTGCAATTGTACCTGCTGGCTTCCGGCAGGAAGTGATAAGCGCGTGTAATAGATGCTATGTGGAATGGCTTGCCAGGCGCGGGTGTCGGCTCTTTCGGTGGCGGCATTGATGATACTCACCAAAGCAGCGAGCCCTTCTTGGTCTTTACTTCTCAAAATTTCTTCTTCCGCTCTTTTGATGGCTAAGCGCAGGAGAGCTTTACTGAGTTCCAGTACCATCCGGTCACGTAGCGTTTTCTTGGCGACTTCTTGTAAATTTTCCATCAGGTAGAGAGGTTTCTGCTGGTTTTGAGCTTGCAACGTAGCCGAGCGAAAATACTCGGGACGCTCCACGTATCGAGGAAAAGCCACCCGAATGACTGAAAGTCCGCCTAAGGGGTCAAAGCGGTTACCATCTTCATCTTTGCGAAGCGGAAGTGAAAAGGAAAAATCCAAACCCAGGCGGCTATTCACAAAAAACACATCCGAACCCCGACGATTGATTGCGAAATTAATCGACCACTCTTCCTTGATAGGGCCAAAGCCATTGTGCCAGAGAAAAACCAAATCACCTTGACCAGCGGGTCTGGGCTGGAATTTCATATCAAATTCTTTTTCATAAAAGGCTAATTGTTCATCAAATCCCATCAAAGCGGCACTGCGAAGTAGGTCTTTTTTAAGCTGTTCGGGTACATCTAAGCCAAACATTTCTTGGTAATCTTGTTGGTAGATTTCCACGGCATTGCGGTAAGCAATAAAAGCATTATTCACATCACCACTGGCTTCGTAGACAATACCCATGAGCGTATGGATGAAGGCATCTCGCTGGTATTTTCGATCAGATTTATATTTGTCGGCGAAGGCATTGAGCTTGATATTGAGTCGGCGGCATTCTACGAGAGCCTTATCGCGCTGCCCCATCGCTAGGAAATTGAGGGCTTTGTAATAATGCAAGAGTAAAAGCTCAAAATCCTCTCCCTGATATTGCACAATCATTGGATTGGTAAAATAGGCGAGAATCTCATTGAGGTAATTCTTACGATGATCTTCGGCAAAGAGATAAGCTTCTTCAAAATACTGGTTGGATTGCTCATAATTGCCTAGTTTGTAATGTACTAGACCCAAGTTGAGATAATACAACAATTTGGCTTTGCCATTTGCTCCTTTTTCGTCTTTGGCCAAGGTTTTCTGGGCGGCCTCAAAATTGCCTTGTTCATAATTTCGATAAAACTGCAAGTTCTGCTCATAGTAGGTCAGGCAAGCAGGGATACTCAGGCTGAGGATGCATAAAAGCGAAAAGTTGAAAAGCCGAAGAATTTTCATAAATAACAAATGGAGGCTAAGTTTTTAGCAAATAAGAGAGCAGATTTGAGCAAAGAGCATCGTCTATGCCTTCCCAGAGAGGCATAGACGAGGAGAGCCACATCAATTCTTGACGTATTTTTTGATTTTTTTGTCGCCAATCCAGACGATTTCGTTCGTCTCGATGTCGGTGAGTTCTAGGTTGACTTGGTAGAAAATGACCTTTCTGCGGCCTTCTTGATCTACAATGGAATTGACATTGCCAAACATCATATAATCAGCACCTAGCTCACGTCCCCATTTTTTCTGGGTTTCGGGTGAGGCAAATTCTTGTTGATCGGCTCTTTCTTCGCGGAGTTTCTCCCGGAAGACACTATTTTGTACGATGCGGATACGATTAGATTTGATAAATTCTCTTTCTACATCTTTGATAAAAGTCTCGGAGTCAATGTGTTCGTGGCTCTTATTAGCAATCATGCCCACGATGACCACGGGGCGGTCCGCGTCAATATCATTCAATTCCTGATTACGCAGCCAGTTACTAGTTAGAGCGTCTTGGGACATTTCTTCGGCTACCAAACGAGAGTCTGTGTCATTCCAACGGCCACTGAGGTCTACTTGTTCCGTGGGGTCAATACGGGTTACGGTTTTGGAGCAGGAAGTTAGTATAAGGAGCGCGAAAATTAAACTAATCCATTGAGGAGTTGTATTTTTCATTTGATGAAAATCAAGCATATTGGGTCGTTAATTTAGATAAAAGATAGAATCCTAAATATCGGTAAAAAATCTTTTTTTAATAAACGCAATCACAGTTTTTTGAGTTGGCAGGCAGGCTTGCATTAACAAGATATTCACAAGCTATGCTCGATTAACTGTATTAAAGAGCATATAAGTAAAACTCAGATAATCTATTTCAGGAAATTAATTTCAAACCCAAGCCAATTATTTCCCCCTTGCAAAATTTAAGCTTAGCTTTGCGGTCGTCTGATTTAATCTTTGTTCAGCAAAATGGAAATTATCCGAGGATGCTTTGGTATTTTGATCTTTATTCTGATTGCTTATCTGTTCTCGAGCAATCGCAAAGCCATCGATTGGCGTTTGGTTGGCATTGGAGTGCTGTTGCAAGTGGTGCTGGGAGCTTTGATTACCTTAGTGCCTTCGATTGCCTTTGGTTTTCAGAAGATTAGCGAGGCTTTCGTGGTTCTGTTAAGTTTCTCTAGAGATGGAGCTGCTTTTCTTTTTGGAGATTTAGCTCGCAGTAGCGTCAACAATCCAGAAGTCAACCATAGCTTGGGGGTGATTGTGGCTTTTCAGGTTTTGCCTGCCATCATTTTCTTCGCTACCATCTCTTCGGGATTATATTATTTAGGTATTTTACAAAAAATTGTCTACGCCTTTGCCTGGCTTATGTCTAAGACCATGCGCTTATCAGGAGCAGAGAGCCTTTCGGCGGCGGGGAATGTATTCTTAGGGCAAACCGAAGCCCCCTTACTGGTCAAACCCTTTATCGCGGAGATGACTTATTCGGAAATCATGTGCCTGATGACAGGAGGCATGGCCACTATTGCTGGAAGCGTGTTGGGAGCCTATGTGTCTTTTTTGGGAGGAAATCCAGCCGAACAAGCCCTCTTTGCTTCGCATTTGCTCACGGCCTCGGTTATGAACGCGCCCGCCGCGATCGTGATGGCCAAAATCATCATCCCCCAAACTGAGCCCGAGAAAGTACAAACTGACTTAGAAGTTTCGCAAGATTCTATCGGAGTAAATTTGATTGATGCTCTAGCCAGAGGCGCGGGTGATGGCCTGCAACTCGCCCTGAACGTGGGGGCCATGCTTTTGGCTTTTGTGGCCGTGGTAGTCATGCTCAATTATATGCTAGGCTTGCTAGGAGATGCCTCAGGTCTGAATGCGCTGATTGCTACCCAAACCGAAGGTACCTTCAGCGGCTTATCACTGGAATATTTGTTAGGCCAGATTGGACGCCCCTTGGCCTTTGCCATGGGAGTAGAGTGGGATCAAACGCTCTTGGTGGGAAGCTTGTTAGGGCAAAAAGCAGCGATCAATGAATTCGTGGCTTACGCCGACTTGGGTAGGATGAAAACCGAAGGTGTGTTGACTCCTAAAAGCATTCTGATTGCTACCTACGCGCTTTGTGGTTTTGCTAATTTTGCTTCTATTGCCATCCAAATCGGAGGGATTGGAGCCATGGCCGAAAACCAAATCAGTAATTTATCTCGCTTAGGACTGCGTGCCATGCTTGCCGCCAGCATCGCTTGTATGATGACCGCCACCGTGGCGGGTGCTTTGACCAGCCTCGTAACAGAATGAAAAAATGAATGATGAAAAATTCCTTCTCGAGTCAAGAACTCGATTATCTGCAAGATCAAGATTTCCTTTTAACCAAAGTACAAATCACGAATAAGTTGAGTGGCCTATTGGCTCAGGTCAGGGAAGATTTGAAGCAGCATTTTGATAAAAATCGCTTTTCTTTTCCTGAAGATATTGACCTGATTTCAGGCAAAATCTCCAAAGGTGAAAACTACAAACATTTACCTTACTTAATACTAGATTTTCCCAAACTCATTCATCGGGAAAGTGTGTTTACGCTCCGTACGATGGTCTGGTGGGGGCAAGAGTTTAGCTGTACCTTGCATCTACAAGGAAAAGCCTGGGAACAGCGTCGAGTTACTTTTGCCCAAAATTATTCCCAGTTGTTTAACCAGGCGGTATATTTTTGCGTGCATCCATCACCTTGGGAATACCATTTTGATGAGGATAATTACCAATTCATAGAAAATATTCCCGAAGTGCGATTGCAAAAGGAATTATCCCGAAAGGAATTTCTGAAAATCAGCCGTCGCTTGCCTTTAAGCAAATACTCACAGCTCTCATCTTTTGTACTAGAGAGTTGGGGCTTTTATGAAGAAGTGCTTGCTTAATGGTTTTACAAAAAATCCTATTTTCTGCCCATCCTCTAAAAAAGTACTTAATTTTGATCCTGACGAAACAAGCCGAAAACTATTTTGAGAAAGATTTTAGAAGCCTATATTTCGCTGGTCAACGCTATCAATGTATTGATTGGTAAAAGTGTGGCCTGGCTTACTACTGCCTTAGTGCTGCTCATTTGCTACGATGTTCTTCTGCGCTATTTGTTCAAAGCGACCACAGTGGCTATCATCGAGTTGGAGTGGCATCTTTTCGCCCTCATTTTCCTCTGGGCGGCTGCGTACACACTCAAAGAAGACCGACACGTACGGGTGGATGTATTTTACAATAAATTTTCAGAAAAACAGAAAGCCTGGGTGAATCTCGTGGGCGGCTTGTTGTTTTTGATCCCTTTTTGTGTTGTGGTTATGTACACGAGCTACAGCTTCGCCCTGCGGTCTTTTGCTGTGCGCGAAGGCTCCCCCAATCCGGGTGGCTTACCCGCGCTTTATCTCATTAAAGGCTCCATTGTTCTGGGTTTTTTGTTTTTGTTAATGCAGACATTGGCGATGATTTTTGCCTCTTGGCTCGTGATTTTAGGACAAAGGGCACAGATTTTTGATCTGCCTGTGCAGGAAGGAGGGGAGAATCATGCTTGAGAGCTTACCGATTATTCTCTTCTTTTTGATTTTTATCCTCATTTTGGCGGGCTTTCCGGTGGCCTTCACGCTGGGAGGTATTTCCGTGATTTTTGGCCTTCTCATCTTTGATATAGATTTTTTCTACCTGCTTTCCCTGAGAATCTATGGGATCATGACCAATTACGTGTTGCTGGCCGTGCCTTTGTTTATCTACATGGGGATCATGCTCGAGAAGTCGGGCATTGCCGAGCGTTTATTAGAAACCATGGCACTGCTATTTGGTAGATTGCGAGGAGGCTTGGCCATCTCGGTCGTGCTGGTAGGAGGCTTATTGGCGGCCTCCACGGGCGTAGTTGGAGCTACCGTGATCACGATGGGCTTGATTAGTTTACCCACGATGATTCGCCGAAACTACAGCGTAGAACTCGCCACGGGTACGATTGCCGCCTCAGGAACCTTGGGGCAGATTATCCCGCCGAGTGTGGTGCTGGTGCTCTTGGGGAGTGTGCTGAATGTATCGGTGGGAGATTTGTTTAGTGCGGCCTTTTTGCCAGGTTTCTTGCTGGTTTTTATGTATTTTATGTACATTATCCTCTACGCGATCTTTAACCCCAAAGCCGCTCCGGCGATGCCCCAAGAAGAAATAGAAGCTTTTCGGGGTGAAGGGCTTTGGTTGAGAGTGCTGGGAGCCTTCTTTTTGCCTTTATTACTCATTGTAGCGGTACTAGGCTCAATTTTCGCGGGCATTGCCTCACCCACTGAAGCGGCGGCGGTAGGTGCTCTGGGGGCTACGTTGCTGACCATTTTCCAGAAAAAATTCTCGCTCAAAATCCTCGAAGAAGTGATGCAAGCCACGACGCATATTTCCACGATGGTTTTTTTGATTTTGATTGGAGCCACGGCTTTTTCTCTGATTTTCAGGAGCACGGGGGGAGATGATTATATCATTCGTTTGATTGAGTCTTCGGATTTAAATCCCTATGCTTTTTTAGCATTGGTGATGGTGGTGATGTTTATCGCGGGTTTTTTTATTGATTTTATTGAAATTATTTTCATCATCGTACCGGTAGTTTTGCCCACTTTCGTGGCGATGAAGCTGGACTTGGTTTGGGTGGGCATTTTGATGGCCGTGAATCTGCAAACCTCCTTCTTGACTCCGCCTTTTGGCTTTGCCTTATTCTATCTCAAGGGCGTGGCTCCCCCTCAGGTCAAGACCAAGCAAATTTACCGAGGAGCCATTCCTTTCATTGTCATTCAAGCGATTTTGATCGCCGCGATTGTTTTCTTCCCTGAAATTGTCACCTGGCTCCCTGCTTATCTCAAAGGTAAATGAGGATTAAGAAGTCTTTTCCTGCTTTTTTGAGCTTTTTATTGGAAAAAAAATGACTATTCGGAAAATTTTACCTCTAAAAATCGTTTATAGAAAGATTAATCGCAAAGGTTGATTTTCAGCCCAAGCCCTTTATTTTAAAAATTAAAATACAATGAAATTTAGACTATTAAGCCTGTTATTATGCATTCTCATCCAGCCTGCTTATTTATCAGCACAGATGGCACTGGAAGATGCGCCACCCAAAGATTGGTTCCACTTAGATGAAAAGCAAGATGGTTTCCGAGGAATCAGTACCAAGCAAGCCTACCAACTCCTCAAAAAAAGAAAATCTACGCCCGTCACGGTAGCAATCATTGACTCGGGGGTAGACATTGAGCACGAAGATCTCAAAAGTAAAATCTGGATCAATACAGACGAAATCGCGGGCAACGGCCAAGACGATGACCAAAACGGTTACGTGGACGATGTTCACGGCTGGGATTTTATTGGAGGAGCTGACGGTGAAGATATCAATCAGGAAACCTTTGAACTTACCCGTATTTATCGCAACCTCAAAGAGAAGTACGAAGGAAAAAATCCTACCGAACTCAAGAAGGAAGAACGCGAAGAATATGCTTACTATCAAAAGATAGAAAAGGATTATCAAGAAAAAATAGAAGAAATCAAGACCATTGCCGACCAATATGAGGAATTCCAGCAAACGATTTACATCATAGAACAAGTAACCCAGACCATTCAAGAACATCTGGATAAAGAATCGTTTACACTGGAAGAGGTGCAAGCCATTGAAACAGATGAAGAGCGTCTCTCCGTTTCTAAAAAAATTATGGAAGACCTTTTATCCAGAGGTGCATCCTTAGAAGAAGTACAAGAACAAATCGCCGGAGATGAAGCGTATTTTAAGTATTATCTCGACCAATTGAAATATGGATATAATCTAGACTTCGACCCTCGTACCGTGGTAGGAGATAAAGTGGATGACTTGGAAGAAAAATACTATGGTAATAATGAAGTAACTGGCCCCGACGCGGAACACGGCACACACGTGGCCGGAATTGTCGGTGCAGACCGTGATAACAAATTGGGCATCCAAGGAGTAGCCAACAATGTGCAACTGATGATTATTCGTGCCGTGCCAGATGGCGACGAAAGAGATAAGGACGTGGCGAATGCAATCCGCTATGCCGTAGACAATGGGGCACGCGTGGTGAATATGAGTTTCGGAAAAGATTACTCACCACACAAATCAGTAGTAGATGAAGCGGTACAATATGCCGAGAAAAAAGGAGTATTGTTGATCCACGCCGCTGGAAACGACGGGGCAAATATTGACGAAGCTGATAATTTTCCTAGTAAGGATTATCTGAATGGCAAAAGAGCTTCCAATTGGATTGAAGTAGGAGCTTCTTCTTGGGGAGGCCAAGACAATTTCGTGGGCGACTTCTCCAATTACGGACAAGATCAGGTAGATATTTTCGCGCCCGGCGTGAGTATGTATTCCACCGTTCCCGAGCAACAGTACGAAGATTTGCAGGGCACGAGTATGGCCGCCCCCGTGGTAACTGGCGTCGCGGCTCTTCTAATGTCTTATTTCCCAGATTTAGACGCAACAGAGATCAAAGAAATTATTCTCAAGTCGGCTCTTCGCTATGACCAAAGCGTAAACAAGCCTGGTACTCGCTCCGAAGAAGTGGCTTTTGCCAAACTTTCTCAAACGGGAGGGATTGTAAATGCTTACGAAGCCGTGAAAATGGCTTTGAAAAAAAGTAAATAAATCTCAGTAAAGTCCTGATGGTGAATCAACCAAGGTTCTCTTTTTTGTTAAAAAATGGAGAATTTTGGTTTTTTTCTTTGTAGAAAAAGAGTAGCTGAGGTGTAGGTTTTTGCAATTTCTGCATTCTCGTGGCTGGGTGTCTTTTGGTCTTTTAGTATCAAGTTGTACTATTCTTTCATAACATGGGGAAAAAGTCCTCAGTCAAGATGGTGTAAGAAAAAACTACTTACAAATTGGCCTCCAAGATTTCTTATCAAAACTTGGTGTGGGCTCAAATTACAAGAGCTTGATTTTGAGAGATCTGTTGAAAACCTCTGAGGGTAACTTTCCCTATATTGCTAATAATTCCCTAAAAGACAAGTGCGAATGGCACAATAATCAATAGTTTTTCTCGAAAAGGAAGAAAAAGTTTTGAAGAGTAAGGATATTTTTATACTTTCGCTTTCGAGTGTGAACTTCTATCCTTTCAGCCACGTACTAATCTTAAAATTCCATTCTTCATCTCTTCATGATTGATTGATGTGTATTAATCATCAAGGTTATTTAAACCATATACTAGGCAAAGTAGCTTTTAAGCCCAGTCTTGTGTAGAGGACTATCTCATCAAAAAACTATAACAAGACACTCAGAAACTATTAATGGTATGACACTAAACAAAACTAAACGGCTCGAATCAGGAAAGATACATCCCATCAAAATCATAAAATCGGAATAAATATTTTCTAGCGCCTCTGAGGCTGACACTAAGTAGTGGAACTAGGGTTACTCGTGAGAAACACTCGTGATTTCTCACCAAGGATATCTTTGTGCCAAAAAGTTTTGCTTCTCAGTAGGATCGTGCGAGTAGTCTGTAATCAACTCCCTGATAAAGAAGCTTATGGGAGTCAATTTCACCAAAATGAATATGTATCGTGAATATTTTCCCTCTGGGTAAATTTATATTGCTAAATAATGTCTAAAACAATTAAACAAATTAGTTACTTAACCAAACCATTTCACAATGTTTAAATTCAAATTTTTCACGCTAGCCATCTTGCTGTCGGTGTGTTGCTTAGGGTTCGCCTCAGCAAAGGATTATTATATCAACAGCAATGATGCGAATGGCCTACTATGGGCGATCAAGCAAGCCAATTCAAACGGGCAGACTGCTAATGTGATCCACCTGGCCAATAATAGTGTATATGTAATCCAAAACTCACAAGGCGATGCGGTGGACTTAGATAAGAACTATGGTCCGACGGCTATCATCGTAAATCGTAACAAAAAGCTGACAATCAAAGGGAACGGGTCTGTGATTCGCAGAAACTCAACCCAGAAATTTCGTCTCCTCAGTGCGCTGATGCATTCCACGGTTATTTTAGAAGATGTGACCTTTGAAAACGGTCATACCAATATCAATGGAGGAGGAGCTGCCTATTTTAACTACAATACCAACGTAACCATCCGTCGTTGTCATTTCAAGGGCAACAGAACCGACGTGCGCTTTGGAGGTGGAATCTTCATCGGGATCAAATGTGATGTCTTGATCGAGGATACCAAATTTACCAACAATCAAGCCGAGCTGCACGGCGGAGGTCTCTACAGTGTACTAGCCAACATCGAGATCAATCGCTGTACCTTCGCTTACAACAAAGTATACAAGCCAGGCTACAAAGATACATCTGGTGGAGGTGCTTTTATTGATGGGGGAGACATTCGCAACGGAGGATTCAGTGGCTATATTCGCGTAAAAAACTCTCTATTTGAATACAATGATACTAGCAGTGGTGAGCGTGGCTCTGGTGGTGGTGCTTATCTCTTTGCATATGCCAATACGCCCCTAGAGGTAGATCGCTGTACTTTCCGCCATAATAAGTCAGCCGCATTTGGTGGTGGGATTTACATGGGTTCACAACCCGGCGACCTGTTGGATAATAGCCCTGATTTCAACAATGTACCCATGAAACTGACCAACTCGGTGATTCACAACAATCAAACCGGCGCGCTGGGTGGAGGCGTTTGGATGGATGCTACCCAACGTAGTGGAGATAATCCTAAAGCTGAGCTTAGAAACTGTACCATCGCTTACAACTACTCTGGTGAATACGGTGGAGGATTACAGGCCATTCACCACGGTATCAAGGTTTTTAATTGTACCATTGCTTATAATACGGCCAAATTAGGTGGGGGCGGTATCCAAAGTAAGTACAATGATATGCAACTAAGAAACTCCATCATTGCTTTCAACAAAGCCCAGAATCAATACGACCTTTTCCATAGCTGTGGTAAAGTAGCGCAGGGTAGCAACAATATTCAGTATCCAGGATTGACGAAACAAGGAGATGTAGTCTGTACGAATGGTATCAAGATTGCCAATCCTAAACTAGGTCCTTTAAAAAATAATGGCGGCCCCACAGCTACTATGGCATTGCTAAATGGTAGCCCCGCCATCAATGCGGGTAATGGAGGTTATGCTTATTCTACTGACCAAAGAGGTTCTCAGCGTGTAGGAACACCCGACATCGGTGCTTACGAATTTGGCGGAACCACCTCAGGTAACCCCGCACCTACTCCTACTCCCGAGCCAGAGCCTGAGCCAG
Organism: uncultured Cytophagaceae bacterium; assembly: GCA_964551015.1. Lineage (GTDB taxonomy): Bacteria > Bacteroidota > Bacteroidia > Cytophagales > Microscillaceae > CAZKBP01. The sequence goes on along the minus strand of CAZKBP010000007.1, from coordinate 105,689 downwards.
AACCAGAGCCAACTCCGACCCCAGCTCCTCCCTCAAATTCAGGTAATCAGCAGACACTTAGCCCCATTGATGATGCTTATCTGCAAGGAAGTACCCGATACAATAACAATCTCCTGAGAGTAGAAGCCAATCGTCGTGTAGCTTATCTTAAATACGACCTGCGCAACATCAGTGGAAACATCACTAAGGCTCAATTGAAATTATTCATTAGCGGTGATGCTGGAAGCGGAAATGTAAAAATCCAAAAAGGTAACAGTAACAACTGGACAGAAAACAATCTATCTACCAGCAATAGGCCTGGCTCTGCGGGTGATTTGGGTAGCCTCAACACGAATTATAGCACAGGACAAACAAACACTTGGAACCTAAATGCTTCTGCAATTAGTGGAGGAGGTTACTTGACCCTTATCGTAACCCAAACCTCAGGTAATGACTTTGCCTTCGCTTCTGATGAAAATAGCCAACCCGCGCCACAGCTTTACCTAGAAATTGATGGCAATGGTGGAAGTACTCCTGCTCCCTCTCCATCTCCATCTCCGAATGGCGATCCTATCGTAACGGGCTACACGCTGATTCAGGGCGGGCAGCAAATCGCCATCACCGAAGGAAAGCAGATCACAGTTTCTGGCCCTGTTACCATCCGCGCCAACACGATCAACAGTGATCGGATACTCGTGAATATCTTTGAGAATGGTGAATATATCAAAACTGGAAAAGACGAAACCGCGCCTTATGATGCATTTGTGAACTTCCCACTCAAAACCGCTAACTACGAGCTACGTGGAGAAGGTTACAACAACAATGTAAAAGGAGCTAAGACCAACATTAAATTTTCTGTTGTGGTCTCTGGTGGTGGTGGAAGCACACCTCCTCCGAGTGGTGATCCTATCGTAACGGGCTATACGCTGATTCAGGGTGGGCAACAAACTGCCATTACCGAAGGAAAACAAATCACGGTCTCTGGCCCTGTTACCATCCGCGCCAATACGATCAATAGTGATCGGATACTCGTGAATATTTTTGAAAATGGTAACTATATCAAAACCGGAAAAGACGAAACCGCGCCTTATGATGCATTCGTGAACTTCCCACTCAAAACAGCTAACTACGAGCTACGTGGAGAAGGTTACAAAAACAATGTAAAAGGAGCCAAGACCAACATTAAATTCTCTATCGTGGTCTCTGGGTCTAAGTCAAGCACGGCCACGGTTGTCCCTAGCTCAGATAGCGATGTAAGCACGTCGGATGAGGAATTGACCATAGAGCGAGTTTTTGATAATCCTATCCGTCAAGATCGTGTGAAACTTGGTTTCTCCGCTCAGCCTAGTGGTCAATTAGAATATGTACTACTTGACTATTTTGGAAGAAAAGTTACCACAGGTACGATTGAAGCTTCACAGTTTGATGCTCAAAATGTAGAACTCATCTGGAATGGTACGAACCTAACTCCTGGTACTTATTTCCTACAAATCAAAGGAGATGAATTAGAAGAAACCACGATTCGTTTGCAAAAACAATAGTGGCGGCTACTCCTCTGAGTTAAAGCATACAAGACTACCCTCCCGAATATTTCGTTCGGGAGGGTTTTTTTATCTATTCAGGGTTACAGACCAGTCTGGATAGGTTGTTAGACCAGTCTGGATAGGTTGTTAGACCAGTCGGGCTATTTTGATATAAACCTTATTTTGAAAATCTCATAATTTTGGGGAATTTAGCCCGTACCCAAAAAATGATTGATCCTTCAAACTATCACTCATGCGAATTGTATGTATATCAGATACCCACACGGCCCACGATCAAATCATCGTTCCAGATGGAGACTTACTCATACACGCCGGAGATATCTCAGGAGTAGGCAGGCCAGAAGAAATTACACGTTTCAATGACTGGTTGGGTACTTTGCCACACCCTCACAAAGTGATGATCGCGGGCAATCATGATTTATTGTTCGAGTCCGAGCCGACTTGGGCACGCTCTCTAATTACCCACGCGACTTATCTGGAAGATTCAAGTATCGAAATAGCAGGATTAAAAATATGGGGATCACCCATTACTCCTTGGTTTATGGATTGGGCTTTCAACCGGCAGCGGGGAGAAGATATTCAAAAACATTGGGAGCTGATTCCGACTGACATTGATATATTGATTACACACGGGCCACCCTACGGTATTCTAGATCAGACTTTTGATGGCAGGAGTGTAGGCTGTCAGGGTCTGGGGGAAGTGATCACGCAAATTCAGCCTAAATTACACGTGTTTGGGCATATCCACGAAGCCTATGGGCAGTATCAGACCGCTGGTACCCATTATGTGAATGCTTGTATTATGGATTTAAGATATCGTCCCATACATCTTCCCGTGGTTTTAGATTGGTAAATTGGGCAGGTATTGACGTTCCTGTCGCTTCCTGATGGATAGAAATCTTGCTCAAAAGAGTGGGTGGGGTTGGCTTTTCACAAGAGTAAAGCTGATAAGCTACCAGCAAACCCAACAGCAGGATTTGAATCAAATAGAGCCTCCTCTTCAATATTTCGTGCTTTCGTTTCATTTTTCTATTTTTGATCTATTACAAGAATAGCTGCCTTTTCTCAGATCTAAAATAGGGGTTTCGCCTCATATCGAGACAAGGGCTAGATAAATAAGCCAACCACAGGTGAAATTTAGCGTTTATAGCCCAAATACCCTTCTCCTACCTCAGGGCTTTTCTTCATTTTCATAGGGGTTTGCCCTCATATTAAGCTAGAAAGTTTTGAAGCTCAGGCAAAGAATCAGATATTTACGTACAAGAATAAACACGATCCCTAAAACATCAAGCACATGCAAGAGGCCATCCAAGTTTTGATCGCAGACGATCATCCTATTTTTAGAAAAGGTTTGAAGGACATTATGAAATATGATCCAAGTATTAGCATCGCAGGTGAGGCGAGTAATGGTGAAGAAGCCATTGCCCTAATCCGTGAATTAGAACCTGAAATCGCGATCCTAGATATCAACATGCCCGGCAAAACGGGACTAGAAGTAGCCCGATATATCTATGAAGAAAATCTGCTCGTGAAGGTGATTATCCTCACCATGTCCAAAGAGGAACATATATTCAGAGAGGCCGTCAAATACGGGATCAAAGGCTATTTGTTGAAAGAAAATGCGATTGATGAAGTAGTTAATAGCGTGAAGCGTGTGGCGGCCAATCATACCCACATTAGCCCTCTGCTCTCTGAATACTTGATGAGCATTGTCAATGAACCAGCCGAGGAAGAGCGTATGCCCAGTTGGATGAAAGAACTCACCAAGACGGAGAAGAAAATTTTACAACAAATCGCCCGCCAGCACACCAGCCGAGAAATTGCTGAAAACCTTTTCGTAAGTATCAAAACGGTTGAGAATCACCGTTCTAATATTTGCCGCAAGCTAGACCTCAGGGGAGCCAATAGTTTATTAATGTTTGCCATTGAGCACAAAGATGATTTGTGTCTGATTAAGATTTAAAGAAAAATGAAGAAGATAAGGCTTGTTTTGCTGTTTCACTTGGTTCTGATGGCCTTTGCTGGTTTTGCACAAACAGAAATACCCTCTGATCGAGACACTACGCATTCTTGGGAGTTGCCCCGAGAATTGTTGGATAGCCAATGGACCAAACTGTATGAGCAAGGAAAAATCCCTTGGTTGCCCGAAATTACGCTGGATACACAATTAACCTACTTGGCTGACCCTCAGGGGCAGATGAACTTGGAGCAAGTAAGGACGTCTACCCAGGCTAGAGCATTCCGTCCTTACGACCCTTTTCAGGTCAAGCTTCATCCTGAATATGTATATTGGGTCAAGGCATACCTGCACAATCCCTCCCAGAGAGAATTCAAAGGACTGATCACTTTCCACGTTCGTTTTGATCGGATAGACTTGTATCAATCACAGCCTGAGGAAAGCACTTTTCTACATTTCCAAACTGGACAAAAAGTACTCCCCAAATATAAAAACGCCATTCTGGAAACAGGGCGGAATGGGATTTATCTGGATTTCCCAGCCAACTACACGAGCGAAATTTACATACGCTTGGATCAACGTGATCAAATTGGCTCTAGTTGGAAGCCTATTCGCCAGATTACCCCTCAGCTAAGCCACGGAGTGGCGGTGCGAGATCGAGTGGAGCAACAAAAAGCGGTAGATTTGCTCTTTTTGGGCGTGTTTTTAGCCTTTGCCATTTACCATTTATTTCTATTCTATCGGATTCAGGAGCAGGAATATTTATACTATGCCTTACTCATCTTCTCTTATGCGATTTGGATCAGCACCGATCGCTACTTGTTATACGAGTGGGTTTCGGGTTTTGTAGGCTATTCGCTCCTTGGTTCTTTGGGAATGGTAGCTGCGATCTACTTTTTGTTTCATTTTACCGATCAATTTTTAGATCTTAAACGAAATCTTCCTCAGTATCGGTACTTCTTGCATAAATGGCTGAATGGACTCTGGATCATGCTGATCTATGGTCTATTGAAAGAGGGCTGGCATCCAGCGTCTTGGGAGCATGTTGCGGAGGAGATTGAGTGGATGTATTCTCTTTTTACCTGGCTCTGGGGCGCTGTCTACATGCTCGCCTTGGTATTTGTTTCCTGGCTTTTATACAAACGAAAATATCGCCCTGCTACCTATTATTGGTTTAGCTTTTCACTGTATTATTTGTTCATGATTGGGCTGGCAATGCTACATATCTTACAGGAAGCCAGCCTTTTACAAGCAAACCCGATTAATATTTTCCCCTACACGCACCAGATTAATATTAATATTGGGATCAATGCCTTGTTGTTGTATATATTTTCATTCGCAATTGGCGAGAAAATCAGCCGTTTGCGCCGCGAAAAAACTCAGGCCATCCAAGAAAAATTACGCTTCCAAGAAAATACCAACCGCCTTTTACAGAAAAAAGTAGATGAGCGTACACAAGACCTCCGCAGAGCCAATGCTGCACTGGGCGAAAAAAACGAGACACTGGTGGAACTGAACGAAGAACTAACTGCTCTCAACGAAGAAAAAGACAATCTCATCAAGGTCGTAGCGCACGACTTGGGAAGCCCCCTCGCGGCGATCAATCTTTATCTGGGCTTAATTAACAAACAAGAAGACCGTTTGTCTGAGTCCCAAAAAGATTATCTCCAGACGATTCATTATTCTACCCAAGGACTCATCACAATGGTCAGACGTATTTTGGATGTCAATGCCATCGAGACAAACGGGCCACGCATGCGTCTGGAAAAAACAGATGTGTGTCGTCTCATAGATGAAACAATTAAAAACTTTCAGGGGATGGCGCAAAGGAAAGACCTTGAGCTTAACAAGTGTTACGAAGTTTGCCCGGCATACATCCAAGCCGACCGAAATTATTTGAAGCAGGTACTGGAGAATCTCATTTCAAACGCCATCAAATTTTCTCCCTTGGATAGAAAGATTAGTTTGCAAGTGGTATGTGAGCAAGAAAAGATCAGGATAGAAGTGCAAGACCAAGGGCCGGGCATTTCTGAGGAAGATCAAAAACACCTTTTCGAGAAATACCGAAAGCTCGGAGCCAAACCCACCGCCGGAGAAAACTCCACGGGATTGGGGCTCTCGATTGTCAAAAAATACACGGAAGCGATGAAGGGAAAAGTATGGTGTCGTAGTAAATTTAGAGAGGGAGCTACTTTTATATTGGAGTTTGAGTGTTTTTGAATAAGAAAGCAAAGTTTTTGCTTAACTAGCTAGCACAAAATTGTAAATATTAACGAAAAAGGCACATCGTTTGCTTTTTCGGATGATACCAAGCCAAATACAAAGCAGTCAATCATCTGCCCCATATTTAAAATTCATCTTTGAGTTCTAAAATTAAAATTTTTGTTCGGAACACTTCATCTCTAAACCACTTTAAATGGCTAGCAAGGCTATGCACAGGCAATGTACATTAATTTTATGCGTGATTGTTTTTGGTTGCTCCTCGCTCGAGGCGCAGCGGCTTTCTATCCAAAGAGCCGAGTCAGACTCGATCCATCGTACCATTAGTATTTACTATGACTTAGATCATGGTAAGAACCATTTTGACCGTTATGATCGATACGTGGTCAATCTCTTCTTATCTACGGACGGAGGAGAAAGTTTTTATGAACGCCCGCTCTTCTATGTGAAGGGTTCAGAAGGACAGGAAGTTACCACGGGAGCCAACAAGAAAATTATTTGGAGTTACAGCGAAGAAAAAATTCCTTTCACGGGCAAAAACACCGTTTTTAAGATCACCGCCGCACCCGATGAAGATTACCAAAGACAACGAATTGCTAAGCTCAAACAAGCAAACGGCATGCTCTACTCGATGCTCTGGCCCGGCTGGGGCGACATGAAAGTACGATCTAACCCTGAGCTTAGAAAACAAAACTATAGTTGGTTGGCCATTGGTGCCCTGAGCTACGGAATGATTGGCACGGGGATTTACCTAAATGGCCGTGCTCGAGACAAATACACCGACTTTGAGAACGCCACCAGCGTGGAGGCTGCCAATGCTGCTTTTGACGACTCAGAAACCTTGTCGCAAATTTCGGATTACCTCATCATCGGTGGCATCACGATCTGGGCCGCGGACGTACTTTGGGTATTATTCCGGGGCCTCAAGAATAAGCGCGAAGCTCAGCGACTAGACCGCAAACTAAGCTGGTACGGCCAGTATGACCCATTTTCACAAACCCACGGATTAGCTTTACAATGGAAATTTTGAAGGTTATGCAGAAAATATACGAATCAAAGACCATCGTTTACCTTAGTCTGACGCTAATTCTGGCGAGCTGTTTTGACCCAGAGCTGAAAACAATTGTAGTAACTGGAGACATTGAACAACGTCCCGATGAATTATTTGCTACTGCCCAAGGCATCGTGATTAGTGTGAATGAAGCAATTGTTCAATATGGTCATTGCTGGGTACAAGACCCTTTGGGGGATAGAACGCCGAGTTTAGAAGATATTTATTTTCTTGAGTCTGGTACAAGAACCAAAGGAGAATATATAAGCGTGCTTGACCGATTGCGCACGGGAACCGATTACGCGGTGAGAGCTGTGGTCATTACTGCACGCAGAGATACACTCTACGGCAAAAAGAAGAACTTCCGTACTTTTGGTTTGGTAAAAGAGGACCCAGTCAAGATGCTTGAAGTAGGAGATATTACCCGAACTACCGCCACAGCAGTTGGCTCAATTGACTTGCTCACTAGAACCTCTTTTCGTTATGGACATTGTTGGCAGGAGAGTGTGCTAGGCGAGGTTCCCACCATCGAGGAGGATGATACCACAGCTTTTGAAGCGAATGAGGCCAGCCTCCGCTTTGAGAGTGTACTCAGCAACTTAGCTCCTGGAACTGATTATACTATTCTTGCCTACATGATCGATGAGAACGATAGTGTTACCTACAATCAGGAATCATTTTCTTTTACCACAATAGGCAACTAGTAACAATGTACTCAGACTTTTATTCTATCAAATTGGCGAGCAACATGAACAAGCTATACCTCATCCATACTTGCATTCTACTCATATTTATACACGTGCTTGAGGCACAAACCTTAGATACCACTTTTCGGCCTCAAATTAGCAAACTGGGAACGATTCACGTAATCAAGCAACAACCAGATGGGAAAATTTTAGTAGGAGGGCAATTTACCGAATATCAAAATGTAGCCGTAAATAATCTAATCCGATTGCATCCAGACGGAAGCCCCGATATGGAATTCGTCAATAATATAGGTAGTGGACCCAATCGCGAAGTGCGTGCCATTGCTCTACAGCCCAATGGAAAAATCCTGATTGGAGGCAATTTTGAGCGTTTTGACGGAGTAGCCAAGAATAGATTAGTGCGCCTAGACCAGAACGGAAATCTAGACCAGAACTTTATCAAGGAATTAGGAGAAGGCTTTGATAGACAGATTTTTTGCATCAATACAGATTTTCCTACACGTATTATCATCGGCGGTAATTTCCGCGCTCTCGATGGAGAGCAAGTAGAACCCATCGTAGCCATCGATACATTTGGCAGGAGAGAGGTTGAATTTGCTTCAAGCTTAAAGTTTAATAGCAATGCTTTTATTCAAGATATGGTGAAGCATACGGATAATCATTTAGTTTTGGTAGGGAACTTCTCCATTCAGCAGGGAAGTCAGCAAAATGTTGCTAGAATTGACTTTGACGGTTCTTTAGACACAGCATTTGCCAATACTCAGGTACTCGGTAATACTTTTCAAGGCACGGTCATTACCGTAGATTGTGATAGTCTAGGGAGAGTGATTGCAGGCGGATTTTTTCGAGATTTTCTCAAAGCACTCCTTCCTGATGGGACATTAGATACGAGTTTTGCTCGAAGTGGAGGGCCTAGCTTCACAGTGAGAAAGGTAAAATGCCAGCCATCTTCTGACAAAATCTTGATCGGAGGGGATTTTAGTATTTATCAGAGTCAGCCTCGTCAGGGTCTGGCCTTGCTAAATGCTAATGGGAGTCTAGATAGCACTTTTGTAGTGGGTACAGGTTTGGATGGTAGCCCTAACGATATCTTACCACTTGAGGATGGACGAACTTATGTAGGAGGTGCTTTTAAGAAGTACGATGATTCTTTTTCTAATCTCCCCTTGCTCCAAGATGATGGTTCTCTGATTGACCCGTTACGCTTTCGGCAGCCTGCACAAATAACCGCCCTAACCGAACTCCCAAATCGTAAAATTATGATCGCAGGAGATATGCTGTTTATTGGGAATGACAATGTATCCGGTTTTACCTGTCTAAACGCAGATGGCTCTCTCAATAAAAAATTTCAAGAGAATGTAGGGACGGGCTTCAACGCATTGGTCAGAGAGATTCTTGGCTTAGAGGATGGAAAAGTTGTGTTAGTTGGAAATTTTACAAGCTACAACGGAGAGCCTGCCCCTTACTTAGCCTGTTTGGACAGTCTAGGAAGGCTTCATTCATCTTTTATGGATAATCTCGGTGACGGTTTTGATAAGAGGCTATCCAGTTTGGTTCTGAGAACCAATGCAGGCCAGAGCAGTGAGATATTAGTAAGTGGGCAAGCCAAAGAACTGGATGGAACTCCTGTTTTCCGAGACCCCAATTCAAATGCAATCAATCATCTTGGCCTTTTTATCATAAATACAGAAGGCGAGCCTCTGAATATTAATCAGGGTACTTTTATGCCAGGTTTCAGAGGAAGAGAAACTTATGCTATTGATATTCAATCAGATGGAAGTATCATTATGGGTGGAGATTTAGAAGAATTTATCGATAGATCTGAGACACAAGGACTTTCCAATATCGTTAGTCTGGATGCTTCTAGGAGATATAAATCATCTTTCAATACCTCGGGAAGTGATGGAGTCATCAGACACTTAAGGGTACTTGACGACGATGACGTATTGGTAGCAGGTGATTTTCGTAATTTCAATGGAATTAACAAAAACCACTTAGTAAAAATAGATGCCCGTGGAGGTATCGACGAAGATTATAAATTCAGTCTGCAAGAGGAGAGTGAGGTTAATGGCATAGAGTTGCAAGATATTGGGAGTGAAAAAAAGCAGATACTGTATGGAAATTTTAAGGGCCTAAGTGGAAATTTCAGGTACTTGATCCGGCTGAATGGAGATGGTACGTTTGATGAGTCTTTCCAAGTCCCTTTCTCCTTGCCAGATGCTCTCACTCAGGTTTTTGTGACAGCCGAGCAAGACCTAATTTTGGCAGGAAAATTTACGGGAACTTTGGTCAAATTGCTCACACCACCTCCGCCTTGCCTCCCTACCCATCTGTCGGCACGAGTAGATAGCCTTACCGGACGCGGGGTGCGCCTGAGCTGGACTTGTGAAGATACCAATGCGTTTTTTCAGATTCAAAGAAGAACCCCAGCCTCAGAATTTGCAGATCTAGACCTGACTTCTGAGAATCAGAATACTTATTTAGACACCGATGTATCACCGAGGATACTCTACCAGTACCGCCTTAAGGCCATAAATCAGGGAAATACTTCTAGCTTTACAGATACCATCGGTATTATCATCTCGCCGCTGATTACTGAGGTCAATCCATTTGGCTTTAATCAACTTAGTGTTTACCCTAGTCCGGGCAGTCATGAACTATCTCTCGGTTTTCCCTCAGGTTTTACTAACAGGAAGCCCACAGAAATCTTGATTCGCGACGCTTTCGGCAAAATAAAGTATCATAAGCTTTTTACAAACGAAGAGAATATAACGATAAATACAGAATTTTTGCCCTCGGGTATGTATTACATAAGTATTAGAAACTCGCAGGGTCAGATAGACAAAAAATGGATCAAACTTAACTCAAAATAGAAATTAGACGATAAGTCATTACCTCAAACACAAACACATAAACTATGAAATATCGATCGCTTAGTGCCTATGCTAAAACATTTTTAGCCTTCCTTGTTTTTAGCTTTGCTATGCTTTTCGTTGAGCAAGCCCACGGGCAAGTTATACAGATTACTCCATCACCAGATTCTGTTTTGATAGGGAATAATGATAAATTTGCAAATAAGGATGTCTTTATAAAATTGGTGGCAGGAACAAACTATTCTTCCTTTATCACCTGTACCTTGTCTTCTTTTCCTTCAGGAGAAGAATCCCTCACTTATCAGAAAGAGGCAGACTGGATTGGAGTAAAAACAACTAATGATAGCTTAGTGCTAGATGCTAGCCCCAGAGACGACCATGTTGGAGAATGGATCCTAACTATTAAAGAAACAGTAAGTGATAGTACCCGTCGCATCCACATCGAGGTCGAGAGACCTCCTATTGATATTATGCTTCTTCTGGATGTTTCTGCTTCTATGAATAATTCAGCCTATAACAATACCGAGGGCAATGATTCGGACGAAGGACAAGCGATGGTACTTTCTCCTAGCAAATGGGAAGAAGTCAGTAAGGTGATGGGAAATTTAGTGGTTGCTTTGAAGTCAGATATATTTTCTATAGCAGATGATAGTATCACCATCGCTTATTTCGGAGATACTGTGTCTGATGTCACCTCATGGAGAATCAAAGATTTACCTGGCAATTTTAGTCCCGTCAAAACCCCCGGGGAGAATGAAGATGCAGCTATGGGTTTAGGCTTGCTGGTCTCTGAAGCCATCCTACAAAAAGATGACTCCAAAGGAAATTTCATTATCCTCATCACTGATGGGCACCAATCGGACTCCACACAGGCAACATTCCTTGGGAGAGATAATACGGGAGTTACTTTTGTTCACGAACAGGATAAATTTCCAGAACAATCCGTTTTTGGAAAATGTGGCAATGGCCTTCCAATTTACGTGATCCAAGTCGGGGAGGGTATTAACGTAGATGAGGCTCTACTTGAGCAAGTTGCTTCTGGAAGTCAGGGCGAAAAATATGTTACCAACAGAGATGTTGAATTTAATCTTTCTAATAGTTTAACTGCAGCCATTACCCAGGCACTGGCTGAATTTAGCCCACAAATCGTCGCAAGAAGACGTGGTGTTTTTGGCTCCAATGGAGTACAAGAGCTTTTTGAAATTAATCAAGGTGTTACAGGGCTTTATCTTGAGCTCCATTGGAAGGCTGAGGATGATATAAATCCTGAATTGACTATTGGAAAACGCGTCAATGGAGAATTCAGAGATTTGACTAGTTTCTTCCGGCGAAGCCCTGAGCAGGCAAAAAACTTCCAAATCTATGAACTGCCCTATCCAGCCTTTGATAGCGACACTAATTTCATCAGCCCTGCGGGTACGTGGGAAGTAAATATACAGGGAGATGTCGAGAGAGCCGATTATCAACTTACCGCAGTGGTAGATGAACATAATCTAGATATAGAAACGCAGCCTAACTCCTATCTTCTCAAGTCTGGCGAACCTTTACCTCTTCAAGTAGCATTGAGTTATTCAGGAAAACCTGTGGAAGATGCCTTGATAGAAGCAATTGTCTATCGGCCGGGGGATGATTTAAGCTCAATTTTGTCCACCTCCGATCTTTCAATCTCCGATATTAATAATGAGCAGCTTGTTAAATTTGATGGTAGTATGAACAATGCTCAAAAAAAGCAAGAGCTACTTTTACAGAATCAAAAAATCAGATCAGTACTGAAGCCGAAAATAGATACAATCAGACTTTTCCCTTCAAAAATTCAGGAGAATGCATACGTGGGTTCTTTTCGCAATACAGATGTAAATGGGAGCTACCAAGTAGAATATCAAATTCGCTTTGAGCTGGATAGTGTTGGCGCCTTTATCCGTACGCAAACGGAGTCCTACTTTGTGGAATTTGGAAATATAGACACGAGGCTCTCCTTGCCTCAGAGTCGACCTTGTAATAGAGATTCCTTGTTAATCAAGGTTCGTCCGCGTAATAGCAAGGAGCATTATCTTGGCCCTGGCTATGCCAAACAAATTCGTCTAAATTACATAGATAAAACGAACAATCTAAAACGCGCTAATATAGTAACAGATAATCTAGATGGATCCTACACCTATGCCATTCTTTGTAGCGATATCAATAAAGATCAACAGATCGCGATTAGTGTCTTGGGTGATAGTCTCTTTGTAGGTTCAGCCAAAGAGCTACCTGATGGTGATTTTGACTTCAATGATAATTTAAGAGTATCCCCTTCTGATAGTAATATCGTTGGCGATACTGTGGTTACCACAAAACCTTGGCTCTACGCGAGTCTTCACCTAGGCGCAGCCATTCCCACTGACTTGGAAAATGATTTCTTCCAAGAACAGGATTTCAATCCTCGTTATTTGGTAGAAGCTGATCTGGAAGCTCGTTTCGGCGAGAAAAGAAATCTGGGAATAGAATTAGTCGGGGGTTCTTACAGCTTTGATCCAGAATTCTTGATCTGGGGAATCAGTGCTTATTTCAAATATTATCAAAATTTTAATGACAATGATCGCTTTCGCGCGTACCTCGGAGCAGGAGGGGGCTATTACAAACCAGACAATCTTGACGGCCAAGGAGGTTTCTCTGGACAATTAGGACTGCAATGGGCCTTAGACCAGCCACGCAAATTCTGGTTTGATGTGAAGGGAAGCTATTTTAATCTTTCTCAGCAAGATATCCAATTTGTAGGTGCTAGTGTCGGGCTGAAGTATGGCTTTTAAAGAAAGAAAGCAAGTAAAAGTGAAATTTTAAACTCCTTTGTGGATTGCCACAGAAACCACGATATAGACAACATGATTTAAATCAGCATATGAATTATGAATTTGGATGATACTAAATATTCGCTCGCTTGGGGACTTGTTTTCCTGAGCCTAATGGTTCAGATTAAGCCGCTGCGAGCACAGACGGAAGCCATCAGTGAAGTCTACAACTTTAACTTGGAAGTAGCCATTTCTGACATTTACTTGCCAGAAATCTCATCTGAGACAAAACATTACGCGCTCTTAATTGGTGTCAATCAATACGAAGATAGTCGCGTGGAAGACCTTGCCCATCCCTTGGAAGATGCCCTTGGCTTACAAGAAGTCTTAGAAGATTTCTATGGCTACGAAAAAGAAAATACCACACTGCTGAGCAATCCCACGGAAGCTGAAATCATCAAGGCACTCGGAAAAATGAAGGCCAAAGTCGGCCCCAATGATGATTTACTCATTTTCTATGCAGGACACGGCGATTGGGATGGTAGCGTCGGCTATTGGTGGCCCAGTGATGCGGATAAGGACAATGTGGCTAGCTGGCTTTCCAACACGGAACTCAGAGATTACATCAATCAAATCAAGTCTAAACATACATTAGTGATTGCGGATGCCTGTTTCAGTGGTTCACTGGTGCTCAGAAAAGTAATCGGGGATTATACTTACAAAATGTACGAAGTGCCAAGCCGCAAAGCCATCACGAGTGGTGCTCTGAAAGGAGTCCCTGACCGGAGCCTGTTCAGTGAAAAACTGATCAAATACTTGAAAGGCAATAAAGCTCAAGAATTGCCTGCCCTCGAACTCTACCAATATGTCCAGCGGGAAGTAGTGAATAATGCCGAGATAGACCAAATCCCTCAGTATGGGATCATCCCGGGGGTAGGGGATGATGGCGGGCAATTTGTGTTCTTCCGTAAATATTAATAATTTAACTCGGAATTTTTTCAAAATGCATATTTTAGATGCATTTCCAACTCAAATTAATCAAGACCACTAAACCGAAGAAAGATACTTATGTTAGAAATGCTGCTTGCCATCGGCTTAATCTTAGGTTCAGAATTTAGTCAAACCACGGACTGCTATTGCCAGAAAGAAGAATATGAAGTATTAGATGTGAGAGGAACCATCATCAATCTTTCACAGGGTGGAAAATCGCTCGATGACATACAAATCCTTTGTGGTGAGGATAAGCTGTCTTTCCAAGATTGCCCTCAAGCTGAAGCCACGGTCGTAAATACCAAATCGCAGCAGCTCTTTCGAATATCGCAAAAGGGAATGAATGCAGATAAAGATTTGAAAATCAGTAGCTTGCTTGTCCCCCTCAGTTGGAGAAAAGAGCGCAGCGTGCCTACCGAAGTAGTAACTGATATGGCAGGATATTTTGGCGATGTTTTCTATGTCATCGGCGAAGAACTTCCCCTGCAGATGGCTCCTTCTTTAATGGATAACACGCGTTCTCTAATCGTACTCAGCTATGAATATCAAGGGCAGCCTGTCCGCAAATCTATTGGTGCATCGGGCAATATTTACCAATTTTCCAGAGATAAAATCTACGGACAGATACCACCTGACTCTGTAAGTCAGCTGACTCTATACGTGTATAATACACAGACTAAATCTGCCAAAATGCTACACAAATTTCAGCTAGGATTTATGGAGGAGGAAAGGTTAGAAAAGATATATGAGCGTTTTACAAAAAATATTGCCAGCAAGCAATTCGAGACTGAGGTAGAAAGGCAAACCTACTTGCTAGATTTTTTCTTCACGATATTAGGCAACACAGATCGTCAGCGGCTGAAAGCTTGGCTCGAGGATAAAGGATTTTAGACACGAAAAAGCCCCGTTCTAAGCGGGGCAAATTTTTTAGACAACTTCCAAGAAAACAGGAAGCATCAGTCAAGCGGCACGGTTTAGGAACGAGTGAAATGCTTTTCCTTGTATTTTTTGATCTGTCTTCTGAGACCTTCAATGGCTTCCTCGGTGGCCGCCTCGAAAGTAGTGGCGTGATTCTTTGAAAAAAGAGTGGTTCCTGGAATATTAAGCTTGATCTCCACCACCTTATTGTCTCGGCTGTGTTCCCCCTTTTCCAGCTTCAAAAAAACTTCACCATCCGTGATATGATCATAGAAAGTTTCCAATTTGTTGGTCTTCGTCTGGATAAAGTCTAAAAGCTTAGAATCTGCATCGAAATGGATAGAATGAATTTGAAGTCTCATAATCATTAGATTTTAAGTGAAAAATAATTAGGCTTTCGGATGTGCACGCTCGAACACAGATTTGATCTGCTCGAGCGAATTGTGTGTATACATCTGGGTCGCACTCAGACTCGAGTGCCCCAATAATTCTTTAATAGCGTTCAGATCAGCTCCTTTATTGAGTAAATGCGTGGCAAAAGAGTGGCGAAGCGTGTGTGGACTTTTTTGCGCCTGCGTAGTCACCAAGCTGAGGTATTGCTTCACTGTTTTGTAGATAAGCATAGGATAGGCAGGCAGCCCCTGATTCGTCAAAATAAGGGCATCGGCTACGGGCTTCTCACCAAAAAAAGGTTTTTTGCTCAATTCATATCTCTTGATAAGATGCGCCAAAGAATGGTGAATCGGAATAAGCCTTTCCTTATTGCCCTTGCCGTGTACCTTCACCAGTAGCTGCTTGAAATCAATAGAGACCCATTGTAGCTCAATAAGTTCAGACAGACGCATGCCCGTACCATATAGCATTTCTAGGATTAATTTGCTTCGTAAGTCCTGAAAATGATCTTGAAAAGGAACCTGGTCCAAGAGCTTGAGCAATTGGGATTCTTCTACAAATTCAGGGTTTTTGCGTGCGGTTTTGAGCGTTCTGAGGCGTAGGCTAGGGTCTTGGTGGATGATGCCCTGACGCAACAAAAACTTGTAAAAAGATTTGAGGGATGCAATCTTGCGGTTAATAGAAGTGGCTTGGTAGGCTTGCTCATTGAGGCTAACCACCCAAGAGCGGAGCATATCAAAGTTGGCAGTTGCTAGATTTTCGGTTTGATAGAGATCAACTAAATGCTGGTAGAACTGATCTAGATCATTCTGATAAGATGAGATTGTAGCGGGGCTGTAGCGTTTCTCGTATTGGAGGTAGTTTAAGAAAGAATGAATCATAGATTATATCAGTGTTAAGAATGGTTCTCAACACTAATATAATATAAATTTGTAAATAGAAAAAGACTAGTTTTCTTCTTTATCTCGCATTCTTTGTTTGTAAGAAGCTTTGATGACTTCGTTTCTTCTTCTCACGGAGGGCTTTTCGAAATAGCTGCGAGATCTGAGTTGCTTAAGAACGCCGGTGCGCTCGAATTTTTTCTTAAATCTTTTGAGTGCTTTGTCTATGGATTCGTTGTCTTTTACATTTACGATAATCATATAAGTTCTCTCCTTTTTTTTTATTAATTTTTTGTTAAAAGTTCTTTTTAAATTGGATTAGGTCTATAAAGGGAACGCAAAGATAAAAGAAAAAGTTTGAAACCCACTAATTTGGATGTTGAATCTAGAGAAAATTCTCTTGGAAAGAAAAGATACAGCCCCTAAAAGCGTGTTCAGTTCTTGACCAACTGAGTTTCAAAAAAATCAGGCATGCCTTTGCCCGCTAAAAAGGAATTTTCCCATTCTTTCAAATACCTTGGCTCTAACTGGATGAGTTTTCTTGCCTGTAAAGATTCGATCACTTTGATCTCTCTGGCCGAAAGCTTGCCGTCAATCATCATCCCGAAGATTAATAATTGCGCTAATCCTTGTCTGGCCTCAAACTGTAAATGGCTGGCCTGGCGAATGATTTCCTCCGCGGTAAGGGGCTTTTGCTTGCGAGGCTGAATATCAAAGACTTGGAGGAGGCGATCTGCTAGCAGAAAATGATTCTGATGGAAATTTCTTTTGATCACGGCGATAAATTGCAAAATATCATAAAGACTAGTCTTGAAGTCTTCGTCTGCATGTAGGCGAGCAAACAACCGATCGCAGAGCTTCTTGATCAAGTTGGGAGCCATGATTCTGACCTTGGCCTCCCGAATCACGCGGTGAGTAGCGTACATATTCCAGAAAGCAAAAATAGGAATGCCTATTAAATCTACATAAGCACGGATTGCAAAACGCCCCAAAACTCTCGCAAGAACCGTCTTCACAATCAGATTACTGAGCGTGGCTTTTAATATACCCAAGGTGGTAATCACGAAAATACGAAAACGAGAGAGCCCCTCCATCGGGTTGATGTAAAAATCGAGAATAGCACGGTCTGGTTTTTCCAAACTTACTTCAAAGAGTGTGAGAATATGGCGCTGATAGGCAGGGTCTTTGGCATTGGGGAATCCACAGGTGTAGGCGATGCGATGTACCGTGTGTAGATTAAGCATCATCAACAAAGCAATCTCAATCGTGGCGAGTACGGTGCCGTAAATGGTAAAACCTACTGGAATGCGCACTTCTCCCCAGAAAGGAACTTCTACGGGCAAGCCTTCAAACCACTCTGGATAAAAATAAGTAGGCGTGTACAGCAAAACTACTCCCAAAGCTCCGTACAAAGCCGCTAGCAACAGCGCTTTACGCCGAATCTGGCGAATCTGCTCGATCTCATCCTGATTCAGAAGATGATAAGCATCTGCCGCTCCATTTTGTCTTTTGGAGATTTTCTGAAAATAACGGAAGATAAACTTCTCGTGTGTGGAGATAGCTTTTTGATGGGCGGTTGTCCTTTCGGCCATAGGCAAAGTCTGGGCTTGTCGCTTTCAGTAGAGCAAATATTAGACAATCTACGCATATTTACGCTCAAAAAGGACAGAAGATTTAGAAAGAAAGTGAATTCTTCTTCTCAGAATTATAAGCCAACCTCAGCAAAAGAAAGACACAACCTAAAAACCAACAACCCACCACCATCTAAACCACTGCCTTGTACTGCATTTTGTAGAGATTGGCGTAGTAGCCATTTTGCCAGAGCAAGTCTTGATGGGTACCACTTTCTACGATTTCGCCCTGATCCAGTACCAAGATTTGATCGGCCTTCTGGATGGTAGACAAGCGGTGAGCAATCACAATCGCGGTGCGCCCCTTCATCAGTCTCTCAATAGCCGCTTGAATCATTTCCTCAGTTTCTGTATCTACCGAAGAAGTAGCCTCGTCTAGCACGATGATCTTAGGATCATAAACCATTGCCCTCACGAAAGAAATCAACTGCCGCTGTCCTACCGAGAGCGTGGCTCCTCGCTCTTGTACATTATAATCTAAGCCATCTTCTAAGCGTTCTATAAACTTGCGCGCGCCTACCATATCCACGGCTTCTAGTACCTTATCGCGGCTGATATGCGGATTGCCTAAGGTAATATTTTGATAGATCGTATCCGAAAAGAGAAAAACATCTTGCAGAACCACCCCGATGTTGGTACGCAAATAATCCAGATCATACTCACGAACATCACGATCATCTAGGTAAATATTTCCTTTATTAATCTCATAAAAGCGACTGAGCAGGTTAATGACCGAGGATTTGCCCGCGCCTGTGGCTCCCACCAAAGCTAAGGTTTCACCCTGTTTGACCCCGAAGGAAATATCTTTGAGTACATACTCTTCTTTGTTGTAAGCAAACCAAACATGGTCAAAGCGAATGTTGCCTTGGATATTTTCAGGTTGATAATCTCCATTATCCGTAATGTAATCGGAAGTATCTAAGAGCTTGAGAATACGATTCGTACTGACCACCCCCAACTGAATGGTATTGAAGCGGTCAGCGATCATGCGAATAGGACGAAAAAATAAAGAAATATACATAATGAAAGCAATGAGCGTTCCCAATTCTACGCCTTCACCGAGCACTTGTCTGGCTCCATACCAAACGAGTAAGCCAGTACCTCCCGCGGAAATAATTTCCGCCACCGGAAAATAAACCGAATAATACATCACCGCTTTCAGGTTAGCGCGACGGTGCTCTTGGTTGATTTCCTTGAATTTTCTATACTCAATCTCTTCACTACTAAAAATTTGCACGATATTAATCCCAGTGATATGCTCTTGGACGAAAGAATTTAGATTAGAAACGGCCGCACGTGTTTCGTCAAAAGCTTGCTTAACTTTTTCCTTAAATACATAAGTACTGATAAGGAGAATAGGGAGGAGGGAAAGACTGATGAGGGATAATTTCCAATTGGTCCAAAACATCAAGGCAAGTAAGAATACGATTTGCAATATATCCCCAATCAAGGCGGCAATACCCTGAGTGAAAACGTTAGAAAGAGTTTCTATATCGGAAATATTCCGAGTTACCAAACGACCAATGGGGGTTTTGTCGTAGAATTGCAACCTCAAACTCATGATATGCCGATATAAGGCAATGCGAATGTCCTTTACAATATGCTGTCCTAGCCAACCCGAGAGATAAGTATGAGAATATTGCACGTAGGCATGCAGCATGAGCAGTACAATCATGAGAATGCTCATGTAAAGTAAGCCCTGGTAGTGGTTGTAGATCACGTAATTGTTGATCGTGTACTCGATCAAGAAAGGGCGAATCGGGCCTAGCAAACCGACCAGAATGGTCAAAAAGACTAGCAACCAAAACTGCTTGGCATAGGGTTTAGCAAAACGAGACAAACGGCGAATGGTGTTCCATTCTAGAATTTTTTCACTCGAGGCGGTTTCTTTATCCGACATGGGGTTGATTTTTACCTACTTTTGATAGAAAGATGAAAAATGGTTAGCAACTGCTCACTCAATCGGGATCAAGGTATAAGGATAGATCACTTGGGTCAAAAATAATCCTTGTGGGGGGGCAGCTGCACCAGCGTTTTTTCTGTCCCTGCTTAGAATAACCTGTTCAAAGTCTTGAAGGTTCATTTTTTTTTGCCCGACCTCCAGCAGGGTTCCCACGATCGCCCTTACCATTCCCCTCAGGAAACGATTGGCAGTAATATGAAAAACTAAATTTGCCCCTTCTTTTTGCCAATACGCTTCCTTAATCTGGCAACGAAAATGATTGACTTCGGTTTTTACTTTGCTAAAACTCTGAAAGTCTTCATATTTTAATAAAAGCTGGGCCGCCTCATTCATCAGTGCCACATCATAATCTCGGTGATTCCAATCATAGAGACCCGCTCGGAAAGGTTCTTTCAGAGCACTGATATAATAGGCATAGCTACGCCAAATGGCGTCAAAGCGAGCGTGTGCTTCTTCGGATACTTTGAAGATATTAATAATGGCAATATCAGGAGGTAATAGCAAGTTAAACTTATGCAGATGCTCATAGCGGCTTAGTTCCCGATCTGTGTCCATATGAACGATTTGCTGAAGGGCATGGACTCCAGCATCGGTACGTCCGCTGGCGGTAAGGCTTAGGGGGTGATTGAGGACAAGACTCAATTTAGCTTCTAGTGCTGCTTGAATCGAGTGGGCATTGGGTTGAATCTGCCAGCCGTGGTAGTTACCGCCTTTATATGCGATTTCTAAGAAATATCTCAATGGATCTAAGGATTAATCTGAGTGCCAGTGTTGGAATCGGTCATTATTTCTTAATTTTACAAAATTAGCTAATTTATCGTGAATCTGACAAGTGTTGCGTTGTATACCTCTCCGCTATGAATTTGAAAGATATTCTCTTAACGCCTTTTTTCTTAGTATTGATCTATGCGGGAGCCTATGTCTTTCGTTCTTCCATTCGTGACCAAGCCATCCGTCGTTATTTTATACCCGCCCTTAGTGCCAAACTGCTGGGGGCGATTGCTTTAGGGCTGATTTACCAATTTTACTACCACGGAGGAGATACCTTTAATTTTTTTAAGGATAGTGAAGCCATCTGGGAAGCTTTTTTAGATTCACCCTGGATAGGTTTGAGAATTATCTTCGCGGAGGTAGGCGATTACAGTCCTGAATTATATCAGTACACCAAGAAGATTTATTTCTTTTCTTATGGAGATGCGGCTACTTACAATGTGATTCGTCTTTCTGGCTTTCTGAGTATTATTAGCTTTCACACTTACACCGTGAATGCATTATTCTTTGCGCTGATTAGCTTCAGTGGAACTTGGGCGATGTATCGGGTTTTTTATGATATGTATCCAACTTTACATTGGCCACTGGCCGTGGCTGTTTTTTTTATTCCTTCGGTCTTTTTTTGGGGATCAGGCTTGATGAAAGATACCATTGCGCTGGGGGCTTTGGGTTGGGCTTTCTATGGTTTCTATTTTGCTTTAATAAGAAGGAGAGATATTATTTGGAATCTGGGCATTCTTTTGTTCAGTATTTTGGTAGTCAGGTCGGTAAAAGTTTATATTATTGGTTCTTTTTTGCCCGCTGCTTTTCTATGGTTGTTTTTAGAATATCGCACGCAGATCAAGTCCAAAGCACTTAGGCAGGTTTCTTTCCCTTTCTTATTGATGTTATCCATACCTTTTGGATACTTATCTCTCATTCAAATTACGGCCGACAATGAACGATACCAACTGGAGAATATTGCTGCCACTGCCAAGACCACGGCTGATTGGTTGGCCTATGTAAGCGAGCAACAGGGAGGCTCTGGTTATTCGCTTGGCGAATTTGAATGGACACCCGTGGGTTTAGCCTCTGTGGCTCCTCGGGCGATCTGGTTGGGACTGTTTCAACCTCATCTTTGGCAGGCTACTAACCCCGTGATGCTACTCTCGGCCGTGGAGGCTACTATATTTCTGATCATTACCATTCGGATTATTCTGAGTACTTCTATTTTGAAGTTATACCACCTAAGTCTAGCGCAGCCTATTATCTTGTTTTGTCTAATTTTTTCCCTGATTCTCGCTTTTGGAGTAGCCATTGCTAGCTATAATTTTGGCACATTGGTTCGTTATCGTATTCCTATGATGCCATTTTATTTAACGCTGCTTTACATCATCCGCTACCACACGCAGGGTAGCAAGCGTATTTTTTGAGCCAACTCGAGTTATGATGTTCTTTTTACCAAGGAAATTCACAAATTTAGATACAAGCGTAGGTAAGGAAAGTTTTACGTCAGAGAAAGAGGGTGAAAATTAACAGAATTTTCACTTAGTTTTTTGTGCCAAGTTTCTTATTTTCCATTAATTTTGTTTTCTCAAAAATACTTATTCTCATTGAAGCGATTTCCCATTTACATACTTCTCTTTATCGGATTAGCTTTTGGAGAAGCCTGTCAAAGAAATGAAAATTTTGTGAAAGTAAAAGGAAGCGATTCCGTGCTTCCTATCTCCCAAAAAGAAGCCGAGGTGTATATGGATACCTACCCCGACCGCGGAATCACAGTAACAGGAGGCGGAAGCGGAGTGGGAATTGCCGCCTTAATAGACGGTACCACGCACATTGCCATGTCTTCCCGAGAGATCAAAATCGCTGAAAAGCTCCGCCTTCAGGATACAGGTAAAGAACTGGTAGAGGCTGTCATCGCCTACGATGCCTTGGCCGTGGTAGTGCATCCCAGCAATCCGATTGACCAACTCAAAAGAGCGGCGATAGAAGGCATTTATACAGGAAAAATCAGCAACTGGAAAGAGTTAGGAGGGCCAGACCGAAAAATTGTGGCTTATGCACGCGAGACTAGCTCGGGAACCTATGAGTTTTTTAAAGAAGCGGTATTGGATCGCAAAGAGTATGCTACCAATATCCTTTCGCTTACTTCAAACGGCGCGATCTTCCAATCGGCAAAGCAAACCGAGGGAGCCATTGGCTACATTGGCTTGGCCTACATAAGTGAAGGAGTGAAAACACTTGAAGTGTCTTTTGATGAAGGTAAAAATTACGTGGCTCCTACTTTCGAGAACGCCAAGAGCAAGTTATACCCCATCTCGCGCCCCCTTTATTATTATTTTACAGAAGATAATCAGGAAAGAATACAGCCCTTTTTAGATTTCGTGGGCTCGGAAACTGGCCGAGAAATTATTGCCAACATTGGTTATGTACCAGCCCGTTGATGCGTGTACAAAATTTTTGAGAGAAAATACACACAAACTTTTTCTCCAAGACATATAAATTGATTCATGGCAAAACTTAGCGTACAAGAAAAACTCATGGAATCACTCATTTACGTGAGTGGAACCGCTACCACCATCGCTGTATTGTTGATTGTCTTTTTTCTCTTCCGAGAAGGCGTGGGACTGTTTTTACAACCTCCTCTGGAAGAGGGCTATGCGATCGCTATTCACCCCGATAATCCCGTACAAAATTTAAATCAAGAGCAAATTAAGGGTATTTTTAACCAACAAATTACAAGTTGGAAGGAGCTAGGGGGGAGAGCAGAGGAAGTGCTGACCTTTTACCCTGCCTCAGTAGAAACGCAACTCGAGGAACAGGATTTTGGAGAAGATTTTGAACGTTTGCCAACTGTCCTGAAAGATTATGCACTGGCTCATCCCAATATTATCTTGGCCATGCCTGAGCGTTACGTGAGTTCAGATTTGAAAATCATTGAGCTAGAGAATATTTCCTTTCTATCAGATTTCGTTCTCGGAAAAGAATGGTACCCTACCACTACCCCGGTGCATAGCTTTGGGGTCTGGCCGATTATCTTAGGAACCCTTTGGGTCTGCGTGGGGGCACTCTTATTTGCTATTCCTACGGGTATTATTGCCGCGGTCTACTTGGCCGAAATTGCTCACCCGAGTGTCAGAGATATTATCAAGCCTTTTATTGAACTGCTGGCCGGGATACCGTCTGTTATCTATGGCTTTTTTGGTCTGGTTGTGGTCGTGCCCGCCATTCAACAGCTTTTTAACTTGTCCGTGGGAGAGACGGCCTTGGCAGGGAGTATTATGCTGGGAATCATTGCTTTACCCATTATTATCACGATTGGAGAAGATGCAATTCGCTCTACTCCCCAAGCATTGAAAGAGGCAAGCTTCGGCCTGGGAGCCACCCACTGGCAGACGATTTATCGGGTTATTTTACCCTATTCTATTTCTGGAATCGTCTCGGCTTCTATTCTAGGAGTAGGGAGAACCATCGGTGAGACGATGGCCGTGCTGATGGTTACGGGAAACGCCGCGCAGATTCCCCATTCTTTTCTCATGCCCGTGCGAGCCATTACGGCCACGGTGGCAGCAGAATTGGGTGAAGCTCCACAGGGGGGGATTCACTACGAGGCACTTTTCATGCTGGCTTGTATTCTTTTTGTTATGACTTTTTTGTTGAATCTTTTGGCCGAATGGGTCATTGCTCAGCGGGAGCAAAAATAAAAACCAGAACTAAACGATGCATAAAAATACTTCTCAAAAGATTGCTTTTGGTATCTTCAGGGCGGTTTCTATCTTAGTCAGTATCATCTCCATCGGTATCGTGTTGTACGTGGTGGTCAATGGAGTGGGTGCCATAAGCTGGACTTTCTTGACTGATATTCCTCGTGATGGAATGACCAAAGGGGGAATTTTTCCCGCCATTGTGGGGACTTTGATTTTGATTCTGGGAAGTGCCATCGTGGCCTTTCCCGTGGGCATATTAGCAGGGATTTACATGAGTGAATACGCCAAAGACAATTGGTTTAAGAAGACTACTCGCCTGATGACCAATAACCTGGCTGGTGTTCCCTCGATTGTTTTTGGCTTGTTCGGAATGGCGATGTTCGTCAATGGCTTGGGGTTTGGCGTGAGTATTTTATCGGGTTGCCTGACCTTAGGGGTTTTGATTCTGCCTGTGGTCATTCGCACCACCGAAGAATCTCTCAAGGCGATTAACAAAGAATATCGTTTGGCAAGCTACGGCATGGGAGCCACCAAATGGCAAACCATTCGGATGGTAATCTTACCGATGGCTCTGCCCAGTATCATCACGGGCCTGATTTTGTCCATAGGACGTATTGCTGGCGAGACGGCGGCTATTCTCTTTACCGTATCGGCTTATTATTTGCCTCGTCTCCCTCAGTCTGTATATGACGAAGTGATGGTATTACCCTATCACTTGTACGTACTTTCTACGAGCGGTACAGATATTCAGGCCGCTCGCCCGATGGCCAATGGTACGGCACTGGTTTTATTGCTGATTGTACTTGGTTTGAATATATTAGCGAACTTATTAAAAAGAAGACTCAGTAAGCAAGCACAGAAATAAATTAGAACAGCTACACAGATAGCAAGCTCCCGAATCCATGGCAAAGATTACAACCCATCAATTAAGTCTCTATTACGATGATTTTCAGGCACTTAAAAGCATTGACCTAGAAATAGAAGCGCATACCGTGACGGCGCTGATTGGCCCCTCAGGTTGTGGAAAGTCTACTTACCTACGCACCATCAATCGTATGAACGATTTGATAGAAGGCACCAAGACCACGGGCGAAGTCAAAATTGATGGAGAAAATATTTACGACAAAAAGGTAGATGTCAACGAACTAAGAAAAAGAGTAGGGATGGTCTTCCAAAAACCCACCCCTTTTCCCAAATCTATCTTCGAGAACGTCGCTTATGGCCTGCGTGTCAATGGCATGGGAGATAAAAATTTCATCCGAGAAAGAGTAGAACAAGCATTGCGTCAAGCGGCACTCTGGGAAGAGGTCAAAGATAATTTGAAGAAAAATGCCACTGGCCTCTCCGGCGGGCAACAACAAAGATTGTGTTTAGCCAGAACGGTGGCCGTACAGCCCGAAATCATTCTGATGGACGAACCCACTTCTGCGCTTGATCCCATCTCAGCTTCTCAAATCGAGGATTTGATCCTTGAACTCAAAGAAAACTACACCATCGTGATTGTTACCCACAATATGCAGCAGGCTGTGCGTGTGAGCGACAAAACCGCCTTCTTTTACCTTGGTGAAATAGAAGAGTACGACTCCACGAAAACGCTTTTTGAGCACCCTTCTTCCAAAAAAACCCAGAACTATATTAGTGGTCAATTTGGGTAACGCTCAGTCCACAGACAGCTGTCTACCGTCCACGGCTTCCTAGTTCGTTTGCAGACGGTAGTTCACAAATTCTTTCACCTCTTAATCGCTGGTGACAAAAGACAAATACGGCCAATCGTGATCTGTGGGCTAATTCTAGGATGAACTACATTAATTTTCTGATTAAAAATCAAGGAATTCCTGAAAAGTGGTCAGAAAGCATTAATTTAGTAGAAGAATCCATGAACCATTCTCGATTTAATCAATAGATTGGTAGGAGCAACTTGCTAAGCAAAAACGTGAAAGTAGGAGAGAAATAATCCATGAGTGCTGACAATCAGAAAATTCCCAAAAAATATTACAGTATTTCCGAAGTAGCTGAGATGTTTCAGGTCAATCCCTCTTTGATTCGTTTTTGGGAAACAGAGTTCGAGACGCTCAAACCCAATAAAAACAAGAAAGGTGAACGGCGTTTTACCAAAAAAGATATAGAAGACCTAAAATTGATCTATCATCTAGTCAAAGAGAAAGGATTTACCCTCGATGGTGCCAAAGAACACATCAAAACCGAAGCTCATGCGCTCAAAAATAAAATGAAAATTCTAAACGACCTTCAACAGCTCAAAGCCACCCTAGAAGCATTAAGAGATCAATTAGAAGACTAGTTATAAGCTGAAAGCCCATTATTATGCGAAGAGTGCGATTCCACGACCATGCCATCGAGATTAGGCAATACGAGTTTCAAACCAGTAGCCTCAAAGATAAAGCCCTGATTCCTATTGAAGAAATCAATGAAGTAAATCTAAATACCTACCCCCACTCGATTGTGATTAATCACAATGAGGTTGTTTTTATAGAGAATAAATATCAGCAAGACTTTGTAGACTTTGTAAGAACCAGCGGATTACAAGTAGAAAATCGCTTTGATATCTGGGCAGCCATCAACGAAGAATTCCTCGATACCGAATTTACCGAACAACACAAAGAAAGAACGCTCACGCAATTGGAAGAAAATGGTATTTCCAGAAATGAAGCCACTGAGGTTCGGGAAGAAATTCGTGATCTGATGTCAGGCTGGGCCTCAGTTACCTGGGAGTGGAATTATCTGGGGCATTATGATTTGCTGCTGAACAAAAAACAATCTTTCCTGCTTTTATTCCCCAAAGATTTTTACTGGTGGTCTATGGAAATTGCCCTCCGTAATTATAAGAAAAAGTAGTGCCTCCTACTTTCTTGGACTGCCTTCACTGGTCATCTTTCTGGGTGACAATTATCACCTTTTTCATTGATTTTGCTCATAGTGTTTGTAGCTACGAGAGGCTACCTTTGAAATATAAGATAAAGCAATTTATCAACTTAAACACTAACAATCATGGAACTCAGAAAAAAACCTACCGTAGATTTAGAACGCTACCGCTCATTGTTTCTAAGCATGGGCTTGGCTATGAGTCTGTTTCTGGTGTGGATTACCTTTGAGTGGAAGTTCTATGATGATCTATCCGTAATTGAGCTTAACGGCGATTTGGATGATGATTTTAAGATCGAACAATTAGAGATTCCCACGACCGTTCAGCCTCCGCCTCCGCCCCCCAAGACGATCTTGGAGCAACCCGAAATCATCGAGGTGCAAAATGAAGAGGAAATCTTAGAGGATATAGAAATCAACTTGGATATTGAGATTTCTGAGACTTCTGTCCCTCAGTCTTCTGTATTTGGGGATAATGGTGAAGATGCAGCTTTTGTTCCCACAACTCCGCCACCGCCTCAGGAAGAAGCAGAGGAAATCTTCTTAATAGTAGAAGAGCAACCTGCTCCGGTGGGAGGTTATGAAGCATTCTATGAATTTGTATCTGCAAACATAGAATACCCCAAGGTGGCTCGTGAAATGGAAGTCTCTGGACGCGTATTTTTACAGTTCATTGTAGACAAAACTGGAAAGATTGACCAAATTGAAGTGGTCAAAGGAATTGGCTTCGGCTGTGATGAAGAAGCCCGACGGGTATTGGAGATGGCTCCCAACTGGAAGCCCGGTAAGCAGAGAGGGCGCCCCGTAAACGTCAAGATGACCGTTCCTATTCTTTTCAAACTGGTATTGTAAGTAATTTAATTTGTTTTCATAGACAGGCACATATAGCTTTAAATAAAGCCCGGTTTTTAATCGGGTTTTATTTTTTTTGATACCAATCCACGAAAAAAGATACTAAACGAACTAACCAGCAAGTAGATTGGAACTCACGAATCTTGGGTTATTTTTGTGGCAATGCCAAGAAGTGCTATATTTGTAATTCACAATTGCCTTTATGACTGAAAAGAAGCGTATCCATTTTACCGCCATTGGTGGAGTCATTATGCATAATTTAGCCATTGACGCTCACCACAAGGGTTATTTAGTAACAGGTTCAGACGACGAAATTTATGATCCTTCTAAAACCAAGTTAGCCAATCTGGGGCTGCTCCCAGAAAAGCTAGGCTGGTATCCTGAGAAAATCACCCCTGATCTAGAGGCGGTCATTGTGGGCATGCACGCGCGTGAAGATAATCCAGAGCTTTTAAAAGCACAGGCTTTGGGAGTCAAAATCTATTCTTTTCCAGAATATATCTATCAGCAGAGCCAAGATAAACAAAGAATCGTGGTCGCCGGAAGCCACGGCAAAACCACCATCACGGCCATCGTGATGCACGTTTTGGGCTACCATCGACGGAAGTTCGACTACTTGGTAGGGGCTCCGATTGAGGGTTTTCAGCAAACTATCCGTCTGAGTGAAGACGCTCCCGTGATTATTATAGAAGGCGACGAATATCCTTCGGCTCCCTTTGATCCTACTCCCAAGTTTTTACATTATCATCACCACATTGGGCTCATCAGTGGGATTGCCTGGGATCACATGAATGCATACCCTACTTTTGAAGATTATATTACTCCCTTCGAGCAATTTGCCGACAGTAGCCCCAAAGCGGGCGTTTTGATTCTCAGTCAAGACGATTCCTTGGTTTCCGTCGTTGGCGCCAAAGATCGACAGGATGTTACTCAGATTCCTTACCAAGCACATCCCCACCGGGTCATCGAGGGAACAACTTATCTGCTCTTTCAAGAACATAAAGTGCCCATTCACCTGTTTGGTGAGCATAATATGAAAAATATCAGTGGAGCCAAGCAAATATGTACCAAGGTTGGCATTACTGATGAGGCTTTCTACCGGGCAATTGCCTCTTTTAAAGGCGCCACTAATCGTATGCAAAAGGTGGTGGAGCACGAAGATTTTCGCTTCTTTAGAGATTATGCCCATTCTCCTTCCAAGCTCATGGCCACCACGATGGCGGTGAAAAAGCAATTCATTGAAAAAAAATTAGTAGCCTGCCTTGAGTTACATACCTTCAGTAGCCTGAATCAAGAGTTTTTGCCTTATTACCGAGATACATTCAATGCTGCCGACCAAGCCCTCGTTTATTATAATCCGAAAAATATTGAGCAAAAACAGCTCAATCCACTCTCCAAAGAAGCTATCGAGGAAGCTTTTAATCACGAGAATCTGCTCGTTTTTGATAATATAGAAGACCTGAAAGCCCACCTCTTGCGCCTCAACTGGCATAATAAGACCTTATTAATGATGAGTTCTGGCCATTTTGATCGCTTAGATTTTAAACAGTTGGGTAGTGAAATTATTAAACAACTCAAAAATTAAAGAAACCATTTTTTATGATCACGCACCAATTGCATCTCAAAAACCCGCTGGTTTTTTTTGATCTCGAGACCACGGGGATCAATATTGCCAAGGATCGCATTATAGAGCTTTCTTTCGTGAAAGCCTTACCCAACGGGGAAACCCAAACCCAGACTCGCAGAATCAACCCCGAGATGCCTATTCCCGAAGAAACTAGTTTGATTCACGGAATCTACGACGAAGATGTAAAAGATGCGCCTACTTTCAAAAGCGTGGCTAAAAATCTGGCTAAGTTTCTAGAAGGCTGCGATTTGTCTGGCTTCAACATCATCCGCTTTGATGTGCCGATGTTGGTAGAAGAATTTTTGAGGGTAGGGGTAGATTTTGAAGTTAGCAACCGCAAAATCATTGATGCGCAACGTATCTTCCACATGATGGAACCTCGTAATCTTAAAGCTGCTTACAAATTTTATTGTGGCAAAGAACTCGAGGATGCCCACAGTGCCGAAGCCGATACCATGGCTACTTTCTACGTCCTAGATGCTCAGGTAAAGCATTATAAGGGAGTTCAGGTCAAAGATGCAGATGGAAATCTGCACGAGCCGATTCAAAATGACATGCAAATTCTGCACGATCTGACCGCTTCTAAAAATGTAGACCTCGCCGGTAGAATCGTTTACAACATCAAAGGGGTAGAAGTTTTTAATTTTGGCAAGCATAAAAACCGCCCCGTTATGGATGTATTGAAAAAAGAACCCGCCTACTACGATTGGATGATGAAAGGCGACTTCCCTCTAGATACCAAGCGACGCCTCACCGAAATCAAACTCCGTAATTTTAATATGAAGAAATAAAAATTTAGAATCAGTGATTAGTTTTTTTAAAATTAATGACTAGCAACACATAATCAACAACTATTGCATGCGCCTTATTCTTGCCTCCAAATCTCCGCGCCGCCAGCAATTACTCAAATCGGCGGGTCTGGCTTTTGAAATTAGACTACAATCAGCCGAAGAAGATTATCCCGAAAGCCTTTCCCCCGAAGAAGTCCCCGTTTACTTAGCAGAAAAAAAAGCCAAGGCATTTGAAAATAATTTAGAGGAGGACGAATTACTGATCACCTCCGATACGGTGGTCATTCTCAAAGAAGAAATCATAGAAAAACCTGCGAATCTGCAGGAAGCCAAACAAATGCTCCGCAAACTCTCGGGGCAACAGCACAGCGTGCTAACGGGCGTTTGCCTGACTACCCGCTCTGATGCAATCCGTTTTTCCGAAAGGAGTGAAGTCTTTTTCAAAAATCTATCCGATCAAGAAATTGATTATTATGTCGAGCATTATCCCCCTCTAGACCGAGCGGGGGCTTATGGCATTCAAGATTGGCTCGGCTTCGTCGGGGTAGAGCGGGTCGAGGGTTGCTTTTACAACGTGATGGGTTTACCTGTTTCTCGTCTGTATCAAACACTACAAGCGCATTTTCCCCAAATAATTCAACAGTTAATCGCTAAAAAATAAAATTTCTTAGCTACTTTGCGCACTAGATAAGTCATTTACCCAAGAAATAGACCCATTTCTATGAAGCAAATAATGCTGATTATCAGTCTTCTTTGGCTTTCCATCCCTTCCTTATTTGCTCAGGAGCAAGGAGTAGTTGCCGAGCAAGCCATGGTGGTGTCGGCCCACCCTGATGCGACTCGTATCGGGGTAGAGATTCTCCAAAAAGGAGGTAATGCCTTTGATGCAACCGTGGCGGTACAGTTTGCCTTGGCTGTTTGCTATCCAGCCGCGGGTAATATCGGCGGAGGTGGTTTTAGCGTCTACCGAAAAAATGATGGTGAAATTGGCTCCATTGACTACCGCGAAAAAGCCCCCGCACGCGCTCACCGAGATATGTACCTCGATGCCGAGGGCAAAGCCGACCCCAACCTGAGTCGCCACGGGCATCTAGCGGCAGGCGTGCCGGGTTCGGTTGAGGGTATGGTGCGTTTGCACGAGCGATTTGGTCGTTTGCCTTGGGCTGACCTCTTACAACCTGCCATTGATCTGGCAAGCAATGGAGTGGAGCTCACCGAAAGAGAGGCCGCCGGACTCAATGCCTACCAAGAAGCTTTTACCAGACTCAATACGCAAACTCCTTATCTGGTACGCGAGCAGGCTTGGCAAACGGGCGAGGTACTCAGGCACGCAGAACTAGCCAAAACACTGGAACGCATTCGAGATTACGGACGAGATGGCTTCTATGCCGGACAAACGGCTTATCTGATCGTAGAAGAAATGAAGCGTGGCAATGGCTGGATTACTCTAGAAGACCTGAAAAGCTATCAAGCCCTATGGCGACGCCCCATCGTAGGAAAATACAAAGGATATAAAGTGATTTCTATGGCTCCGCCGTCTAGCGGTGGAATTGTGCTGATGCAAATGCTTAAAATGGTTGAGAACTTTGACCTGAATCAACTCGGTTGGCACCAAGCGGCTTCGGTGCAAGTGATGATAGAAGCCGAGCGAAGAGCCTACGCCGATCGCGCCCGTTATCTGGGAGATATGGATTTTTATCCTGTACCCATCGAGAATTTATTAGAAGAAAGCTATTTAGCGCGTAGAATGCAGGATTTTGACCCCAAACAGGCGGGAACCTCCAAGCAAATAGGTGCGGGCAATTTCCGAGAAAGTGAAGAAACAACCCATTATTCTATCGTAGATGCGGAGGGAAATGCGGTTTCTACCACCACGACTCTCAACGGAGGCTACGGCTCCAAAGTAGTGGTAGCGGGAGCAGGCTTCTTACTCAATAATGAAATGGACGACTTCAGTGCCCAACCCGGCGTACCCAATATCTACGGCTTGGTAGGCGGCGAGGCCAATTCCATCCAAGCACATAAACGTATGCTCAGCTCCATGACTCCCACGATTCTAGAAAAAGACGATCAACTCTACATGGTCGTGGGTACGCCCGGGGGTTCTACGATCATTACTTCGGTATTTCAGAATATTGTAAATGTCTTGGTACACAAGATGACAATGCAAGAATCGGTGCGTGCGCCTCGTTTTCATCATCAATGGCTGCCCGATTTGGTCTTTTATGAAGAAGGTGCTTTTTCGGAAGAAACCCAAAGAGAACTCGAGCAAAAAGGCTATCAGCTGCAAGCACGTGGCTCAATCGGTAGGGTAGATGCGATTTTGGTTTTGCCTGATGGCAGATTGGAAGGAGCCGCCGACCCGCGGGGCGATGACACCGCGATGGGATATTAGAAGTCAGGAGCTAGGAGTGAGGAGCTAGGAGCTAGTATTTAGGAGTTAGCGTTTAGGAGTGAGTGGCTGGTAACGCTTAAAAGCCCCTTTAAATAAACATTCAAGGTGCTGATTTTCAAAAGTATACAGAGGGTGATATTACCCTCCTAGCTTCTGGCTCCTAACTCCTCAATGCTTTTAATTTATAACGAATGCTTATGAAAATACTTGCCATCGGTCGTAATTACGCCGAACACATCAAAGAACTCAACAATGAAAGGCCAGACGAACCCGTGATTTTTACCAAGCCCGATACGGCTTTGTTGAAGCATAATGAGCCTTTTTATTACCCTGATTTTAGTCAAGACATTCACTACGAAGTAGAAATCGTCCTGAAAGTCAACAAAGAAGGGAAATACATTGAAGAGCAATTTGCCCACAAATATTTTAGTGAAATGGGCATCGGGATTGATTTCACAGCGCGCGACCTGCAAGCCAAGGCCAAAGCCAAGGGCTTACCTTGGGCAATTGCCAAGGGCTTCAATGGCTCGGCACCCGTTTCTGAATTTATTCCTCTTTCGGAAGTGAGTGATCTGAAAAATCTAAACTTCAGCCTCCAAGTCAACGGAGAAGAACGCCAAAAAGGCAATACCCAACTGATGCTTTTCAGCTTTGACTACATCATTGCCTACCTGTCTCGCTTTTTTACCCTCAAAACGGGAGATCTGATTTTTACGGGAACACCCTCGGGAGTAGGCCCCGTACAAGTAGGAGATCGCCTCCAAGCCTACATCGAGGATCGGGAAATGCTGAACTTTGAAGTGAAGTAGAGATGGGAACACGGGTTAGAGGGACTAGGCTGATTTCGTAGCTGATAGTGTAGCTCTTAGTCGTCCTTTGTCTTAGCGTAGTAAGACGAAGGACGATGTTTTTATAAAGCCCTCTTCTGATGTGCCAGAGTTTCCAACAAAGACAAAAATCAACCACCATTCAAGAAACGGAAGCCTCTTGCCCCGCCCTTTCTTGTAGAATGGGATCTCGGCGCGACCAAAAAGTGGCTAATGCCATTCCAGCTACCAAATGCCAGATGCCCCAACAAGCAGCAATTAAGGCCATACCACCCAATCCATCAAAAAAATTAAAAATGAGAATCAAACCCAAACCCGAATTTTGGATGCCCGTCTCGATGGAAATGGTACGAGCTTCTCGCTCTCGCAGGCCAAATAGGTAAGCAATCACATAGCCTGATCCGAGAGCCACCGCGTTGTGGACAAATACCAAACCAATCACGTGGTGAATGTAATCTATGAAGATTTGAAAATTACCCAAAAAAGCAATCACGATAAAAGCCACAAACAACGCCACAGATAAAAATTTAATCGGCCTGACGATTTTTGCTGTAATCTGAGGTAAGTAATAAGCAAAAGCAATTCCCAGTATCACGGGAACGATAATCAAGGTCAGGAGCGTACTAGTCATATCCCAAAAATTCAAGCGAATCATCTGCTGGAGGGCTTCGGGGGTCTCGATCAAGCTTGACCAAAAGCCAAAATTCATGGGCGTACTCACCACGCAAAGTAGTGTCACCACGCTGGTCATACTAACCGAGAGCGCCACGTTGGCCTTAGCCAGATGACTAATAAAATTAGAAACATTCCCTCCCGGACAGGCTGCCACCAAGATCATCCCCAGAGCCAGACTGCCGTGTGGCTGAAAGAAATAAATGAGCAGGTAAGTGAGCAAAGGAAGTACGAGCAGTTGCGAAAACAAGCCAATCAACACGGGTTTGGGGTGCATCCCTACTTCTTTAAAATCTTCCCAGCGTAGATTGAGAGCTACTCCAAACATGATTAAACCCAAACAAAGATTCAACAAAAAAAGACTATCTGGGCTAAAATGTAGGTTTACTTCGTCTATCGGCATATTCTCTAGTTTTAAAATGGTATTTCCTCAAAAACCGATCAAATTCGATTCGACAAACCTAATCTATCTCGTGAGATTTTCATAAAAAAGAGGACAAGTGAAGGAAATTATTTTAAAGCGGAGAAATCCTTGAACAATTGTTCTAAGCTCTCTTGTCTTTCCTGATTTCTCTGTTGATCTTGATAAAGTTGAGGAGGAGCGGCTCGCTCAGAGCAATCCGTGGCACTGCAGCGCTGACAGGTAACACCTACTTTCCGGATAGGAATGCCGGGGTCATTCCAAAACTTGACCTGCTGCTTAAACTCGGGCGTCATCAAAAAGCCAATGGTTACACTGCTATTGGTGCCCGGCGTAGGAGAGAAAGCACGAGCCAAAGAAATACACAAAAATTCATTTTCTGAATCAATGTACTGAGAACGTTGAATTTGCCCAATGACCTCGGGCGCATGACCCTGTGCTTGCATTTGTTCATAGTCTTCCAGAATTCTTAAAGATACCCAGCGACGGCAGTAGTGTTCGTGGAGCATATTGCCGTGTGGATTGTAAAGCCCCGCCAAGTGCAGCTCTTTATTCAAATCAAAATTATTGTTCCCCTTACGGTGATTGAAGCGCAGGAAAAACAACTGATTTAAGCCAAAAAAACGAGGGGCAATGCTCGTGAGTCGGTGGATAAACATTTCGGGTGAAGCATCATATTTGTGCATGATTTCCAAGAAACGATCCTGACTCCACTCGCGCCGAGAAAGAAAATTTTGTATATCCGTAAAAAAATAAGTCTTAGGAATCAACAAAGCTCCTGAGAAATAAGAAGCCTTAAAATTGTTCAGCAATTGCTCGAAAGACTCAATTTTGATCCAAGAAGAGGTATAGGCTCTTTCTTTGAGCTTCATATAATTGTAGCCAATCTCACGCCCCAGAGTAAACATTTTCTGCCGATCGTTTAGGTTCGGGTTAATCAGCAGGCGATTCGGATTTCCGGGCAGAAGTACCGACCGAAGACCTTCCAGACGAGGATATTTAGAAAAATCCTGCTCCTCGATGCGATAGTTGTATTGCCTGTTGAGAATTTCGGTCAGGGATTGAAACTGAATAGGGCGTTCTTTAAAAACGGGATACTCACGTACAAAATCATCCACGATTTCTTCCAAATCCTCGAAATAATTATCGTGCATCTCTTGATAAGAGCGTAGTACTGAAAAATAGAAATTCTCTACGCTAATATTATAATTACGCGCCAGCTCAATGAGCGTGCTGATAAAAGCGCTAATCTTTGTGGGGGTGTTAGAAATCAAATCCACGAGATCACTCGGGCCAATGCCAAAAATCTCCAAAGGTAAGTTTGTGAGTAAGTCAGATTGGATTAGCTCCGCGATGGGGCGCAGGTTATTACTTAGCTGAAGCGATACTAACCAATCATAGGATACCCCGAGGGCTTTGGCCATTTGGGCAATTTTATTAGCTTTTGGATACTTCTTACCTTTTTCGATTTCATTGAGGTAAGAGATAGAAATGCCTGAGGCTTTGGAGACATCGGACAGCGACAAATTACGATCCATTCTCAACTGACGCACTTTCAGGCCAAATATCAGCCGGATATTTTCTTCTTTGGTAGTCAAGGTCTTTCTTTAAATTAAATTAGTTCATATGCGCGACGGCAAAAAGAAGAACAACAATTTAATTAGTGAAATTAAGGAATAAATTCATATTATGAAAAAACTCCATCTAAAAATAATGCAAAAAGGCCAGAAGCCTTTGCCTTTGGTTACTACCAAAATTGTCATGATTCTTCTCCACAGCCGAATAAATACTACTTACTTTTACGGGATTAATTGCAAAATAGTATGAGAATTTTGAACAAATTTTATTTATTTGAATACGAGATTCTCACAACATACACTTTGATTCCATAAAAATTATGCTAATCACGATTGAAGATATTTTCCAGTCTTATCCCCGCCGTTTGCGAACCCAAAAAGCGAAATCCTACCGCGGTATCTTTCATTTTGATTTGACAGATACCTCGTCTCAAGCTCAGAAATATACCATTAGTATCGAGGGAGGGCAATGCCAAGTATCCAAAGGCTTGTTAGGAAAAGCAAGTTGTACGGTGCAAGCTTCCACGCAAACTTACTTGGAAATAGAGCTAGGAAACAAAGACGCCCAGCGGGCACTCGCCTCGGGTGAGCTTAAGATAGATAATGCCTTGGAAATGCTTAATTTTACGAAACTGTTTGATCCCTATCCCGCTCCTGACCGCCAGGCCGAAAAAGCCCTCAAAGGAACCGCATCTCGCAAACCCCAGTCAGGGCCTTTGCAAGGTTTGAAAGTTTTAGATTTTACGCGCCTCTTACCCGGACCGCTCGCCACGATGATGCTAGCCGATATGGGAGCAGAAGTGATTAAAATTGAGTCCCCCTCTTTCTATGATTATACGCGTGATATGCCCCCTCACCAAGGAGGTGAGTCTGTAGGTTATTTGGCTTTTAACCGTTCCAAACGCAGCCTCTGCATTGACTATGCCTCAGAAAAGGGCAGGCAGATTGTATTGGATATGATTCAAGAAATAGATATTCTGATCGAGCAGTTCCGTCCGGGGGTTATGGCCAAGATGGGTTTGTCTTATGAAGACTTGAAAAAAGTAAATCCCCGTCTAATCTATGTTTCCATCACAGGTTATGGACATACGGGGCCTTACGCGCATTTGGCTGGGCACGATTTGAATTACATTACTCTCGCTGGCATCCTCAGTGGCAACCAAAACGAAGCCCCCCAAGCCCCGCTGGTGCAAATGGCCGATATTGCCGGAGGTTCTTACATGTCTATGGTTGCTTGTCTCTCCGCCGTCTACGCGCGGGAGCAGACCGGAGAGGGGCAGTTCATTGATGTCGCTATGATGGACGGGGTGATGCCCTTGGCAGTCAATGCTATGGCCGTACACTGGGCTATGGAGAAAAACGTGCCCAGAGACGAAGCCATGCTTTCGGGTGGATTAATCAACTACGGTATCTACCCGACCCAAGACGGGCGCTATGTAGCCTTGGGTACCTTAGAGCCTAAATTCTGGCATCGCTTCTGTGATGCTGTAGAAAAGCCTGAATGGAAAAATCGTATGATGGCTCCTAACCCCAAAGCCTTTGCTCAATACAAGCAAGAACTCAGTGCGCTTTTTCAAACCCAAACCGCGGCTTACTGGCATCAATTCGGCCTGGAAAATGATCTGCTTCTCAATATTATCAACGAACAAAGCGAAGTAGAAAAAGACCCCCAAGTGCAAGCCCGCGAAATGATTGTAAAACAGCAGCATCCCACGGCCGGAGAGGTCAAGAGCGTAGCGATGCCTCTCAAATTTTCTGCTACCAAGGCACAAGCACACTGGCCTCCACCCTTGCTCGGCGAAGATTCGGTCGCGATTCTGCAAGAAGCGGGCATCAGTGAAGAAACCATGCAGGAATTGATCGAGAAAGGAATCTTGAAATGTAGCGCACCTGATTAACTCGGTAGCCCCGAAGCGCCAGCTTCGGGGAAATCCTGCTGAAACTAGATTTCCGAATTTACAGCAGAGCCTCGATTTCTTTCTTGAGTAAGTCTTCTCCCCAGAGACTGTCGCTATATTGGTAAAAGCCATATTTAATCAGAAGCTTGCCATCTTGGAGGCTGAGGCTTTTCTCACCCGGGTCTTCACCGTGTTGACTGGTATTCACCAGATGGATACTCTGAATATGAGCTTTTACAGCTTCTACCCCTAGATCATCTCGACAAATATCTTTGAAAATATTAATCACCATCGGAATGGCGTAGCTCTCATAATAGTCAAAGCTATCGAGTACGGCAACATCTTCGGGCAGCGTGTCTGCATCAAAACTAAGGGGCAATTCAAAGCCAATGGCATCTTGTAATTGCTTGGTAGCAGTACTGTATTTGTCTTTGATAGCGGCTATTCGGCGGCGTTCGGCTAAACCCATGCATTGAAATTTATTAGATTAGACCAAGATTTACTTCTAAACATACGAATTTTTGCAAGGATAGATGCTGTACTTTTGCCCAAAAATCGTATTTTAACCCCAACCCGAACGAAAGAGATTATCTCAAAACTAACTTACTAATTTTTGTTTGGTTGATTTTTCCTCTAAATTCGCAAACTAATTTTGAGACCAACACACTTTACCTGAATCCTATGAGTAAACAACTGACCTCCCATATATTGATGATTCGTCCGGCTAATTTTAATTATAATGAACTAACTGCCGAAAGCAATGCCTTCCAAGAAGCAACCGAAGCGAATACACCGGCTGCGCTGACCCAATCTAAGGCACTTTTTGAGTTTGACCAAATGGTAGAAGCTCTCAAGCAAGAAGGCGTGGATGTGATTGTAATAGATGATAACACGGAAGCCACGCGCCCGGATGCGGTTTTTCCCAATAACTGGATTTCTTTTCACGATAATGGCCACGTGGTGGTATATCCGATGATGGCGCCTAATCGTCGTCCCGAAAGACGTATGGAAATCATTGAGCAACTCAAAGAGCGATTTGAAGTCAAAGAAGTCATTGATTTATCTCATTACGAAGAGAAAGACTTATTTTTAGAAAGCACGGGCAGTATGATCTTTGACCGAGCCAATCAAATCGTTTATGCTTGCTACTCGCCCCGTACCAGTAAAGAAGTATTAGAAGATTTTGCTAAGAAGCTTGAGGTAGAACTCGTCCAATTTACCGCCAAGGACGAAGAAGGGCAAGAAATCTACCATACCAATGTGATGATGAGTATAGGAGAGGAGTTTGCGGTGGTGTGCCTAGATGCCATTCCCGATGAAAAAGAAAGAGAAGCACTGCAGGTATCTCTGGAAAAAACGGGCAAAGAAATCATTTCCATTCAGTTTGAACAAATGAAAAACTTTGCAGGAAATGTATTGGAAATTGAAAATAAGGCAGGAGAAAAGCTCTTGGTTATGTCCGAAAAAGCCTATCAAACGCTCGGCACCGTGCAAATCACAGATTTGGAGAAGTACGTGAAAATCGTTCATACACCCTTAGATACAATTGAAGCCAATGGCGGAGGTAGTGCCCGTTGTATGATGGCCGAGGTTTTTTTGCCAGAGAAGCAATAAGATGTCAATAGCTGACCACCAAGGATCAGCTAGCTAGCACGAAAAAATCAGACCCAGCGGAGCCGAAGTCTGATTTACCTGATTGAAAGATACTGAAGTACCATTGCTTAGTGAAAACTTGAGCTAAAGTTGAATTAAGCGAAGGATTTGGAGTCAAGACTTTATCTGCATTGCTGAGATGACTACCTATGGAAAATAGCGCATTTGGATAAACTTGATACTGTTTTTTCTAAGTTACTCACATTCTTCTATACGGGATGTGGGCTAAAAGGCTGTAGAAATGTGACCAACGACCATTTTTTGCTACGAACGACCAAATCGCCCATTTTTTGCACTAAATTTGACTAAATCATCTAAACTTACGGGCAGTTTACAAGAATCCTATGGAAAGAGCTTATCTAGATTTACTTCAACTCATTTTGGATCAAGGCATTCAGAAAGGTGATCGCACCGGTACGGGCACCCTGAGTGTGTTTGGGCACCAAATCCGTTGCGATCTTTCGGCGGGTTTTCCTTTGCTGACGACCAAGAAAGTACATCTCAAATCTATCATTCACGAATTACTTTGGTTTTTGAAAGGGGAAACTAACATTGGCTATCTTCAAGCGCACGGAGTGAGTATCTGGGATGAATGGGCCGACGAACAAGGAGAACTCGGCCCCGTTTATGGCTCCCAATGGCGTAAATGGCCTAAACCCGAGGGAGGGACAATTGACCAAATCAGTCAGGTGGTTCATCAGATTCAAACCAATCCAAACTCACGCCGCCACCTTGTCAGTGCTTGGAACGTAGCCGAGATTGAGCAAATGAAATTACCGCCCTGCCACGTATTGTTTCAGTTTTATGTGGCGGCAGGCAAACTCTCGTGCCAACTGTACCAACGTAGCTCGGATGTATTTCTGGGAGTGCCTTTTAATATAGCTTCTTACAGCTTGCTCACGATGATGATGGCTCAGGTCTGTAATCTGGAGCCAGGGGAATTTATTTGGACGAGTGGAGATACGCATCTCTATCTCAATCACTTAGAACAAGCACGCCTACAGCTCAGTCGCCAACCCAAAGCACTTCCGCAGATGAAAATCAAGGCCGAAGTGAAAGATATTTTTGGATTCTGCTACGAAGATTTCGAGTTAGTGAATTATGATCCACATCCAGCCATCAAGGCTCCGGTGGCAGTTTGAGAGAGGCGTTTGTATTCATTCTGGGGGAATTTTATACTTTGATGGTTTTTGAAAAATTAGATGTTGATAATCAAGGCTATAACTTCCATTCACCCAGACTTGGTTACCATTCTATCTCCTGAATTCTATATTCTATCTTCTCACTTCTATATTCTATTTCTTAACTCCTGAAAACTAAATTTTTGCACTTTTCTATCTTCATTCACCATATTTTTTTATGTTTGTTAGCAAGTTGAATTTATGAACCATAAAAACTCAAACTATGAATCAACAACTGCTTAAAAAACTGTCTAATTTCGCATACTTAGGACTCGTGCTTCTTTTTACTTACGCCTGTGGTTCTGGTGGTGGAGAATCTACTTCGGAGGGGGAGGAAGATACTACCCAAGCTACCGAGGTAAAAGAAAATTTACAAAAAGTACTCACCGATGTACCTGAGCCTTCCGAAATGCCTTATCAACTAAAAGCAACGGGAGCTGAGTTTGATGAGAAATTGCCGAATGACCCGGCTCAAGTGGATAAATACATGACCACCAACAACAAGGCAGCACTCAACTTGGGAGTCTATGCTACGGATGTGGGGTACGTATCTGTCTACGAAAAAGTACAAAATGCAGTCAATTACATCGATGCCGTAAAAAAATTAGGGGATAAACTCGGTGTATCCAGTGCTTTTGACCCTGAACTCAGAGAACGCTTTGAGAGCAATCTCTCTAACATTGATACGCTGACGGCCATTATCAATGAGGCTTTGCAACAATCTGATCAATATCTCAAAGATAATGAGCGCAATAGCATCGCGGCTATGATTTTCACGGGAAGTTTTATTGAAGGGCTCTATGTGGCTACGCAATTGGTGGAAACTTATCCTGATGATCTATTGCCCGAAGAAGCCAAAAACGAAGTGCTTCTGGGAATTACTCGCCAAATTACCGAGCAAAAACAGCCGCTTGACGACCTACTAGAAGCTCTTAGAAGCTTAGAGCAGGAAGAAGATGTAACACAATTGATCGAGCAATTAGAAGCACTAAATCAGCTCTATGAGGACTTAGACGTGGAGAAGCAAATTGCCGATAACCGAGGAGATTTGATTTTGACCGATGAAACCATCAAAGGAATTACTGCAAAAGTAGAAGAAATTAGAAATCAGATGGTTAGCTAATTCTCTACAAAAGCATTTATTCAAAACAATCACGAAAGCGTTGGTAGGATTTTTACCAACGCTTTTATATTTTTACATAATCAAGAAAAAGTTGTTCAGATACTAGCCCGTTTTCACGCGCGTCTGAAACTTCAAAACCACCTCGTACATGAGCGAGCCTGTTCTTAAATCAATTATTCAATTACTAGCCTTGTCGGCCACTATCGATGGTCAGGTTAGTAACTCTGAGCGCAAGATTATCTACGATTTTATCTATGAGAATCTCAGTGAGGAAAACGCTCAGAATTTTATTAGCCTTTTTAATGATTATGCAGAAATTGCCTTAGCAGGGAGTATCGAACCGATCAATATTTGCAATCGGATCAATATTGAACTGAATCGTAAACAAAAAATCATCGTGCTCGTGCACTTGCTTGAATTAGTAAGTGTAGATGGTCATATTGGGGAAGAAGAAGGAGAGTTTGTAGATCAAGTGGCCGAAGCCTTTAATATTGATGTGCACGAGTACAACATCATGAAGGCTTTTGTAACCGACGAAGAAGCCCTCAATTTAGGGCTGAGCAATATCCTCGTGATATCAGGGCAACACTTAGACAGCAAAGTAAAGCATATCCGTAAGTCTGGCTTTTCGGCTACCGTGGGAATCTTACGGATTCCTAGTCTGGAAATGTACATGCTCAAATATTTTGCTGGAGATAGTAATACCTTCCTGAACGGATTGCTACTCAAAGACCGCCATATCTATACCTTCTCCAACGGTTCTTCTATTCGCAATGAACTCATTACGCCCATTTATTACAGTGATGTGGTGAGTAACTTCATGCAAGAAGACCAAGAATCGAGGATTAGCTTCGAGGCCAAGCACGTTTATTTTACCTTTCCGGGTGGCAAAATTGGCCTGAGAGACATCAACATTGCTGAGGAATCGGGCCACTTGGTGGGAATCATGGGTTCTAGTGGTTCGGGCAAATCCACACTCATCAATGTGTTGAATGGAAACGAAATTCCGGTAGGAGGAAAAGTAACCATCAACGATATTGATGTACACGATGAAGTGGAGAAAGAAAATATCAAAGGAGTCATCGGTTATGTGCCTCAGGATGATTTGCTCATCGAAGAACTGACGGTCTTTCAAAATATGTATTTTGCCGCCAAGCTCTGCTTCGGTTCTTATTCAGAATCAGAAATCAAAGAGCTGGTACACCAAACCTTACAAAGCCTTGGGCTGCTCGAGATCGCTGACCTAAAAGTGGGCAATGCCCTGCAAAAAACGATTAGTGGAGGCCAACGCAAGCGACTCAACATCGGCCTCGAGCTTTTGAGGGAGCCTTCTGTGCTTTTTTTAGACGAACCCACCTCGGGCTTATCTTCGAGCGATTCCGAAAATATTGTTGACCTGCTTAAAGAGCTTTCTCTAAAGGGAAAATTGATTTTTGTGGTGATTCATCAGCCTTCTTCGGATATTTTCAAGATGTTTGACCGCTTGGTCATTCTAGACGTGGGCGGGTATCAGATTTATTATGGCAATCCGATCGAGGCGGTTACCTACTTCAAGCGTTTGGCTAATCTCGTCAACCCTGATGAGGGGATTTGCTCCAATTGTGGAAATGTGAACCCCGAACAAATCTTTAATATCATCGAGACCAAAGTCGTAGATGAATACGGACGCTACACCAATCAACGCAAAGTAACTCCGGTGCAATGGCGTAAGCACTTTGAGGAAGATATGCCCAACTTCAAAGTAGAAACGAGCACCGAAAAACCCGAGAGTACGCTCAATATTCCTTCGCTCATTCGTCAGTGGTTTATCTTTGCTAATCGGGATATTTTAGCCAAGCTGAGCAATACGCAATACATGATCATTAGCTTGTTGGAAGCCCCCATCTTAGCCTTGATTTTGTCTTATATTGTGCGCTATTACCATATTGACCACTCCACAGGTGAGAATGCTTACATCTTTGGCGAGAATATGAATATTCCCGCCTATGCTTTTATGAGCATCATTGTGGCTTTATTCATTGGCTTGACCGTGAGCGCAGAAGAGATTATCAAAGATGCGAAAATACTCAAGCGAGAATCCTTTCTTCATTTGAGTCGTACTAGCTATTTACTTTCCAAAGTTTCTATTTTGTTTAGCTTCTCGCTGATTCAGACGGTAAGCTACGTGATGATTGGCAACTGGATTTTGGGAATAGAAGGAATGCACTTTACTTATATTTTATTGCTGTTTTCTACGGCTTGCTTTGCCAATATGTTGGGCTTGAATATTTCTTCTACCTTCAATTCGGTGATTACGGTCTATATCCTGATTCCGATTTTATTAATTCCTCAACTGATTTTAGGAGGAATTGTGGTCAAGTTTGATGATATTAATCCGCATCTGGCTTCGGATAATAAAGTGCCTATTATCAGTGAACTGATGACTTCTCGCTGGGCTTTTGAAGCTATAATGGTTAGTCAATTTAAAGACAACCCTTTCGAGAAACATTTTTATCCTTATGATAAAGAAATGGCAATTTCAGAGTATAAACAAGTCTATTATATCCCGAAGCTGGAAT
This sequence comes from uncultured Cytophagaceae bacterium, assembly GCA_964551015.1. GTDB lineage: Bacteria > Bacteroidota > Bacteroidia > Cytophagales > Microscillaceae > CAZKBP01. Next base: position 60,899 of record CAZKBP010000007.1, on the reverse strand, counting down.
CCTGTGTTTCCTATTGTATGACGCATTTCAACAGTGCCGATCAAGAAATAAGAAATAACATTGATAAAAACATCCAACTACTCGCTCGGGAATTAGAGCGAGAAAACCTAAGAAACCCACAGGTTACTTTCAAAAAGCTGGGGGAGATAAAAGACAATTATTTCTCATTAGAATTAGCCGAAGATGTCCGCAATTACCTGATCAAACTGCGTAAATACTACATTCGTAAATTCAAACGAGCCAGCAAACAGCAAGACCAACTGATTCGCTCTATGACCCAAACCAAGGCGGAGCGAGATGCTTTTATAGAAAGAAAACAAAGATATCATAATGAAACCGTGGCCGAATTGGTCAAGAATTCTAATGAACCTAATCGTATCGTGGAAATTGACGGCAAGCTGATTCAAAAAATTTACCCGATTTTTCAAGATCCCTTGGTAGAAGAAGATAGTTGGGTGGGCTTTCGTACTCATTTTTATGCACCTCGTAAACATTTCCTAGGCTATTTTATTGATACGATGGTATTTAACGCGATGGTTATTTGGTTCATGACTTTAATTCTTTATATTACTCTCTATTATCGAGTTTTTAGAGAATCTTTCAAGGTATTTGCCACCCTTTATTCTCGTAAAAAGAAAAGAAGATAAGCTTTATAATCAAGATCAAACCCCAGTCTTTTCCGTACATTATTGCATGAAAATATTACATACCGCTGACTGGCATTTGGGAAAATCCTTCAACAATTACAATCTACTCGAAGAGCAACGCTCCGTGCTACAGCATTTGCTTGAGATCGTACGTCGAGAAAAACCTGATATGATGCTTTTGGCCGGAGATATTTACGATCGCTCGGTGCCTCCTGCCGAGGCGGTTCGCTTGTTTGATGAAATCATGAGCGAAATTATCCTCGAGTGCAAAGTGCCCGTGATCGCGATTGCTGGCAACCACGATAATCCCGAACGAATCAATTACTGTAATTATCTACTCAAGCGACAAGGCTTACATATTTTTGGGAGTATACAAATTCCCCTGCAACCCATCGTGATGGAAGACGCTTTTGGCGAAATTTACTTTTACCCCATTCCTTATACCGAGCCAGAAGTGTTGCGCTACTACACTCGAGACGACAAAATTCGTAGCCACGAGCAAGTCATGCAATGGGTGGTTCAGCATATCCAAGAAAAACACCCTGCTGGTAAGCGAAAGGTTTTAATTGGGCATGCTTTTATCGGAGGGGGAACCGAATCCGAGTCGGAGCGGCAATTATTGGTCGGTGGCGCAGCGCATATTTCTCCTTCCTTGTTTACTGATTTTGATTACGTAGCGCTGGGGCATTTGCATCAGCCACAAGTTTTTTTGGAAGGCAAAATGCGCTATTCGGGTTCTTTGCTCAAATATTCTTTTTCAGAAGCGCACCATCAAAAATCTGTTTGCTTGCTTGAAATGGATGGCGAGGGCAAGGTCCAGACTCGACTTCTACCCCTCATTCCCCCCAAAGACGTGAGACGAATCAAAGGAAAAATAGAAAACCGGATTTTCCAATTGAGTCAAGAAGAAGCCGACCTTCAAACCGAAGACTTGCTAGAAGTGACCTTGGAAAACGAAGAAATCGTGCCCAATGCCATGCAAATTGTCCAGAAGCAATATCCCAACGCGATGACGCTCAAATGGCCTCAACTACAGCGTGTAGTCAATCAATCTCGCCTGACCTCCGAGCATCTGCATAAGATGACCGAAAGAGATCTCTTCTCGGATTTCTACAAAAGATTCAGAGGAAAAGATTTGAGCAAAGAAAAACAAGTGATTATCGAGCAAGCCATTCAACAGCTAAAAGAAGAAGACAAGTAAATTACCCAATTAGATAATTAGAGATGAAAATGCTGGAAAAATCGGCGATCAGACTCTGAAAAGAACTTACAACCCAAAACTCACAACCGACAACTGTTCAGTACTCCAACCTTATAACCTATGAAACCTGTCTCTCTGGAAATAGAAGCTTTTGGTGCTTTCCTCAAAAAACAAGTCATTTCTTTTGATATTTTTGAGGCCAGTCGGCTCTTTTTGATCCACGGGCCCACCGGATCGGGCAAAACTACGCTCTTTGATGCTATGTGCTACGCGCTCTACGGCGAAACCACAGGCAATCGCAAAGGCCCCAGTATGCGCTCTGACCACGCCAGTGATGAAGTAGTGACCAGTGTAAGCTTTATTTTCCAAATTGGCCTACATCACTACCGCGCCCAGAGAGAGATTAAAATCACCCGAGGAGGAAATCTCAGTGAAAACCAAACGCTCTGTGAGGTCATTTGGGACGACCAACAAAACGCTTTTGTGGAGACAAGTGCCCCCCTGACCAAGAAGCGAGAAATAGAAGATAAAGTGATTGAATTACTGGGTTTTAGTGCCGAGCAGTTCAAGCAAATTGTCATCCTGCCCCAAGGCAAATTTCAAGAATTACTGCTCTCCAGTACGGACAAAAAAGAAGAAATTCTTACCCAGCTCTTCAATGCTCGTATGTTTGAGCGCATTACCCAGAGCCTTTTAGAAAATGCAAAAAGCTACAAAAGACAAAAAAAAGAACTAGAAGACCGCATCCGGCACCGCTTAGAGTCGGTAGGAGAGGAAAGTCAGGAAGACTTACAGGAGAAAATTCAGGAAAATCAACATCAGATTCAGCAAGCTCAAACCGAACTTCCTCAGCAAGAGAAGGATTTTAAAGCTTTTCAAGACTATTATCAAGCGTGTAAGCACCTCCACGATCTTTACCAAGAGTTTGAAGAAGTGCAGAAAAAACTAACCCTCCATCAGCAACGCACCGAAGAAATCAACCGAAAAGAACAGCAAAAACTACAGGCCGAACGAGCCGAGGTACTGCGCGGGTCTGTGGAAGAAATGGATCGCTTGCAAGGAGTAATTAATAAAAAGAATAAAAATATCCAGACCACCAACAGCATTATCATCAGCCGTCAGCGAAAACTCAATGAATTAACCGAACAAATAAAAAAACTGGAAAGCCAAAACCCAGAAATTGAAAAAAAGAAAGCCCTCAAAAATCAACTCATCGAGTTGCAACCCCAATTTGCAGAACTAGACCAACTTCTGCAATTGATCCAAGAAACCGAAAAAGCCTACCAAACCAGCAAGAAACTAGTAGAAAATCAACAAGCACAAATTCAGAAAAATGAGCATAAAATAGAAAAAGAAAATCAAGTACGCTTGGAGCAAAATGAAACCCTACTCCTCCAAAAAGCTAGCCTAGAACAGCAGATTCAACAATATCAAACCTGGCAAGACCTCAGAAAAAAAAGAGAGGAAACCGTTCAGATTTACCGAAAACAACAGCAGAAAGTAAATAAGCAGGAGCAAGCACTTCTAGCCGAAGGTCAGAAACGAGAAGAAAAAAGCCAAGCCTACGACCAACTCGACCGCCAGTGGCGGCAAAGCCAAGCGGCCAGCCTCGCTCAAACCTTAGTAGCAGGGCGACCGTGCCCAGTTTGTGGCTCTACCACGCATCCTCAGCCGGCAGCCAAGTCAGAAACTTACGTATCAGACCAGCAGTTGGCGCAAGCCAAGCAAGCTCGCGATCAAGTAGAGCAAAGCTACGAAAAGCTAAGAAGCGATTTCCAAACTCAAAAAATTGAGCTTTCTCAAGTTGAAGAACGCGGGAAAAATCTAGCCGATCAATTGGGTGAAATTCGTGATCTCAGTGAAGAGGCTTTTCAGACAAAGTTCCAGGAAATTCAAGAGCAATTCCAAAAAGCACAATCTGCCGAAAAACTAGTAGCCAAGATCAAAACCGAAAATCAAAAGCTCAAATCCGAAATCCAAACTTCTCGCGAAAAAATCAGCCAAGAACAGGAAAAACAAAACAAACTCTGGGAAACCATCGTGCAGAGCAAAGCCAGCCGACAAAATATTGAGAAAAGATTACCCGAAAATATTGCCTCCGAATCTGAACTCAAAGCCCAAATCGAGGAACTGCAAGAAGCCATCGAAGAGCACCAAGAACAACTCGTGAAAGGCCGCCAAGAGCAACAAAACCTCCTGATGGATATCAGCAATCGAGAAACCGAGATCAAACAGGAGCAAAGAGAAATCAAAACCCTCGAGTCCGACCTAGACGACCGTGAACGCAAACTTGCTCGTGATCTCAAACAAAAAGAATTTGAATCTGCCCAGCAAGTCCGCCAAGCCTTACTTCCCGAAGAAGAACGGACCGCCCTCCAAAAAACCATCGATGATTGGAAAACCCAAGGTACGGAATTAAAAACTCGGCATCAGAGCGCTGAGCAAAAGATCAATGGGCGAGCCAAACCGCAAATCGAAGAACTTGCTCAAACGCTACAAGCCAAAGAAAAAGCGCTCAATGACGATAAAAACCGCCTAACTACGCTAAAAGCCAACCTAGAATCACTCCGCAAACAAGCTCAAGAAATCCAGAAACTCGATCAAAAGTGGCAAAAACTGGATCAAGAGGCCGAAGGCGTGATCCAACTCGCGGAACTAGCCAACGGACAAAACGAACTAAACCAAAAATTTCAAACTTATGTGCTCTCAGTCTTTCTGGACGATGTGATTGATTACGCCAATCAACGCCTGCGCATTCTTTCCCAAGATCGCTACCAACTCCACCGCACGGACGAGGTACAACACGGCTTGCGCAAATCTGGCTTGGATTTGAAAGTGTTTGATAGCTACAGTGGTAAAGAACGCCTGGTGCACAACCTTTCGGGGGGAGAAACTTTTTTTACTTCCTTGGCTTTGGCCTTGGGACTGGCTGACGTGGCGACCGCCAACGCTGGGGGCATTCACTTGGATGCCATGTTTATCGATGAAGGTTTTGGTACACTCGATAGTGAAACACTGGATTTGGCAATTCGCACGTTGATGAATCTGGACGGGGAATATCGCTTGGTGGGAATCATCTCACACGTGGCCGAACTCAAAGAGCGCATTCCTTCTGGTCGCTTAGAAGTAGTGAAAGGGCGCAATGGGAGCACCCTAAAAATTCACGCGAACTAGTAACCCCGAAACTCCAGTTTCGGGGGTTTTAAATAACTTTTAAGTAATTAAGACTAGCTTAATCTTCCAAGGTTCGCATCACCTTGCCGTACTCATAATCTGAATCAATCGTTTTGGCTGCTTCTCGGAACGCTTGTTTCAAGGCATCATCATCAGTGGGGATGTGATCGGCAAGCATCAAGAGCAATCTACCTTTTTCGTGGTCGCTGTCCACATCGGGAATGATCTTTAAAATTTGATTAATCGTAGCCGTAGAAGGGCGGTTTGTTTCTAGCAAATTTCGGATCACTTTGGCCTTTTCATAATCCGAATCAATACGAGCAGCCATCTGTATCACGAGTTGGGTTTGGTCAGCACTTAGCCTTCCTGCGCTGGTCATACCGATAAGCATTTTACTTTTTTCATAATCTGAATCAATCTGAGCTACTGCTTGGATGGCTTGGGTGATTTGCGCTTCGTTGAGGCTGTTTTTTTCCAGAATTTTCTTCAACAACTTAGACTTTTCATAATCAGAGTCAATGTTTTCGGTGGCTTTTAGAGCTAGATTCAATTGTTCATCCGAAAGGGTGCGCTCTTCCAGAAGAACTTTGATCACTTTGGCTTTTTCATAATCAGAGTCAAAACCAGCCGCTACTTTCAAGATTTCACTCATTTGCGAAGCCGACAAATCTTTTTGCTCCAGAGCCTGCCTTAGGATTTTACTTTTTTCATAATCGGAATCAATCTGCTGAGCACTCTGGAGATAAGCCGTGGTGGTTTGGGCATTACTAAGAAATTGCGCTCGATATCTGACCAATAATTTAGTTTGCTCATAATCAGAATCGATTTGTTTGGAAATTTGATCGAGAATACGAGCTAATTCTTGATCCTCAAAACTTCGGTCTTCTAGCAAGTAATTAAAATATTTGCCTTTAACATAATCACTATCAATTTGCCCGATTTCAGTGAGTACACCCGAAAGGCCCGTTTTTTGGTAAATACTCTTGACTCGCTGTTCAGCACCTAGGCCAGATTCACGGATAAGTTTGGGAAGAATCTTCTGGAAAAAAAGGCGGCCTTCGGGTTCATAAGGCTGCTCTTTTCCTCTAATAAAATACTCCTTGGTAAGCTCTCCTCGGGCATTGCTACGGATATAAATTTCTTTCCGCGCTTGCTTATCCCGATAGCGGAAATAACCCCTGTCTGAGATGCTTTGGATATCGGTGCCCTCTTCATTGAGCGTGATCTCGCCTTCGTACTCAATCCGAATCTCATTGTTAACAATTTGGACTTGATTTTTCTGAGCAAAGAGTGATGCCGAGAAAACTAGGGTTAGCGAAAGTGCTAACCAGAGGATAAAATGTTTTTTCATGGTCTATGAGTTTTTGTCGGAAAATAGCTGATTCCACACAAAAGACCAAAAAAGTAACCCCGAAACTTTAGCTTCGGGGTAATCATCACGAAAAAATTAAAGCCAAATCAAAAAAGCCGTTGTCCAAAGTGCAGTGGGCACGATAGTTCCCCAAACGATTTGATTTCGCCTTTGGCGACGTTGTTGTCTAATCCAATCTCTCTCTTGCTGTTGCAATGCTAATTGAGCCTGCGCTTCTCTAGCTTGCGCCTCTTGAATCTCGACCTGCGCTTGCTCTACGAGGCTTAAATATTTCTGTGCTTCGGGATCGTAAGGAGCAAACTCGAGGACTTTTTGTAAATCTTCGGCGGCTCCTTCATAGTTTTGTAGCTCATAATAAGCAATGGCGCGATTGAGATAGCTCGGAATACTATAAGGTTTCTTCGCCAGAGCCGTGCTAAAATCAGCAGCCGCTCCTTGATAATTTCCGGTTTGGAGCTTGGCTACGCCCCGGTCGTGGTAGAGCATACTGTAATAGGGCATAGTCGCGATGGCCTGATCCAAAGAACTGATGGCGGCTTGGTAGTTTTCGGCTTGTAGTTCGGCGCGGCCTTGTTGGTGGTATTTTTGATAATCTGCTACCGATTGTGCAGCAAGGCTCAAGGCTAGTCCCAGAGAAATACAAATGCTTAGAAGAAGTTTTTTCATAGTTCAAGACTTTACTTTTACAACGTAAAAAGCGAGGGCTTGGTGCCAGCATAGACGAGACTTCTTGCCGGCTAGCCTACTATCTATTTCGCTCCATTCTTCAAACTGCTAATAGATTCTTCCAAGGCCTTGATTTGCACTTCGGCGTCCATCTGCTTTTGCTTTTCCTTAGCGACTACGGCTTCGGGCGCGTTATTGACAAAGCGTTCGTTGCTGAGTTTTTTCTCCACGGATTTGAGGAAGCCTTTTTGGTACTCGAGGTCTTTGGTAAGTCTATCGAGTTCGGCTTCTACATCAATTTCCCCCGCGATAGGAATAAAAAACTCGTGATTTTTGACCAGAAAACCTGCACTCTGCTCGGCCTTTTCCTCTACAAATCTGATCTCGGAGATATTGGCTAATTTCTGGATAATGGAGCCAAATTTTTCAAAAATTATTTTTTCATCCGTTTTGACTTGTAGTTCTAGCGCATTTTTGGGTGAAATCTGCTTGGCATTGCGAATATTTCTAATCTGTGTAACGACTTCAAAAATCGTATCGGCTTGTGCTAAGATTTCAGGATTTGCTATCGCTTCGGCCTGAGGATAGGCGGCGATGCAAATAGAATCCCCGTTGGCTCGTTCGCCAATATTTTGCCAAATTTCTTCACTGATAAACGGCATAAAAGGATGCAAAAGCCTCAGTAATTGATCCAGCAACTGGATGGTCTGCTCGTAAGTATGGCGGTCAATGCCTTGGCCATACTCGGGTTTAATCATTTCCAAATACCAGTCGCAGAAGGTATTCCAAAAAAGCTTATAAATACTCATCAGCGCATCCGAAATTCGGAAATTAGCGTAGTGATCTTCCATCTCGGTAATACCAGTATGCAGTGCTGTATGCATCCACTCGATGGCCGTTTCGTTGGCAGGAGAAATCGTCTCATCTATTTCCCACATTTGAATCAGGCGGTAAGCACTCCAGATTTTATTGGCAAAGTTGCGTCCTTGTAAGCAAAGACTTTCATCAAAAAGCAAATCATTCCCCGCCGGACTACTGAAGAGAATCCCCGTGCGCACCCCGTCCGTGGTAAATTCTTCCATCAAATCCAGCGGATTGGGGGAATTTCCTAAGGATTTAGACATTTTGCGCCGCTGTTTATCCCGAACAATCCCGTGGAAATAAACGTGCTTGAAAGGATAAGTACCTCGATATTCATAACCCGCGATAATCATCCGCGCCACCCAGAAAAAGATAATTTCGGGAGCAGTTACCAGCAAATTGGTCGGATAATAATATTCTATTTCTTCATTCTCAGGTTCTTGAATGCCATTGAAGTTAGAAATGGGCCAGAGCCAAGAAGAAGCCCAGGTATCGAGCACATCTTCATCCTGTTTTAAGTCCTCCGCTTTGATCTTAGGGTCTTTTTCTAGGGCGAGTTGATGCGCTTCTTCCAAATTTTTGGCAACTACAAATTCACCATTTGGCAGATAATAAGCCGGAATCCGATGTCCCCACCAGAGCTGACGCGAAATACACCAGTCCTTGACGTTTTCCATCCAGTGACGGTACATATTCTTGAATTTGGGCGGATGAAACTCGATCGTATCGTTCATTACGTTCTCCAGAGCAGGCTTGGAGAATTCTTCCATAGCAATAAACCATTGGGTAGAAATCCGAGGTTCTACCACGGCGCCCGTGCGCTCGGAAGTGCCCACTTGATTTTTATATTCTTCCACTTTGAGGAGTTGGCCCAGTGCATCGAGTTCTTTGGGTAGTTCTTTGCGAACCACGAAGCGATCTTTGCCCACGTATTGCGAGGCTTGGGCGGCTTCGCTCAAAGTTCCATCTTCATTCAAAGTATCGATGATTTCCAGATGATGCTTCAGCCCCAACTCATAGTCATTAAGATCGTGGGCAGGGGTTACTTTCAAACAGCCCGTACCGAATTCCATGCTTACGTAATTATCCAAAATGATCGGAATTTCTCGGTTGACAATCGGCACGATGGCTTTTTTGCCATGTAAATGCGTGTATCGCTCATCATTGGGGTTGATACAGATGGCGGTATCGCCCAAGATAGTTTCGGGGCGCGTGGTGGCGATGGTTACCAAGTCATCGCTCTCAGCTATTTTGTATTGAACGTAGTAAAGTTTGGAATTTACCTCCTTGTAAAAGACCTCTTCATCCGAAAGTACGGTTTTTCCTTGGGGGTCCCAATTCACCATTCTGGCTCCCCGGTAGATGTAGCCTTTGCGATAAAGATCAACAAATACATCAATCACATCCTCATAATAATTATCATCCATCGTAAAAGCCGTTCGTTCCCAATCACAGGAGCAGCCGAGCTTGCGTAATTGCTGTAGGATGATGCCACCGTATTTTTCACGCCATTCCCAAGCGTACTTGAGGAATGCTTCGCGGCCAATCTCTTGCTTAGCGACTCCTTTTTCTTGGAGCATATTCACCACTTTGGCTTCCGTGGCGATAGAAGCGTGGTCGGTTCCGGGCACCCAGCAGGCGTTTTTGCCTTCCATTCGAGCCTTACGCACCAGTACATCTTGGAGGGTATTATTGAGCATATGCCCCATGTGGAGAACACCCGTTACGTTGGGTGGGGGAATGACGACGGTGTAGGGCTCTCGCTCGTCGGGGCTAGAGCGAAAAAGTTGGTGATCGAGCCAATACTGATACCATTTGTCTTCTTGCGGCTCATAAGTTTTAGAGATCGCCATGGCTTTTGTCCTTTCGGTTTTGATTACTAATTAGATTTCAAAATTAGTTAAAAAAGCCAGAGTTTGAAATAGTTGCTCGCTGTTGGTTTGAGTTACTCGGGAAAGTTTCTACTAAAGATTAATTATACAAGAATTTTTCTTTTTTAAGATGAACCAAAAAAAACTTCTTGTCATTGAGCATGATTTCTTCGGGCTCGAAGCCTTCGTTTTGCACATAGATACGATCCAACCATTTCGGCACATCAATTTCAAAACGCCCTCCGGTTTCGGTGCCAATCCTGATTTCTTGGATTTCTTCATTCTGATCAATCCAATAAACAATCGGTCTTTGTAAAATTCTTTTATCCTGCTCCCATTTGACACTGTTATCACAGGGAGAATTGGTTTTGGTGTAGATATAGCCAATAATGGTTTTAAAGGTCTTTTGCATTTCAGTGAAGGGGTGTTCCCACGTAATTGTGCCTAGCCTAGGGATACTGCATGAGAGGGAGTTAGGTTGGGTTTGCTCTTCTTGGGTTATGTAATGTTAACAGCGTTATTAACATTTTTAGTAGCGCATTTTTACAGAAACTGGTGGATGAACCGCAACCTACTGCTCAATCAGTCCAATATATGGCTTAAAGCATTGATAAACAGTAACTCTATGGAGCCATCCGCGAGCGTGTAGATGGAAGAACATTTAGCAGGCGATCCTATCGGTAGTAATAATAAATTTCTTTCCGAAGAATCAGAGATCAGTCTCTCTAATCTTTTTTGTATAGAATTTGTTCTTCAAAAGGATCTTAGCCTGTGCTCGTGAATCAATCCAGAAAAATTATTCATATCGATATGGACGCCTTCTACGCCTCCGTAGAACAGCGAGATCATCCCGAATATCGCGGGAGACCCATTGCCGTGGGTGGCTCGAGCGAGCGAGGGGTAGTGGCCGCTGCGAGCTACGAAGCGCGAAAGTTTGGTGTTTTTTCGGCGATGTCTTCACGAGTTGCTTTTCGCAAATGCCCAGAGATTATTTTCGTCAAGCCTCGTTTTGATGTGTACAAGGAAGTTTCTTATCAGATTCGAGATATATTCAAGGAGTACACCGATCTGATTGAGCCTCTTTCTCTGGATGAGGCTTACCTGGATGTGAGCGAAAACAAAAAAGGCATTCCTTCGGCCACACTCATCGCCCAAGAGATCAAAAAACGCGTCAAAGCTGAGACCCAACTTACTGCCTCAGCGGGTATTTCTATCAATAAATTCTTGGCTAAAATTGCCTCAGACTACGACAAACCCGATGGCCTTTATCTGATCCCACCCGAAAAGGCGGAAATTTTTGTAGAAAATCTGCCCATTGAGAAATTTCACGGGATTGGCAAAGTAACGGCGGGCAAAATGAAGAAGCTGGGCATTCACTTCGGGAAGGATTTAAAAAAATGGAACAAAGCCCATTTGATTCAGCGCTTCGGCAAAGTAGGTGCTTACTACTATCACATGGCGCGTGCTGAGGATCATCGCCCGGTTAACCCACATCGTATTCGTAAATCCATCGGAGCAGAAAATACCTTTGCGCACGATCTAAAAACTTTGGCAGAAATGCGCCTAGCTCTGGAAAAAATTGCTCAAGAGCTAGAAAGAAGAGTTCAAAAACAAAAACACTCGGGACGCACCCTGACCCTCAAGGTGAAATTTGCCAACTTTAAGCAGATTACTCGCTCCAAAACGGTTCAAGAACCCATCCGTAGCCTCATTTTGATGAAAAAGATTTATGAAGAATTATTATTCCATATAGGAGACTACGAACAAGGCGTGAGATTATTAGGCCTGCAGATATCAGGCTTAGAACAATCTTCGGAAGAGAGCACGTACGGGATTCAGCTTGAACTGGATTTTGAAAAATAAAAAATGCAAGCATTCGAGAATACTTGCATTTCATCAGAGAAAAGAAAATAATTAATATAAGAATACTTTTTCGTTGCGAAGGTAGCTCTCATTGATCCACATAATCGCTCTTGACTCGGTTTTGAAATTTCTGATCCATCGGAAACCCATATCTTTAAGAGCTTTTTTATTTTTCGCTAAGTACACATTAACCATCTGATTGGAATCTTTAGTAGCAACGTAGATCATAATTTTAAAATATTATTTGGTTCTGATTTGATATTGCTTGAGTAACAAAACAAAGGGTAAAGGCATATAAAATTTGTGGTTTGGGAGGTAATGAGCGCACATTCGTGCCGTTTTTTGAAATTTTATTTCGTTTACCCACTATAGTTTACGCTGATACCTTCAACAAGTTTCATTCATATAATACCAAAATCAGAAGCAACATTACATAAGAAAGAAAATTATATGCTGAGTTTGTAAATTCTTGCTTGAATTCGTTCACTTTATGTTAAATGATTCATACATCTTCTGAGAAAATTTTCTTTGTTTTTTTGCGCCTTCCTGTAATGTTTTTCTCGCCCCTTCGTCTCCCTTATCGAAATGAATCTGCAAGAATTTAAAGAAAAGGTACTTCCAGCCAAGGATAAATTACACCGCTTGGCATTCCGTCTCCTCAAAAGCCCTGAAGAAGCACAGGACAGCGTGCAGGACGCTTTTCTCAAACTTTGGGATATGCGAGCAGACTTAGGTAATTATAGAAGCGTAGAAGCACTCGCCATGACCATTACCAAAAACCTGTGCCTGGACAAATTGAAGGCCAAACGAAATCAAAACTTAACCCTAGATAATCATAGCCACCATATGATCTCTGACGCTCGCTCTCCCGACCATCGCGCCGAACTCAATAACTCGGCTCAAATCGTGGCTCAGGCCATGGAAACGCTACCCGATCAGCAAAAAATGATTCTCCAATTTAGAGATATTGAAGAAATGGACTTTGCCGAAATCGCTGAAATTATGGATTTAGAAATTAATAATATTCGCGTGAATCTCTCTCGCGCCCGCAAAAAAATTAGAGAAATCTTGCACAAAGCCTACAACTATGGAATATAAACGAATCGAAAACCTCATCGAGAAGTACGAAGCAGGACAAACGACTTTGGAGGAAGAAAAAGAACTCAAACGCTTCTTTCAAGCGCAAACCGAAGTGCCTGAACATTTACAAGTCTACCAAATGCAGTTTGGTTATTTCCAAACCGCCCAAAAGCAGCGCTTAGCAGACGCTCACTTTGAGCAAAACCTCGACAAACTGATTCAGGTGAAAGCGGAAAATCAAACCCCTCAGGGAAAAAGAGCCTTCATCCCTCTGCGATCTTCCTCGGCTCGCTGGGGACTCGGGATTGCCGCTAGCTTGCTCTTGTTTACCCTAGGATGGATGCTCGGAAGAGGATGGCCAGATGGGAATACACATCCTGCCCAAGACCGCCTAGGCAAAATCGATCAACGCATGGAGTCCATGCAACAAATGTTGATGCTCTCTTTGCTCAAACAACCCTCCGCGAGTGAACGCATCAAAGGGGTGAGCCTTAGCTACGAAGTGGGAGAAGATCAACCCGAAATCATAGATGCCTTGATCGAGACTCTAAATACCGACGAAAATACCAACGTAAGACTAGCTGCCGCCAATGCGCTCTTTACTTTTCAGGAATTACCGAAGGTAAAATCCGCACTGATTGCTTCCCTGAAAGTACAAGAAGACCCCGCCGTGCAAATTGCGCTCATCAATATGATGATTGCCTTCAAAGCTAAGGAAGCCAAGGAAACTATTCAAGAGTTTCTGGAGAAAGAGGAAAAAATGCCGCCACCCGTCAAAGAAAAAATTCGGGAAGATTTGAAATCGCTCTAATGTAATGGGTGCTCAGTTTTTGAGTCAACTTACTAAACATAAAACGCCAATAACTAAACATGCATAGCCAAAAGAAACCATATAACCATTTATTACACCTTTTATCCATCTGATTATGAACACGAAAACAATGAAAAAAACGCTTTTATATCTGCTATTTGGCGGATTTGTACTGCAGATTGGGCTTTTGCGAGCACAAGAGAGTTACAAGTATTCTCCGAAAGGAGCCAAGAAATTAAGAATTACCAATATTAGTGCGAAACTAACGATTGAGAACCACAACGGAAACGATATCCAAATTATCCCCGACAATTGGGAAGCAGCAAAATTACCCGAAAAAGCCAAAGGACTTCGCCCCATTGGGATGGGTGTTCAAGATAATACTGGTCTAGGGCTGAATATCAAAGAAGAGGAGAATGGTACGATCTTTCTGAATCCCGCCCGTAAAAAAATAACCGATTTCCGTATTTTACTCCCCAAAAATATGTCCGTTACGATCGTGGCCCAAGGTTGGGAAAGAGGTGATCCTATTGTATTGGAAAATTTTACTTCTGAGGCCGAGATTCAAGTCGAGTATAATGGTCTGTTCCTAAAAAATGTAAGTGGCCCCGTGATTGCCAAAACCACCTACGGAAAAATTGAGGCCAGCTTTAAGAATATCAATCCAGAGAAACCCTCTTCACTGGTAGCCACCTACAGCGACGTAGATGTCAGCCTGCCCAGCGACAGCCAGGTAAATCTTCATTTGAACTCTAATTATGGGGAAATCTTTACCGATTTTGATATTCAGTTTAGCGGCGAACAAGGCTCCATGATGGCCATCAACCCTAAAGAAGTCAATGGCTCGATCAACGGAGGTGGTGCAGAAATCTATATCGGTTCTCCTTACAGCGATGTTTACCTGAGGAAGAAGAAATAAAGGCGAAAAGATCAAAGATTTGAAAATGAGACAAGAGCAGACTGAATCCTTTTGTCTTCCAAAAAATGAGAAAACCATGCAACAGAAAATTTATTGGATTACCTTTTTATTGATCGGAGTTCATATTTCCGTCAGCCAAGCACAAAGAATAGAAGAACAAACCTTTGAGCTCGGCTCTGCCCAAGCACTTGATCTTCATTTGAAATATGCTTCCAACATTCAGCTCAAGAATTGGAATCGTTCCGAAGTTTTGGTCAAAGCTACCATCACCATCAACGACAACGAAGATAATGATAAATACACCTTGACCAGCCGTTCTGAGGGCAGTACTTTGATGATAGAATCCGGCATTAAAGACATCAAGGACATTGCCCGCAAAAAAACAGTGCTCAAAGATGCCGACGGAAGTGGCAAAACCTACTGGACCAACGATAGCTACTGGGACAAAGATAATCACGTAACGGTGGTCAATGGGCGACAGGTGGAAATTGAGATTCAATACGAGATTTCCTTACCAACTCAAATTCCTATGAAGGTGAAAACCGTCGCGGGCAATATTCTGACCGACCAAACCAATCAGACGCTCAATTTAGAAACCATTAGCGGAGAAATTGACCTGAGCATTGCCCAAAATCAAAAACAGACCTTTGCGCTCAAGACCATCACGGGTGAGGTTTATACCGATCTAGACTTAAAAGCACCCAACCCAGCCGGAGAATCTGATCTGGCAAGAGTAGGAGGGGGCTTCGGTAAAACCGTGTACCGAACCCTGAATGGAGGTGGCTCAGAAATCAAACTCAAAACCATCAGCGGGAATATTTACCTGCGAGCTATGGAATAAAAAAATCCGTTTTTCGATTTATTGTAGTGAAAAGACCATCTGTTTCGGATGGTTTTTTCTGTCCATCATAGAAAATAGAAGGAGAAAACAACACCTACAATTTCTAATCCCTCATCCCTGAAACTTGTAAGCACTGACCATTCTTTTTTTTCCTTTCTAATTTTCTCCATATTTTAGAGGCAATCTTAACGACCCTCTGACAAAATGGACATCACTAACGCTTATAATCTCCTTCTAGAAGAGCTTGAGAGCTGGTTTAGTGCCACGATCAAGAATTTACCAAATTTGGCACTATCCCTTGTGATATTAGTGGCCTTTTTTCTTTTTGCTCGCTACACTAATCGGCTTTTTTACCAATCAATCAAGCGAATTTCTAACAAAGAAGCACTCAATCGCCTGTTCTCCAATATCTACTATATATCGGTCATTTCTATCGGTATTCTCACGGCTTTGAGTGTACTCAAGCTGGATCGGACCGTTACGACGGCTCTCTCGGCAGCGGGTATTGTAGGTTTAGCATTGAGCTTTGCTTTTCAAGATATTGCCACCAATTTCATTTCAGGTATATTTCTGGCCTTTCGTAGCCCTTTTCAAATCGGAGACATTGTTCAAACCTCAGATTACATGGGAGTGGTGGAGAAGGTCGACTTGCGTATTTCGGCCATCCGAACTTTTCAGGGACAATTGATTTACATTCCCAATAAAGAAATTTTCCAAAATCCAATTACCAATTTTTCAGAAAATGGCAAGCGTCGCATAGATTTGGCGGTGGGCGTGTCTTATGGAGATGATCTGGAAAAAGTAGAAAATGTGACCCTAGAAGCTGTCAAAAAACTTGATTTTGTTATTTCAGAAATGGGTATGGAGGTACTCTACAATGAGTTTGGTAACAGCTCAATCAATTTTACGCTGATTTTTTGGGTGAATTATTCCAACCAACTGATCTTTTTGAAGCAACAAAGTGCTACGATCAAAGCCATCAAAACTGCTTTTGACGAAAATGATATTACCATTCCGTTCCCCATTCGCACTTTGGATTTTGGTATCAAAGGCGGTGAAAAACTCTCGGAAATGATGCTCAACGTGCAAAACGGGAATGGCCAAAATAAAAACCTCAATCCTCCCGCTGAATAATCGCTGAACCATTTGCGCTATATTCATAACCTTACTTAGCTTGGCATCATATTATGGATACGATTCCTTTCTTTTTGACAAGACATGAGGCACTTCATCAATGGCAAATTCCTTATTTGTTAGAACCTCTGTCAGAGGATGATCTTCGAAAAAGACCTGCTCCCTCGGTAACGCCGATTGCCTGGATGCTTTGGCATATGGCCAGAGTCGAAGATGCAGGCATCAATCGCTTCGTGGTAGATCAACCACAGGTACTAAATGAAGATTGGCAACAAAAGCTCAACATCAGCCCCACAGATTATGGCACAGGTATGTCCGAAGAGGCCGTGGAAGTATTGGTGAAAAATATCAACCTGACTGCACTTCGTCAATACCAAGAGGCTGTGGCTAAAAGTACGGTTGAAGCACTCGCAAAACTAGATCAAAACTTGCTGAATGATCAAATGAATGAGACAAGAGTTCGTCAAATTATCATCGAGGAAGGAATTGGCGGTGCTGAGGCGGAGTGGGTGATCCCGCATTATGTAGCAAAAACCAAGGGCTGGTGTTTATTGCATTTTTGCCTCACTCATAATTATTATCATTTAGGACAAGCCTTTCTCGTCAGGAAGATGTTGGGTCACGCTCCTATGCAATAAAATAGTACGCCTTTTCTCTCAATTTTGTGAATCTCAATGGGAATATTGCTCTTATCTTGGCCTCGTGATGAGCGTGGAATCTTTCAATTTTCGAACTTCCCCTTAGAAATCTTTAGCTTTTTCGGCTTATCAACTATCTTTGTCTATTCATTTTAATTGTCTAACACCCAACAAAATCCAAAACCCATGGCATACGATAAAATAGTAGAACTTCTGGGGAAAGATGCAGACCATCTGCTTTCCCACAAAAGCGAAACCATATCCAAGGATATGCTTCACCTACCCAACCCTGATTTTGTAGATCAAATTTTTGCTCAAAGCAATCGCAGCCCACAGGTCATGAGAAGCTTAGCCCAGTTGATGAACCACGGTCGTCTGGCTGGTACTGGTTTCTTGTCCATCCTCCCCATTGACCAAGGGATTGAGCATTCGGGTGGTGCTTCCTTCGCTAAGAACCCCATTTATTTTGACCCCGAAAATATTTTAAAGTTAGCCATCGAGGGTGGTTGTAATGCCGTAGCTACGACTTTCGGCAATTTGGCCATGGTTTCCAGAAAATATGCGCACAAAATTCCTTTCATCGTCAAGATCAATCATAACGAATTGCTGACTTACCCGAACAATTTTGATCAGATCATGTTTGGAACCGTCAGAGATGCTTGGAACTTAGGAGCCACGGCGGTGGGAGCAACGATCTATTTTGGCTCAGAAGAGTCTAACCGTCAGATCGTACAAGTAGCCGAAGCTTTTGAAGAAGCGCACTCCCTAGGAATGGCTACTATCCTTTGGTGCTATACCCGCAACTCGGCCTTCAAACAAGATAAGGATTATCACGTTTCTGCTGACTTGACCGGACAGGCAAACCACTTGGGGGTAACCATCCAGGCGGATATTATCAAGCAAAAATTACCTGAAAATAACGGTGGCTACAAAGCCCTCAACACGGGAAGCTCAAGTTATGGTAAGTTGGACGAAAGAATTTATAGCGAATTGACTTCTGATCACCCCATTGACCTTTGTCGTTATCAAGTAGCCAATTGCTATATGGGTCGCGCTGGTTTGATCAACTCAGGAGGTGCTTCTTCTGGTGATTCGGATATGGCCGATGCTATCCGCACGGCAGTGATCAACAAAAGAGCGGGCGGAATGGGCTTAATTTCTGGTAGAAAAGCCTTCCAAAGACCTATGAACGAAGGAATTGAGCTTCTACAAGCCATTCAAGATGTATATTTAGCCAGCGAAATTGATGTAGCATAAAGGCTAGAATTGTTAAATTGTTGCATTGTTAAATTGCTGAATTGTTAAAAGGGTATATGATACACTAACAAGTAGCGATCAAGCAATGCAACAATAATTTTTAAACTAAATTTTTAGAATTTTGGAAGATATGGCTTGGTTTAATCGCAAGGAGAAGGGAATCGTAACGCCTACTTCAGCCAAAAAAGAAACCCCAGACGGGCTATGGTATCGTTGCCCGGAGTGTAAAAATATAATGCCTACCCGTGAGCATAAACAGCACAATTATACATGCTCCAAGTGTAATTATCACGAGCGCATTGGCTCGAAAGAATACTTTGAAATTCTTTTCGATGAGAATGTCTTCGTAGAACTAGACCCCAGCTTGTCTTCTGGTAATCCCCTTGACTTTGTAGATTCCAAACCTTACCCTGATAAGGTCAAAAAGAGTCAGAATAAAACCAATCTGATGGATGCCGTTCGTACGGCTTACGGCTCACTCCACGACTTGCCCGTGGTCATTGCTTGTATGGACTTTCGTTTTATTGGAGGCTCGATGGGCTCCGTAGTCGGTGAGAAAATTAGCCGTGCAATCAGCTTTGCCTTAGAGAATAAGATGCCCTTAATCATCATTTCTCGCTCAGGTGGGGCCAGGATGATGGAAGGAGGCTACTCCTTGATGCAGATGGCCAAAACCTCAGCAAAACTCGCGCTTTTATCTCGTGCTAAAATTCCATATATCTCCTTGATGACCGACCCTACCACGGGGGGCGTTTCGGCTTCTTTTGCCATGCTGGGCGATTTTAATGTAGCTGAGCCTCATGCTTTAATCGGTTTTGCTGGCCCTAGAGTCATCCGTGAGACGATCGGTAAAGATCTGCCCCGAGGCTTTCAAACCTCTGAATATCTATTAGAGCACGGTTTCTTAGATTTTATTATCGATCGTAAGGAGCTTAAAGAGAAATTTAGCCTCTTATTGAACATGCTCAATTAAAGAACGGCCACAACTTGGGGGGCTTGACATCATTGTTTTTGAGGAAATTATTTGATATTGCCCTCCGTGTATATCGTTTGTACGTGCTACAAGCGTATACCCATGACCAAAATATCATCTACCTGAATATGGTTTGCCTTCCAATCATTTAGGGTTTTTTGTAGAATTTTCTTCTGTGTTTCCATCGGCTCTTGATGAATATCAAAGAGTAATTTTCTGAAACGGAGCGCCATGAATTTCTTTCCCTTTGCTCCTCCAAACTGATCTTGAAAGCCATCGGAATAGAGGTAGAAAGTGGTGGGTAAGCTTACATCAACACGATGTTTGGTGAAAGAGGACTGGCTGACTGGCTGTAAACCGCCCACGGGTCTTTTATCTCCTTTGATGCGAAAAAGCTGCGGTTTGCCCTCTTTATCTGGCTGAATGTATATCAAAGGGTTTTTAGCTCCAGCAAATTGCATCTGTTCTGCTTTTTGGTCAATGACGCAAAGTGCCAAGTCCATCCCGTCTTGGTTTTGGGTTTCTTGTTGGTTGAGGGCTCTTTTGATGCGCATATCGAGCTGGTTGAGAATTTCGTCAGCTTGGGTAATTTTCTTTTCGTTGACAATATAATCAAGTAAATCATTACCAATCATACTCATAAAAGCACCAGGTACACCGTGCCCAGTACAGTCAACAGCAGCGATAATGATTTGACCTTCTTGCTCGGCAAACCAATAAAAATCGCCTGATACGATATCACGCGGTTGGTAAAAAATAAAGCATTCGGGTAGGAGTTGCTGAATTTTCTCCTGATGCGGGAGCATGGCGTTCTGAATACGGCTGGCATAAGTAATACTGGCAGTGATTTGCTGGCTTTTTTCTTCCAGTGCGTCTCTTTGGGAAGCAATTTCTTCATTGGCCTCTACTAGTTGCTGGGTGCGTGCTTGTACTTTCTTTTCCAAGCTTTGATTGGCTTCTTTTTGTAACTCGATGAGGCGGTCTTGGGCTTCCTTCTTTTCCAAATTACTCAGTCTTTGTTTATCCGCCAAAGCGATAGAAAGAGTAATTGCTTCCCCCAGTACACCTAATTCCAGACCGTGTGCCGAAATAAAACTAGGTGGCAATACGTTGGTCACTCCCAAAATCAAAAATGCGGCTCCCAACATCAAAATCAAATAAGAAATTACATAGTAACGCGCATTTTTTACTCCTCTGAGCCAAGCCAAGCTTGCGATCATGATCGCCAACAGGGATAGTACCACCCCGATGATATTGATCATTACATTGATGATAGATGCCCATTCTCTCAAAAGAAAAGAGGCAAGAAAAAGTAAAACATTCAATCCCAGAAAGGCTATAAACAATGGATAAAGCCTAGGCGTACTGCGCCTCAACTCTAAATAATAGATAGCAAAGCTCACCCCAAAACAATGGGTAAGGAAAATAAAAAACGAAAGTACCTGATAAGGATTAAAGTCGCGTATCCATGGTAAAAACTGAAAAATATGCCCACTCAAGGTCGCCAAAACCGCACTGACACTCAATGTATACAACACATAAAAAAAATAACTCAGCTCTCGTATAGCAGAGAAAATGAAAACATTATTCAGAATGACCAGTAAAAGTAATCCAAAAAATCCCCCATACAACAAAGCATTGGCTTGAGCTTGTTGATAGAACTGCGTATCACTATACCAAGTCAAAGGAATCTGTACTCTGCCTCTCGGATTGTAAATACGCAAGTAGAGGAGTGTATCCGACGGATTTAAGCGAAGTACAGGCAGACGATGCCAAATGTAATTGGCTTGCTCTGCTACTTCTACCGGATTGCCGATAAGAGTTTTTTGCCAATTCCCCTGTTTATTTTTCTGATAACAAGTGATTTCTTCCAGCAAGGGGTTACCAATCTGCAAAAAAATATCTCCATTTCTGAATAGGGCAGTGGGCGTCTTGACCCTTAGCCAATAAGCAGACGAACTGAAGCCAAAATTAAGAGAAGTAGTGCTAGTTTTTTGAAATGAAGATTGCTCGCGTATATCTTCCAAGGACATCCGAGCGGAGGTATCCACGTACAGGCTTAATTGCAATTTCTCCTTTTTCTTAGAAGATTGGGCTCGTCCCATGTAAGACAAGCCCAATATCAAGCTCAGAATCAAGAATATTTTATAGTGGCTGGACATAATAATCTGATTTGCTTGGGCTAAAAAATCTCTTCTTCGCAGCTTATGCCCAAATGAAAACCTCACGTACTACAGAGCAGATAGATCAGATTGGAGTCATTTTGAGATGCTATGATTATGACCCCCTATATATTGAAAAGGTTGTAAATCAAATCCTCAATTAACATTTGTTTTTTTACATTTTAATCAATGCCGCGTAGGCTTGATCTAAGCTTTTGAGTTCTTCATGAGTTCCTCGCTCGATAATCTGTCCGTATCGGAGCACAATGATCTCATCACTATCCCTGATGGTACTCAGGCGGTGCGCCACCACGAGCACAGAGCAGGAACGGCGACGAATATTATTTTCTATTTCCTTTTCGGTAAGAGGGTCCAAGGCAGACGTTGCTTCATCGAGAATCAAGATGGAGGGGTTCCCCACCAAGGCGCGAGCGATTTCCATGCGCTGTCTTTGCCCTCCGCTCAGATTTTTCCCCCCTTCGGCGATCAGGCTTTCGTAGCCATTGCGACGGCTCCCGATTACATCGTGGACTTGAGCATCTTTGGCCGCCTGAGTAATCAGAAAATCAGGGATGGTATGATCCCAGAGGGTCAGGATTTCTTTGGTAGTTCCTTCAAAGAGAAAAATATCCTGATCGACCATGCTCAATGAGTTATTGATCACCTCTCGGGGAATTTCTGCTCTTGGAACACCATCCAACAAGATTTCACCACTCCAAGGCTCGTAAAGTCCAGCTAAAAGTTTGGCAATGGTGGATTTACCACTACCAGAGCCTCCCACCAAGGCGACCCGTTCTCCGGGGTCAATTTTCAGGTTAAAATTCTCGATGAGGGGAGGGGCTAAGCGGCTATAGCCAAAAGTTACATCCTTGAATTCAATTCGACCCTCCAGCTTTTTGGTGATGATCTCAAAATTGGGTTTTTCTCCGGGGCGAGTAGCCACCCTTTCGGTTTGTGGATCAAGGTTGGCTTCCAAAATATCATCCAAGCGATTCATATCGCCCTTGGTTTCTTGAAGTCGTCCACCCATATTTACCAAGCTCTCGACGGGTTCTAAGAAGCTCTGGGCAAAGCTCTGAAAAGCAACGAGCATCCCAATCGTCATCTGCCCGTTCATAATCAGTAGACTTCCTGCGGTTAGCACCACCAGAGTGGTTAAAGAACTTAAAATAGTGGGGACAGATTGCAAAATGATGGAGAGAAAAGAAAGCTTCTGCTCAGCATTGACCACTTTGGTCATAAATCCAGCCCATTTCTTGAAAAAATCATCCTCGCCTCCTCTCGATTTGATCGTCTCGATGGTCTGTAAGCCGTTGGTGGTTACTCCGCTCAATCTACCTTCTACTTGTTGTAATTGACTGTAGCTTTCTACTCGCTGATTAGCAATCAATCGTAAAGCAATGATATTGAGCAGCGCAAAACCCAAAGCAACCAGAGAAAGCAAAAGGCTATATTGTGCCATTACCAGAAAATAGAAAAAGACCAGAATCAGGTCTAGAAAGTTTTTGGCAAATTGATTAGAGACCATATTGGCTACTTGGTCGTTGGTCTCTACACGGGCACTGATGTCTCCGGCGTATCGCTGATAGAAGAAATCCACGGGTAGCCTGAGGACGTGCCAGAAAAATTGAGAAGCTGTGGACAGGGACATCTTGGTTTCTATACGCAAGAGGTATTTATTTTTCATCCATTCTAGCCCGCCCCTTAGCAAAGCCGTCAAAACCATACCCATTAATAAGGGTAGGAACCAATCGTGCAAACCTTCTACGAGAATATTATCTACAAAAATTTGGATAAAGACCGGAACCATGAGCCCAGGTACCACCAACAACAAACTAATCAAGAAAATTAAAAAAATATCTCGTTCGTAGCCTTTGGCTCGGCGATAAAGTGCCTCTATGAGTTGGGGTCTTTTGCCCCCTCTCTCGAATTGTTGGTTTGGTTCAAAAGTTAAAATTACACCTGTAAAGCTCTCTTCTAGAGTTTTAAAAGAAACCACTCGATGTCCTTCCGCTGGATCATTCAAGTAGACTTTATCTTTGGCTAAGTCTAAGCCCTCGAGTACTAAAAAGTGATTAAAATTCCAGTGGATGATGGCCGGTAGCTTGAGCGCGGTTAGTTCGTCTACTTCCTTGCGATACCCTTTGGCGTCTAGTTGATAATCGCGGGCAGCTTTGAGAATATTACTAGCCTTACTCCCGTCGCGGGTTACATCACAATCGTAGCGTAATTGCTCCAGAGGTACGTAACGTCCATAGTACGATAAGATCATACTCAAACTGGCCGCACCACATTCTACGGCTTCCATTTGTAGGATAGTGGGCGTCTTGGCTCTTTTCATGAAATTACAAATTGAAAACGGCAGATCATCAAATTGAAGAAATATCAAAAACTAACTCCAAAAACAATTAACCAAGCATTATTGGCTGTTAACGGCTAATTGCTTATTGAGAAATGGAAATAACAAGCTAATAGGGCTTTGCTGGGCAGTAATGATGTTTGCTTCGCACAAAGTGCCCGCCTTGATCTCGATATCTGGTCCTGTTCCCGAAGTCCATTGATAATGGCTAGGAGTTTTGGCTTTTTTGAGCCTAACCGTGATCGCAATGGGTGATTCTTCTCGGCTGAAAGTCTGTACTAAATCTTTACTTCCCAATACTCTGGCCATCCCGTAGCTCGTAGAAGGATATTCAGATACTTTCAAAACCACTCCCTCTATGTAGCCGTATTCTTCTATTTTGACGGTAGAGGGCGCCACACGTGCTGTCATTCCTTCGGTGATTTTTTTGCCTTCATTGGGTGGCACGTAGATGATGGCTTCCAAATCTGAGGAGACCCGACTGGCTACTTCCATACTAACCACGGGCGCGCCCGCCTCGATCAGTTGTCCGCGTTTCGTCATAAGCTCAATCACTTTACCTTCGTAGGGGCTTTTGACATAAGCAGAGAGGCTCAGACGCACATTCAATTCTTCGATTTCACGCTTGAGGTCTTGGATTTCTCCCTCTAAGTCCTCGAGTTCTTTGCCTTGTGCAATATTCACTCCCAAAAGGCGGCTGTTGATTTTTTGTAATTCATTCTGAAGTACAAAATCGACTCTTTGTAAGCGAATGTAGCGAAGGCGATCTTGGTTTACCTTATCGGGTTTGGTATTATTCTTATCGCCTAATTTATCGTGGATCATGAGCCTTTCTTCCAAGAGTCGCATCTCTTTTTCAATTCTTCCGAGACGATCTTCGAGGTCATATTTTTCCTGATAGAGTTCTTTGATTTTGGGATCTAGGATATTGTAGCGGATAATTTTGTCTCTTTTTTCTCTCAAATAAGCTAACTTATCCTGCGCGTTTGCGATTTGTAGTTGAAGTTCGGGCTGGGCTACGATGGCGATGGTGTCATCTTTGGAGACATTTTCACCTTCTTCTACTAAGATTTGATTGACAATACCTGAGCCTAGCAGCGTGATTTCAGCGATTCCCCCCGACTGGATGACAATGCCCTGTCCTTTCACGTTTTTAGGCAATTCACCAAAAATACTCCAGGCAATCAGTGCGACTACCAAGCCGCTTAAAGCTAAGAGAGCCAACCAACTACGAGAGGAGGTAACCTGTACTAATTCGTGAATATTATCAGGAGAAGAAAGCCGCTCTAGGGCTTTTTTTCTAAAAAGGGTTTGCACCATAGAATTTAAAGCTTGATTTCGTAGAAAGTAGTATCTCCTTTTTCAAAATCACATTTAATGGATTTGGGATAGCTTGGAAATATCTTACTTTCTAACTATTTATTTTCTAGTTCTCCAAATATCGGGCTAGAATTACGCTTCATAGAGAAGAATAGAAAATTTACCTTTCCAAGAAAAGTAAGAGGAGGTTGAATCTTTTGGCGAAGTCAGAAAGGGTGGTGAGTGGAGGGATGGATAGATAACTACACGGATGAGGATCATAAGTTAAAAGTACATAGTGACTGTACTTTTAACTTATAAGCATTTAAGATAGCATTATCTTACACGACGCTTGTGTCGGCAGCGAGGTCCGCGTCCACCTCTTTTTCTTCCTACGTGCGGGCCTTTACCACGACCACCACCAGCTACGGCTTCAAGTTCAGCCTCGCTCAATTCGCCTGCTTCGGTAGCCAAAGAAGGGATTAACAAGTGGATTTCGTTTGCGTTATTTTCGTGGAAAAAGATTTTAAAGCTCTCAGGAACATAAAAATCAGGCAATTCACTTTCTAATGCACCTTTGGGGTCAGCGATCAATAGTTTTTTGAAACTTTCGTTTGCGATCGCTTTGTCTAGCACGCTCTCTACCTTTTCATCTAGGGTATCGTGGAAGATAGCCTCTTCGGTAGGAACGAGGATTAAGTGCATCTCTTGGGTAGTATTTTCGTGAAGATGGATTTTCACTCCTTCTTTCAAATTCAAAGTCGGAAATTCCTTATTCAGCACGGTTTTGGGGTTAGCGATGAAGGCATTGCGGAAGCTAATGTCTTTGGCCAGCTTATCAAGGTTTCCAACTTTCTCAAGTAATTCCTGTTGTGTCATAGTAATCTTAAATTAAGGGACTATATTTATTTATACCAACGTAATAATATGTTCTGGGTTGTCTATTATCTGGATACATTCTTACCTGTGTAGCATTCTCCTCCCAAAGTATGTTAAGTGTCTTTTTATTTTTTGCTTTCTGAATCTTTGGTGCTTGAGGGATGCAACTTATGGAGAGGCTGGTTTTGTCTTTGTTTTTTAGTAAGCTAGGCGACAATTTAATAGAAAATAAGGTAAATCCCTAATTTGGAGGGAGCATTCCTACAAAATCTCCGGTTTGCTCACGACAATTGTCTATTTTTTTACGCATTCTAGATTTCCAAAAAGGCCCATTCTTGAAAAACAATTTGATATTTGCCCAGAGATTATGGAAGAAATATTTGCTTTTACTCACATTGGGTTGTCTGGCGGGTACGATAGAATACTGAAAATGGCATTCTTTGCGTACATCTTCCGCGCATTTATTGCCCAATAATAGCCCCTTTGGGGTGCGTGTGTAGAGCTGAATATAATTTTCGCGCGTACGGGTAGAAGCTTTTGCGTAATCTTCGCTTACGCGATAAGTATTACCAGTAACCATAGACTTTCTTTTGATTTCCTTGTTCTGCGCGTGGGCAGTGTTAGTAAGACACCAGATGCCAATCAGGAAGCTGGTCATGATCCAGTATAAATAGATTTGAGGAGACTCGATATTTTTCATAGCAAGTATTTTTCAGGTTTGTTAATTGCGCGTTAGTAAATTCTTCTGGGCGCCCCGAGATAAAATACATTTCAATCTAGGAACTAGAAGTGCTTCCAACCCTGAGCTTGGATGGTATGTAAATTTCCACCGCGGGTTTTAAGCACGATTCCCTCTTTCTGAGGGAGGATATAACCAATGGTACTGATGCTGTGATGATACTTGATTTTCTCGTAATCATCGTGGCTTACCGTAAAAAGTAATTCATAATCTTCTCCGCCATTGAGGGCGCAGGTGGTGGGATCGAGGTTAAAACCGATGGCTGTTTCGTAGGTAATTTTTTCTAAGGGTAATTTATCCTCGAAAACCACTGCACCACAGGCAGATTGTTTACAAATATGCATCAATTCGGAGGCCAAACCATCTGAAATATCAATCATAGTGGTGGGCACCAGATCTAAATCAAGTAATTCGTGGACGATATCTGTACGCGCTTCGGGGCGAAGCTGACGCTGTACAATGTAGTCTTTTCCTTCCAATTGGGGCTGCATATCTGGATTGGCTACAAACTCGGCTTTCTCTTGCTTGAGGGCTTGTAAGCCCAGGTAGGCCGCACCCAAATCTCCGGTTACACAGAGTATTTCTTTTTCTTTGGCTTTTTGACGGTAAGCAACTCGCTTTTTTTCCACGGTGCCGATGGCGGTGACCGAAATGACTAAACCTGAACGTGAGGAGGTCGTATCGCCTCCAATCAAATCTACTTTATAGTTTTCGCAAGCGATCTTGATCCCTGCGTAAATTTCTTCGATGGCTTCCACAGAGAAGCGATTACTCAATCCAAGACTTACGATAATTTGCTTGGGAATGCCATTCATCGCGGCAATATCCGATAGATTCACCACGACCGCTTTGTAGCCTAGATGCTTGAGGGGATGAAAGGTCAAATCAAAATGCACGCCCTCGATGAGCATATCGCTGGAAATAAGCGTGTAGTCATCGGTATGGGTATCAATGACGGCGGCATCGTCGCCGATACCTTTGACGGTTTCTGGATTTTGTGCTTCAAAATGCTGACTGAGGCGTTCGATGAGGCCAAATTCGCCCAGCTCACTAATTTCAGTTCGGGACATAGGTTGGTAGATTTATGCACATCGCCTTCGCTTGTGTGTTGTTTTTTTAAATGAGTCCGCTTTTTTCAAAGTTAAGTAGAAATGAGCAAATTTTGTTTCTTTGAGGGGAATGTTTGTAGTCAATCGTGAGTGAGCGGCCCTAAATTCAGTCGATAGTTTCTGGTTTTGTGTGTTTTTGTGTAGGAGCTACTCAGACCATCTACACTGAGTCGTAACCTAGCGGTTTGTATTTAAGAAACTGCTTTCAAGAAGTTAAGATCAGGCTTTTTTCAATTCAATCACCGTGATTTCAGGGGGTACGCCTACCCGACAAGGGAAAATATCAGCATAACCGAAGCCCCGATTCACGTAGATATGCTGGTGGTCTTGCTGGTAATGCCCCGCCCAGTGCTCATAAACGTACTGAATAGGACTCCATTGAAAATTCCCCACCTCGATGCCCATTTGCATCCCATGGGTATGCCCCGAGAAGGTTATATCTATATCTTGGTAGTCCTTGATTACCTCCATTCCCCAGTGGCTAGGATCGTGCGAAAGCAGAAGTTTGGTGGCCGCCTCTTCGGTGCCTCGATAAGCCTTGGAGAGATCACCTTCACGAGAACTACGTCCCCTTTTACCCAGATTGCCTACGCCTAAGATGGCGAGTTTTTCACCATTTCTTTGGAGAAGACGATGCTCATCTACCAACAAATTCCAGCCCAAAAGGCGATGCCCTTCTATCACATCTTTTAGATTCTGAGCCTTGGCTCGTGGACTGGACCAGTACTTGTAGGAACCGTAATCGTGGTTTCCCAGCACAGAGTATACGCCCATGGGTGCCTGCACTTTACGCAAGAGCGTGAAATATTCTTCTAGCTCAGTGGCTTCGTAATTGACCAAATCACCTGTAAAAAAAATTAGATCGGTCTTTTCTTGGAGGAGCATCTCGAGTCCTCCTTCTACGGCAATTTTATTGAAAAAACTCCCCGTGTGTACATCAGAAATTTGCCCGATGCGCAGGCCATCAAAACCGCTGGGCAGTTGGGGCAAGTAGATTTTCAGGCGTCGAATCTGATAATCGTGTGCCCCCGACAAGATGCCATAGCTAGAAAGAGCCAAAGGAGCCGTACTTGCTAAGATAGCGGCTTTGGACAGGAATTCTGAGCGACTTATTTTTGGACTCTCAGTTGCTTCGGAAAATGTGGAATGGGGCTTGCTAAGCCATGAGGGTATCCATACAAAGAATCGTTTGATACCTTGGTAGATATCCTCCCCAACTAATAGCAATACACCTACTAGCTTGGAGCCATAATTCAAGAAAATAAAGCGACGAAGAAACTGTTCAAATTCATAATTGATAAAATATTCTCCTGCGGTTCGATGCATTTTATAGATAAAAAACAGGAGCATGGTCACTAGGGTCATTCCCCAGAATAGGGATCGGAACCACAACCAGCTTCTTGCGCTGAGTTTTGGTTGGAGCAAGCGAAGTGCTTTAAAGAAGTACCAATCAATAAAACCAATAATCAGAATGATCGTGATGGTGTAAAACATTTTCGTGATTTTTTGAACCTGGGCCTTGGCTGTCTTTTCTAATGATTTACACTGATTGGCTGGTTTCTGGTTTCAAATTCAGGTTAAATTTCTGTGATCTTTTGTGGATAAGCGATACAAATGGATTTTACAAAAAATGGCTTGTCTTAAACTAATCAATTCAGCTAAAAAAATGAGAAAGGATGCCTAGAGAAATTTTCTAAGTATCCTTTCGGTTCGGGTGTGTCATGAGTCATCAGATCAAAGATTTCATTGCTGAAATGAGTTTTTTGTACAAAGGTTTCTTCTTATATCTTCTCTGGCTCGTATTTGGATCATAAAAGCCTCTTTGCTCGAAATCTATTTGAATGTTATTTTCTTTGAATAAATCATATACGATTTCTTTGACCCACTTGCCCGCAACAATCCCTGTGGGGTCATAAGGCCATACATCATTGCTGTGATGATTGTATTGATCACGATTCACGGCGTAAAATCGATCCCTACGACGACGGGCACGTATATTCCCATAAAACTCAAAATGCCAAGGGTTTTCGTGCTTTCTCACATAACGACGCATTTTTTGGATGTCCCAAAGAGAAGCTTGTGTGCTGATACGATACTGATCTTTTTGGTCCACAGCCCAAAGGTCATGATGCAAGTCGCTAGGATGAAAGGGGCCTCGGTTTCCTTGGTCTGAAATATTCAAATAAGTGATTTGGTGTGCTTGCATCAAAGTCACCCACTCTAATATTTTATCGTGCTGCACGGGTGCTTTCAAAAAGTAATCTTCGTGGGTATAGAACACCAAGTCCGTTTCTACTTGATTAAAACCATACAAAAGGCACTGACCCCAAGTGAGCTTATCTTTAGATTTAAAGCGTGCCACCTGAGTGGATACGATATCTAAGCCAGGAAACTCGAAGACTTTTTCTTCCGTGTTCAGATAGATTTTCCCTTGGTACTCTGGCCAAAACTTCTTGAATAAAGTAAAAAAAGGTTCCCAAGTATCACTGTAATGATCGGTACTGTTTACAAACACAGAAAACTGTGTATTTTCAGTAGGGGTGGAAATCTTAGTTTTGATATCAAACTGGGGAGCTTGGGGAGATAATTGCTCGTTCCTAGTTTGTGCTTTGGTTTGAGCGACCTCGGCAGTGTAGCCATTGTTTTTGATATTGCCCATTTTCTGATGAATTTTTGGTGAGAATTAAATTATTTTACGCCTTGCGGTCAGGAAGCTATTTAGCTTTTTTTGACCCTGACCAATCCTTTGGGATTATGCTGTTATATATTAAAAAAGTAATGGCCCTTTTGTGAAATACTTTTCAGAGATAATCATGCTTACTTCTTTATTTCTCAGGTAAAAATTGGGAGAAATAAATGATTGATTGCGTGATGTTTTCTCAAATCAGCTATATGACAAAGGAAGGTTAAATAAGCGGGACATACAAAGAATTGTTATGGATAACCAAGTTTTGTTACAAAAGTAACTTTTTATCAAAAAAAACCTAATTGCGATATGCAAAATTACTTTTTTGCCAGAATAATGGTGAAGGATTATATTTTACAAACATATGTTTGTATGGTGTTGGATTGAATTTTCAATTTAAAATTTTGAATTATGGGTATTTTGGCTATATTTGCAGGAGATAGTTTTAGCGTAATATTTGTAATTTATCAACCCACGATCGATTTGTAAAACCAACTATGAAAAATCAAGGAAGAATCGAGGAACTGCTAGCAGAGTCGCTCCGCCGTCAGGATCAGATGCAGGAAGTACTGCTTACGCTGGTAGACGCGCATAGGCAAACCAATCTCCGTATGGAACGCTCTGAAGACCGCCAGGAACGAATGTTTCAAGTGGTACTGACTATAGCGAACAATCAAGAGAAAACGAACCAGCGTTTGGATAAGCTTACCTTGAGAGTAGACAAGGTAGAACAGAGCCAGAATGCTTTTAGAGAAGAATTCAAAAAGATGGGTCAGAACGTGAGCCTTCTTAACGAGAAAATTGATCATCTCCTCCAACTAGAAACTAGAGTTGTGAGACTGGAGAAAAGAGTTTTTAGAAAGGATTAGGAAGTTTCCCAATCTGAGCCTTCTCCCCGTGGTACTTTGACGGTGGCTAAAACAGAAATCCCCACGATAAAGAAAATCCCGAGAGCAATCAGGCTAAAGCGCATATTACCCGTAATGGCCTCGATAATACCGTAAGAAACAGGCCCCAAGGCCGTGGCTACTTTTTCGGTCACGTCGTAAAAGCTGAAGTAAGAAGTGGTTTCAGTGGTGTTTTCAGGAATGAGCTTGGCGTAAGTAGAACGCGAGAGATGAATCCCACCCATCACCACCCCGAAGGTAGCCGCCATGATAAAAAAGTGTAGCTCCGTCTGGATGAAATAGCCAAACCCACAAATCAAAAACCACAAAATAAGCATGCTCATCAGGGCAAATTTATTCCCCCGTCTTTTAGAAACATAAGCAAAAAGATAGGCTCCCCCGATTCCTACAATTTGTAAAAGCAAAATAGTAGCAATCAAGCGGTCAGAAGCTAGGTTGAGTACTTTGGTGCCAAAGAGCGTCGCCAGCAGGAAAATCGTCTGTGCGCCCATATTATAAAAAAAGAAAGAAATCAAAAAACGCTTGGCATCGGGCAGATTCGCCAAACTTTGCCAAACTTTATTCAATTCTTTAAAACCCATCGTGAGCAGACGCCCCTGTGGACGCGCTTGCTTCGTGCCTTTGGGCAAATAAAAAAAAGCAATTTGCGCAAAGCCAATCCACCAAATCCCAACCGCTAAAAAAGACAATCGGGTGGCCTGTGCTTGTGTCATCCCCAAGTTTTCGGCCTGAAAAATAATAATCAAACTGATCAACAACTGGATTACACTACCCAAAAAACCCAAAGAAAAACCCTTGGCACTGACCCCGTCCATGCGATCGTCCGTGGCAATTTCAGGTAAATAGGAAATATAAAAAACAATCGCTCCCGAGTAGCCCATACTGGCAATGATGGCCGCCAACACGCCCAACTCCACATTGCTTCCATCAAACAAATACAAAGTAAAACAAGCAGCTGCTCCCATGTAGGTGAAAAATTGCATAAAAGTCTTTTTCTTCCCACTGTAATCTGCCAATCCAGAGAGCAAAGGCGAGAGAATCGCCGCCAAAATAAAAGAAAAGCCAATGGCATAAGCATATAAAACCGAAGCCGTTACTTCCCAACCAAAAAATAAGACTCGATCTCCTCCGAAGGCTTCCCGAGTCGCTGCTTCATAATAAACGGGAAAAATAGCTGCCGTAATCGTCAGATTATAAACCGAATTGGCCCAATCGTAGGAAGCCCAGGCATTGAGAATCCGGGGTTGATTTTTTTGAAATGCATTCATGAGGAGGAGTTGCAAATTACAAATCGCAAATTACAGATTAGAAATTACAAATTGCAGATTACAGAGGGCAAATTCATTTGAAGGTGCAGGAAGCAAGTGTAGTAGCCCTCGCTCAAACTCGAGTTGAAAGCTCTATAAACCCTAAAAAACCCATAGCTCATTAGGAACCATGGGTTTCGTTACGTCAACTTTTATAGATAGTATTTTTAATGCGTTTGCATTAGAGATATGCAAATAAATTGATAATGGCTCTATTTTACAAACTTATCCTCGTAAATTAAGCCCCAATTGCCAAATTAGTTTTAGGAGCGCCTACTAAAATCTCCTCGTTAGCGTATTCGGCGTATTTCTCAAAGTTTTCGTTAAACTTCTGCGCGAGCATATGGGCTTGGGCATCGTAAGCTTCGCCGTCTGCCCAAGTATCACGAGGGTTCAACACTTCCTGGGGAACATCAGGACAAGCTTGCGGTACGGCCACACCAAAGATAGGATGTGTTTGATAAGCTACCTCTTTTAACTGACCCGCCAAGGCCGCGCGAATCATGGCGCGCGTATGTGCCAACTTCATCCGGTTTCCTACGCCAAAAGCCCCACAAGTCCAACCTGTATTGACTAACCATACATTTACTTTTTGTTCTTCCATTTTCTTACCCAAGAGTTCGGCGTACTCAGTGGGGTGCAAAGGCAAGAAGGCCGCCCCAAAACAAGCCGAGAAAGTTGCCTCTGGATCGGTTACACCCACTTCTGTGCCAGCTACCTTGGCGGTGTAGCCCGAAATAAAGTGATACATAGCCTGGCCTTTGCTCAGCTTGGAGATAGGAGGCAGAACCCCGTAGGCATCGCAAGTGAGGAAGAAAATATTTTTGGGCGTACCCGCAACCGATTTTTCTAAAGCATTTTCTATATGGTAAATGGGATAAGAAGTGCGGGTATTTTGGGTAACAGTCGTATTATGAAAGTCTGGAGTGCGGGTATCAGGGCGGAAGCGCGTATTTTCTAAAATCGCTCCAAACTTAATGGCATTCCAGATTTCAGGTTCCTTCTCCTGAGAGAGATCAATCACTTTGGCATAGCAGCCGCCCTCGAAGTTAAACACGCTGTCGTCTGTCCAGCCGTGTTCGTCATCGCCGATCAGGTGGCGACTGGCATCGGCAGAGAGGGTAGTCTTGCCCGTACCCGAAAGTCCAAAGAAAATAGCTGTATCATGATCCTCACCCACATTGGCCGAGCAGTGCATGGAAAGTACTTGGTGTTCTTTGGGCAGCGTGTAATTCAACACCGAGAAAATTCCTTTTTTCATTTCTCCAGCATAGCCCGTTCCCCCGATTAGGATGATATTTTTGCTAAAATTGACGATGGTAAAATTCCCTTGGCGCGTGCCGTCTTCGGCTGGATTAGCTTGGAATTCAGGAATACACAGGATGCTAAAGTTCGGCTCAAAGTTTTCTAGTTCGGCTGGGCTGGGTCGCAAAAACATGTTGTAGCAGAAGAGATTTTGCCAAGCTTGGGTATTAATCACGCGCAATTTTAAGCGATAATCTTCGTGGGCACCCGCGTAAGCATCACGTACGTACAATTTTTTATCAGTAAGATAAGCTAGCATTTTGGCATGAAGGGCATCGAACTTTTCGGGATCAAAAGGTTGGTTGATCTCTCCCCACCACACGGTATCTTGGGTTTTCTCATCTCTAACAATGAATTTATCTTTGGGTGAACGTCCTGTAAACTGGCCGGTATCACACATGATGGCCCCCGTATCCGAGAGGAAGCCTTCTCCCTGACAGAGTGCTGCTTCCACCAGCTCGGCAGGACTGAGGTTCCAATGAATTTCAGCGGCATGACTAATTCCGTGGTCTTGTAGGGTGCTCTTCTTTGATTTTATTCCAAGCTCTTTCATTTTTAATAATAGGTATGGGTGTTTTAATAAAAATTTGCTTTCTAAAGAAAATAGGTCAAACTCGAGGTTAGCCCTTTCGGGAAAGTCGTTTTTATGATTCTAATTGACTTTTGTTATAAAATTTTAATTAGATTGCGAATCATTCCGATTCCAGAAGAGATGAGTAGCAGTAGCGGGTGTTGTACTCGTTTGATTTCAACAAACCGAGCATATTATACCTACGGAATCTGGCGAGAGAATGATGTGAATAATTATAAAGTTTTTAAGCTTTTTTATAAAAGAATTGTGATATATGAATAGATCAGATACCTGGTTTTTCGGGCATCCTACCGGTTTAGCGATTTTGTTTTTCACGGAGATGTGGGAGCGTTTCAGCTACTATGGTATGCGAGCACTTTTGGTTTTGTATATCTATTCCTCTATTGAAGACGGAGGGCTAGGATGGACCCGAGCCGAGGCGGTTGCTCTGTACGGTTGGTATACGATGTTTGTCTATCTGATGTCGGTACCAGGAGGGATCTTGGCGGACCGCTTCATTGGGCAGAAAAAAACAGTGATGCTGGGCGGCGTTTTACTCTGTTTGGGGCACGGCGTTTTGGCCTTCGAAGGCTTGTGGGCATTTTATTCAGGACTGGTTTTGATTGTACTGGGTGTGGGAGGCTTGAAGCCTAATATTTCCACGATGGTGGGTGGCCTTTACAAAGAAGGGGATATTCGTCGCGATCAAGGATTTACCATTTTTTATATAGGGATCAATGTAGGAGCCTTTTTGGCAGGAATTATTGTAGGAATCGTGGGTGAGCGCATTGGCTGGCACTATGGTTTTGGTTTGGCAGGTATCGGGATGTTGCTGGGGCAGGTTGTTTTTATCTGGGGGCAAAAATTTTTGAAAGGAGTAGGCGATTTTGTAGAAACTCCCAAAATTGAGGGAACCAATACCGCCCGCCCGCTCACCAAAGAAGAAAAAGACCGAATGGTCGTACTCTTGCTCTCTTTTATCATCATCATTGTGTTTTGGGGAGCTTTTGAACAGGCGGGTGGATTGATGAATATCTATGCCAAGGAGAAAATTGATCGCGATTTTTTTGGTTGGTTCGTCATTCCTGCTTCGGTTTTCCAGTCGGTAAATTCCTTCTTTATCATGGTATTTGGTACGGCGGTAGCGGCCTATTGGGCTACTCGCAAGATGAAGGGCAAAGAAGCTTCTTCGCTCTTCAAAATGGCAATAGGAACCATCGTGATGGGCTTGGGCTTTCTCATGATGGCCGGAGCTTCAGTAGAAGCGGGCCAAGAACCTTTTGGCGACGCGGCGATGTACTGGCTCATTTTGGCTTATCTACTGCATACTTTGGGAGAGCTTTCGGCTTCTCCCGTTTCGCTTTCTTTTATCACGAAACTAGCTCCCCTTAAATACGGCTCGATTATGATGGGGCTTTACTTTGCCGCTACGGGCTTCGGTAATAAAGTAGCTGGACTTATCGGTGAATCTGCCCAACCAGCACCCATCGAAGTAACCTGGCAAGCACAGCCCGAGGAGGTCAAGCAATTGGAGGCAGCCTACGAATCCATTCAAAATGACAATGACTTTTCTTTCAAAACCATTGTTTATTTGGATAGTCAAGGGGAATATGTGGTGCAAGAATACAAGACCAAAGAGAATCTCAAGCCTTACCTCCAACTGGAAGGTGAGGATTTGGATGAGTTCAAAAATACCTTAGCCGAAGAAGGAGCAAAGCCCGAAAATCCCTATCACGGCCTGCTTTCTTTTACCAAAGATGTGGAAGCCAAAAAAATCAAATCCAATCAAGGCGACGGTCAAAATTACAGCGGAACCATCATCATTGATGAGGTACAGAATCAGCGCGAGTTCAATACCTTTATTTTGATTACCATCTTCACGGTGGCCTTTGGTTTATTACTCATTATTTTCTTGAAAAAGCTCAAAGCCCTCACTCACGGGGTAGAAGAGAGAGAGCGAGATTTGAGAGAAGAGGAAGCCAAGGCAGAAACGGTGTAATTGCTCGCTATGAGTTGTTAGTTCTTTAGAAAGATGCGCCATATTTTGCTGGTATTTCTAGGAGGAGGATTAGGAAGTGTGGCTCGCTATCTGCTAAGCCGGGCGATGGTGGCTTGGTGGGGTACTTCACTTTTCCCCTTGGGTACTTTTATTGCGAATCTTTTGGGCTGTTTGTTGATTGGCTATATCCTTGCCACGCTGCAACGCTACGAACACATCAGTGTAGCGTGGAGCCTCTTGCTCGCCACGGGCTTTTGTGGAGGCTTTACTACTTTTTCATCTTTTGCTTACGAAAATAATCTACTGGCTCGTAACTTGGAGTACGGGATGCTCTTTCTTTACATCAGTTTGAGTTTAGTGCTGGGCTTGGCCGCTACCTTTCTAGGGATGTGGCTGGCGGGAGTGATGAAGTAACTGCGGAACTCTGGTTTGGTAGGAATGCTGGATTCAAGTATTGAATTCCGAAGTTAGCGTTCCAGAGTCACAGATCACTCTTTCACGAACCTCTTTAAATCTACGCCATCTTCGGTCTGGATTCGGTAGTAATAGACCGTCCGACTGAGTTGGTCGGTGGCAATGGTTAGGTGATGACTGCCTGCTTTGAGGTGTCTTTTAAGTACGGGAGCCAATTCTTTGCCTTGATTGTCCAAGAGCGTGATTTCTACCTCTCCCTCTGCTTCGGTTTGGAAGCGGAGTTGGTGCTGTGTCCAAGTAGGGTTGGGGTAGACCAGAGAGCCTCCTTCTGCCCCCGCTTCGGCAGGCTGGGGCGTTGCTTCCTGAATTTGCCAGAGCAAAAAACCCAGTGGACGCATATAGTCAGCAAAACCAAATTTTTGGAAAACGGGAGCCGAAGAGTCAGCTTTTTGCTGGTTGAATTGGGCTACCATTTGGTTCATGGCTTGTCGCCATTGGGTACGGTTTTGAGCCACTTCTTCAAAGAGAATGCGATCTATAGTGGGGCGGTGGGCTTCCAAGATCAGCCAAGTCTCGTTGAGGATTTCTTGATGATGTACTTGAATTTGCTCCCAGACCTGCATATAGAGTTGTGGTTTTCCTTGGTAACGGGCTCCAAGTTCGGCCTTCATCTTTTGGAGTTGTTGGTATTCGTTCTGGAGTTGTTGGATTGTGTTTTTTTGTAGGGGAGAGAGATGCTCATCCAGTTTCTCCCTTTGGATTTGCATCACGGGACGAATCTCAGTTTCATCATAGTGGCTGAGGCGTGCTTGTAGCTCCTTGAAACCCGTTAAAGGTTGCCCACAAAGTGAGGACAGAGACCAAATAGTGAGGAATAGACTGGTGATTAATCTCATGGTATGCAGGGTCATTTTGAATAAAAATACAAAAAGCTTCCTATATTTTCAAAGATATATGCAAAACCACAAATAAAAAGAGCCGAAATATTTTCCGGCTCTTAGCAACAGTGATTTAGTCTTCGGCTTTGGATTTCTTTCGTGTGCGTTTGGGTTTGGGTTCTTCCTCTATGACTTCCTCCACGCCCGCTAGAATTCTACCACAGTGTTCACAGACAATGATTTTCTTTCGTTCTCGCACCTCAGCCTGTCGCTGAGGGGGTACAATGGCGAAACAACCGCCACAAGCATTTCTTTTGACCTGCACGACAGCCAAGCCATTGATGGCATTGTCTCGGATTTTGTTGTAAGAGCGAAGCAGGCGTTCCTCGATGGCCTTAGTTTGTTTCTCACGTTCTTTAAGTAGTTTGACCTCTTCCCCTTCGCTTTCTTGCATCAGGGTCTCTAGCTCGGCTTGCTTGGTTTCTAAGTCTTTTTGACGATCGTTTAAGATTTCTTGAGTCTTGGCTATTTCTTCATTTTTACGAAGAATCTTCTCATTCGCCTCACGAATTTTCTTATCAGAAAGTTGAATCTCTAGTTCTTCAGACTCTACTTCTTTGGTCAAAGCTTCATATTCCCGATTATTGCGCACATTCATCTGCTGATCTTTGTACTTGGCGATGAGTTTATCTGCCTCACGCTTACGATCCTTACGCATTTCTATTTCTTGGTTCAAGCTTTTGATCTCCTGCTCGAATTTATCAATTCTCGTTTGATAACCTACAATTTCATCTTCCAAATCTTGCACTTCATCGGGCAAATCCCCTCTGATTTTCTTGATTTCA
The DNA here is from genome assembly GCA_964551015.1 of uncultured Cytophagaceae bacterium. Classification (GTDB taxonomy): domain Bacteria; phylum Bacteroidota; class Bacteroidia; order Cytophagales; family Microscillaceae; genus CAZKBP01. The sequence goes on along the minus strand of CAZKBP010000007.1, from coordinate 22,131 downwards.
TCCATTTTAGAATCAATCTTTTGTAGTTTCAGAAGGGCATTGAGTTTTTGTTCAACGGTACGTTCCATATGAATAAAAAGGGATAATTAAAAGCTTACGTAAGGTGCAAAATTCGTAATTTTTTCTAAGAAACTCTTCTTTTTTATTATTTTTGTGATTTGTTTCCTAGTTGGCTAACTTTAGCACCTCTTCAAGACCCTTGATTATGCCAAATCTCCCTGCTAGTTTAGGCTATTATTTTCCCGCGGAGTGGCACCCTCACCGAGCTACTTGGCTTACTTTTCCCCATAACACTCACACTTGGCCTGAAGCTCTTTTAAAAAAAATCTATCCCATTTATTTTGAATTTATTCACCTAATCTCCCAAGGAGAAGTAGTATGCATCAATGTACAAAGTCAATCCGCACAGCTCTGGATACAGGAAGCGTTAGCTAAATTAGGCACAGACTTAGGGCAGATTCATTGCTACCAGCACCCCAGTAATGATGCCTGGTGCCGCGACCACGGGCCGGCCTTCTTGATTAATCCAGAAGCGGCTATTCCCAAAGTTATGGTAGATTGGGAATACAATGCTTGGGGCGGTAAATATCCTCCTTATGACGCGGACAATCAAATTCCAGCTTTGATTGCGGAACAACTCGATCTTCCTGTTTATCGACCCGGAATTATAATGGAAGGGGGCTCGGTAGATTTTAATGGAAAAGGCACCCTGCTTACCACCCGTAGTTGCCTCCTAAACCCTAATCGTAATCCTCATCTGACGAGCGAGCAGATCGAACAATATTTAAAAGATTATTACGGCGTCCAGCAAGTCTTATGGTTGGAAGATGGCATCGTAGGAGATGATACCGACGGGCATATCGATGATATTTGTCGCTTTGTCCGTGAAGATACGGTCCTAACTGTGATCGAGCACCAACGCTCAGATGCTAACTATTCCATTTTACAAAAAAATAGGAAAGATTTGGAAGCGATGCGTCTACCCGATGGTAAGCCCCTCGAGATTATTGAATTACCTATGCCTCGACCTTATTACATGCAAGGAGAAAGAATGCCTGCCAGCTATGCTAATTTTTATATTGCTAATGCCGTGGTAGTAGTGCCTACCTTTGGCTGTCCTGAGGATGAACGAGCTTTGGATATATTAAGTGCTTGTTTTCCAGACCGAGCAGTAATCGGTTTGGACTCGAGGGAGATTATCTGGGGGCTCGGGAGTTTTCATTGCCTAAGTCAACAAGAGCCAGCAGTACATTAAATGTTGCCTAAAATTTTGGGTAAGACAAATGGGTTTTTGACGCCAGAATCACGGTTTATTCCAACTATATAGGATCGTTTGTTTTCAGCTTTTTGCATTTTTCTTACACGCAGAAAAACACTGGGTTTTGATTTTTTGGGGTGGGCACAAAAAAATGTAATTTGGTATCATGAACACCAAATTACACGAAAACATACACTAATCTACATTAGGAAGGAAGTTTCACTAATATTTCAAATCTATTTAAAACTTTGCTAAGCAGCAAGTTGAGTCTTGATTTATTGTATTTTTTCGTGTTTTTTTCCAATAAAAATTCATTTTATCTGGAAATAACACAAAAAACATATTCCTAAAACTATTTATCTGGAGATAATATAGAAAAAATATTTCTAAAATTATATGATCTATTTGAGGTTGTATGGCTTCATGAGTAAGGCAAATTTCTTGCCTTTTTACAGTCAAATGTTACTTCTAAGCAAATTCACTCCCAATTTTTCTTTCAAATTAGGCTTTCTACCCTAAGAAAAAAATGACAAAGATCATATTCTAGATTTTATCTAGTAGCAGCTCTTCTGAGGCGATCATTGATGGCTCGCCCTAATCCCTGCTCAGGAACCAATTCTGTCAAAATGGCTTTTGTTGGCTGAGCATCCAGATGGCGCATGCTAGCAAATAATTTATGCGCGGCCTCCACTAAATCTCCCCGAGGAGAGAGCAATATTTGATTTTCTTTGGGAATCAGGGGGTGATATCGGTTAAAGCCCAGAAAGCCACATTCCTCAGGAACGTGATTACCGCAGGAAAAGCCTTTTACCTTTTCTTTTTCTCCTAATATATGAAAAGGTTTGCTAGGGGCATAATGACTAGACAGCATACCCGGTGCCTTGGGGTTAGAGGTTGAGTGTGGTTTCCACTTTACCTTACCAATCACTGACTCAATGGCCTCTACACTCGTGCCTCCTACCCGATAAATGATCGGTTCACCTTTCTCAAAACCCAAAATAGTAGACTCTAAGCCAATTTTACTGGCTCCGCCGTCTAAGATAAGTGATACTTCATGTCCTAACTGATCGGCTACATGCTGAGCGGTAGTGGGGCTGATATAGCCAAAAGGGTTGGCACTCGGAGCGGCCAAAGGAAAGTCTAATCTCTTCAGCAGGTCTAGGGTCAAAGGATGCGCTGGAACCCGAACGGCTACCGTGTCGAGACCAGAAGTGACTAGGTCGGGAATCACCGAACGCTTAGGCAAAACCAAAGTAAGAGGCCCAGGCCAAAAATGCTCTGCTAATTGGAAAGCCTGTGGAAAAGTTTCGGTAGTCCACCTCGAGAGCTCCTGAGCCGTGGCTATGTGTATAATCAAAGGATCAAAGGCTGGACGCTTCTTGGCTTGAAAAATACGAAGAACAGCTTTTTCATTCAAAGCATTGGCAGCAATACCATATACGGTTTCGGTAGGGATCGCCACTAGATTACCTTGGTTTAATAAAGATACTGCTGCTTGAAGCTTGCTTTCTTGCATTTTTTTTATATATTTAGAATAATAATTATTTACTTTGAAGGCTAATTAGAAGTTAGATAGCAAAACTGTGGTGTATTGACCGTTCATAGATACAACACTTTAGACTAAGTTTTAGATTCCTCTATTGATTTAGTTGCTTGTTTGAGCTATCAAAGATCACATTAATTAATTTTAGATGGATAGTAATCCTAGTGATTCTGTATCGCCCGATCAACCTCCCCCAAGGGATGGTTTCAGTAATCCGAGACTTGATTTCCTGAGAGTTTCTTCCACATTCCTTTTGTCATCATTTGACAAGCGTTTTCCGTTTTTTAATGAATATTTATGAAAAAGAAGGATAGCATTCTGAAGCGTCATCCTATTATTCCTAGTGTCTTCTTTCTTGTTTTTGCTTGGTTCCTGCTGTATTTGATTACGGGTTTCAAAGAACCGAGTCGAGCCTCAACTTCCCAAACCACACCTGTGCTGGAATACCAAGGTAAAGACCCTAAATGGCAGCTTAAAATTAATCAAGAGGGCATCTTTTTTCGCCCCAAAGAGGAAGCTGAGTTTGTAAAATACCCCTATCAAGCTCCGGTGACTTCTACTAAGTCAGCTTCGGAAAAAATACAAATTTACCGAAGCCAACACGGAGAGAGCCAAATTCAAATTATTTTGCTAAAGAAAGCATCCACGGGTATCTATGATGTAATCGTGGAGCAGGATGGGCAGTTCTTTCATACGAATAGCCCCTGATTTGTGATAGGTTAAAGGTTTCTTTTTCAGCATCCTAGCTCGAGGTTGGGAGCTGTGCTCTGTATGGTTATGAGCCAAAATGAGCACCTTTAAATACTTTAGCCAAAAATGGAAGATAAGCCATTTGAGCAAAGTCCTGTTAAAAAAATGGTAAAATCTCTTCAGTATTTTGAGTTGCTCGTGCGTAGTTTTTATCTTTATGGAAGTTAAATTCCCGTAATCAAAAACCAAAACTATGTCACTTAAACTTGGAGACGAAGCACCTAACTTCACCGCTCAAACCACAGAGGGCGAAATCAATTTTCACGAATGGCTGGGTGATGGATGGGGCATCCTGTTTTCTCATCCTGCTGATTTTACCCCAGTGTGTACCACGGAATTGGGAACCGTAGCTAAATATCGGGAGGAATTTGCCAAGCGTAATACCAAAACAATCGCGCTGAGCGTCGATCCCGTAGATTCGCACCAAAAATGGATCGGGGATATCAACGAAACCCAGAGCACCACCGTAGATTATCCGATTATTGCTGATCCTGATCGCAAAGTAGCGGAACTGTATGACATGATTCATCCCAACGAACTGAATAACTTGACCGTACGCTCAGTTTTTGTCATTGATCCCCACAAGAAGATCAAGCTGACGATGACTTATCCGGCTTCTACGGGTAGAAATTTTGATGAGTTAATCCGTGTGATCGATTCTTTGCAGCTTACTGCTGATTACAGCGTAGCCACTCCCGCCAACTGGAAAGAGGGAGAAGATGTCATCGTGGTGCCAGCCGTGAGCAACGAAGAAGCTAAAGAAAAATTCCCCAAAGGCTTCACGGAGATAAAACCTTATTTGAGGACAACTCCTCAACCTAATCTCTAAGAGTTAGTTACATTCGGCCTAATCCCGATCAAGCGAGGACTTGGTCGGGGTTTTTCTTTCAAAAAACTAGAAAGCTTGACCGTAAAAATACCTTGGAATAAAGCTTATCCCGGCTCCCCGCTGCGAATTATTACCTAAGTTGATCTAACAATTGCTCATAATACTCCTGAGAAAGAGTTTGCTTTCCTAGATCGCCCAGATATTTAAAATCATTTAAAAAATCCTGCCGGAACGCCTGCCAACTATCGTATTTTCTTAAACTCTCACGATAATAATGCAGTGCCTGTGCCTCCTCTTCATAGCAAAGATGAACATGCCCGAGATTCATAAGTGCGTATTCCGAAAAATTCGTATTCAATTTCTTAACCTCCTCGAAGCTCTCACGGGCAGAGGCTAGTTGCCCTGTCGTAATGTAACACCAAGCTATCTGTCTCCAAGTCCAGGCATTTTCAGGATTTACCTTGAGAGATTTGAGGTAATAAGGAATGGCTAAATCGTGCTGACTCACCTGTTGATAACAAAAGCCCAGATTGTCCAGATTCCAGGTGTCGTGTGGGTTGAGCGTCTCACAAAGTAAGTGATACTTGAGTCCTTCCTCGTAATTCTGTAATTGTTGGTAGCACCAACCGATATTCCCCAAGTTCCAGGTACAACTTGGACGAAGTTGGTTGGCCTTTTTAAAATACAGAATGCTTTTTTCGTAATCTCCTAGCTCACGGTAGCAAAAAGCAATATTGCTAATTGTTTCCTCCTGATTCTCGGCTTGGTTTTCTGCTTTGAGGTAGTATGCCAAAGCTTCATGATAGTTTTTCAGCAAACGATAGCACTGAGCTATATTGACAGCGTTGACAATACCTGGAGAAACCTCCTCTGCCTTCTGGTAATAGCGTAAGGCTTTTTCGCATTGGTAGCTTTCCTGATAACCCAATCCTATTGCCTCGAGAAGACCGCCGTGGTTTGGCAATAAAGCAAGATAATCTAGCAAAATCGAGAGGTCTTGGTTAGGTTTACAAACTGACATGGGATTTCCTATATTTTCAATGAATTACTAGCCTGCAAAAGGATAGTAAAAGGTTTTCTGTCTATGAGACTGTTCGAGTTTTAATGAAAATTTGCTGTTCAAACTATCACGCTGGCGATCAATCCGCTGAAAAGACTTGATGCAGTACTAGTTCGTGTATGTGAAGTGTTTGTGTAGAATACTAAATGCGAATACCCAAAAAGGTAATATCATCTCTTTGATCTGTGCCCTGTTGGTGTTTTTTGAGTGCTTCTACCAGCATTGTCTTCTGTTCGGGCATAGAGAGGTGAATATTTTTTTCTAAGATCCTAAATAGTCGATGCTCTCCAAACTTCCGTCGTTTGGGATTGTTTTGATCGGTCAAGCCATCACTGCTCAGATAGATAGCATCTCCCGGGTTGAGCCAAATTTGTTTCTCGGTAAAAAACTTTTCCTTACTTTGCCAGCCACCAATAGACTTCCGGTCTCCATCCAAGACCTCCAGAGAATCTTGATGATAGAAGTATAAGGGGCGGCGCGCTCCCGTAAACGTTACTTTGGTCTTGTAGCCTTTTTCTGCATCGGGTTGATTCTCCAAAACACAAAGGCAAACATCCATCCCATCGGCATTGGAGGTATAACGCTGCCGGAGTACCACTCTCACCTCTGCGTGAAGGGTTTCTAAAATTTCTGCTGGTTTGTATATACCTTTGAGCTTGACGATTCGATAGAGCAGAGTATGCCCAATCATAGACATGAAAGCCCCGGGCACACCGTGTCCGGTACAATCTATCACGGCTACAAACCAACGATTATCCACTTTTAGGAGCCAATAAAAATCTCCCGAAACCACGTCGCGCGGCTTAAAGATGAGGAAGTGATCTTTAAAAGAACGCTCCATCACGGCCAGGGTAGGCAGAATCACTTGTTGAATGGTTTTGGCGTAGCGAATGCTGTCTACGATTTTCCGGTTCTTACGCTGAATAATTTTATAGGCCGCTTCAATGGTATCACGTTGGGCTTCCATGCTTTCTTTGCGTTGCCCGATTTCTTCTTTTTGCTGGGTCAGAAGATCATTGGCTTCTTTGAGATTAACCGCTCTCATCTCCAGTTCGTGGGTACGCTCTTGGACAACTTTTTCCAATTTCAGCTTTTGCTGGCGGAGACGACGGGTGTAAACTTGGATAATCAGCACCACCAAAACAGCCAAAACTACGGTGTAAACTACCCAAGCGGCCGTGCTTTGGTACCAAGGTCGCTCCACACGAAAAGCATAAGTACGCAAATTACTCCAAACATAATTTCCTCGCTGCTTTGCTCTGACCTCTAACTGATAATCTCCTGCGGGTATCCTTTGGATCAAAATTTCATTCCCAGAGATTTCACGCCAATTTTCATCCAATCCTTTCAAACGATACTGATAAAGAATTTCATCATTAGGAAAGGACAAAGCTCTTATGATGGCCTGAAGAGAAATATTATGAGTGAAGTTAGGGGCGGGCGTCTCTGGATCAATGTCTTGCTCCCCCATTTTCAAGGATAAAAAGACGGGGGCGGGCGTTACTTTCATCGTATCAGGCACGCTGGGTGCGTAATTAAGGCCATTGGCGGTTGCCACGAGTAAATGTTGTTGATCCGTAAGTAAAATTCCTCTGGGAGAAACGGTAACTGTAGAAAGCCCGTCTGATTTCTCGAAAAGTACCCATTTTCCCTCTCGGTATCGGATTACGCCAAAGTTGGCTCCGATCCAAATATTGCCTCGCTTATCTTGCGCGATGGCCTTGATGTTTTTCATAGAATAATCGGGGCCTAAGTCTAGGCGATGCACCTCACCCTGTCGTTGAATGTATAAGCCCTGATTGGTAGCGATCCAGATTTCGCCCACACGAGGGAAATACAGATCATTGACTTCTAATGTCAGTTCCGTAGAAGAGGCTATGGGTAAGCTCAGGTTTTGGAAGCGATCTTGCTCGGGTAGGTATTGATATAGATAGGTTTCTGTGCCTATTCCTCCGTAGTAAACATTTCCGATTTCATCCCCCTTCACCACGGTAATGAGACTGTTCAGCCCTTCTTTTTTGCCATAGTAGCTAATTTCACCACGAGGTGAGACACGAACGGCTCCTTGGCGAGATCCATACTGACAAGCCCAAAGGTTTTCCTGCTGATCGCGGTACAGAGCAAAAACGGCATCTCCGTAGCTACTTAAATCTAATTCAGTAGATTGCCCATTTTCAATAGCCACCAAGCGGGCATTGCTCGTTCCTACCCATATTTTGTTTTGGGCGGTACAGAGTGAAAGGATGTTATTCCCTGGATAATTAAAAATTACTTTGCCCTCTGGTAATGGTTCCAACAAGTCTATCTGATAAACGGACTTACCATCACTGGCGAGGAGATATTGGTCTTTGGTAGAATGAATGTCTGCGATATAAGGGCTGTTCTCGGGAAGAGAAATAGGGTAAAACAGATTAGGGCGTAATAATTCAATGCCATCATCTGAGCTAATCCACAAATTATTTTCCTCGTCCACGTGAATATGATTGATGACTCTTGCCTGTGAGGCGACCACGGGGCGGAGCTGATACACGCTACCCAGTGGTTTTAACTCATATAATCCCTGATACCAAGTACCGATTAACAGTTTTCCTTCTGTGTAAGTGGAGAGAAAAGAGACATCTTGAATTTCTATGATTCTTCGGATAGACTGGACGCGATAGTCTGAATCAAAAACAACTTCGGTAATGCCCTGTGATTCTCCTATCCAAAGTGTATAATCATCTTTGTTGATAATAGAACTAATGCCACTCATTTGATAATCTCCAATTGCCAGCGGTAGCATTTGATCCTGCATGGGATCATAATAGAAAAGTGCCCCCGTAAAAGAGGCCACGATGAGTCGTTTTTTGGCTATTTCGGCAAATTCGAAGGAGCGAAGATAAATAGTGGTTTGTAGCTCCTCGGGCATGGGGTATCTTTTGATCTCAGAGGGCTTGTATTTAAGGATAGAGGCCGGCTCACTGATCCAAATCTGACCCTGATGATCTTCAAAGGCAGTTTTAGGGTAAAACACTTCTCCTCCGCTTACTCTTTCTTTATTCCCGATTAGTAATGTCTCCAGCAAGGTGGTATCAGCACGAGACTCGATGGCCAGGACGCCTAAATCATTGATGGCGATGAGATGGTCTTCTTGGGTTCTCAATAAGGACTTGGTATACTGGGAGGGTAGATTTTTTCTGAAATTGACAAATTTTTGCCCATCGAAACGAGATAAGCCTTCGTCTGAGGCTACCCAAATGAAACCTTGGGCATCCTGATTGATAGATTTGATCAGATTGGTAGGGAGGCCATCTTCAGTTTGGTAGAGATGAAGCTGATAGGTTTGCGCTTGAACTGAGGAAGCAAAATTCCAAGCTCTAAGCCAAAAAATCAAGAATAACAAACATATGTGAGAACCCCTCATTGATTTTGTTTATCAAGCTACCATCAATGCTTTAAATGTATGGATACTCAATAAATTCAAAATTTGTGCTACACTTTGTTTCTTTACAAAAAGAATATTCAAAATTTGTAAAGTGTGTATAAAAAGAAGAAATTATTGCACTAACCTACTTGAAGGCACATCAACTAAATTTTTCTATAATTCGTACCAAATCCTGTTCTACAATGGGTTTAGTAGTATAAGCATCAAAACCCATATCGAGGAATTTTTTTCTTTCTTCGGGCATGGCAAAAGCCGTGAGGGCAACTACTTTAATGCGGTCATAGCTGCTTATCTGGCGAATATCCTGTAATAGGGTGGTTCCATCCCGATGGCCTTCACCTAAATCAATATCCGTAATGACTACGGTACATTCCTGACTTGCCAAGGCATGGAGGCAGTCCGAGGCACTGTTGACAACCATAACGTGTTCGTAGTGTTTCTTGAGCATTTTTTCCAAAATTAGGGCATTAATTGGATTATCCTCTACGCAGATAATTTTGTGTTTCATATGAGTTAGGTCTTAGGTTAATGGCAAGTTGGGGATATTTTCCCAATTTTAGATTTTTTGTAGTAATGCTGATGATAAGTAGAAGCGGGGAAGAATAGATGTGCTTTACGAATACGAGTCAGATGACAAAAAGAGTGATCGTGATTGGATTCCATTTCGTCTTGAGCTTGTAAAGCAGTCTGTTTCTGTATTTCATTGCAATAAAAAATGGTAGACTGGTATTGGGCACCCGGCACTTTCCCCACTTTTTGATATCGCTCAGGCCGATGCATTCCCCAAAACTCCCTTAATAACGTACGATATGATATTTTTTGAGGATCATACCAAATCTTCACCACTTCTGCGTGTCCAGTCCTACCACTGATGACTTGGCGGTACGAAGGGGCAAATACATACCCGCCCATATAACCGACCTGCGTACGCACTACTCCAGGTAGTTGACCAAAGTGCGCTTCTGCCTGCCAGAAACAACCAGCCGCAAAAACCGCAATTGGCATGTTAATAGAATCTCGTACCGCCTTCAGATACGCCGTATGAGGGGGCTGCGCACTGACGTTAAAATTTATGATTACTAAAATCAGCAAGATTAGAATTTTTTCCAGAAGGGTACTCGTAATGCCCAATTTGATGGGCAACTTATTTGTGAAAGGGAAGAGCCTATGTCTTTCGTATATTTTAATATGTTTCAAAACCATAATACATCCATTAAGCCTTGAGAACAGCTCAATCCATGACTGTTACCCATCAAGGTAATATTTTTACTATATCATAAAAAAAACGAGGTGGGCACTCGCCTACTTTCGTTTTCGTTGGTCGAGCCATCTAGCCAAAACGAAACTAATGAACCAAAATAATACAAACACAGCCAGCACCAGAACGGATTGAATGATAGGCAAATCCAAGGCCAGCAACACGCCGCCTGCGGTAAAAAACAAGACCACGTAAAGGAGGCATCCCCAGCACCCAACCCGAATGGTTTTGTCATAATTTTCTTCTAGATGATCATACCTCATAACTTGCTAGCATCCATTAAGCTGCGAAAGAAAATTTTTTGATGTCTCTCAAATTTCATAAAATTACAGAATATTTTACCCCTTTCTACGCATTATTTCTTCTCGTATCTATCTTATTGTGTTTTGTTTAAGTCCTATTTACTAAGTTTTGTTAGAATTTTTTTACTCAGATCTTAGTATTTCAAAAAGTTCGCAAACTTACGAGGTAACAATTGGTCCGCTTTTGCGTATTACATTCATGTTAAATATATGCATGAGTATTGATTAATTGACAAAATTTACTGGTCATGATTTCAAATTATAAAATAGAAAAAATCAACTATGACCTTATCAATAGTGCGGTGAACATTAGACCTTTGGATCGTACCAAGTTGTTTGGATATCCCGATAGGTATGTAGCCGTCAAACCAGTAAGCAATGGGTACTTTGTTTTAATGGAAACTATTGGTAAGAGAGATGAATGCTCTCGTAGTTTGGAAAAATTTCTACGAGAAAACACTGCCAATTCTAATTAGTTGGTTCAACATCCTTCAAGAATTGGGTTCCATAAGAATAACTTGGGTTAAGTATTATATAGAACGTTGTGAGGCTGAGCAATCAGCAAAATCCCCTTCCTAGGAAGGGGATTTTTTATGATTTCAAGTGAAGACAAAAAGCTGTCTAATGAAGTTGTTTAAACCTTCGCCTCTTGACAGGTTCAGCTCAAACCTGATCATACTGTGTTTTTCGCTTGGTCATGTGGCCACTCAATTCGGTGTTGATGAGCGTGCCCGCCGCTCCTTGGTTTAGTTCGGCCGCGTTAGCCTCATCGGTATCAATGTGCATTTCTAGCTTGTACTTGGGGGAGACCCGAATCAAAACATTTCCAAAAGTCAGGCTTCTTTCCTCGTTATCAATCGCGATTTCTACCACGTCTCGATCTTTCACGCCAAAGGTCTGTGCGTCTTCGGGGGTCATATGGATATGCCGCCACGCGCAGATGACTCCCTCTTTGAGGTCTACCTTATTACCATTTGCAGCCAGAAGCGTAATACCGGGGGAGTTTGCCACGTGCCCAGATTCGCGTACAGGTGCATCAATTCCCAAAAAGAATTCATCCGTGCGAGAAATTTCTACTTGATTTTTGGAACGAGTTGGCCCCAGAATTCTCACTTTCTCAATGCGATTTTTGGGGCCAATGAGGGTCAAAGTTTCCTGACAAGCAAACTGACCTGGCTGAGAAAGCGGACGATACTCGGTGAGCTGATAGCCTTCTCCAAAAAGTGCCTCTACGGTTTCTTGTGTGAGGTGAATGTGCCGCGCCGAAACTGCAATCGGGATTAAAGGTTGCGTATTGACCTTTCTTTTCTCTTCTAATAACTTAGCGGCCTGCTGGGCGATGGAATACTGCTCATCAGTAGCAACCACCAAAATTTTACAACGGCTATGACTGGCCGAAATATCTTCTACGGGTCGGTTGGGCGTCATATCTAAGTCTCGGTTTTTGTCTTCATCGATGACTGCTCCCAAGAAATCTAATCGTTGGGCAGAGCGATGTCGAATCATCGAGGAATTTTCTCCGATTCCGCCCGCGAAAGCAATCACATCTACTCCTCCCATAACCGCCGCGTAGCCACCTAAATATTTGCGTAGGCGATGACTGAATATATGGATTGCCAAGCGTGCTCGCTCATCTCCCTGAGCGGATTTCTCGATAATGTCTCGCATATCATTGACGCCTGCGATTCCTTTTAATCCGCTTTCTTTGTTTAATATAACACTGAGCTGATGCCAATCTAAATCCTCTTTTTCCATTAAATAAAGTAGAATGCCTGGGTCGATATCTCCAGAGCGTGTTCCCATGACCAAACCCTCGAGTGGGGTCATGCCCATACTCGTTTCTACTGAACGTCCGTATTCAACGGCACACACACTCGCTCCATTTCCCAAATGGCAACTAATGATTCTCAGGTCACGAATATCCGCCTGTAGGTAATTGGCTACCTGCTCGGATACAAACTGATGACTCGTACCGTGAAAGCCATAACGACGAATGTGATGCCGATCTACCAACTCCTGCGAGAGCGCGTAGCTTTTGGCTCGTGTGGGCAGCGTATGGTGAAAAGCTGTATCAAACACGGCCACGTGGGGAATATGGGGCAAATGCTCCTTGGCCTTGCGAATGGCTACTAAGGCCGGAGGATTGTGGAGTGGGGCTAGCGTACTAAGTTCTTTAATTTTATCTTCCACGCTTTCGTCTAGGTGAACGGGTTCATCAAAAGCATCTCCACCGTGTACGACCCGATGCCCTACGGCTTGCACTTGGTCAGGGTCTAGTTTTGCTAACATCAAGGGTAAGGCAAAATCGAGCACCACTTCGTGCCCACCCACAGGACAATCTATAGGGTCAGCCGTATCGGTGAAAAGAACTTGGGTATCTTTGGCGGTGATACGCTCGATGTTCATACCCAACTGCCGTGCCCCGCTGAGAGCATCGATTACTTCGGCCTTGACTGAGGAACTACCACAGTTAATCACTAAGATTTGCATATATTTCAGAGTATTAAAAGCTTAGAATTAGGATCAAGGTAAAGATAGGGGATTATTTAGGGAAGAGAAAATTTAGGGAACTTATCCTAATCAGATCATAATTCGATGAGGGTGAGAGCGTTTATGAGCAAGAAGCTCAGGGCTTATGTATTATATTTGCAATGCTATGAAAAAACGAATGCTTATTTTATTACTCTGGGGCGGTTGGTTATTTGTGCAAAAATTAAGTGCTCAAGAGGCGCAGGCTTATTATGAGCAAGCACAACGAAGATTCAAGGAAGAAAAGTTTTTGGAGACATTACTTTTGCTGGACAGTAGCTTAAACGAAAATCCAAAATTTGCTCCCGCCTATTTGCTAAAGGGACTGGCTGAATTTCAATTGGAAAATGTGAAGGGAGCTTTGCAAAACTTTGATTTGGCCATCGCTTACCGGCCGGGCTACTTGGAAGCATATTACAACCGAGGGCTCATTGAAGCGGGTTTGCAACAGCACGAAGAAGCGATTGCTGATTTTGATAAAATTTTACAAGCCAATCCCAAAATCACGCCTGTTTACCTGCAAAGAGGAAAATCTCACTACTATTTACAAAATCAGGATCAAGCACGAGCAGATTTCGAGACCACGACCCAACTCGACCCCCAGAACATCGAGGCACGCTATTTTTTAGGGAGGTTGGCCGAAGAAGCAGATGCCTTAGCCGAGGCCGTCAATCATTACAGCCAAGCCATTGCCTTAGATCAAGACTATGAAGATGCTTACCAAAGACGAGCAGGGTTGTATCTTTTACTGAATAAGCAGAATTTAGCCCTTGAGGATTACAATCGTTTGATTCGTTTTAATCCTTATAATTGGGATGCTTATCTGAATCGGATCAAAATTTATGAGCAACAACAAAAATATCAGGAAGCACTTCCTGACCTAGAACGGCTGAAAGAGAAACAGGCCGAAAATCCCAAAGTATGGCTCTATGAGGGTAAAATTCGCTGGGCCTTACAAGAAAAAAACGCTGCCTGCACCGCCTGGCAAAAAGCGTATTCTCTTGGAAATCAGGAGGCGCAAGTCCTTCGTGCAAAATATTGTACAGACTAATCGGCTAAAGGTTTAATCTACCTCCTTGCCATTGAGGATGCTCACTGTAGGTACGTTGTTGTCAATGACTTGATTGATTTTGCTGATTACTTCAAAGAAAACCTGAATCTTTTCCTCGGGTACAATCTCTCGCACAGCGCGGTTGAACTTGATGACGGTTTGGCGGGAAACTTCTCGGGCTTGTCGCCCCTTTTCGGTTAAGAAGATGCGGAAAAAGCGGCGATCTTTTTCATCTTGTACTTTGTAGATAAAGCCATCTTTCTCCATATTTTTGAGCGTACGGGTAATGCTGCGGGCTTCTAGTCCTAGGAGAGGGGCAATTTTGGTCGCGGGTGTGCCGTGGTCAAGGTCAATATTCAACAAAATGTAGCCAACGGAGACGGTTAAATTAAATTTACTTGCTTCCGAATTGTACATGCGAGCAATGGCGTGCCAAGTAGCTTTTATATTATAGTCAAAGGTTTCTTCTCTTTTCATCATGTGTGTTTCAGGGGGCTATTTGTGATATGCCAGTCACAAATTTAAGCAAAAAAAGCCGTAAAGTCGCTATTTCCTTGGGTTAAGTAGTACTGGTCTGTGGCGGCGGATGGGTTCCTTTCAGGAGATTTTATGGGCTGTTTTGCGGATGTTTTCAAGAATAAAAAGTGGGGAATGTCTATTTTTGCCAAAGATTTTGTTTAAATCTAAGTACAAACCACGAACCCCAAACTACGATGACTATTAAAGAATTGAATACAAAAATTGAGCGCACGAAGGGTCTGATGCTCTACTTTGGTACGCTAGATTGTGGTATTTGTCAAGATGTGAAACCCAAATTGCTTGAGTTGAGGCAAGAGCAATTTCCCAAAATGGATTGGATGGAGATTGACCCCAGGGTTGAGAAAGAAGTAGCAGCGCATTGCTCGGTTTTCGCGGTGCCAGTTCTAGAAGTTTACTGGGAGGGCAAATTGTCTTTTCGTAAAGCTCGTGTGTTTAGCTTGGCAGAAGTCGCACAGGAACTTAGTCGCCCTTACGCATTGGTTTTTGGATAAAAATAAAATCCAAAGAACTAGGCCAGTTGGATTCTGACCTGTTCTTTGATTTGATTTAGTTTTTGCATGGTTTCCTCATCTAAAATACCTCTCTTCACTCCTGGGAGTGCTTCTTGGTGAACCAGTTCATTGTGGTCGTCATAGTACTTCACCGTCGTAACTTCACGCTCTGTTTCTACTTCTTCTAGTACCCAGTAGACTTGTCGCTTTCTGCGCTTAGACTTGCTATGATTAGAAAAGAGCGTGCTGGCCATTTCCAGAATAGAGATAGAGAAAGAAGTGCTTTTGATTGACTGTTCCATGGCGATTTAAAAAGTTTGATGGTTATATGGTTTATTTATTAGTAGAATGAACTAGGCAAACGTTACAGCCTAGAGCGAATTTTCTAAATATTTTATGGTTTTTCTCGGTTTTACTTCAAGGACAGTTGGTTTTTGAGAATAGTTGCATCGAGTTGGCTCTTTTTTTATTTTCTTCTACTCTTCCTTAAAAGAACTAAATTTTGCCCTCAATAGCGGTTAAAAAGCTGTTAAAAAAAGATAAATGAATGTTAAATTATGGTCAGGTGTGGGCTATGGGTCAATCGGTTTTTAGGGTTTGGTAGGCGAGGTCTTCGGACTGGTGTTTTTCTTAAACGCCATAGGTTTCACAACGCCTCGAGTGAAGTATCTGACAGCACCTTCGATACAATCGACTTTAGCAAATTTTAACAATTCGATCGCTTGGATTCTTCTCACCATTTGCGAGATTTTTTCTAAATTAGAGTATAAAACCACTTACCCATAAATCGTTTGGCTGATTCCTGCCCCAAACTCGCTACTCACATACCTTCGCTCTGCATAAATATGAAATTACATTTTCTTCTCCTTGTTTTTATTTTTTTGGAAAGTTTTCCTCTAAATGCTCAAACATTTTTTGAAATCAGAGGAAAAGTGCAAGACACCAACACAAAAAGCGCACTAATTGGCGTCAATATTCTCGGCAAACCGGGCAAATCTGGCACAACCACGGATGAAAACGGGCAATTTCGCCTGCGGCTCCCCGCTGGAAAAGTTCAGCTAGAATTTTCTTACTTGGGTTATCAGCGATTCTCTCAAAATTTGACTTTAGGCCAAGATACCACCTTGATGATTGAATTGGAGCCAACTTCGCTCGCCCTGGCAGAAATAGAAGTGGAAGCCCAAAAAGAAAGCGTGCTCGACCAAGTCAATAGCACCCAAATGAGTGTGAATAAAATCACTCGCCAAGAGGCTAAGCGCCTGCCCGCGATCTTGGGAGAAGTAGATATTTTGAAAATATTCCAACTCAAACCCGGCGTAAAGTCTGGGGGAGAAGGCCTGGCGGGCTTCTACGTAAGGGGCGGTGGGGCGGATCAAAATCTGATCTTAGTCAATCAAGCGCCCGTTTACAATCCCAATCATTTGCTAGGTTTTTTTAGTGTATTTAATGTGGATGCCGTAAAATCGGTCACACTCTACAAGGCCGCCTTCCCGGCCAACTATGGCGGAAGGCTCTCTTCGGTACTGGATGTGGAAATGGAAGAAGGGAACGACGAGAAGTTCAGCGCACGCGGCGGCATCGGGTTGATCTCTTCGCGCCTCACCGTGGAAGCACCTCTCAAGAAAAACAAAGCCTCCATCACCTTATCGGGTCGGCGAACCTATGCGGACGTGTTTACCAGCCTCATCAATCGGCTCAATGCCGATGATAGCACCTGGAGCGATATTCCTCGCTATTTTTTTTATGATTTGAATACTCAAATTAATTATAAAATTGACTCGAGAAATCACCTCCGACTCACGGGTTATTTTGGGAATGATGTTTTTGATTTTTCAAGAGAAAATTTTGGAAGTCGTTTCGTCTGGGGGAATCGCTCCTTGTCCTTGGAATGGGAGCATCGTTTTGACCAACGCTGGTCCTGGCACAATACTTACTTTCTCTCGGCTTATGAATACAATATTAACAATCGCTTCGGGCAAAATAGCCTCAGTCTGGGCTCGAGTATTTTTGACCAAGGCTTGCAAAGTGAGCTAGACTTTCAGGCTTCCGAACAACAGAGCTGGAAACTGGGGCTGAGCACAATTTATCATCGCTTTTCGGTCGGGAACTTCGGGATCGCTACCGACTTTTCTGATTTAGAAATTGGGGAACGTCTGCAAGGCGTAGAATGGGCTACCTTCGCGGCTACCGATTGGTCGCCTCACCAACGCTGGCAAATCTACGCTGGGCTGAGGCTTTCGGGCTTTATGACTCACGAGAAAAATTACTACGGCTTAGAGCCACGTCTGGGCCTTCGCTACAGCCTAGATGCGAAGACCACGCTCAAATTCAGCTACACGCGCATGTACCAATATTTGCACTTGGTGGGTTTGAGTTCGGCTTCTTTGCCCACGGATATTTGGTATCCTTCCACAGGTGGGGTGGAGCCGCAATTTTCTGATCAACTGGTGTTGGGTTTGAATCGTTCACTAGCCAATGATCGCTTTTATGTTTCGCTGGAGGGCTATTACAAATGGCTTCACAACTCCTTGGATTTCAAAGATGGGGCACAGTTGTTTGCAAATCCTAATCTAGAAACTGAGTTTGTATTTGGCAGAGGTTGGGCTTATGGTCTGGAATTTTATATAGAAAAAAAGCAGGGTAAAACCACGGGCTGGCTGGGTTATACTTTGTCTTGGACTTGGCGGGAGTTTTCGGAGATTAATGAAGGGCGTGCTTTTCGCCCACGTTATGACCGCCGGCACGATGTGTCAGCCGTATTGATGCACGAAATTTCGCCCCGTGTCTTTTTGAGTGCAACTTGGGTATATGGCACGGGTAATTATACTTCTTTGGCGACAGGGCGTTTTGTTTTCCAAGATATCGTGAGCAGGGGTGAGCCAGAGAATATTGACGCGGTTCCGCTTTTTTTAGGAAGGAATGATTATCAATTGCCTCCTTCGCATCGCTTGGATCTGGGTTTGGTTTGGAAACTCAATTCTCGTTGGGGCGAGTCGGATTTGACCTTTAGCATTTACAATGTATACAGTCGTCGCAATCCGTTTTTTATCTTTTTTGAGGAGCAGCAAACGGGAGAGAACCAAACCACAGGCTTCGAGGCTAAGATGGTAACGCTTTTCCCGATTATCCCCGCGGTTACTTATAATTTTAAGTTTTAATCTGATTTTGATGTATATTTTTATGAAAATCTTCAATAATATCTGCCTTTATCTCATTTTCTTTTTATTGGGATTAATGGCTTGTAGCGAAAGTGTAGAAGTAGATTTGCCTCCCTTCGAGAGCGACTTAGTGATGCAATTTTATCTGGAAGATGGGCAAGCACCACGCTGTATATTGCAAGAATCCGTTTCTTTTGGAGAACCGATCCGCAGTCCATTAATAGATAATGCCTTGGTGGTGCTGAGCTATGGCGAGGTGGCAGATACCTTACGTAATGAAGAAATATTTGACTCTACGACCAATCAATTCTTCAATTATATCAGTGATCGTGTTTTGAGGGCAGATTTGAACCAGACTTACCGCCTCTACGTGCGCGACAGCGAAGGGCGAGAACTCCGTAGCGAAACTGCTTTTCTGCCTCCGATTCCCATTGATTCGGTGGCTTACGATGCCAACGAAGATCGGGAAGCCAGTGTGGGCATTCTTTTTACTGACCCAGTTGAAACGCAGGATTTTTATCGACTAATTGCTTATCGGGAGATCGGAGATGTGCCTCGCTTGTCAGACATTCAACTTCGGGACATTGCTTTCAGTGGGCAAGCGTTTAGCTTTTTTACAGCTTATGATTTTGAAATTGGCGATTCGGTTACGACACGCCTTTATCGACTCACGCCGGCTCATTATGACTTTGCAGCATCTGTAGAAAATCTGGACAATGCCAATGAAAATCCTTTCGCTCAGCCCGGTGCGGTTCGCTCGAATATAGAAGGTGGATTGGGAATCTTTACCTCTCTCAATTATGATGAGCGAAAACTGGTGATTCTAGAAAATTGAAGGCTCAAAGGATTGTTTTGCAGCGTTTCGTATACCCGATCGATCTCAGGCTACCGAGCAGGCTTAGCCTTTCGCCTGGCTTCTATGCTTCTTCCTACAATTTTCTTAAATTTCTTTCGTCTTTGCTTTTAAAAATTACGGAAGGTTTTGAGGAGCATATCATAAATGCATCTGAGGAAAGGCTTAAAAACAATTTGTAAGCGGAACTTCTATCCTTTAATAGTCCAAAAATATGTCCTGAGCTTGCCACTAGGGAGGTTCCATATTGTGGTATTTTTTCTTTACTTACTTTCAAAATTTTGCACTTTTCTCATGTGTGCCATATTTGGTAGGAATATTGCGATAAGTCATATAAAAAGAAAAAATAGCACCGATGCATAATACCATCACTTTGGAAAAATTAACCGCTGAAAATAGAGCGCATAAGCTCAAGAGGAAGAAAAATTTCACCACTGCCGCCCGTAAACTCATCGAGGCCAATGGATGGAGATTTCAGCTATACAAGGCATTGTATCGCTCCAAGGTTTTTTCTATTACGCTTTTGGTGTTGATTTTGGCAAGTTCTAGTTCGGTCATTTTGCAGACTGTGCCCGAGTATAGATTTCTTTATCGTTATCTCTACACGGTAGAATGGGTGGTTACTATCATCTTTACGGTTGAATATTTCCTAAGAATCTTAGCAGCTCCTCGTCCGTTTCGTTATATTTTTAGCCTCGTTGGGCTGATTGATTTTATTGCTATCTTTCCTACTTACATCGGTCTGCTTGAGATAGTAGATGTAAACTATCTATTAGTAGTACGCTTAGTCCGTTTGTTCCGTTTGTTCCGGGTGTTTGACTTGATAGAATATACCAAATACACGCGCGAAGTGAGAGTGCTGGTAGAAGCACTTAAAAACAGTCAGCGTAAGATTTCTATTTTTATCTTAGCCATCGTGATTTCCGTTACTTTGATTGGTTCATTAATGTATATCATAGAAGGGGAACAACATGGTTTTAGAAGTATTCCGCAGAGTATTTACTGGGCCATAGTTACCATTACCACGGTGGGCTACGGTGATATTGCTCCGCAAACTCCTATTGGGCAGACCCTCGCTTCTCTTTTGATGCTGCTAGGGTTTAGTACGATTGTGGTTTTTACTAGTATCGTGGGGGCTGAGATTTATAAAAAAGAGGAAACCAAGAAAGTGTCCGACGCCAAATCCTGTCTTGACTGTGGCATGACTGGACACGATACCAATGCTTCGTATTGCAAATACTGCGGTGGGCGTCTTTGGGGAGCGAATTAATGCGCTTTTTGAAGGCCATAGCACCGTTCTGCGCCAGCTAATACCGTGTATCTAGCCATAATGCTTAAAGAAACTTTGAATTTTCATTTGAATCACTCCTAAGACAGCTTCCCTGAAAATGCTGACGGACATTTTAGACTTACCCTTGGTGCGATCGGTGAATACAATCGGAAGCTCTTTGATTTTGAAGCCATGTTTCCAGGCTTCAAACTTCATATAAATCTGAAAAGCATAACCTACAAAGCGTACGCTCTCCAGTTGAACCTTTTCCAAGACCCGACGGTGGTAGCACTTGAAGCCCGCGGTGGTATCTCGAATGGGAATCCCCGTGATAAAACGAACGTAATAACCCGCGAAATAGGACATCAGCACCCGATGCATGGGCCAGTTGATTACGTTGACACCCTTCACGTAACGCGAGCCAATGGCCATGTCGTAGCCCTCTTCTACACAAGTTTCGTAGAGCTTGGTAAGGTCTTCGGGTTTATGCGAAAAGTCTGCATCCATTTCAAAGATATAATCATACTGATGCCTTAGTGCATATTGAAAACCGTGGATATAGGCTGTACCCAAGCCCAACTTGCCTGTTCTTTGTTCCAAGAATAGCCGTTGCGGGTACTTTTGTTGCATAGCCCGCACCGCTTCGCCTGTACCATCGGGGGAGGAATCATCCACGATCAACAGATCAAAAGCTGGCACTAAATTCATCACAGCGGGTACAATATCGTATATATTTTCTATTTCGTTGTATGTCGGAATTATCACAATTGCTTTACTCATCTCCTAGGGTATGCTCATAGAATCTTCTGTCTTTGGGGAAATCATTTGATACGCTTCTCAGACAGACAAACTCTGATCTCTTATTTTGATAGCAGGCTACAAAGGTAGGTGATCGCTCGGAGATTTTACAAGAAACTTTAGGATCAAATTTTTCTCCAATGAGAGATAAATAAAAATATTCCAAAAAAGAAAGCCTGACAGAGTCGTCAGGCTTTACAAAAAACTTAAATGTCGGTGTTGTTGAGTAGGTAGGCTTAGTTCAGCTTAAACATGATAGGTACGGTCATCTTTACAGGTACGGGACGTCCTCTTTGTTTTCCAGGCTTCCACTTAGGGGCTGCTTTGAGGACACGAACTGCTTCTTCATCACATCCAGAACCAATTCCCTTCAAGACCTTAAAGTCTCCAAGGCTACCGTCTTTACCCACGACCATTTGGATAATCACACGTCCTTCTACACCCATGCGACGGGCTTGTTTTGGGTAATCTAGCTCTTTGCCTACATATTTGTAGAAAGCAGCCATACCGCCGTCAGGCTCGGGCATATTCTCTACGACCATGAAGATCTCATCTTCTTTTTCTTCTTTGGGGGGTGGAGGTGGGGGAGCCGCACGATCGGAGCCGGTTGGTGGGGTTCTCGGCGGGTGGAGGTCGGGGGCCGCGGACGTCGGAGCGGGCGGCGACGCTTCGGTGCCGAAAGGAATTCGACAACGGTGAGAGCATCGAGCTTTCGTTGCGCATCGTGCTGGCGCCGTGAGTCGGATGGTCCGCATCGTCGGTCGCCATCGTGCGCTTCTCGTCCTCAGTGAATCGTCCCGAGCTGCACGAGCGTCTTGCGTTGAGACTGCGGCAGCGCTAGCGCGCTCACCACCCAGATCGGACCGGGCGGGGCTACACCGAGCCTATAGTCTGTGGGTGCTAGTCCGCGCAGTGGGCTTCGAAGAACTGCTCGAGCGCATCTGGGGTTTTGGGAAGGTGTCCGTCACCACGGCAGAAGGAGAATCTCGGGACGGTAAGCAACGCCCGAGAGGAAGC
>CAZKBP010000006.1:31320-253129 GCA_964551015.1 uncultured Cytophagaceae bacterium | reverse complement strand
TCTCCCAAGAGTTTTTTGAGTGAGTCCATCGGATACAAATTTTTAGGTGAATCTAGGGGCTTGAAACCTAAATCTGACTAAGAAAAGATGTATCTTTTTTGTATCTCTGGGTGCTTAATAGACCTTTAATGGTCTGTTTTATAGGTGCTTATATCATATTTGTGGATAACTAATCATTAACAGACATGGTTCCAGATTGGAATAAGAATCCACAGCTCGCCTCAACCCAGCTGTGGACATAGGAAGTTACTCACCAATCAAGATATTTATTCGTAACGCAAAGCACTCACCGGATTGGTTCGGCTGGCGCGAATGGCTTGATAGCTTACCGTACAGACCGCGATCAGCAGTGCCATCAAACCTGACAAAGCAAAGACCCACCAAGAGATCGTGATGCGATATTTGTAATCTTCTAGCCATTGTTGCATGAGCCACCAAGTGAGGGGTGAAGCAATGACAAAAGCGATCATCACCAAGCGCAAGAAATCTTTGGAGAGGAGCATCACAATGCCGAACACCCTCGCGCCCAGTACTTTGCGAATGCCAATTTCTTTGGTTTTGAGTTCTGCTGTGTAGGCCGCCAGTCCGAATAAACCTAGGCAGGAAATAATGATCGTGAGCAAGGCAAAGGCATTGGCGAGGGTTCCGATTAATTGCTCATTTTTGAATTTTTTGGCATATTCCTGATCCACAAAACGAAAATCTACGGGATAATAAGGGTTATATTTTTTGAAAATGGCTTCTGCCTTTTTGAGATTTTCCGAGGTAGATTGCGTCCCATCTAGTCGCAAAGTGACGACATTGTACCAATCTGCCTCTCCTCTGACAAACAGCGGGCGAATTGGTTCGTAAGGCGATCCCCAAATAAAATCCTTAAAGACGCCAACGATCCTGTAATCTTTATCCCCGTACTTAATTGACTTGCCGATTGGATCTTCCATTCTCATGACTTTAATGGCGGTTTCGTTCATAATACAAGCGGTAGTATCTGTCTTGTAGGTATGGAGGTCAATATCTCGTCCGGCCACCATCTCTATGCCCATGGTCTGGGCAAAGTTTTGGTCTGAGGTCATTTGGTCAAAGATAATTTTGGCATTGAGGTCTTTGCCGGGCCACTCTACGCCCCAAGTATTGCTGTTGGCACTGGTAATGGGATGATTGGTTTTGCAAACAGAGGTAGCTACTCTTTGCTCTTTCAATTCCTTGCGAATGAGCTCTAGGTTTTTGTCAAGATCACCCGTCAGATAATGAAATACCAACTGCTCTTTGTCATAACCTTGGCTTCGGTTTTTAGCAAATTGTATTTGCTGATAAACAATGATGGTGCTGATAATCAGAGCAATGGAAAAAGTAAATTGCAAGACCACTAAGACCCGACGAGGGTTAATCGCCGCTCTGGCTGCTCGGTAAGTTCCTTTGAGTACCTTGGTAGGCTCAAAGGAAGACAGATAAAAAGCAGGATAGCTACCAGCCAAGAGTCCCGTGAAAATCACGAAGCCTAATCCGGCCAGCCAGTAGGTCGGGTTGGCGTAGTCTATATAAAGCTGTTTTTCGGTCAGGGTATTAAAAAAAGGAAGAGCCAACTCAGCTAAGACAATGGCCAGTGCCAAGGCAAAAAAGGAAACCAGCATCGCTTCTCCCAAAAATTGGGTGATGAGCGTTTCGCGCTTGGCACCCACGGTTTTGCGAATGCCTACTTCTTTCACCCGTTTTTCGGAGCGAGCCGTCGCCAAATTCATGAAATTGATACACGCAATTAACAAAATAAACCCAGCGATGACACTAAATAGACGTACGTACTCGATGCGCCCGCCGGCAATTTTACCGTTCTCGAAGGTAGAATAGAGTCGCCAGTTTTTGATCGAGTGTAAGAAGACTTCTGTATCTTCTTCTTTGTTACTGTTGAGAATGGTCACTTCTCTGATTTTACGGTTGACGGAGGCCAGATTGGCTTCGGGTTTTAGCGCTACATAATTCATGTAGCTATTATTTCCCCAATGGGCATAATCTCCGCCTTCTTTTTTGAGATATTCCCAAGGAAGTAGAAACTCGAAATCAAAGGCCGTATTGTCTGGTAAGTCTGCTATCACGCCTTTGACTACGAAATTATCTTTGTCTTCGTAGCGGATTACCTTGTTCATAGGATTTTTTTTGCCAAAAAGTTTACGCGCTAGGGATTGGGTAATCACGATGGATTGAATGTCGTCTAAGGCGGTTTCGGCGTCGCCTTGGAGCAGTGGGAAGCTGAACATGGTCAGGAAATCAGGGTCAACTTCGGTGCCTTTCACGTGGAAGGTTTTTTCTTGGTATCGAAGCAGTCTGCGGTTGGTCCAGTTCATCCGGCTCGTCTCTACGATTTCGGGATAATCTTTTTTGAGCACAGGCCCTAGTAAAGAGGGCGTGGTGTACCAGCAGTGTAATTCTCCATCAAACACACCACGATTCCAAGCCTGATAAAGCCGATCCTCTTTGTCGTGAAAACGGTCGTAGCTAAGCTCGTGATTTACCCAAAGTACGATGAGAATGGTACTTGCCAGCCCGACGGCCAGGCCAAAAATGTTAATAAAACTGTAGGCCTTCTGCTGCCAAAGGCTACGAAGTGCCACTTTTAGGTAGTTTTTAAGCATTGTCGAGTAGGTTCTAAGGTTTTCGAATGGGGTTATATGGCCAAATAGCTTTTGGTGGGGAGTTGCTAGTTCGTTTTTGCAAATCTTTTTTTTCAACCAAAACCTATTTTCTCGAAAGAGTAATCCATTCCTTGAATGGTTGCATTTTGTCCTAAAAATAGAAGAAAAGCCTCATGATTACAATGTCATGAGTGCTAAATTCTTCTTTTTCTTAGGTGAAAGGGTTTAGAAGAGAGAAGATTCAAAACGACAAATATTACAGAATTTAAAAAATTTTATGCACCTGTTTTTCGTGATGGCGATTGAACAAGCCGCCGTACTTTCATCCAGCGTCTGGCGAAACCTGTGAAGATATTTGAAGTCATTCCCTGAAACTGCGCAGAGATTTTTTAGGTTGCCAATAACTGATCGTAAATTTTGATTTCTCCACGATTGTAATCAATCCAGCCTTTTTTCTTGAGTTCCGCGAGGATAGAAGAAACCGTCTGGCGGCTCGTTCCATTCAGTTCGGCGATTTCTTGATGGGTCAAGAAGTTGGGAACCGAAAGATAATTCTTGCTTTTTTGGCCGTGATGCGTGGCCAGAAATTTCAGAAACTCAATCAGTCGGCTTTTGACGTCTTTGAGGATAAGGTTTAAAAACTGTTGCTCTAGATGATAAAAACGGCGATTAATCAGGCGGAGAATCTTATGTGTACAAGCGGGCTGAGTGCGCATGAGATGGAAAAAATTTCTTTCGTTGATCACATAAAGGCTCACCTCAGAAAGGGTTTGTACAAACTCGGTAAAGATTTTTCGCTCTCCGAGTATATTGCCAAATACATCGTGGTGGCTCAAAATATTCAAAATGGCTTCTTTTCCTTCTTCGGAGCAGTAGCCAATTTTTACTTTTCCTTTCCGAATGAGGTAGAGCTTGTTGATATCTCGTCCTAATTGGTAAATATAGCTTCTTTTGGGATAATGCTTCAATTGACCATACTTTTCTATGAGTTGAATATCACGCTCATTCAAAGCATACGGGCCTACATCCGCTTGTAATCCTTGCGGGCTAAACTCTTGCATTCCTTGCATTTTCTTAAGATTTAAGGTTTAAATAATAATAAGTTTCTGCGCTCACGGTGCGAGCGTTTTGTAGGTTGATCAATTGGACATTGTAATAGCTATTAGCTTTTTTTATAGAAATTAGATTTTAAAGAATGGCTCGGGATTTCACGCGGCATTCAGTTGAGGTATTTATTTTATGTATGATCTTGATTGATTGTTGCTTATTCATTTTTCAGGGTAGGGACAATTCCAGTAAAGAACTGACCCTGATATAGTCTTCCAAGGCGGTGAGGCGGTCGGGGGCTTTCCCCGCTCGATTGATCCAAGCCACCTGAAAGCCAAAATTGACCGCGCCCCCCACGTCCCAAGCATTAGAAGAAAGAAACAAGACTTCTTCTTTGGTTAATCTTGACCGATCCAGTACCATCTGATACACCTGAGGAGTGGGTTTGAAAACTTGTACGGCATCCACGGAGAGATAAGCATCCATCTGGGAGGCGATCCCTGTGGTATGCAGAGCTTGGGCTAGCATCTCCTCAGAGCCATTAGAAAGCACGTAAGTTTGGTAACCCGCTTGCTTTTGCGCCTTTAAGAACTCAGGAACTTCGGCGTAGCATTGAGGTTGACCATAAATGGCCATTAATTTATCAAACCAAGTTGATTCGGATAAATCGTGTGCTTCCAGTGTGTGTTGCAAGGCTTTGCGGGTCAGTTGTCCAAAACTTTCATACCGTTGCATCAGACTGGTGAGCCAAGTATACTCGAGTTGCTTGACACGCCAGAGGTCGAAGACACTATCGGTCTTTTCACCTAGCGCTGGGCGGAGGCTTTCTACGGCATATTCTAAGTTGAAGAGGGTTCCGTAAGCATCAAAGACTAATAATTTTATATTTTCAAAGGCCATGAGGTTTGCTTTTTCAGTGTGGAAAATCGCTCAGACGGTTATTTCTATCTTCCTATTGCTCGGCAAGCCATTGTTTACCCTCTTCTACATTGCAAAATATTTTGATTTGGGAAGTGCCTATTTTGCGGAGCAGGTCATCGGTCGCAAATTTGGTAAAAACATCATCCGAGCAAGTCAGTACGCCGTAGCGAAAACCCTGTTGATTGGCTTGGGGAATCCATTCTTTGGCGATCCATTCGTTGGCATCGGTGAAAGTGCCTTTTACGGCTCGAAAATCCATAAAAAGCTTTGAGGTTTGCTTCTGCTTAATTAAGGCCAGCACTTGTTGCATCCCTTCTTGTAGCTGGGCTACACTTTGATAACTGTACCAAATGGCCTCTACCCAATGCTGTTGGGGTGCGTAGGCGATCTGTAAGTATTTTTCTTTAAGGTAAATTTCCATTTGTTAAGTATCTACAATGAAGATATGGTCAGTTAATTCTTTCTTTATTGATTTGAAAATCAAAAACATCTCTCCTTTGGTAATGCCCTGAAACGTCCAGCGTAGCCCGCTCTTCGTAGCAACGGCTCAGATCTGTAATTTCGTGGATAATTAATCCCGAGATTTCTTTCTGTGGTGCTAATTCGTAAGCACCATTTGGAGCCACGATACAACTGTTTCCGTCTAGGAGATAATGCTCAGGTTGGTTTTTGAGTTCATCGGGTGGCTCTAGTTCTTGAGGGAAATCTTTGATCTGGAATAATTGCCCTACGCCTACCACGAAGCAGCGCCCCTCGAAAGCATACTGGCGGCAAGCGATCTGATGCATTTCGTGTACTTTGGGCCAAAGTGCGATATGAATATGCTCTCCACTATCGTGTAAAGCCTGTCGAGTCAAGGGCATCCAATGCTCCCAGCAGATGAGTCCTCCTATGCGTAGCCCTCCTAGGTCGACCGCCTGCAAGCCCGCTCCATCTCCCAAGCCATAAAGCATTTTCTCCGTGTACGTGGGCATCAGCTTACGGTGATGATTGAGAATTTCTCCATCGGCACCCATGATGAGCAAAGCGTTATAGATTGTTCCATTGCCTGGCCCTTGGTTTACTTTTTCGTTCATGCCGAGGCAGATAGCCATTTGGTGGGCTTGGGCTTTCTCTTGAAGCGTTTTTATTTCTGCCCCATTTATAGCTACACTATGCTGGTGCATTCGGGCAAATAATTTTTTGGTAGGCGGATGATCCCACTGGGCTACGGCGGGCGCATAGTCTAACCAGACAGGATAGCCAGAGAGCCAAGTTTCGCCAAACACGAGGAGTTCTACATCTGCTCGAGCCGCTTCTTCCATAAAAGTAAGGGCTTTTTCCAGACTCTCTGCTAAGTTTAAATGAGAAGCCCCAGACTGGACGATGCCTATTTTAATTTTATCTCTCATGTCTTTTTGACTTGATAAATCAATCTTTCCAAACGCCAAGTATCATACTCCACGGGTAATAAGAGGATCGTAACTAAGAGCAATGCCCTGAACAAAACATCATCCAGAGGCCAGATGGGTGTAGCTAGACCGTGCCCAAAACTCACGATGAGCAGCACACTACCCAAAAGATAGAGTGCCCAATCTCGTCCTAATCCCAATATCAACAAGGCTCCAGCGATCAATTCCACATAAGATGTGTAATAAGCAATTAGCCAGAGCAAAGCTTCGGGTAAGCCTTGTTCCTGATAGGGAGAGAAGGCATTTTTATAGAGTTGTTCTATCCCCCATTTGAATACTTTACCGTAGCCTTGCATCAAGAAGATAATTCCTAGTAAAAGACGCAGGATCAACAAAGCGACGGCACGATTACGCTGAGTGAAAGAAGACATCTCTAAAGACCGACAGTTTGGCTGTTTTCAGGAACTTCAAAAGTGCTTTCTTCTGGTGAAAAGAAACGAACATTGGTGATTTTGGCCGAGCCAATTTCATCGCCTAGTCCCTCTTCTTCACTCCACATCCAAAACTTCCATTCTTGGGCAATGGGTATTCCTTCCACCTCTTCGTAATTATGATAAGAAATGGCATGAGGCTCTGCTTCTGCTTCTTTTACGCTACGATTTAGTGTTACAATGTAAGCCAAGGCAAAGAGCGTCTTAGACTCAGGCTCCACGTACGCGATGTACCAGTCATCTGGGGAATCTCCAATTCCTTGTTCAAAAGTAAGGCGGGCGGCCTCGTAAGTTTGATCTTTTAGTGTTTTTTCGCCTAGAGCTTCCCATTGAGTACCAGCGTCGTTGAATTTGAAAGGGGCACAGAAAAAATAAGTCCAAGTAAACATATCAAACCTTGCCCCATCGTACATGGCCGTATCAGGGCTGATATAAACCTGATCACCATCATAGATTAATTGACTTCCATCTTTTTTGCTGATAAGGATACGATCAGAATTGGTCGTAGACATCGCCGTGGCATCGAGGCGAAGCTTCCCTCCAAAATAAAGCTCAATATCAAAAGAAATGGCCTCTTTCGTGCGGAATTCCTTGCTTTGGTGGGCATCCATCAGTTCAGCGATCAAAGGAAGTGCCGGTTCTGGCTCAGATTGGCTTACCTCACTCGTGGGCACTTCAGCTGCTTCATTGGTATTTTCGGCTTGTTCCGCTTGTTGTGTTTCTGAGGAGCCACAAGCATAGAAAAGGCAGATGAATGTAAAAAAGAATACAGTGTTTTTCATAAAAAGTGATTTATTTTGTTTCCCAAATTAAAGTTACTACATCAAATTGTATGTAGTCTATTTAACATCTTGATGGGGTTCTCAATCGATTAACTCCATTTAGAAAATTGTGGAATGATTAGAAGCTGCTGACGCTTTATGGACAATGGAGATGGATAGTTATCTCGAGTTGCGATGAATTAACTCATACAATAAACAATTATGCATATCAGCCCAGAGAATTTCGTGGACGGTAAAGTAGCGCATAAACAAACTGTCATGGCGTCAGGGCTTTTAGAAATGGCTCGAGTTCTATCCGTAGATATGGTTTTGTATCTTTTCCGAGCATATTTTCGCTATTTTTTTGCACCATGCCTTGAGGTATGCTATTCAAAAGGAGCTTCATCTGCTGGAAAAATAGTTTATAACCATTTTCTAAAATAAAACACAGGCGATCTCTCAGGGACTATCCTTCTTTCTTACAAGTTAAGGTAAAAGATATATCCATACAATGACAAGTCTAGCACCAAAATCAATTCTGGCAACTCATCAATATGTAATGTATTGAAAAACAAGTGTTTAAATATTTAAAGACAGCCATTAATCGGAAAACTTAAAAACTTATACCACGATATATCGGGGATATGCACTCCCTTAGCTACGATATTTAGTAAATTTTGAGTATAATAAACCAGTAAATCATGGACGTAGAGCAGCAAAAAGGAATGATAGAACAAGTTC
The DNA here is from genome assembly GCA_964551015.1 of uncultured Cytophagaceae bacterium. Taxonomy (GTDB): domain Bacteria; phylum Bacteroidota; class Bacteroidia; order Cytophagales; family Microscillaceae; genus CAZKBP01. Next base: position 245,150 of record CAZKBP010000006.1, on the reverse strand, counting down.
ACTTAGTGGCTTTATTTGATTGTAGTAAAGAAATTTCAGCCGCCTCCAATCGTCAAAAACTAGCTCGGGTAATCCACGGTTGTCTCAGCTCTTGGATAGCCCAGAAGGTGTTTATCCGGCTTTTTAGTTATCAACCCTCCGATGGAAGTTTTACCAGTTTTCTATCTTATCCGGTGGTATCGTCACCAAATCTGGGTTTGGACACGGATCAGTTTTCTTATGTTAGATATGGCAGTGAAGTCATTTCATTAAGCCAATCAACGGAACCACTTCTTCTAGATAGAACCAAAGAAACGGATTTCCTTTTTTCTTCAATCTCAGATGATCAATCCGTCCAACAGCTGTGGGTTATTCCGCTCCTCCATCAATCAAAGAGAGTAGGCTTGCTTTTCGTTGGCCTTACGCCAGAGGTAGCAAACAGTCAGCAGTATTTAGAATGGCTGCAGCTATTGTCCACGCATATTGGTTTGGCGCTTAGCAATATACTTGCTCGCGAAGAGGCCTCGAGGCGAGATCAAATCAAATCTTTGCAATTGGATATTCACAGAGCTTTGGATGAAGAAAAAAACTGGGAGGCTAAACTCAAGCGGATTGCACAACTTACCAAAACACAGATTCCCTTTGATTTTATCACCTTCAGTTTTTATCACCCTGTAGAGAAATTTATGGCCATTAGCTTTCTGTATCACACGGAGGAAGAGGTCGAGACGATATACCCCGAAACATTTATCAAGCGAGCCGGCATCAGCCGAGAGGTGCTCCACCAATGGCTACGAGCACGCGTCCAGACTGCTCCCCAACTGCTAAACGGCTCGGATCTGCAAGAAGCCTGTACCCAAGACCCACTCAAGGCGGCTGTGGTGCGCACTTTTGATCTTGCTTCTTATCTGCTTCTCCCTTTGCCTTTGAAGGATGGAGGATATTTTTATATCGCGCTATATAGTCACGAAGCGCAGACGTATCAAGCACATCATCTTCAATTAATGCAAGAGAGTGCTTCTACATTTTTATTGTCATTCGAGAAAAGATTAGCACACGAAGAGATGGAGAGATTTGCCCAAGAAAAAGATCTCCTGCTACGCTTCAATAATCATCTCCTGCAAATCCAAGATTTAGATGTTCTTTTCAGAAAACTAAGCGAAGAGTTGGGAGAATTTGTCCCTTTTCACTACATAAGCCTGAGAGTGTGGGACCGACGAAGAGAGACAGTTTATTGGAATATTTTCTCAAGACATGAGTCAAATGATTTAACTGAAATCAAGCGAGAAGTCCTCACGAAAGGAGGTTCCGAATACCCAAAAATGGTAGAAGAGGCTCTCAATTTTCAAGCGGAAGCAAGTATTTATCAGCAAGATGCGCTAGGCTCTAAGCTCAAACTATTTACACTCTTTCGGGAAGAATTTCAAGCCTCTGCGATTTTGAGATTACCACTTCCCATTAGTCGTAATCACCGAGGGCATCTCATTTTAGTGGCAAAGCACCAGAACCCTTTTGACCGCCAACATCTAGACCTATTGAGCTTGCTAGCCCCACAAATTTCACTGAGTATAGAGAACCAAATCTCCTTGGCCGAACTGAGGCTCAGTGAGCAAAGAAAGCGCTTAGAATTTAACGTGATACAAGCACTGGCTTCTATCAAGGATCGCAAACAATTGGTTTTGAGCTTGGCTCAGGAGATCAATCGGGTCGTACCTTGCGATGAATTTAACATCAAGATTTTTGATAATGCTTCTCAATTGACAAAAATCGGCCCCACAGCTTTGAAGGAAGAAGGTAGATTTCGCTTACTTTCCGAGGAAGAGTTCATCCAAGCCTCTGGTCTGAACGAAAAATCCTTGCAAGAGGCGATGGAAAAGATGAATGCGCTCTACTCACGTGTTAGTAATAATGTTGGCGAAGAATATCATAAAATTTGTCAAGAATATCCCCTAACTCAGATTTGCCGTGATCTCTATGAATTTCGATGTGCTATGTATGTACCTGTTTATGATCAAAATCGCTGGATGGGTACCATTATCTTGGCCAGTCGCAAACCTTATGCCTTCTCACATCAAGATTTACTGACGATCCAAAGCTTAGCAGCTAATATGCCACTAGCGATTGAGAACATAAGTGCTCTCGAAGAATTGCAAAGCCTCAAACAACAATTAGAACAGGAAAAAACCTATCTTACCGAAGAAATTAAAATCAACCATAACTTTGAGGAGATCATTGGTCAGGCACCTGCCCTTCAGAGTGTATTCGAGCGAATCCGTTTAGTAGCTCCCCTAGATACCACGGTCTTGGTGACCGGAGAAACGGGTACAGGCAAAGAACTAATCGCCCGTACCATTCACAGTCTTTCGCCTCGCCAAGCAAAGACACTAATCAAGGTCAATTGTGCCGCCTTACCTAGCGAATTGATCGAGAGCGAACTTTTTGGTCACGAGCAAGGGGCTTTTACGGGAGCCATCCAAAGAAGACTGGGAAAGTTCGAGCTAGCCCACGAAAGTACGATCTTCTTGGACGAAATCGGTGAGCTGCCCAAAGAACTCCAAGCGAAACTGCTCAGAGCTATTCAAGAAAAAGAAATCGAGCGCATAGGCGGCAAAGAAACCCTGCGCATGAACGTGCGCATCATCGCGGCTACCAACCGAGACTTAGAGAAAGAGGTACAGGAAAACCGCTTTCGCTTGGATTTATTTTATCGCCTGAATGTCTTCCCCATTCAGTTGCCTCCACTCCGAAAGCGCAAAGAAGATATTCCAGCACTTGCCCAATATTTTCTCAAAAAGCTGAATAAAAAATTAGGGAAGAAAATTCGACAGATTCCTGACCATATTCAAAAAGAAATGCTTGCCTATCACTGGCCAGGAAATATCCGAGAACTAGAACATATCATTGAGCAATCTGCCATCATCACGCAAGGAGATCAGTTGGAACTTGCTACGCCACTTCGCAACCCAGCTATTCATCAAGCCCCTGACTTGTCCCGTGATTTCAGCATCAAAACGCTGGACGAAATGCAGCGAGAGCATATTGTGTCTACCCTTCGCTACACACAAGGACGAGTCAGGGGGAAAGATGGTGCCGCCGAACTTCTCAACATCAAGCCGAGTACGCTAGAATCTCGCATGAAAAAGCTAGGCATCGAGAAGCGTTATGTACTTACCCAGCCAAATGGTTCCGAGGGTAAATAGCGTTCAGCTTTCTGTGAGCGGATTCAGCACACGCTTTTACTGAAAACCGAAACGGCTCGCGCTTACACTAAAACTTGGAGTACTCTGATTTCTCGCACCCGTAGTTCTCGATCAGATAGTTATCTAGTTCGTCTGCCTTTTCTGCGAAATGAGCCATTTTATTTTGAATTTCAGCTTTAAAGGAGCTTTTCAAATCGTTCAGATGTACCCGATAAGATAGATAAATCATGCCTTTCCAGATCCCAAAACTAAAAGGAGGCGTCGGATTACTCAAAATATAGCGATAAACTTGCTCGAGGTTTTTCTTCGGCAATTTCACCAAGGGGCTGGTCGTGTAGAGGTAATTTTTGTTGTACACGAAAATACGCACCATAGAACTTCCCTGATGAAATTCCCAGTAATCGTGGCCATTACGTGCAATGACAGGATCAATCCCTAGTTCATTCTTCAGAGCCGTTTCTACGAAGACTGCCAAGGGATTAAGCTTGGGCTCATCAAACAGCGTATCTTGGTCAATTTCGGCTCCACAGTTGTGGCAATACTCAGTTTTCTCAAAAAGTAGACTACCACAGGAAGGACACTTTACAGAAAATTGCATATCTACATTTTCGGCAAAAGATTCCAAATCCAAGACCAAATCTTCTACGGGAATCGCAAAGCCCACGTTATCTGCATTGGTAAACTTGCTCGTGGTCACGCCCACTACTTCGCCTCTTAGATTGACGAGGGGGCCGCCACTATTCCCTGGATTCACGGCTGCGTCCGTCTGGATATAATGCCGCCCATCCATCAATTGCTTGGTAGAAGAAACAATGCCATCGGTCACTGTAAAAGGTAGGCCATAAGGAAAACCCAGTACTGCAACTCGTTCCATACTCTGTAGCGTGCCTGCTGGCTGGAAAAACATTTTGGGTATATTTTCCAAGGGTTTGGAAGGAAGGAGGAAAGCTAAATCTACGATGGGATTGAGAAACACCACCTTGGCGGTCATTTTTTCTTTATCCTGAGTCTCGATAGAGACCATCTTATGATTACTCACCACGTGGTTATTGGTGACGATGATACCGTGATTTTGTAAATAAAAACCCGTACCACTGCCCGAGGCTGTCCCGATTTTTACTACACAAGGGATGATTTCTTGAATTGAACTAGTATCCATATATTTTTAATTTTTTTGAATTCTGATTTGATAGATAAGAGAATAAAGGAATTAAAAAGTAAGCTACTAAATATCACGTATCCCGTAGCGATTGGCTCCTTTTTGGCTTTGCCCCATCACCTTGCCATAGGCACTCCAAAGCACTTCGGCGGCTTGATGCCATTCCTTGTCGCTGGACTTTTCTAAGGCTTCTTCTAGCATTTGATAAGAAGTTTGGGGAATAATGTAGTAATAGAGCAATCCATAGAGTCCAGTGAGCATCGTGAGGGTTGCTCCCATGTAGTCTTTTTTATCCATCTCTCCCTTGGCTGTATTGTAGCTTTTGCTCAAATAATTCTGCAGGCCAGATACATCATAGGTTGGTTTTTCGGAGATAAACTGCTTCGATTCGTACATAGAATCGGCGAAGCGCTCCTTTTCCATCTTGAGCATACGTTCGGCGGTAGCACGCGCCTTATTAATTTTTTCATTAAAAGGTTGGTTAGAATTCAATTCCTTAACCGCTTTCTCAATTTCTGATTTGACTACTCCCTGCGGACGCATGTAATAGTCAATCTTGGTGAAAGCAATGTAATAAGCATCCCAGCCAAACATCTCCGCACGCTTGTCTATGAAATAATTGTGATATTGAATGGCATCTTGGAGGTATTTTTGGAATTGCTGCCAAGCATTTTCTACTTGCTCAGCCGGAAAAGGCTCCACCCGCATTTCTGAAAAGCGTTGCGCGCCAAATTTCTCGATAAAAAGATCATCATTCGCATCTGCCTGAATGCAAATTTCCTCGATCACGCGATACAATTTGAAGGGTTCACAGAGTTCTAAAGGAGATTCATACCGAAAATAAATATCGTGCTCTTCCAATATGATTTGTGCCAAGACCAAGGTGCCAAAGTTGATCTCAGCCACTTGCCGCATTAGAGGAATGAGGTACTTCGCAGGAATTCTTAGAAAAGGGGCATCAATAAAGACTTTTTCGTCTTTAATTTCCAAATTCACCAAGATAGACCCGTGAGGCAGCGTGTATTTGGTTTTCTCTTCATTGAGGGCTCTTTCAGAAAGTCCTTTCTGGATATAATCCAGCACGGCGTGGACGGTTTCTTTATACTTCCGATCTTCGTAAGTTTTCAGAACGGTGCCCCAGTAATCTGAGTTAATCAGACTCGTCATCGGGGGAAGAAAGGACTTCTCAAAAGTAGGTGCGGTATTCATAAATTAATGGGTTTGAATTACAAAAAACCAACTATAAATAAGCCATCAATATAAGATATAATTTATACTGAGTGCTTGAGAATACATTACAAGGAACGCTCAAAATCTTCTATCAAAAATTGCACAAATTCTTTGACTTATCACGATCTTCCTGTTTATGGGTTACTCCGTGTAAAAAACTCGCTTCACACGCTCCCCCACATTGGTCAATACTTCATACGGAATCGTTTCTAAGCGACGAGCCAGCTCAAAGATGGAATATTCTTGACCAAAAATAATGACCTCATCTCCTTCTTCTGCTTCTACGTGGCTGATATCAATCATAGCCATATCCATACACACATTCCCGACTACGGGCACTTTCTTTCCATTCACCCAAACTTCTCCTTGCCCATTACTCAATTTGCGGGGAAACCCGTCCGCGTAACCAATGGCAATCGTAGCGATTCGCATGGGCTTATGTGCCTTTCCCATTCGGCTGTAGCCAATCGTAGCTCCAGATTCAACGTGTTTGATCTGGGAGATGCTCGTTTTGAGCGTTCCTACCAATTCCAGATGATCTTGTGCCCAGCCATTGGCCTCGATTCCGTACAGACCAATGCCCAAGCGAACCATATCTAAATGCGCCTCTGGGAAACGTAAAATCCCCGGTGAGTTTAGAATATGTTTGATAACCGAATAGCCGAGTGCTTTTTCTAAGGTTTGGGCTATCTGCTGAAATTCCTCGATCTGCTGGCGGGAATAATCCTCGTGAGCCGCCTCATCTGCTCCGGCCAAATGACTAAATACAGAAGCAACGAGTACTTTTGGAGGCAAATGTTCCTGCAGGTAGTCTGCCAATTTTCTGATTTCATTGGGGGCAAAGCCCAGGCGATGCATTCCAGTATCTATTTTTAGATGAATAGCCCAGTGCTTTTTGGGCTTCTTTTGTGTGTAGGTCTGATAAAAGGAAATATATTCTTTTAATATTCTAAAACTATATAGCTCTGGTTCTAAATCATACTGAAAAAGCTGGACAAAGGTTTCCTGACTGGGATTTAAGACCATAATTGGTATATGAATCCCATTCTCGCGTAAATAAACACCTTCATCGGCATAGGCTACCGCCAAATAATCCACTCGGTGGAACTGGAGTAGACTAGCTACTTCTGCACTGCCACTTCCGTAGGCAAAAGCCTTGACCATGGCCATCAACTTTGTCTTGGGCTTGAGTTGGCTTCGGAAAAAATTCAAATTGTGTACCAGTGCATTCAGATTAATTTCTAAGATGGTGCCGTGTGTTTTCTGTTCCAGATGGCGAATAATCTGCTCAAAGGCAAATATTCTAGCTCCTTTTACCAGAAGCAGGGCTTGTGAAAACCAAAAAGAATCGGGCTGAAAAAGCGCGCGCTCTTTCAAGAGGGTCGGAGCGTCCTCAAAAAACAGGCTTTGGAGGTCAAAAAGATGCGCATGACTGCTTATGTTTTTCCCGATACCAATGAGGCCATCCACCTTTTTTTCCTTGAGTAGGCGCGCTACTTTCTGATACAAGACTTCCTCTGATAAGCCTGATTCTAAAATATCGGAGAGAACAACGATTTTACGCTCTTTTTGCTTCTGTGATTTCAAGAAATCTAGCGCAATCTCGAGTCCTCCCAGATCATTGTTATAGCTATCATCTATCAAGAGGCAATCATTGATCCCGGGTTTTAGTTCTAAGCGCATGGACACAGGATGCAGTCTGAGCATTTGCTGATTTATTTCGTGGGGTAATAAACCAATATGTAAACCAGCTACTAGGCAATGTAGTAGATTCTCTAGAGAAGCTTCATCCCGAAAAGGGATTTGACTCGAGTACTGTTTTCCTTGATAATGCCAGATCAGGCTAGTTCCTTCTTGATTCTCGTAAACTTCTTTGACCTCCAAAGTCGCTGGTTGGTGGTAAGACCAGGTCAAGGTTTGTAAAGCAGGGTGTTTTTGCTGAAAAGCTAATACTTCCTGATGAATCTCCTCGTGATCTCGACAATAAATCAGATGCTGACTTTCTCGGAAGAGCAGAAGCTTTTCTTGTATTTTCTGCGCTCTATGCGTGAAGCCTTCATCGTGGGCACTGCCTATATTGGTAAAAATACCAAGTGTAGGTTGGATGATATTTGCCAATTTTTCCATCTCGTCTGGCTGAGAAATACCTGCCTCGAAGATGCCCAGTTCGTGCTGTGGTTCCATCCTCCAGAGGGAAAGGGGCACGCCCACCTGCGAATTATAACTGCGAGGGCTTCTCACCATGCGGAAGCTAGGCGCTAAAAGTTGACTCAGCCACTCTTTGACGATCGTTTTACCATTGCTTCCCGTAATGCCTACCACGGGAAAGGTAAATTGGCGACGATGAAAGCCCGCTATCTTTTGCAAGGCTTCCACACTGCTTTTTACCCATAAAAAGTTGGCCTGAGGATAATTATCGAGAGAAAACGCCCGGCTTTCTACGATAAAATTGCGCAAGCCACGTTGGTAAAGCTCATCTAAAAATTGATGTCCATCGTGTCGTTGGCCTTGAATGGCGAAGAAAAGCGCTTGTTGGGGAAAGGCTAGTTTTCGACTGTCTAACTGTAAGTGATAAATCTGGTCATCTGGAGAGGCAAGTTGCTCAACCTGAGCCTCTGTTATTTGGATAATATCCCGAATGCTTAGCATACTACAAAGCTAGCAAATTTTGCTCAAGCTTGGGATAAGGATTTGCTGGGATTGAACACGGGAGTTGGATGATAAAGAGGACTTAGATCAATAAGTCTAGATCGTTGAGTAGGTAGACAATGCTACCATTATCTTTGATCTCTATGTCAAAGACGCCTTTAGCGTGCAGACGCTCGAGCAGGGCTTGCGATTCATCAATGGAGATACCCGCTTTGACACATAAAGAAGTCGGAGATATTTTTCCATCAGAATCTACGGCAATGCTAATAATTTCACCGTCGCTTAATTTGGAAGGAGCGTAGGAAAAATGATAATCAATTTCCTGAGCGTTTTCCAAGGCACGGCGTACTACATTACTCAGGGCAAAAACGGGCAAATAATTATCATCATATTCGTAGCGAAAAACCCCTTCGGAGAGCATGAGGTAGAGCTTACGGCTAGCCTCGGTGCGACTGAGTTCGCTTTTTTCACTGAGTAATTGTGGGGTAAGTTTCCCTTGATTTTCTTGAGCTAGTCTCACGACTTCGTTGTTGGATATTTTCATCCGAACCGCTGCATTTTTTTCACTCTCTTGATAGTAGAGGTAAATTCCTCCGCTACAAGCGATAATAAAGGCAAAGATTATTAAGAAGGTTACCATTATCTCCAAACATTTTATTTATAAATATACTCCAAACGGACGATATATGAAAGAAAAAATACGATTATATCTTCTTTTAGCACCGCCGAGATTCTAAGTAGCTCATTGGCAATTATTTAACCTCTAGGCGATTGGAGATGAGCGTTAAAGTTCATGCTTTCCAGAGCTACCATTTACAAAAGACGAAATAGCATTTATTTTTCCTGATGATCACATCTTCATAAACAACCAAAGCCCCGTGCTGGTGTTTAGGTCTTTGTTTATCTAGATGGTCTTTACATGTAAATTCGTGTATTCGGGAGGAGTTCGCTAATCTTTTCCCTTTCTGACTTGGATAAGGGATTACTCAATATATTGAGCTTATTCAGATTAGAAAGCTGCCCTAGCTCCTCAGGAATGCGAGTTAGCTGGTTTTTGTAGATATTCAATTCTGTTAAATTTTGAAGTGCCCCGATGGTTTTGGGGAGCTCCTCGATCTGGTTGCCATTTATTCTTAATACGTGTAAATTTTGCAAATTGCCTATAGATTGAGGTAATTTTTGTAAGCGATTGTTCTCTACATTCAAGGTTTGTAAATGCTCGATTTGGCAAACACTTTCGGGCAGTGCCTTGAGCTTATTGCGAAGGAGACTCAGACTGCGCAAATTCTTAAGCTTCCCAATGCTTTCGGGTAATTCTTTGATGTCGTTGTTTTCCAAGTCTAAGTTTTTGAGACGGGTCAATTCTCCAATTTCCGAGGGCAATTCTGTAAGGCGATTGTTGCCCAACATCAGGTATTCTAGTTTGTCCAGATGCCGAATAGCGGGAGGAATGGCCTCGATGCCATTAGAATGCATATTCATGACCTCTAATTTTCTAAGGTCAAAAAATTGTTCAGGGAACTCCGAAGCTTGGGTACGATTGCAATGGAGGGTGACCAGATTTTCTAGCTTGGCAATCTGCTCTGGCAAGTTTTGTAGCGGATTTTGATTGAGGGAAAGCGTCTTTAAGTTTTTAAGCTCCAGTACCTCGGGAGGGATGGCTTCAAATTCATTCCCATACAGGTTTAGTTCTTCTAACTGATCTAAACTGGCAATGATCTGAGGTAGGCTAGAAAGCCGTTTGCGATGCAAATCTAGCTCTTTTAGCTCCCGCAAGGGTTCTAAAATGCCGTACATCAGGCAGTAATCAGGATGCTCTTGCAGATGTGGGTACATATGCTCAGACACGCCACCGCCTTTGAGGATTTGGAAAGCCAAATCTAGATTTGCTTTTTCTTTGGTTTTGAGCAGTCGTATTACCTTGGCTTCCAGTTCTGGATTTTGTTTTAAATATTGATTTGGCATGGAAAATTTCTCTCAGGTCAGCAATAATTCTTGAGGCTTATCTAGGGCTTAGGTTGTGGAATGCCTTTGACAGTCTGCTCTCGAGACACATTTCAGAAAAGTAATGAAAATTTATCAAAAAACTAGAGGCTCGGAATCAAATCCGTGGTAATCTTAGCTGAAAGCAAGCAAAGCGGAATCCCGCCTCCGGGATGCACACTCCCTCCACAAAAGTAAAGATTTTTTACACGAGATGAATAATTGGCATGGCGCAAGAAAGCCGCAAAGCGATTATTCGAGCTATTACCATACAAAGCTCCCTGCGTGCTAGAAGTCTTGGCCTCGATACTTCTGGGGTCAAGAATTTGCTCACAGGCAATCAGCGGAGCCAGATCTGTTCCCAAAATCCGGCTGAGTTTTTGGCAAATATGTGCTCGTGCTTCATCAATGAATTGATCCCAATCTTGACCAAGATTATGGGGGGCATTGATCATCGTAAACCAATTTTCACAGCCCGCGGGCGCATCCTGAGGATTTTCCTTAGCGCTGATATTGATGTAAACCGTTGGGTCGTGAAAAAGCGTTTTCTTCTGGAAAAGATGTTCAAATTCGGTTTTGTAGTCTTGACTAAAGAAAATATTATGCAACTCTAATTCAGGAAAAGACTTCTCCATTCCCCAATAAAAAATCAAAGCCGAACTAGATTTATCTTGCTTGAGCAGCCTCTGCGGAGCCTTCACATCGGGCAAAAGCCGACGATAAGTATTGACCACGTCCATATTACTGAGCACTAGGTCAAATGCCTGCGCTCCGTCTGGGGTTTGAATACCTTTGATTTGCTGGTTTTCCACCAAAATCTTCTGCACGGGGCAATCAAAATGAAATTGTACGCCCAAATCTAGCGCCAATTGATACAAACTTTGGGTGATGCTGTACATACCCCCTTCTGGGAAAAAAGCCCCAATTCCAAACTCCAGATGCGGAATGATATTCAAAGTGCCCGGCGTTTGGTAGGGATCCGAACCATTGTAAGTGGCAAAACGATTAAAAAATTGCACCATACGCTCATCTTGAAAGCTACGGGCATTGACCTGATGCATGGTGCGCATCGTATCCAATTGATGAAAATTGAGTATGCCTTTGCGCGTGGCAGGGCTAAGGTAATTCTGCCATTTATGTAAAGAATTATGCAGGAAAACCTCGGCGGTGAGGTCGTATTTTCTTTTGCTTTTGGCTAAGAAGTTCAGCACCGTATCGGCTTGGTCTGCCGTTTTTTGGGCTACTTCTTGGGCAAAGGCCTTGGTATCGGCGTAGGCGTGGAGTACCGTGCCATCTTCATAAAAATATTTGCAATTCACCTCCAGCTTTTGGTAATTGAAATAATCACGAGGATTTTTACCCGAAAGCTCGAACAACTCGTCTACGAAGTGAGGCATGGTAAAAAGTGAAGGTCCCGCATCAAAGCGATAACCCTCTAGCTCGATTTGCGAAAGCTTCCCCCCAGGGTAGGAATTGGCCTCAAAGACACGCACTTGGTAGCCTTTGTTGGCCATTCGGATCGAGGAGGCAATGCCTGCGATACCCGCCCCCACGATGGCACACGTTTTCTTCATATCTCGTTTTTTTATCTAAATACAAAGAAAAGGGATTTTGTTTTTAAGATATGGCATTACATACCCGAAAACACAACCATCTATCCTGAGAATTAAACGGTAGATATGCTCTGTGATCGAGTTTAATTGCGTTATTTTGAAGAAAAATTGAACCATAAAATCATGAATTACTTCCCAAAAATTTCCCAAGTCCACGTATTTTTTGTCCTATCAATCATTGTCTTTGAGCATGCACAGGCACAATCGGATCAGGCAAATCAAGAATGGCAAAAAGCCATCAATGCTCGTTCGGCAAATTTGAAGGATTTGTACGTGGAAAAGCCCATCAAAATATTTCCCAATCAAGCCGTTATGCAAGGGCAGGATAGTATTGCGAATCATCTCCTGAGTACCTATCCAGAGATTGATTCTATTTACACAAAGAAGTTTATACCCACGCATCAGCGGGAAGGTGTCGCGTATGCCTACGAAATTGGTGGCTTTCAAGACCCAACGGGGCAGCTATATAAGCATCTCATTATCTGGCGTGTAGAGAAGGACAAGCGGCTCAGAGCCTTAGAACTCACGGCTGAGGCGACCCCAGATGCTGAGGTGGAGCTTTCTGAAATTACCGCCAGAAGGGAGGAATGGATGAAATGGTGCAATGCCCACGAGGTTCCCAAGCTCGTGGACGAATTGTACGCTTCATCTCCCCTGTACTACAATCATCGGCCTCTCATCACGGGAAGAGATGCCTTGGTCAAAGAATATGGATACATGCGCAATGAACGTTATCAGCTTACCCTCAAACCCTTGATCGTAGAAACCGTGCATAGCCAACTGGCTTATGAAATCGGCCAGTGCGAGGGAGCTTATGGCGGAAAATACATCTTGATTTGGCAAAAAGATAATGCTGGACAATGGAAAATCAGCCTGGACGCGAATCTCTAATAGAACACACAAGGTTCGCACGCTGACGAACCTCGTGAAGAAAGCTGATATCACTCGTCCCTGAGCGAATGCACCGGATTACTCAGCGCTGCTTTGAGGGCTTGTATGCTCATCACCAAGAAGGCCAAGGTGATCAAAGTCAAAGCTCCCATCGGGAAAAGCCACCAGCTAATTTCCGTGCGATAGGCAAAACCTTGGAGCCATTGCTGTAGAGCAAAATAAGTCAAGGGCGTAGCAATGAGGCAGGCGATGGCGATGCGCTTCAAGTAGCTTCCTGAAAGTACGAGTACTAGATTTTGTACTGTAGCTCCCAGTACTTTGCGAATGGCGACTTCTTTGCTACGACGCAAGGCTACGTAAGAAGAAATTCCTACCAAGCCAATACACGAAATAAAAATAGCGAGGAAAGCAAACAGGCCACTGAGCTTGGCAAATTTGATCTCGTTGTGATACTGACGATCAAAATGCTCATCCAAAAAGAAGTACTCGAAGGGTTCATCAGGGAAAACCTCCTCAAAAGTCTTTTGCGTCGCTTGAATGGTTTCCTGAATGCCCCCAGATTGAATTTTCAAAGCATAATAGCCATAAGGATGATCTTGGTATAGAAACAGCATGGGTATCTGTGCTTCTTTCAAAGATTGTTGGTGAAAATCTTTGACCACTCCCAGAATTGTAAATTCACCTCCGTTTTCAATTTTTTTGCCGATGGCTGCTTCGGGCGAAGCAAAACCGAGTACACGGACAGATTCTTCGTTCATAATCACAAAACTTCCTTGCTGTTGGGGGCGGAAATTTTGCCCAGAAATGATTTCCATACCCAAGGCGGGAATATAATGGGCATCTACCCAATAAAAATAAAAGTTAATGCCATCGCCTCGATTATCGTCCACGGTGCTGAAACCCGTAGAAGTATTCAATTCGTGTAGCTCCATCCCCGGAAGGGTATTGGTGGAAGCCACTCTTTTGATTTTGGGTTGTTGCTTGAGTTCGTCTTTAAAGGTAGCAGATCTTTGCTCGTGAATTTCAGAATCCGCCACGACCGAACCTCTGACAACGAGTACTTGTTCGGGTTGCATACCCAAATCCTGAGACATCATGTAGTTGATCTGCTTGATCACGATCACCGTTCCGATGACCAGCGCAAAAGTAGCCACATATTGGCCTACAATAAAGGCTTTTTGGAAAGCAAGACTCTTACGAGAAAGCTTGGGCGTACCGCGCAGGGCATCCCTGAGCTTAAAGAGCGAAAGCATAAACTGGGCATACAGACCCGCTACGATCGTACAAATCACTAAGATTCCTACAAACCAGAGCCAAAAGTTCGTCTCGAAGAACATTTGTTCTGCAATAACTCCATCCGAAATACTTTTTAAAAAGCTCAAACCCAAATCCATCCAGGCCAAGCTCAATAAGCCGGCAAACACACAGAGCAAGCCTGCCTCCATCAGATTGGGGAAAAACATTTCTCTAAAAGAAGCTCCCAGTACTTGTCTCACACTAATCTCTTTGGATTTTTCTAATGCCTTTGCCGAGTACAAATTGATGTAATTGATGATGGCAATGAGGATGGTAAAAGCCGCGATGATTCCTAGAAAGTAAATTACCTTCACATCACTGTTGGTTTCTGGCTCGAAGGTCTTATGTGAGTAGAGGTGAATGTCCCGAATGCATTCGGCCTGAAAAATATCTTTATCCTCTTTTTCAGGAATTTTATTGGAGAAAGTAGCCAATTGCTGGTTAAACGCCTTTATATCTAATTTTTGACCTGCTCGGAAATAAGTAAAGTTATTGTTACCCGTCCAAGAGGTAAACATCTCGTCCCAGCCTAATTTTCTGAGGGTCTCAAATGAAAATAAGAGGTCGAACTTCAGGTGCGTATTCAGGGGCACATCTTCTACAACCCCCACGATCTCCAAACTGCGATCGCTCGCTTTGCTCCTGAGAATTTCTCCTACGGCGTTTACCTTGCCGAAATGCTTGAGGGCAAAGGATTTAGTAACCACGGCAGTAAAGGGCTTCTCAAACTCTCGCTGAGGGCTTCCTCTCAAAATTTGGTAGCCAAAGATGTCAAAAAAGGAAGGATCGACCGCGTAGACAATTTCGGGACGGATGGTTTTGCCCTCGTATTCAAAGAGTACCTCGTCAATATCCTGTACTCTTACGAATTGTTCCACTGCTGGAAATTTTTCTTTGAGGAGTGGAGCGAGCGGCATCGGCGTTTCACAATCGGTCACGACGTATTCACTGCCTTTATAAAAATCTTGCGTAACCCGATACACGCGCTCCGAGTGCGGATGCATATCCTCGTAGCTCAGCTCGAAGCTAATATATTGCACCACCACCAAGAAAGCGGCTATGCCCAAAGACAAGCCCATTACACTAATGAAGGTATAAAATTTATTGCGCCAAAAATGACGAAGCGTGAGGATGAAGTAATGTTTTAGCATGGATTCTATGGTTTTTCTTTCTTGGACGACAAAGGAAATGCCTAATCTTGTAAAACACTAATTATCAAAATATTAGAAAGAAAATTTAAGTCCTGAGGCCAAGAAAAGCGTGGACTTATGGACGTTTTTTTCTCAAGAGTGGGCAGTTTGAAATAGCATAATACCAAGCGCTACGCTCAGGGCCTACCGCTGAATGTTTAATTCAAACACGGAGACACAGAGACACAGAGGGGCTTTGGGATATTCTAGCGGAGCATCCATTCCCATTTGAGTGTACACATCATCGAGATGGACAGGTGTAGTGCCAAGCTCGATGCGCAAGGCGTACCGCTGAATGTTTAATTCAAACACGGAGACACAGAGACACAGAGGGGCTTTGGGATATTCTAGCGGAGCATCCATTCCCATTTGAGTGTACACATCATCGAGATGGACAGGTGTAGTGCCAAGCTCGATGCGCAAGGCGTACCGCTGAATGTTTAATTCAAACACGGAGACACAGAGACACAGAGGGGCTTTGGGATATTCTAGCGGAGCATCCATTCCCATTTGAGTGTACACATCATCGAGATGGATAGGTGTAGTGCCAAGCTTGCGTACCTCTGCATGGCTCATTCCAACACAGAGGCTTGCTAAGATTTTTTTGCTCGCTTGGGTCGAATTTTTTTATGAATATCTGTAGAAACAAACTCCTCTATGTAAAATGCCTCGGGTGTATCTTCATTGGTTTCGGGAACAGGGGTACGGGCTTGCCCTTGAGAAATCACGTAATCGCGCTGTTCTTCTTGCCAAAGTTCCTGCTCTAGGAGATAGAGATAAATTAAATAATTCACTCCCTTTTGCGCTCCTTTTTTGCTAAAATCTTGATGTTTAGCCAGCATGTAAAGTCTGTCAACCGCCCGTGTAAAAGCCACATAGAGCATATTGACATTCTCGATAAAGGTTTTCTGCATTTCTGATCGATACTGCTCAACTACTGGGGTTCTCTCCAATTTTTGGTTAATGGTTACGAGTGCTGTTTGCAGCTTACGATTTTTTTCTTGAATATGCAAAGCCGGAAAGTCGGCAGGTAATTTGAGCCACATCGTTTGACCAAAGCGGGGCGTAAAGTTCCAGTCTGCAAAAGGCAAAATCACGACGGGATACTCCAGCCCCTTGGATTTGTGGATCGTGGTCACGGTTACGGCCTTGAGGTCTTTGGGGGTGTTGATGCTCAGATTATTCTTTTTTTCTTCCCAATATTCTAGGAAATCACCCAGTGTCGCATTTTTTTGTAGATTAAATTGTAAGATCACATCCAAGAAGCGAAACAAATATTCCAAACGGCTTTGCTCTCGAAGCAAGTCAAAGATACCAATCAGTTTTTCTACCAATTCATAAAGCGTAAGTGCTTGCAAACGTGTAAAATTGAGATGATAGCCCTTTTCGCTAATTTTTTGATAAAATGCGAGAATTGAAGCATTGACAATCTCCTGAATCTCGAGATTGGTATCACTGTCTGGAATTTGCCTTTTGACGACTTTGTAAAACAAATACAAGGCTTCGGATTTGGCTAATTTATCCTCAGGTCGGTGAATAACTTTAAGCAAAGCCAAGAGAAAACGCACCTTGTCATCAGAGGCTAATAATAAAGAAGTCTGAGAAATTACCTCAATTTGATGAGCTTTGAGGAATTGGGCAATTTCTTTGCCGTGAGCATTGCTACGAGTAATGATGGCTATGTCTGTCCGCGCAAAGCCCTCCTGCAGCACCTGCTCGATCAAATCTAAGACACGATGATGAGTCTGGTCGGCATAGAGATCACTTTTTTCTATAAAATTGATTTCTACGTGACCGCCTGTTTTCTGGTTTTGCTCTGGTATTTGTTGCTGGGCACTCTGATCATAGATCATTGGGAAGAGGGGATATTTTACACCAAAATCCGTATCTACCAACACCTTAAAAAAGTGATTATTAAACTGGATAATCTCCTGAGTACTCCGAAAATTAGCATTGAGCTGTGCGGGTTGGTGATTTTGCTGAATAAGGCCGTAGCGTTCGGTGAGAAAAGGAGAAGACGTACCACTGATTTTTAATAATTCTTCCAAGCGATTTTGATAGAGGTAAACCAGTTGCTCCATTTCACCCCCACGCCAGCGATAGATGGCTTGTTTGGCGTCTCCCACGATGAGATTAAAAGAAGCTTCGCTCAGGCTGTTTTCAATGAGAGGCAAAAGATTTTCCCACTGCAGAATAGACGTATCCTGAAACTCATCGATGAGGATGTGATTATATTTTTCACCCACCCGTTCATAAATATAGGGAACGGGTTCGGTGGAGATAATTTCGGCGATTTTTTTATTGCTATCTGAGATATGAATGGCGTTATTTTCCCGTTTGACGTGGGCAAGCTCTTGTTCAATTTCCTGAATGAGGGCGAGCTTGTAGAGGTGAGGCAAGATGGCCGAAACCAGCTCCATCCATCCGCCCTGTTCTTCCTTGAGTTGCTCGATTTGCTCAATGTAGCTGATCAATTCTGGCTTGATTTCCTCGATGGCTGCATTGTGTTTTTCTTTATACCAGCGGTCATCTTGGAGGGCTTTGTTCATGTAGGCTTTCTCGTGTGCTCGGAAGTGAATATCACGTTTTTCGGCATGAGTGCGGAAATAACTAGCCACGCTTGCTCTTTTTCCTCCCAGAAAACTGCCTTCTAATCCTCTCTGGCAGATGAGATCGTGGCCTTTTTTGCCTAAATCTAATAATTGCTTTTCGCGCTCCTCTTGAAAGTTTTTCAGTTGTTCGTGCAATTGCTGAAAATCTTCCATACTCAGTGCGTGCAAGGGATCAATAAAAGGATAGGAGCTTTCGTTAATCAAGTCTTTGGAAAATTCCACGAGATCATTGGCCACACGTCCCCAGTTTTTGCCCTCTTCGGCTTTTTGACTGACCCAGTCCACCAAAAAGTCAGAAAGCCGTTCTTTTTTTTCCTGTCCTACTTTATCAATCACCCGATCTACGGCATTTTGGAGAAGTTGGTCGGTATCCAAATCTACTTCATAGTTATAGGGGATTTCTAGTTCACGCGTAAAGGCATTGATGACTTTATTGACAAAGCTATCGATGGTACTGACGGCAAAGTCGGCATAGTTGTGAATTATTTTAGAAAATACGGCCTGAGCGCGTTGGCTCAGTGTTTTTTGCTCTTCGCCCAATTCGGTGCTAATACTGTCCAAGAGAGCCTGACTTTTGCTTTTTTCTTTTTCGCTGAGCAGCTCGGGATAAGCAAAGCCCCGCAGTGCCTCTAAGATGCGGGATTTCATTTCATTGGCGGCATCATTGGTGAAAGTGATGGCCAAAATATTTTTGAAGTAATGCGGATGCTCGCCTTGCAGGGCTAGTTTAAGGTATTCTTTGGTGAGGGTGTAGGTTTTGCCGGAGCCAGCAGAAGAGCTGTAGATTTTAAATTTTTTGGCTGACATAAGTAATAGGGCTCATAGTAAAACCCCCTGAAATCACGGTGATTTCAAGGGGATAAAAATTCACAAAAAGAATAATTATTTGGTAGTTTCTTGCTTAGAAAGCATACTGAACATACCCATTATTTTTTCTTGTACTTGGGCTGATACCTGATTGATGGCTTCCGCCCCTTTGACATCAGCACCAGAAACGGTACGCAAGGGCCGTTGATTGCGAGGCATCTCGATGAGGTTTTTCACAATGTCAGCAATGGCTTGGGGTTCAGGTGGATTGTCTTTCATCATTTCGGCCATTCCCGCGAACATCCGCATGGGCATTTCTGCCAGAGGGCCGTATTCTTCCAGCACTTTTTCATCGGCGGGTGGAACCGTCTTGAAATCAGTAGTCGGATAGGCTCCCGGCTCGATGATGAGAGAGTCAATACCAAAAGAATCCAGCTCGTAATGCAAATTTTCTGAAAGTGCCTCCAAGGCGTATTTAGAGGCGGCATAAGGACCGGTAAAGGGCAAAATGACGCGGCCCAAACCACTCGAGATACTGATGATTAGACCACTGTGCTGCTTGCGCATATGCGGAAGTACGGCGCGGTTCATGCGGAGTACGCCGAATACATTCACCTCAAAGACCGCTTTGACCTGCTCGATGGTGTAGGCTTCTTGAATGCCCGCTACGCCAAAACCCGCGTTATTGACCAATACATCAATTCGTCCGGCCTGCTCGATTACTCGGGTCATAGCTTCGTTCACAGAAGCATCGTCGGTAACATCTAGCTCTAATAGATGTAAGGAAACCTGAGCTTCCTCGGCCCAGTCACGCATTTCCTGAGCCGAAGCCGCGTTTTTGGTTTCTAGATTTCGCATGGAAGCGAATACTTGGTAGCCAGCTTGGGCTAGGGTCTGGGCGGTGAGCCGACCAAAACCACTGCTACTACCCGTGATGAGTACTACTTTACTGTTGCTCATAATTTTGGGGGATGATGATTAATTCAATGATATGCTTAAAGGTTGAGAATTCTGCTTAGGTGAAGTATCTAAAGTCCTCATCGGCTTTGAGTTGCACTAGGAATTCATAAATGAGTTGGATTACATTTTCCACATCTTGCTTGTGAACGGTTTCTACGGTGGTATGCATATACTTAAGCGGTAGAGAAATCAAAGCCGCCGCTACGCCACCATTCGAGTAGGCAAAGGCATCTGTATCCGTACCCGTGTAGCGTGATGAGGCCATACGCTGGAAAGGAATTTCTTTCTCTTGGGCAATCTCGATGATACGATCTCTCAGATTATTTTGTACGGCAGGAGCGTAGCTAATCACAGGGCCTCGACCCGCTTTGGTATCACCGTCTTTCTTCTTGTCATACACCAGCGGAGAATGCGTATCGTGGCACACATCAGTTACGATGGCTACGTTTGGCTTAATCTTTTGGGTAACCATTTCTGCTCCACGTAGCCCGATTTCTTCTTGCACAGAATTAGCAATATATAAACCATAATCAGGCTGAATCTTATTTTCGTGGAGCTTACGCAAAACCTCGGCAATCATGTAACCGCCCATGCGATTATCCAAGGCTCTTCCCACGTAATATCTATCGTTCAGCTCCATCAGCTCGTCCGCAAAAGTAACCACAGAGCCAACGGTGATTCCTAACTCTTCGATTTCCTGACGAGAAGAACAACCACAGTCAATGAAGATGTTCTTCAAGTTGGGTTTGGGGTTGTCTTTCTCATTTTCCATCCGCACGTGGATAGCAGGCCAGCCGAATACGCCTTTGACGATTCCTTTTGGGGTGTGAATATTTACCCGCATAGAGGGCGCAATGATCGGGTCAGAACCACCGTTGCGAATCACGTAAATGTAACCATCATCGGTAATATAGTTGACATACCAGGAGATTTCATCCGCGTGAGCCTCGATGACTACTTTATAGCTTGCTTTTGGATTTACGATACCCACGACCGAGCCGTAAGTATCTACGGTATATTCATCAATGTAGGGCTTGATATATTCCAACCAGATTTTTTGTCCGGCACTTTCGTAGCCAGTAGGAGAAGCGTTATTAAGATATTTTTCTAAAAATTCTTGATGCGTCATTATGTGATATAGATAAGTTTTAAATCTATTAGAACGATAAATTTAAAACTTTTTTATGTAAATATTACAATCTGCTCCATGTGTAGAAGAAATTCCCTGCTGGTTTCTTGAAAATAGAGAAGATGTTTAATATTGTAATCTAAATAAAGCTATTCTCTAAACGATAAATCCGATGAAATTTAGATTTTCCCTCGCTTGTTGTCTTTGGTTTTTGACAGGTTCTGTTTTCGCTCAGGCAGACCTTCTACAGTCTGGCCCCATGGTAGGCTATTCTACTATGAAAGAAGTTTTACTATGGGTACAAACCAAGGGACCAGCCGAAGTACATTTCGTATATTATGAGCAGGAGCAAGAAGACCCCAAATTCCAAACCGAAAAAGTACAAACCCAAGCTCCCCAAGCTTTTACGGCCAAAGCAATTGCGAAAGTAGAGCCGGGGAAAAAATACCAATATGCGCTTTATATCAACAATGTAAAAGTAGAGCGACCCTACCCGCTAGAGTTCCAAAGCCAAACGCTTTGGCAATGGCGTACCGATCCGCCTTCTTTTCGCTTTGCTTTGGGAAGCTGTGCTTATGTCAATGAAGCCGAATACGACCGCCCCGGTAATCCTTACGGAGGAGAATATGAAATCTTTGAGGCCATTCACGAAGTACAGCCTGATTTTATGCTTTGGACGGGTGATAATACTTATCTGAGAGAAGCCGACTGGAATTCTAAAACGGGCATTTTACATCGCTATACCCACACACGATCTTTGCCAGAGATGCAGGCATTATTGGCCTCTGCCCACCATTATGCTATCTGGGATGACCACGATTTTGGGCCTAATAACTCAGATCGGAGCTACTGGCTTAAAGATTTTACCTTGGCTACTTTCCAGCAATTCTGGGGAAATCCCAATTATGGCGTAGGAGGGGGCATCAGTGGAACCTTCGAGTGGGCAGACTGTCAGTTTTTTCTGTTGGATAATCGTTATTTTCGCACGCCCAACAATGGTATTTTGGATCAAAAACATCTGTTAGGGGAGGAGCAACTGCAATGGTTGATCGAGGCACTCATTAATAGTCAAGCACCTTTCAAGTTTGTGGTGATTGGAGGGCAAGTCCTGAATCCAGTGATTGAAACGTGGTCAGAAAACTACCTGAAGTATCCCAGTGAGCGCACGCAACTCTTCCAAGCGATTCGCCAGAATAAAATCCCGGGTGTGATCTTCCTAAGTGGAGATCGTCACCATACGGAGCTTTCTAAGCAAGAGCGTAGTGGTACTTATCCGCTTTATGAACTCACGGTTTCGCCTCTCACGGCCGGCCCCGTGGGAGATCGTGGTTTGGAAGAAGCCAATACCTACCGAGTGGCAGATACCTACTATGGTCAGCGCAATTTTGGTCTACTTGAAGTCAGTGGGCCTCGTACTGATCGCCAATTGCGCATCACCATTCACAACAAAGACGGCCAAGAGGTATGGACCAAGGAAATCAAGGCCAGCGAATTAAAATAGCTTAGAAAGCATCCCACGGCTACTGTAAGGCCGTGGGATGAAATATACTTAGCCTAAATGCGGATTCAACTCCCGCTTCATATCTTGGGGAGGCATGGCACCAGATTTACGCCACAGCACTTGCCCTTTGTCAAACAACACAAACGTAGGAATCCCTTGTACCCGGTACTGCGCCGCCACTTGAGGGTTTTTGTCTACATCGATTTTGATGATTTTCAGTTTATCTTTGTATTCCTTGGCTAAGTTCTGAATCACGGGAGTCATCGCTTTGCAAGGCCCGCACCAGTCGGCATAAAAATCTACCAACACGGGAGTTTCGTTGCTTTGAATTAATTCTTGAAAACTCTTTTTCATAATAATTGAATCACTTTTTTGAGAAATCTGGGAATGCCTTATTGCTGTATTTCTACAGTTTATATTTCAAGCAAATCAAGCCCTAGCACCAAGAATATTTGATATTCACATCTTTTGCTTTAACTTTCCTGCCTTATTTAATTTTAAAACAAAAAAGCTAGTAAAAAAGGTTTTACCTAAAAGCTGGCCTTCGAGATATGAAGACAATGAAAAAAAATGTGCTAATTTTATTAGCTAGCTTGGCCCTATTCCCCTCTCTTGCCCAAGAAAAACAAAATGTAAGCATTGCTGACGTATGGCAAGATTATATTTTCTACCCTCGTACGGTAAGGGGAGTCAACTGGACACAGGATGGACGCTATTACACCTCGCAAAATGATAAATATATCATTAAATATGACATCCGAGATGGTTCCGAAGTAGACACCCTCTATGGTAAAGCCGGCGCTCCTGCTGAGTACTTGGAGTTTGATGATTACCGCCTGAGCCCTCAGGAAAATCAGATTTTGTTGGTGGTAGATGAGCAAGGCATTTACCGTCGCTCTACCAAAGCATTTCATTATGTATATGATATGGCCAGTAAGCAAATGAAAGCCATCGCTGAGGGAGACCGCCAGTCTTATGCTACCTTTTCCCCAGATGGCTCTCAGGTCGCTTGGGTGCGAGAAAATAACCTTTACGTGACCAACCTGAGCGACATGAAGGTAAAACAACTCACCACCGACGGACGTGTCAATGAAATCATTCACGGCAGTGCCGACTGGGTTTACGAAGAAGAATTTTCTTTTGCCAAGGCTTTTTTTTGGTCGCCAGATAGTAAGAAAATCGCTTACTACACTTTTGATGAAAGAGAAGTCAAGGAATATACCATGCAACTTTGGCTGGGGCCACGCGAAGATTATCCCCTAAACTACAAATACAAATACCCCAAAGCCGGAGAAACTAACTCCAAAATCACCATTTCTGTATATGATTTGGAAAAAAATCAATCCACCAAAATGGATATTGGAGAAGAAACTGACATCTACATTCCTCGGATCAACTGGACGCTCGACCCCAATGTGCTTTCTATCCGCCGAATGAATCGCTTACAGAATCAATTGGATATCTTACACGCCAATATCGAGAGCGGAGAAACCAAACGCATCCTTACGGAAAAAAGTGATACCTACGTGGATTTGGATTTTTGTGATGATCTCACTTACCTGTCAGATGGAAAGCGTTTTTTGCACTCGAGCGAGCAAGATGGCTACAAGCACTTCTATCTCTACGATATGGAGGGAAAACTCATCAATCAAATTACCCAAGGAGATTGGGAAGCTCGTGAACTGATGGGCGTAGACGAGAAGCAAAAAGCGATTTACTACACTTCTACCGAAGACTCACCCTTGGAAAGGCAAATCTATCGTATCGGATTGGATGGCAAGAAAAAGGTCAAACTCTCCCAGCAAAAAGGAACCCATAGTCCTGATTTTAGCCCTGATTTCAAATATTATCTAGATTATTTCAGTGCTGCCTCTACCCCCACACGTGTGAGCATTCATGAAGGTAAAACGGGCAAAGAAATCACCGTGCGAGAAGACAATCAAGTCCTCCAAGACCGCCTAAAAAATTACAAAATCAACTATAAAGAATTTTTTAGCCTCGAGACCCAAGAAGGCGTAAAACTCAATGGCTGGACAATCAAGCCCCACGATTTTGATGAAAATAAACAATATCCCCTCCTGATGTTTGTCTACGGCGGGCCAGGTTCTCAGCAAGTAACGGACGCTTGGGATAGTTTCAACTTTTTCTGGTACCAAGTTTTAGCCAGCAAAGGTTATATGATCGCTTGTGTGGATAACCGAGGTACGGGTGGCCGTGGAGCGGAATTCAAAAAAATCACCTACGCCCAATTGGGCAAATACGAAACCCAAGATCAGATCGCGGCTGCGAAATATTTTGCAGGCTTAGATTATGTAGATGCGGAGCGAATCGGTATCTGGGGCTGGAGCTACGGAGGATATATGTCTTCGCTTTGTATTACCAAAGGAGCCGAGGTGTTCAAATCGGCGATTGCCGTGGCTCCTGTGTCTACTTGGCGGTTTTATGACACTATCTACACAGAGCGTTACCTCAAAAAACCCCAAGATAATCCCGAAGGCTATGATGATAATTCGCCGATTTTCCACGTAGACAAGTTAGAAGGAAATTATATGCTCGTACACGGGACAGGCGATGATAATGTACATTTTCAGAATGCCGTGGAATTGCAAAATGCTTTAATTGATGCGGGCAAACAATTTGAATCTTTTTACTATCCCAATCGGGCGCATAGCATCAGTGGCGGTAACACCCGTTTTCATTTGTACAATATGATGACCGATTTTCTCGAGAGAAAATTATAGTTCCGAAGCTTCGGCGTCGGAATCAATCACAGTCGCTCCGAAACTCCAGTTTCGGAGTTGCTCTCTTTTGTAAATAGAATACCACCGTATGAATCTTTACCATCTGGCGTTTTTCATCTTGGCTTTTGGATCACTGGGGCAAACCTTCACCCAATTGCAGGCTCAAGAACTCAGCCCGGCCGAAGAAGCCGAGATCAAGCAGGAACTCAAAACGATGAAAAAAGACCTGATTCTCTGGAAAGCCTGGAGCGACCGTGCCCAAGCTCAGCAGCGAGAAGAAGACTCTCTGAGAAACGCTCTGGACTCGCTGAAAATAACCTTTGATCTCCTGGCCGACGAAATTGCCCAGAAAGAAGATTGGATTGATTCCCTGCAAACGCATTATCACTACTGGCTCAAACGCACGCGCAATCTCCGGGATGATGTGCTATTTCGGGTACAAGTTGCTGGATATCAGCGGCATCCGATTGATCGTTTCCATCAGGCTTCACCGAGCTTTTATGTAGATCGGAGTAACCCTCGGGTGAATCGCTACATGCTGGGCTTCTTTCGGAGCTATTGGGAAGCCAAATCTTTTAGCGATCAATTAAAACGCTACGGGCTTGGCTGCTACATAGTGGCTTATCACCGAGGGCAGCGAGTCCATAGCCTGAGTAGTTGGATTGAAAATTAGGCCACGATTCATGCCTCCAGTGCCCGTAGAAGGGGTAAGTAACTTGAGGCAAGAGTTGTTACTGTCTTTACCAGAATATTTTGGTTCCAGCAGAGGAAACGTCTCTCCCGTGACACCGCGAGAAAAGACACTGGAACACAAAAGCATCACGAACTCTGGGGATAACATCAGGGCAACCTCTTCGGCTACTGAGTAATCCATAATACAAGTTCTTAGGAAAAGTTCCCAGTTTCCACTATTTTGTCGCCTGTATTACATTCTTCCCACGAGAAGTCCCCAATATTTGGGAAATTATTCCTTTGAGAAGAAGCCTGTTTACTGAAAAAATACTCGACACATGGAAGCTCAAGATAAAGCACTCGTCTGGCATAAAGTTCTAGACAATCCCCAAGACTTGCCCGAAGGGCGCGTAATGACCGTTACGGCAGGTCACAAAGGCATC
Source organism: uncultured Cytophagaceae bacterium (assembly GCA_964551015.1). Classification (GTDB taxonomy): domain Bacteria; phylum Bacteroidota; class Bacteroidia; order Cytophagales; family Microscillaceae; genus CAZKBP01. The sequence continues at coordinate 219,095 of CAZKBP010000006.1, read as the reverse complement.
TGCCTCACTCACCACCAAGGAAAATTCTGTGCCCTGGACAATAAATGCCCCCACCAAGGCGGTCCTTTGGGAGAAGGCTCTATTGAAAATGGCCTCTTACGCTGCCCTTGGCACGGTTGGGACTATGATCCCTGTAGTGGCAAAGCCCCAGGCTTCGACGATGGCGTAGCCACCTATGCCTTAGAAGAAAGAGAAGATGGTATTTATGTAGGTTTAGTGCCAGAACCCGAGCACGAGCGCACCATCTCGGATGTGATGGCCGAAACCATGGTAGCAGGCGGGGTAACGCACGTCTTCGGGATGGTGGGGCATTCTAATTTAGGATTTGCTGATGCCATGAAGCGTTTGGAACAGCAAGGAAAGCTAAAGTTTATCGGGATACGCCACGAGGGAGCCGCTTCCTTTGCCGCTTCGGCTTATGGTAAACTGACAGGCAAACCCGCCGGATGTTTTGCCATCGCTGGCCCAGGAGCAACCAACATGTACACGGGGATGTGGGACGCCAAAAATGATCGCGCTCCCCTCTTGGCCTTGAGTGGACAAGTCGCCACGCAGGTAGTAGGTACGGGGAATTTTCAGGAAGTAGACTTGGTAGCTGCTTTTGAATCCGTGGCGCATTTTAATCATCGGGTACAAGGCACCAGCAAGCACGCCGAATTGATGGTATTGGCCTTGAAGCACGCCATCTTGAACCGAGAAGTTTCACACTTAACTTTTCCTGATGAAATTCAGGTGCTAAAAGCCTCGGAAAACCAAAAAGTAGGCACCCTCGAGCATCGCATTCCTTCCCTCAAAATCCTCCCTCCCCAAGCTGAAACCGAGCAAGCCCTTGAGCAGATTAAAAAAGCCAAACGCCCGATCATCATCATGGGGCACGGAGCTCGCTTCCACAAGGAAAAAATCATTGAGCTGGCTGAATTTCTCAACGCTCCCGTGATGACTACTTTCAAAGGCAAAGGCTTAATTTCTGACCACCATCCACTCGGCGCGGGAGTACTGGGTCGTAGCGGAACACCCATTGCCAGTTGGTTTATGAACGAGGCAGATTTGCTCTGTGTCTTTGGAGCTTCTTTCTCCAATCACACGGGGATTACTTCTAAAATCCCGACCATTCAAGTGGACTATGACCCCATGACCATTGCCAAGTTCCACCAAATTGATTATCCACTTTGGGGAGAAATTAGTGCCACGGTAGATATTTTCTTGGAAAAACTAAAAGGACAAACCCTGGCTGCCATTGACCAAAAACCCGAAGTGGCCAAACGCTGGGAAATCTGGCGGGCAGAGAAAAAGCGCAGGCTAGAAGATGACCACGGGAAAGGACTCAACTCTATTTCGGTCTTTGACGCCATGAATCAATTTGTCCCCGAGAATGCTGTCATCACGGTAGACGTGGGAAATAATGCCTATTCCTTGGGAAGATACATCGAGAGCAAGCAGCACGATTTTATCATGTCGGGTTATTTAGGCTCGATTGGCTTTGCTTTTCCGGCCGCCATGGGTGCTTGGGCCGCCGTGGGAGAAAGCCGTCCCGTGATTGCGGTGGCGGGAGATGGAGGCTTCGGCCAATATATGGGAGAAATCACCACGGCCGTCAAATACAACATGCCCATCAAGCTAATCCTACTCAATAACTCCGAACTAGGGAAAATTTCTAAAGAACAACGCTCGGGCGAATTTGATGTCTGGCAAACCAGTCTGCACAATCCCAACTTCGCCGATTATGCCAATAGCTGTGGAGCCTTGGGTATTCGGGTTACCGAAAAGAGTCAATTAGCCGAAGCCATGCAAAAAGTATTGGCGCATACTGGTCCGGCTATGCTAGAAGTTGTAACGGACGTTGCTTTGATTTAATCTAAATATCAGCCAGGGTTTTCCTACCCTTCAAAAAACAATTAACTTGCCTAAAAAAAAATAAATGAGTAATTACATAGAAAACAAGTATCAGAAACAGCTCAGTGAATTAGGGAAAGCGGTGCAAATTGCCGAAATCTCCAATTTACCCGAAAAAAAACCAAGCCACGCCAAAGTCCTCAATACGGACTTGGTATTAGTCAAAGATGGAGAAGAGGTGTCCGTACTCTACGGACGATGCCTACACCGTGGAGCCTTGCTGAGTGATGGTCGCATCGAGGGGCATAACCTGATTTGTGGCCTACACAACTGGGACTACCGCTACGACACGGGGGTGAGTGAATATGCGCCAGACGAGCGCCTGCATAAGTTTACTACCGCCACCGAGGATGGAAAACTCTACGTGGATGAGGATGAAGTTGCCTATTTCGAAGATCAAATTATTCCCTCTCCCTTCAAATCAGATGAATACTTGGGAGATTATGCCGATACCCACCCCGAAAGCACCGAGCCTTACACTCGATACATCGAGCATTTAGCTAAAAACGGTCTGACCCAATACGGCCATCACGGAGCGACCGAAGCCATGGGTGTAGACCGTAATAAGCTTCCTAAGTGGGAAGATATTATTTTCTTACCCGCCCAGTTGGCTCAAAAACCACTTTTAGACGATCATCCCGTGAGCATGAAAGTGGTGATTGGCCCCAAGGCAAAGAAACCTCTGGAGCTGGAGATGCCCGTTTTTGTTTCGGATATGTCCTACGGGGCACTTTCGCGTGAGGCCAAGATTGCCCTCTCCAAGGGAGCCGAGATGTCAGGCACAGGAATTTGCTCAGGAGAAGGAGGAATGCTACCCGAGGAACAAGAAAATAATTCACGCTATTTCTACGAATTAGCCTCGGCCAAATTTGGTTTCTCTTGGGACAAACTCAAAAAAGTACAAGCCTTTCACTTCAAAGCGGGGCAAGGAGCTAAAACAGGAACCGGCGGGCATTTACCCGGCTACAAAGTCGTTGGTGAAATTGCCAAAGTCCGTGGACTGAATGAAGGAACAGCCGCCATCAGCCCTGCCACTTTCACGGATATGAAAACGGTGGAAGATTTTCGGGGCTTCGCCAATGAAGTCCGCAACATTACGGGAGGCATTCCCATCGGCTTCAAAATGTCAGCCAATCGCCTCGAGGAAGATTTGCAGTTTGCCTTGGATGTAGGCGTGGACTACATCATCTTAGACGGAAGGGGAGGAGGCACGGGTGCGGCTCCCATTATTCTGCGTAATCATATTTCCATCCCGACTATCCCCGCTTTGGCGCGTGCCCGCAAGTACTTGGATATGCGTGGGGCGAAGGAAGTTACCCTTATCGTAACGGGCGGGCTGCGTGTGCCTTCGGATTTTATCAAGGCATTGGCCTTGGGCGCAGATGCGGTGGCGGTTTCTAACGCGGCCATGCAGGCCATTGGTTGCTTGGGAATGCGGGCTTGCCATACCGATAACTGTCCGGTGGGCATTGCTTCCCAGAAAGAAAATCTGAGAGCACGTTTCAAAATAGAGCAGTCGGCTCAGCAACTCCATAATTTCTTCGAGGCAAGTAAAGAATTGATGGGCGTTGCCCTGCGCTCGATGGGCTACGAGGATGTGAACAAGCTCAGCCAAAAGGATATTAGCACTTTCAACTATGACATGTATCGCCTCACAGGCATTCAGTATGGCGGTGTAAATCCAGGACTATAGTCAGTGAGTAGCCATCATGATACTTTTTATAATTAGAAATAAGTAATAACTGTTCAATAATAAGTAGTCTACTAAAATTAGTTCAAGTTATTCCTGATTAAAATTGCCTTTTTTAGAGGATCATAAAGACAAAAACTTAAAGTAGTTTACATTATTAGTTTTCAATATGTTGGTTTTCAGATATTTACATAAAAAATAGCTCAAACCAATATTGACTAAATACTTAATTGATCAGTATAATTATGAATTTATTTGATTCTTTTGCTATCCTGATTGCCTTAGCGGCACTCTTTAGCTACATAAACTATAAATACCTGAAGTTGCCCGCTACCATCGGGGTGATGTTGATCGCGCTTTTGAGTTCGATCTCTGTCATTCTGATCGGGACGTTTGTACCCAGTTTTTTCGAATCTGCTCGGAGTGCTGTGGATGGTGTAGACTTCTCGAGAATATTACTCGAGGTGATGTTGAGTTTCTTGATTTTCGCAGGGGCTTTCCATACGGATACAAATACGCTAATCAAAGAAAAAGGAATTGTACTGGTGTATGCCACGCTAGGCGTTCTGATTTCTACTTTCTTGGTGGGAGGAATGATATATGGAGTTTGTAGTATGCTGGGCGTTCCCTTGGCTTTCATCCATTGTCTTTTATTTGGCGCGTTGATTTCACCCACTGACCCGATTGCAGTACTGGCTATTCTTAAGGAAGCAAATGTCCCAAAGCAAATCGAGGTGGATATTGCAGGAGAATCGCTCTTAAACGACGGAGTGGCCGTGGTGGTTTTCCTCAGTATTTTCGAGATCGCGGAAATGGGCGAAGTAGGCGCCTCTGAAATCTTGAATCTTTTCCTGGAAGAAGCTTTGGGTGGCGTGTTATTTGGTTTGGTTTTGGGCTACGTGGGCTACTGGCTCATCAAGAGTGTGGATGCCGATGTAGTGGACGTGATGATTACCTTGGCGGTGGTGATGGGAGGCTATTCTCTGGCCAGTTTGATTCATGTATCAGGCCCCTTGGCCGTGGTGATGGCTGGACTCGTGATTGGAGCCTTACGTGAAAAATCAGATCAGGAAGTAGCTCGCCCCCCGGTGGATCACTTCTGGGAGATGATAGATGAAATTATGAATGCCATTCTTTTCTTATTAATCGGGTTAGTATTACTGACGGTTACTTGGGATTTTAATTATGTATTAATCGGCCTTTTGGCTATTCCAATTGTACTTTTGTCAAGATTACTTTCCGTATTAATTCCATTGCCTCTCACTAGGTTGCGTCATGGAAAATCCGTGCGTAGTACCATTGCGCTTTTGACTTGGGGAGGATTGCGAGGAGGTATTTCCGTCGCCTTAGCACTAACCCTGACTCAGGAAATGCCACGAGATTTGGTCGTAACGATGACCTACATTGTGGTGGTTTTCTCGATCGTAGTACAAGGGCTGACCATTGGGGGCTTGGTAAAAAGGCTTCCCATCGGCTCTACAACTTCTTAACAAAACGTAATCTTGATAGTAGAGTCTCAAGGCTTTATTGATTCTTTTAATTTAAGCACATATTATCAAACAGAATTCCATGAAAGTATTCTTCGCCATTTTCTTAGGAGTATTCGGCATATATGTACTAATCGGGTTTATTTTTGCTATTTTCTTTGTCATCAAAGGAATAAAAGTAATTGACCAAGATGCAGCAGGAGCTTCTTGGGTACTTCGCTTGTTGCTCTTTCCAGCGAGCGTGGCCCTGTGGATTGTTTTATTACCCAAATGGTTAAATGCAAAAAAGTCATCCCTATGATTACTTCTCTCCGCAAAAGACATCGTTTCATCTGGAGCTTATGGGCCATCTTACTGCCCCTAGGATTTATAGCAGCTTTGATGGTGATTCCAGATTTTCCTCATCAGTCTCTGGTGGACAAAAGTTTACCAGATGCCTACGAAACCATCGTCCGAGAAATCGATGGCGAAGATTACAAAGTAAACATCAGAAAAGACCAAGCAGAGCATTATCAGTTAGAGCTTTTCTTGAAAGAACCCGTTCAGTCACCCGCTCCTACCTTGTACCTGAGCCCTGATGGGTCTAACCAATTAGAAGGAAGTATCTTCGTGGCTAACATAGGGGGAACTGGGCTCTACCGATTCCCCTTGGAAAAAAGCAAACTTGCCGATGCCCAAGGGATCTTCTTTCATTGCAATGTAGCTGAACACGTTGTCAAAACGATTCCCTTTTCCAAAACCTCAAAATCTAATTAATTATGGCCGTTGGTTATAAACCTGTACTTTGGAACCGCCAGAAAAAAAGATACGATTTCATCATGCTGGGCTTGATTGTGCTCTATTTAAGCTTATTCATTGGCCTAAATGCCGTTTTTCACCCTAACATCACGCCACAGACGCTCATTATCCGAGCCACGGCGACGCTTGCTATTTTAATGCTCCACGTGATTTTGGCCATCGGCCCTCTGGCAAGATTAGATGAGCGTTTCTTGCCCCTACTTTACAATCGTCGGCATTTAGGCGTTACGATGTTTTTGATCGCGGCCGTACACGGTATTTTCTCGATGATCTGGTTTCACGGCTTCGGTAATGTGAATCCGGTTTACTCCATCTTTATTTCTAATTTGCGTTATGATTCTTTTGTAAATTTCCCTTATCAAACGCTGGGCTTTTCTGCCTTGGTTATTCTTTTTCTGATGGCGGCCACCAGTCATGATTATTGGCTCAAAAATCTAAGCCCAAAGGTCTGGAAAGGATTGCATATGATGGTCTACGTGGCTTATGGCCTAGTCATTATGCACGTAATGTTGGGGGCTTTTCAAGTCGAGACTTCTCCAGTATTGGTCGCCCTGCTCGGCGGAGGGATGGTCATGATCATAGGCTTACATCTGGTGGCAGGATTCAAGCAAAGCAAGATAGACAATCATACGCTGGTGGCGAACCAAGGATGGATCGAGGTGGGGAAAATAGCTGATATAGAGGAGGATAGAGCCAAAGTAGTACACGTCAAAAGTGAAAGCATCGCGGTTTTCAAGTATGAGGGGAAGCTTTCGGCCATTTCTAACGTGTGCAAGCACCAGAATGGCCCGCTGGGTGAGGGTAAGGTAATAGACGGATGTGTTACTTGTCCGTGGCACGGGTATCAATATTTACCTCACAATGGCACTTCACCTCCGCCATTTACCGAAAAAGTAGCGACCTACGAGCTTAGGCTAGAGGGCGATACTATTTACGTAAATCCCAAACCTCATCCCGAAGGAACCGAAATCGAGCCCTTGCAGATCAAGAGCTGATCTAGAAATACCGCAGAATGGGCTCTGCCTTCTGTTTTCAAATAAGGGTTTGAGCATTTTTCAATTTTAGAATCCGTAATTAGTAATGCGATCATGAAAAAAGACGAATTTTATATTGGCTGGCAAGACCAAGCTCCTGCTTCATATGCTTCAAAAATGAAGCGAAATGTATTACTACTGACCGTTTTGGTAATCATTGTCGCGGTAGCCTATGTTTTCTCACAGCAAGGCTTTAACAATGGTGTTTCTGAGCTTGGCTATTTTTCCCAAGTAGAGGGTACCATCGAGGAATACCCAGTTCCGATGCTTCGAGTAAAAGTGGAGAACGATGAGTATCAAAATTTTCTGCTCTTCGGCTTCGGTAAATCTGATGCTTACAAAACGATCAACCTACTTAAGGAACAAGCGGGGGGAAGTTTGGAAAATCAATTGGTTCAGTTAGAAAGTGAATTACTCTATTATGATGGAAAAACCGTACTGGAAGTACCCGTAGCTAAAAATCAAATGAGTGTGATTCAAAAGTTAGAAGAACCTCGCCCCGAACGCAAAGTAGAAGCCTTGGGTAGCCTGAAACTCAAGGGAGAAATCGTGGACTCGAAATGCTTTTTTGGACTGATGAAACCTGGCTATGGCAAAATCCATCGTTCCTGTGGCGTACGTTGTATTGACGGGGGTATTCCTCCCGTATTGGTCATCAACAACGGTGAAGGAGAACGGAATTATTTTATTCTCATCGGCCAAGATGGACAGCCCGTCAATCAACAAGTGTTAGACTACGTGGGTCTGCCTGTCCAAGTAGAAGGACAAGCAGAAAGAGTAGAAGATTGGATGGTGCTCAAGATCAATCCCCAAAAAATTCAAGAAGTAGCGATCAAGAATTTCAAATCAGTATACTACACTGAGCTAGGAAATTGATAAAATAACCCAATTTCATACATACGTAAGATTAAAAATCAAGGAGCAGGTACTTGAAAATGCCAAGTAAAGTCCTGATTACCAGTAGCTAAAACAGAGCCTCTTAGTAAAAACCCCCATCTTTCATTACCTAGTTTGCTCCCCAGATCAAGCTAGGTTCTTTTGATTCGGTTAACATGGTACAAACCTTGCTATTTAATTACCAACAGCATAAAAATCATTGAATAAGCGAGTCTAGTACATCACTCATCTAGTGAAGCGATTAATTCACGACACACAAACCACTAGATATTCTTCACACATTACACACGAAATCCGGCTTAATCAGTACGACTTATCTCACAAACTGACAAGTTGCTCATTGACTGTTTCTTGAATCTAAGTTCAACAGGCACCAAAAGGACTATGATTTGCAGTGAGGGGAGCCTCAGTCGCTTCATCACTCCAAGCTAGCCCAAGTTAGAGGAAGAAAAGATATGTCTGCTAACATAGCTCACGAGGAAAAATCAGGTCTTTTAGCACTCAAAATTTAAACTCAGTCTCTGAATCAATCTTTGGTATGAAAAAATTGAGGCTATTTTTATATACTTTATTCGTATGTACGGGTTATCTCGTACGGCCAAGCGTCGCACAGGAGCAAGATACGGACCGGCTAGTTCAACTTGTACGCCAAACCCCTCCTGATACAAGTCGCGTGAATATCCTGAACAATTTGGGGCGATCTGTTTTCGAGATAGATCCAATTGAAGCAAGAAGCTACGCCGATGAAGCCGTATCTTTGGCCAATTCGCTCAACTACCGAGAAGGTTTGATAGAAGCCTACAATATCATCGGTAGTACTTATTGGGTACAAGGCAATCTGGAAAAAGCCTATGATAGCTTTAAAGAAGTACTCGCCACTAGCCAAATACATAATGACCGCTTGGGGCTAGCAGATGCTTATAATAATCTAGGTCTAGTGACCATGAATATGGAAAAGTATTCTGAATCGCTGGATTATTATCTAAAAGCACTTAAAATTTATGAAGAAGAAGAGGAATTAGATGGCATCAGCACTACTTCTGATAACGTTGCCATTATCTACCGAGGGCTCGGTTATTACGAAAAATCCGAAGAATACACACGCAAAGCACTCCGCCTCCGAGAAAGACGCAACGACCTACCCGGACGCGCTCGCTCTTACAACAATATGGCAAATATTTTTCTGGATAAGCGCAACTATGATGAAGCAATCAAGTGGCTCAAAGCTTCTTTGGAAATTAATCATAAACTGCAAAACTTTTATTATGAAGCGCTTGGCCTAAATAACATGGGAGTCATCTATCGTAAAAAAGGTGATTACCAAGCCGCACTCGAAAGTTATCAAAAAGCACTCAAAATCAGACAGAAGCTCAATGATCGTAAAGGAACAGCCAACACGCTCAATAACATTGCTCAGCTCCAGATTCTGATGGGCAGTTATGATGAGGCAGAATACTCACTAGAAGAAAGCCTATTCACAGCCGAAGGCAACGACCTCAAGGCATTACAAGCCGAAGCTTATCTTGCCAAAGCTAGTCTCGATTCAGCCAGAAATAATTACCCACGAGCACTCATGCATTTCAAAAAATACCACAAATTGATGGGAGATGTTTTCGACGAACGTGCTCAACAACAAATCGCCGAAATACAAACCCGCTATGAGATTGAAAAGAAAGAAACCGAGAATCAAAAACTGCGGATAGCAAATAATCTCAAGCAAGAAAGAATTGAAAAACAAATCTTGTTACAAGAACAAATTAAGCTCGAAGCCGACCGCCAACTACAAAAAAACCTCAGACTCAAAACTGAGAATCGCCTCAAAGCAGAGGAAATAGAAAAACAGAAGTTCCGCGAAAAGAAAATTGTAGCCGAAAAAGAAAAGAAGGAAGCAGAAAATCTCTTGCTCAAAACCGAGAAAGAAATTAAAGAAACCCAACTCAAGGCCAGAGAAGCCACCATTCAACGACAAAACGCCATCACTTGGGCCATTGCCATCGGCCTCGCCTTGGTGGCACTCTTAGCATTTGTGCTCCATCGTACAAATATTCAGAAAAAAAGAGCCAATGCCCTCCTAACCGAAAAGAATAATAAAATTAATAAGCAAAAAGAAGAAATTCTGGTGCAGAGAAACGCCATCGAGTTTCAGAAAGATAAAATCGAGGAAAAAAATAAAGCCATTACTTCCAGTATCAATTACGCTCGCTATATCCAAAATGCGATGCTACCCCTGGACGAGAAAATAAGTAAATACCTCCACGAATATTTTATCTTTTATCGTCCTCGTGATATTGTCTCTGGCGATTTTTATTGGTTTGGAGAATTTAGTGGCAAATTGATCATAGCCGCCGTAGATTGTACAGGGCACGGAGTTCCAGGTGCTTTCATGAGTATGATTGGGAATAACTTACTCAATAGTATTGTTAAACCAGAAAATGTAGATCATCCCGAGCAAATCCTCGAAGAACTGCATAACGGAATTTACCAATCACTCAAACAAGGCGAAACACAAAACAAAGACGGGATGGACATTGCCCTCGTGGTGATTGACCAACAGGCCAAAGTCCTGAGATTTGCCGGAGCGCATCATCCCTTGCTGATCATCCAACAGCAAAAAATGCGGGAAATTAAAGGCGATCGCTACGAAGTGGGAGGAAATCTTAATGGTAAGGAACGCTCCTTTACCCGCCATACCTTTGACCTTTCTCAGCCTAAGTCTACTACTTTCTATATTTTTTCGGATGGCTATCGCGACCAATTTGGTGGGGAGCGTCAACGCAAACTGACCATGGGACGCTTTCGTAAGTTAATTTGGGAAATTCACGAAAAACCCATGGCAGAACAACAATTAATGATGGGGCAAGCTCTTCAAGAGTGGATGGGAGACGAAGAGCAAAAACAGATAGATGATATCTTGGTCATTGGCGTGCGTATTTAGTAATCGGTGATGAATTCTCTGGCTGAGTCTGAATTTGTGCTCTCGCGCATATGGCTTGGCGAGCCTAGCCTTCGGGTAAGATTTCTGCAAAAACGCCGTCCCTTTCGTAAACCAGCTTTTCATTGCGACCAGACTTTGCTAGTTTTGCTACTTTCTAAGCAAACAAGCAATGTTTTCTACCCAACTAGTCAATGAATTATCAGCCAAGCTAGAGGCCATCACAGGTAGTCTCTATTTTTTTATTCCTGAAATGATTCTCATTAGTGGCTTCTTATCATTATTGATCTTTGATCTAATTGGGAAGAGAAAGTCCTGGTTATCGCTTTGTCTGTTGGGTAGCTTGTGGATAGGGCTGTGTTTGCTGGCTAATTGCTGGCTATTTGTTGATTTTCAAGGGGTTAAGCCAAAAGGTTTGTTTCTTGAGATGCTCATCTTAGATCGGGCGAGCATGGGTTTTAAATATCTTTTCCTACTAGCCGGACTGGTTACACTCTGGATTAGCCGTTATTCCAAACTATTCCGTCGTGCTTCTGGGCCTTGGGGAGAGTATTTCGCACTCATTTTCAGTGTACTTTTGGGGGCACACCTCATGGTGATGTCTGCCAATCTGCTCACGATTTATATTTCCATAGAGTTGGTATCCATCAGTTCTTACCTACTCACTGCTCTGCCTTTTGACCGAAAAAGTGCAGAAGGAAGCTTGAAATATTTGCTTTTTGGGGCGATTTCTTCGGCAATCATGCTCTACGGGATGTCTTGGCTCTATGGCCTAAGTGGAACTTTACATATCTATGATCCTGCTTTCGGGCAAATGCTATCCAATGCAAGTTCGTTGCCCGTATTTCTGGGTTTATTGCTGAGTGTGGGAGGACTTTTTTTTAAAATATCGGCCGTTCCGTTTCACGTCTGGACGCCAGATGTATACGAGGCAGCTCCTACGCCAATCGTAGCCTTTTTTTCGATTGTTCCCAAGTTGGCGGGAATTTGGATTTTATTTCGGATTTCAGGCATTTTTACAGAAGCATTTCATTGGGGAAACAATAATTTTTATTGGACAGAAGTACTAGCTTTAATCGCCCTGATTACCATTACTTTTGGCAATTTTTCGGCTCTTTGGCAGGAAAATGGAAAACGCCTCTTGGCCTATTCTTCTATCGCTCATGCGGGCTTTTTGCTCGTTCCCTTGGTGGCTGCTACGAATTCTGCCTCACAGAATTTAATGTTTTATGCCACAATTTATCTATTTATGAATTTTGCGGCTTTTTTGCTTCTAGAAATGTTGGCTAATTACACACCCTTTGCCGAAAAGTATGATCTAAGGAGCTATCAAGGCTTGGGTTTAGCGTATCCGTGGTTGGGGGCAAGTGCGCTATTGATTATGATTGCTTTGACTGGATTGCCACCCACGGCGGGATTTACGGCGAAGTTGCTGATCTTTTCTTCCTTATGGGAAGCCTATTCTGCTCAACCGAACCAATTAATGCTTATTTTATTCGTTTTTGGCTTGTTAAATACGGCTGTTTCTTTGTTTTTCTATCTGAAGCTTCCCTATTATATGTTTTTCAAAACGCCCCAAGAGTCTACTTGGGAAGGAGCTTTGCCCTCTTTTAAGCTCTATGACCGCATTTGCTTACTGATCCTTATCATACCGCTTCTCCTATTCTTTTTCAAAGCCAACTGGTTAGTTACTTGGATAGAGATGGTATTTTGACGAAAAGCTAAACTTTTAGGCTTTTAGATCAAAGAAAAGATTCAAGTGGATTAATTCTTCAATAACGGATAAACAAAGCTCCAAGAGGTGGAGCTTGAGAGAGGGAGGGGGAGATAATATCTTAGAGGGGCTTTACATTGACAGCAGCAGGACCTTTCTTACCAATGACCACGTCAAATTTTACCTTTTCACCTTCAAATACTTCTTCTACTTCATCGGTAAATCCAGAAGCGTGTACGAACACATCAACATCCGAAGTTTCGCCTTTTACTGTAATAAAACCGAATCCCTTATTTTCATTGAAAAATTTAATTGTGCCTTTTGACATATATAGTTATTATATTTTAGTTGGAAATTTATTTTATAAGCTTAACTATTATAATAACATAAGAAAGATACAAATAGTTTGCTCCATAGAGAGGAAATTTCTAAAAAAAGTACTATTTACTGGAAAACCCTCTTAGGTTGGGCAAGGCAACTACGAATAGTACAAATACGGCTGTGATTAGTTTAAGTAAGTTAGGATTGACTCCCAAGGCCAAGGTAATGGCCAGAATTAAACGGAAGAGAATGGTACCCGTGATGACCCCCAAGATACGATATTGGATTTGCTTCAGGCCGAGCCAGCCACTCAACGTTTCACCAATCGCTACCGATCCTAAGCCCACGATCACGATACCAATTCCCATATTAATATCGGCAAAACCTTGATATTGGGTAATCAAGAAGCCACTCAGAGCCACCAAAGAGTTAGAAATGCCTAAGCCAATAATTTTCATCAAATCTGTATCTACTCCGTTGGCTCGAATCATGGTTTCAGAATTCCCTGTGGCACGCATCGCCAGACCAAAGTCTGTGCTCAGCAGGTAAGTGATCAAGAACCAAAGCAAAGCCGTAATCAATAAAAGCATACTTAGCTCAGACAAGAAATTACTATGAAAAAAACTAATCATATCCAACAAATTTGCCTGATCCAAGAGGGGTATGTTGGAGCGCCCCATAATCATGAGATTGACCGAATAGAGCCCCGTCATGACCAGAATTCCGGCCAAGAGCGCATTTACTTTTAACTTGGCGTGAATAAAACCCGTAGAAATGCCCGCCAGAACACCCGATCCGATTACAGCCAAAACGATCAAATACAAAGGATATTGATTAACCAACATCACCGCCGTAACGGCTGCCCCCAGCGTATAACTACCATCGGTGGTAATATCAGGAATATCAAAAATTCGCATGGAAATAAAAATCCCAATGCCCATGGCTGAAAGCCCCAAGCCGAGCATAAGCGCGGACAAATAGAAATTATTAAAATCAAACCCTTCCGAAGCCGTGTTCTTTTCCGCAGATGCTTGGATGGCAGAGTCTTCTACTTTGGTAAATGAATTATCTACTTGGATGCCGTATTTCTGGGCGACTTCAGCATTGTAGATTTTTTTATGCAAATGGACTTTTTCTAAAGCAGGAATTCGGCGCTGGTCACCCTTGAAATATTGTGCGGCTTCTTTTCCCGCCTGAAAACCCCATTGGTACATATCGGCTCCGTAGGCCGCCACGGCTCCTCGCTTAACCAAGCCCTCTTCACTGGTAAAAATAGGTATGTCGGCTTGGTCACAAGCCTTGTAAATCACCTCGAAAGAAGCAAAAACGACATTATCTGGCATGGCAAAGAAAGCATCAATGCCTTTGTTAATAAGTGATTCTACGACTAATTGCGTTTCTGAAGAATTATTGACCGGAGAAGCAATCAGTTCTAGGCCAATATCTTGGCAAGTTTCGGCAATTCGTTTGCGGGCATTGATGGATTGGGGTTCGGCTTGGTTGAAAATTACCCCGATTTTTTGTGCTTTGGGTTGGAGTTCTTTAATAATTTCTACGGAAGTAGCAATGTAGTCCAAGTCCTCGTAGACTCCAAAAAGACGCTCGGGTGGGTTGCCCTCGTCGTCGGTGAGGTTGACCAAATCGGGTCGGGAGGACACCATCATGCAGACTGGGATTTTCTGGCTATTTTGTACAGCAGTAATGGTAGAAACGGTCGGGTTGGTAGCAATCAGATCAACTTGGCGGGAAATCATGTAATCGGTGGCTTGTACCAGCGTGGGAATATCGCCTTGGGCGTTGCGATAAATGACTTTGAGGGTCTGGTCTTCTTCGCGGTAACCTTGCTCGGCGAGTGCTGCGAAAAAGCCTTCATTGGCCTGAGCAATGGTTTCATCTTCGAAGGCGTCCAAAAAACCGATTGTAGGGACTTGACGTTGCACGCCTTCTAACTGGCAAGCTTGCCCTATAAAAATCGCCAATAGAAAAATGAGAAAATCGAGATATTTCATAAACCTGAGTTTAGCTTAGCTAACCTTTTGGAGAAGCCAAAAGTTAAAAGCATTGACAAAATAAAAGCAAGATAAAGATTTTTTAGGAGGGGAAAAGCTAAGATTAGAGCTAGTTTGATTAATATCTAAGAATAATCAGTGGCTTTTGCTCATCATGGCTTCGGAGAAAGGCTCTAAGCTAACTTTCTGCTCTTTAATAAGGCAAATAGAGTTCACCACTGAATTGAGTAAGGACACGCTGGTGTTTGCGTGGTGCTTTGATGCTCGTGTAGATGAGATGATCATTCGTAACGTTTATTTTTCTCTCTTCAATTTATAAAAAAATAAAAATAACACGCTTAAACTCCAGTTTCGGGCTTGATAAGCGTGTTATTTACTAAACTGCCGAAGTTAATGCTTCGGAGCTACAAGTTTTATCCGACGAGCTCTACACTGCGCTGAATAAAACGGCTGAGGCTATCGCCAGCCAGCATATTCTGCGAAAGCAAAGCCAAATCATAAACTTGAAGTACTAACTTGGATTGCTCTTCTTCGTTTTCGGTTTTGAGAATTTTTTGACTGATCTCGTGGTTGCCATTGACGGCCACGTTGAGTTGCTGGGGCATATTGCCCATCATGGCGGCCATCCCGTTGGTAGCGGCCATATCTTTCATGCGGCGCATAAATTCGGGCAGCGTAATCACCACGGGGAGTTCGTCGGTAGGCAAGGCTTCCACGTTGATGGTCAGCGTCTTATTATCTAGTACTTTCTCAAATATTTCTTTGAGTTTTGTGCTTTCATCTTCGGAAAGGACGCTCTCGGCGGCAATGCCCGTATCCACGAGTTTGTCTACGGTTTCGGAGTCTACGCGTTTGAGGGACACTTTTTCCAATTTACTCTCGAGAGCAGAAACAAAGTGATTATCAATCAGACCGTCGTTGAGTTTGAGGACATCGTAGCCTTTCTTCTTGGCTGATTGGATGTAAGTACTTTGCTTTTCGGGGTCGGAGGTATAGATAAAGATCACATTTTCATCCTTATCGGTCTGGTTGGCCTGAATATGCTCACGATACTCGTCAAAGGTAAAAAATTTATCCTCCATATTTTTGAGTAAGCAGAAATCCTTGGCTTTTTCATAGAATTTCTCATCTGCGATCACGCCGTACTTGACAAAAAGGCCGATGCTTTCCCATTTTTGCTCGAATTCTTCCCGCTTGTTTTTGAAAAGTTCATGAAGCTTGTCCGCTACTTTTTTGGTAACGTAGCTATTGATTTTCTTCACATTGCTATCAGATTGCAGGAAGCTTCGAGATACGTTTAATGGAATATCAGGAGAGTCAATCACTCCGTGCAGCAACATTAAGAATTCGGGTACAATGTCTTTGACTTCATCTGTAATAAAAACCTGACGAGAATAAAGATGAATTTTTTCTTTATTCATGTCATTGGCATTAGTCACCTTGGGGATATAGAGAATACCCGTTAGCTCGAAAGGATAATCTACATTTAGATGAATCCAGAAGAGCGGATCGGGCGACATGGGGTAAAGCTCCTTGTAGAATTTCAGGTAATCTTCATCGCTAAGGTCGCTGGGCGATTTCGTCCAGATGGGAGCGGTATCGTTGATTTTCTCGCCCTCAAATTCAATAGGAACGGGTAAGAATTTGGCATATTTATCCAAAATTCCTTGCAGGCGAAATTTGTCTAAAAATTCTTCCGAGTCTTCGGCGATATGGAGAATCACATCCGTACCGCGCTCTTTGCGGACGGCGGGCATGATTTCAAAAGAGGTATCGCCTTCGCAGACCCACTCCACGGCTTCACTCTCATCTTGATGGGATTTGGTAATCAAGCGCACCTTGCTAGATACCATGAAAGCCGAGTAGAAGCCCAGACCAAACTTACCGATGATTTCCTTGGCATCTTGCTCTTTGTACTTTTCTACAAATTCGGCTGCTCCCGAGAAGGCTACTTGATTGATGTATTTCTTGATTTCTTCGGCGGTCATCCCGATCCCATTATCGCTAATGGTAATGGTTTTGGCCTCCTCATTGAAAGTAACTTGTACTTTGAGATCGCCTAATTCACCTTGATATTCGCCTAGAGAAGCTAGTCTTTTGATCTTTTGGGTAGCATCTACGGCGTTGGAAACGAGTTCGCGTAGGAATATTTCGTGGTCAGAATATAAGAATTTCTTGATGATCGGAAAAATATTTTCCGTATTAACCGATATAGTTCCTTTTTCTTGCATAGTTTTCGCTGTTTAAATTTTAAGACAAAATTTCAAAACCTGTTCCAAATCGGGTAAATATGCCACTTTGGCAGGTTAAGTTTTAGGCGGAACATTTACCTCCTGAATAAGAATAAAGACCATCTGGCGCAAAATGAATAGAGGAGCTAAATTTTGGTAAAAATTCTCTTGCCAACGATTAAATTCCTATATTGGTGATGTAAAGTGAAAAGGCGGCTGATGCATTCAAACTACCCACTCTCATGGCATTAAACTACATTTGGATTGCCTTCTTTCTGATTGCTTATTCCATCGCTACTTTTCAGTTGATTATCTATGGAGATACTGAAATCTTTAAGAGATTGGTAGAATCCACGTTTAGCTCTTCGGAAACGGCTTTTGAGCTAGCCATCGGCTTGACAGGGGCGATGGCGATGTGGCTAGGCATTATGAAAATCGGGGAGCGAGCAGGCATTGTCAAACTGCTTACCTTTGTATTTGGGCCATTTTTCCAGAGGCTTTTCCCCGAAATCCCTAAAAATCATCCGGCCATTACGCCAATTTTCTTGAAGCTTTCTGCCAATATGTTAGGTTTGGTAAATGCGGGAACTCCTCTCGGCATCAAAGCCATGCGCGAGATGCAAACTCTCAATAAAACACCAGACACGGCTTCTAACGCACAGATTATGTTCGCGGTATTGAATACCACGGGGCTTACCTTGATTCCACTGACCATTTTGGTATATCGCACCCAGTTGGGTGCTGAGAATCCATCGGATATTTTTATTCCTATTCTACTCTCCACCACGGTTACGGCTTTATCGGGCATGATTATCGTGGCCGTCATTCAGAAGATCAATTTGTTTGATCCTGTTTTTCTGCTCTATCTTTCCGTTATTTTAGGTTTTATTGGCATCACGATTTATTATTTCTCGACACTGCCAGAAGCGCA
The DNA here is from genome assembly GCA_964551015.1 of uncultured Cytophagaceae bacterium. Lineage (GTDB taxonomy): Bacteria > Bacteroidota > Bacteroidia > Cytophagales > Microscillaceae > CAZKBP01. The sequence continues at coordinate 201,158 of CAZKBP010000006.1, read as the reverse complement.
GATTAGTTTGGTTTCTAACTTGGTGAGTAATGTTTTGCTCTTCTCCATTATTATCTTTTTTATTGTCTTAGCACTGATTCAACGGGTCAATATCTACGAAGCCTTCATAGAAGGAGCGAAAGACGGCTTTGATGTAGCGGTAAAGATTATTCCTTACCTAGTAGGAATTCTGATTGCCATTGGCGTATTTCGGGAAGCAGGTGCTTTGGGTTTGATTACGAAGGGTTTAGAAAGTGTCTTCGAGTATTTTCACATTAATGGCGAGTTTACCTTTGCCTTACCTGTGGCTTTCTTGAAACCGCTTTCGGGTAGTGGTTCTTCGGGAATGATGCTGGATATTATGAAGACTTATGGGCCAGATTCTTTTATGGGTAAATTGGCCTGTGTCTTTCAGGGCACAACTGATACGACGCTTTACATTTTAGCCATCTACTTTGGTTCAGTCAATATCAAACAGACGCGTTACGCAGCTACGGCGGGCTTGCTGGCTGACTTGATTGGACTAACCTCCGCGATTTTTATCACTTATATTTTCTTTTTCTAAAAGTTAACTACTCTTTTTAATATTTCACAATTCTTTTCATCAACCTGGGCTGGTTCTCCGACTCAATGATCACGAAATACACCCCTTGGTTTAAGCCAGAAGGAATGCGACGTAGTTCAATCCATCGTGAAGGTTCTTTGATTTCCGTGCTTTCTTGATGAATCACTGTGCCTTGCTGGGTTTGAATTTTGAGCAGGTATTTACCTTGCAGAGTTTGATTAAAATCAAGTTGCAGACGAGTACCTCGCAAGGGATTGGGGTGCATTTGGAGGACGGATAGGGCAGGCGCATCTGGTTCTGATAAGCTGCTAACCGCTTCTGTTTGTACCACAAAATTGATGATGGTTGATGAGCCTGGCTCTCCTTGGCGGCGGCTTTCGCCAAAAGGAGTAAGAGTCAAGGTGTAAACTCCCGGATTAGGCATCCAAGGGGTATAACTTTGCCCATTCTGATCACCTAGTAGGCTAAAAGGACGGACACTCTCTGCCCGATCAACTAAAATATTTCCTTGAGCGTCTGCCAACTCGAAGGCGATACTGCCGGCAGTATTAGAAAGTGCTCGGATACTAATGGCCTCTGATTCGGCGAGATAAATCGTATCGCCTTCGGTAAGTGGCGTTTTTATGGCTCCATCACTAGCATTCACTACTTGTACGGCCTCCACACTCGGATTGGCCGTAATCTGGAAAGTGAGGGTAGAAGTGTAACCGATTTCTCCTGAGCCACTTTTTTCTGTGTAGGGAGTTGCTGATACGGTGTATGAACCTGCAAAGAAGGCCTTTCCAAAATAATCTGCTGTAGAAGCATCACCAAAAAGCGTATAAGGAGCGTTACTCTCCAGTTGAGTTTGATTTACAGGGCCTGTCAGTTTTATTTGTACACTGCCGACCTTGGCTGGTTCGGTAATCGCTTCTATGCTGAGTTCGGTCTGAGTAATCTGCTGGAGAGGAATCTCAGTACCTGGAAGTAATTCTTGAATGACCCGATCTTGGCTAGCGTCTATCAGAAGTAGCTTGGTAACTCGGATGGGGGCAGGTTCTTTCAACTCAAATTCAATACGGCGGGTATAGCCGGCACTTCCTCCTCCTCTGGATTCCGTGTAAGGAACGCCTTCTAAAGTATAATTACCTGCTATCAGCGTTTCCCCAGAATCATCAAACAATCGGTAGGGAGCCTTATTTTCACGTTTAAAGTTTTGGATGGCCCCACCTAATCTAAAATCAAGGCTACCTACGGTATCGGGCGAAGTGAAAGCCTCGATATTAAACTTTCTCTGTGCAAGATTCTCGATGACTAATTGACTTCCGTCCTCGATGGTACTTATTTCTTCTCCAGTCAGGGCATCTATGAGCACAAAGCGGTCTACTTGGAGGTCAGGAATAGGCTCTAAGACGGCAGTAAAAGTAAAATTCCTGTACACTTGGAAAGGAGCGGGGTTGGTATTACCTACTACAATGCCTGCTTCATTTACCCAATGCACAAAACGGTAACCTTCTGCTGGAAACACTTGCGCGATGACATCTGAACCACGTGCATAATTCTCCTGCTCATTAAGAATCAGAACTTCTCCTTCTCCTTCCACTTGAAAAGAAGCGTAGTAATTTTCACTCACATAAAACTGTAGGCTCTTGGTGATACCTGCTTCTCCTTGTGCTTCGGGCTCAGGATAGGGAGTCGCCGTAACGGTGTAAGCACCTGCTTTTAATAAATCTCCAATGAATTCGCCAAAAGGAAAATCACCAAACAGAGCATAGGGGGGGAAATTTTCCGTTTGTTCATAAGACTCAGGCCCATCAAGGGAAAGTGCTACACTACCTACCTTTTGAGGGAAAGTATTGGCTACAATGTTGATCGTTTCGGAAGAAATATCGCCCAAATTAATCGTATCGCCCTCTTGAAGTGGCCCTAATACCAAATTCTGGGAGGCGTCAATCAGTGAAAAGCTGTTGATAGACAGCCCGAACTCTGCCACCTCAATTTTGAATTCGCAAAGACGTTCATTGCCCGCTTGGTCGGTGGCTTGGTAAGTAACTTGGGTGAGGCCAATCGGGAAAAAGCTACCGGAGCTATGACTAGCCGTTACGCTCCAATCGGGGCAGTTGTCTTGGAAACTTGGAGGTAGCCAGGAGACTACCGCTCCTGAGCTATCTTTGGGAGCTATTACTCGGATATCAGCGGGGCAATTATTTACCGAAGGAGCTAAGGTGTCTTCTACAATGACTTGGAAGGTACAAGCATCTAGATTACCAGCCAAATCTTCTACCCACCAAGTAACGGAGGTAATACCTACTGGATAGAAATCACTGGCGTCATTACTTTGATTAAAATCATTGAATACACGAGCAATGCCACAATTATCGCTTACTTGGGGTGATGCAATCGCAACCGTGGCACCACAGGCATCAGCATCTGCTACGAAGAATAAGTCTTCTGGACAAAGTATTTTTGGAGAAATAGAATCGGAGACTTGAATGTTGGCTGTGCATTCGCTCGTGTTTCCTCTCTCATCCCGGGCGGTGAGCTTGACGGTATTCGTACCGAGCTCTTCACAGGTAAATGTATCTTTGCTCAGACTCAAAGTAATATTTTCTTCGCCAATTTCCGTTATCTCAGAGGCATTCACATTGGCCAGACCATTCTCATCTAGAAAAATTTCAAGCTCACGACAAATGAGCTCAGGAGAGATCGTATCTTTTACCTCTACTTGAATTTGCTGTTTGCTCGAGTTTCCCTGAGCGTCTTGGATAGAAACCTCCACCGTGTTAATTCCTACATCGGTAAGGCTAAATGCAGTTTGAGCAATGTTAATTTCAGACAAGGAGCAGTTGTCAAAACTCCCTTGATCTATATCCGCAAAGTCAAGGCTAGCTTTGCCCTCCTGATTTAAAAATAAAGTAATATCTTGAACTTGAAGTACTGGAGAAAGTGTATCCAATACCTCTATATTAGCCTGACAAGTACCTATATTTCCTGCCAGATCGCGTACCGTGAGGGTAATGAGCTTGTCACCAAGGTCTTCGCAGCTAAAATTTGTTTGGCTGAGTGTTCTGCTACTGATACCGCAAGGATCATTACTATCATTATCAAATTTGTCGACAGAGAGAGTAGCTTGTCCCGTACTGTCTAAAAATAACTCCAAGCTTCTGCATATGGCCTGTGGGGGATGATCATCTAAAACGATTACATTGAAATTACAAATGGACTTATTGCCTTGATCGTCAATGGCTTCATAAGCTTCTTGGGTAATGCCTACTGGGAAAAAAGAGCCACTACCCAACCCAGCTACAAGGCGTAGATTAGGGTTTCCACAATCATCCGTCGCCTGAGGCACTGAGTAGTTGACAATAGAGCCACAACTTCCCGATTGACTTCTTACCACTACGTCTTCTGGATGTTTGATATGAGGAGCTGAGGTATCGCCTATGATTAGGTCACGGCCATTGTTTTTACCCAAAGCATGAGGAGCACTGGCTCTGACTCTTACCCGATATCCTTGGCCAAAAGTAATACCAGCGGGGATAATTGCCTCGATGGTTCCACTAGCGGCTACTCCGGTGGCACTTCCAATGACTAAGGGGTGTTGATTAAATACGCCACCAGAGTCGGATAACTCTACTCTGAATAAATTACCCTCTGGAAAGGCACCAGTGGCCTGATAGGAGACGGGAAAGGCCGTACCCGGGCAGAGCTTGGTAGAGGGTAGGGCGAGCGTTTGGATAATATTGTTGAGGGTGTACTCAACGGTTACGATCGCTCTATCGGCACAGAAAAGACCACTTCCTGTATTGAGTTTGATAGTATTTTCACCGTTTTTCACGTAGGCATTGAGTAGGTTACTTTCATTTGAGCTGACCGAAGATACCGAGCAACTATTACACTCACAATCTATTCCTTCTCTTCCAAAACCGCCTACGGTTGCACCGTTGAGTTCTACACTAACCGCCGAACCCGCGCAAGCATAAAACACCTCTACGGTGATATTTGTAATGATAGCACCAATCGGTAAGCTATCTGTAAAAGTCTTTTCGCCGTTATTCCATTGCCCAAAGCCATTAGAGCAAGCATAATCATCTCCACATAAGGTGCAATCATCGTCTTGTGATATCCGAGCTCCATCCCAATCCAAAACAAATTTTTGGTTTTGTGCTTGGGCTGATGGCAAAAGCATGCAAAAGAGCAGGAGATTACAGAAAATAAAAATTAGTTTGTATGAAGGTGTAAAGATTTTGATCATAGCGTGAAGAGTTGAGATGAACAGTGATAAGTATATTGCGCGTAGATGCACTGCAAAGGATGCACCAATCTAATGTTTAGTTGAATCCTGCCTCTGGACAATAAAAGATAAACCATATCATTACCTAAATGCCGGAGCAGCGGCGAGATGAGCAATGAAGTTGAAGTAGTTAAAGCTTGGTTTTTCCATGCTTTTCTTCTTGCGACCATGGTTTCTAATCATTGTTGGTTTGAAGAGACTGATGTAGCCTCTCTTAAATGATTTTTACAATCAATCCTTTAATAAATTGGATGTAGAATTAACATTACTTATATTTTTTTACAAAAACTTAAGTGCAAAATATGTTTGCACAGAATAAGGTTGAAGAGATTTTTGTTGGTGTCACAATTTGGATGTGAAATTAAAAGCTTTACTTTACGTTTACAAATTACTTATGTAATTTTTATATTAAATATCATCATTTTTGATAAATAGCGCACCTGATTCGGTAGAACTACTAAAAAAATATGATTGAAAAGCAGTCTTTATAAGGCTTACTGCAAACTATCCTAATTATTACAAAAAAAACGATAAAAAGAGAATTCTCTGAAGTGATACTGGTAAAATATTGATAAAAAGCGACTTACAAAATATTCTTGAATTTTTTAAAGTATTACTATCTTAGATGGGTTCACGTGAATAAGCCCATCATTGCCCAAATATGATTGATTAGTTTAGGATTCTGGTCAAGAATCTTATCTTGTAATAGATTGCTCGTAAATGGTATTATTTTAATGTTAATTATAGCAGAAAGCAGTAAGGTAGAGGTTCATACTTTGCCTAAAACTTTTTGAGGCGGTAGTTTCCTCTACCTTCAAATAGGATTTGATGTGGCGACGAAGGAGAAAACGTGGTTGAGCCTTCTGTGACGACTGGCTGGATCATTTTCTCTCGTATTTTAATGCCCAGATACTCAACATTTCATCCAAAAAGTCAAGAAATCAAAGGTCGGAAAAAGCGATTAAGTGCCTGGCCTACCTCAGCAGGAGCCTCTTCTTGCACATAGTGCCCCACGTCCAAGCGGACTATTTCTACCTCGCCATTTTTGAAGCAGGCTTCAATATGATTGAGATATTCGGGAATAATCACGATGTCGCGCACCCCGTGAATATACAAACCAGGCATCTGAAAGACCTCATTTCCCAGCGTAGCCCAGCGTTTCATATCTTGATATAAAGCTCGGTAATAATTGGCACTGGTGGTGGCAGTATGGGGTATTTTGAAGGTACGTACATATTCTTGTACCGCTTCTTCGGGAAAAGGCCGTTGCTTGGCCATCTTCAGAAAATGCCTCAGCCATACTTCTTCGTTGTTGGGAATCATAGCCTCCGGCAAATCTGTTTGTTGCTGAAAGGTTTGATACCAATTTGCGGTGTAACCTTTGGTTTTGAGTGCTTCTTTGGCTTCTAGATTCCCTTTTTCATTATTAATCACAATGATATTCATAAGAGCCAATCTCTTTACTCGCTCAGGGGCGGCTAAGGCTACCTCTTGTGCAATCACCCCTCCCCAATCGTGCCCGACTAATCCGAACTGGTCAATTTCTAATTCATCCATCAGGCTTAGGAGATCCTGAGCAAGTTCTTGTTTGAGATAAGCGTCCAAAGCTAAGCTACGTTCGCTATCTCCCATGCCTCGTGTATCTGGTCGGATTAATCTCCAATGCTCATCCATATGCGGAAGTACCGCCTCCCAGCAGTAAGCACTCTCTGGCCAGCCGTGAACCATCAAAATGGGGTAGCCCTGCTGATTGTCTCTCAGGTGAAATTTTCCTCTTTTGGTTTCTAAAAAATAATTCATGGATTAGGTATGTTTTTTATGAAGGCGTCTAAAGTTTTGGTTTGTTGGCGAAATATGAATTTTGGAACTCAAAGGTGAAATTTAGACGAATCTATATATTGATCTCTGCTAAAAATAGTAGAAATTACGAGTTTGTAAAAATCTGGCCGAGGGAAATAATAGTTGAGTAGAAAGTATACTAGGAATCAAGCAGAATTATTTTCTGGATAGGATTGTAATTACTTACAAACTTTTTGAAATTTACACGCTTTAAATTTAGATTTAAACCCTTGATAAAATGTTTATTGGATGGCTCAAATGAGTAGGTTGATGTCGGAATAAATATTTCAAATAGGAATGAAACGCTGAGCTGAATTATCGAGGAAGAAACCGAAATGGTTTAACCAAGAGGATGGTAATCACTTGGCAAAAAAATACGGAGACGAATTCTAAACGACTTCACAAACAACTCACAAGAGACAAATACTTAAAAAACGCTTAATTACTCAATAAATGGAAAATTATACATTTAACCAGGCCATGTTTGGATTAATGCTTCTAGGAGCCAGAGCAGATGGGCATCTGCAAGATAATGAAAAGGATCTTTTGGTAGAACTCACCAGCGAAGACCACCATCTTCCTGCCGAAGAATGTAAATTCGTGATTACCGAACTGAATCAAAAAACACACGAGGACTTCAGAGCATTAGTTTATCAAAGCCTCAATGCCCACCCACCCGAAGAAAGAGTCAAAGCGGCCTATTGGCTACTACAGGTAATTAAAGCAGATAATAGCTCAGATGACTCCGACGAGAATGGCCATAATCAAAAGGAAATGGAAATCTATCGACACGCCTTGGCTGGATTGGGCTTGCAAGCTTCAGATGTAGATCAATACGATCAAACAAGAGAGGAATAATTAGCGAATATCTTTTACACAGCGAAAACCTAAATCACTGCTGGCCGTGGAGGGGAGGGCAGAACTACGGATCGAGGCGCGGTAAGGAACGGATTTTGCCTCCTCTTTTTGAATGAGTCCTCCTCCTTTGATGGTTTTTTCACGATTGAGTTGTTGCTCATAGTAAGTATTTTCATCGTGTAGGCTATACCAATTGTCGCACCATTGCCATAAATTACCATCTAAGCCCTTTAAACTCAATTTGTCTTTTTCTCTAATCGCATACTCCAACTCGTATTCACTGGGTAATCGCTTGCCCACCCATAGTGCATAGGCTTGAGCATCATTCCAGCTTACTTGCCTGACAGATTCTTCAGATGAAGCCTTTCCCTCTTCGGGGCCGTAGGGATAGAGCCAATTGGCACCTTTTACTACTTCCCAAGTTCCGGTTTCTACTTGATAGACCGCGGATTCCCCTTTTTTTTCGGCATCTGTGATGTAGCGATTGATCTTCACGAATAAGCGAAATTGAGCCACCGTAACGGGAGTCTGGTCAAGATAAAAAGGGTTGATAAAAGTTTGGAAAACAGGCTTTTCATTTTCGGCTCCAGTTTCGGAACCAATGGGAGTGGGGCCACCTTGTAGAAAAGCCATATCTGGAGGAACATCCATAGGACGGCGAAGATTTTGGGCATAGCAATTGACACCAGATAAGGCCATCACGAGTACAAACTTGCCAAACAAAGCAAAAATGTTGAAATTCATATCCTTACAGTCTGTGGTAGTCTCAAAATTACGAAATAATCTCAAAACCTAGGTAGTTTTCGTGACGAATGGTTGATAATGGCTTTTCAAGAATAATTATCCAAAAACACGCTTAGCTATTCTAGCATAAGAATTTTGCAAAAAAATTAGCCATCAAAGCTGTAAAAAACAGCGGAACGGATCACCCCTCATCTACAAGCAACCAAAACAATGGACTACAAACGTAGACCAACCACGGTGATGTCATCACGTTGAGAAGTGCTTTTTTTGTAAGCTTGGAGTACGCTGACAAATTTTTGTTTTTGTTCGGGGAGACTCATGGCGGCATTTTCACGAATCAGTGCCTTAAAGCGGTTAGTACCAAAACGTTTGTTGCGCTCGTTAGCCTGATCCACAAAACCATCACTCGTGAGATAGATAATGCTTCCTTTTTCTACGACAAGAGTTTTGTTGGTGTAGCGACGGTCACTCTTCAAGACAAAACCAATGGGTTCGCGGTCTCCTCTGAGTTCAGTCACTTCTTGTTGGTGGATAGGCACCCCATTATTACGAATGGAGAAAAGAGGACGTTTGGCACCAGCGTAGGTAATTCTTACGTGTTTAGGGTCTTCCTTCAGAGGTTCAATCAAGGCCAGACAAGCTTCCATGCCAATGGCAATGTCTTGCATTTGTTTCTCAATCACATTAATCACTCCCTGATTGAGCAATTCTAAGATACGTGAGGGATCATACACCTGTTTTTGATTAATGATTTCGTTCAGAAGCGTATGCCCAATCATCGAGGTAAATCCACCCGGTACACCGTGACCGGTACAATCCACCACGGCTATGAAGATTTTGTCTTCTATTTTACTAATCCAGTAAAAATCGCCTGATACCACCTCCTTGGCCTCTGAGATGACAAAGTATTCCCTCAGTAGCTTACGAAGTTTATCTTCACTGGGTAAAATGGATTTCTGAATCGTTTCCGCGTAGTGGATACTATCTGAGATTTTCATAAAAGCTTCTTCTAATTGCTTACTCTGCTTCTCAATCTCAGCTTTCTGGCGATTGATCTCGAGGTTTTGTGCTTGGAGTTGTCGGTTGGCACGAATGCTCTTCATGCGTCCACGGTAGAGTACCACAATCAAGAGAATCGTGAGCAAGGTGATTCCAATGAACGACAAGATAATCAGGTTCTGCTGTTGAATGTTACGCTCTTTATCGCGGAGGCTCATATCTTGCTCCACGTGCTGCTCGGTCAGGATTTGAATTTTTTGTCTTTGTTCTTTATTCTCACGCTCCTTGGTGGCTAACTCAAATCGGGTTTGCATTTCTGTGATAAGGGCCAGGCGCGATTCATTATAGAGCGAGTCATTGTAAGCCTTATAGATACGATAATTATCGAGGGCTTCTTGGTGTTGGCCTAGTTGCTCGAGTGCGATTGCCTTTTTTTGATAATTGTCCCGAATCAATTGTTTTTGTCCGAGCTTTTGGGCAATTTCTTGGCTTTGATCCAGGTAGTCAAGCGCTCTCTGGGCATTATCGGTTTCAATATACAAATCGGCGATCCCTAAGTAGGAATAGCTAATTCCTTCTTGGTCATTGATTTGTTTTTGGATACTGAGAGCTTGTAAATAATAAGCAAGTGCTTCGTTGTAGCTTTCTATATTTTTTTTGACATCTCCTAGTCCCTGATAAACCTTGGCTTCTCCTTTCTGATCACGATTTTGCTTCATCACGGAGATCGCTTTTTGATAATAAGTGTTGGCCATACCAAGTTCACCAGATTTTTCGTAAGTATCGCCTAGGTATAAAAATATATCTCCTCTCAGGGTAAGGTTATCTTGTTTTTCGGTGAGGGCAATGGCTTTTTGGAAATTTTCTACCGCTTTATCATAATTCTCGGAGGCAGTGTATAGAATGCCAATATCGGTCAGCGAAGTGGCTAGACCAACCATGTCTTCTATTTCTCTTCTGAGTTCAATGGCTTGCCAATAATAATCCAGCGCCTGTTGAAAGTCCCCAAATTTAAAATAGATACGACCAATAGCCGCCAAGGCGGCCGCCTGACCAGGTGTATTGTAGCTTTGATAAAATTTTAGAGCGCGGAGGTAATACTCGAGAGATTTTGAATAATTATTCAGCTCTATGTAGGCACTTGCAATATAAAAAATAGCATCCCCAATACCTTGGCGGTAATTCAATCTTTCGGCAATCAGGAGTGCTTGTTGGGCATAGATAAGGGATTTTTCAGAAGAAACTTCCAAAAGCTCCTTTGACATAATGTTGAGTGTTTTTACTTTCTCGATGCTATTGCGCTGACTTTTCTCCAAAAGTTGACTAATGCTGTCTAGCTTACTGGTCTGCGCACTAGCTGGCACCCAACTCAGAAGCAAAAACACCCAAAAGCAACCTAACACTTGATGTCTGTATTTCATCTTAATCATTTCGCCTTATATCGAAGAAAACCTGCAAATTTCAATCCTATTTGAAAGCTATGGGTTTAATAATGCTGGATGAATTCTTGTCCGCGTAAGATAATACTTATTTTTCAAGCCGATAGATGAATGGACTAAGCTAGCTCAGATCAATAAAGTTGAATATTAATAGATATAGCTTAAAAATAAAAATACATTTTCTTTTTCAGGTAAATATTCACCGAGAATGAGCCAAGTAAGATTAGCACATTCTTTTAAGGTTGGCCGACTTGGGTAGACGATCACTACGCAAAAGAAAGGCACATAGATTATACCAACCCAAAGCCTGATCTAAAATCCAACTATCTGATGAAATCACAACCCCCTCGGTCTCTGCAAGTACCTTATCTGGACTGGGAACAAGGGCCGCTTCCCAGGGCCAACCGTGCTGATGCGCTTCTTGCAGTAGCATATTCTTAAGACGACCACTATTAGAAATGGGCGCATCTAAGTACCAGTACACGCTTTCTACACCAAGGTCTTGCAAACAAGCCCCAATCAGATGAATCGCGGGCAGCGTCTCCTCTACACGCCGGTAAGTACCGTGTACGCTGGCGATATCACGGTAGCAGCCATCCCGACAAGCCATAATAATCCCCCCCGAAAGGATACTTTCAGTCGTAATCAGGAGGTTATAAGCGTCAATACATACAGGGCTGTGTTTGAGAAAAGCCTCGTCTAGCTCGTACCTTTGCCTATGCAGGAAGGCTTGATTAGAGCAGCTTGCCCGCATCAATGCCTGCCTCTGTCGCTTACGAAGTCGATAATGATCGCCGACCAGCTTCAAAGAGGCTTCCTCAGGATAACCCATTGTCCATAAGAGGCTCAAATCAGCGACAGATTTGCGTAAGATCGGCATCCAATCTTGGCTAAATAAGACAGCATCTTGGGAGTGCTGTCCCCGATGTTTTTGTTGGTTGGGCATAGAAAAGGCAGATCAGAACGAAATCTTTCGTAACCTATATATTAAACATTTTTCGGAAGAAAAGCGAAATATTTCAAAGATTCCTGCTACTCAAGAACCTTGAGTCCATATATCATTCGTTTAATAAAAACTAAATAAAATGATATACGGCTTTTTATCAAAAAGCCAAATCCTATTTACAAGAAACACCTGAGAGAAATAGAGCTAATTTTGAGTTAATGGTAAAAAAATACTAATTTTAAGCATCAAAAAGTCACAAAGACACTAATTTTACGATAACCACTTCGTTATATAATCAGTACTCAATGACATCATAAATTACTTTTTATATCTCTATGAAAAACATTAAACTAGCAATTAGCATTCTCTGCCTAGCTTTATTAGCAATTCACTCACAAGCTTGGTCGCAGGTACAGCTCAACCCTCAATTATTCACTAAGAAGTGGCAAGTCATCTTTGATAAAGAGGTCCACCTCAAGCATATGCCTGCTGCCGAGAAAGAAGCCTTTGAGCGTCTCTCTGCTGCTCAGCAAGAGGCTAGCTTGAATCAACTGAAAATGGATGCCGAAAATACGGTTTTTGAGTTCAAATTAAGCCCTGAGCGTATTTTCCGTGTCTACATGGCAGGAGAAGTTCTGGAAGAAGGGACTTGGAAACTTCAAGGTAAAACCATCATCGCTACCAATCAACAAGGTTTTCAGGAGCATATCACCCTCTTAGAAGCCAACAACGACAAAATTAAGGTAGATACCGAGCAGTATGGGCGTGAAATAACCCTAGTCCCGCTTGAACAATAGGAGACTTTCCTCTTAATTTAAGCATAGAAAATCTGAAATATTTCCCCAAAAAATATAAACCCCGAAGTAATTCGGGGTTGCCTTTTTTAATCTAAAGTTTGAGCACAAATGGTCTTATCATTGCTTAATACTGTACAAACCGAAAACTCAGTAGGTAAAAGTATAAGCCCAATAAACGAGCAAAAACTGCAAAGCCAATCTCAGCCACAAACCCCACACAGGTAGCTTATGAAAGCGCTTGCCCTGAATACGAGCCACTAACATATAAATATTGGCAGGATAGACCACAATGAGCAGTAAGATAATTCCCCACGCTGCCCATACGGTCAAGCTAGGAATAAGCAGGGCTAGGCCTAATAAGATTTCTATCACTCCACTGATTTGTACTACTTGCTTGGGATAGGGCACGAAAGGAGGAACAATTTTTATAAAAAAGTCTTCTTTCGTGAAATGGCTAATACCCGCGAAAATATAGAGAATCGCCATCAGCACCCAACTCAGATAGCTTAAAAATAGATCTATTGTCATCTTTGCCAAGGTAAAACGGTGATCTCAGCAAAGATAAATGTTGATAGTCTAAGACTGGGCTTTCAGTGCTTCTATTTTTTTTAGAATCTCCTCAGCTTCGGCCATTTTTTGATCGCCTGCTTTACGATCTCTTTGAGAAAGGCTGTGCGCCTCCTTCATCAGTTTCTTATATTGATCATTTAACTTATCTACTTCGCTTTTTTTCTTGAAAAGACCAAACATAATGGCTCAGTTTATTGGTTGTAAATTTTGTAACTACAAGATCAACTTATTGAAAGCGGAGATGTTTGAGAAAAAAAGGTGATTTCTGGAGATGGTTTGTGTTAAGTCTGCTGTATTTTGTCTGGATGTAGGCTAATTTTCAAAGATTTAACTGCGAAAAAGGTGGGATTTTTTTCAAAATTTGGAGAGGAATCTTTAAATTGCAAAATCTCATGTATAATTCTTAAAAAAAACAGGCACCCATTCTCGAGGAATAGTCTACCTGTTTGAAAAAAAGACACCAAATTATTTTTAATAATTCTCGAAAATGATGCCAAAATATGTCTTATCCTGTTATTTTCTAAAAGAAGACACCCTATAGCAAGAAGGGCATCAAAATTTATAGCAAAAATAGCAATAATAATACCAAGCGCGAGTAGCTTGGTATTATTTTTTAATGGGTTAAGTGTCTGATTTTCAGTAATTTGCTCGGGAAAATAGAAGGTGACTTGTCTTCATCAAGGAAGTCGCTAGAATCTTGTTTTCAAAATCGAAAAATCGTAACTTTGTCAACTTGAGATAAGCGAAAAAACATGATCATACCCTCCGAAACCATCGCTCTGATTAATGAGCGAGCCGATATCCTAGAAGTAGTCCAAGACTTCGTCTCCCTCAAAAAAAAGGGAAGCAATTGGATGGCTTGTTGCCCTTTTCATAACGAAAAAACACCTTCTTTCTCGGTTTCTCCCTCCAAGGGTATTTACAAATGTTTTGGCTGTGGAAAAGGAGGCGACTCGGTAAGCTTCGTGATGGATTTAGAAAACTATACCTACCCCGAAGCACTGCGCTATCTGGCCGATAAATACGGAATAGAAATTGAGAGCGAGGAAGACTTCACGGACGAACAGAAACAAGCTTATCAAGAGCGAGAAAGTATTCTCATTGCCCTGGACTTTGCCGGCCAGTATTACCAAGAAATGCTTGAACAGTCAGAAGAAGGGCAGGATATTGGGCTTAGTTATTTTAAAGAGAGAGGTTTTAAAAAGCCAGTTATGGAAGTATTCCAGCTGGGCTATAGCCTCAAAACCTGGGACGATTTCTTGAAGAAAGCCCTCGAGAAAGGCTTTAGTGAGGAGATATTGCTCAAAGCGGGCCTGATTCTCAAAAATGATCAAGGCAAAGTCTACGACCGCTTTCGCGAACGGGTAATGTTCCCGATTCATAATGTATCGGGTAAGCCCATCGGCTTTGGCGCGCGCACGCTGAAAAAAAACTCCAAAGAACCCAAATACCTCAACTCTCCCGAAACCCCCGTTTACCAAAAAAGCAAAATCCTTTACGGGATTCACCAAGCTAAAAAAGCGATCCGAGAGCAAGACAATTGCTATCTGGTAGAAGGCTACACCGATGTGCTCTCCCTACATCAAGCGGATATTAAGAACGTGGTGGCCTCTTCGGGTACTTCCCTGACCAAGGAGCAGATTCAGTTGATCCGAAGATTCACAGAAAATGCCACCATTCTCTATGATGGCGACTTAGCTGGGATCAAAGCCTCCTTGCGTGGAGTAGATTTGATCCTAGCCGAGGGACTCAACGTCAAAATTGTAAAACTCCCAGATGGGGAAGACCCTGATAGTTACGTACAAAAGATTGGCACCTCGGCTTTTCAGAAAATACTTACTGAGCAAGCAGAAGACTTTATTAGCTTCAAAACAAAATTATATCTCGCAGAAGCAAAGAATGACCCCATCAAGCGAGCCAATATGATCCGAGATGTGGTGCAGAGTATCGTCAAAGTCCCAGATGAGATTAAGCGCCGGGTTTTTTATCAGGAATGTAGCCGTTTGCTTGGTATTGAAGAGCAAGCACTTATTCATGAAGGAAACCAACTTTTAAGAAAAGAAGCCCATCAAGTGGCTCGTGCTTATACGAAGTCTCAGCCCGAGTCTAAGGCAGCTCAGCCCGAACAAAAAACTATTGAGGAGGTTCAGCCCACGGATTCAGAACACACTAAGATTGCTTCTCAAGAAAAGCAGGCGGTGTGGCTGCTATTAAACTATGGACAGCGAGAGCTAAAATCTTCGGAGTTGTTAGCGAATCATTTGCTCGAGGAGTTGAAAGACCTCAAATTTGAGCATCCTGTTTATCAAGAAATTTTATCTTCCTTTCTTGTTCACTACCAAAAAGGAAAAGTTATTGATCCTGGTTTTTTTATAAAATCCAACAACGCTACTGCTGCCGTAAAACAGGCGGTAGTAGACCTCATCAGCATCCAACATCAAATCAGTAATAATTGGGAGGAGAAACATTTTGTTTACACGAAAAAAGAAGAAAGTATTTTGGATGAAATCGTAGAAGAGAATATACTGCGCCTGAAATTTTTTAATATCAAAAATTTGGAAGAAGAAAATAAAAAGAGATTGGATCAGGCGGAAAAGGATGAGGAGCAAATCAAGTACCTGAAGATCGGCTTAAAACTCGAGGCATTACGCAAACAAATCACGCAGCAACTCAACAATGTAGTCTTCAAATAGTACAATTACCTACGGATCAACTGGCCTTGTCTTTCTCCAAAAGCTCCAATAATTGAATTATTTATACACTGAATTACATTTAACTGATAATTCACGGCAAGAATGTCTTTTTTTGAGAAATAAATTCCCAATTAAGGAATTTTGAGTATTTCAAACCCTTACTAGCCTATTCAAAATCAATAACTTACGAGTGTGGTTTAGAAATTGTTTCAGCATGTTTAATAATATTGAAAAAACTATTTTTATTCACCCTTGATAAGACCATCAGGATCATAACTTCCAAAGCTATGAAGAATATAGCCACACCTTTCTTCTTCGTGATTCTTCTATTGGGTTCTCTACTGACTTCTTGTAGCTTGCAAGATCAAGAGGAAGTCTTACCACTTGCTGAGGCTAAGAACACGGCAGATAAGTTAGGTGGTTTCTATCCAGAGATAATTGTGAGAGGCAGCCTGAATGGCTTAGCTGCCGACAGTGTCACTTGGTCGAGCGATACGGTTTGGGTCATCAACGGACCTGTTTATATCAATGCTGGGCAGGTCTTGACCATAGAACCAGGTACCGTTGTCAAAGGATTTTTTGGAAGTGGAAGCCGTGCAGCGACTCTCATCGTAGCTCGAGGTGGAAAAATTATGGCCGAGGGAACGCAAGACGCGCCCATTATTTTTACTTCCATCCTAGATCCGATTACGCCGGGCGAAACCTTCTCGGTAGCAGGTCTTCCGCCGGGTATTCGTGGCTTGTGGGGGGGAATTACCTTGATGGGCAATGCCCCCGTGGGCATGAATAATGTAGGAGGGTTCAATTTCGTAGAAGGTCTTTTGCCTAATGATGCCCGCCACCTCTACGGAGGTATGGACGAAGATGACAACTCAGGTATCTTGAAATATGTGTCTATACGCTATGCGGGTTCCCAGATTGGAGCCGGAAATGAAATCAACGGGCTCACCATGGCGGGTGTAGGCAGAGGAACTCAGATAGAATTTGTAGAAGTGATTGCTTGCCGAGATGACGCCTTTCAGTGGTTTGGAGGAACCGTTAATACCAAATATCTCGTGGCAGCTTTCTGTGGAGACGATGCTTTTGACTATGATGCGGGCTATCAAGGGAAGGGTCAGTTTTGGTATGCGTGGCAGGCCATCACGGGGGATCGAGGGATCGAGGCCAAAAATTTCTATTTATCAGACCGAAACTCGCAAGCACAAGTGATTAATGCCACTTTTAGAGGAAATTCCTACCTCAATCCATTCCCAAGTAATCGTATTGCTTCGGTTTTGAATGGCTCAGAACTTACGCTCTACCGCAGTGTATTTACCAATTATGACCAAACCTTCGAGCTCGATAGTCTGAGCAATTTCACTTTCCAAGATAATTTGTTTTATAAGGTACAAACTGATTCTAATTTCCGACAAGTTGGTTTGATGCAGGACTTAGTACAGGTTGCAGACAGTGTGGATACTTTATTTGTACAGGGCCTAGTGCCTCATGCAGAAGTGGGATTAAGAGATACTTTTCTGTCGGAGATGCTGGCGGCTGGGGATACACTTTTTGTATTAGATAGTTTTTTTGAGGATACAAATTATGTAGGAGCTTTTCAGCCTGAGACAAGCCCTTGGACGAGTGGCTGGACCATGCTGTCTTACACCTTGATCTTTCCAGCAACTGATTATGGTGCCATTACTTTGACTGAGCCGGAAGACCCAAATGCGTATTAAAAGAGGATTTTGAATAGATATTCTGATGCTCTTCCCCTCGAGATATCGGGTACGAAGTATCAGATTTTAAAATGCACATTATTTGCATAGAGAATATTATTCTAAAGCTAGCGTTGTAAGAAAAGCAAAAGATAATCATCATGAAGAAGATCATGCTTAGAGGCTTACTCTCTGCCTTCATTGGTTCCTCTTTCCTGCTCGGTTTTTTCAGCTGTGAGGTGCAGGATACCAATTTCATCGAACCTAGGCCGATTGCTCTTTCCGCCACAAACATTGCCTCCACGAGTTTCGTAGCCAGTTGGACACCTGTGATTGGCTCGAGTACCTATTTTCTAGATGTTTCTACAGACGAATTTTTTACCGAGTTTTTGCCAGGGTTTCAAGGGAGGGAGGTCTCAGATACCACCCTACTGATAGAAAATTTGAATGTTAGTCAGATATATTACTACCGAGTAAGAGCGCGCCGAGGTACGACCACCACGAGCAATTCTAATGTAGTTTCAGTCATTACGGCTCTTTTACCTGCTCCTACGATCTTGGACGCCACTGATGTAACTTCCACTAGTTTTATTGCCAACTGGACAGCTGTAAGTGGTGCTAACCAATATGTCATAGAGTGGAGTGAAAATATGGATTTTTCTTCTGTGAATTCACAGATATTATCAGGGACTAGTTTTACCATCACGGGTTTGTCACCAGCAACTGTTTATTTCTATAGAGTGCGGGCTACCGACGGTTCTAACTTATCGGGCTTCTCCAATATAGCTTCGCAAGAGACTGGAGCAATTCCCGCCCCGGTGGCCAGAGATGCTACGGAGGTGAGTCCCATTCGTTTTACAGCCGTTTGGGAACCAGTAGATGGAGCTACTAGCTACCAGATAGACGTGGCGACCGATCCCGATTTTAACGATATTCTATTTGGTTATGAAGGCTTGGAAATAGAGGGGACTGAGACCGAGACCGAAATTCGTCTCTTTTCTGTTAGAATCGGAAAAACACACTATTACCGGGTACGCGCCATCAGTCCTTCGTCTACCTCAGGTAACTCGGAGGTCATTGAGGTAGGAAGTGGCGTAGGCGAAAACTGCCGATTGGAACAAGCTCTTAATCCACTCAGAATCAATAGCCCTAACTTTGATTACAATAGCTCCAATAGCCTCACCGAGATAGATTGGTCTGCAGATGGGGTTTTCTTCGGCCAAATACATCGCATTGTCTACAATCAAGACGGACAAGTTGATAGAGCTACCCGAGCCTTGTTCCCCGGAGGTGGGCAGCCCGAGGTCGAAATCGATAACTTGCAATTTACCTACAGCGGCGAGGTAGTGTCTAGGATAGAGGTTTTCAATCCCGCGGGAGAACTAGTCAGTACGTGGTCTTTTACATATGATTCTCGTCTTAGAATAACTCAGTGGGAGCGAGTATCTGCAAGTAACAATGCTAGGAATTTGGAAATTTATGAGTACGACGACGAAGAAAAAGTAGCTTGGTCGCCTTCTCGTGCGACTGACCAGAACGGAAACATCATAAGAGAATATACCTACGACGATATGATTAGCCCCTATGCACTCATTGATCCTAATTTAGCCCTCTTTCTTCCCGTAATTCCAAATAGCTCTTGGGCTCCTGAGTCAGAAAGGATTCCTTTTATTCCCATTAACAATATAGAGCAGGCGATCGTTAGCCCCACAGGACCTTATTCCTTTGTATATGAATACAATGAAGCAGGCTTTGCAACAAGTAGATCAGGAGGAGATAACCAGCAGAACGAAGAATACTTCTATGATCTTAATTGCGGTTTTTAATCTATCTTGGTAGTAAATTTGCCATACATTTAAGTTATGTTTAGAAGAATCTGCTCCTTACTTAGTTTTTTGTTATTAGGCTTGTCTTACTCACAAGCACAGCAGGATTCTTTGGGTCTGGAAACTACTTTCCGCCTTCAGGTCAAAGAAGATATTTTGGGCTTGGAGGTAGAAGGCTTGAAAGAAAAAGAAATCTATTCTATTTCAGGGCGTTCAGAGAATTTTTTTAGTACGCCTTTTCCTGCCGAAGTACTCACCGGGGATGAAATCCGTCGCTCCGGAGCCCTTAATATTCCTGAAGCTTTGCGCCTTGTACCGGGTCTGTTGGTCAGACAAAAAACGAATGGCAACTACGATGTACACATTCGTGGCCTAGATTACGTCGCTGCCGATAGATACCTTTATGAGTCTGTCAACTCCATTACCTTGGTGCTAGTAGACGGCGTGCCTTACAATGACCATCTCAGAGGAGGTGTTTTCTGGGAAACCCTACCCGTGAGTATTGGAGATATTGAACGAATAGAGGTCATCAAGGGAGTACAGCAAACGCTTTACGGACCGAGTGCTCTGACAGGCATTATTCATATCATTACCCAAAAACCATTAGAAAATGGCTTCCACGCTTCCGCTAATTTGCAAGGAGGAACCAATGGCACTTTCGTACACGACGGCTCTTTTAGCTACAAAGTAAATGACAAAATCAGCTTCAGGCTGTCTGGAAATTACCAGTTTGGAGAACGATTCCAAGACGACTTATTTCTACTGAATGAAGGAAGAAGCATCGCTGCTGACTCTTTACTGTTCGAGAAATTCGAGGCACGCCGTACCAACGCAAAAACTGAGCTGGCCATAGACCGCTTCGGGGTCAATGCTTATATTTTTTATAATCCCAATGAAGATATCCAATTAGAAACAGCTTTTTCTACACAAAACTCACTTGCGCAGACGGTTTACTGGGACGACACCCTGAACCTAAGCAACCGAGACTATCAGACCAATATCTTCCAGTTGAGAGGGCAAGCCTATGATTTTAACATGAATTTTTCTTACAGCTTTGGCAGCCAATCCAGCCCTCAAGGGTATGAGGTTTATCAGTTTGACCGAGATCAAGTTCAATTTTCCTTGGATTATCAGTACCAATATAAAAAGTTTAGATTTCAACCAGGCATATCCTTACTTCACGCAGCGCTGGATGATCGGGCTTTTATACAAAACGGGTCAGAATCTGCCTTGAACCTCTTTAATGATAAAGTTTCTTTTACTAATCTAGGGGTTTATCTGAGGGCAGTATGGAAGCCCTTTGAGGCACTAAATTTGACAGGATCCATCCGAATGGATAATTTTAACGTAGGTATTGGTAGCTATGCTTCCTTTCAGCTAGCGTCTTCTTACCAAATTAATAGCCTGAATGTACTGAGAGCCTCTTATGGGAAAGGCAACCGTAGTCCTTTTTTGCGGGATTATTTTAATCGTTCCTTACAAAGATTTCCTGATGATGGTATTATTAGACAATATGTGCCTAGTAATGACTTATCTTTATTACGTTTGGATAATGCAGAAATCGGCTATCGGAGTGAAATCATCCCGAATCTAGAAGCAGACTTTTCGTTCTTTTATTACCAGACACAGCAATATGCCAGAGAGCAATTTACTGAGTTTGAAGAAGGAGTAGATGAGGTGGAGCGCGTTAATACCAACCTAAAGGCTAGACAAATTGGAGCCACAGGCGAGCTTACCGCGATTATCTCCAAATTAAGACTAACCGGATTTATCACCTGGCAAAATACAAGGCTTAGTAACTTTCCAGATAGTACAGGAGCTTCCTCCTCGTCTTTTGACCACGAGGCAACGCCATCACTTTTTGGAGGAATGACGCTCAACTACAGTACACTGCTGAATCGGCTGAATGTATTTGCTAGCCTTTATTTCTTGGGAGAGCAAAATTTACTCACCCGTTATCGTCCAGAAAGTATCGCAACTAGATACTTGGGTAACTTGAAAGTATCTTATCGCTTTTGGCAGAGTAGTGAGATTTATTTGAATGCCAGAAATATTTTCAATCAGGAAAATAAGGAATTTGTCTATGGAGATGAGAACGGAGGATTATATTTGATTGGATTACGCCTAAAAATTTAAAATAAATTGTCTTAGCCTAAAAAAAATGATTAAATTGTAAATTTAAGATGAGGTTCTGTTATTGTTGGAAATACAAACTGTTATTTTTGCTTCAAATCAGCTTTGCTTGGTTTTTGACCACTGATTTGAATGCACAGAGCCTTAATGACCTTTTACAAAAAATTGAGCAAAGCCAAAACTCCAGAGAAGAAGTTGACCTAATCAATCAGGTAACTGATATCTACCTCGAGCGTAGCGAATGGGAGCAAGCAATTCAATTTGGAGAAAGAGCACTAGCAACGACCGATACCGCCTCGTACCCTCCCGGAAAAGCAGAAGCTGCTTTCAACTTAGGGCAAGCTTTTCACCAAAAACAAGACTATCCTTCTGCCCTCAATTATTACCTACAGGCCGAAAGAATATATAAGCAGATTGCGGACGATAAGTCTCTGGGAGCTTTATATACAGAAATTGGAGCTTTATACCAAGAGCAAAAATTATATAATCAAGCCCTCAGGTATTTTACCGACGCACGCGCTTTGAGAGCCAAGAATAATCAATCAACATCCCCCTCTTTGCTCGAGAATGTGGGCTTTTGTTATCTACAATTAGGCGATCTCAATGAAGCAGATAATACCTACCAAGAGCTTCTCCAATTGTATCAATCCAGAGGTCAATCAGATGGTGAAGCGAGTGTTTTAGAAAAACTTTCCTCCATTGCACAGACCGCCCAAGATTATCCCAAGGCCACGGAATACTCCCAAAAACTTTTGGAAATTTACGAGTCAGCCAATGACCCAGTTGGGCTTTCTAATCTCTATAACAATCTGGGTTTTCTGGCCAAGAGAAGTGGAGATGAAAGAAAAGCCTTAGATTACTTCTTACGTGCTCTGAACATTTCTAAGAACCCTGGCAAGCTCCTGACCCCTGCACAACAAAGTATACTTTACCTCAACACGGGGGTAGCTTACACCAACCTAAACGCTTACACCAAGGCGAAAGAGTATTACGAAAAAGCCTTGAAAATTCAGGAAAGAAAACAATTGCCTGCCCAGCAAGCACGTACTTATAATTACCTCGCCGCCAATCATTACGTGAGTGGCAATAATGCCCAAGCCTTTAATACGGTCAATACCGCCATCGAACTCGGTGAAGCAAATGATGCCAAAGATGTATTAGTAACCAGCTACGAAATTCTTTCCCTAGTCTACACCAAAGAGCGTAATCCAAAGAAAGCACAAACCTACAAGCAAAAAGTAGATGAACTAAAAGGGGAACTGGCCGAAGATGAACTCAAACGCAGTATCACGCTTCTCCAAAGACAAACACAAGTAGAAAGAGAAGAGGAAGAAATTCGCACCCTAATCGCCGAAAGAGAGCAAGCCAAAGAATTAGCCAGAAAACAAGCAGAAGAAGCCGAAAAAAGACTCAAAAATCTAGAAATAGAGAGAAAAGAAAAAGAATTACTAGCAGAAAGATTAAAAACACAAAAATTACAAAGAGGGCAAATCGAGCAGCAACTGATTATCATGCGTCAAAGAGATGCTGTACGTAGACAGGAACAACAGATCGAGCGCTATGAAACTGCACGTAAACTGCAAAGAATCTTGCTCGAGAAAAGGAAAATAGAAGAAGAACAAAAACAACAAGAACTCGAGCTGCTCCAAAAAGAAAAAACGGTACAGCAAGTCCAGCTCGATCAAGCAAAGGCGCGTAGTAGATATTTTACTTGGATTTCTGCCCTGATTGGCTTTATGTTCATCATGATGGTGATTTGGCTCTTCAACGCTCGTCGCTCTAATAAAAAAATCAGAAGTCAAAATCAGGAAATCACCTCTCGCAACCAAGAGCTACAGCAACAGCGCGAAGAAATCATGACCCAACGTGATTTGATTGAAGAACAAAATAATTCTCTCAATCAGAAAAACGAAGAACTCAACTATACCAACGAAGAGCTCAACGAAAAAAATCGACAGATCAACGATAGTATCCGAGCGGCCGAAACCATCCAGCAAGCCATTCTACCGCAGAAACAAAAATTTCAAGAACTCTTCTCCGATTATTTCGTGATTTTCCGCCCCCGTGATATTGTATCTGGCGACTTTTACTGGCTGAGTAAAATAGGAGATAAAACCTACATCTCCGTCGTAGATTGTACCGGGCACGGCATCCCAGGAGCCTTCATGGCCATGATTGGCAATACATTGCTCAATGAAATTGTAAATGAATCCAAAATTACCAATCCCGCCGATATACTAGTTGTCTTGCACCAAAGAATTGTCTCAGAACTAAAACAAGCCGAATCAGCCAATCAAGACGGGATGGATGTAGGGCTTTGTATGTTGAAAAACGCCGAAAACGGGATGGTCGAGATGACTTTTTCCGGAGCAAAACGCCCTGTTTACTATGTGACCGATGGAGCTTTACAGGAAATTCGTGGAGACAAACGAGCCATCGGAGGAATTATTCGCTCTAAGGAAAGACATTACACACAAAAAGTAGTACTCTTGCCTCGAGGTTCTATGCTCTATTTGGGCTCGGATGGCTTTGAAGATACCCCCAACCCAGAGCGCAAGAAGTTTGGCAAGCAACGCCTGAAAAAGACCTTACTAAAATACGCACACCTCCCACTGGCTGAGCAAAAAAAATGCTTGCTTCGCGAACTAGAAGATTATCAGCAAAATATCCAACAGCGAGACGATATCGCCATCTTAGGGATTCGCCTGTAAAAGTATTGATTTTAGGAGAACCTTTACCGTTTGATCTAAGTTAATCTCTTGAGACTTGAGGCATCATCACCAATTGCCACAAAAAGATGCAAGCCATAGCCAAACGCCAATCACGAAATAATCAACTTGCTTACCAATCTAAGATATGATAAACACACTAGTGCTCAGTCTTATTCTCTGCGTATCGCAAACAAATTCTTCTGATCAAATCTTGGGAACTTGGCTGTCTTCAGACCGTGAGGTAAAAATCCAAATCTACAAACGATCTGGGAAGTATTTTGGAAAAATTGTTTGGTTTAAAAAAGGGAAAGATACAGGAAAGTTTTCCCTAGACGTCAAAAATCCTGACCCAGCATTGAGAAAACGTGAGATTCTGGGTCTGGAAATACTCAAAGGCTTCCAATACGATGCAAAATCAGCAAAATGGAAAAATGGAAGCATTTACCACCCACAACACGGTAAAACCTTCAGAGGTGCTATGTGGCTGACCAACGCTCGCACTCTTCAGATCAGAGGATATTGGGGCTTACTGCACCGCACCAACACTTGGACAAAACTCCCCTAGGCACGTAGAAAGCAGCACTCTATTGGCAAAAATCAGCTAGAGTGCTACCAACTTGTATCTGCTGACTAAGTTTCTGAAGACCTTTGAGCAGATGCTTAAAGGGAAATAAACCCTTAGGAGCTTCTAAGGTAAGATTGCACTAAATGAACAACCAAGCGCTTACCACGCGCATGACTAGTAATCAATTCCTGATTCTCACGGCTCTGTTGAGCAAAACTAAGCAAGTGATTAGCAAGTTTTTTCTGAGAAGGAGTGAGCGATACACCTCTTTGGTTAGCAAATTCGTTAAATTCTCTTGAGTTCATAACCTTGGTTTTGTGTTTTATGGTAATCCCGTTACTTCCGCGAAACTTTACGGTAAGATAGGATTTATTTCCTAAAATTAAAACATTGTAAGACTTTCAAATGTGAGATTGATACGATAAAAACTCCCTAAAAGCCTCTTTTATTGTGTCATAAATCCATTTAATGGACAGAAAAATTGCCTCTATATGGATTTTGAGCTACGGAGCAATTTTTGCTTTTTTTCTCATTGATATTACAAAAGTTAGTTAGAAAAAATTTCCCGATTTTTTAAGTCAGAAGAAGATTTCAGGGAGCACTTTTTTCTAAAAAGCCTATTCGCCTATGCCTTGCCATAGCCAAGTATTTTGCCAAGAGAGTCGGGCAATTACAGCATGATAAAATTGTTATTTGGATTTAGCTTGATAATTAAGCTGCATGACCCCAGTATCAAAGAGTTGGGCTCCCGTAAGATGAAAGTGTTTTTCAGGAGTTTTGGTGGCGAAGAGGGGAATGCCTTCGCCCAAAATGATCGGAAACATCGTCAAGATCATCTCGTCAATCAGATCGCTCTCGAGGAGCAGACTATTAATTTGGCCTCCTCCCACTAACCAGATATCTTTTCGATCCGATTTTTTTCTAATTTTTTGGCAAAACTTCGCGGGATCTTTGTCTATGAATTCCAGATAATCTTGCTCTGATTTGATTTTTTGGTGAGTGAAGACAAAATTTTCCTTATCCGTATAAGGGTAATCTGCGCTCAGCGTCTGTATATCTTGATAGGTCTTATGGCCCATGAGCACCGTATCAATACTCTCATAGAATTCTTGATAGCCATAATCGTGCTGATTGGGATTGGGGATAGAGTCTAGCCAATCTACCTTTCCGTCCGGACGTGCGATAAAATTGTCCAAACTAGCAGCAATGTAGAGCTTGATTTTGCGTTTAGGAGAGGATTTAAAGATCACAGGACTAAGGATTGAAGGTTGAAAATAACCCGAAACCACGGGTTCCTACTACGCTATCGAGATGCAAATAAAGGTGTTTTATTGAAATCTCTAAGTTTTTCCAGAGGTTTTTTTACATAATAGCCTCATTGATGGCTCTCTATCTAAGAGATGGCATTTTAATAAACAAACACGAACCCGCAGATTCGTGTTTGCTGGGATGTTTTGATATTTTAGAAATTATTGTTTTTTGCCTTGTATCTTGATATTAAACTGTTTGAGTTCGCCTTCCATCCCTGTGATTTGATTATCTTCGGCTTTGAAATTGATCAGCACCATTTTGTCCAGAGAGGCAAAACGACCATCTTCTTGGGGCATTAGATAATTTTCCATCCCTGCGGCGGGGATACGCATGAGTAGCAAGCCTTCATCCTTCTCGACGCTCATTTCTATGTTATAATTTTGAATGAGGTAACTTCCAAAAACGCCTTCTGGTATATCAAAGCCTTTTACTTGTTCTTGCAAGGATGGATAAAAATTATCCATAATATCACCATCTACTACACCAGCATTTACGGACAGGGTTTTGACCTGCTTCGCGTTGGGAATATTGAGCTTTTGGGTAGAGCCATCTTTCCACGTACTGGCCGAGAGAATCAACTTTTCTTCTTTGTTGTCTTGATAGCGAATATCCACCTGAATCGGTACAGGGCGCTTACCCAAGTTAGAGATTGTTAATTGGTCGCCTTTGAATGCTTCTACTTTCACATCTACCCCGCCGTATTCAAAGAACCAAGGCTTCCAGAGCCAAGACAAGTCTTCTCCACTCACATCTTCAAAAGTATAAAAGAAGTCATAGGGGGTAGGAGATTTCTTTGCCCATCTGCGGATATATTCTTGGTAAGCTTTGAGGAAGGTTTCATCTCCTAAGTGGTGATGCAATACCGAATAAATAAAGCCAGGCAAGGGATAAGCACTGTAGCCATAGTTGCCTCCATCAAAAAACTGAGAAGAAGTAATCAAAGGCAAATCTTCATAGGTTCCTACCACGCCTTGAATGCTGGAAGTATAATTGGAAAAAAGCGGCTCTTGATTGTCTTTCCAATAGCGTTCGGTCACCACGGCGGTGATATATTCAGCCCAGCCTTCGTCCATCCAAGCAAAGCGACGCTCGTTGATCCGCACGTACATAGGGAAATAGGTGTGATACATCTCGTGTGCAGTCAAGCCCAGGTTCTCATTCTGATTGTAGGCCATCATCGGAAATTCCATACCTCCCCCTTGTAACCCCATAAAAGAGGTAAAACGCGGATAAGGGTAAGGAATCCCCGGAAAATCTTCGGAAAAATGCTTCATGATTTTCTGCTGCGTGGCGGTGAGTTCAGCATATTGAGCAGCATCTTGGTCGGGGAATACAGAGCTAATCAATACGTCGCGACCATCTACTTTTTGAATAGCGGCATCCCAGAGATAATGGTCACTCAGGGCAAAGGCAAAGTCAGACACTTCTTCGGCTTTGAAACGCCAAG
The DNA here is from genome assembly GCA_964551015.1 of uncultured Cytophagaceae bacterium. Lineage (GTDB taxonomy): Bacteria > Bacteroidota > Bacteroidia > Cytophagales > Microscillaceae > CAZKBP01. The sequence continues at coordinate 173,769 of CAZKBP010000006.1, read as the reverse complement.
TACCCGAGGCATTTTGATAACCTCCTTCCAGATCACTGGCTTGCAAAATTTGGACAGTTTCCTCAGAATCCAGTGCTTTATTGTATTGAGCAAGCACATTTTCGGGATAAACCTCATCTGGATTTTGCAGAACACCTGTTGCCCAAACTGTAAAAGACTCAGGTGCCGAAATGGTCACATCAAAGTTGGCCAGATTATTATAAAATTCGGTTCTAAGGGTGTAATCTTCTACGTCCCATCCGAATACATCATCATAAACAGATATTTGTGGATACCAATAAGCCACGAAGAAAGAGGTACTATCTGCTACCCCCGTACGGCGGTTCGTAAGGGGGATATACTGAACCCAAGAAGCTTCCATCTCGATGCTTTCCCCTTTTTTGATTGGTTCGGTCAGGCGAATATAGAGATTGGTGCCACTGCGTTGAACTTGTTGGCTCTCGAGATTAACTTCTTGTCCATTGAGGAGGATGGATTTTAGCTCGACGCCTTCGTCGCTGATATCCTCAGGGTTAACGCGGGAGTCTCTGGGATTGGCTTTGCGAAATACATCATAGTAGAGTCTGACCACGAGTACGTTCAAATCTTCTGGGCTGTTGTTGTGGTAGGTTACTTTCTCCACGCCCTCGATTTGCCGAGTTTCTGGTTCTACACGGGCTTCAATCTGATAATCGACTGTATTTTGCCAATAATTTGGGCCGGGCTTACCGTCATAGGCGCGCGTACCTGCTTCGTAAGCAGCTTTGATCTCTCTGGGCATAAAAAAACGTTTTTCTTGTGCTAGAGTAGATCCGCTTATATAAAGTCCCAGAATTATTAGTAGGATATTTTTTCGGTTCATATGGGTTTGGATAAATAATGAGAGGTTTTGTACTTTACGCAAATTAACAGAAAAAAATAGTCAAGCTCACGATGAACCTTAGGAATTCAAAGGATATTTGATCAACAAGCAACAAAGAGGATACCTCGTACAACTTTATCCTAAAAAATAAAACCCGAACCATCTCCAAGGATGAGAATAAAAATTATTATCCAGAAAAAACAGCTTCTATACAACTATCTAATTGTTCGAGCCATCCTTATAATAAAAACCAAATAAACCATGAAAACTTCTACATCAACGATTCTTTCGGTAATTTTCTTCTGGAACTTGATGCTTCAACTGCCTGCTCAGGAGGTGAAAGCGGTTCAGTTTAGCTACGAAAATTTTGAGGAGCAATTCCTAGTTTATCAGCCCTTACAAAAAGAAACGGTAAGCGATCGGGATTTTGGCTTTGCGCAAATGGTGATTCAAGAAACCAAAAAAGCTGTCAAGAATGATCCCGATAACTTTAATGTAGGTGATTATTGTAATATCACCACCGCTTTTTCGGTCTTAGATGAGTCAAGAGAACACTTGGAAATGGCCTTTAAAAAAATGGTACAGGCTGAAGGTAGTTGTGAATATCTTATTAAGCTAAAAGACAAATTGCGTTTTTACCAAGAAATTCCTGATTTGTATGAACGCTACTTAAAGCAATGTTTGGAGCAGGCTCCCACCTCAGACACTTTTGATCTTCAAGCTTATACTCAGGAACATCAACTAGATAGTAAATTAGTGAAACTGATCCAGCAAGTGGATGTAGATGATCAAAAATTTAGAGAAGAAATTGATTTTTTGAAAAACGCTAACCTCATCCAAAAACAAGCTACCCTAGATCAGAAAAATCAAAAATTGATAGATTCACTTTATCAGAGTCATCAAACCTATGTGGGAAAATTTTTGGTAGGAGAGAGGTTTGAGCACGTGATGTGGCAGGTTATTCAGCACTCTGACCTAGAGATGATGGAAGGCTATTTACCCACTATTCAGAAAGCTGTACAAGCTCAAAAACTGCACGTAACGCCTTTTAAAATGCTTTTGGATCGTATCTACGCCATTAAGTATGGCTATCAGATTTTTGGCTCACAAGAAGGGACGGTTTTAGCCAAAGAATCTATCAGAAAGAAGGTGAAAGAAAAATATGGCATAGAATAGCGTTTTCTCAATTCACACGGCCGTGATTTTTCGTAAGTCTAGCGTGATTCTCTGGCTAACTTCGTTCTGCTCTCCTCCAAAATATCTGAGAAAATCTTATATTTAAGCGATGAAAAAGCATCGGCTGGCTCTCTGAAAGATTTTGTGCCTGATCTTTATCGAGCCACTATGGAAGAACTCGATAGTCTCTGGGTCTAAAAGTATGAAGACCTTGACATCACGCCCTCCCGTCTGGTCAATACGAAGCGCAAAACCACGGTAACAGATTGCCAGAAGCACAAAGCTCAGGCTCAAGCTACTCATTTTGTGAAGCAGAGAAAACTGGCGTTCAGTGATTGCCATTAGGTTCAGCATGGTTGCCTGTACCTATTTTTTCCAAGGCGGACTGGCTTTCCATGAGTTTGCGATTGGTTTCTTCTAACTCGATTTGCTTGCGGCGCATAGCCTCTTGGGTAGATTGTAGTTCTTCCATGTTTTGCCGCATTTCTTCCTCTTGGGTCTTGAGTTCTTCGGCTTGTTCTTGGGTAGCTCTGAGTAATTTCTGTGTACGTGCGTTCACATGAGCTGAGGAAATGGTGGCAGCCAAGCTCTCAGAGGCTTTTTTGAGAAACTCCAATTTATGTTCTTCTAATTCTTCTAAACCTGCCATTTCTATTACACCCACGGCTTCTTCATTTACCTTTAAGGGTAGAATTATCAGCGTGTTAGGTACGGTTTCTCCTAAACCAGAGGTAATGTTAAAATAGCCAGGGGGGACTTTTTTCAGGTACATCATTTCTTTTTCCATGAAAGCCTGCGCAAGCATATCCTCGGCAAACTCATTAATTTCAACACTGCGGTGAATGTACTTAAGACGGCTATAGGCATAACAGGAAAGCAAATTGAGGCGAATATTTCCGGTACTCTCATCTTCATCGGCTACGAAGAGTGCCGCTTGGTTTAGCTCTAAGTAGTCTACTAACTCCTTCAGTGCTTTGTTTCCTAGTGTTTTGAGATCATTCAAGTAGTCTTGGAGGATTTTGGCTAAACGTGAAAGCCCCGTGTTGATAAAGCGTTCTCGGGCTTCTTTTTCCGAGGCTCTTTGAAGGTTTTTTTGCATTTCTACCAAGGCTTGCCCGAGGATATCTTGCTCTCCTTTGATTTCATACTGGCTGTCCAATTCTCCTTTGCTGATTTGCTGGGCAAACTCTACGCCTCTTTCTACTAAGCTCAGGTGATTTTCATTTTGGATAGTGGTTAAGATCATATTCACATTTCTTTGCCTGAGATCAACTGCCCATAAGCCACAAATAACTGCCATGGCTACTACAAATAAGTAGTGAAACCCCAATACCATGTAATCTACATCCGTGTAATTAATAAAATAAATCCCCAAGCCTTCTACCCCCGCCAATTGAAGATAGAAGAAAGTAGTATGGTGTGCCACCGTGAGAATGGCATAGGGGATCATGATCCGCCAATCTTGATAAATAATCAAGAACGCACCATACACGAAATACAAGAAATGAGGTTCGGCCATCCCGTGCATTTGCCCAATCATTTGCAGCATATACACGGCAAAGACAATACTAATCAGGATGCGTTTCACGAAAGGACTCACGACCAAAAAATAAGCAATGGCAAAAATCATCAAATTCAAGCCCCCAATCCCCCAAGCAAACGCCCAAGTTTCATAAATCGGAGCAATGAAAATACCGAACATAAAAGATAGAATAATCAATCTTGCACTATATTGATCAGCACGTTGGTATATTTTTTCCAGTTCTTGTTTTAATCGCTCATCCTGTGTCATATTTGCAGCTTCCATAAGAAAAAAATTATTAAGGTTATTCAAATAAATCCAGCCAAGCTGTCTCGACTTGTTCGCTGGGAAGTTCACAGCCATAAGGTTCAGCCGCTAAGGTATTGAAAATCGGGGGTGGACGATGATCTAAAATAGAGTCAATGGCCATTTGGGCGTAATTGAAACGTCGGTCGGTACAGTAACGTGCTCGGTTATAATTTCCGCGGTAGTAGAGTTTGGTCTCTTTATCCAGAATTACAGCCTGTGGGGTGGCATAGACGCCACAGCGCTCGGCGAGGCGCTCCTGATGATCTAAGATGGTAGGTATTTGCAGACGATAGCGTTTTTGGAAACGCTCAATGGCTCCTTCCTGATCTCCTTCTCGCACTTGTAAAACCGCATAGAATTGGACTTGCTCTCCGTAAGTCGCGATCAGCTTCCCAAAATGCTTGATATTGAAGCGCGAACAGGGACAATCAGGATTAAAAAAATGCAGGAAAACAGGGCGCTCAGACTGTGCTTGCAGGAAATTATTTAGATCTATCTTGGAATCAATGGCTATTAACTCATAACCCTCAGGAACAGGAGTGGGTAAAGAATAGCGTATTTCCTCCCGCCAAAAAAGCCATACAATTAGCGTAAACAAAATACCCATAAACAGATAAACAGTTACCTGCCCGTGTCTACTGTAAATACCCATACCAAAATTTTTAGATAGAATACGATAAAAAACAGGCCAATGATGTAAAGTAACCAGACACTCCGTGCTATTTCTTTACAGAGGTAAGGTTTAGGAATATATTGAACTTCAGGTGAGGTGCGATATGCAATATGAGTAGCTTTTGTGCTTACAAAGTTTAAAAGAGGAGCTTGCTCAGACTATCCTTACAATAAAAACCAAATAAATCAAGAAAAAATATGGCATAGAATAGCGTTTTCTCAATTCACACGGCCATGATTTTTCGTAAGTCTAGCGTGATTCTCTGGCTAACTTCGTTCTGCTATTCTCCAAAATATCTGAGAAAATCTTATATTTAAGCGATGAAAAAAATAAATGTTGACCGCGTAGTTGGTCTGAGTGCTATGCTAATTAGCTTGATAACGCTGATTATGTTCATTTACCAGACCAATATTATGTACAAGCAAAGCAGGCTATCCATTCGTCCTCGTCTAAGTTTTACTACCAAATATCATTACAGTGCCGGAAAATTAGAGTATTCTACCATCCTCAAGAATAAAGGGATTGGCCCAGCTATTATTGAAAAGACTGAAATAGAGCTAGATGGCAAAAAATACCCGATGGATCTCGAATATTTTTTTAATAAAACTTATCCCAAAATGAAGGAATGGGGAAATTTCACAAACTTTTCTAACCTAGCCGTGGGAGCGACCCTCTCTGCCGACGAATCTAGAATCCTGTTTGCCTATGAATTTGATGAAAAATATACCGAAGAGATTAGTCGCTATTTGAAAGTAGAAGATCAAGAGAAATTGCCCTTCAATATCATCATAGAGTATACATCTATGTACGAAGAGAAATGGAAGATTGATGTCCAAGAAAACGGGCGTCCTGTCTCCATGGATTAAAGCCAAGAGAAAGTTTGAATATCCCATTATAGTATTTTTCATTGCTGAAGTATTCCTTTTTACTTTTCAGGAATATCCGATGAGTTTCTATATTGGTGCTTTCGGGCTTCTTTTTTATCTTAGAAGTTCTTTTGTAAACAATAAAATAGCTTCGCTTTCGCTTTCCTTTATGAAAAAAATCAAGCTCTGCTGTCTTTGGGTCTGTCTTAGCACCAGCCTTTATGCCCAAATCCCCTCCAACACCTTGGGTTTGAATCCTTTATCGCTCCGTTGGAATCAGATAGAAACGGATCGAGTACAGGTGATTTTCCCCGAAGGACTAGAATCTCAAGGAAATAGGGTCGCCAATACCGTGCATTATCTCTGGGATCATGCTAACCCAGGAATTGGTGAGATGAAGCAAAGGGTGACGATCTTGTTACAAAATCAGACCACCATCCCCAATGGCTTTGTAACCGTAGGGCCTTTTCGCTCTGAATTCCTGATGACGCCACCGCAATTTAACAATGGCACCACGGATTGGCTAGATTTGCTTTCTATCCATGAGTATCAGCACGTGAAACAATTTTCGAACTCTCGCCGAGGGATTACCAAAGCAGCCCGTGCTGTATTTGGTTCGTGGATGTGGGGAGGCTTTGCGGGAACAGCCTTGCCCCGTTGGTTTTTTGAAGGAGACGCCGTGGGCATGGAAACGGCCCTGACCCAAGCGGGTCGGGGAAGGTTGCCTGCCTTTGATATGGAATATCGCGCCCTTGTACTCAATGATCGTATTTATGGCTATGAAAAAGCATCGGCTGGCTCTCTGAAAGATTTTGTACCCGATCATTATTCTTTGGGTTACTACCTGACTACCTACGGGCGCAGGCATTTTGGTAGAGAGATCTGGAGTGGGGTGGTGGCCGATGCGGTCAAGTACAAGGGGGTTTTCTTCCCTTTTAGTCGTAGTTTGAAACGAAGAGCGGGAGTGCGCACGCCTGAGCTTTATCGAGCCACTATGGAAGAACTCGATAGTCTCTGGACCGAAAAGTATGAAGACCTTGACATCACGCCCTCCCGTCTGGTCAATACGAAGCGCAAAACCACGGTAACAGATTACCAGAATCCGCAATATCTGGATGAAGAAACCCTGATCGTACAAAAAAGTAGCTTCGAGCAAATTCGCGCTTTTTATCAGATTGACCAAAATGGTCAGGAGAAACGCCTGACGAATCGGGGGAATTATAGCACCGACAATCTTACGCTTTCGGTGGCCAATGGCATCCTTTGCTGGTCCGAGTGGGGTTTTGATCCACGCTGGCGCAATCAAGATTTTTCTATTATCAAAACCTATAACACAAATTTTGAGGACAAAAATAAGGTTACTTCCCGCACACGTTATTTTTCTCCAGCCTTATCTAGCGACGGTGGGCGTATCGTAGCCGTAGAGGTTGATCCTAATTTGAATTATCAATTAGTGATTTTGAACGCGCTGGATGGTCAAAAGATCAAAACCTTAGCCAACCCTGAGAACCACTTCCTGAGCTTCCCTCGCTGGACAGATAACGATCAACACATCGTAGTTGTAGCCCGAGAAGGGCAAGAGAATTGGCTACAAACGGTTCATACGGAAGATGCAAAAGTTACCGAAATCACGCGTAGAACCACGCATCTAATCACGCGTCCTTTTGCTCGGGGCGAATATGCTTATTTCTCGGGGGCACACACAGGGATTAATAATATTTTTGCTACCAAGCTCGAGGGTGATTTGGATATTTATCAAGTTACTTCGGCGAAGCTAGGTGCTTTCCAGCCTGCGGTTTCGCCCAGTGGCCAGAAATTGGCCTTTAGTGATTTTACTGTGAATGGTTATGATCTCAGAGAAATGGAACTGAAGCCCGAAAGCTGGAAAAAATACGACGAAAATCAGCCCAGCAGCATCACTTATTACCAGCCTCTGGTGGAGCAGGAGGGAGGCAGCATTGTAGAAGAAGATATTCCCCAAGCAGATTTTAAGGTCAGCCGCTTTAATAAGTTTAGCGGCTTGATTAATCCGCATAGCATCGTGCCGGTGCTGTTTCCTCCCATTTTTGGGGCGCGATTGCTTTCAGATAATAAATTTAGTACGCTTTCGGGCGCATTGGGCGTAACTTACAATAGCAATGAAAGTGAGTTCAGTTACTCGGCATTGCTGACCTACGCCGAGCTTTATCCTGTAGTTCGGGTCGGTTTTAATCGCTCCAACCGAGAGCGAACTTTTAATAATTTTTTCCAAAGTAGTGATACCACCGTGCAGTTAATGCTCTACGAAGAAAACTGGCGAGAGAATGATTTCTTCGTGGGTCTGGAGTTGCCTTTGAATCTAGGTCAAAACACACTTTTCAGGAGTTTGAATTTGAGTGCAGATTTCCACGTACTCAACCTCAACACAGATAATAACTTTGAGAATGAAGACAATCCCTCTGTGGATTTGGTTGTAGAAAATCCTGCTGGACTTAGCCCTTTCTTTACTAATCTGCTGGGTAATACTACGCTGAATGCCTTGGATGTGCGGCTGCGCTTCAATAGTCAGCAGACCTTTGCCCAGAAAAACGTGAATCCACGCTTTGCTCATTTTTGGGATATTCGCTATCGTACCACTTTGGGTGGAGGAGATATTGCGGGAGATGTGTTTTCGGCCAGATTAGACTTGTTTTTGCCAGGATTAGCCCGTAATCATAGCTTGTTTTTTAACCTAGCGTATCAGCAAGAGGATTTTGATGACAATTACAAATTTGCCAACTTCTTTTTCTATCCCAGAGGATATGGTAGTTTTATCCACGATCGGATCTACAAGGTAGGCGTAAATTATGCTTTTCCGATTTGGTTTCCAGATATTGCCATCGGCCCTTTGTTGTTTATCAAACGAATCAAAGCGAACGTCTTTTTTGATTTTGGTCAATTCCAGCGAAATTTATTGAATGATGTTTATACCACGGAAAATGTGAATATTCGCTCCACGGGCCTAGAACTTACTTTTGATATAAGGGCATTTCGTCTCTTAGAGGCCGACTTGGGAGTCAGGTATAGCTATCTTTTGGATGATTTTGGTGAAAATAACGTTTTTGATTTTCTTCTGTTTAGAATTGGAATTTAGTCCTCAGACGCCAGTCCCGCAGTTCATTGCTTTTGATGAAGTTTTTTTAGAATGGCTTAAATTAAAATTTTGATGACTTTACTTTTAGATCAATACAACATCACCTTAGCAGAAACCGAAGACGCCCCCGCTATTGCCGACTTACAATTAAAATTGGCTTGGGAAACCGAAGAGTATGCACTCGACCTTGACCGAGTAACACAGGGCGTCAGGGCGCTGCTACAAGACCCCCACAAAGGCCGTTATTATATTGTCAAAGATCAAGAGCAGATGATAGCTTGTGTGATGAATACTTACGAATGGAGCGACTGGCGCAACGGGCAAATTCTCTGGATACAATCGCTCTATATTCTCTCAGAGTACCGAGGGAAAGGGCTTTATCGGGCGATGTATGAATTTTTGCAGGCCGAAGTCCAAAGCACGCCTGAGCTGAAAGGCATTCGCCTCTACGCCGATAAATCCAACGAACGAGCTCTCAAAGTATACCAAGCCTTGGGCATGAACCAAGAGCATTACACGATGTTCGAGTGGATGCCAGAATAATCTATTGTTTTCCTGAATTCAAACCCTTAGCGTATTCATCCTATCCGCTTATAAAACGCCAGAAAAGCATTTATTGACGCTTGGCTAAATTTCTGCGGACATATTTGATTCTCGAGAAGGAAACCGTGATGTAGAACATATTCGTTCTGAAATCAATCCCTTCCACGGGGCCAAATCTCTCTGTGTCGGCACCTGCATCTGCGGAATTTCGATGCCTGAGCAATCCAAAATTATGATTGAGCATAATATTAGTAATCGAGCGACTAATCTTGATATCAAAACCGATCCCCAGCATAATATCCCAATACACATTTCGGCGGATCGGTGTGATATCAGGGTCATTAATCTGATTATCCCCATTAATAAAGTCAAAATAACTGCTTTTGGCTCGGGTTAAGAAATTAGCAGCCACCCCCGCGCTAAATACCAGTTTGGTAATGACATCTTCTAGATAGGAACGGGTAATTCTACCCCATTTGGGATGCCATTCCAGACTAAGGGGAGCGTGAAACAAGCGCTGTCGCTCTCGATATTCGTAAAGTTGGTCTTCTGTGCCTGACACAAGCTCACTATAGTTATAATCGTTTTGGACAAAAGCAGGGCGAAAGCTCAACAACCAGAGATGTGCATCTAGATATGATTTTCGTAGGCTCTTCGTGGGTAGATAATATTTACTACTTAGGCCAATCATAATGCCCGAAGAGATTTCTGTGTTTTTTTCTCGGCCAGAAAGGATTTGATCATTCAGGGAAATCCCAGAAAAGTAGGGTAGCGTAACGCCACCGTACAGACCCAGACTGTATTTGGGGAAAGAAGTATTATTTTGGAGAAATTTTTTGAGATTGACGTCCTTGATAGATGAATCCCATTGGTAATCGGGACTGATTTTGTAAAGTCTATACAAAAAGTCTCGTGTTTTATCATAATCTGGATCTTTGCGTTCTTGGTTAAAAGAAGCTTCAATCAACAATCTATAAGCCCTTAGGACACGGTCATAAGTTGTGTTCGGGCCGAGCTTTCGCGATTTTTTTTGGAGAGCAGAGTCCAATTTGTTGATCACTTTCCCGTATCTGCCATCTTTGAGATCATCCTTGGCTTGATCCAGTAATTTTTCGCTTAAATAATCTGGGCGAGAAAGAAGGTTCTGCGCCTTGGTAGTCTGGGTACTCCCTAAGAAGATAAGTATCCATATAAGTTTTACTTTGAGGTGAGCATTCATTGGGCGCATAGGTCTTTGAGAGCTTTTTCTTCCCGATCAAAATCAATATTAGGGTCGTTTTCTGATAAATCAGTCTCCTCTAAAGGGCAAATGGTCTGAGCAAGCAAGGAAGCTAGCAAATCAATATCTACGACATACTCCTTTACTTTGCCATCTTCACAGCCTACAAATAGGACTTCTGTTTTGCCCTGAGCATTTCTGCCAAAGGATAGTGAATAAGTGCGAATGGCTGTTTCTTCTGACCGTTGTTTGCCTTGTAAGTTAATAGGTTTTCTCTTCTCTCGAATCATATCAAAGGTGTAGAGATTGACTACGCCGTCTTGACTAGCCGTGGCTAGGAAAGCGTAATTCTCTGGATTTTGGGAGTCTGCCGCGAAATTGATATCCACGATTGGAGCTGAATGCTCGTACAATTTGTAAAGTGTATACTCGCCCCCTTGATGATGAAGTAGAAAGATCTGGCCTTGTTTCGTGCCCAAGGCGATATGATTTCCAGAAGTTTGGATAAAGTTGATATCCTCTATCATATTAATGTCTGAGCTTGAAAACGAATAAACCGAAGCCAACTTTTCTCTGGTTTTAGGTCTGATAAATTTTCCAAGCCCGTTTTCGTCATTCTCGAAGAGCAATTCTACCAGGTGGGTGGCCTGTCCTCTGCGTTCTGGCAATAAAAAGCTTTCATAGGTTTTGTTGTTTTGTCTTTTCTGACGGAAAAAACAGATAAGTTCAGCTTCCTCACGAGATTTGGTAATATCGAGTATTTTCAGTTGATTTCCTAGCAATTGAGCGTAGCAAAGCTTATGATCTGCTGTTACAAAATAACACCTGTCCGACTCTTCCTCTACAAAGCCCACTTGGATTATCTTTTGTCTTATAATCTCTGTATCAGCATCATCACTAGAGGAAAGTACACAGCGCTCCAAGTTCTCAAGATTACGTCCTACTATATTCCCAGTAAAAAGTCCTTCGTCCGTGGCCATCAGGAGGGCATTGCCACGAGCACTGGCATCATAAAAGCTAATCTGACCATAAGATTCCTTGTCTACGGTATATACATCCAAAAAAGTAGGACTCTCCTTATATCGGAAAGCCACTAATTTGCTATCTCGCCCGATTGCCAGAAACCGTTGGTCGGTAAGAGGGATAATTTTGATAATGGCTTCTTCGTGCTGGTTTAGGTAATTTTGGTTACTGGGATGTCTCTGCATTTCGTAGGCACGAATCAGGCTTTTGTGTACATTGGCATCGTCTGCCTTTCCCCGGTTCTCTTGGTTGAGGATGTAAGCCTTGAGAGCCTCCGTGGTTTTTATCCGCGCATCTTTGCTGTCAAGAGATATGAGGGCTTTATTTTGCGCGATTTTCAATTTTTGATTGGTCTTGAGTTCGAGATTAAGACGATCCAGTTCTTGACTTTTCTGCTCAGATACGTTTTTTGCAAAATCCAATACTTTGATCGTATCATCTAAAGCTTTATTGGTTTTTTGGAGTTCTTCTTCGTTTAGGGTAAGTTTTCTGACGAGTCCAGTCAATATTCGGTTTCTATCGTTGATTGTGATAGAATCTCGCACAAGCATCTTCGTCTGTTCTGCTAACTTCACACTATCTTGCCTCAGGCGCTCATTAGATACCCGGAGTAAAGAGTCCTGCTCTTTCATCTGATCTTGATTTTTCTCAAGTTCTCTCTTTTGCTTGGTGATTTTCTCTTTTTGCCCGATGAGTTCTGCATTTTGCGTTTTGTAGTAGAGAAGAGCCAATGCTCCCAGAATCAAAATTAGGAAAATGAAGCCCGATAGTACAACGGCTCTTTCCTTGCGTTCTTGGGCTTTTCTGAGTGCTCGTTTTTTCTTCTGGGCTTCATCAGTAAATTCGTTATTGGGAAAGCGACCAAGAAAATCCTCATAGGCATCTATGGTATTTTCCGAGAGGGCTTCTCGCCAGGCAATTCGGATGCTTCTGGTTAATTCTTTCTCCTGTAAAATTTGTTTTTTCGTGGGTATCTGAGAAAGCGAAGCAGCGGGAGCGTCAGGGTAGTCGCGCTCGAAAGACTGATAAGCCTCTACGGTATTTTGAGATACTGCTTCCATCCAAGCAGCATCGATCTCTTTTTTTCGCTCCTCTATTTTTTGGTAATGTGTTCTGGATTCTTTCAGGTAGGCTCGTTCTACTTCTGAAATTTCTAAGCGATGATCCTCACAAAAATTAATAAAATGAAGTTCAGCCGGAGACAGACGACGTTTTGGCTCTTGCCGGGCACCTTGCTTATGTTCGTTGGTCAGCGTCAAGTTGGTCTGGTAGGCATCTCGTACGATTCGAGCGGCCTCGATGCGTTTGATTTCCTCGTCACTCCGCTCGTTGTGAATAATCTCGGCCAGACTGTCATGAATCAACTCGATGCGCCCGTCCGTCTCCTTGATGATACGAGACTGCTTGAGTAGTATAAGTTGTTCTCGAATTTCAGCGGTAGTCATAACGCATCTTTAATTTTGGAGATTAAATCTTCCAGCGTGACGGGCTGTCGAGTCCCCTGATTAGAGACCAATTGTTTGAGAATTTTCCAAGTGAGCTCTTCTTGGGCTGAATCATAAGCAGGTGATTCTTGCTGGGGTGCTTTTGCTCTTTGCATTTGATGATTGATAGAACTGACTTGATTTTTGAGAAAGACCTCTAGGGCATTTTTAAGGGGACCGACCTTTTCTACAATCGTTTGGTCGAAATATACTGGGGTTTGCTCTGGATTTTCGTTTTGGGCTTTCTGATATAATCTATCCAAGTAAACTTGCATATAGGTCAACTCGATATTTTTCTGGATATCTTTCGCATCAGGAGAGAGGTTTTCTAGAATATGATCAATCGCTACGGGGTCGTATCTAATTTTTCTTTTGTCTAATGTATTGATAATGATCTCTTTGATGGTTGTTTCCCGAAGGTTTTCTACCCGAAAGCGATTTTGGATAAGATTGGGCAGTGCGTCTCGGTAGCGATCTATATAGGCGAAGTACTCTTCCCTCATGATGATCAAAACTCTTAGCTCGAGTTTTTTCTTAGTTTGAAACTCTTCTAAAAAGCCAAAGAAATCTTCTTGTTCCTGGGTATCTCCTAGGGCGAAGATTTCCTCAAATTGGTCAAAAATCAAATAAATGGGCTTAAAACTATGAAGATACAATTGCTCCAGCACCTGAAAAAGTCCCTCTTCGGACTTGGAAATTTCTGTACTGTCAGGCTCAGTGGGTGGGGGCGCCTTGACCACGAATTTTTCCTGTAAACGAGCCCGCCATTCACTTTGGGTATTTTGATATTTGGACTGCACAGAGCGATGCTTCTCGACTTCTCCGTTTAGCTTATTTCTTAGAGATTCTTTGAAGTTTTTCCCCCTCCTCACGTAGACTTCCAACCATTGCGATTCATCAAATTTATTGGCTAATCCGCATTTAACCAGACTGGTTTTGCCTACGCCCATAAGCCCATAGATGAGGGTAAAGCGATTGGCAGTAACGGTAGCGTGGAGGCGATCGATATCTTCATCCCGTCCAAAAAAGCCATATACCTCCTTGTCTTCCTTCTCATAATAATCTAGGAATTTAAAGGGGGGCGAGTGAGAGGTAGCGTGCGTACTCATAAGCAAGATAGATGAAAATCTTTATAGAATTGCTCAAATTGATAAGACAATTGAGCGTGTAGATTACCCTTCAGATCATTGTAAATACCTGACCTGGGTGTTGGCTGTAAAAAAGTCAGCACCTTCTTGGAACTAGGGGAAGCATAATCTTTATCAATAGTAATTGAGGCTAAATCCTGCAAATCTCCCTTTTGCTGTGTATCTGTATAATTAAAAATCCAGTCTTTTACCTGTTCTTTGGAGAGAGAAGGGCAGTCTTGGTCTATACCACTGAATATCAGCACCTCTGAGAGTGTTCCTTTTTTCAAGTTAGCGTTTTTGTCAATGATAAACGGAGAAAGATTTAGACAATGATCGATCAGTTTTTTGTGTAAGCTTTCTTGTTCATTCTGATTGATATCAGTTTCTGGTACGAAGCGTTGTTCTATGTATTCTCTGCGTCTTTTGAGAATGATAGAATGGGTTTCGGTATGCTCGAGAAAGGTCTCGATGGAGAAACGATGATCGTCTGAAATCTTTTGGAGAATCGCCATCTCGTGGTCATAATAAATGACATTACGCTTGCGAATTTTTTGTAAGATAATTTCCTTGACAGAGATTAATTCATAATTGACCAAATAAGCGTGCCAATGCAGTATGACTTTTAATTCTTTAAGCACCGTCTCAAAGAGGTCAAAATCGGCTCTAATTTCATTTACGTTGGATTGATTTAGTAAGCGAGTACGTAAAATATGCAAGCGCTGAGATGCTTTGAGGTATTTTTCCCAGCGCTGTTTGTTTTTTTCTTGAGGAAAAGCCCAAGCCTCGAAGGGTCTAATGCCCACTTGCCTGAATATTTTCATCAGAATGGTACTCATAGCCGTATAATCAAAAGGCAAGCCTTCTGGAGTTTGAGATTTTAGAAGTTTGGCAATGAGCCAAGTCAAAGTAGCTCGATCTTTGGGTTGGATTTTCTCCAGAATGGCACTTTCTGTACTTCTATGAAGTTCTTCATCCAACTCGTCCCACCACTGAGAGAGTAAAGTGAAGCAAAAAAACTTCGCCATCCGCACGTAGATAATCAAGGCTTGTTTGATCTGACTTTCTAGGCTTCTTTTGGCCTGAAACAAAACCTCAATTTCTTTCCCAATCGGGGAAGGAAATGCCTGCACCACATGCTGGCGTATAGTCGCTTCATAGTGGCCTCGGGGAGACTCGTAACCTTCTACGGATAGCTGCATGATTTCTTCCATGAGCGGATAAACCAGCAAATCATTCATTTTTTCATAAATTTCCTGATCTACCAGCGCATTGGGAACGGGATTTTCTCGAGAAGGTACTGACCAATACCGCCCCTTGGACTCTTCGGCTGAGTAGAAGCCCCAGATTTGATCCCTGCGATTGCTGTTTTCTCGCCGTGCGACTTCTCTACTGAGAATGCCTCGCTTCACTTGTGGTTCACTAGGGTTTTCTAAATATCCTTTAAAGATCAGGTAACTAATGGCTTCATCGTAAGCCAGTCTCACGTCTGCCCTCAGAGCTAGGGACTCATAAAAATGGGTAGCAAATTCCATAGCGGCTCGATCTTCCACGTCCCGAGTGGTGGTAATGACGTGTTTGACCCCCGCTTTGATGAGCTTCGGTACTCTCTCCTCATCGTGAGTGCTACATCCATTGAGTACCACCAAATCGGGGGCAGAAACTTGGGATTTAAAAAACTCGATCAAACCGTCAGTGAAGACTACTTCATCATCTAAAGAAAGGGACTCTGGATTAGCGTGGCCGGAATAATGAAAAATCCGCAGGTGATCGTAGTTTTCCCGAAATATCTTGAAATGCTCGAAAATTTTACGTGCGTCCACATCCTTGTGACTTTCCACCCGAATTTGTTCACTCACATTTTCCAAAGCCATCCTGATGTTCCTCTCTTCTTCCTCTAAGTAAGATAAGGGATCAATGGGACTGTTTGCAAAAGCCAAAAAGATAATCTCTGACATCGGATCAATATGGGGTTGAATAGTTTTACGAATAAAAATATCAAAAACCGCACTTATTACAAACTTTTCATAGTAAAATGAAGGGAAATACCTACTTATCATTCCAAAAAAATACTAAAAACTTAGTATAATTTGGGGATAAATCGTTTGTCTTTGATAAATTATAGCAAATTCCACAGAAATCTGCTTATGATGCCGGAGTAGCACTTGAGAAGTCAGCCTCTTTCAAAATGAAAAGAGGACTTCCAATGAAGCCCTCTCTAGATAGCTTAGGGGTGGCGGAAATACAGAATTCCCCCAAAACCCCTGGCAGATTAGATTTTATAGAGAGGTAGCGACTGCATTTCGACGCAGGGCTCTGGTGAGCCATTGGTCAATGTCTTCAGCAATTTGCTCCCAACCGGGCTCGCCCAATAACCAGTGGGCATGATTTTCGTATTCAAAGAATTCCGCCTGTGGATAACGTTCGGCAATTTTTCTGACCACGGAATTTGGAACGATGCGGTCTTCTTTGCCCGAAAGAATTAATACAGGGCAGGAGACTTTATGAGGAGGTACATCGGCGGCTTTTTTGGTATCCAACTGAGGGAAGCCACATTCTAGCAATGCTTTGCCCGACTCGTGCACCATCTTGTTGTGCTCAGCCCTTTGTTCTTCGGGGCTTAGCAAGTGTAGAGAGGCATAGATGGTTTTCTCGAGAGAGAAGATAAAAGGTTTTTTCCAAAAATTCCATCGCCTAATCACTTCTGAGAAGCTCTTAAGACTGGAGGGTGGAGCCAACAATACCGTATTATGAGGAGGTGCGGGAGCCAGCAATACCAAAGCTCTCGCTTTGCCTCGGCTGGCTAATATTTGTGCCAATAATCCTCCCATCGAGTGCCCCATCAGCACCGGAAGTTCCGGCATTTGGTCAATCTCTGCCTCTAAATCGGCCACATAGTCCAGAATAGAGGTCGTGCCAAGGCGATAATCAGGTGCTTCTCGCTGAAAGAGTTGGTGATGCCTGA
Source organism: uncultured Cytophagaceae bacterium (assembly GCA_964551015.1). Classification (GTDB taxonomy): domain Bacteria; phylum Bacteroidota; class Bacteroidia; order Cytophagales; family Microscillaceae; genus CAZKBP01. Next base: position 156,909 of record CAZKBP010000006.1, on the reverse strand, counting down.
GGGAAGGAGCGTGGCATTGATAGGACTTTTTCTCGAAAAAATCTTTGTACTTACCCCAGCATTGACCGGTAAGCATCATACCGTGAATCATAAACAAGTCTTTACTCATAAGAATGGGTTTTAATAGATTAGCGATGTTTAGAAAATTTTAGCTGAATAAATATCTTCAAAAAACTTCGCATTGCTCGATTTATTCCTACAATTTCCCAAGTTTCTATTTTTTATCAAAGACTTTGTATCGATTTTTATCAATAGCGATGCTCCTGATCACCCGTGTAGATATGAAATCCTCTAATAAGATGTGAAGATGACAAGCTCTCTGGGAAGTTCAATGTGTTTGGCTCTTCCTCTTTTGCCCTTGATATAATAAAATTCGGCCAATGGTTCAGACAAGTAATCCAGAAAAGCACGTTTGATGCGAGAACATTTCTCGTGAATAGAGTTATTCCTGAGGTCAACCAAGCGATAGATGTACTCTTTGGCTCGCCAGAGATTGTGCTTAAACTCTAACTTCAAGTAAATATTAAGCAACTCTTCCTGATGATCTACCAAATCGTGCAGATAAATTGGCTTCTTTTGTTGGAGATAAAACAGAAAAAGCGTTTTGTGCAAGGCATTCAGTTGTACAGGTTTCTCCCTCGTGCCCAGATATAAGTTAAACTGTTGATCAATCAGGAGAGGAGTCAAGTAATTACCCGAAAAGGCATCCCAAGGTTCTTTGTGAACAGTAGACATGATATTAAATTTTAGAGCTTCTTGAATGATAATCTTCTATCTAATAGAAAGCTTTTTGTAGGTTGAAAATGACATTGATAACTTACTTCTCTAGATTTAGCAAGAGAATTAGCTTTTGCGATATTCGTTAAGAATTCTAGCCTTTTTATACCTAGTTTTGTGTATATCTTAGGCCATAAAACACCAAAGTTGGATGAAACACCTGAAGCTCTTCTATAGTGTATTTCTTTTATTAGTCTCTCTAACGGCGGCTTGCCAAACGGCACCACGCTATTATATCTCTTCGGCTAGTCCAGCCGCTTTACAGGATTTTTTTAGCTGGGAAGCCGATCGCATTCCTCTCATTAGCGCGCATCGTGGAGGGCCTCGCCCCGGTTTTCCAGAAAATTGCCTGGCTACTTTCGAGCGGACCCTACGAGATACTTATGCGATTATAGAATGTGATGTGCGAATGACGGCGGATAGTGTGCTGGTTCTGTTACACGATGAAGCATTGGATCGTACCACCACCGGAGAAGGACTTTTACAAGAGCAGACCTTTGCTTCTCTACAAAACTTGAAATTGAAGGATAATCAAGGTAAACTAACCAATTATGCCATTCCTACCCTTCAAGAAGTGTTGCATTGGGCTCGGGGAAAAACCATCCTCACGCTAGATGTAAAAAGGGGCGTACCTGCCGAAAAGGTAGTAGAGATCGTGAAAGCAGCCCAAGCCGAAGCTTACGCCTTGGTGATTACCTATAGTCTCAGGGACGCCAAGACTTACTACGAGCTGGATACAGCCCTCATGCAGTCAGTTTCTATCCGTAATCAAGAAGACTTACAAGCTTTTGAGGAGAGTGGCATTCCTTACGAAAAGATCATTGTGTTTACTGGTGTGAGCAAATACGACCCCAGTACGGTACAGGCTTTACACCAAAAAGGCGTTTATTGTATCTTGGGTACAATGTGGAAATTGGATAAGCAAGCCCTGGCACAAGGTACAGATGTTTACAAAAAATTGCTAGAAGACGGCATCGATATCTTGGCAACCGACGAACCCAGTCTCGCCGCTCAGGTTTGTATGCCTTATCTCCGAAAGAAGAAGCATTCTAAGCGGGCTTATTTTAAATAGCGGCCTACGATCTAATACTCTACGCTGGCCTCCGGCAGTGCGGCTTGGATTTGCTGCATTTGCGCGCGTGGAATCTGGGTGTTTTTGGTATTGATTACTTTAAGATTTTTGAGTTTAAGAATCGCATCGAGTGGCAGGGTCGTCAGGTCGCGATTATCATTCAAGTAGAGATACTCCAATTTAGAGAGTTGGGCAATTTTTTCAGGAATGCTTACCAGACGATTCGCACGAAAGTCTAGTCTTTTCAGATTTTTGAGATTAAAAATCGTATCTGGAATTTGCTCAAATTGATTGCCACTCAAGTAAAGCTGTTGTAAATATTCCAAATTCCCAAAGCTGGGGGGTAAATCCGAAAGCTTCTCGTTGGTTACTTGAAAAGACTGCAAATATTTCAGAGAATCTATGTCAGGATGCACCGCGTCTATTTTTCCGTAATAGCCTCCCGTGCCTTTCAGCGTCAAGCGATAAGCTTGCTCATAAGCCTGAAAAGCTCGCCCCAATGTCGTGTAGACTGGTTTTTTGGCCAATTCCTCTTCGGAAAATAGTTTTAGCTCCTGAGCAAATGATATGGGGGCAAATCCTATCAACAAAAAAATCAGATAAATTTTCATAATTATTTTTAGTCTTGTGATTTCTTGACAAATTGATTTCTAATTGAGAAGTTGTCTTAAGTTTGCTTTTGGACTGCAAAATACCTCTTTGGGAACCTGATTTTGCGAATTTTTTCGCGAGTAGCTCAGGCGACTCACTCAAAAGAACTCGGAATATGAATTTTTCGCTAATAAATCAGAACTTTAGACAACATCTTAAAATATTTAATTTTATTTAGAAACCAGAATTAAAACGAAGTTTAGCCAATTATCATATAGAAATTCATGTGGATTGATCTCAGAAGTGATACTGTAACGCGCCCCACTCGCCCGATGTTGGAAGCTATGTTTTCCGCGCAAGTAGGGGATGATGTTTATCAGGAAGACGAAACCGTAAATGCCCTCCAAGAGAAAGTCGCCGCGATGTTCGGGATGGAGGCGGCTCTTTTTTGCCCTTCGGGCACGATGACCAATCAAATTGCCATCCGTAGCCTGACCCAGCCCCAGGACGAGGTGATTTGCTACGAGGGGGCACATATTTACAAATACGAAGGCGGAGGGCTGATGGCCAATTCAGGCGTTTCGGTAAAGCTCCTTGCTGGTCAGCAGGGCAAGCTCTCGCCCGAAGCCGTACAAGCGAATATCAACCCCGATAATATTCATTTTCCTGTCAGTCGGGTGGTGGCTTTGGAAAATAGCGTCAATCGAGCCGGAGGCAGTGTTTATCAGCTTGCCGAAATACAAGCGATTGCTGAACTAGCCCGCGCTCACGACCTGAAAATGCACCTCGACGGGGCGCGGGTTTTCAACGCACTACAAGCCTCCAATACGCCTCCTGTGGAATACGGAAAATACTTTGATACTATTTCGGTTTGTTTGTCTAAGGGTTTGGGTTGTCCTGTGGGTTCGGTGCTTCTGGGTAGTCAAGAGATGATCCAAAAAGCCCTGCGTATTCGCAAAGTGATGGGTGGCGGGATGCGCCAGGCAGGTTATCTGGCGGCGGCGGGAATTTACGCCTTAGATCATCACATCCAGAGACTAGCCGAAGATCATCAGAGAGCCAAAACGATCGCGGAACATCTTGCCCAGCAAAGCTACGTGGTCAATATCATGCCTGTGGAAACCAATATCGTGATTTTCGAGATGGAAAATGAAGAAATTGTGCAGGAGTTCATCCGCTTCTGCGCCGAGCATCAGGTCAAGCTAGGAACCATGGCCAAACTACATCCTCGGATTGTAACGCACTTGGATTTTGGTGATGCGATGTTGGAGCGTTTTCTGGAGGTTTTGGATCGCTTTCCTCAGTAGCGACAAAACGCTGTTTTGGCTAATGCAATTGAGGTTCTTTACTTGGTTTATTTCATCCTCAAAAAAACACCTACTGATCTTTGCCAGTAGGTGTTTGGAATTTTAAAATGAAAATTTATTAGTGTTCAACTGTATTCAATCTAAGCAGTAGCGGCCGCTTTTTGTTGGCTTTTATGGAAAAATTCGCCATTGGCAGCCATTTCTCTCAATCGCTCCGTGGGCTTAAAGCGATCACCATGCTTCTCGGCCAGTTCATCCAATTCTTTCACGAAAGTAGCTACCCCGACCATATCAATGTAAGAGAAGATGCCACCCGTGTAAGCTGGGAATCCCCATGCTAAGATAGATCCGATATCGCCATCGGTTGGATTGTTCAATACGCCTTCTTCCAAGCAGCGAACGGCCTCAATTGCTTGACGATGTAGGAATCGTTTTTTGGTTTCTTCCAAGGTTGGTTGTTCTTCCTTGAGAGGGTACATTTCACGTAGTCCGGGCCAGATATACTTTCTACCATTTTCAGGATATTCGTAGTAGCCCTTTTTGTTTTTCTTACCAAAGCGGCCTAGCTCTTCCACGAATTTCTTCACGATCAAACCACTATTGGGTATTTTGCCCGCCTTTTCGGCTTCCTCGATGGTGGTTCCTTCATCTTCAAAAGTTTGCTTCATCACCTTGTAGGCTAGGTCAATGGCCACGGCATCCGCTACATCAAGAGGACCTACGGGCATTCCAGCCATGACCCCGGCTTTTTCTATAAATGCAGGCTCGATGCCATCGGCTACCATTTCTAGTCCTTCGTTTGGATAAGTCGCGAAGCAGCGAGAGGTATAGAAACCGCGCGAGTCATTGACTACGATGGGGGTTTTGCGGATCGCCACCACGTAATCAACGGCCATGGCGAGAGCGGGGCCACCCGTTTTTTCTCCCTTGATGATCTCTACCAAAGGCATTTTATCCACGGGAGAGAAGAAGTGAATACCAATAAAATTCTCTGGGCGTTGAGAGGCTTCAGCTAATCCAGTAATGGGCAGGGAAGAAGTATTGGTTCCAAAGATGGCATTTTCATCCAAGACTGCTTCGCTCTCTTGGGTTACCGTGGCCTTGAGTTTGCGATTTTCAAATACAGCTTCCACCACCAACTGTGAACCGGCGATTGCCTTGGGGTCATCGGTAGTTTTGATGAGTTCCAGTACTTGGTCAGCTTTCTCTTGGGTCATTTTACCTCGGGAAACACGCTTTTTGAGCAGATCGCGAGAGTAATCTTTCCCTTTTTCGGCATTCTCCATGGAGATATCTTTCAAGACCACCTCGATGCCGGCCATCGCAGTTACATAGGCAACACCCGCTCCCATGAGGCCAGCTCCGAGTACGGCGATTTTCTTGATCTCGCTCTTGGGAGCATCTTGAGGGCGAGCTGCTCCCTTGTTGGCTTCTCCCATGGCAAAGAAAAGCGTGCGAATCATGTTTTTTGCTACAGGATTTTGCAGTAGCGTGATAAAGTACTTAGTTTCAATACGCAAACCGTGATCGATAGGCACTTGCAATCCCTCGTACACGCAGTTCATAATGGCCAATTGGGCAGGATAATTTCCCTTGGATTTATCCCAGAGCAGGGCTGTACCGGGCATGAGCATCTGTACACCACGTGGGCTCTGGATATTCCCTCCGGGGACTTTGTAATTGCTCTTGGCTCGGATTTGTCCTTTTTTGACTTCGTCCCAAGGTTTGATGGCTTTGGGATTTTCGGCGATCCATTTTTTGGCGGCGGCAATTGCCCCTGCTTTATCGGTCGCTAGTTCGTCAATAAGACCCGTTTTTACTGCTTCTTCGGGGCTTACTTTTTTGCCTTCTAATAAGAAAGGAACACTTTTTTCCAGACCAATCATACGAGGAAGGCGTTGGGTTCCTCCGGCTCCGGGGAGCAATCCGATTTGGGCTTCGGGCAGACCGATTTGGGTTTTGGGATGGTTGACCGCTACGCGATAGTTACACATCAAGGCCATTTCATATCCACCTCCGAGGGCGTGTCCATTGATGGCCGCTACTATGGGCTTGTCGGACATCTCGTATTTACGGAAAAGTGCATTCCAAGTAAAAGAATTCTCAAACATGGTCTTAGGATCTGTGTTGGAGTGATCCTGCGCTAGCATGTTTTTCATCATTTTTAGATCGGCTCCGGCAAAAAAAGTATCTTTATCGGAGGTAATGACGATGCCTTTCACGTTTTCGTCAGCGATGGCCTTGTCCATGTGTTCGGAGAAAGCCTGGTAAGAACCTTCGTTCATCACGTTCATGGGGCCTTCCATGTTCCAGCTAAGAATCGCTACGCCGTCTTCTAGATTATAGTTGATCATGTATGTTGCTTGTTTTTAGGTAAAAAAAAGAAGATTAGGAAAGAGGAAATCTGAATGAGAAGAAGCCCCTTTCGGGGAAAAGGGCTTCAGAATCTTTCCACTCAGATTCAGAAAAAATTATACACGCTCGATGATGGTAGAAATACCCATTCCACCGCCGATACAAAGCGTGGCCAAACCGATATTTTTATCTTGTCTCTCTAGCTCATCTAGTAGTGTGCTCAGGATGATAGCGCCCGTCGCTCCTAGGGGGTGTCCCATGGCGATGGCTCCACCGTTCACGTTCACGATGCTTTGATCCACACCTAGCTCTTGCATATAAAGCATGGGTACTACGGCAAATGCCTCATTCACCTCGAAGAGATCAATATCACTGATGTTCATACCATTTTTCTTCAAAAGCTTGCGGGTAGAAGGCGCAGGACCCGTGAGCATAATCGTGGGCTCGCTTCCTACGATGGTGTAAGAGTGCATTTTGGCACGAGGCTTCAGGCCAGCTTTCTCACCTGCTTCTTTATTACCAATGAGCAAAACACCGGCACCGTCGGTAATCTGAGAGGAGTTACCCGGGTGGTGGATGTGGTTGATTTTTTCTATTTCAGGATATTTTTGAAGAGCCAAAGCATCTAACCCGCCCATTTGACCCATCATCTCGAAGGAAGGCTTTAGCTTGCCCAGCGTTTCTAGAGTAGTTCCGGGGCGAATTCCTTCATCACGATCCAAAAGCGTCATACCGATTTGATCTTTCACGGGAATGATAGACTTATCAAAGCGTCCGGCTTGTTGAGCGGCTAGCGCGCGGCGGTGAGATTCCACGGCGAAGGCATCTGCTTGCTCACGGGTGAAACCGTATTTGGTAGCGATCAAGTCCGCCGAGATTCCCTGAGGAACCATCTTATGTTTACCGATCATATCTGGATTGGTGAACATGGCTCCTCCGTCTGATCCCATTGGTACACGGGACATAGACTCGATGCCACCAGCAATGACCATATCGTGCTGACCTGACATAACGTGCGCTGAACCAATATTGATGGCTTCTAAACCAGAAGAACAGAAGCGGTTCAATTGCACTCCAGCCGTGGTTTCAGAGTAACCTGCTTCAATCACGGCTGCTCGAGCGATATCAGAGCCTTGCTCTCCCACGGGGCTCACACAACCGGCGATCACATCGTCAACCAAGGAAGTATCTAGGTCATTTCGCTCCTTCACGGCATGGAGAAGGGTAGTCAAGAGGTGAATAGGTTGTGTCTCGTGGAGAGAACCATCGCTTTTACCTTTACCTCGGGGGGTACGTACCGCATCAAAAATATAAGCTTCCGCCATAATGTATTTAATTTTTATGTTTTAGATTAATTCAAAAGAAAAAATAGTATGCATACCTACTATTCATGTAAAAATAGTAAGTCTGCGCTAATTTCACAACTCTTAAACAAATATAATAAATATTTAATTCTGTCTAAAAATCTTGCAGGTTTCAAGTCCAGCACCCTGCTCTTATTCAAAGTAATTCGAGCTTTAGCGGTTTCGTTTTGTTGAGGTTTGATATCAAGTTACTTAGTCATAATATTCAAGGGGAATGAATTAAAAATTTGAAAGTATCCTCGGGAGGCAAACAAATAAAAGACTTATAAACAATTACTTGTCTGGATTTCTCAGCGGAAGGAAGCAATTTTATAAAGGATTGATTAAGAAATATAACCCACACTTCAAAGTTTATATTATCGATAAAAATTTTAACAAAATATGAGTGTTTCTACAAAATAATAGTAGTATTGCAGACTATAAATGTACATTATTTTTGAACACCATATAATGATTCGTGTATGAAGAGATTATTATCTATGTTAGGATTATGTCTGTGTTTTTGGGTGGGCTCTGCCTCAGCACAGACGCAGCAGGTCTCCGGAACCATAAAGGACACCGAAGGAGAAGTTTTAGTAGGTGTTAGTGTTACGATTGAGGGTACTTTCATAGGGACGACCACGGATGTGGAAGGGAATTTCAGCCTTAGTCCTGATTTCAGTAAGGGAAACACTACTTTGATTTTTTCTTATGTAGGTTTCAAAACACAAAAGCTGGAAGTATCTCCCGGTCAGACGGGGATTAGTATCGAAATGGAAGAGTCGACCATGATGGCCGACGAAGTGATTGTATCGGCCTCCCGCGTGGAGGAACGCATCATGGAAACGCCTGTAACGGTGGAGTCTGTAGGGATCAAACAGTTAGAGACACAAGCTTCCTCGGAAATTTTTTCTAGTCTCGCTCGGTTCAAGGGCATTGATGTCAATCAGTCTAGTCTCCTGATTAGCGTAGTCAGTACTCGAGGCTTTAATCAGGCTAAATCTGAGCGACTGATCCAGTTAGTAGATTATGCAGACTACATGTCTCCCTCTTTATCCTTATATGCAGGTAATATCGGAGGGATTCCAGAAATTGATATTGAGAGTGTGGATATTATCTACGGAGCTAACTCCGCTCTCTACGGAGCCAACGCCTTTAATGGGGTGATTCTCACCAACTCCAAAGATCCTTTTAAATATGAAGGTTTGTCCGTATCACTGAGGGGAGGTAATCGTGAATTGATTGATGGACAGCTCAGAGTGGCGGTAAAATTGGGTAATCGCCTGGCTTTGAAGTTTACGGGAAGCTACTTTGAAGCAGACGAATTCGTGGGATCTAATTTTGCGCCTCGTAGCCAGGCCGTTGCTCCGGGTAATAACCCCGAAGGAAGCCCGCGCAACTGGGATGCCATTCATCGACACGGAGAAATCGGCCTCTCGGGTACTTTTGCCGGACTTGCCCCACTTTTTGACGGTTTAGGGATCGTAGCTCCTCCTGACTTGGTGTATACGCCTGGTTTTACCGAGCAAGGTCTGGTAGGCGATGACTACAAGGCGCGGAACTGGCGCATTAATCCTTCTATCCACTTCCTGATCACAGATAAGATTCAGGCGAGTTACTCCTACCGCTTGGGTAAAGGAGGAGGAATTTATCAAAGCTCCAACCGTTATGCTTGGGAAGAATTGGAGTTTGATTTCCATAAGTTTGAGGTAAAAAGTGATGACTGGTTTGTGAGAGTATACCGCAACTCGGACGCTCCGGGTGATACGTACGACCTAAGCTTTACGGGAACCCAAATGTATGTTTCTGCCCCCTACCAAGCAAGTCCAGCCGGTTCTAATCCTTTTGCAGACAATGCCTTAGCTGCACTCAATGGAGCTGGGATTGCCCCCAATTACCTCTTCACATATGCTACTACCTACGCCTTAGCTTACAATAGTGCCTTAGCAAATGGGCAAACGCAGGAGCAGGCTTATGCCTTTGCCCAAGAGCAGGCGGATGTAACGCAACCCAAACCAGGCGAGGAACGCTTTGATGAGGCTCGTTCCTTGGCCTTGGGCATCACCACGCCTGGGATTACGCCTCGCTTTCAGAATAATTCCTTTTTCTGGGATTTCAGTGGGCAATACCAGTTGCCTATTGACTTTGCTAATGTCATTGTGGGTGCTTCTTATCGTACCTTCAATCTCACTTCTGAGGGGACTTTGTTTTCTGACGGTTCTAACGCTTCTCCCATCGGTGATGAGATTCGAGACGAAATCACTAACTACGAGTGGGGAGCTTACGCACAAATTTCCAAAGCTTTTATCGAGGATCGTCTCAAAATATCAGTAGCAGGGCGTTTAGATAATTTTAAGAACTTTGACTCTCGTTTTTCTCCACGTATCTCGGCGGTACTTACCTTGGGAGCAAATCGCCAGCATAACTTCCGAGCCAACTTTGCCCAGGCGTTCCGCGCTCCGACCCAAGTGGATCAATATATCTACCTAGACGTAGGGCCTATTCTATTATTGGGTAATATTGGAGAAAATGAACGCGGTGGCTTTGAGGGTATTTCTCTGGGGGGTGATCCTATCTTCGTGAATCCACTTGATTTGGAACGGATGAATTCTTGGGAGATCGGTTACAAGGGCATTCTGTTCAGTGGCTTCTATGTAGATGCTAGTTACTATCGCAGCAACTATGAAGACTTTATTGGTACCCAACGTTTCTTTGGACGAGAAAGCGGAACCACGCCTAACCCCGCTGAAATTAATAATCCTACCTTTGCCGACCAACGCGACCGAACCCGATTACTACAAGCTTGGCTCAACGCAGACCGTGAGGTAACTACCCAAGGTTTCCAACTCGGAATGGAGTATTTTATCGCTAAGCCTTTTAATATTACCGCCAATTATACCTGGGCTTGGATAGAAGAGCTACCCGATGATTTTATTCTAGGCTTCAACACGCCTGAGCATAAGTTTAACATCGGCGTAAATGGCGAACCTCTCAAAAACTTCACCTACAGTGCCAACGTGAGATGGCAAACCGAGTATGAATACTTTATGCCTTTTGATGAAGGAACCATTGAATCTTTCGCTACAGTAGACGCTCAGGTGACTTATAAAGTACCTAGTATCTACACAACTTTTAAAATAGGTGGAACCAACCTATTTGATGCAGAAGCGATACAAGTGTACGGTTCGGCTCCCATTGGCAGGATTGTGTACGCCGGAGCTACCTTTGATTTTAATATTTTTAGAAAATAAGCTTTGCTCCTCATAAAAAAAAGGAAGCCGCCCAAATTGGGTGGCTTTTTTATGTTTTTGATATTGTGTGATTTTTCGTGATCTCGAGACACTTGATCTCTAAAATCCTCGTCGTTCTTTTAGTCCGTGTTCTTGTCTTTGGTGCTGACCCGCATTCCCATGGAGTCTTTGATCGCATTTTGTAGAAGTTTGTTGCTCTTGGCGAGTTTATCATTTTTGGCTTCTAGGTCGTCTATAATCTGTTGGTAGGCTTCCTCTTTAAAGCGAGCCATTCTGTAGAAAAAATAAGCCAGCCAGCAGACGGTGGCTACCAAAAACACCAGCGCTTCATTGAGGTCGGTCAGCCAGATTACACCCAGGGCAATGGCGACTACGCCGGCAATTCTCAAAGTAAATCCCTCAAAATCACTTCCGTCTACGTGGATTTGAATTTTTTGATTCTCTTCTAATTTGAAAGAAGAAGTTGGTTTTTCGGGGCTTTCTTCTTGTTTATTTTCTTGGGACATAGGTAGTTTCATTAAGGAGAAGAGACTTGATGAAAAGCCAAGCCCTTCATTGGTTAGGCTAATTTTAAAAAAGTTTGTTCAATGAGTCCCGTATGTATTTTTTTGATCCGTGGATTTTCTTGTTTAACGTAAATCCGTCTCTATAAAATTGATTACAAAATTCATGCGCATTCCGAGCCAATTACTCCTGACCCAGATGAAAGAGGGCATCTCCTTTATGAACCACAGGGATGTTGTTGTGCCCGATGATGTAGCCATCCTCGTCGGCTTCTACTGGCTCTTCGTAGCGATTGGCTGGCCCGCTAATGATTCCGATAAAATCGCCCCTTTGTACAAATTGCCCTGACCTTTTGATGAGCCGAAATAAGCCAGAAGTATTCGCCCTGATCCAGTGGCTTTGGGTAAAAACACGTCTTTCTCTCGCCTTGGGAGCATTTTTGATCATCCCATAATACTTGAGTACACGCTGGGTTCCTTTGATTGCTTCCTCGATGGCTTGTTCGTCAAAACGCAAGGATTCTCCTCCTTCATAAACTAAAATACTCTTGCCCATCCGCACGGCTTGATCTCTCAGCGAGCCCTGAATAGTAGGTGAGTGCAAGGTAAAAGGAGCCGCAAAAGCCCTCGCGATTTCTTCTGCCTTTTGATCTTCGGGAGCATAACGGAGCTGTGGATAATTGGTACGGCTGGCTCCTCCCGTGTGAAAATCAATCCCAAAGTCAATTTGAGGTAATATTTTATGGGTCATCGTGTAGGCCACCAAACTCGCCAGTGAACCATTCTCCTGCCCAGGAAAGCTTCGGTTCACATCCTTGCCATCAGGTACTTCTCTGGAAAAATTAATAAAACCATACACATTGATAATGGGCATGGCAATCACCGAACCTCTCAACAAACGGTCAAATAGAGGGCTATCTACCATTCTCCTAACGGTCTCGATCCCATTGACTTCATCTCCGTGCAAGCCACCCGAAAGCATAATAATCGGCCCTTCGAACTTACTCCTGAATATGTGCACAGGCATGTGAATCTTTGTGCCTGAGGGTAAGCGGGAAACCCCTAACTCGAGCATGGAATTACTTCCTCTGGGAATTTTTTCGTTATCAATCTTAATTATATCCATAACTTTGTACAAAGTTAGGAATTTTTTAGCTGATATATGGTAAGCGAAGCTTACTCCCCGGCGATTATCCACTTGGTTATTGGTAGATTAGATATTTGCGCATGATTTTAGGAAGTGTCGTTCGTGATTTTTTATTGAATACCTTAGTGAATTGGAAAGAATACCTCGACCATCATCGAGCAGATCAATATTCGGAGCAATTGGAGAAGATTCTGCTTTTCCACGCAGCCTTTTCTAATTTATACGACGAAAGCCTTCGTTTAAAGGTCAAAGCAATTTACAATTATTTTGCAGGAAAATTAGCGACGGAGGAGGAGGGTAGGCTCCTGCTTTTTGACTATGCTCCCATTATCATTTTACATAAAATTTTGAGCGACTACGCTCAAGATGAAGATGAATGGTTTCGTAAGCTTATCCATCTGAGCAGCAGCAAGGCTTCGGCTACACGTCAATTTAGTGCTCGGCTGATTTGTTTTTACATGAACCCTCGCGTGGATTTCAAGAATGAAGCTCTTGGATTTTCTTTGAAGGATTTATTAATCAAAAATATTTACCATAATATAGAGGCAAAACACAGCGATAATCAGTTGCTCTTGGCTTCGCTTTCCTTTTTGCCCTTGCCACCCGAAGAACGAAAAGAGATTTATCTAGATTTGCTCGCTTACGCCGAAGAAAAAGAATCTCGTGGAGATTTTGTGTATCTTCAAAAAATCTTGGAGCCTTCCGAGCCACTGACCAATCCCTTTTATCCCTATCTAGTCAATTGCCAACAGGTGAGCCTGCAAGCTCTGATGCGTATTGAATTCAGACCCGATCAAACCAATTTAGGAACCCAATTAGATTTGTTTGCACCGCCACCTCAGCCACGATTTTATTATCATTTTGATGATCCTCGTCTTGCTTATTATTTACAGTGATTACCATTTAATGACCGTGAATATCAATCGCTTTGGGACTTTGAGATCGATAAGTGGACATGGCTTCTCCTGCGGATGCCCCGATGTACGTAGGGTCGCAGATCAAATATTTTTCACCTTTATAAATACAATGATCCCCCGGATAATCGTCTCGGAAGCGTACGCCCGTGGTAATATGCCCAGGATAATCTAGTGCGATGACTTTCAAACCTAATAATTCTTTGACCAAATAAGCAAACAGAACGGAGCGATCTTCGCAATCTGCGTAAGGGTAGTGAAGGGTTTCTTCAATGAACAGAGTCTTCTCTCGGCCAAACTGCTCTTGATCTGTTTGATATGCCAAGCCGTGCTGCACCAAGGCCAGAAGAAAGTTAACTGCTTGCAAATCTGACTTTCCTTGCAGATAAGGGCTAATTTCTTGCTTCAAAGACTTGGCCGTGAGTGAAGCCGGCCTGGCGTCAAAGAAAATCTCCAAATCGGTCAAAGGATAATTTTCATAAAGATCAATCAAAGCCGCATCATAAGCAATGACTAAATTATAATCTTGACCCTGATGCTTGAAGTTTAGCTCTCTAAATGCCTTCTGAGGTACTGTATTGAAATGCTTATCCACATCTAGCTTCACAGGTTGGGTAGCCGAGGGATAATCTTTTTCATAAATCTGTAAAGTCAGCTGGGTACGAGGGGCATCCATCACGTAGTAATAGCCTCCTCGTAGCTTGTAGTAAGTATTTTTGTAAATAATCGATTCTGAAGGTAGGAGCAAATAAACCTGATTAGGTGCATAACCTACTTTGACGCGGTAGCCTGACTGGAGCATCATAAACCAAGTAAACAACACAGATTCATTGCTATTACCTCGGCTATATTGATCGGCCAAGGAACGGATTAATTGATAATAAGCCCAATCATTTAGTTGCAAATCTTCTCTTTTCTTGAGCAAATCTTGCAACAAGGGAAGGTAATTTTTTTGGCTAATGGTTTGCCAGTATTGGGCAATCACTCGGTGATTGAGAGGCACGGGTACGGGCGCGCTAAAATTATCTACGCTGGGAAAACGGAATTGATTTCGTAAAAACTCCAGAGAAAAAGTTTGCACGTTCGGATTGGTACTCACGGGTACAGGTACGCGCAGGACTTCGGGAGTCTCAGGGAGTCGTGGCTGGGGCAGTTGGGGTTTGTCTTGAGGAACGGTCGGAATGCTCACCGGATTGCGAGGTTGTTTTTGTGCTTGTGGGGTGCTGAGGGGTTTAGGTTGTTGATCCCTTTGAGGAGTAGCCGAGGGATTGACACTGGCCCAGTTTTTTGCTAAGTAATTGCCAAAGGCTTGATCTAACTTTTGTTTAAAAGCCCGATAAGCAGATGCATTCTGTTGGTTTCTCTCCTGGAAGCTTTTGCTATGTTTTTGAAACATTTCTTCGAATTCAGCTTGTTGCTCTTCAAAGGGTTTTTCCTGAGCGGCCAATCCAGAGATCAAAAGTAAGCTTAAAATAAAAATTAAATAGTTTTTCATGGTCAGGGTGATGATTTAGTCCACGGACGGCGGTTGACCGCCCACAGCAACTTTTTTCATTAGATACACTTTTCAATGCAGAGCAAATAGTCGAGGCGTTTCTTTGGGTCAGCCATTTAATACTCCACCAATACATGCTGTGGATTCTGCCCTTTGATCACGGGATTTTGCTCAATACCGTGAATACGACGCGCGTAGTAAGGAATCCCTTCGGATTGGTCGGCGATATAAGTATGAATTTCCTCCAAGGTCAGGCGATCATCTTGGTTAATGTCTGCATTTTTATTATGAATGGCCTTTAAGAAAAAGTAGGTAAACATACCGTGGCGTTTTTCGGGATACCAAGTTGAGACTTGATCGGCTTGAGAAGACGCCAACAGCGCACCATCTTTCAAGCCCAAAGCTCCCTTGGATTTGATCACGATTGGAGAAATGTTATCATAAATATCTTCCCCTGAAAAACAAGCATCCAACACCACCACCGTAGAGCGAGAAGGTAATTTTGCCAGATTGTTATAAAATACATCCGCCGAAAAGCCCGTCAATTCTACATACTGTGGATCGCATTCTGTGGGGACAAAGTAAGCCTTTTGGTCTTTCAGGCCTGGTGCTCCATGTCCTGAATAGAAGACAAAAACATCACTTTGGCCAGGTTTGACCGTATTGTAGAGCTTCCCGCGAGGGTTTTCTTTGCTGCCAAATACCAGCTTAAAATCCGTATAAGAAGCATTTTCCAAATAAATAATATTACCCGCTTTAAAGCCCATGACATCTATTAAATAATTACGCACACTGCGGGCATCACTCACGGCAAATTCCACATCCTTGGTTTTGTCATAATCTCGATTGCCAATCACCACGGCGACCGCGTCGGGGTTGTCCATCCGCGTGCGCGGCAGTTGATAATCTACCTCCGAGATGCCATAATTACGATTAGAATTATTGGAGTTGGAAGGGGAGTTATTTCTGTTATCATTCTGGGTAAAAACGGGCACATCGACCTCTACGGGGTCAAGGTTTAGGTTGAGTTGATTGGCATTGAAGGCAATGGCCTGTTGGCTGTCGTATTTGTATATTTTTTTGAGCGAAGGATGATTGACTTCTACGTGCATGGCCACAAACTGGTCGTCTGGCCCTAGGGTAAAACGAGGATTGACAAAATGTAAATCTGCTAAATTACGATCAAAGGTAGGTGCCTCGTTGGCCGGAACCCGCACATAAATAGGGCTTAGATCATTAAAATAGAGCTTAAACGTTTCGTTATCCGCATCGTATTCGCTCTTTTGCACGCGCCACTCCACGCGTTCGGAGGCTAGGTTTTGGATCACTTCGTCCGTATATTTTTGTACTTGCTGGCGGAGCGTGGTGGGGTTGACTCGGGCTTGGTAAGCACTGCTTTTTTCGTACTTGCCTTTTTGTTGCCAAGTTTTGATTTTGGCCTGTACTTCTCGCTCAATTAAGCTTTGGTAGGGAATGGCACGCCACAGCTTGACGGCACGATCCATCCCTCCGCTGGCTAGATATTTTCCTTTGGCATCAAAAGCAATTGCGTTAACCCCTTTGAAATGACCACGATAGGTAAAAAGCTTTTGCACAGGCGTAATGCCCCAAAGCTTGATGGTCTTGCTGCGACTGGCCGCTGCCAAGAAATTTCCATCTGGGCTAAAACGCACCCGACTAATCTGGGTGTAGGGTTCGGTTAGGTCTTTCCAGGCTTTGCCCGTACTCAAATCCCACACCGTGAGCGTACCATCTTCGGAGCCACTGGCCAAGTAGCGGCTGTCAGGGCTAAAATCTACCGAAGCCACGGCATTTTTGTGGCCTTCCCCAAACAAGCCCAGATTGTAGATCAGTTCTCCCGTAGTCCGATTCCACACTTTGAGTTCGCCTTTGCGGGCTTGGTAGTTGCCAGCAGCACTGGCTACGTATTTTCCGTCAGGGCTGATGGCAACTTCTAATACAAATTCACTGTGACCTGATAGGGTTTTGGCTACGTGCATGGTACGCATATCCCAGATTTTCACTTGTTTATCCAGACCACCCGTTACGAGGTAGTTGCCATCTGCGCTCATTTTCATAGAATGTACAGCTTCGTGCCCCGAGAGGGTAGCCCTTCTCTGGCCTGTTTGTACATCCCACATCATGATATTTTGTTGCCGATCGTAGCCACCCGCCGTAAACAGGTATTTCCCGTCAGGGCTAAAACAAGCGGCTTTTACCACATCAGGATGCCCTTGGAAGCTAAATACTTTGCGTCCCGTGGCTACTTCCCAGAGCAACACTTCTCCAGGGCGGTCTTTGATACCTCCGGCACTGACGAGGTATTTCCCATCAGGGCTAAAAGCCACCTCGTGGACTTCGTAGCGGTGGCCTAAAAGATTTTGAATAAAGCCTGCCTCCTGTGCTTGGGCAGGAGCAACAGAAAAGATGGATAATATGGCAAGATAAAGCGGTAAGCAGGAATATTTTGTCATCTGGCTCTAGGTTTTGAAAATTTTCAATTCTCAGTGGAGAATATTTCAGGTCTATGGTTACAGGATGGCTTTGTTTGGCAAAAGGTATTTTTACCGAGCAATCCTTCTAAAATATTATAGCTCGTTTGCCCCCGAAAAGTTTCAAAACCAAGAAAAGACGGGTGTTAATCTGGTGTTAATCGCCATTTAAAAATAAAAAAGCTAAAAAAGAAAGAATGGAAATGCAGGAGTGAAGCCGAATGATTTAAAATCCATTGCTACTACTTGAACTAACTTACCTCCTATATCCATCATCTCACGAGGGCGCAAGATAGGTCTACCAACCTATCCAGACTGGTCTGACAACCTATCGAGACTGGTTCTAACACCTCATAGGGTAGGTATTACTCACAATTCTTCGGCTAAAACTACCACGCGGTCGCGTGGGTCAAAAGTGATGGTTTGAGATTTGGGAGGATTGAGAATCACGCCGTAGTCTTTTTGGTAATCATTCGCGTGGATAAAGCGGCGATAGCCGACCGCTACTTCTTGGCGATGCGAAGCCGCTTCCATGACCGTGTAGAAATTGACTTCTTCCAAATGATCTAGATAAAGAGAAATAGGCTTGAGGTAAAACTCCGCGCCGTGAGAGTCAAATAATTCGTCAAAGACGAGCTTGAGTTCCTTGTTTTCAGCCAGTTGGGAGATGATTAAGCTGATCACGTGATCGCTGATGATAAAGTCATCAGGGCGAGCAATCTGCGCCAAGGTGCGATTTTTAATATCGAGCATTTCACTGACAATGGTAAAGGAGCCATTTTTTTGCTGTTTGATATCACGCAAGTGCATCAGGGTTACCAACGTATGGGCGTCAGCCTCTTGGATAGACATCTTTTGACTGTAGCTGAGAATGAGCACATTAGAAAAACGCTCGACCTGAATTTGACTGAGCATCCGACGATTGGTAATGTCGGCCTTGTGATAGCTGACCTCCAGGTTGCGGAGTTGGTCTAGTTCATTGATTTTTTCTTGAATGGATGTGATCTCGTCGGCCACGATGCAGACTTCCGAACCGGGTATCACGTAGTTGCAAAGCTCCTCCACGATAATGGGGCCTTGTAAATTCCAGCCCAAGATCAAGATTTTGCTCACGGTTTGCTCTATTTGTTTTTGCTCCGAAGTGATATATTCGTTTTGAATAGGCTTGGCGGCTAGATCAGGCTTGGGTAGTTCATCGTCGTCTTCGGCAATCAAGATGATTTTGTCACCCTTGCGAATCTGGGTATTCATCCGAGGGTTGAGCAAGATCAAGCCACTGAGCCTTTGAATGCCGATCGGAATCACATCTTCATAGCACATCAAAATTTCTTTGAAAGAATAGCCTTGAAATCCTTCAATGGACTGAAAATAGATTTCCACACTGGCAAAATCCAACAATTTATAATAAACTGCGCTCAAGCCCGACTGCAAGCAAGTCTGCACGGACATCCGCGCGATGATTTCGCTAGAAACGGTGAGGGTAAGTTCGTCCCCACCGATGATATTGGCTACTTCTTTATTGTTGTCGGTTTCTAGCTCGGCTACAATGTGGTAGAGTTCCTGTTTCCGGTAAGGATGATTGACAATGGCCATGATTCCTTTGACATTTTCCGCGTCGGATTTGCTATCATCGGCCGAGAGAATAATGATAGAACGCGCATGGTGATGATTGATAATATCCAAATCGTCAAGGTCAATCGGGTCGCCAGTGCGACAGATGATCTTGGTACGGCCTTTTTTTTCCACTTTTTCGGCAATCTCCAGCTCCATGTCGAGCTTGTCTTTTTCGGCCAAGATCACGATACAGGCGCGATCTTGATTGATGTTAGCCTTGATCAATTCGGTAATGATAGAAAATACTTTGGAGGACCAGCCCAAAATCACGATGTGATCGTCTTCCAGCACCAGAGAACGCCCTCGACGTAGGCTTTGCAAAGTTCCCTGAATACGCGAAGTGATCAAACCGACCAACGTGGCTACCAATAGAATTCCGATGGTCGTCGGTACGAGCATCACCAAGCGGAAGCTCCAGGGCACGCTTTCGTCTTCGCCCGTAATCGTTCCTTGGTCGATGAGGTGCATGAAAGTATCCCAAAAAGACTCCGAGATGTTACCGTGTCGGCTCACGCCGATGAGCATGATGACCAGCGTAATCAGGAAGGTAAGGGTGGTCGCAAAGAGCAAGAGCAAGATGATGACGGGTACGATTCCTCCCGTCATGATGTTGTCAAATCGGTAGCGAAAATGATGTTTGAGGCGTATTCTCTGCTTCATAGGGCTTTTTTCTGGGGCTATTTTAAAGAGCGTACGAATTTAGGAAGTTTGTCTTTGAATGCCAACTCTTTTAGAGAAATAGCTCTTAGCGTTTGGTGATTCCCCCTTCGCTTTCAGCCAGCGTGAGGAAAGTCAGACCGTGCATCAATTACAATCAATAGGTTATTGAAAACTCAAAGCAGATGGCTGAACATTTTTTAGAATAAGTCTCAAATTTAGACTTTAATTCTCATTTTGAACAAATTAGCCCCTGCAATCGATTGCAAGGGCTCTTGTATAGTTACTATTTATTGTACTATTTCAAGATTTAAGGTTTTCTTAGATAAGTCTTATAAATTCTTGATTTAGTTACTAAATTCGGGATCTCTTTTCTGCATAGAGGCTTGCATGGCTTCCATCACGTCGTTAGAAAAGATCATAGCTGCGTTCCAAGTGGCGACATAGTTCAGTCCATCTTCTACCGAGTGGTCGCGGGTGTAGTTGAGAATTTCTTTGGTGCCGCGGGTGGCTAGTGGAGATTTGGCCGCAATCGAGGCCGCAATTTGCTGAACTGCTTCCATCATCTCTTCTTGATTGGGATAGCAACGATTGACCAAGTGTACTTGCTCGGCTTCTTGAGCACTCATCCGTCGGGCGGTAAAGGCCAATTCACGCGCTACGCCGTCGGCAATAATCTTGGGTAAACGCTGTAAAGTCCCGACATCGGCCACGATTCCTAGGTCAATTTCTTTGACACAAAAATAAGCATCTTCACTACAATAACGCATATCGCAGGCAGAAATCATATCTATTGCGCCTCCCACGCAGGCTCCGTGGATTGCTGCGATAACCGGTTTGGCGCATTTCTCGATGGCCGTGAAAGAGCTCTGCAGCTCTAAAACGTGGCGACGAAAATGCTCCCGAAAGCGGCCTTCATCTTTCCCCTGGCGATCGGCTTGCATGCTTCCAAACATACTCAGGTCGATCCCTGAGCTAAAATGCTTGCCTTCACCACTCAGGACTACCACGCGCACTTCGGGTTCATGATCTAGTTTTTGCATGACCTCCCGAATTTCCTTCCAAAATGTTTGGGTCATGGCATTGGCCTTCTGAGGATTGTTCATCTTGACGTGAGCGATGTGTTGCTCTACCTCTACAAGTAAAGTTTGATAAGTATAAGCTTCCATAAAATTTAATGAATGTGATCGTGTATGTTGGTCTTAGCAGAAATTAGGACTTAGCGAATATTCGCTAAATTCTGGTAGACATTTTGATATTTATCTATATCATAATAATTGGGTTAGGCTCTAACGGTATCAGAGTGGAAAACTTTTCAAACCTTATCCCTGTTTAAGATAGCTAGATAACCTAATAGAGCGTAATTTAGAAAAATATCACGAATTCTACAAAGGACGGTCTGCTTAAAAAAAATTGCCAAGATGAACAAGAAATGGGTAATTCCAGACATACACGGGTGCTACGAAACTTTTGTCCAGTTGATAGAAGAGAAAATCAACCCCACCCGTCAAGACGAAATCTATCTGTTAGGAGATTACATAGATCGCGGGCCTAACAGCAAAGGCGTGATTGATTATATCATTCAGCTACAAGAAAAAGGTTATCGGGTATTTCCCCTTAAGGGAAATCATGAGGATGTTTTTCTTCGTTGTTATGCTCACGAGAAAAATGCGGGCGGTCTCATTGGCCTCTTCGAACTCAAAGAAAGCTGGCTTTACTTCGGAGGGAAAGCAACCCTGAGGAGCTTCCACGTTAGCAATCTGATTGACGTACCAGAGGCATATATGGATTATTTGGAGAATTTACCTTTCTACCAGATTTTGGATGATTATATCTTGGTTCACGCAGGTTTGAACTTTAGCATTCAAGACCCCTTCTCAGACCAGCTTTCTATGCTCTGGATCAAAGATTTTCAGGTTGATTATAAGAAAACTGGCGGGCGCAAAGTGATCCACGGGCACGTACCTTTCACCTTAGATGAAATCAAACAGGGCATCGATGAGTCTCGCTCCTTTAGCCTAGATAATGGTTGTGTCTATCATACGCGCAAAGGCATGGGCAACCTGATCGCCCTCGAGCTTAATAGCCAAAGCTTGGCCATTCAACCCAATTTAGATTCTGTGAAAAGGAACCGCTTGTCCGTGAGGATGGTCGCTTAGCGGGTCATAAGCCTATTTAATTTCTTGGCAAAGCTCCACCAATACGCCATTGGTAGATTTTGGGTGGAGAAAGGCGACGAGTTTGTTGTCTGCACCTCGTTTGGGTTCTTCGTTCAGGATGGTGAAGCCTTCGTCTTTGAGGCGTTTGATTTCGGCGTGAATATCTTCTACTTCGTAGGCAATGTGGTGAATGCCTTCTCCCTTCTTTTCTATGAATTTGGCGATGGCACTGTCTTCGTGGGTGGCCTCTAGAAGCTCTATTTTGGTGCCTCCCATCATAAAAAAAGAGGTTTTTACTCCTTCCGAAGCAACTTCTTCGGCCTTGTAAGGGGCACGTCCGAATAATTTACTAAATAAAGCATCTGAATTTTTGAGGTTCTTGACAGCGATGCCGATGTGTTCTACTTTGAGCATGGTGTATTTTTTGAATAAGCACCAGAAACTTTTTATTTCTAGTGAAAGTTTTATGATTGACTTGCAATTTACAGAAAAAAAGGCTTATTTAGATTCTTTCTAAGTAGAAGCCTTGAAAAGCATAGCCTTTAAATTTCCAAACGAAGATGATTAAAATTACAGATAAAGCCAAAGAAAAAATCGTAGAATTAAGAGACCAAGATCAACTGACTAGCAATCACAATATCCGCGTGGCGGTCAAAGGTGGGGGTTGCTCTGGTTTGATGTATGATCTCGAATTTGATGCACAGATCAAAGAACAAGATCAAGTATTTGAAGATAAAGACGTTAAAATTCTGGTAGACAAAAAAAGTCTTTTGTACCTGCTCGGCACCACCTTAGATTTCTCAGACGGGTTGAATGGCAAAGGCTTTCAATTTATCAATCCTAATGCCGCTCGTACCTGTGGTTGTGGTGAGAGTTTTGCGGTATAGCGGCCTTCATTTCTAAGATATACAGTCTCCACTTTGGTTTCATTGAGATCAAACGTGGAGATTTTTTTTCTTTCTAATGAGATTTGCCCTATCTTTCCCCCAAAAAAATGAGACTAAGGCAACTTCGGCATTCTATTTTTTTACTTCCTCTGGTGGCACTTTTTAATTTACTCACCTGCTCGCAAAATTTGAAAGAAGAAAAAGAAAAAAAGCGCTCTTCTCCAACCGCCTCATTAGCCAATCCCTCTTCCGAACTAGCTCAGGCAGTAGAAGCACTGGCTCAAGATCCAGTTTTGAAGAATGGTTTTTTGGCATTTTCACTCAAACAAGCCGAACGTGGTCAAGAAGTTTATGCCTATCAGGCAGATAAGACCTTAAATGTGGCTTCTTGTATGAAAGCCATCACCACGGCCACGGCCTTGGCCGAACTGGGTGCTGATTTTCAATTCAAGACGCGTCTGGAATACGACGGGAAGCTGGAGAAGGGAACGCTACAAGGCAATTTGTACATTCGGGGTGGGGGAGATCCCAGTTTAGGGTCTGACCGAATTCTCAAGCAGAATCTAAATCAAGTGCTCACACGCTGGGTGCAAAAAATAAAGCAGGCAGGCATCCAGAAAATTACTGGCAAACTTTTGGCGGATGAGAGTGCGTTTTTTGGCGATATTACCCCCCAGGGCTGGGTCTGGGGTGATATGGGTAACTATTTTGGCGCACCGGCCAGTGCGATTAACGTTTTAGACAATAGCTATGAATTGTATTTTCAACCAGGCAGAAAAATCGGTGATCCGACTCGTATTATCCGCACGCAGCCGGAGATTCCAGAGATTCAATTTGTCAATGAAGTCAAAACCGCTGCCGTGGGTTCGGGAGATCAGGCAAGTATCTCGGGGGCACCTTATGACCCCGTGCGCTATGTATCGGGTACGATTCCCTTGGGAGGTGTTTTCAAAATCAAGGGTTCCTTGCCTGATCCAGCTTTGTGGTTGGCTCAGCATTTCCGGCAGTTATTGATCAATCAAGGAATTTCTGTACAGGGTGAAGCCAGTACGGTTCAGAAACAAGCACTCGCGGGGTCTTCCATTAGTAACCAGCGTACCCCGATTTATCAACACCTTTCTCCTCCCTTGAGTACGCTCATTCGTTTTACGAACCTTTACAGTATCAATCTCTACGCGGAAGCCATTCTCAAAGCCATCGGACAAAAAGGAGAGCGAGAAGCGAGCACGCTCGCCGGAGCTAAGGCGGTTCAGGCGTATTGGCAGGATCAAGGGCTTGATGTAGCAGGATTTTATATGCAAGATGGCAGCGGCCTCTCGCGAGCCAATGGGATTACTGCCGATCAATTGAGTGAAATCTTTTATCTGTGTCGTCAAAAGCCATTTTTTCAAGAATTTTACAATTCCTTGCCCATTGCGGGGATATCAGGTACGATGTATAGTGTGGCGGCAGGTACTCGTGCACAAAACAACCTGAGAGCCAAAACGGGCTACATGACCCGAGTCTTGGCCTATGTCGGTTATTTTAAAAATACAAAAGGAGAACTCATGTGCTTCTCACTCATCGCTAATGAATATAATTGCTCCTACACGGAGATCAAAAAGAAATTAGGGGACTTGATGGTGAAAATGGTTACAGCAGTATGAGACAGGAGGGAGAAACTGAGGCGAGTCTAAAACTCGGGGTTTCTTTTTTGGTCTAGTTGAAGATAAGAGACAGCTCGGGTTTTATTTCAGAATAGAACTCGAGCCATCTCCAAAAGAACATTGTATTATTTTGTACATCCTAGGTCATACATCAAAAAATCTCTAATTAGACTTTTGCCCAATGATCACATCGTAATAGATGGGTTCGTTCTCGAGAGAATAGCGGTGGAAGCATTTATCTTCGGCTTTTACTTCCAAATGGCCTTTCTCGATTTTCTCATCAATCCAGTTACAAAGGTCCACACATTCGGGGTCCTGGTCATCTCTTTTGACGTGATAAACGAATAGTCCGTCCTCTGGCAATAATTGAAAGGCATTCTCAAAACCCTTGGTTGGAATATGATTTCCCCAACCAGTAGCAGAGGCCACCGCCACTACGTCGTATTTTTTCTCTTCAATATCTTTGATTGATGCTGGCTTGAGGTCAGTCAGATCATCCACATAATAATGGTCATAGAGGTCAGGGCGATCGCGGTAGGCCGCTTCCTTGGCTACTTCATAAATATCTAGGCCAGCTACGTACCCAAAGCCCATATTTTTGAGATGTTCTCCAAAAATACCAGAACCAGCACCCAATTCTAGTACTTTCATATCTTCGGGCTTTTGATTGCTTTTTTCTATGGCCTGCTCTAGTAAATCACTGATTGCGTTGGGCGTATTACATTTGAGCAAATCGTAAAGTACTTTTTCGTACAAAAAAGGCACTTGATAGATATCTTCGTAATCGTGAAGTTTCATCTTTTTTTCTTCACCTTCTTGTCTGAAGAAAAAGAATTCCTCGCCTTGAGTTAGGCTCTTGGCGTCAGGGAGTTCTACTTCGTAATTCAATGTTTTGGTCTGATTCATCTCTTTCATGAATGCTGAGTTTAAGTTAAAAAACGATTTTTAATTTGGTTTTTATCGAAAAAATATAGGTTTTACATGCTGTTTTCTGGAGGCAAGCGATACAAATCAATATTTTCAATAAGTTGTTATTTAACACGTTATTCTTACTTATTCAAATTTCAGCCATTTTTTAACAGGAACTTAATATAGATTAAAACTTTACTAAGTAAGATTAGTATTTTTCTGGGAGAAGTGCTTCAAGTGCCCACGCAAGGAGCCAAGGGGAAGGAGAGGATTCTACAAAATTTGAAAACTAGCGATGTGATTTTGGGCTTTTTGGATATGTCGATCTACATGCTTCCAAAGTCACATGGAAGGGAATGCCTCTCGCCTGTGAGACTGGAGTTTCTGGTAAGCTGGTCAAAAAAAAACTTATGCGCAGGGTCAGGTGATTCTAGAAGTGAATAAGATGAGTTATTACTCTACAGCTTGCAAGCTAAACACGCATTTGAAGCTCTTCCCGAATCTTGGCTAATTTTTGATTGTAATCTTTTAAAACAAAAGTAAAAAACAGTAGCAAGGGAATGGCTACGATTCCTCCACAAACATAGTACATAAAAGTAACCGAAGTGGCCGAAGCAATCATGCCCAGCAAAATCGTACCCAAGCCTACCCCAATGTCCACGGCCGAGAAGAAGGTCGAGTTAGCCACCCCTCTACGCTCTGGCTCAACCAAGTTGACCACCATCGTGATGGTCGTGGGCAAAATCACGCCCATACCAATCCCAGCCGTCAGCGAAGCAATAAAGAAACTAATAATTTCACGGGTAGAAGCCAGAGCCAATACACTAATCATCAGTACTACAAAACCAAAACCCATGACACGGGCGGGGCCGTGGCGATCCATTTGCACTCCTGCAATGGGTCGGATGGAGGTCAGCCCAATGGCATAAGCCACGAAAAAAACCGCTCCACTGTCCAGCAGGGCAATCCCCGTTTGAATCCCGGATTCTTCCATAAAGAGCGTGATAAAAGAAATTAAACCCCCGTAAACACCCGAACAAAACAGGGCAATGGTAGAAGCAGGTAACACCCTTTGGTCGACAATCATATCCAAACTCAGCCCACGTCTGGCGCGCTTGGCATTGACGATTTGTGGATATTTCACGAAAGTAGCGATCACGAAAGTAGCCGCCACCACCAAGCTAGCAATATAGAATAAGGATTGATAATCCACGTGTTGGACTAAGCCCAGACCTAATACCGGGCCGATCGCCATGGCCACCGTAAAAGACATGCCAAAATAACCAATGCCTTCCCCTCTACGCTCCATGGGCACGATATCCGAGGCAATGGTACTGCCACCCGTGGTCACGGCTCCCCAAGTAAGCCCGTGTAAAAAACGAATCGCAAAAAGAAGCAGTAAACTGGAAGCCCACGCATAAAAAGGCATGAAAACCACGAAAAGTACTAACCCAACCAAATAAGTTGGCTTACGCCCAATGGTATCCAGAGCCACCCCAACTACGGGTCTGAGGAATAAGGCAGAGAGGGTATAAATACCGATAATATAACCGATTTCTGATTCGCTGGCATCAAATACTTCTCTTGCGTAAATGGGCAAAACAGGAATGAGCAGAAACGAACCCGCCGACATAAAGAGGTTCGTGAAGGTCATCAATATGAAATCTTTGGTCCAGAGGGGTGGCTTGATGGCGTTCATTTTGAGGGGTAATATTAGAAAAGTACAAATTCAATCAACTAGTTCAATTCAATATAACTCATTGGGTCGTGCTTTTGTTGCAGAATATTTCATGGTCAGGCTCTTTATTTTCGGGAATCCTCCTCGAGTGTCTTTGCTGCGTAGTGAGGACGTGTGCTTAGGGTGAATAGTTTCTGCTCTGCTTTGCTAATATTCTGTAAAACAAAAGAATAACCCTTGATTCTTGTTAGATTACAGGATTTTTCGCTGAAAAAACTTATTCATTCACATCAATTTACCGATGAATGATCGGTTTTAGCTCTACTTCCCTGACAGGTTCTTAGCCAATTAATCTTCTTTATATGAAAAAGTAGCTTCTTAAAATGACAAATTAATCCTTAGAAAAGGATTCCTTAACAATTATTTAAACCCAAGCTGCACATCAGAAAAATACAAAAAACCTAGCTTTGCTTGCAAAATTCCAAAACAAATTTTTTTTCCATATGAAAAAGCATTTACTATTACTTTTGATTACGGTAATGGGCTTCTCTGTTCAGCAAGTTTTTGCGCAGGGTTCTACTACCTCTGGAATGAGAGGGATTATCAGAACCGAACTTGGAGAAGTCCTGCCCGGTGCCACCGTCGTGGCTTTGCACGAGCCTACTGGTGCCCAATTCGGGACTACTACCAACGCGGAAGGTATTTTCAATATCCGAAATATGAACGTGGGTGGTCCTTACAAAGTGACCGTTAGCTTCGTCGGTTATCAAAACTACGAGCAGACTGGTATTTATCTTAAATTAGGTCAGATTCAAGCCATCGATGTGTCTTTGAAAGAAGAATCAACCGAACTTGAGGCCATTACCATCGAAGCACGTAGAGATGATATCTTTGATGGAAACCGTACGGGAACACAGACCAATATCAACGAACAACGGATCAATACGACCGTTACAGCTTCGCGAGATCTGGCTGACTTTATCCGACTGACTCCCCAGGCTTACGTAGACAACAGCGATGATGATGGTCCTGCTATCTCCATTGCGGGTCAGAATAACCGCTACAACTCTATCTTCGTAGACGGAGCCGTTAATAATGACGTGTTTGGTCTATCTGCTCAGGGAACCAACGGTGGTCAGACGGGCGTATCTCCGATTAGTATTGATGCCATTGAGCAGTTTGAGATTCTGTTGGCTCCTTATGATGTAACTCAAGGTGGATTTACCGGAGGTGGTGTCAACGTGGTTACCCGCAGTGGTACTAACAAATTTCAGGGTTCTGCTTATTACTTTTTCCGTAATGAGAACACGGCTGGTAAAACGCCAACCGAGTTTGATGACGTAGAGCGTGAAAAACTGCCTGAGTTCAACAATGATTTGTATGGATTCCGCTTGGGTGGTCCGATCATCAAAAATAAGTTGTTCTTCTTTGCCAATGTAGAAATTCAGCGTAACGAAACACCTAGTCCCTTTGTAGAATCCAACTACACAGGTGATGTTCCCTTAGACAGTGCCACTACAGTGCTAAGCGATTTCTTGCAGAACAACTTTAATTATTCTACGGGTGGCTTCCGCAATAATGCATCTACCTTAGAAAGTGAGAAATATCTTTTTAAATTAGACTGGAACATCAACCAGAACCACAAACTCTCTGCTCGTTACAGTTATGTGAATGCAGAAAATACGGATGGATTTGGTAGTGGTAGAAATATCAACTTTGAGAACAACTCGGAGGTATTCCCCAGCCAAACGCACTCCGTGGCATTGGAGCTGAAGAGCTCTTTTGGTAATGATTTTGCCAACAAGTTGATCTTGGGTTACACAAGGGTAGAAGATGACCGTGGTTTTGCGGGCAATCCTTTCCCTGCGGTATCCATCCGTAACGGGAACGGTAGTATCTTCCTTGGCCCTGAGCAGTTCTCTACGGCCAACCTCTTGGAGCAGGATATTTTTACGATTACCAATAATTTTAACTGGTTCAAAGGGAAGCACACCATCACGGTGGGTACACACAACGAGTTTTACTCCATTGGTAACCTTTTCATTGCTCGTAACTTTGGTTCTTATGAATACAACAGCCTGAACGATTTCTTCGCGGCGGCTAATGCGGCTGTGAATGGTCAACCTTCTCCTGTAGCTCCTCGCCGCTTCCGTCGTGGATTCTCTCTGGCCGATGGCAATGATGACATCGCGGGTGATGGTACCAATGCGATCGCTGAATTTAACGCCTTCCAGTTAGGCTTCTATATTCAGGACGAATGGCAAATCTCTCCACGATTGAAATTGACTGGAGGTTTGCGCTTTGATATCCCAGTAATCACGGATGATCCTGCTTTTGATGCGGCCGCTTTAGTTACTACGATCCCTGCTATTGAGGAAATTTATGATCTAAACGGCGCTCGCCCCGGTGAGGCTCCAGACCCTCAGCTTTACTTCTCTCCTCGTTTTGGTTTTAACTGGGACGTGAAGGGTGATCAGACTACACAGATTCGTGGTGGTTTGGGTGTATTTACGGGTCGTGTACCTTTCGTATGGCCCGGTGGTGTATTCAACAACAACGGGGTGAACGTTGGTTTTGTAGATTCTAACCAAGAAGGAACTACTTTAGCCAATGGCAATAACATTCCTTTCGTGCCTAATCCTCAGAATGGCTTAACGGTAAGAGACTTTGATCCTACTCGTGAGTTGATTCCTTCGGGTCGTTTGGAGATTTTCCAAGATGACTATCGCTATCCTCAGGTATTCCGTTCTAGTGTAGCGGTAGACCAGCAGTTGCCTTGGGGTATGGTCTTGACCTTAGAAGCACTTTATACCAAAAACATCAACAACGTACTGGTATTCAATGCGAACCTACTTCCTCCAAACCAACGCTTAGACTCACCCATCGAGGGAGGAGATAATCGTCCGATCTTTGTGTACGACGACGCACGGATTGACCCCGATTACTCGGCGGTACACGTACTACGCAATGCCGATCGAGGTTATTCCTACAATTTGACAGCACAGGTACAAAAGCCTTTTGACAACGGATTGGACTTTAACGTAGCTTATACTTACGGTCGTTCTTTTGCCATCAATGATGGTACTTCCTCTCAGTTGAACTCCATCTGGGCCTTCAATGAAGGGGTTAACGGGGCTAACAATCTAGACCTTAGTGAGTCTGATTTCTCCCTAGGACACCGTATCTTGGCTTCGGTTTCTTATCGTATTGACTACGCGAAGTATCTGGCTTCTACGGTTTCTTTGATCTACACCGGAGTTTCTGGCCGTCCTTATTCTTACACGATTGACAACAGCTTCTCTATGGTAGGTGATGGTTCTGGTGATAACTCTTTGCTCTTTGTACCTCGTACTCAGGAAGACATTGTCTTTGTACAGGATGGAGACGAAACCCCCGAACAGCAGTGGATTCGTTTTAATCGCTTCATCGAGGAAGACCCTTATCTAAGCACACGTCGTGGCAAGTATGCCGAGCGTAACGCGGCTCGTTCTCCTTTTGAGCACGTGCTTGATCTACGATTCTTACAAGATGTATATATCAAAGTGGGCGAAAACACGCACACGCTACAACTTAGCTTAGATATTTTCAACTTTACCAACTTACTCAACAAAGATTGGGGACGTCGCTACAGCACTGGCTTTTCTGCAGAGGAGTTGATCGAGTTCCAAGGCTTCGTAGATCCTGACAACGGTGATTTCACACCTACTTATCAGTTGAATTTCCCCGAGGAAATCCAAGATTACGATGATCTATGGGATCGCCAAATTCAAGATTCTAGCACTTACAGCTCTCGCTGGCAGATGCAAGTCGGTATCCGCTATATCTTCAACTAATGAAGGTTTAGCAAGCGAAAATTATAAACTATACTAAACAAAATAAGAAAGCCACTCCAGATGGAGTGGCTTTCTTTATGATATCAACCAGCCATCATTCAAAAGCAGCAACTTATTCAATCTAAGCGAATAGCTTCTAAATGCTCAGCGAATTTGGTTTTCAAGTGTTGAGCCTGACTT
The DNA here is from genome assembly GCA_964551015.1 of uncultured Cytophagaceae bacterium. Classification (GTDB taxonomy): domain Bacteria; phylum Bacteroidota; class Bacteroidia; order Cytophagales; family Microscillaceae; genus CAZKBP01. Next base: position 126,099 of record CAZKBP010000006.1, on the reverse strand, counting down.
ACGATTTCGCTGGCTTGGGTTTTTAGATTTTGGGAAGCGGAAGATACTTGATCGCCTACCATCCAGTGTAGCAGTTCTTCTTCATGAAAATAAGCACGGATTTCGCCCAGAGGTGCTTGGGCGACGCGGGTTTCGCTCTCCGAATAAAATATGAATTGCCCCTGCTCATCGTAGATATATTTTTTAAGATAGATGACTTCCTCCCGTTCTTTGCGGGTGATGATGGCTTTAATCAAAGGGATTTTAGAGGTGCCGGGCGGGTTGCCAAAATTGTAATAATATTTCTCGAGGTATTGAAAATAACCCGGTTGGTGAATAGAAAAACGAGTGGCGTTGACTTTATATTCATCCAAATAATATTCTTGATTGAGAATGTTCCTCTCTACACGACGATAATTTTCTTCTATCTTCCGAATCGCTTCTTCCTGAGCCAATGCTCGGGCACTGCCAAGACAGCAGAAGAGGAGGCTCATCCAAATGATCAAAAATTCTCGAGTTAGCATGGTATAACTTCTTGGTTCGTTATGGATTTTTTGGGCAAGACTTGGCCGTATGTCCTTTTCCTTTTCCTGTATGGGTTTAGCCAGAAATTTAACCTTATTTATATTCATAAACGCCCAGAATAGAGAAAAAAGGTATAATTTTTATGCGAATTAAAATAATGTTGTATTTTAGTACTTCGTTTTAAAAAGCACTGACTGGCTCCGAAATAAAGAATAGACTTGTTCATTCATACGGAAAATGTGGAATAACTTACTATATCATAGAATTTACCTCTCCAAATCTTTTAAAAAATACAAGACCGGAGTCATTTTTCTAATATCCTTAGCGGCCATTATCCTCATTTACCTCATTCTCAGAGGGGGTTGGTATTTAATCTGGGGAAACCAAATCTTTGCGAAGAATGTCATTGACTTTGCTCCCGAAGCTTGGCTGGGGCTGTTGGGTCTGGTATTAGGTACCCTCATTATCGTGATCTCGGTAGCCTCTCAGAGTACCCCCAAACTGATTGACCTTTACACCGGCGATAAAACCAGTTTGTTTTATGTCTGGTACATCGTGATCGGGGCAGTGCATAATATGTTCTTGCAATTGCTAGACCAGTATCAAGATACTGAGATCAGCTTTCAAATGCTCTTCAATACTTATCTGATGCTCCCTGTTTCGCTGATGCTGGCGGTGCCCTACGTATTGTACATTCTTCGCTACACCAAAACTAGCAATGTTATCGAGAAAATTTCTGATAATAACTTGGAGCGTATTCACCGCCTGCAAGATCGTGCTCGCCTCTCTCTGCTCAATGTCCCCGAAACGATTGCCGAGTATCAGTTTGAGCTTTTCGAGTCGCTCAATCAGATGGATGACCTCCTGGAATATGTGTCATTTAAGGAACCCAAGGGAGATATTATCAATAAGATTAGCCTTTCTATACAAACTTATATTGCCATCAAGAAAGATCTGCGTGTTTACGCACCTGAGTTTTTCAAAATCAGTAACCGAATTGGCAATGATGTCTCCTTTAAGACCATGACGGGTCAGTTCAAAGAAATGGAGAAAGATGGTATTTTCTACGAGCAAAAAGGATTCCGTTTGTTGGGCAATGCCTACATCAAGCTCATTGATAATGATGATTTTGACCTGGCCTCGCTCTGCGCTTACGAGCTATCGGAATGTGGGCGCAAAGCCATTGAGTACCAAGACGGTAATTTGATAGAGGTGGTCATGATCCGCTTCAACACGTTGATTCGCTTTGGGATTAAGCACGGCCTCAAAAATCAGGAAGCCCGCAATCTTTACAATGCTATTTTCCACTACAGTGGCTTTATTCATCATATTATCAAGTCGGCTAATCACGAACTGATCAAAACCAGCTGTACCCATTTGAATCGCTATGTCAATGAAATTTATCGCCATAGCCGCAAAGAAGGCTCCTTTACTTTTTTGGTGGATGCTTTTACTTGGGAATTCAAGCGGATTCTGATCGAGCTAAGTCGCAATGAGATTGACATTAATCTCCAAAAAGAAATCTTGGGTTTATTCTTGAAAATCGACAACTTAGCTGATGCCTACGAAGACCGTCCGGTACAAGAGCGCAAGTTCAGCACGGGAGTAAGAGGCTTGCAAATTGCCCTGGCTCTTTATTACATTCGTTTTGGGCACGATTCTTTGGCCGAGAGCATCGTGATTGATATCCTCAGCGACCACGAGTACATGGAGCCAGAAGTACTCAAAGAGGCCGTTCGCAACACTTGTAACAACCTAGCGAATGCAGGTGAAAACTTCTGGGAAGATACAGATAGGGGGAACTCTAACCTGTATTACTCACAAGATACTGCTTATATTGATGATTTCTTGGCGATGTTTGATACGATGCTCAACGACTTTTCCAAATTAGCCAAGCACAGCCGTTCTTCTACTTCTTCGTAAAAATATCTTGGTTTTACATTTTTCCTAACAGCAATTCACCCAGACGTGGATCGGTCATAATGTTGCTTTTGATACTTTCATTTTCAGAGTTAGCAATATCACGAGCGATGATAAAGCGAATGTCATTGGGAAGGAAATCCATATGGATAAACTCCTTGATATTATTCAATTGCTCCTCTTGATAACTTTCTTTACTTACATTCAGATGATTGACCAAACGAGTGCAGATAACGGAAAGCACGTCTACGCGCTTAGTTTTTTGGTCTACTACGTTGCGAATACGTTCGTAAACTTCTTCTTGGAAATTTTTGGCTTGAATAATTTCTTCGGGGCTAATCAGTCGGGAGAGATCATTGTTGATAAAGGCCATAAAAGCCGAGACGGTGTTTTCGTCCAAACTCGCGTCGGCCAGCATTTTGACCAAGCCGATCTCTTGCTTTAAATCTTGAATAATGCTGATATTTTCGAAAAACTGCACCAAGGTGCGCGGGGTGCTTCGCTCTCCGGTCACCACTTCCGGGTAAGTCAGTACGAAGCTAATACCGCGGGGATCTACCTGATTTTGCTCGGCCCAGAGTGCCCATTTTTTTACCTCGAACACGAGCGTAATGTGCATCATACGGGTCAGCATCGCAAAGTCCATGGGGGTTACAGAATAATCTCCGCCGTCGGGATTGGCGGTAAGAATGATATGCCACTGGGGGGGGAGTGCCCAGCTCACCAACTCATAATTTTGTAGGAGCTGCATGATTCCGCGCAGAATACGATCATCGGCTCGGTTTACATCATCTATCAAAAGAATGCCGGGACCTTCTGTTCGCGGTACCCAGTCGGGTGGGATAAAAGTGGTGGTTGCTTGTCGCTTTTCGCCTTGGCCAAATTCCTCGATTTGAGGCATTCCTAATAGATCTCCCATTTCTTCAAATTGAGCAGGGGCGATGTAGGCAAAGGCAAAGCCGTTTTCTCGGGCATAGGTTTCCACGGTTTGAGTTTTACCGATACCGTGATCTCCCCAAATGCAAATAGGCGTTTTGCGCTTATTTTGTTCTTCGGCTCTCTGGTTTGTTTGGATCGTATGACGGATGAATTCTTTGAGTTCGCCAGTATTGCATTTGGTTCCGTAATAAATATGGTTATTACTTGTCATACAAGGGATTTAATGGTAAATAACGAAAAAAATAAGGAAGTTCTGCCAAGATATATCGGCAAAAAATCGGTCAGACACTCGCATTCAAGCTTGTATTTTCTAAAAAAATGTACGGGTTTGTCTTTTGGTTGAGCCTGAGCACAACTCGTTTTAGTTTAAACTTTACCTAAAAGGATTTGTTGCCTTCGGGCTTACTTAAGTTCAAATCTACACCATTTTTACTTTTCTGCCCGGGAATTCTTTAAGATACTCTGCTTTGGCGCCACCCCGACTGATCATCCATAAGAGTGGACAATGACATTTGAGTTGGGGCTTGGGGCCGTATCCATCGGTAAAGTAAACCAGCGCGTCTGGGCGATAGGTTTGGTTTGCGTACTGTAAGGGTGCGTCAAAAGAAGTGCCCCCTCTGCCCCTGACTTCAGTGGGGTTATGCCCTCGGTAGAGATAAGTTTGGTGAATGTTCGCATCGCATTCCACTACGGTGATTTCAGCCCCTTGCTTCCAGATGTGATAGATTTCTCCGAAAAATTCTTGGAGTTCGTCTATGGTAATACTACCTGAAGTATCCAAGGCCACTAAGATTTTTTGCTTTTTCTTGACCTTGATGCCTGGATTGACTCCATAACGCTTGGAGGGCCTACGCAGGGTGTTTTTGATACGGGTGCGGCTACTGCTATTGGTAAAAATGCGGAGTACCCTTTTCCAATTCACCACCGGGCGAAGCGAGTACTTGAAATCTTTGAGGTACTGTTGTAAACCATCGGGTAGTTTTCCAAACTCTTCTGCCTTCAAGCGACTGAGTGTGGCCTCGAGAGCCTGATTGATCGCTCCCTCGGCAATATCTCGCTCGGCACTAGAAAGCTCCTCTATGTCTTGCCAAAATACGTGCTTCTTTTGGAGGGCATGCTCTTGATTTACCAAGCTTTTTAGTTTTTGCCAAGACTCGTTTTGCTTGGCTTCATCACTTTCTTCTTCTGAAAACTGCTGATAAAGCTCCATCAAAGCATTGTAATAATAGCTCACGTGCTCATTGGGCTCGAGGTTTAGTTCTGGAAAATTATCAATCAAGACCGCCCCTTGAACCAAGTATTCAGCTTTTACATACTGATTGACCACGATATCAGCCGCTATATTAAAAATCATTTTATGGCTAAATTGCTTGTAGCGGAAAATATGCTTGAAGACAATGTGGAGAATTTCGTGCTTCACCGCCCCCAGGCGATATTCAAAGGTTTTGAGATCATGTTGCCAAAACTGAGGATTGATGTAGAGCGTCACCAAGGCACCATCGTGCCCCACGGCCAAAGTATCGGCTTGAGGCGTGATTTTTTTTACTAATCCCGTGAAAAAATGAGCATAAAAAGGCTCACTCTCAATGGCAGGAGGGTTCCCAATCATCAAGGTGGTACTGATTCGGGCTACTTCATCCAGAATTTGGTTGATATTTGTATCTTTACTATTTTGCATATAACGAATTGTCTGTGGTGAGTCTCTTCTTCAGAGCTTTCTCTTTAAGAAATCGTCTTTATTTCGTCTGACGCTGACAGGAGTTTGTTTAAAGTATAACAAAGTTTATACAAATTCAATCCTTCATCCAAAGTCTTTGGCTTTTGCTAGTCCACTTTTGCCTGAGTCTGCTCAAGAACTAAAATCCAGCTTGACCGAAGGGTGGCATTACCAGCTTAGGAGTTTTTGAAAATCTTCTTCCTCTATCCACGAAGCAAAAACTTCTTCAACGGCGGCTTGGGTACGGTAAGAAGGATTAATTTGAATAGATTTTTCAAGATATTCATAAGCCTTTAACCTCTGTTGTCTAAAAGCTTGCACACAGGCTCTACCAAACCAATCAGAGGCTTTACTTGGGTTCTGGGTGAGTCGTACTTGGTACTGTTTTTCGGCTTCTAGCAAGGCGCGAGTAGCTAGAAAATTTCTACCGATAGAAGAACTCGTGGTGCCGAGTTGATACCAAGCTTCGGCAAAATCAGCATTTAGATAAAGTGATTTGAGGAAGAGTAAGGAAGCTTTAAACATCTCCTCTTCAGATTTTAGATCACAAGCTTCATAATAATATTTACTGGAAAAAATCAACGGAAAGGCTCGCTCGAGCGCACGCAAAGTGCGGGCAGAAAGAGGCGTTCTGACAAAATAGAGACTTTCTAGATGAGGTAGTTGATAGATTTCAGCGGGGAGTTCACAAAAATGATTCCCACTGATATTTAAAACCTTCAAAAAAGGGAAGTGCCCGATTTCGTGGGGTAGTGCCTCGAGTTCATAATTGGCTAAGTAAAGTTCGTTTCCCCGAATCAGTTCTCCTAGAATATATTCATTGGGAGCTAGTTGCTCTTCCAGACAGAATTTCCCCCCCTTTGTGCAAAGATACAGACAAAACAGCCCAAGCACTCGCTTGTCTATCTCAGGGTGATGCGTAATCTCGCTCAAAAATTCTGAGACTTTCACCTCATTATATTCTTGCTTGTATTCTTTTTTCCACTTGGTTCTCAAAAAACGCCGTAAAGAAATTGAAGCAGATTTCTCGAATAAGATTTTTGCTTTTTGGGAAATTTGCTGGTCGCCGTGCCATTCTTTCAAGGCAAATAGGTAAGTGATTAAGCCCTTGGGCACTCCTCCTCCTTCGAGCAGTTGGAGTGCCAGAATAATGTTAGGATTTTGTTTGCTTTCAAACAAGTCCTTCAAATGTTCTACCATCGTCTGGATGTTCGCATGATTTCCCCTCTTGCTCAGATATCGTTCTTCTTGTGATCCCTTCTTCATGCTTTTTACTTTTAATAGAAAAAAAATTAAGGACGAGGCCAATAAAACATAGGGTTGATAAAAAAATATAATGGCTCTCTAATCGTGAATCATAGAGGAGCCAATTGATAGGTTAGCTTATACAACAAACTCACATCAACTGGCTTTGTTTTGAAAAAAGGAGCTTATTATCCACAGCTAGTTTTGACGGCTGACCACTAAATGCGCCAACTGCTCCCTTGCGTGATAAGCTCAGCTACGCCTCCATCTTGTGGGGCAATGCTCCGTGGTTCGTGATGGCTTTTGTACTGTAGATGAGAAACCAAAAAAGAGTTGATTTTTCAGTGGAAAATCTATAATATTATGTTGAAGTTTTCTAAAATTGACCTTTAAGCCACCAAATTCATTTTTCGCCGACAAATCAGAACCTTAGACAACTTCAATCTAATCAATCACTCCATGATAAAAATAAAGCTAGAAATAGAACTTGAACATCTAGAGCAAGTGAAAGCTATGCTCGAAGCTTCTGATCTCATTCAATCTTTCGCTATCGAAGACCCTGACGATCAAAACTTAAAATCCATGACCGCTACTGAGTTTTACAAACGGATCAATGCGGCCAATCTTGCTCAACAGGAGCAAAGGCTGATTTCACAAGAACAAATAGAACAGGAGGTAAACCAATGGTAACCGCTAAACGTGTTATTTGGACGGAGGCTGCCCGTAATGACCTCTATCAAATCTACCAGAGAGTCGCAGGGCGATCCCAAGCTCAGGCACAGACCTTGATAGAACATATTTTGCCAGCTGTTGCTGAATTAGAAAAAACTTACCCACAAGGACAAATGGAACCGCTCCTGAAAAATGAAAGGGAGCCTCATCGCTACCTAGTTGTGGGTTTTTATAAAATCATTTATAGTGTTTCGGATGAGCAAGTCATCATCAAAACACTCTATCACGAACGACAAGACCCTGTTGTTTGAGTATTTTTATTGAGGAAGTACAAGTATTATCTAGAAGAAAGCTTGCCACCCAATGAGGAAGGCCAAGCGTTCATAATCTGGATCATCACCTAATCGGAAAGAATTAACTTTATGGACAAACCGATCTTATACGAAGGCATCAACACTCTGGAGCAAAGACTCAAGCAATCTGATCGTGTATTTACCTTAGGAGACGCCGCCGCCCTGACGGGTTACTCTCTGGATCAGGCAAAGCAAGTGTTGGATAGCTTGATGAATAAATATGATTGCCGCTTACAGGTAACTGAAAATGGAGATCTGATCTATGATTTTGGAAAAAAACTACATCCCAGAGGAGAACGAACTTGGGCAGAATGGTGGTATCAAACCAAACAAAGACTGTGGAAGATTTTTGTAGTCATCTTTAAGGCTTGGATCACGGTAACACTCGTGGTCTATTTCGTGATTTTCTTGGTGATTCTCATTGCCTTGGTAATTGCGATGATGAGCGGTAATGACGATGATAATTCTTCGTCTAGCTCTGATGCCTCGGGTTTATTCCTGTTTATTGGAGATATGTTTCGTTCTATTTTTATCTGGAATACCATCACGGGTAATACTTACTACGATCGGGATCACCGAGGTTACAATTATCGTCGCTACGAGTCTCGGCCTTCTGTCTTTGGTCGTCTGAATAAGAAGAAAAAACAAGGCAAAAACTTTGTTGCTTCGGTCTATGATTTTGTTTTTGGCCCTCCTCGTGTGGATACAAATCCTTTGGCTAATCAACAAGAGGTCGCTTCTTATCTGCGTAAGAATAAAGGAATCGTGGTTATTCCAGAAATCATTGCTTTGGCAGGTTGGACGGCTGAACAAGCTGAGGAATTTTTTACCGAAGTACTCATTCGTTATCAAGGAGATTCCAAGCTAAGCGAAAACAGTATTCTCTACGGGGATTTCTTCGAGCTGGCTCGCACTCAAACCGACGAAGCTGACGCACCCATCGAGTGGTATTGGGATGAATACGAACCCGAATATAAACTTACAGGCAATAGTACAGCTCGGAACGCGGGGGTAATCGGGATGAATTTGTTTAACCTGATTTTTGCCTCGGTCATCTCTTTTGGTTATTTTCAAAATCCGTATGCCTTTGGAGATAATACCTCTTTGATCTTTATCCTTCTGGGGATTATTCCCTTGGTATTCTCTTTTTTATTCTTTTTGGTGCCTATTTTACGAAGCTTTCGCATTCGCCCTCTGGAACAACAGAGACACTTGGAAAACATTCGTAAACGCCTGATGAGAGTGGTTTACAAAAGTCCAGAAGTAGCTATTGCGCAAGATCGCCTTTTAGAAACGGTCAATGCCCAAAATGAGGCCGAAGAAAAACTCTCCCAAGCTGACATTGATGAAATGATGCATAGGCTGATTCTGGATTTTTACGGAGAAATCGATCCCCAAGCCGACGGGCAAGTGATTTACCGTTTTATTCATTTGCGGGAGCAATTAAATGAGGTAGAACGACTTCGTGAGCAGCGTGCCTCAGGTAAAGATTTGGGAAATATCATCTTTGATACAAAAGAGTAGTGATTAACTGCTGCTTGGGCGTGGTAGCAAAAATGTGATTAAAGCCGAAAACTGGCTCAAAGAGGGCAATCGCTCAATTCTTCCAAAAAGGAATTCTCGCGTAAGTCGCCCCATCTAGGCCAAAGTGTTGGAGTTGCTTCAAATCTTCCATAGAGGCTACATTCAGCACGATTTTAATTTGATGTTCACCCGTGGGCAGCTCCTTCACAGGGATAAAAGTGATCAAGCCCGCTTCTTTAGTGCTAGGATGCTCGAACTGCCGCCACTTGAGATCAGCTCGGTATTCATCATCCAGAAAGATACGGTAAAAATCGGCATAGCACCAAAGCAAGGCTTCTCCACTTTTGCTATTCGCATCACAATCCATAGACATGAGGCTCTCGATGACCTTCTGATGTACAATGAAGAGCTTGACAAAATTTCCCTCTATGATGTCATGCTGGATACAAACTTGTTGTACCAAGTCTTCTTCGGGGCGTAAGTTCTCATAAAAACGAGGATCGAGTACCGTGTCGTCAGACTTGATATTGAGGTATTTCTTTTGGTTAAAAATCGCATCTGAACCCGAGCGGCTAAGCTGTGTGAAGGCGAAAGCGATTGCCAAATAAAGTATTCCGACCACGATTACGATCCAGGGTTTAATATTGCTCACTAGCGTGTAGTAAGGCGTACGGTAGAAAGGAGCCAAGGTCAAGGTGGAGAAAAACACGTAAATGGGGTGGTAAAATGGAGCCAATCGCTTTTGCTTTTTGACATAACCCAAGGTCAGAAAATCAAGCAGGTAAATGGCCGCAAAGAAAAGTAATACATAAGAAATTCTCCATACGATTTGATAACCATTTTCTCCCAAAGTTTCTCGCAAGCTGCTATGCGGAATAATCACCAACATCGTGATCAAAATGCCCAGAATGATTAAGAAAAATAAGAAAGACAGCGTGAACATTAAACTGCTAATCGTCTCCAAAAGCACGACTTTCTCTACCGTGCTACGAACCCTACGTACTCTCTTCTTAAAAATCTCAGCGTAGTGGATTTTTTCCATCTGAATTCCCTTGGGGAATACATAGCTCAGCGTAACGGCCGCTACCCAAAGCCCACGGATAATCAGGTGTAGGGCAAAGCCTAGAATCAGGGCATTGCAAGCGGCAATGAGCACATTAGCAATCACCACGGGTTCGTAATAGCCTGTTTTCTGGAGCATAATAAAGCTCCGATGATAAAGCCAGTCCGTAACTTGTAATAGGAAAAAAATCGCCCCCCCCGAAATAAATAACTCTGGTTCCCAACTTCTATCTTGAATATCCCGCAACCATTCGGGTTCCTGCTCTTGAATTTCTGGTTCCGCTTCGGTTTGATCTGGCAATTTGACTTTTTCTTGATTCATCTGAGTGATTCTTTCAAGCTTTGTACCATCTTCTTCGCTTGGTTATGGACTACTTACCCAAACAGGAAAGTTAAATAAGAAGAGTCACTTAACTTGTCATTCAAATTACATAATAATAAATAAATAGAAGAGTTTGAGCAGAGAAGTTTTCCTGATGATGGGCATAAGATAAAAAACCTCCGCGCCCGAGATGGCACGGAGGTGCAATGGCTGATTATTCAGCTTTCTGGTTTTAAGCTTATTTACTGTTATTAGGCTTTTCTTCTCCTTCCTTAGAAATGGGAAGCTTTACTTTATCTTTCTCGCTTAGTCCAGAGACGACTTCTATGTTGATCCCGTCGGAAATTCCCGTTTTGATGTAACGCTTTTCAAACACCTGGGGCGAAGTTTCTACCTCCACGTAGACGCTATCTTTGTAATCTTCGCCTTTATTTTTGAATTGAAGCGTACTTTCTTTAATGGCTAATACCTTTTCTTTTTTCCCGAGTACAATATCTGCATTGGCACTGTAACCTGCCCTTAGGAAGTCATCCTTTTCTAGAATTAAGCGGGCACGAATATCAAATTTGATGGCTCCCTCTTCCTCAATTCCTTTGGGTGAGATATACTCCAACTTGGCTTTGAAGGTTTTGCCCTCGATGGCTCCGATGTTGAGATTCAAGTCCATACCTTCTCGGATTTTGCCCACTTCGGATTCATCAATTTTTCCTTCAAACACGAGGCTGTTCATATCGGCAATACTAGCTACGGTGGTTCCCTCGTTAAAATTATTCCGTTCAATCACGGACGTTCCAATTTTCACAGGTACATCCAGCACGGTTCCCGTTACGGTAGAGTAGATTTCGTTAGAAATGGCGCCCGAGTTTTGTAAAATACCTTGCTTGACCAGCGAAAGGTTTTGTTCAGCAGAGCGGAGGGCTTCTTGTCTTACGTTGTAATCTAGCAAAAATTGGTTGTATGCTTGCTGGGAAATCACCTTTTCGTCATAGAGTTTTTTCTGACGGTCTAGTTCTATTTTGGCATTATTAAAATTGACCTGAGCTGTTTCGTAATTATTTTGGGCATTGTTGAGGCTGATCTGGTCAGAGTTACGTCCAGAAATGCTTTGCACCAGGCGCACTCGGGCAATTAGTTGATTTTCTTTGACTTGATCGCCTGCTTCCACGAAGATGTCTTCAATGATTCCCGAGGCTTGGGGTTTAATTTCTACCTCTTGGCGAGGAGTAATCGCACCTGTGGCTACGGTTTTCTTGACAATATCAGTTTTAAAGGGTTTTTCTGTTTTGTAAACGACCGGATCTTGGATAGATTTATTATAAAAATAATAGCCTAACCAGATAGATACCGCGATCATCAGCACGATAAAACCTCCGAGTAGAATTTTTTTGAACATGGTTAGATTCGTTTTTGGTTATGGATTTTTCTGTTTTGTAAAATTATTCGTCTTTGAGGGCTACCACCGGATTGACACGAGCCGCCTTGCTGGCTGGAATCAGACCAGCCAAACCACCTACAATCACCAGCACGAACATGGCGATGAGGGCGGTGTTTAGATCAATCTCAGGATTGGCAAAAAAATCTCCTTCCGCATCCATCATCTTGAGTAATTGATTAATGCCTTCTACCATGACTACCCCCAAAATCAGCCCCATGTAGCCCGCGAAGGCTGTCAATACAATAGATTCCTGCAAAATCAGGCTCACGATAGATAAGGGCGTGGCTCCCAAGGCTTTGCGTACGCCGATTTCCTTAGTACGCTCCTTGACCACGATGAGCATGATATTGCTCACGCCAATGATGCCCGCCAAGATTGTTCCGATGGAGACAAACCAGCTAAAGCCATCCATTCCCATAAATAAGCCTTGTATCTCGTGAAATTCTTCTTCAATATTGGCAGAACCAAAGGCTTCCAAGTCATGGGGGGCGACATAATGGCGTTCGGCGAGTACTTCTTTGACCCTTCTCTCTATAAAGGCCGCGGGTACGCCCTCTTTGGGCATTAAAGCAAACCAGTAAATGCGATTTCCTTGCTTAAAAGCTTTTTGCACCGTTTTGTGAGGGAAAAAAATCGTCTTGGCATCTTCCATCACTTCTTCGGCACTTCCCTTACTGCGGAACACTCCCACGATTTTGAAAGGCATCCCTCTTACCTGAAAATATTTTCCGATTGGGTCTTCTCCCTCCTCGAAAAGAATCTCTACGACCTGCTCCCCGACTACGGCTACTTTGCGGGTTTCGGCCATATCGATTTCATTGATGAATCGCCCTTTCAGCATATCCATGGGCTTGACCTTGATAAAATCAGGGTAATCTCCATAGGCATTGAAGGAAGCACTTTTGGTTCCTCGGGTTACCGTGAAGTCACTCCAAACACTATTGCGTGGGCAGATGACTTCTAATTCAGGAATTTTGGAACGAAGGGCAGGTACATCCTCATTCACAAAACGAATAAAGCGTCCGGGTTGTAGCCCTTTGTAGGGTACGCTCGTCTTGCGCGACCAGAGGAAAACCGTGTTTTTGGCAATATCTAATTGACTCATCACGCCGTTCTCAAAGCCGGTGCTTGCTCCCAGCATCAACACGAGCATGAAAATCCCCCAAAAGACACCAAAACAAGTCAGTGCCGTGCGAAGCTTATGTTTGCGTATGGTAGATAGAATCTCATTCCACTTATCGAGATCGAACATATTTTTAAAAAATTACAGATGGCAAATTATAAATTTTGATGCTCGTTTAACGGGCATGGGTCATCATTCTAGTCTGCTCTGAGGGCTTCTACCGGTTTGATACGAGCAGCTTTCATGGCGGGCATTAGCCCAGCCAAGGCTCCGGCAATCACCAAGATGACAACTGAGGCAAAGGCGACTCCCATGTCTACTTCGGGACGATAGAAGAAGGGCAAGCGTCCACCCGAAGCTTCTACCTGATCAATACCCCAGCGCATCAAATCTAGCAATCCAGCGGCTACCAGTAGCCCGAAATAACCCGAAATCGCGGTGATAAAGATGGATTCCTGCAAAATCAGGCTCACGATAGACAAAGGTGTAGCACCGATGGCTTTGCGTACCCCGATTTCTTTGGTTCTTTCTTTGACGATAATGAGCATGATATTGCTGACCCCTACAATCCCAGCGATGAGCGTCATGATACTCACCACCCATACGAAGGTACGAATGGCAAAAAACACATTCATGATACTCTTGAAGTTTTCTTCGTTGCTATTGATCCAGACGGCTTGCTTATCTTCGGGATTGAATTTGTGTTTTCTGCCCATTAATTCCCGAATTTGGCTTTCCATTTCCAAGGGTTCGGCTCCGGGCAAGGTGGTGAGTGTAATCATATCCACTCGGTTCTGCTGTCCGAAAGTATACTGGAGAGTAGAGAAGGGAATATAGACTCGCTCTTCATCTCTGCCGTTATTTCCGTTCGAGTTGAAGGTGCCAACCACCTGAAAATAGACGCCCTGCATTTCAATGTATTTGCCCAGAGCAATGGTATCTTTTCCGAACAAGACCTCCTTGACCTTTTCACCGATCACGGCTACTTTTCTTTTTTCGGCATTGTCGATATCGTTGAGCAAGCGACCCGTATGGAGTTTTTCACCATTGATAAAATGATAAGCTCCCACGGAGCCATAGACACGAGAAGCATCTGTTTTATCTTGGTAGTTAATCGTATATTCTCCCCAGAGGCCATTGCGAGGAGCAACCAATTCCACTCCTTCCACTTCATGGGCGATGGTTCTTAGGTCTTGATTATCAAAGTAAATTCTGCGACCCGGTTTGAGGCCGTGAGAAGGCATGGTGGTTTTGCCCCCGCCGAGCCAAATACTATTAATGGCTTCGTCCATAAATTGTCTTTCTACGCCATTTTGCATTCCACGTCCGGCTCCCAAGAGAATGACGAGCATGAAAATTCCCCAAAACACACCAAAAGCGGTCAAGAAGCTTCTCAACTTATTTTTGCGGATGGTTCCTAGAATTTCCTGCCATTTATCGAGATCAAACATATTTCTTGAAGATTACAAATTGTACATTACAGATTCTGATGGTGGTTGGGGCGAAGCGAGAAAAAATTAGGGTAGCCCGGCTAGCACCGTGGTTATATGGCTTCATGGTTATATGGTTTTCAAAGAATAGTATGGCTAACCAAGCTCCCTGAATTTAGCTCTTTGACTGCGTGGCTCAGACCAGCGCGTTTTCGCTTTGTTTCTCGATTACTCCGTCTCTCAATCGGATGATGCGTTGGGTCTGCTCGGCAATATCTTGCTCGTGGGTTACGATCACGACGGTAATTCCCTGCTGATGCACATCTCGGAAGATGTTCATCACTTCCTGAGAAGTCTTGGAATCTAAGGCTCCCGTAGGTTCATCGGCCAAGATCACCTTGGGTTGAGAGATTAAAGCGCGGGCAATGGCTACTCTCTGCTTTTGCCCCCCAGAGAGTTCGTTGGGGGCGTGCTCGGCCCATTCTTTGAGTCCGACCATCTCTAAGTATTCAAGTGCCTTCTTATTGCGAATTCGGCGAGGCACTTTTTGATAATAGAGGGGCAGTGCTACATTCTCCATGGCGTTCTTGAAGGAAAGCAAATTGAAAGACTGAAAAACAAAGCCAATGAAGCGGTTCCGATAATAGGCAGCTTTGGCAGCCGAGAGGTTTTTCATCAAGGTATGATTGAGTTGGTATTCACCCGAATCATAGTCATCTAATATGCCCAAGATATTGAGCATAGTGGACTTGCCAGAACCCGAAGAACCCATAATCGAGACGAGCTCACCTTCATGGATGGTCAGATCGATTCCTTTCAGTACGTGGAGCTTGTTTTTACCCACTGAATAGTACTTGTTAATTTGGTTCAATTGAATCATGAAAATAGATTTTATGGGTTAATCAGACTTGAAGATTAGTTCCTTCCAATCACTGTGGTGCTTTGTCAACAGCAAATTCTGTATCACACAGTATTCGGTATTGCAAGGTACTATTATTTTACCCAAAAACAAAAAAAATGTTTCAAAAACAGAAAAAGATCACAAAGTCATACCAAAAAGCTAAATAATTTGTAATGAACAGTTTAGGAAGCGTACGGCTTCGCTAAACGTTCGGAAGTGATACAGTAGCGAACGTTTTCGTACATATGGAAGGTTTTAAGAACCTTGATTTCCAATAAAAGGACAATCAATATGGCTGGATAGGTTGCATCGCCACGAGAAATCTTTTGTTAAAGAATCGTTAATTGGCTTTTGGCTTCTTTATAGATATGAAGATGCTTTGGCTCTGCTTGTGGTTGTTGGTAGCAAAAAACGGTCGTTGGTAACATTTTTTTGCAGGGCTCCCTTCCTCTTCACTATCTTTACACTGTGAATTTTGCTGTCCACACATCTCATTCAACCTGCTTGCTTTCTGATCCCACACTAGTAGCTTTATGAGTGCCTCATCTACTGAGGCACTCATTTTTTTTTATCTATGGATTTGTTCATGTCTCTTTTCCCAGCCCATTAGGGTATACCCAAAGCGATAGAAGCCATCCCCTTGATCTAATATGGTCATCGTACCAGTATTCTAAACCACTTCATCACTTCCATCATGATCCAGCAAGTTGATTTCCAAGTCTAAAAAACGATAGATATCACCATCTTGTGTATCTACCGTGCTCACTACAAAGGTGCCTCCTAGATTCCGTACAGGGGTGCCGTCACTGGCGCAACTACCTAGCAAGGCCATAAATGAACCCCAAATGAGTAATTGGACAATAAAATTTGATAGATTAAGATAATCAGGTTTTGATGTGAACATAGGTTGTGAATATTAGAATTTGAATAGATTGAATTTGTCTGAGAAGTAATTTCCGATTCATCATTACTTACTCAGGGGTCAGCTTGCAATCTATAGTGTAGCCTTCGGGGAATGGTTACCTCTGTTGAAGCAGGAAAAACTGGACAAAAAAAGCTATTCCTGATTACTGTTTAGCAACCAAGAATAGCTTCACCAACTAAGAGCTTATTTAAAATTCACCTTCGGGCTACAAAAGCCCACTTTTGGAACCTGATTTTTCAGGAGTTTCTTGTAAAAATTTAGACCTAGGCTTCCAAGGGAATTTCGTGTTCTTGCACCTGTAAGGTAGTTAAATCAGAGATACAAAGCGGAATATCGTCAAAAGCCGCCTGAGCTTCGGGGGTAGCGAAGCCTTGCTCCATGGCTTCCTTGCTATCAAACCAAACTTCGGTAATGCAATCATAAAGTACAGCCTCGTCGCCAGGATTCACGAAATTCTGAGTGTATTTGCGCACACCGGGGATTTTCTTGACCAAAGGGACGTGCACTTCCAGAACGTGTTTGCGGAATTCCTCAATGGTCATTCCTTCTTTTCTTTTAGAAATAGTGATGGCCTTAAACGAAGGGTTAGACATTTTTTATAGGTTTAGTGATCGATAAATAATTTTAATAGTATAACTATTGGATTTATACCATTGTTTTTGGGAAAAACTATAAAATTTTGAACAATCAAGACCAAAAACTCCTCGCCCTACGTCCTATCCTGCCTGTGGTAAGTCCTGAGGGTAGTGAAATGGGACAATTTCAGGTAGCAACGCTTCGCCCTGTACTCAAGATGCAAAACGAGCGTATTCTCCAGATTTTCCAAGATTACTTAGCAGAAAACAAAGCAGATTATCAGACTTTCTCCACCGAACAAAAAAAGAAATTTATCGAGAATGCCCTTACCAAGCGCAAGGATTTGAAATTTCTGCTGATTGGACTTTTGATCGGCCATTTCACCTCAGCAGAATATGCTTTTTATCAAAATCACCGCGCAGAGATACATAAAAGGCTGACTCGCTTCTTAGCTAAGCGGATTTTTGATGGGCTGGGCTAAAGAAGCTAAAATTGTTGCTTATTCTCCTATCGTGATAAATGCTCCCCAGTGGTAGGATTCTGGATATTCGGCCTTGATTATTGGCTACGCCGCCTGAAAGGCCGCTTGCTTATTCGTACCTTCTCCTACCCATTTTTGGTAAAAGGTTCTCATGAGCATTTGTATTGCTTGGCTTGAAATGCTCCAAGAAGGCATCAAAATGGTTTGGGTTCTGATAACCATATAGAAAGCATTTTACTCTGCTTACTCGTGAGAACAAAGTGAACCGAATAAAAAAAACGATTTTCCTTTGGGGTTTGGTATCGGAGGTTTGGGCTTCCGAAATTGAAGTTCTGGAGCTGCCAGCTTTCTACAAAACGAACCCCAAACCTTGGCTTGGGCTTTTTCTGTTTTACAACTGGAAATACTTGTGTCATTTGGGATGAAGTGGCTCACTCAGAACTGCCAAAAAAAGAGGCTTCACCCTTGGGCGAAACCTCTTCATTGGTTTGTTTTCTAGCTTTATATTTATTCTTTGATAAAACGCATTACTTTGACGTTTCTACCGTCATCAATTTTGATAAAATAAATACCTCGCTCTAAGTGCTTGATGTTTAAAGTATTCTCATTTTTCATTACAGAAACTTTTCTACCCAAGGAATTGTAAACCTCAACATTTGCTTCTACGGGTAGGTTGCTGATATTTAGTACACGAGAAGCCATATTAGGATAAACGCTTATGTTTTCGCGAGTAAGTTCATCAACTTCATCTTCCAAAGGCAGTACACGCTGCGGAAGATCTAGCGATGCCGTGCTCACGTGCTCTCCCAGTGACAAGGTACTCGGAGAAGCAGAACCCGTGATGGTAATGGCATCCAGATAGACTCGGTCATTTCTAGCACTACCGTTATTTACAAATCTGAAACTAGCTCCGTTGCTCAAATTCACAATAGAAGGATTCAAGCTAATCGTAGACACATAAAAAGTATTGTTCACCAAATTATCCGCATCGGAGTAATTAGCGATGACGACCCAGCCATCACCATCATTGTATTGTAGAGAGAAGCTATCATCGCTCTCCATACCACGAAGAATGAAGTAAAATTCAATCTCTACGGTATTGTAAGCACTCAGATTGAAAGGATCAGAGAAAGTCAAGGAAGAACTCGTATTATCTCGCAGGCGGATAGAGTTATTGCCGTCCCAAGACCAGCTAGGGCTATTTACCAAGGTAGAATTGCTTCCGCCATCATTCCAATCTTCCCAACCCGTCTCAAAAGAATTGGATGAAATCACGTCTGTTCCGCCTCCGCTTGGCTCGCTTACCGTGATAGTCGTACTGGCTTGGTCAGTTGCTTGGCCGTCGCTTACGGTCAGGATAGCGGTGTAGTTTCCGGCAGCGGTGTAGGTATGGCTTGGGGCAACTCCGGTGGCATTATTGCCGTCTCCAAAAGCCCAAGAATAAGTCAGGTTATCTCCATCTGTATCCGAAGAAGCGTTGGCATCAAAGCTTACCAATAAGGGAGCCGTTCCACTCGTCGGATTAGCCGAAAAGGCGGCGACTGGGGGAGTATTGGTTGGAGTAGAAGGGTTCACGGTGATGGTCGTGCTGGTTTGGTCAGAGGCTTGACCATCGCTTACGGTTAAAGTAGCGGTATAACTTCCAGTAGTATTGTAAGTGTAGCTTGGGCTAACTCCAGTTGCCGTGCTTCCATCTCCAAAGTCCCAGCTGTAGGTTAGATTATCTCCATCTGCATCCGAAGAAGCGTTGGCGTCAAAGCTTACCAATAAGGGAGCCGTTCCACTCGTCGGATTAGCCGAAAAGGCGGCGACAGGAGCGGTATTGTTGGAGCTACCTCCAGCAGCGACGACCGCACCGAAGGCGTTCACTCTACCGTGGCCGTAGGCATCATCTCTACCGTTTGCTCCCATATCAATGGCTGAGGTGTAAAGAATGTTTTTTACTTGAGGTTCGGTCAAATTAGGATTGACAGATAGCACCAAAGCCGCCACGCCACTCACCACGGGGCAAGCCGCTGAGGTTCCCCCAAAAGTGCTGGTATAATTTCCCGAAGCATAACCCAGACTTCCCTCGCGATCAATGGTTCTAACGCCCGCACCCACTAAGGTATTTCCAAAGAAAGACGACCTGATATCATTAGAAGGCGCAGCAATATCCAGTGCCGTGCCTTGGTTGGAATATTCCGACACGATCCCGTCGTTACCAAAGGCTCCCACGGCGATACATTCGTCTTTCCAAGCAGGATAATCTACACAGTTTTGTCCTCCATTTCCCGAAGCAAATACCACGATACAGCCTTTGCCCCCTCGTCCGTTGGTCACGGCATTGACCAAGGCGTTATTAATATTATCGGCCTGAGCAGTACAAGTATTCGGGAATCCCCAAGAGTTGCTCAGCACGTCTGCCCCGTTGGCAACGGCCCAATTGATGGCATTGGCTAGATCCTGCGTAGATTCGTTCCCCGCGAAGATATTAACAGGTAAAATATTGACATTAGGCGCTACTCCCGCAACTCCGATTCCATTGTGATCAGCAGCGATAATTCCAGCACAAGCTTGCCCGTGTGCCCCATTTGAGAGAGGGCTTCCGTTTCCACCGTTCCAAGGAGTGTATCCAGTAAGCAGGTCGTCCAAATCCTCGTGGGCTTCCACACCATCGTCAATCACGGCCACGGTGATACTGCTAGCACCAAGGGTGATATCCCAAGCTTCGGGCGCGTTACAATCCGCGTCATTAGCTCCTGCGAAGCCATCTAGGGTCTGACCTGTATTGTTCATCTGAAACTGCTCAGGATAGAGAGGATCGCTAGGTGTAAGCACGTCAGAGAGATTCTCGATGCCTTTCAAAGGATTGTCATAATGCGTGACGGGGGCATAAAAATCAGGGTGAGAAAATTTGACTAGACCACTTTCGTAAATCTCATTGGCCAAAGCCACGGCCTTATTCATATCTTTTAGCCGAAGGACGATGGTTCCAAAATCGGTACGGGCATACTCGGCTTCATGATCCTTCATCAATTGGCTGAAAGCCGCAAGCGAAATGCCCTCTTTAGGCTGAAGGACGATCTGGTTGGTAGGCCAAAAACGAAAGTCACCATCCAAACGATAAGCATAACTAATGCTCTCGATTTTGCTTTGATCCACTACTAGATCACTGGCCAGCTCGGTGAGGCTACTTTTTTGTGTTGTTTTAAAATTTAAAATGGCTCTTCCTTTGCGGTCGTGGAAGCTAATCTCCTCGAGCATCCCCGCACTTTTGTCGGCAAACTGACGAGAGGGCAAGTGGCCTTTTTTGAATTGAATGATGGCCGCACTCGGGTCTAGGCTGAGGTAAATTTTCTCCCCTCCCGAATAATAGTAGGATTGCTTTTGAGCGGAAGCCACAGAAATGGCCAAGAGGCTCAACATCAACACGGATAAAGTTGTTTTCATAATGTTAGGTAAATGATAAATTAGATTAATGTGTAGACAAACGCACATAATACTTAGATGATAAGCTGTTTTTTAGCTACGTATCAGTGCAATGTTCGCCAATTTAGTGATTATTTAGAATATCCCCGTGATTAGACTTGCTTTTAATGCTGGTTGGAATGAGCGAAATCACTAAAGGTTAGACATAACTCCAACTGTACGAAGCTTCCCAGCTTCGCACTTAGGTCTGGCAAGATTCCAATCTCTTTTCTCAAACCGCCGAAGCTCTAGCTTCGGAGCTACAAAAACTTTGAACAAAAATTTCCCTACCTTTGTCTTTATTAATGATGGATTGTAAAGAAACTAAGACACTTTTTCCCTATGTCCGAACATAAAATCAAGCCTTACCGACCCCAAAATCACGTCCGCATCGTAACTGCCGCTTCCCTGTTTGACGGCCACGATGCCGCCATTAACATTATGCGCCGCATCATCCAAGCTTCAGGTGCGGAAGTGATTCACCTAGGTCATAACCGTAGCGTGGCCGAAATCGTAGACTGCGCCATCCAAGAAGATGCCCAAGGGATTGCCATTACTTCCTACCAAGGAGGGCACGTGGAGTATCTCAAATACATGTATGACCTCCTGAAAGAGCGCAAGGCCAACATTCGCATCTTCGGTGGGGGTGGTGGTACCATCCTCCCTGACGAGATCAAGGAATTGCACGAATACGGCATTGATCGCATCTACTCCCCCGACGATGGCCGCGAAATGGGCCTCCAAGGCATGATTAATGACCTCCTCCAGAAGTGCGACTTCTCCACTTACCGCTCCCAGCGTGTGGCTCAACCCGTCTTGGCAGATGGAGAAATTGAGGAACCTGCAGATAAAGAGCAAGCTTTTGATGATCTGGAGGAAATTCTGGAAGTCCTTTCCCAAAAAAATCCACAGAAAATCGCCCGCCTCATTTCCGTGGCCGAAAATTACCCCGAAGAATACGCTGGTGTGCGGAATCGTATCGAGGAAATGCGCCAACAAAACAATGTCCCCGTGCTTGGGATCACGGGAACGGGCGGGGCCGGAAAATCTTCCCTCGTGGATGAACTCGTGCGCCGCTTCCTGATGGACTTTGAGGAACACACGATGGCCGTCATCTCGGTTGACCCCTCTAAACGCAAAACCGGTGGTGCCTTGCTGGGCGACCGCATTCGGATGAACTCCATTAGCAACGGACGAGTGTATATGCGCTCTCTGGCCACGCGCCAATCTAACTTGGCACTGAGCAAGCACGTGCAAGATGCCATTGACATTTGCAAAGCGGCTGGTTTTGATTTCGTGATCGTGGAAACCTCGGGAATCGGTCAGTCGGATACCGAGATTACCGACCACTCGGATGTCTCGCTCTACGTGATGACTTCCGAATATGGCGCGGCCACGCAGTTGGAGAAAATCGATATGCTAGACTTTGCTGACCTGATTGCCATCAACAAATTTGACAAACGTGGCTCCTTGGATGCTTTGCGCGACGTGCGCAAGCAATACAAGCGCAACAATATGCTCTTTGAGGCTGAGGATGAGCAACTGCCCATCTACGGAACCATTGCCTCGCAATTTAATGACCCCGGTATGAACCAGCTTTACCGTAAGATCATGGATAAAATCGTGGAGCGAACGGAGGTAAAAAAATTACAGTCGGATTTTGCACTCAGTCAGGCCATGTCCGAGAAGATTTACATCATTCCGCCCGAGCGGGTTCGTTACCTGGCCGAAATCTGCGAGAATAGCGACCAGTATAACTCTTTTGTAGAAGAACAAAGCAGGATCGCCCGCAAAATGTACCAACTCAAAGGCACCATCGATCAACTTCGCGAAGGTATTGGTAAAAAAACGGTGGAATTTGTGGAAGAAAGTGAAGAACTCGTCCACGCCATCGAGCACGTGCAGGGCGAACCCGAGTACCTGAAAGACCTCATCGAGCGATACCATCACTTGGAAGATCAATTAGATGCCGAGTGTAAGCAATCCTTACAGGAGTGGGCTAATTTTGTGAAGCGTTATCAGGCGGACAAATACCAATTTCAGGTACGGAATAAAGTCATCGAGCAAGACTTGTATTACACTTCCCTTTCGGGAACACGGGTTCCACGAATCTCTTTACCCAAGTATCAAGATTGGGGCGATATTTTGAAATGGATCCTTACGGAAAATGCGCCCGGCTTTTTCCCTTACGCCTCGGGGGTGTTTCCTCTAAAAAGAAAAGGCGAAGACCCTACCCGGATGTTTGCCGGAGAAGGTGGCCCCGAACGCACCAACAAACGCTTCCATTATCTCTCCAAAGATATGCCCGCCAAGCGTCTCTCTACGGCTTTTGACTCGGTTACTCTGTACGGTGAGAATCCCGATCATCGCCCTGATATTTATGGAAAAATTGGTAACTCGGGCGTAAGCGTGGCCACTCTGGATGATGCCAAGAAGCTCTATTCTGGCTTCAATCTCTGCGATCCGAGTACTTCCGTCTCCATGACCATCAACGGCCCGGCTCCGATGCTCCTGGCCTTTTATATGAATGCAGCCATCGATCAGCAATGCGAAATTTACATCAAAGAAAATGGCCTAGAAGCAGAAGTAGAAGAAAAAATCAAAGCCATTTACGCCGAAAAAGGAGTACCCCGCCCCGAATACAAAGGCGAGCTACCACCTACCAATGATGGCCTCGGCTTGATGCTCCTCGGCGTAACGGGTGATCAAGTACTCCCCCCAAACGTTTACGAAGAGATCAAAGCCAAGGCATTGTCCGCGACGCGCGGCACGGTGCAGGCCGATATTCTCAAAGAAGATCAGGCGCAGAATACTTGCATTTTCTCCACGGAATTTGCCCTCAGAATGATGGGCGATATTCAGCAGTACTTTATCGATCATCAAGTGCGGAATTTCTATTCAGTTTCTATCTCGGGTTATCACATTGCCGAGGCGGGAGCCAATCCGATCACGCAGTTGGCATTGACGCTTTCTAATGGTTTCACTTTCGTGGAATATTATCTGAGCCGGGGCATGCACATTGATGATTTCGCGCCAAACCTATCTTTCTTCTTCTCCAACGGAATGGATCCTGAGTACACGGTGCTGGGTCGGGTGGCGCGGCGCATCTGGGCCAAGGCCATGAAGTACAAATACGGCGGTAATGACCGTTCCCAAAAATTGAAATATCATATCCAGACCTCTGGTCGCTCGCTGCATGCTCAGGAGATTGCCTTCAATGACATCCGCACCACGCTGCAAGCTCTGACGGCCATTTACGATAACTGTAACTCCCTCCATACCAATGCCTACGACGAGGCGATTACCACGCCCACCGAGGAGAGCGTACGCCGTGCGGTAGCGATTCAGATGATTATCAATCACGAATTGGGCTTGGCCAAGAATGAAAACCCTCTGCAAGGTGCTTTTATCGTGGAGGAATTAACCGATTTAGTAGAAGAAGCCGTTTACACGGAATTTCGCTCTATTAACGAGCGGGGCGGAGTACTGGGCGCGATGGAACGCATGTATCAACGCTCCAAGATTCAGGACGAATCGCTCCATTATGAGATGAAAAAACACACGGGAGAGCTACCCATCATTGGTGTTAATACCTTCTTGGATGACAAAGGCTCGCCGACCATTGTACCGGGCGAAGTAATTCGCTCCACCAAAGAAGAGAAGGAGTTTGCCATTTCCAGCCGAGATGCTTTCCACAAGCGGAACGAAGCAATTGCACCTCAGTCTTTAAAAAATCTACAAAAAGCTTCCGTGGAAAACGGCAATATCTTCGAGGCTTTGATGGAAACGGCCAAGGTTTGCTCCTTGGGTCAGATTTCGCAAGCACTTTATGAAGTGGGCGGGCAATATCGCCGGAATATGTAAGCTTGGTATAGCCTTTACTAAGAAATACTACAAACCCCCGGGAATCAGTGGATTTTCGGGGGTTTTTTGCGGCAAGAATACTAAGATATGTTAGCAAGAAATTTGGCGTAGAATGTTTGCATTTGAAGACATAAAAGTTTATATTTGATAAACCTTTAATTCAAAAAACGATGAGACTAAGAGAAATTATTGTGGAAGGATTGTTCAATACCTTCGATTACCATATTC
The DNA here is from genome assembly GCA_964551015.1 of uncultured Cytophagaceae bacterium. Taxonomy (GTDB): domain Bacteria; phylum Bacteroidota; class Bacteroidia; order Cytophagales; family Microscillaceae; genus CAZKBP01. The sequence continues at coordinate 101,428 of CAZKBP010000006.1, read as the reverse complement.
CTCTTAACATGGAGGATCAGATTACGATCATCCACGGGCCAAATGGTTTTGGAAAGACGATTTTATTGAAGATGATCTATGGCCTTTTGAATGCAGACTTCGCTATTTTCCGAGAGACTCCTTTTGAGAAGTTTAGGTTGGTATTTGAGGATGAGAGTTATATAGAGGTTTCTCACAAAGAAGAAGATGCAAAAAATAATGATGATGAAGAAATGCTCACTATTTCATATTCGGAAGGTGGTGATGATATAACCAAGCATGAGTATACCTTCTTTGTGCCTAATAATGATTATGAAAGAGTCATCATAGGATCGAGTTTATTTGCGCGTTTAGAAGATGCGAATGATATCGCTAGAAAATATGCCAAACTAAAAAAACCAGATTGGTACGAAAGAATCATCTCGTCTGTGGAGAATCATTTTATTGAGACACAAAGGCTCCTTATCAAAGCTTCCAAGAAAGAAAACTTTTATAGAATTAGAATTCAGGGCAAGAAATCTGAAAAGTCTATACCCATGATCTACGCCGTCAATAAATATTCTCAGGAGCTAGTGCAAGAAATTCGTTCCACCCTGAGTGACTATGCCTCTATTTCCCAGCAATTAGATAGAGACTTCCCCAAAAGGTTGGTTAGTCAGGCTAAAAGATCAGCTCATAGCTTGACTAGTGTAGATGAAATCAGAAAAGAGCTAGATAAACTAGAAGAAAAAAGAACAAGGCTTCAGAAGGTAGGGCTCTGGGACAAAGCTACCGATGCCGATTTCCAGATTACGCAAGATGTGGATGAGGATTCCATCAATGTACTCTCCCTTTACATTGAGGATGTGAGAGATAAATTGAAAGTATTTGATGACTTGGCAAAGAAGGTAGAACTCTTCAGAAAGATCATCAACGATAAGTTTTCCTATAAAGAGATGTCTATCAGTAAAGAAGAGGGCTTCTCTATTTCTTCTAACAAAGGGGATAAACTTTCTCCTGATGATCTTTCCTCGGGTGAGCAACACGCACTAGTTTTAGTTTATCAAATGCTTTTTAAGATTCCGTCCGATGCACTTCTTCTCATTGATGAGCCTGAAATTTCCCAGCACATCGTCTGGCAGGGACAATTTTTAAAAGACATGGGGGAAATCATTAAAATCAAAAACTTTGATGTAATCGTAGCAACTCATTCGCCACACATCATCTCTGACCGTTGGGATTTGACCGTCGGCTTGGAAGATGAAGATCAAGAAGAAAATGAAGAACTACTTAAAGAAGACTAAGGACGAAGTAGCTAACGCGATTCGCTTGTCAAGAGCTATTAAGAAAACTGAAGTATTTATCTTGGTGGAAGGAGACACGGATATGAGGCTTCTAAGAAAGTTTTTTGATGAGGAACAAACCTTCATTGAGATTGCCCATAGCCGAGAAAATCTTTTAGGAGCCGTTGAATTACTCGAGAACGATGAAAGGCTCATCGCCATTCGGGATAGAGACTTTGACCGCATCCAATCTGTTTCCAACCCCTATGATAATGTGTTCTTATCAGATCATCACGATATAGAAGCTATGATGCTGAACTCTTCTGCACTTGATTACCTAATAGCAGAACACGGGCAGTATGATAAGCTCAAAAAAATTGAGGATAATATTCTAGATCTACTCATACAAGCTGGCAAACCCATTGGTTATCTGAGGCTCTACAACGAGATAAATAATTTGGGTTTAAAATTTCGTGATCTGGACACTAGCGATTATAAAAAATTTCTCAATGTAGATGATCTTAAGGTCAATCTGAGAAAACTCATTCAAACACTCAAAAATAAATCTCAGAAGCCACAGTTAGATACTGAACAAGTAGTACAAGATTTACAAGAACTTTACGATGATTTGCACCACGATTTAGATATTTGCTCTGGCCATGACTTAGCGACCATATTAGGTATAGCTTTTTACAAATTGATTGGTTCTATGACGGGAAGCCAAATTAATCGGGAAACCATGGAAGAGAAGTTGAGAATAGCCTATTCACCCTCTGAATTCATGAAATCGCAACTTTACCAAGACTTGTTGGCTTGGGCTAATCAAAAAGGATTAAAAATATTTTCAAAAAGACTCGAGAATCTTTGATAAATAAAAAACAGAGAAAATCCATCCAAAAACCAAAACTCAATATAGATCAGTTCGTCAGAGAAATCTGCTAAGAACGCCGAGATGATACCCAAAAACTAAACCGCTTCTCCACAAACCTTCGACTTTAAAATTGCCCCCGAAAATCAAGCCGCTGCGATATGTCCGTTGGTATTTTTATTGACCTCCTTTAAGAGTTCTTCCAGCTTGGCGAGTTCCTTCTTTTTAGCGGCTTTTTTCTTAGCGTCATTGGTGTTGTAGAGGGAGCGTTTGACGTTGGAGATGTCGTACTTGTAGCTTTTTTTGCGCCAATCTTTGGTTTCTCGCTTCATTTGCTGGAGTTCACTCTTAATGCGGTCCAGCTCTTCACTAAGACTTTCATTCTCTGTCTTTTGGCTCTCATAGGCTTGGCTGAGTTCTTCTAGCTCCTCGGTACGCACGTGGAGTTCGTCTCTGCGCTTGCTGTTGACCTCTTCCAAGAAAATTTCCCCCACAAAATAAATGGCCGAAGCCTTGAAAAAAGGAATGAACAAAGCACTGCCAATTTCAATAAAAGCCCCCTGCTGATAATATTCCATCAAATCTCGCCCGTAGAAAAGCAATCCCCCCACAAAGTCTAAGGTGGCAAAAAACATGGGCATCCAGCGCTTCTTTGAGTGTACGATGATAATAAAAGTAATCGTACTCAAACCCCCAGCCGCCACGAGGGCAATGAGTACATCCAAGACTTGATTGAGTTGGTAGGGGTTGTGATAATAGTAGAGCTTGGCATACATCTGAAAGAAAGTCAGAATCATGGTGGCCAAGGCAAAAACAGGGGCTTGGGGGCTTTTGATAAATTCGTAGAAACGCTTCATAATTTCATGTGATTGCTTATATTTTTAACAAAAGTAATAATTTTAAGCAGAAATGCCAACCAAAATAACGATTTTGTGAGGCGTTTGCTCAAATGCTTAGCTATCAAGGATTTAAGAAGCAGAGATTTATTTTTCTTTTTGGAATAAAAATGTAGCCTCTATCTGGCTACTCCTGCCTCCAAGGTGCATTTTTCCACCTATAGGGTAGGGGAGGCTAGCCCAAAGCCATGAGCTTACACCTCAAGGGTGCAGTTTTCCAGCTTGAAGGTAGGGGAGGGGAGGGCAAAAGGTGCAAATTTCCGCCAAAAGGGTAGGGGAGGGTACCTACCTGGGTACCCCCCCCCACCTATAAAGGTGAAAAACTGGAGCCAAAGGGTGCCAATGCTCAGTCTGAGGGTTACATCTTTGAGGAGAAACGTGGATAGATTGGTTTACTTTGATACCTAAATCAATTTTTCGGTAAGCAAGTGATAAATCGTGGCTATTTCTCCACAAAAAAAGCCAAAAAACTCTCTTTTTTTATTTATATTTACATCAAATATTACATCTCCAACCACGCCTTCTCTTCTGAAAGACTCAAATCTAACTTAACCTCACGCTCTGCGTCTTACTCACTCTAGCAGCTCCATTAAGAGACTGCCAATAGATCATTTTACAAACATTCACAAACAAAAAAGAAAAACTGATGATCGCGCGAAGATGCTTCTTTTCTACACATTTCTTGCTCTGGATGGGGCTTTTCTTACTTGAGCCTCAAGCTCTACCAGCCCAAACGGCTCAAATCACCCGCTTGACTCTGATTGACGCAGAAAATAACGTATTGTTGGGGAATTTGAGTCCGGGTAGCGTACTGGATTTGTCTACCATCGGCACAAACTCTCTGAGTTTTCAGGCTTTTACGGCTCCCAATCGGGTGGATAGCGTAGCCATGATTTTAGAAGGGCCAGTGATGCACCGGCAGACCGAACGGATTTTTCCCTATGCCCTGTTTGGTGACCAGCCAGATGGTACTTATCAAGGTAAAGATTTCGTAGAAGGTGATTACACGCTGACCGCCATTGCTTATCCCGGAGCAGATACCCTCCGTTTTGACTTTTCCGTGATTATTTCCCAGCCTCAGATTAGAAGCTTTACCCTCATCAATGCCGAAACTCAGACCGAAATTGGAATTTTAGCAGACCAAAGCACCATTGACTTGGGCTTGATCGGAAATATTCCGCTCAATATCCGAGCAAACACCGCCCCGACGGAGCTAGGGAGTGTAAGGTTTGAGTTGCGCTCCCCCGATGCGCCGGGCCTTAATCAGACAGAAAATATGTTTCCTTACGCGCTCTTTGGCAACGATGCCTACCAATCGAATCAGTATCTAGGGCAAACGCTGACCCTAGGCTCTTATACTCTAACAGCCAGAGGGTTTACCCAAGCCCAAACGCAGGGAGAAGCAGGCGAGCCTTTGTCCATCCGTTTCGAGGTAATTAATAGTGATCTTTGTGTGGGGAATTTTGTGCTCAGTACTCAAGCCGAAGTGGATGCTTTTGATTGTAGCGAGCTGGAAGGGAATTTGACCATCTCTGGAGAAAATATCACTGATCTCTCGGGATTACAGGGACTGACTCGTGTGAAGGGCAGCCTGAATATTTCCAGAAATAATCAACTGACGAATCTGGCAGGCCTAGAAAATCTCCAAAGCGTTGCTTCTCTGCTAAGAATTGAAGTAAACCCCCGCCTAAGAAACCTAAACGGACTGGCACAACTCCGCCACGTGGGAGGGATGACCATTGCCTTCAATGATTCACTGAGCAATATGGGCGAACTGCCCAATCTAGAGTCTCTTAGTTTTCTATCTATTCAGAATAATTTTTCTCTGGAAAATTTGGATGGCTTGGAGAATTTGGAAAGCTTAGGAGCCTTCACGCTCAATTTCAATCTTGCCCTGAGTCAAATAAACGGCCTGAGCCAAGCCATTAGCACAACTGCGGACTTGGGGTCAATCCGTATCAATGGAAATCGTGCTTTAAGTAACCTGGAAGCCCTAAACGGCCTCAAATCCATCCTTGGAGATTTGGAAATAACAGGCAATGATGCACTCGTGAATCTATTTGAGGCTAGGGGTTTAGATTCTTTAGCGGGCATTCTCAGAATAGAAGATCAGGAAAATCTAGTTTCGCTGGAAGGGTTGGAAAATATTCCTTCTGCTGAAGCCATTTTTATTAAAAACAATCCAGCCTTGATCTCTCTTTCGGGGCTTAGCGGTCTGGAAATGGTCGGTATCAACTTACAAATCATCAACAACGATGCACTGACTTCGCTGGAAGGCTTGGAAAATCTTAGAACCTTCCAAACGGGTGAAATCTTGGTCAGCAACAATGCCCAACTGAACTCCTTGGCAGGTTTGGAAAATTTGGAAGATTTAGGTGAAGTGCTTATAGGTGATAATTTTGTAGTGGGAGGGATCATGATTTCTAATAATCCTCAATTGAGTAGCCTAAATGCCTTTGGGCAATTGGACCGCTTGGCCGGTAGCCTTTGGGTGAGCGATAATCCACTGCTGAGCGATTGTTGCGCAATTCAAGACCTAATTCCTTTGGTAGAAGGCCAAGTTACGATCGAGAATAATGCTTCGGGCTGCAATACTGACCTCGAGATTCTAGACAACTGCCCAGCCGAGAATCTGGAAGCAAGTCTCGTTTTGTTCCCTAACCCTAGTTCTGAGCAAATGCAACTACGCCTAGAAAATGTAAAAGCAGGTAGTTTGAAAATTTACAATGACCAAGGACAAGTGATCTATCAGGAAGATTTTTCTGGAGAATTACGCAAAAATTTTGAAGTAGCGAGCTGGCAGTCGGGCTTGTATTTATTGCGTGTTTCAACTCGGGAAGGCCAAGAAATTCAAGAAAGAATTATGGTAGAATAAGCAGAGCTTCTTAGTAAATTAACCATTTAAGAAACCTCGCGGGACTCGGAGCTCCGCGAGGTTTTGTTTTACTCACTGGTAGTTTTCTTGCTTCTCTTTTTGCTTGTACCTGTGCTTTTCTTTGCCGTAGTTTTCGCGGCGGAGCCATTGGCCGGTGCTTTGGCGGTTTCTTTTGGCGTGGAAGTAGCTTCTGCGGGCAAAGCATTTTTTACGCGCATTTCAAAATCACTCAATACATTCATGTAGTTGATGAAAGCATCGTAGGGACTCTCGAAAGGATTAAAATGCAAATGCATGCCCCCATCCGAGAAAAATTTGGTACACATATAATAAAAATGGTCGCTAATTTGTAAGTGCTGCCAATCCGAGCGCAGAGCCGAATCATCAATTTGGTCAATGAGTGGCTTTAAAGCATATAATTTTTCAAAAGCTTCATCTTGGAGTTCGTTGCCGAGCCAAGCGGTCAAGTCCTTTTCTTCATCTGCCCACGAAATCGCATTGGGCACGTGCAGAGCCGCCTTGGGAGGATGGGTCTCCACGGCTTCAGAGGCAGTCATGAGCTTATAGTCAGAATGTTGCTTGAGGGTATGAGGAAGGGCTTTGAGGAATTCAAAAATACCCGTATCTGCCTTATTATGTTCTCCAAAGGTTTCGTAAGACAAAAAGATGTTGACCAATTGCTCTTGCTTGTCTAGGCCGTTGAGCCAACTCACGTATTTTTCCGTGGTCAGTGGCCAGGCAGCCCACATCCGGTCTGAGAAACGCAGGCCAATATCATCACTGAGGCCGTGGTTGCGTAGTAAAATCTTCAACTTAGGATTCAAGGCATTGTAATAAACATACTGCGGACTTTTCCAACCCAACACGTGCCCAGCCCCTTCGGTAATCACGGCTTTATAACCCAATTGCGCAATCATATCTCCGATCCGATCACTGTAGATCATCTCGGTATTGTTAAACACGGCGGGCGTGTGCCAAAAGAGAGACTGGATACGCTCGGCGTGCTCGTTCACCTGACGGATAAACTCTTTTTCCTGCTTGACCGAAGTGAGGGAGTGCGCGCTGGTTTCGTTCAAAAACTCGACCTGTCCCGTTTTGGCTAAGGCTTGAAAGCTCTCGATGACCTCAGGCATGTACATTTCCAGCTGATCCAGCGCAGGACCAGAGATAGAGAAGTTAACCTTAAAATCTTCCCCGTATCGCTCGATCATTTCGAGGAGGGTTTGATTGGCGGGCAGATAACAACTCTCGGCTACTTTCTGGATAATATTTTTATTCTGGAAATCATCATAGTAATAGTGATTGGTACCAATGTCAAAGAAGCGGTATTTGCGAAGGCGAAAGGGTTGATGAATTTGAAAATAGAGGCTCAGTGTTTTCATGTCAATTTTGGGTCTAGAGGATTAAAGAGTTCGTTGTCAGTTTCGGGTTGCAAGTTTCAAGTTATGAGAGAGAGCGATAGATTTTTTTGATTTCCACGGCCGAGTTTTCCCATTTAAGGCTGTCTACTTCTTCTTTGCCGTAGGTTTTGAACATTTTAGAAAGTCCGTTATAATTAAGCAGTGAATAAATGGCATCCGCCATCGCGGGAATATCCCAGAAGTCTACTTTTACGGCGTAGCGCAAGATCTCCGATACGCCCGATTGCTTGGAGATGATCACGGGTACATTGGAGCGCATGGCCTCGAGGGGCGAAATACCAAAAGGCTCCGAGACCGAGGGCATCACGTAGACATCACTCATCCCAAACATTTTGTCCACGTCTTTTCCCTTGAGAAAACCCGTGAAATGAAAGCGATTGCTAATGCCCAGTTCGGCCACCCGTTGGATCATTCGGTTGAGCATATCGCCGCTTCCGGCCATCACGAAGCGAACGTTTTCCATCTTTTGTAAAACCTTGTGAGCCGCTTCTACAAAGTATTCAGGGCCTTTTTGATGGGTAATTCTTCCTAAGAAAGTGACAATTTTGTCGTCAATATGCTTATCGTAGCTTTCTTTTTCGTCTTCCAAAGGTTGTACGGCGTTGTAAACCGTGACAATTTTTCGTGGGTCAATCCCGTATTTCTCAACAGCAATTTTTTTGGTCAAATTAGAAACCGTAATCACCCGGTCGGCGTGTTGCATGCCTCTCCGCTCGATCTCAAAGACACGCTGATTGACATACTTGCCACTTCGGTCAAACTCGGTGGCGTGAAGATGGACAACGAGGGGCTTGCCAGAGATTTTCTTGGCATTGATCCCGGCATCGTAGGTCAGCCAATCGTGGGCGTGGATGAGGTCAAATTCATTTTCGGCGGCGATTTGGGAGGCGACGGCGGCGTAGTTGGCGACCTCTTCGTAGAGCGTATTCCCGTATTTTCCCACAAATTTAAAGCTACCTTGTGTCTCCGTTTCTTTCCGCCCGTATTCTTCTTTGACCACACGGCTGGCTTCTACGGTAAACTCGCCCTGCGTGGCGTAAGGAATGAGGGTGGAGTCTACCTGTATAAAATCCTCTCTACGTGAATTTTGATACTCGATTTGTTTTTTGGTCATCCGAACTTCTCCCGCGCCGATGAGCTTGCTCATCGTTTGCTCTTCATCGCCATAAGTTTTAGGGACAACAAAGACCAGGTCCACTTTTTCGGAAGCAAGCCCCTTGGCTAGACCATAACAAGCGGTTCCTAAGCCGCCACTGATATGCGGGGGAAATTCCCAACCAAACATGAGTACGCGCATGGCTTATTTTGTTTTTTTCTTGGTGGATTTTTGAGTAGTTTTTTTCTTTGGTGCGAGGGGAGTTCCCTGTTCTACCTCCTCGATCAATTGTTTGATTCTGAGGACTTCGCTCACGCTCCAGGCTTGTGAAATCGCCCCATTCGGGCGATGAGGTGGATCGCCGTCATAGACTTCTGAAATAGAGCCTACGCCGTGGATTCGCATATCTTCTTCAAAGCTATGATACCATTGTTTGACCCGAGCCAAACCGCTTTTTTCATAAATTTTGAGATAAGCTTCACAGAAGTGCCCCAGCAGCCAAGGCCAGACCGTTCCCTGATGGTAGGCCATATCTCTTTGATAAGCATTGCCATCGTAGATACCTTTGTAGTCAGGATGTTTGGGAGAAAGCGTACGGAGTCCCTTGGTGGTGAGGAGTTCTTGCTCTACGATGTCTACCACGGCCTTTTTCATATCATTGTTTAAAGGAGAATGGGGCAGCGAAACGGCAAAAATCTGATTAGGACGCACGGCCCAATCTTTTTCGCCATCGTGGACGGTATCGGCCAAGTAGCGGTCTTCTGGACTCCAGAAAGTCTCGATGAAAGCATAGGCAATTTTCTCAGGTAAATTTTCCCATTCGCTCACGAAGTCCTTATCACGAGCCTTTTTGGCTAACTCCAAAGCGAAGCAGACGGCATTGTACCAGAGGGCATTGATTTCTACATTGAAGCCCATCCGCGGGGTAACGGGGCAGTGATCGATGACAGAGTCCATCCAAGTAAGGGTTTCTCCCTCGGAGGCGGCGTGGATCAGGCTATTTTCGGCCATATGAATATTATAGTCGGTTCCATGACGATAGCCTTGGAGAATCGTTTTCATTTTGGAGCCATAATTCTTCCAAATGCCTGCTTGCGAACCCTTGTAAGCTACGTACTTTTGCACCGACCAAAAATACCAGAGCGGTGCATCGGCTGAGTTATAGACGGTATTTTTGTTAGTATCTGCGTTAGCGAACAAAGCACCGTTGAGGTTATTAGAAACACTATCCAGTACGGCTTTGCAAGATTTATCATCCTGGATAGAAAGGGTCAAACCGGGTAAGGCAATGAAGGTATCTCTGGCCCATTGTCCAAACCAAGGATAACCCGCGATTAAGTCGGTTTGCTCGCCATTTCTGACCAGGAATTGTTGAGCGGAGTTAATTAGGCAATTCTCGAAGCTATCTCGGGGAATTCGCTTTTTGAGTTGGCTCTCAAAAAGCTTTTTGAGAGCGTTAGGGCTTGATTCACTCAGTCCGGCAGCAAAGATGATACTTTCGCCTTTCTTTAATTCTAATTCGAAATAACCCGGTACAAATAAATCCTCTTGATAATCGTAGCCCCGACGCTGTTCTTCGGAATACTCGATATTATAGTACCAATCTGGGGCGGGCACGAACTCATTTTTCTTAGAGCATTGCATATGTAGCAAAGGATAGTGCTCGTACATGCGGGTAGAGATACCGTTTTTTATCTTCTCAAACTGCGATTGCACCTCCATGTTGGCCTTGCTCAGGGTATGAATGTTGCGAAAGGCTAAGAATGGATGAAGTTTGAGTTTGATAGGTTCTGAGCTTTCATTGAGTGTGTACCTTGCTAAAATTTTCTCCTCTTCTTCTACCAGTAGTATTTCACGACTTAAGGTAATATCTCCCATTCGGTAGGTAATTTTAGGAATGGGTTCTGTCTCAAAGTCTTGCACGTAAACGTGCCCCTTGGGGTAGTACTGGCCGCCCGGGTACTTGTGAATACCTAGCTCAAACTCGGTGTCTTGTACCAGCACAGTTGCGTCCAGAGAGGAAAGTAAAACGTGGCGTTGCTTATCTTCCAGAGGACAAATCAGCAAACCGTGATACTTGCGGGTGTTACAACCGATGATGGTAGAACTGGCGAAAGAGCCACGGCGATTCGTGCGAATCGTCTCTCGGCTCAGGGAATATTCTAGATTTACTAATTCTTGTTGATCAAATTCCAGATAACTCATCAGCAATCGAGGTTATTAAATTTATGGTGTTCTTATCGTGATTTTTAGTAAAAACTCGATGTAGGGTTGCCGTGATTCCATCAGGCTAAGGCCAATCAATACGGCTACATGATTGATAAATATACTTTTGCCTGAGGATCAAACTTGGACACGAGCCTAATTAATTGCTAAATTTACGACTCTATTCAAGGCATTAAAATAATTACTGTAATTTATTTAATAAAAAAATTCACAAAATAAAAGAATTGATCAAAAAAAGCAGAGAATCGTAAAAAGCGAATAAACTGTAGCTACATCATTGCGCGCACCAACCCAAAAAGAACTATGTCCTTTCTAGATAGCCTTAAAAATTGTCCAGAAAAAAATGATTTTCAATCCAGCTTCAATCAAAAATAGCATCTCTCATCCATAGCCCTGAATCCGAAGGTATTTCAATCGTGTATCATCACCTTTTCTTTATTTGTGTCTCAAGAAAAGAGCGCATCATTAACTAAACTACTTAATTGCATTCAGTATGATTTCAGAAAAATTTAGACGTAAAGTCAGTAAACTCTTGGGACAGAATATTATACAGTTTAGCCCGCCTCGTAGTGGAAGTACGCTGGTTTATAACATCTTACGAGAAATATTCCCCAATAAAAATATTGACAAGAAACACAGCTACCCAGAAAATGACCAAAAATTTCCCGTCGTGGTTACCTATCGTCATCCACTAGATAGTATTGCTTCTTCTATTCAACGCTATGAGCTAGAAGTCAATCAAGAAATACTAAAGCAGCAGGTGGCAGAGTTTGAAGAAAACGGAATTTGGGATGTATTAAAAATCAAGGATGATCCAAATGTATTGATGCTGCGCTACGAGGATTTCGTACACGACTTTAGGGTCATTTTCAATGAGATTGAGACGTTTTTCAATGTCCAAATTTCCGAAGAAAAAAAGCAAGTAATCAACGAGAAATATCAGATCAAATCCGTGGAAAATGTAGTCAAGAAGATGGGAAACTTCGAGAATTACGACAAGGTAACCAACTGGCACGGCAAACATATCTCGGGTTATAAAGGCAGACCTTACTACTTTAAAGAGTTTTTCGAAGAAGAGCAAATCGCCTACCTAGAAGGCGCTTTTGAAAGATTCCTGAAGGAACTGGGCTACAAGTAGTGTATTTGCCATCCTAAGTTCATAGAATACGATCCAAGCTCCTCAAATTGGGAGGTAAAAAAAGCAATTGGTTTTTGCTTTAATTTGTAATTTGCCTCCCATTGATTTTCATTAACGCGCATGATCTATGACCGTCTCCTCACTTAGCTTCTCTCGCCAAGTAGGTTTGGGCTTAGGCCCTTTACTTTTCTTCATCACGCTCACGCTTCCTACCTTGGAGCCACTACGCCCAGAGGCTCAGCAGGTGATTGCCGTGGTACTTTGGATGTTGACTTGGTGGATTAGCGAGGCCGTGGAGCTGCCCGTCACCGCCTTGATTCCTATCGTGCTCTTTCCGGTACTGGGGGTCTTAGATGTAGCCGAGACTACGGCTTCTTATGCCAATAAGATTATTTTCTTGTTCATGGGAGGATTCATGATCGCACTCGCTCTAGAGAAATGGAATCTCCACCTGCGCATTGCCCTCAATATCGTACGCCTGACTGGAACCCACGCCAATGGCATTGTCTTAGGTTTTATGCTCGCTACGGCTGCCCTCAGTATGTGGATCAGCAACACGGCCACTACCGTGATGATGTTGCCAATAGCCACTTCCGTCATTAGCTTATTAAGCCAAAAAACAGCCATGAATCCAGCGGGGTTAGCCAATTTTGCCCTCACTATGATGTTGGGCGTGGCTTATGCGGCTAACGTAGGAGGAATCGCTACCATCATTGGTACGCCCCCTAATACCGTGATGGCCTCTGTGATCTTCGAGACCTATGGTTATGAAATTAGCTTTGCCCGCTGGCTGGCCGTGGGGCTTCCTTTTACGCTAGTGATGCTTTTAATTATCTACTGGACGCTGGTCAAGTGGGTTTATCCGAATCGCTTGGGACAAATCACGGGCTCAAAGCAGTTAATTCAAGCAGAGATTAGAAAATTAGGACCGATGTCTCGCGCAGAAAAAATCGTGTTGGTACTCTTTATCACCACGGCACTCCTTTGGATACTGCGTAGCTATCTCAATCAACTTCTGCCGGGCTTGGGGTTGGACGATACCGTGATTGCGATTTTGGCCACGATTGCGCTTTTTATTGCGCCAGTTCATTTTTCAAAAGGCGTTTTTGTCTTAGAATGGGGAGATACGCGCCGCTTGCCCTGGGGAATCCTGCTGCTTTTTGGTGGAGGACTGAGCGTAGCCAATGCCCTCAACGAAACGGGCATTATCCGCCTGATTGGGGAGAGTGTAGCCAGTAATCAAGCGCTAAGCATCTATCTGGTGGCCGCAGTATTAACGATTATTGGCTTGTTTATGACCGAAGTGATGAGTAATGTAGCTCTTGTGGCCGTAATTACGCCCGTGGTGGCAGGTATCGCCGTGAGCTTAGGACAACATCCGCTCTGGATTGCCGTGCCCGTGACGATGGCCTCCAGTTGTGCCTTTATGTTGCCCATGTCTACGCCTCCTAATGCCATTGTTTTCGCGAGTGGCCACGTGAAGGTGGCTCAAATGGTCAAAGCCGGAGTGATTTTGAATGTTGTCTCCATTCTTTTATTGATTTTGCTTACGCAAACCCTACTTCCCTATGTATTCGGGATGAAACTAGATACTTTGCCAGATTGGGTGAAATAATTTAATGGTTGCATTGTTTTTTTGCTAAGGAAAGGCTCGGCTGTTCGCTCTGTGTCTCTGTGTTCCAAAAATCTAAGACATCGCTAGTTTTTACGTAATTTTACAAAAAAATACACATTGAATCATGAAAAATGTCTTTACGTTCTGGATGGTGGGTATGATCATCTACCTCATTAGTTTTTCAAGTTTGAAAGCTCAGGAGCCAATCTCAAAAGCGGCCGAAGCCGTGGCTCAAAAGCAATTAGAAGCTTACAATGCCCGTGATTTGAAAGCCTTCTTGGCTTGCTATGCCGATACGGTGAAGGTCTACAATTTTCCCGATGAATTGATTATGAATGGTAAAGCGGCCATGCGTCAAGGCTACCAACGACTCTTTGATAATACGCCCGAACTTAATTGTGAATTGGTAAACCGAATTTCTATCGGCAACAAAGTAATTGACCGAGAGAAAGTAAGTGGAATAGGAGGGGGCAAACCTCTAAACGCAGTGGCGATTTACTTCGTGAAAGATGATCTGATTTATGAGGTTTATTTTTTAAGAGAATAGCTTTGCAGGGATTGGTACGGATTGCTAATTTTGAAGTGCTTGTTTTTTCACACAACTAATTACTAGCAACCAAACCGATAACTAATCCGAGCGAACTGGAAACTCGGCCAGAGCTTTGGCAATCGTGTTGTTGATTTGCTCTGCCCAATCGCTGGCTGTGTATTTTAACTCGCCGATGACCCAACCTTGCCAGACCAGTTCTTTGCTGTCAGCCTCTCTGACATTGATAATGAGGGTCGTCTCTTCATAATCCCGCACATAGTCCTGCGCGAAAGCGGGGTTGTACCAGCGGCTGTAGTAGCCCCAAGCGGGAGGGAAGTTGTTGACACGTTGTACTTCTTGCCGACTTTGTACTTGCGTCTGGAATTCATAAATCAAATCAGGATTTTCCAGAGATTCAGCGTACCCTTTGGCCTGCAATTGCCTGGCGATGGCATAATTGATACGCTTTTCGGTAAGTTCACTGTTAAGAATCGGGTTGCTGCGCTTTTTGAAAAGATCCCGACGGTCTTCGGCAAAAGTCTGATACTGATTAAAATTAGCCTGTGGATTGAAATCCGAACCCACCTGAAACTTAGGGCTGCATCCTAAGTTAGTCATCAAAAGTAGGCCACAAGTGTAGTATAGAAAATAATAAACCGCTTTCATAATTGTATGAAGTTTATTTTTTGCAGTTAAACACAGCTAGAGTTGTTTTGGTTCTACGAGGCTGTGTTTAGTGTTTTATCTACAAAAATACCCATTTTTTGGATAGCTTGTTTGCCTTCTGGTAAAAGATCACTCATAAACTGCCAGACGTGTACCATGTTTTTCCAAATTTCTAGTTTTACTTCTACCTGAGCTTCCTGAGCTTTTTGGGCAAGTGCCTTGCCTTCACCTACTAAAATATCCAGCGTCCCCACTTGAATGAGCATAGGAGGAAGCCCTTTCAAATCTGCATTGAGCGGAGAGATGTAAGGATTAGCTGGATCGTGAATGCCATAATAAGCCTGGGCGCTGGCCAGCAATCCTTCCTTATGGAGAATGGGGTCTTTGGGAGCCACCGTGTCGAGTGTGCGACTACGGGCTTGCAAATCTACCCAAGGAGCCAGCAGGAGCAAGGCAGCCGGCAGGCTAAGCTGTTCTTCTCTCAGTTTTAAAGTCGTGGCCAGAGCCAATCCGCCTCCGGCCGAATCGCCAGCAATGATAATTTTGGCCTGAGGTTTTTGTTTTAGCAACCAATCATAAGCAGTGACGGCATCGTCTAGGGCGGCAGGAAAGGGATGCTCTGGGGCCAAACGATAATCGGGAACAAGGGCAACCGCACGACAAGCTTGGGCAATCTTACTGACCATAGCCCGGTGAGAGTCAATCGAGCCCATGCGGTAACCTCCGCCGTGCAGATAATACAAAACTCGATCTTCCTGAGCAGAGGGTGGCTTGATCCATTCAGCTAGAATCCCATGGGCAGATACCCGCTCGGTCTGTGTATCTGGAAACACGGGATAACGTCTGCCCAAGCGGTCCATCACTCTTCTCTGTTGAGGAATGCCAGGTTTACGATGACGATTTTTAAACTTCAAATAATGTAAATATAGCAGCAGGGAATAACTTTTTAAGCTAGGCATAAAAAAATTAGTCTTGTAAGAATAGACCCCAATATACTGAAATGTAAGGAAGGTCAATTTACTTCTGAATGGATATTTTCAAAAAGCAATCTACAAATTTGGTCTCACGAAACAACCGAGAAGAGATGTATATGGATTTATGGACTAACTATCTCACTAAAAAATTGTTGGTTTTTGGCTTAGTCTCTATCTTTATGAGCGAATTTTCGGGAAAGCAGTCTCATCTTCTCTTGATTCAAGCTGCAAATCGCGGGAGGCTGTTTTCTTAGCCCGTTACCATCCAAAAATTAGCTATATGAAGTCTTTGTTTAGAAAGCGTTACGCTCTTCGCTGGGGAATATCCTTGTTATTACTAACCTTGGTTCTGGCCTATTTACTTTGGCCCTTGACTAGTGAAAAGTATCACATAGAATATGACCAGAAGAAAATTGCCTACAAGCAGAATTTTCTCACCCTCAGTCCGGCCAATTATCAAGCTCCTAAAAGCAAACCTAACATTATCTACATCTTAGCAGATGATTTGGGTAAAACGGATATTTCACTCTACGGTAGCCCACACGTGCAAACACCTCACATGGACTCGATTGGCTATCAGGGAGCCATTTGTACGGAAGGTTATGTTACCTCACCCATTTGTAGCCCTTCTCGGGCGGGTATCCTCACGGGACGCTACCAGCAGCGGTTTGGTTATGAACTCCAACCACAGAGTCGCTATCCACATAACCTGCTCGAGTATTATGTTTTTAAATACTTTATCGATACAGGGCATTGGGTACTGACTGATAATACTACTTTCCCTCGTCAAGAGGATATTGACAAACAGGGCTTACCACCTTCTGAAATCAGCTTAGGAGCCTTGCTGAAAAAAAGCGGTTATCATACGGCTTCTATTGGGAAATGGCATTTAGGACATCAAGCTGATTTTCAGCCCCTCAACCGGGGCTTTGATTATTATTTTGGTTTCTATGAAGCCTTTACCCTCTATGCCGATACCACTGACCCAGAGATCGTCAATTGCTACATAGATGAGTTTGCAGACCGCTATATGTGGAGCCGTGGGCGAGAAGGAACTTGTGCCATTTACCAAAATCAAAAAGTAGTAGAAGAGGATCAATATCTGACCTTTAAGCTGGCACAAGAAGCCTGCGATTACATGGAATCACACCAGGAAGAACCTTTCTTTCTGTACCTACCCTTTAGTGCTCCACATACCCCATTACAAGCTCCCAAAGCTTATTATGACCAGTTCAGCCACGTCAAGGATAAGAACAAGCGAGTTTATTACGCTATGATCAAAGCCCTCGATGATGCCGTTGGGCAGATCATGCAAAAGCTAAAAGCACTGGGTTTGGAAGAGAATACGCTGATTATGTTCGCCAGCGACAACGGAGGAGCTACTTACACTCTAGCCACAGACAATGCTCCTCTCAAAGGAGGTAAATTCTCTAATTTTGAAGGGGGAATCAATGTGCCCATGATGCTCAAATGGAAAGGGAATATCCCCGAAGGTACGGTCTTTGAGCATCCAGTGAATGTACTAGACTTGTTTGCCACGGCGATCGCGGCCTCTGGAAGTCAATTACCCGAAGATCGCACCTACGATGGCGTAAATTTACTTCCCTACCTCAATGGTGAAAAAAAGCAAGCACCGCATCAAGCACTTTACTGGCGATCCGATTATAACCGAGCCATTCGCCAAGGAGACTGGAAAATGATCTTGAATGATTGGCAAAAAACCACGCTACTCTACGACATGAGCAAAGACAAGGAAGAGCAGGAGAATGTAGCCGAACAGCATCCTCAAGTCATCATAGAATTAAAAAAGCAATTAGAAAATTGGGAAAAGGGGCTAGGGCAACCGCTCTGGCCGAGCATCATGCATTATCGCTTTGATATTGGTGAAGAAGACTATTTCTTCGCACTTTAGACGTGGGTTTTTTACAAACTGACCGAGCCGCCAAGGCTTAAACGGCCTACAAATACTCACAAGAATTTGCTTAAAATGAAGTATACAACCGTTCAAGAATTTATCCGCTAAAATGCTTTTTCTTGACTATCTTTGTTATTACACGCAGCAGGATAGATTATGGAAGATTCACTAATCAAAGAAGCCTCGAGAGCAATCGAGGCAGGAAAATATCGAGAAGCACTAGACTATTATTTGAAAGCCTTTCAACTCAATCCTAAGAATACCCTTATTCTCAAGGAAATTGCCTATTGTTATCAACAACTCAGAAACTACCCCAAAGCTCTAGAATATCATCTCCAAATCCAAGAACAGCATCCCAAAGACAGCTGGAACATCAAAAATACAGGCTATTGCTACCAAAAAATAGAAGACTATCCCACCGCCTTACAATATCATCTGCTTGCCGAAAAACTCTACGCCAACGATACCTGGAACTTGGGTAATATTGGCTTCTGCTACCAGATGCTCAAAGATTTTAAGCAAGCCTTGGGCTATCATCTCAAGGTCTACCAATTAGCCCCCGAAGATACTTGGAATGTTCGCCAAATTGCACACTGCTTCTTAGATTTAGGCGATTATGATTCTGCTCGTTTGTATTATCTGAGAGCTTATGAAAGCGAGCCCAACAACGTACTCACGCTGAGCTACACCGGCTATTGCTATCAATATCTCGAGGAATATCAGAAAGCTCTGGAGTATCATTTGAAAGCCTTCCAAATACAACCCCAAGATGCCTGGAATCTGAGGCAAATCGGTTATTGCTACCAAAACTTACAAGAATACAAACAGGCTCTCTATTATCATTTAAAATCGGATGCCATCGTGAGTAATGGCTGGAATATAAGGCAAATCGCCTATTGCTACCAACAGAATAAAGAATATGACCAAGCGATTGGCTATTACCAGAGAGCACTGGAGCTAGACCCAAACAATAGCTTCGCCCTCGAGAACATTGCTTATTGTCATCAAGAACAAAGGGACTTCCGTGCCGCCCTTCACTATCACTTAGAAGCCGAAGCATTGAACCCAAATCTGAGCTATCTGCTGGATAATATCGCCTATTGTTACCAAGAAATGGCCTCTGACCGCATTTTAGGAAATCGTCAGTATTATCATCAAGCCATCGAGTACTACAGACGTTCCTCGATACTAGACCCTAAAAACCCTTATCCCGTTGAGAATACCGCCTTTTGCTACCAAGAATTAGAAGAATATGAGCAAGCATTACAATTCTATCTCCAAGCCGAGAGACTGAGTCCGCTGAACACCTACACGCTGGACAACATCGGTTATTGCTACCAAAAACTAAGGCAATTGGAAAAGGCACTAGATTATTATCTGAAAGCTCGGAAGCTCAATCCCAAGGATGTCTGGAATCTGGGAGCAATTGGCTGGATCTATTTTCAAATGGGCGACCTGCGCAGTGCCCGACAATACTTGGAAGAACTGATTGAAGCTGAAAAAGGAGACGAATGTGATTTGATGAATCTCGGACACGTTTACCTGTGCCTACAAGAAGAAGAAAAAGCGCGCCACTGCTACCAAGAGAGCCGGAATCATTACGAAGATCAAGAAGAATTTTTAGATGCCTTCGAAGAGGATTATGAATATGTTTGCTCCTACGGGGTCAGTATCGACGATTATCGCCAGATTAAAGTGGAACTAAGCCTTTGGTAGATGAAACTCTTGCTGATTATTCTTGGCTTAATCATCTAATACAATTTATCACTTTTCAAAGAGGAATTCAGCAAGCCCTGAATCCAGCAAGGGGAAACTAAGTGAATCTTAAAAATCAGCTTAATTTTCCTTAACTTTGCAGGATCATTTTTGTGTTTATAAAAATTTGCGTCCCCGAGAAGTGTTTTTTGAAAGGTATAGAGGCTTTCAAACAAATTTCTTGCACAGACACTCACATAGTTGATAAAGTCAAGATTTTAATCAGAGATTGAAAATAAAATGACCAAAGTTACTGAACATATCAAAGAGGCTAAACAACCCTTGTTTTCTTTTGAAATACTCCCCCCTCTGAAGGGACAGAGTATTCATCAGCTTTTCGAGGCCATAGAGCCTTTAATGGAATTTAAACCTACCTTCATTGATGTAACCTACCATCGAGAAGAATACGTTTATAAAAAGCGAGAAAATGGTTTATTGGAGAGAACCACTACCCGCAAACGCCCCGGAACCGTGGGTATTTGCGCAGCCGTGATGAACCGCTTCAAGGTAGATGCCGTACCTCATCTGATTTGCGGAGGATTTAGCAAAGAAGAAACCGAAGACGCTCTCATTGACTTGGACTTCTTGGGAATTGATAATGTACTGGTTCTGAGAGGCGACCCTATCAAAAGCGAAGGGAAATTTGTACCCGAGCCAGATGGGCATCATTACGCTTCTGATTTGATGGAACAGGTCGTGCGCCTGAACCGAGGTTGCTACCTAGATGAAGAACTGGACGAGGCAAGCCCTACCGATTTTTGTATCGGCGTGGCGGGCTATCCTGAAAAACATTTTGAAGCTCCAAATTTCGAAAAAGATCTTCATTACCTGAAGCAAAAAGTAGACAATGGAGCCGAATACATCGTCACGCAGATGTTTTTTGATAATCAAAAGTTTTTTAGCTTCGTCAAAAAATGCCGCGAAATGGGAATAGATGTACCCATTATTCCCGGCCTCAAGCCCATTACCACGAAAAAACACCTAACCATTCTACCCAGTATTTTTCACATTGATCTACCCAAAGATTTGGTAAGTGCGGTAGAAAAATGTAAGGATAACAAACAAGTAAAAGAGGTCGGTATCGAGTGGGGAATCCAACAGTCTAAAGAGCTAATCAAATTTGGTGTGCCTTGCCTACATTATTACTCCATGAGTCGCTCCACGGCGGTCAAAAATATCGCGGCCGCTCTGTTTTAGCAAGGGTTTTGCATCAAAATGCGAACTGATCTCATCATAAAAGCTCATTGGAAATGATTAAACTCATCGAGTGCCCCAGAGATGCTATGCAAGGTTTGTCGGACTTTATTCCCACAGAAACCAAAGCAAATTATATCAACCAACTCCTGAAAGTAGGCTTTCATACCATTGACTTCGGGAGCTTTGTTTCTCCCAAAGCGATTCCACAAATGCGTGATACGCAGGAGGTGCTCTCAAAGCTTGATCTCAGCCATACTTCTAGCAAGCTTTTGGCCATCGTGGCGAACTATCGAGGTGCCGAAGCAGCGGCTGTTTTTCCAGAAATTGCCTATTTGGGTTATCCGCTTTCTATCTCTGAAACTTTTCAGCGTCGCAATACCAACCGTGGCATCGCCGAATCTATGCAACTAGTCGCTGAGATTCAGGCACTTTGTGAACGCAGGGATAAAAAGCTCGTTGTTTACATTTCCATGGGCTTTGGTAATCCTTACGGAGATCCCTACAGTCCAGCTATTGTGGAGGAGTTTGTAGAAAAACTAAAAGGAATGGGCATTCAAATTATTTCCCTAGCCGATACAGTTGGAGCCTCTCAGCCCGAGCAGATCCAAGCACTTTTTGGGAGCCTTGCCCCTCGTTTTCCAGATATAGAAATGGGTGTGCATTTGCACGCACATCCAGCGCAGGCTCAGCACAAAATTGAAGCAGCTTATCAAGCAGGTTGCCGTCGTTTTGATGGAGCCTTATTAGGTTTTGGCGGCTGCCCGATGGCCGAGGATGAGCTCGTTGGAAACATTGCTACGGAATCTCTGGTCGCTTATTTTGAACAAGAAAGCGTGGCGCTCGGTCTGGATACAGCGGCTTGGCAAGAAGCCAAAACCACGGCTGCTCAGGTTTTTTTATCCTAGCTTATAAGTTTCAGGCGATGCAAGTAGAAATTTTTATACCCTGCACTATAGACCAATTTTACCCAGAGACGGGCTTGAATATGGTCAAGATTTTAGAGAAACTGGGCTGTGAAGTTCATTACACGGACGCCCAAAGCTGTTGTGCGCTTTCGGCTTATCAGGCAGGTTATCGGGCAGAAGCTCAGGCCGTGGCGGAGAAATTTCTACAAGATTTCGCCCAATCTGATCATTACATTGTCAGCCCCTCGGCGGCTTGCGTGGGGATGATTCGCTATGATTATACCCGCTTGTTGGGTGAAGCTTGGCAAGAACCATGTTACCAATTACAAAAGCGAACCTTTGAGTTTACAGAATTTTTGACAGATATATTGGGCATAGAAAAGCTGGAAGGAGCACGCTTAGAGGGGCTAGCCACTTACCATGATGCCTGCGGGGCGTATTGGACTTGTGGTATTCAAGCCTCGCCCCGCCTTTTGCTATCGCACGTAGAAGGGCTACAATTGGTAGAAATGAAGGGGGCAGAGACTTGTTGTGGCTATGGAGCAGGATTATCAACGGCTTTTCCGAGTATTTCCGTGGCACTGGCTGAGCGCAAGATAGATCAAGCTACGATAACACAAGCTGATTTCATCATTTCATCGGAAGCCACTTGTCTGATGCAGTTGCAGGGTTATATTGAAAAAAATCGCAAACAAATTCAAGCCAAACATATCATAGATGTGTTGGCTTCGGGTTGGTAAACCAAAAAAATGTAAAAGTCGCTTTTTGGGAAGAAATTTGGAAAAATGATGTGTAAGCTGGGCATCTATATAGGCAAATTTGGAGAAAAGCTTCATACAAATCTTCCTATTTTGGCACTATTTTTAAGACCTTTATTCTCTACCAAACCGCAAATGCTGGTTTTATTCCTGTGCTTAGTTTCCTTTTTTTTGACTGGGAAACAATTATTATTATATTTGATAAGAGGATTGCTATCTCACACAACCCAAGCCTTACGGGATGGTAAGCTCACGGACTGCTTTTTGAGCAACTATTATCCCTCATACTGAATGAATAGTTTGATTTACATGCTCGAGGTACACAAGTACTACGATCTATTGAGGAACGAAAACATCATCCTTTCCCACCAAGGGGCTTTGGATGGCGAATTAATAGATGCGATCATTCAGTTGGTTGATAAGAAACTCGTGAAGTCCAAGACACGCGTTAGAACCAAAAAGAAAGTCATCAATATCCTAGTAGAATGCCTGCAAAATAGCTTTCATTATACCCTCGAGTTTGAAGAAGACGAAGAAAATCAAGCACTGTTAGAATCTCCTTTTTTATTATTGATTCGCCAAGAAGAAACTTACCTGATTTTTACTGGTAATTACGTGACTCTCCCCCGCGCTGATTTCTTGAAAGAAAAAGTAGAACAAATTGAAAATCTGAGTGAAGAAGAACTCAGAGATCTTTACATTCGCTCTCTGAACAAAGATGAATTGCCTCAGAGTGGAGGAGCCGGGTTGGGCTTGGTAGATATTCTCAGAAGAGCCAAACATAATGTCTCTTTTGATTTTAAAGAGTTAGACGAGAATTACATTTTGTTCAGTTTATTAGTTAAAATTGAGTCCTAGCCGTCAGCGAACAGACACAACCAACAAGAACTTAAAGAGAATAATATATGGATAGCATAGAAATAAACGGTACCTCTAAAACTCCTGATGTTAAATTTGATGCAAACTCCGGGAATTTAGAGATTAGCGGTCGCTCTATCCCCGAAAACTCCTATCAATTCTATGAGCCACTCCTGTCTTGGCTCGAGACCTATAGTACACAACCTCAGCCGGAGACACTACTTACTTTTCGACTGGATTATTTTAATACCAGTTCTTCCATGTATATCTTAGGAATACTCAAAAAACTGGAGAGACTTCATTCATTAGGTCATCAGGTAGAAGTGAAATGGTTTTATGATGCAGACGATGAAGACATGCTCCAGACCGGAGAAGATCTGAAACAAATCGTCAAATTGCCGATCGAGATGGTAGAGATTGATCAGGAAGAAGCTTAATCAACCCCTTTCCAGTAAGAAAATGGCTGGTTGTTTGTGTAAATCAAGCGCCTTTTCTCGCCATTCCCGAATGGTCCACGTATGTATCCACTCCTCGGGAGCCTGTAGATTCAAAGCCACACACAAACGCGTACGAGGCGCACAATGCTGCAACAAACTTTGGAATAACTGATTATTGCGATAAGGTGTCTCCATGAAAATCTGCGTCTGATTTTGCTCCGCAGACAGCTTCTCTAAAAATTTGATCCTTTTTTTTCGCTCATCTTTGGGAATGGGTAAATAGCCATGAAAGGCAAAAGATTGCCCGCTCATCCCCGAAGCCATCAAAGCCAAGAGGATAGAAGAGGGGCCTACCAAAGGCTTTACCGTAATCCCCTCGCGATGTGCCCGATCACACAAACGCGCTCCCGGGTCAGCGATGCCCGGGCAACCAGCCTCGGAGATAATACCAGCATCTCGACCCTCGAGCAGCAGATGGAGGTAAGCATTCACTTCTTGATCTTCGGTTTTCTTGCTCAATTCATAAAATTCTAATTCGCTAATCACTAATCCTAAGCCCATACCACTGATAAAGCGACGAGCACTACGCAAGTTTTCTACAAAAAATAAAGACAAATTTTTGATAATCTCTTGATTATAGGGTGGGATGGCCTGCGCGTGAGAATCGGGGGCTAGTAAGCTGGGAATCAGGTAAATCGTTCCTTTAGGCATATGATGATCGAGATTTGATGAGCAGCTAACAAAAAAGCACCTACCCGAAGATAGATGCTTCATGATATGTTTGAATCAGACAAATCTACTGCAACCTTCTCAAAAGTTCAATACCTGCGCGGCTAAAACCATTTTCATATTGATCGGCCCAGTATTTTTCTCCTCGGTAGATAATTTGCATTTGCTCTCCCATACCCGTGATCGATCTGCGTTCTAGATTATCTTTGACAATAGTTCCCTTTTTCAGTTGCACCTGCTTGGTCTGATCTTGGGCGTGTTGTACCGTCATATCCTCTAGGATTTCATAATCAGGGTACATAATTTCTGCTTCTTCATAAGAACGAATTTTATAGGCGTGGTCTAATTTAAGCTTTAAAAGCACCTCTACGTGACGTCCCGTGTATCCAAACGGGCCATCTTTGGCCTCTTGATTGTTCTTGAACCAATACATAGTCAGGGGGAAAGTAAGCAGATAATGATCGCTCATTTTAGCATAAGTGATCTCCTCGAGGTCAGGATAATAATTAATCGCATCTTTGTCTCGGAAAAAATCCTGCGCTACTTCACTTACTTCTTTGGCTTTGAGGTCTTTGAGTAGGAGGAATTGCTCCACTTCGGAGGCATAGAAATCTTGCAAAGCTTTAAAATCTTTTTCTCCATATTTGCTAAAATAATCGGAGAGGATGTCTTCAGCGCGTTCCACATCAAAAGAAGCGAGTGCTTCGTGGGTTTTTTCTGCTGGTTTGTTTAAACTGGCTTTCTTGCTGGGCACTTCTCTGAGCTTAGGTGCTGAATCGTTCTCTTTGGCACTGGGAGAACCGCAACTGTTTAGAAAAACAAGCGTAGCCAAGCCCAGTAGTGCATAAAAATAGTATCTCATGGTAATAAAGAATTGTTGACTAAATGATCGTGTGTTTTTATTATACGCAGAAATTTGCCTCTTAGTCTAATTCCTATTCAAGAATTCTAATTTTAGCAGTGTTGACCTTAGTTGAACGCTATGAACAAAGGCTACAATTGTCCAGACCAACTCAACCAATAAAGCAGGGGCACTCCAAAACTCAAAGCTAGAAAAAGCAAATGCCAGCGATTCAAGATTTTGGATAGATGAAGATGAGAAGTATGCAAATAAGGGCTAGCCATTTGGTATAAGGCCAAAAAAAGCAAGCTCAACACCAGTCCGTAATAACTACCAAATAAAAGATAACCAATGTAATGATATTTAGCCCAAAAAATATCAAACAAACAATCGTGGGTAGGCAAGCCGTAAATATATTTCACAAAAAAATGCCTGAGGGTATAGACCGCGCTCAGCACGTAAATAAGAGCCACGCCTAAGCGCAAGAGGGTAAAATACCAAATCTTTTCTTTGAGAGAACTTAGGCCAAAATTTCCCCAAGAAGTAAATAACAACGCGAGGAAACTGAGTACATACACCCACCATATACCAGAGGACAGAGATTCAGCACTGAGTGTAGCAAGACCTGCACTTCCCGGATCCGTAAAGCTCACGCTACAACAGGTCGCAATGATATCTGGCTCAATTTGCCAAAAATATTGAAAACTCGTGTAGGCATCCATGACTACTAACAGCAAAGCCGGGAAAACCAACCAGTACTTAAAAGGAGTAAGCGGATAAGAGGGCTCACTATTATCCAGATAATTGAGCATCAGATAACTCGCGTAAATCAGTACCCCCGTCATTTTCAGAAAAAGCACAAAATAACCGTAGCCATTCACACCCAAAGTTCCCGTGGCACACATGGCACCCTTGACGATATCGGGCAAATGATGATTAGCGATATTGAGAAACATAAGCAAAGAAGCCAGTTGAAAGATCAATACAAACTGTATAATCGAGCCAACTAGGTAGCTTTTTCTCTCCAAGCTCAATTGTAATTCGTCTGCGGTAAGAGCAGACCAATGCCGGATAATTTTCCCCGCGAAGAAACCAGCTCTGAGGAGCAATAACAATGAAAAAAACTGTGATACCAAGAGGGCAATAACCCAGTAGTCGGTTAACATACAACTAAATCAATAATCTATACTACATCAAGAACAACCAGCAAATAATCAAGCCCATCAATTGATGCTGATCGCGCATTTATACAACAAAAAATCCTCGCTGATTAGTTGCTCGATTCTAAATAGTCCCTGAGGTCTGAGATGGTTTTAATCTCGTGGCGCGCAGCCTGTTCTTCTCGCATCATGAGCGCGTAAGTATTATTGAAACCCAAGTGCTCCAGCCAGACCACATCATAGCGTTCTTTGCATTCTTTTTTGACATACTGGTAGATTTTCTCAGCATTATTTTCACTATTAATCAATTTGTCTTTGCGCTCATTATCCGTCTTGAGAATGACCAAAAGGGCGGTTCCCGTGTATTCGGGGTACATATCAATTTCTCCTAGTCGCACGGCGTTAAAAACAATCTGAGTACCTCCCATGCCTTTCTTCAGACCTACCGTGAGATTCGTGTAATTCTCTATCAAGGCTTTGAAAAGCTCAAGTAGGATGTATTGCTCTGTAAATTTCTTTCCTCCAATGAGCAAATCAGGGCTGCCATTTCTGACCACTTTATTTTTTAGACCTAACTCTTTCAAAAAAGCCCGTGCTACTCGAGAGGGATTCTCTTTGAGCTTATCTACTTGATAATTGAGCCGCCGCATGGTAGAATCTGGGATTTTTTGGGCAATTTTTTCAAAAACAGATTTGAGCTCGGGATATCTCTGGAGGGTTTCTCCATTAAACACAGGTGCCACAAAATAAGGAGGAAACGTGCGCTGATCATCTTTTAAGACTCGAAGATTGTAGGCCGCGATTTTACCTTCGGTCGCGAAACCACTGATCACATTTACCTTTTCTTCTTTCAGGGCTTCGTACATCAGCCCAGGTTCTAGTTCTACTACTCGATCAAAGCGTAATCCATAGGTCCTTTTTAAGCTGGGATAGCCATCCGCTCGCTCATAAAATTCGGTATCAAAGCCGGCCACAAAGTCAGTATTGGTGGTGAAAAGAGGCCGAGCCGTGTAAATCAAAAGACCTATGGCCAGCACCGTAAATATGATCAATACTGGACGCAAAATCTGCTGGATATACTTTTGAATCAAGGCCAAAATCCCATCCAACAAGAGGGCTAGTAAAGCCGCCGGAATCGCTCCTGCCAAGGTCATATTGGAATTAACCAAAGAAATACCACTAAAAATAAATTCGCCCAAACCACCGGCCCCAATGAGCGAGCAAAGGGTGGCAATCCCCACGTTGATGACCACCGCCGTCCGAATTCCGGCAAAAATCACAGGAATTGCCAAAGGGAGTTCTACCTGAGTAAGAATTTGCAAGGGAGACATACCCATGCCTCTGGCTGCTTCAATCACAGAGGCTTCTACCTCCACAATTCCCGTGTAAGTATTACGAACAATTGGCAAAAGCGCGTACAAGAACAAGGCTACGATCGCGGGCACCGCACCAATGCCCAAGATGGGAAGCATGAAGCCGAGCAAAGCCAGACTTGGAATCGTCTGAATGACGCCCAATACTCCCAAGGCAGTAGCGGCCGTTTTGCGATAGCGAGTCAGAACGATCCCAATGAGCACGCCAATGAGGATGGCGAAGAGGAGCGCGATGAGGGTGAGGTATAAATGTTGAGTGGTTTGGGTAAGAATATCATTTCTACGAGCAACAACAAAACTAAAAAAGTCAGACATAAAGATGAGTAGCTATTTAAGGAGAAGCAAAGATGATTTGCTTGTCGTGAGTCATTTCAGGTGGATGATGTATTTAAATCGTAATTTGTAAATGATTACAGACTAATACAAACACTGCCGGATTTTTTCGGCCAAAACCTGATTGATTCTTTCGTAAGATTCTTGAGTCCAGCCCGCCACGTGAGGAGTGATGATCACCTGTGGGTGGGAGGTCAGGTAGTCAAAAGTTTCTTTTTGGGTAGGGGTGAGGGTATTTAATTTTTCGTTTTCGAGCACATCCAGAGCGGCTCCCCAGATTTTTCCTTGATCCAAGGCCCAGCGTAAGGCAACCAAATCTACTAATTCGCCACGAGCGGTATTGACCAGTAGAATATTTTTATGGAACTGATGCAAATATTTTTCATTCACCAAATGGCGGCTCTGGTCATTGAGTGGAATGTGTAGGCTCAAAACATCCGTTTCTCTAAAAATCTCAGCCATAGAAGCCTCCCGTGCATATTGATCTGAGAAGCTTACTTTGTATTTGTCGAAGGCAAGTACCTGACAGCCAAAATGAGAAAGACGACGTGCTACTTCTCGTCCGATATTACCATAGCCCACAATAGAAACGGTTTTATTTTTTAGCTCTCGTCCTCGATTGGCCTCACGGTTCCATTGATAGTTTTTGACCTCGAGATGAGCGGTAAAGATTTTATGCAATAAAGACAAAATCATCCCCAGGGTATGCTCAGCTACGGCATCCCGATTTCCTTCGGGGGCATTAAACACACTGATTTTTTGCTGTTGTGCAAGCGTGGTATCAATCAAATCCAAACCAGAACCTGCTCTGGCGATAAATTTTAATTGATTTGCCCGGGAGAGTACTTCTTGGTCAATGCGGGTTTTGCTCCTCACGATTAAGCCTTGATACGACGCGAGGATCTCGATCAATTCTGCCCTTTGTATTTCGGGGCGATAATCTACTTTCAGTCCCATTTCTTCTAACAGAGGTTGAATGGAAGAATGCATCTTATCAATAATCAAAACAGAGGAACGCATGGCAATCTGAGTTTAATAAAATGAGTTTACTACCTTATAATTGGTAGAAGAAATGTGCTGTCGTAAAATAAACTCCCAAACCTAGCAAATCGTTCGCAGTGGTAATGAAGGGACCCGAGGCCACAGCCGGATTAATTTGCATCTTGTCCAAAATCAAAGGAGTAATCGTACCCATAAAGGAAGCCAAAAGCACTACAAAGAATAAAGAAACCGCCACCGTGATGGCTAATTTGATACTCACTTCCAATACAAACGAAAACCCAAAAACAATCAGGGCAATCACAATCCCGTTAATGATCGCCACGATCAAGACCTTCACTAAGCGGGTGGTGTAATTATCTCCCAAAAAAGCTGATTTATTAGCTAAACTTTGCAAGATAATAGAAGAGGATTGAATACCTACATTACCGCCCGTAGCCGTAATCAAGGGAATAAAGAAAGCCATTGCGGGCAACATTGCCAAGTCGGCCTCGAAAAACCCCATGAAACGTGCCCCCAAAAGCCCTCCGGCCATACCTACGATCAACCAAGGTAGTCTAGCTCTTGTTAGCATTAAAATACTGTCGTCTTCTTCAATATCTTCGGAAAGACCGGCCATAAGCTGGCGATCCCACTCGGCTTTTTCCGTGATCACATCCACGATATCATCAATGGTAATCCGTCCTAGCAATTCTCCACGGGCATTGACTACGGGCACGGCCTCCAAGTCATATTTTTGCATAATATCTGCCACCTCGTATTCATCTTGGTAAGTTTTGACCGAGATAATATCTTCTTCATAAATATCTTCAATCAAGGTACGATCGCCGGAGAGAATTATTTTTTTCAGAGAAACCCGACCCAGCAGGGTGTTATGGTTATCCACTACGTAGAGCGAATAGATTTTTTCTACCTTTTCGGCCTGGCGGCGAATTTCTTCTATGGCCTGTACCACCGTCCAATTCATATTCGCACGAATCAACTCCTTGGCCATTAGCCCGCCTGCGCTGTCTTCCTCGTAATGTAGAAGGTCAACAATGTGGTTGGCCTTTTCGCTTTCTACGTGAGCGATGCTTTTTTCGCGAATTTCTAGGGGCATTTCATTGAGCAGATCGGCCGCGTCGTCTGAATCCATATGGTTAATCCAGCGGGCAATGACTTCGGGCGAAAAGTTACTCAAAAACTCTAAACGAGTATCGTCTTCCAGGTTGCTTAGAATTTCGGCACTAATTTCATCTTCTAGCAATTGAATTACGTATATGCATTGTTCAGTGTTCATTTCGTCTAAAACGGTAGAGATGTCTTCGGGACGGAGGCGCTCTAGGGTTTCTTTGACAAAATGAGCATGTTGATTATCAACGGCTTGGGCTAGGGTTTCGAATATTTCTTTGGTCAGTACAAAAGACATGAGCTTAAGCGTGTTGGTCGGTTTCTTGAAGTTATCTAATCAATGATAGCTCTAGAAAAATTTTGCTCTAGGTTCAAATTCTCTACAGGTTTTAGGTAGATATTGCGTGCAAGTGCGCCCGCTCAATCTGCGATTCTTTATCAAGTTTTTGCAACAAAAGACCTGTGTCTTTTGTAAAGGTTTATCCGAGAAAGTTAATGATTAGAACCTAGGGTGCTTAGTTTAATTCAAAGCTACGGTTTTTTATGAGGAATGAGCAGTATCCTGTGAAAATATCTCCAAAGAGATTTCATAAGAACCATGACAAGTATAAACAGTGCTGACTCTACGTAGTTGTTAAACTTATGCAAGTATTTATACTTAATATTATCTAGTAATTTTGCAATTACTAAGGTCTTGAGCGCGACCAAGAAGCTCGTGAACAGTGCCACCAAACATACAGCAGAGGCAATAGACCATTCAAAATAAGATCGCGAAGCGTTGATAGGATGCTTAATTTACTGAGATTTCACAAAAAAAGACCATAACTCTCCTCGGAGAATATACAGCTTATACAATGTCAGACATGATAAAAGTTTTTCTGGTAGATGACCATCGCTTGTTGAGGTCAGGGTTAAAAAAATTCGTAGCCACACAGGAAGGAATGGAAGTGGTCGCCGAGTTTTCTCAGGCACAAGAAGTACTTTCTGAAATTCCCAGATATAATCCGCAGGTAGTGATTTGCGATATTAATCTGCCGGATGAAAACGGGATTGATCTCACACTCCAAATCAAGGAAAGATACCCAGCCGTCAAAGTAATCATCCTGAGTATGCACAAGAGTCGGTCTTATATCCTAGAAGCAGTCAAGGCCAAAGTAGATGGTTACTTGCACAAAGATATCTTTGAGAAAGAACTCACCGAAGCCATACTGAAGGTGTGTAGAGGCGAGAAATATTTTTCCAAGGAAATCTCTCAGGTCATTATTGATAACCTCTATCAACAGGAAGAAGAAGCCATGCTATTTGATCTCACAAGCCGAGAAAGTGAAGTGCTCAAATTTATCACGGATGGCTATACCAATCGGGAGATCGCTGATAAACTATTCATCTCTACCAAGACCGTGGATAAGCATCGAGCCAATCTTTTACATAAATTAAATGCAAGAAATACGGCAGAATTGGTCAAGTACGCCGTCCAAAAAAATCTCATCTAATCGTAAGTACTGATATGAGCAAGCTACTTGAAAGCCAAGTTCAAGGTGCTTTTAATTCATCTGTGATAAATCCAAGAAAGGTATGGGGAAAAACACCCATATAAAAATACCTGAAATTTAAACGGAATTACCTTCTTTTTCCTCCAAAGCCGCTCGCCCATCTCACGTATATTTGTGTATACAAGTTTTATCAAAAATGCTGCTTCCTTACAAGTTAAGCAAAAAGATATAGTCTCAGCAGTATAGCTGAGTACGACGAATACACGTGAACTTTTAATGATATAGGTATGGAAAAAAATAATAATCGCAAAATGCTTCGAGAACTCGAGAAAGAGATCAACCAATTGAAGCAAATGTACAAGAATCAAGGTAAGACCCTCAACCGACTCAAAGAAGAGCTGGCCGAGAACAAGAATCAGACGGGGCTGCTCAAAGCAACCTATCGTATTTCCCAAAACAATCAAAAGCAAGACGAAGCATGATTTCACAGGTAGAGATGAAATTAATACTCAAAAACCCCCAGCATGCAGTGCTATTGGATGTAGATCGTGGTTTTTTGTATATTCAGTCTCTGGGGGAAGATTATGAGGACGAAGAACAAATGCGGGAAGCGATGATTCATTGGATTTACTGTATTTTGAAACATCGTCCACAAGACCTTTTAATCGAGTTCACAGATCTGACAACCCTCACGAATACTTACACGACTCGACTTTTATTTTTTCGTCACATGGTTCCAAAAGTCCTGCGGGCAAATATCAAACGAGTAGCTTTGGTAGCTCACGATGCATCAAAAGCAGAGATTCAGCAGAACTTCCACCGTGAAATGGAGAAAAATGCCAAAACGAATCTGGCTTGTTTTTCAGAAACCAGTCAAGCTATGGGTTGGTTAGAAAAAATCTAATCATAGGCTCTGAGCCTTGATCATGATTATCAACTTCAAGGCTCAGGTTTGGTTGTCCATCACTTCTTCCAGTAGTAACTTTCCCTTTCTAAGCAACCAGTTTGAATTTACCCACGCTGGCTCCGATGCCATTTATTTTGAATAGAAATCAGAATTAAAAATTACCTCGACGGTTTGAGGCTTAATTTGCATTTTTTCTTGCCTTCCTTCTTTGGGTAGAAGGCAAAACCCCCATTCTAGTTGGAAAAGGATGACTCTAGCTCAGAAATTACTCCTGTTTTTGATATTTTTTTCTGAATTATGCTCATTTTGGGAGAGAAAAGTAGATAGGTTTTTCAACCCGAGAAGCTTTTTGACAGACTTTTCTAAGAAAACCACGTAAGCGGGTATAATCTGGAAATAAACTACCAGCGGGTTGGTATGAAATTTCCTCAAGGTAATAGCAAGATCAGCCTGTAACTTTCTTGGGGCAAACACGGGAAGTAATACTTGTCTTTTTCTTCCTGGCTCACTTTGGTCTGGCCAAAAGTTTTGCGAAACCTCCCTCGGGTCAAATCCAGATGAAAGTTAAATCCAAAATCGACAGTACTTCTCTTAGAAAAAAATAGAACTTTATAAACGGGGCTATTGGTCAAAATTACCTGATTATGCATTACAAAGATATGTCTAAGGCACTCAGCCTACGCTACATACTCGCCTTGGCGCTGTTGGCATTACTTGCTCTGGCAGCACAGTGGGTAGTACAGAGAGCGATTAATGAGCAAAGAGCAGATGCTCAGGTGATTAATACCGCCGGAAGGCAAAGAATGCTGAGCCAGAAAATTAGTAAAGTTATCTATCAGATGAGGCTCAACTTACCGGCTACCTCCCAGGAAAAGCTGCTCACAATCTTGGAAGAAAATTTTTCCCGATGGACGAAAAAACACCACACACTCAAAAATCAGACCCCTGATTTATTCCATAAACCTTGGAATGATCCTCAAATAGATCGCCTGTTTCAAGAAATTGAGCCCCACTATCAAGGCATTGCTTCTATAGGCAAGCAAGTCTCTGAGCAGCCTTGGCTATTATACCAGACAGAAGGCACCAACCTATTGATAGATTTACAAGCGCACGAAAGCGAGTTCCTAGTCTTGATGGATCAAATTACGAATCGATATGCACAGCTATCCCAAGAAAAACTAAGGCGGCTCAAACAACTCGAGTGGAGCTTATTCGCGCTCACTTGTATCGTGCTTCTGCTGGAAGCTACCCTGATTTTTCGCCCCATTATTCAACAAAACCGAAAACATATCAAGCAAATTTCGCGGGCTAACGAAGCACTGACCATTTCTCAGGATTCACTCAAAGGTTACATCCTCCAACTGGAAGAACACAAGCGTCAACTCCAGACACAAGAGGACACAACCCAACTCGATGCCACCCGCCTCGAGGTACTCGTCTCGAACCTACATACAGGCGTTTTACTTGAAAATGAGCATCGTGAGGTACAGGTGGTCAATGCACTTTTTTGTCAAATGTTTAATCTGGAAATAGAACCTGATA
The DNA here is from genome assembly GCA_964551015.1 of uncultured Cytophagaceae bacterium. Lineage (GTDB taxonomy): Bacteria > Bacteroidota > Bacteroidia > Cytophagales > Microscillaceae > CAZKBP01. The sequence goes on along the minus strand of CAZKBP010000006.1, from coordinate 67,571 downwards.
AAATGCGAGGGCAAAACTGCAGCCAAGCAGCAGAGTGGGTTCAAAATCAATTCGAAGAACCCCAAGCTTTCGTAGCAAGAATCGAGGAGCTACTAAAACAGCGAGAGCCCGTACTGGGAGAAACACTAACACGCCAAGATGGCCAAATCTGGGAGCGAGATTATGTGCCCGTCTGGAACGGAGAAACCTATCTGGGGCACCTCTGGCAATACCGCGATGTAACCCAGCAAAAGCAGGCTGAAGCCAAAATCCAAGAAAAAGAGAAAAAATACCGCACCATTATAGAATTGGCGAATGACGCTATTTTTATAGCCAATCCTGATACAGGAATCATTTTAGAGGCGAATCAAAAAGCTTCACAGCTCACCGGCTGGTCAAGAGAGGAAATCATCGGGATGCATCACGCCCATTTACACCCTAACAAAGACCGAGATAAGTATATAAAAAGCTTTCAGGCCGATGTGGCCGACCAAAGCGGTACACGATCTCTGGGAGAAGTGGTGGTACAGCACAAAGAAGGACGAATCATACCCGTGGAGGTAAGCCAAAGTGTGATAGAACTGGAGGAAGGTCAAAAATTAATCGTGGGCATTTTCAGAGATATTGCTGCGCGTAAGGCGGATGAAGAAAAAATCAAAAGGCAAAACGAGGAGCTAAAAGAACTCTACGAAGAAATCACAGGCACCAATCATCATCTCCAAACTACCCTCCATCACCTGCAAGAAAGTGAAGAAAAATACCGCCTCTTAGCCGAAAATACAACCGATTTGGTCTGTTTACAGCAACTAGATGGCACCTACACTTACGTGTCTCCCTCTGTCAAAAAGCTAGTGGGTTACGAACCCGAAGAACTCATCGGCAAATCTCCCCACGACTTTATCCATTCCGAAGACTTGCCACACTTTGAGCAAGTACAAGAGGCACAGGTGGCACAAAATACACCCCTGGTTTCTCAGGAGTTTCGCTTCCGTAAGAAAGACAATTCCTACCTGTGGTTTGATTCAAAATCCGTCTTGATTGAAGATGAAAATCAGACCCTCGTGCAGATCCGTAGCTCTTCGCGTGATATTACTGGCAATAAATTGGCAGAAATCGAGCTGGCTCGGCAAAAAACCTTGCTAGAGCAGATAATGGACGCTTTACCCATCAATATTTTCATCAAGGACAAAACCGGGCAGTTTCTATTTGTCAATAAAGCCTCTGCCGAAACGCTGGGGCGTAGCAAGTCTGAAATCATTGGGTATTCTAATCACCAAATGTTATCCAAGCGAGAAGCACGTCGTTTGGATCGTGCCGATAGCCTGGCGCGCTCGGGGCGTTTGCAGGGAAATTGGGAGGAAGAAATCACGCTGAACGGAAAAAGGCACTATTTCCTAACCGGTAAGAAACCTTTTGAATGGGAATCAGACCATGATGATCTCATCTTGGGTTATTCTCTTGACATCACGATGCGCAAACACAACAATCTCCAAAGAAAAAGGCAATTGCGGTTTACGCATTTTCTCAATGATATTTCTTCCCGTTTCATCCGTGCCCCTTTTGCCCAAATAGACCAAATCATCGCTGACATGCTGCCCTTTGTTACCAAGTTTATCAAGGCGCAGCGAGGTTACATGGCATTGCTTGACCAAGATCAACCCATACTGAGATTAAGCCACGAATGGAAGGCCAGAGGCGTCAAGCCTTTGACTGGAAATTTGGAAGAGATAGCGTTAGATAAAATACCGGGTCTGTTGGATCGGCTACTAGATGGCCGAGCAGTACAAATGACACGCTCTCAATTGATGGAAAAAGCGGCCACTTACCCCCCTGCCTTCGTAGAATTCATCCAAGAGTTTGGTACGGCCTCGCTCATCCGCATTCCTTTGTTAGTAAGAGATGAACTTCTGGGTTATTTGGCTTTTGATGATATTTATGAAGAAAAAACTTGGTCGGAGGAAGCACTGCGTTATTTGAACATTGTAGGGCAAATTACCGCCCACGCGCTCTCTCAAAGAAAATATGAGCAAAAGCTGGAAGAAGGCCGAGACTTTATCCAAAAGGTTACCGCCTCCATCCCTGATTTCGTCTTTGTGTACGATGTGGTACAAGAAAAATACATCTACTACAACCATTTGCTCGATGAAGTCAAATGGCCTCATGTGCAGCCCCAAGCAATGCACTCTTTGGAAGATATTATATCAACGGTGCACCCTGATTACCTCCAAACACTCAAATCACTGCATCAAGATTTGCTGAAAGGCAATATGAACCGCTACGAGATCAAGCTACGAATCAAGGGCAAACAAACCTACAATCGTTGGGTTCATCTACGAGTATCAGCCCATAAAAAAGATCGGCAAGGAAAAGTTTTACAAACCTTGGGGGTGGTTCGAGATATTACCCGTGAGAAACAAGCCGAAGAGCAACTCATCTCCAGCAATCGCCTCTTTGAAGCCCTCTTGGATAACTCACCGATTGGCATCCACATTTTTGATAAAAAAGGCGATAGCCTTCGAGAAAACCAAGCCTATCGGGATCTCTTGGGTGTTCATCGCAAGCCCGGTCAGCAAAATAAATTTAATGCCTTACGTCATCCTGTTCACAAATATTATCAACTGGATGTTTGCTATGCAAAAGCATATCAAGGAGAAACAGTCTTTTTGCCGAATCTCTGTTTCGATATGAGCTCGGAAATCAACCAGTGGAGTAAGCACGAAGGAGTGCGCTACTTTGATGAGATTGTCTATCCAATTCTCAACGAAGAGGGAGAAGTAGAAACCGTGGTCGCCTTTGTACAAGATGTCACGGAGAGAACTTTGCAGGCACAGCGACTGAAGGAAAACCAAGACTTTATCCAAAGTATCAACCAAACTATCCCTGATGATATGTTTGTGTATGATTTGGTAGAGAACCGTTTTACCTTCGCTAACAAAACTGTGCTAGAAAGTATTGGGTATAGCTTCCAAGACCTGACCGAGAAAGGAGCAGATTTCATGATAGCACTGGTGCTGCCCGAAGATCAAGAACGTTATCTTGATTTCTGGGAGCAGATACGGGAGGGGCAAGAACAACAATATGAAATGATCTATAAAATATACCACCGTGATACCTCCACGCGCTGGATTTACTCTCGGGTGGTTCCCTTCGAGATACAGCACCAACAGGTCATGGTCATTATGCAAGACATTACCGACCTCAAGCAGAAGGAAGAGGAGCTACTGAGTGCCAAACACAGAACTGAAGCCATCTATCAAATTACTTCTCAGCCTAATTTTGATTTGCATCAGCAGATGAATCAAGTGCTCGAGAGAGCGGTTGAGCTGCTCGGGCTAGAAACCAGTATCCTCACTTGCATAGAGGGCGAACAGAGCACGGTAATCAGTGCCTACGATCAACACCAGCAAATACAACCCGAGCAAACTTTCCACTTGAAAGACCTCTTCTGTGATATTACTTTTCGAGAAGATAGGCTAGTGGCGATTCATCACGTAGAAATTTCTGATTATCGTACGCATCCTTGCTATCAAAAATTTGAGGTAGAAGCCTATGCGGGCATTCCCATCCGCGTGAAAGGGAAAAAGTTTGGTACTTTGAGCCTCTTTTCTTCCCAGCCCAGAGAAGTGCCTTTTACCCAGAGTGATAAAAACTTTATTTATAATTTGGGGCAGTGGATTTCTGCCACCCTCGAGCGCCTTGATTACGAAAACGAACTGATTGAAGCACGCCAACAGGCCGAAAAAGCCCTTGAGGTCAAGGAGGCTTTCCTCTCTACCATCAGTCACGAAATCAGAACGCCCATGAACGCGGTGATTGGCATGAGCCACCTGCTGATGCAAGAAGACCCCAAACCCGAGCAATTAGAAAACCTGCAAACCCTAAGGTTTTCCGCCGAGAATCTGCTTACGCTCATCAATGATATTCTGGACTATAGCAAGATCGAGTCTGGGAAAATAGAATTTGAATACATCGACTTTAACCTGAGAGAATTTATCAATCACTTAAAACAATCTTTTCTCTTTCAAGCCGAAGAAAAGGGAATTGAACTCAAAATTTCTGTAGATGAGGATATTCCCGTCTATGTCCGAGGAGATTCCGCGAGGCTCAATCAAGTGATGACTAATCTGATCTCTAACGCGGTCAAATTTACGCAGCAGGGGAGAGTCTTGGTGATGATTACGCTACTCAAGGAAAATCAAGATACTCTGGAGATTGAATTTGAAGTGCAAGATACAGGCATCGGCATTGCCGAGGACAAACAGCAGATGATTTTCGAGCGTTTTACCCAAGCCGATGCCAGTGTCAATCGTCAGTTTGGAGGGACAGGATTGGGCTTGGCGATTACCCGAAACCTTCTAGAATTACAAGGGAGCCAGATTTCCGTAGAAAGTGAAGTCGGCAAAGGAGCTCGTTTTTGTTTTGTTTTAACTTTTCAAAAAACAGATCAAATCCAAGCCAAAGCCCAGCTTGGAAATCAAAAAACTACCTTTTTCCAAGCTCTAGGAACGTTTAAACTCTTATTAGTAGAAGATCGGAAAGTAAATCAAAAAATCACGACTCGTTTTCTGAATCAATGGGGTATCCAACCCGATATTGCTGAGAACGGATTAATCGCCTTGGAGAAAGCACAACAAAGCACTTACGATCTTATCCTCATGGACTTGCTGATGCCCGTGATGAATGGCTTTGAAGCAACTGAGGCCATCCGAGCTTTGGAGCCTTACCAAAATCGTCCTATTATCGCGCTGACCGCTTCTTCTCTCACCGAAGAAAGAAAAAGAGCCTACGAGGCCGGGGTGAATGACTTCATTCTCAAGCCCTTTAGTCCCAAAGAATTATATAAGAAAATTAGTAAGGCGCTCCATCTCCATCCGGCTCACCTCTCCACTCCAGAAACAACCGCACCGGATCAATTAGATCATCAAGACAAACAGCTTGATTTTACACGCCTCGATGCCCTGACCGACGGAGATGAGGAGATGAAATACGAGCTGATTGAGGTCTACATAGAGGAACTCAAGAAAACTCGGGACGAATACCAACGAGCCCTGCGTGAGAGCAATTTCAATCTAATCAAAAATATTGTCCATAATGCACAGGCCTCTTCTTCTCTTTTTGGGACAAATCAACTACTGGAAGAACTACAATTGGGTAAGGAACTGATGATGCAAGCCTGCCCAGATACCCAAATCGAGGCTTCTATTCAAAAAATCCACGGCCTCACCGAGCAAATTATCTTGACCCTAAAGCAGGAAATGGACACCTGAGTAAGATGGATACAGCCAACCGTGGGGCAGCACGCACGCTGAATCACAATCTTTCTCCTTATCTTTGTCTCCATCTTAAAGCGTAAAAAAAGAGAAACCGCCATGCAACTCAATTATAAAGTATACGGTGAAGGTCGTCCGATGATTATTTTACACGGCTTATTTGGTTCTTCTGATAATTGGATGAGTATTGCCAAAAAGATAGCTGAAAGGGGCTATCAGGTCTTTTTGCCAGACCAACGAAACCACGGCGACTCGCCCTGGAGTGAAGAATGGAATTACGAAGTGATGAGTGAGGATCTACACGAATTGATCAAGCATCAACAGATCGAGCATCCTGTCCTGATCGGGCATTCTATGGGAGGGAAGGTCGCCATGTTTTTTGCGGGGAAATATCCTGACCAAGCCTTATCCAAATTGGTGATCGTGGATATTGCCCCCAAGGCTTACCCAATCCATCACGATCAGATCTTAGACGCCTTGCTTTCCTTAGATTTGAGCCAAATTAACGCTCGGCGCGAAGCAGATCAAGCCCTAGCCAAATATTTGGATGAGCCAGGCGTGCGGCAATTTTTGCTTAAAAATCTGGATAGAGATGAGGAAAATCGTTTTCGTTGGAAAGTCAATTTACCCGTGATTCATGAAAAAATCGACATGGTAGGCGAACCTTTCCCTGAAAATCTTAAATATGAAGGCCCCACGCTTTTTATCAAAGGGGCACGCTCGGCCTACATCCAAGAAGGAGATGAAGCACTGATTCAAACCTATTTCCCCCAAGCACGATTGCAAACTGTATCCGAGGCAGGTCATTGGGTACACGCGGAGCAACCCCAAGCTTTTTTAGAGTTACTGATGGACTTCTTGAACCAATAGAATAAATTCGGGGGAAATTTCGTTGTGGGAAGGGGCAAAGAGTCAGCACCAGCATTTGAGATGGGTGGAGAGAAGCTGATGGCTAGAAGCGATCAGTAAAGCAAAAACTGGAACGCGCATCTGAGTAATGCTCCTGAATTCTAGCTACTAAATTCTAAATTTATATAAATAAATATGAAACCATCTATTCGTTTATTCTGTCTCATACTGATGTTTTGTGTAAGCAGTGCATGGCATCAAGGAGTGCAAGCACAATTTTTCAGAGATCTCAACCTGTTCAGTGTAGAAGATGATATCAAACTGGGTAAGCAACTCCAAGAAGAGATTGCCAAAGATCCCAAAACTTATCCTATTCTGGATCGCAGGCGATACCAAAAATCTTATCAACTATTAGAGCAAATCAGAGATCGGATCTTGAGCTCTGGGCAAGTCCAGTACAAAGACCAATTTGCTTGGGAGCTTTACATCATCCGTGATGATCAAACGCTCAATGCCTTCGTTACACCGGGTGGATACATCTATGTCTACACCGGGCTGATCAAATACTTGGATAATGAAGATCAATTAGCAGGGGTACTGGGGCACGAAATCGCCCACGCCGACCGCCGGCACTCCACGCGCAATATGACCAAGCAGTACGGGGTATCGATGGTACTGGGAGCCGTGTTGGGTAGAAATCCTGGCCTTTTGGGGCAAATCTTAGGAGGAGTCACGGGTAATCTGGCGGGCCTGAAGTTTGGTAGGGATATGGAGAGTGAAGCCGATGCCTACTCGGTAGAATATCTGGCACAGACTGATTATCAATGCAATGGAGCAGCAGGTTTTTTTGAAAAAATTCTAGAAGAAGGCAACAGTCAAGCCCCCCCGCAATTTCTAAGCACACACCCTAGCTCTGAAAATCGGGTAGCAGATATTCATGCCAAAGCCCGAAGTATAGGTTGTAGCACGCAGCTCAGTGGCTACAATTACCAAGCACTCAAAAATAGCTTACCCTAAAATGGCTAAGCCATTCGCGTATCGTTCATTTCATGCTTATTCGTGTCAAAAACCAGATCAATGACCCCTTTGCGTTCTTTTAAATCCATCCTCATCACCGGGGGAACTGGCTCTTTTGGACAGCGTTTTGTCCAGCATCTCCTGCAAAATTACACGCATTTTGAGCAAATTATTATTTTTTCACGAGATGAATATAAGCAGTACCAAATGGCTCGGAAGTTTTCTCCCAAAAAATATCCCGCCCTACGCTATGTTTTAGGAGATGTGAGAGATGAGGCAAGATTGAGAGAAGTTTTCCAAGGAATAGAAGTAATCATTCACGCGGCCGCCCTCAAGCAGGTAGATACCTCGGAACAGAACCCCATGGAATTTATCAAAACCAATGTATTGGGTGCAAGCCACGTCATAGCCGCGGCTCGTACCTGTGGGGTAAAGCGAGTAATTGCCCTTTCCTCAGATAAGGCCGTGCATCCAGTGAGCCTCTATGGAGCGTCCAAACTTTGCGCCGAGAAACTTTTCTTACAAGCAGGACGCGACCAATCAGCAAGTGTTTTTTCTTTGGTACGCTATGGCAATGTGATCGGGAGTCGGGGTTCGGTCGTACCCCTTTTTCTGGAAGAAAAAAAGAAAAAGGTACTTCCCATTACTCATCCCAAAATGACACGCTTTAGTGTCCCAGTGGGAATCGAGAGCCAGTTGATTGTCTATGCCATTGAACACAGCCGAGGAGGAGAGATTTTTATATCCAAGGCTCCTTCTTACCAAATTACCCAGTTGGCGGAGGCTTTATGCCCTGATTGTCAGCAGGAAATTATTGGTCTCCGACCCGGAGAGAAACTACATGAAGAACTGATCCATGCGGGAGAAATCTCACGAACCTACGATACTGGAGAGCACTTTGTAATCTTTCCGCCGGGTCAAGTGCCCTCCCCTGATTTGAATCTCCACTTGGTTTCTTTTCAGGAAGCTTACACTTCCGATCAAAACGTGGAAAAGCTAAGTATTGTAGAGATTCAAGCACAAATTGATGCATTTTTGGAAAGCGGATGGGATTATTAAACAAGGCCGAACCTTAAAATCTTAAATAACGTACATCTACCAAACTTACCGATACATATGGAAAACAAGTATATTATTCCGCAGCAGCATCAAATTGACAAGGAAGCGAGGAGTGCGCTTAATCAGCACCGCCCGGCCTTGATTTGGTTTACCGGACTGTCTGGCTCCGGCAAATCTACCCTAGCCAACCTCGTCGAGCAAAAGCTCCACCAGCAAGGTTGCCGTACTTATATCCTAGATGGAGACAATGTGCGGGCTGGACTTTGTAAAGACCTGAGCTTCACTGCCGAAGATCGCAAAGAAAATATTCGTCGCATCGGCGAAGTCGCCAAACTCATGGTAGATGCAGGTTTGGTGGTATTGACCGCTTTTATCTCTCCTTTTCGTGAAGATCGGCAAATGGTTCGAGAACTGTTAGCAGAAGGAGAGTACGTGGAAGTATTCGTGCATTGCCCTCTGGAAATCTGTGAAGAAAGAGATGTGAAAGGACTCTACAAAAAAGCACGCGCAGGCATTATCAAAAATTTCACGGGCATCGACTCTCCCTTTGAAGAACCCCTCGATCCTGAGGTCAAAGTAGATACCCATTTACAATCCGAAGAAGTAGCCGTTGAGCAAATTTATAACCGAATTAGTAGTACCATACAGCTTACTTAATCATGCATAGTTACTATATTACTCACTTACGTGAACTAGAATCCGAATCTATTTATGTAATCCGCGAAGTGGTGGCTCAGTTTGAGAAACCTGTCCTGATGTTCTCTGGTGGAAAAGACTCCATCGTGATGACACATCTGGCCATGAAAGCTTTTCATCCCGCCAAAATTCCCTTCCCTTTGTTACACGTAGATACTGGACATAATTTCCCAGAAACCATCGAGTTTAGAGACCGATTGATGGACAAACTAGGAGCCAACCTCATTGTCGGTTCCGTGCAAGAATCCATTGATAGCGGTAGAGTCATGGAAGAAAAAGGGGTCAACGCCAGCCGTAACGGTCTGCAAATCGTTACCCTTCTGGATGCACTGGAAGAGCATAAATTTGATGCTGCCCTCGGTGGAGCCCGCCGAGACGAAGAAAAAGCCCGCGCCAAAGAACGCTTCTTCTCGCACCGAGATGAATTCGGCCAGTGGGACCCCAAAAACCAAAGACCTGAACTTTGGAATCTCTTTAATGGACGCAAGCAAGTGGGTGAGCATTTCCGGGTATTCCCCATCAGTAACTGGACAGAGATGGATATCTGGCAGTACATTCTGCTGGAAGAAATCGAGATTCCTTCGCTTTATTTCTCCCATAAGCGACCTTGTTTTGAACGCGACGGTGTGATCCTAGCTTACTCTGATTTCATGAACTTGAAAGACGAAGAAGAAGTGAAGGAAATGCGCGTACGCTTCCGTACCATCGGTGATATGACCTGTACCGGAGCTAGCTTCTCAGATGCCGATACCCTAGAAGCCATCATCGAAGAAGTAGCCTCTACCCGTACCACCGAACGTGGCGGAAGAGCGGATGACAAACGCTCCGAAACGGCCATGGAAGACCGTAAAAAACAAGGATACTTTTAAAGTTTCAGGTCGCAGGTTTCAAGCAGAGTTCCTAACCTGCCACCTCTAACTGGCAACCCATTTCACCACCTCTAAACACCGAAAGAAAATGCATAACGATTATTTAGATATGGAGCTACTGCGCTTTACCACCGCAGGTAGCGTAGATGACGGAAAGAGTACCCTCATTGGTAGAATGTTGTATGATTCTAAAACCATCTTCGAGGATCAACTAGAAGCCGTAGAAAAAAGCAGTAAACACAAAGGCTTAGACCACGTGGATTTATCCCTACTAACGGATGGTCTGAAGGCCGAAAGAGAGCAAGGAATCACCATCGATGTGGCTTATCGCTACTTTGCCACGCCCCGTCGTAAGTTTATTATCGCCGATACCCCCGGGCACATCCAATACACCCGAAACATGGTAACGGGTGCTTCTACCGCAAACCTAGCCCTGATTCTAGTAGATGCTCGCAAAGGAATCCTAGAACAAACCTGTCGCCACGCCATCATTGCTTCTCTTTTGAAAATTCCTCACGTGATCGTCTGTGTCAATAAAATGGATTTGGTTGACTACGACCAAGAAGTCTACGAGAATATCGTGAGAGATTTTAAGAAATTCTCTGCCAAATTAGAGATTCCAGATGTGCATTTTGTGCCCATCAGCGCCCTCCACGGTGATAACGTCGTAACCCGCTCTCAGCACACGGATTGGTACGGAGGGGCGACGCTTATCTATATGCTAGAAAATATCTACATCGGTAGCGATTACAACCATATTGATTGCCGTTTTCCCGTGCAGTATGTCATCCGCCCTCATACTACAGAGCATCACGATTATCGTGGCTACGCCGGACGAATTGCCAGTGGTATTTTCAAGCCAGGCGACGAAGTAATGGTACTGCCTTCTGGTTTTACTTCCAAAATCAAAGCCATTGATACTTACGAAGGGCATCTCGAAGAGGCTTTTGCCCCCATGTCGGTTTCTATGACTTTGGAAGACGATATTGACATCAGCCGTGGCGATATGATCGTGCGGACCAATAATCAGCCTACCGTTGGACAAGATGTAGAGGCGATGCTCTGCTGGCTGAATCCTGAGCCACCCAAGCCGCGTGCTAAATATTACATCCGCCACACGGCCAGAGAAGCCAGAGCGATGATCAAGGATATTAACTACAAAATGGATGTGAATACCTTGCACCGCATCGAGAATGACAAAGATATTCAAATGAATGATATCGCTCGGGTCAAGTTAAGAACTACCGCTCCTTTGTTCTTTGATAGTTATCGTAAAAACCGCACCACGGGTAGCTTAATCCTGGTGGATGAGCACACCAATGAAACCGTGGCCGCGGGGATGATCATCTAAGACTCCTCAGGTAGACATTCCTACTTATGGTAAGCAACAAGGCTCACGCTCAGTTCTATCTGAGTGTGGGCTGGCTAATCATTTTCCTGTAAAATTATTACAGGTAAGCAGTGATTTTTTGTGTCAAATGCCCATAGATATTTTTTGCCAAAAACTTATTTTCTTAACTTGACATCCTGAAAAGGACTAATCAAGAAAAAATGTATTGGCCACAAGGATTGGACACGAAAAATACCGTTAAAACTCTGAAAAAGAGATGTGTAACGGATAACTGCTGAATTACCTAGACAAAATAAAAACTATACAAACTACCCGAATTGCCTATGCAAGCCGATGAACTCAAGTCGCTACTTCAAATCGCTGTCCAAGCCGCCCAAGAGGCAGGTCAACAAATCATGGAGGTTTATAATAGTGCTGACTTTTCCGTGGAAGCAAAGTCTGACCAATCACCCATTACCCTTGCCGATCGCAAAGCCCACGAGTGTATCATGGGGTATTTAGCAAAAACCCCCTATCCGGTTTTAAGTGAAGAAGGAAAGGCCATTGACTATCAAACCAGATCCCAATGGGAATATTTTTGGATGGTCGACCCCTTGGATGGGACTAAGGAATTTATCAAGAAGAACGGGGAGTTTACGGTCAATATTGCGCTCATTCATCAAGGAAAATCTATGCTCGGAGTGGTGTACCCGCCCGTATTAGAAAAAATGTATTCGGCTATCCAAGGACAAGGTGCTTACTTGGAAACAGAGGGCGCAAAACAAAAACTGAGCGTGACGGCAAGCCCCAAGGAGGACGAGGACTACAAAATTGTAGCTTCCCGCTCTCACCTGAACGATGAAACAAAAGCTTTTATGGAGCAATATCCGAGGCACGAAATCGTAAGTATGGGAAGTTCGCTCAAATTTATGCTCGTGGCCGAAGGCAAGGCTCATGTTTATCCAAGATTAGCACCTACGATGGAATGGGATACTGCCGCCGCCCAAATCGTGGTCGAAGAAGCAGGAGGCGCCGTAATTAATCATGAAACCAAAAGCCAATTAAATTATAATAAAGAAAACTTAAGAAACCCTTATTTCGTAGTTTATCATCAGAAGCCTTGATTTGTAAAAAAGAGGAGGGAAATTACAAATCGGCATTTACTCACCAACCATCTAAGAATTAATCCATCTTTTATTTCTAAGCCAAGCGACACAGACGGTTTGCTTTCCTTTGATGCAGCTCTTATAGTCGAGATTTGTATTTACAGACCCGTACTACACAGATAATAACATGACCAAACAAAAATTAGTATTAGTTGCTTATGCCCACGGGAGAGAAGGTACTTCTGCCCTGATGGGTTTGTTGAACAAATGTGGCATTTTTACTGGGGTTTCTTACCGGGACGCTCGTAACCCCAAGGGTTTCTTTGAAGACCCAGAGCACGAAGACCTTCTGATCGAGATCTTCAGCAATGAAATTTATCCCGGCAAAGTAGAGCCACCAACGCTAGACACTTTACAAGCCAAAGCTGACGCTGGTCTGGAAAAATACCAAGCCTATATCCAAAAAGTCATAGAAAACCACGAGGCAATGGCGATCAAGTGTCCTCGCTTTCTAGCCCTACCGATGGCTGAGAAAATGCAAGAAAAGTACGACGTAAAAGTGATCGTGACCTCAAGAGAGATCAATTCGCACGTGAAGTCTATTCAAAGAATGTGGCAAACTTCCAATGATCCCGCCATGGCTAATGCCGATACAGAGCACATCAAAGAGTGGATTTATCGCTGGAAAGCCTTTGGAGAAAAAGCCGTGGCACACTACAGTGCATTAGCTTATCATAATACCTCTTTTGATCAACTGATGAATGATAAATACAAAAGCACACAAGCCATCTGTGCGTTTATCGGTATTCCTGCTCCTGAGCAAAAAGTGATTGAAGGCTGGCTGGATGATAAGCTAGTCAATCGCAAAGAGTACAAACAGACTTTTTTCCAGAAGCTAAAATTTAAGATCGAGAATTTTTTCATGAAAATAAAAGAAACAAGAGCCTAGTGGCTTTCTGTTTCCTGAGTCTTTTGAGTTTTGCTTCTGGTTGATACCGTCTTTGGATAGGGTACAGTCAGGAGCAAATACTTTTTTTAGAGAAGTCATAAATTATCAAGTAAGGACTTTCTTGCCATTTTTTGCTCACTTCTATTTCTGTTTCCCGAACTTGTTTTAGCTTTGTGTACAAATAATACCCAAAAGTTCTGGCTACAAACTAGCCATCCCTTTGGTCAAAACTCTTAAATCAATCCAGATATGCTCAAAAAAACCATCACTAACAACTTTCCTACGGTCTATAAGAAATTGAAGAAAGTAGAAGGCTGGCTTTCACCAGAGCAAGGCGAACTCTTGTACAACTATGCCAAAAAGCTTGAAGTAGAAGGAGATATTGTAGAAATCGGTAGCTATCAGGGGAAAAGCACCATTTGTCTCGCCTACGGGCTACTGGCCTCCAGGTATGCAAATCGTAAAGTTTTTGCCATTGACCCCCACACTGGAGATCGCAGCACTGCTGAAACCCGCCCCGAGACGCAGTTTACCTTGGAAACACTACCTTTTTTTCTCAGAAATTTGGTGCAATTCAAGGTAGAAAATACCGTGGTGCCCATCGTGGCCAAGAGTGATGATTATTACAAATTTTGGGAGCGCGGCCAGATTCGGTTACTCTACGTGGACGGTTGGCATGCTTATCAAGCCTGTTATAATGATATTACCCAATGGGGTAAGTTTGTCCCCAAAGGAGGAGTCATTGTGGTGGATGACTACGTATATTCGGACGAGATCAAACAAGCTACCGAAGATGCAGGGCGAGATATGGGCTGGGGGCAGCCTCAATTGCAAGAGCCCTATGCGATTTTTGAAATTGAGTAGATTGAGCCTCACCCTCGCACACGATGCAAGAATAACTTACTTTGTAATTTTCGCTTGCATCCTTCGTTCTTTTCCTAAAACTTATTCTAGTTTTGCATCGTGAAGAGATTGACACGAACATTCAAATAATAGCCATTGACGCATGAGCGTACACGATCAAATCACTGTATATTCACCCGAACCAGCCCTCAAGCATCCTCTTAGGCTGGTTCGAGAATTGTGGCAGAGCTTGCTTCTTTCCAGAGCTTTGGCTTGGCGCTTGATGTTGCGCAACATTCGGGCACAATATCGACAATCCTTACTTGGTGTTCTTTGGGCTTTTATCCCACCTATTGCCCAGACCGTAACTTGGGTTTTCTTGAACTCTGCGAAGATTTTCCAGATTGGAGATACGGGAGGGCTTCCTTATCCGGTATTTGTGATGGTAGGAACCTTGCTCTGGGCAGGTTTTACGACTTCACTTAATAAACCCATTCAGGCCATGACGGCCGGACAATCCATGTTGACCAAGTTGAATTTCCCCCGAGAAGCCCTCATTTTAGCCGGAGCAGGAGAAGTCATTTTTGATTTTTTGGTTAAGTTGATAATTTTGATTCCCGTCTTTATTTGGTTTCAGGTGTGGCCCGGTCTGGGCATTTTGTTGGCACCTTTGGGAATGCTGGCGATTTTGATTTTAGGTTTCGCCATTGGCATTCTTCTGACTCCTTTGGGAATGTTATATAATGATATTGGTCGAGGAATTAGCTTTATTGTAACCTTTTGGTTTTTTATCACGCCCGTGGTTTATCCCTTACCCAAGGAAGGACTCGGAGCCATCGTAGCGGGTTATAATCCCGTTACGCCCGTTTTGACAGTAAGCCGAAGCTGGCTCGTAGGCGAAGTGCCCACGCAGTTGGGTGGATTTCTGTGGGTGAGTGGGGCGAGTGTTTTATTATTAATTTTAGGCTTACTGCTACTTAGAATCGCGCTCCCCCATTTAATTGCCAGAATTGGTTCTTAGAGGAGGGCTATTTTTATCCATCAATAATAACCAAGAACTCACAACGGAAAACTAACCGAATGAATAAAACCTTAGATATAAGCTCAGAAGATAAGAAAAGCCAAGACGACGAAGTTCTGGTGAAGGTAGAAGGCGTTTCTAAAAAATTCTGCCGAAACTTCAAGCGTTCGCTCTGGTACGGCGTGCAAGATATTGGCGCAGAAATATGGGGAAAGAAGCAAGGCGACGATCAACTCCGCAAAGACGAATTCTGGGCCGTCAAAGATATTTCCTTTGAGCTCAAGAGAGGCGAGTGTCTCGGGCTGATTGGCCATAATGGAGCGGGCAAAAGCACCTTACTCAAAATCTTGAATGGACTCATCAAACCCGACCAAGGAACCGTTACGATGAAGGGACGAATTGGGGCTTTGATTGAGTTGCAAGCAGGTTTTAACCCTTTGCTTACGGGCAGAGAAAATATTTATATCAATGGGCAAATCTTAGGCTATACCAAGAAAGAAATCGACGAGAAGTTTGACGAAATCGTGGCCTTTTCTGAATTAGAAGAATTTATCGATACGCCCGTCCAGAATTATAGTTCCGGGATGAAAGTGCGCCTCGGCTTTGCGGTGGCCTCGCAGATGGAGCCAGATGTGCTGCTGATCGATGAGGTGCTGGCGGTAGGGGATATTGGATTTCGGATGAAATGCTTGAATAAAATTGGCAGCCTTATCTCAAAAACCGCTATTATTTTCGTGTCTCATTCAACCCCTCAGGTTGCCAGAATCTCAAACAAAGTCTTATTCATAGAAAGAGGTAAAAACAGAGTATACACCAAAGAAGTTGATGTAGCAATGAGTGATTACTTGGATAGCTTCGGAAAGATAGATAGAATAACGTATGGAGATTCCACGGTAAAATTGAGATCACTATCAATCGAGGGGGAAGGTATCCAAAAAATCCGTGAAAATATCCATTCCATAAAATATGGTAAGAGTGTACAGTTTATCTTCCAACTATCCGTTGACCATTCCGTTGAAAAATATTGTGTAGATGTGGGATTGATTGACAAAGACACCAAGGTAGTAGCTTCTATTATATCTAAAAACGTAGGTGTAATTTACCAAAAGACAGGTGAAACTACCATCAGACTTTATCTATCGGGACTGCTCTTATCAGCCGGCAACTATTATGTTTCCTTGGGGATAAATGAAATAACCGAAGATGGACGGAAAGGAAAAGTGTATTTTTATAATTCGAATATTTCAGAAATCAAAATGGAAGAAGTTAAAGAGGGCAATGCTCCGGTTCAGTTTCTGGGCCGATGGGAGTAGATAAGCCTTTCATAAAATGAAAGATCGTAGATTATGGTTACAGAAGCTCTCAGGCAAAGTGATCCTATAATGAAATCTCCACTAAATAATCCCAGAGATTGACAAAAATGAAATATCTCTTTTCATGTATTCTAGAAGATAAGCCTATCCTGAAGGCTCAGGTTTTTATCTGGTTACAGAGCCTGACCCAAAAATTATCCATCGATCCAAAGCATATATTCGTCCATACCATTGGTAATCTGGAGCCCAACTTTGAACAATGGCTCAAACGCTCACAGGTAAACCTGATTGCCGCCAAACCATTCGCTCAAGATAATCCCTACTGTAACAAACTCAGTCAGCTAGATACATTTCTCGCCCCTTCATTGGATTTTGATTATGTTTTCCTCATGGATTGCGATACGGCTCTGCTTTCTTTAGAAGGCTTGGCATTGGAAGAATCCATCTATGCAAAGATCGTAGACTTTCCAAATCCACCTCTGGAGATCACTCAAAGTATATTCGAGGAGGCGGGGCTTGATTTTAGAGAAACCGAAGCCAGCTTTGCACTTCGTGGGAACAAAATTACTCAAGTTCACAATTGTAACGGAGGCTTGTATATCATCTCCAAAGAGCTACTTCCTCGTTTGGCCAAATCTTGGAAATCTTACGCACGTTGGTCCCTTGAAAATATCCGGGTGTATACTCCTCGGTACAGTAAGCACGTAGATCAAGTGAGCTTTGCCTTGGCAGTGGAATCTCTGGCCGAAAAAGTGCATCCCCTAGGACTGCAATGGAATTATCCGACCCACCTCAGCAAAGATATTTTACCAGATTTGGATGTAAAGATGCTTCATTTTCATCAAGAGCTAGATGAACAGATGCATCTCAAGAAAGTAGGGCATCCGAAGGTAGATCAAGCTATTGATGACCTGAATCAAATGCTTGATGAAGCTATAAAACAAGATTTGAATAATGCTTTATTTTGGGATCTGAGATATGCACTCCATCCCAATTTAGGAAGCGGGGTTGGTTCAAGAGGTGAAATTTTGCATTTCAAGCAGGAGCTAATCAAACTCTTAATTTATGGGAGAGAAGAGCATCATGTGATAGATATTGGCTTTGGTGATTTAGAACTCACGAAGGTACTTCCTTTTAAACACTATTTGGGTTTAGATATTTCCGAAGAAGCTGTGAAATTAGCCCAACAAAAGCGCCCTGATTGGAGATTCCAAAAAGGTAGTATTTATGATGAAAATATCCCCGAGGCCGATATCGTCATGTGCTTTGATGTGCTGATTCACCAAAGTAGCCAGCAGGAATATGAAAAGATAGTCGAAAGTGCTGGCTTTAGAGCCAAAAAACGCCTAATCATAGGTGCTTACAACGAATCTCCTGCTTTTTCGTCGAAGATTACGCATTTTCACAGTTCCATTCAGGAAGAGATCGCCAAACACGGGCAATTTGATGAGATCGCCCGAGTAGCCAAATATCGAGATGTATCGGTAATCGTAGCTACCCGTTTGCCTTCGGAGCGACATCAACGTGACATCAGTTCTCAGGATCTGAACCGTGCCTTCCAAGAAGTGACCTCCCCTGATATGTTACAATACGCTGTGGATGTTTCTCGGCATCATTTCCAATTTTTCACGAGTCATTATCCTAGGGTCTTTGAATATTCTTGGTTGCTAGAACAATTGAGAGGAGCCAAAGATAAGAAAGTCTTAGACATTGGGGCAGGCGTTTGCCCATTACCCATTTGTCTAGCTCATTGGGGAAATAAAGTGGTAACAGTGGATGCCCATACTATAAAAAGAGATTTTAAAAACGTAGAGAACTGGAACGAATGGGGTTATCTAGATTATTCAGAGACTCATCCGCGCATACAATCTCATAATCAAGATTTTAGTTTCTTTGGAGACAAGTCAAGCTCTTATGATGCCATTTACTCTATCTCAGTGATTGAACATATGCCCAGAAAAATCCGTCTGGGAATCCTAAGACAAGCAAGTAAATTGCTCAGGCCGGGAGGAGAACTTCTCCTTACCATTGACTTAGTGCCCGGTACAGAGCGATTATGGAATATGTCAGAAAGTAAGCAAGTGGAAGACGAACAAATACACGGCACGATTGATAGCTTCATACTCGAAGTCAAGAAATATGGTTTCGAGATATCAGATCAGGAAATCAAGAGGAATATTTACAATTCTAGGACAGACGTACTTTTCTTGAAAGCCAAGTCCCTGAAAAGCACCCTGATGAAAAGTAGCACCAGACGCTTATTAGGCAATGTAAAAGCTTTGTTTAGATAATGCGAAGACACTGTATCTTGGTTTTGGGAATGCACCGGGGAGGTACATCTTCCTTGGCAGGTACGTTACATCATGCGGGTATTTCCTTCGGGTCAAATTTTATTGCTACCCTTCCTGAGAATCCCAAAGGCTTCTATGAGAACCAAGCGATCAATCATTTAGATTACAATACCTTAGCACGATATGATTACCGATGGTACTCTATTTTCAGGGCAAAATTAGCAAATACAGAGTTCCGAGAGAAGCTGACCCAGATCATGAGACGAGAGTTTGCCAGCCTATCCTTGTTTGGTATCAAAGAACCTCGTATGGTTCATTTCTTAGAAGCTTACGAGGAGGTGCTTCTGCGGGAAGATATTCAACCAATTTATCTGAGAGTATCTAGAAATGCCTTCTCCGTGGCAAAATCTATCCAGAAGAGAGATCGTATCCCTATTTGGTATGGTCTTGCCTTAGCCAAATTTTACGAAAGAAAAATAAATACTTTTCTCCATTCCAGAAAAAGCTGGCAAATAGACTACGAATCTTTACTTAAAGATCCAGACATTGCTACTCGATCTTTGAAAAAATTTCTAGACGGACATCATTCTTTAGAAGTTGAACTCAACCTAAAAAGAGGGGTAGCTTTTTTGGAAACAAAACTCAATCATAGCCGACAAACTCCTCCATTCTGGGAAAAATTGGGCTTATTATCTCTGGCAAACCTCTTTTTAGGAATAAGTACTCTAAGTCCTCGGATGGGTAAATTTTCGCATAAGTTTTTAGAAAGGTTTTATACCGTTAAAGTGGGGTCTTGATTGGTGATGGGCTGTAACCAGAGAGGAAACTAGGTTTGCTTGAAGCCACGAATGAAGGACAACTTGAATAGATCTGAAAATCTTTCTTTATCAAAATTAACCATAGTATAAAAATATGAATCTATTAATACCGCTCAAAAGACTCAAAAACTACTACCACTGGACACGAACCAAGGAGTACAAAAGCCTACATCACCGAATTACTCCCAAGAATGATCTTTCTAGTTTGATTTTCTTTACTACTTGGAAATGCGGCTCCTCGGTGGCGGGTCGTCTAATCGAGGAATTGGCGACCCGACAGGCCTATGAATGTATTGATTATCAAAGCAAGCTTGCAGAGTTCTCCTATCTATCAGATAATCCAGTGAGTCAAATGAAGCAAGCACATTTTTTCAACAAAGCCTTTCAAAGCCAAGGCTTTTTTTACGGGCCCATTCGCTTGTATATTCCCATCCCTAGCTTAGAAGATTACAAAGTTATTCTAATGCTTCGTGAGCCCAAGGATGTCTTTACCTCTATGTATTTTTCTTTCGCATACAGTCATCGAATGATCAATGAGCATACCCTCAAAACTAGGCAAGAATATCTATCTAGCGATGTTAACCAGATGGCCGTCAAAAAAAGTAAAAGTTTTCTCCAAGATATATATAAGCCATACATGAAAATGCTCCAGAAGCACCCTCATATCTTATTTGTAAAATACGAAGAAATGGTGCTGGATTGCGATAGCTGGCTGAAGCGTATTCTTGAATATCTTGGTATACCCTACAACCAGAAAGAAATTGAACACTATAAGACGAAGTACAATCTCAATGCTGAAAGTGGTGGAATCAACTCCCACAAACGAAGTGTTCTCCCAGGAAACTACCAAGAGCATCTCTCGGATGAAACTATTCAATATCTGGACGAACTTTTTCAAGAAACCAATACCTATTTTGGCTTTGCCTGAAGGTTGGGAAGGCTAAATCTTCAACTAGCTCGAGACATAATCACAAATAAATGATTGTTTTTACCCTTTGCTCAAATAACTATCTGGCTCAGGCCAAATCTTTGGGGGACTCACTGGCTCAAACGAATCCGGATTATCGCTTTATCATTGGCTTAGTAGATAAAATTTCACCGGAGATTGATTACACCTTTTTTCAACCTTATGATATTTGGGAGGTAGCTCAAGTGCCTTTACACGATCGGCAGCAGATGCTCTCGGACTATAATATTGTCGAGTTCAATACGGCGGTAAAGCCATTTTATTTCCAAGAAATTTTTCGGAGGTATCCCGAGGTATCACACGTCATTTATCTAGACCCAGATATTTTTGTTTATCAAAGATTTACAGAAATTGAGAACCTCCTGGAAAGCTATGACTTCCTGTTAACCCCACACCTGCTTTATCCCCAAAAAGAGCGAATGCTACGTTTTGAAACCCTAGTACTCAATGTAGGCATTTATAATTTGGGTTTTCTGGCCATCAAAAATACAGAAATAGCAGGGCAGTTCCTAGATTGGTGGGCTGACCGCCTTCGCGACCACTGTCTGATTGATTTTGAGCGGGGCTTATTCGTGGATCAGATCTGGGCTAATTATTTACCGATTTTCTTTGATCGGGTCAAGATCATCAAAAGCCCGGGCTACAACATGGGATACTGGAATTTCCATGAGAGAAAACTCGCTAAAAAGAATCATCTTTATTTTGTCAATGAAGATCACCTTCTGGTTTTCTTTCATTTCAGTAACTATAATCCCGAAAAACCCCAGCAAATCTCTAAATGGCTGGAGTATGGCTTTGAAGACAGACCGGATTTGGAAGAAATTTATGCTCAATATCAGCAGTATTTACTGCGTAATCAGTATCAAAAACTCTCCCAATACCAGCCTTTATTGCAATTTGCCGAAACTCATCCTCACCTAAATAAGCCCAAAAATGAATCTAGCTCGAGCCAAATGCCCACCAAACCCCCTTATTCTGAAAAAAAGACTATCTTGCAACGTATCAAAACCAAACTGAATAACTTGCTTTGGCTCGAGTAAGCGAGCGTGAAACATTTGCCATAATTTTCGATTAGAAATGATGAAAGTAAAAGAGTACCCCTTCTCAAAGCATCCTGAGGCCAAGTCGAGTCTTCCTTCTATCTCGATTCTAACACCAGTTTATAACGGAGAGAGATTCATAGAAAACTGTATCCAAAATGTAATCCAACAAGGGGTTCCTGATCTAGAGCATTGGGTTATTGATGGCGGGAGTACGGATCGTACCATGTCTATTGTCAAAAAATACGCGAACCAGTACAGTCATCTGAAATGGATTTCTGAACCGGACAGAGGCCAATCTGACGCGATGAATAAGGGAATTGCCTTAGCAAGGGCAGCAGTCATCTCCTTCCTCAACGTAGATGATTACTATGAGCCTGATACCTTAAGCTTTGTTATCAAAGCCTTTGAGAAATTACCAGAACCTAGTTTTTTGGTTGGCAACACGCTTTGGCGAGATGAGGAGGAGCGAGTTATCAAGATCAATAAGCCTCGTTACCGTACCTTAGCCAAGATGCTGTTTTACCAAGAGTATCCTCACAACCCTTCGGCGTATTTTTACCACAAATCTTTGCATGAGCGCATTGGTGGCTATGATACAGATTTACAAGATGTACTGGATATGGATTTTATATTCCGAGCCGTGCCCCAAGCTAAGGTGATTTACGTGAACAAAAACTTGGGTAATTTCCGTTTTATTCCCGGTACCAAGTCCTTTGAGAATACTTTCCACAATGAGGAGTCGCGCCAGATTTATCAAGACATCTTTGCGAAATATGAACAAAGCCTTTCGTCTGTTGGTAAAAGGGAGTTGAAAAAATTGAGAGCCTGGAAGTTTTTAAAAGGTCAATCCATTTACTTTTCACGTAGAAGTTTATATTATCTCAGCAATCCCCTACGTGTATTTTCCTTTCTATGGAAAAAAGCTAGGAAGTAAATTAGAGCACGCTAACCGTGAAAACTTACCCCAAAATATCCGTTATTACCCCTTCTTACAATCAAGGTCAATATCTGGAAGAA
Organism: uncultured Cytophagaceae bacterium; assembly: GCA_964551015.1. Lineage (GTDB taxonomy): Bacteria > Bacteroidota > Bacteroidia > Cytophagales > Microscillaceae > CAZKBP01. The sequence goes on along the minus strand of CAZKBP010000006.1, from coordinate 45,134 downwards.
ACGATCCTTTCGGTGATTGGGCAGCAATATCCCGATCTGGAGTATATCATCATGGATGGCGGAAGCACCGACGAAAGTGTTTCTATCATCAAAAAATATGAAAAATACCTGAGCCATTGGGAAAGCAAACCTGACCAAGGGCAGGCTGATGCCATTAATCGGGGTTTTGCCTTAGCTACGGGTGAAATCTTAGGATGGCTCAATTCGGATGACCTATATCTACCCAGAACACTGCTATATGTCGCGTCGCTCCTGAAAACTGAACATCCCCATCTTGTCTTCGGAGAAGCCCTTCATATGTCCGAAGGAGACAATAGATGCAGAGGAAGCCAAGTCTGTAAAAATTATGAAAGCTACCCGATCCAAATCTACGATTATGTCATTCAGCCGAGTAGTTTTTGGACAAGAAAAGCTTGGGAGCAGGTCGGAGATTTGAACGAAGCCTATCATTATGCTTTTGATTGGGAATGGTTTATCCGGGCAAGCCAAGCTGAGGTCGAGTTTCAAGCACTTCCCAAATTTTTGGCGATCTATCGCCTCCACGCGCAGCACAAAACGGGCACGGGCGGTAAGAAAAGAGGAAAGGAAATCTTAGATATTTACGATCAATATGCCGAAAATTCTATTTCAGAACTAGGAAAGCTGCTTTATGCCAAGCGAGATCAAATCTACGAGTTTCGCAAAAAAATCGCACGGTATCGCCTCCAAAGATGGGAAAAATATCTGCTCAAATTTTATTATCCTAAGATTTATCAACACGAACTGCCTACTATTCAAGCAGTGAATACCATGCTGTAGTTCATTTTCTATGAAAAACTATTTGATCCCCTACGAAAACCTCGCCCAAACGAACCATTCTTTCCTCCAAGAATTTGAACCTATCCAAAAACAAATTCACGAAAAAGGCTGGTATATCCGAGGCACCTATCTGGAGGCCTTCGAGGAGGCGTTTGCCCAATATTGCGGCGTGAAACATAGCATCGGTGTGGGCTCGGGCTTGGATGCGCTGACGCTGATACTCGAGGCACTCGATTTGCCTCCTGAGAGCGAGGTGATTGTCCCGGCGCATACCTTTATCGCCACGATTTTCTCGGTACTCCACGCCGGATTAAAGCCTATATTGGTGGAGCCTCAACTGGATAGCTACAATTTAGATTCTCAAAAGATAGAAGCCCAAATCACGACTCGTACGAAGGCCATCGTGGCGGTACATCTCTACGGTAAAATGGCGAATATGTCCGCCCTCCAAAAAATTGCTGCCCAACATCAATTGATCTTGATCGAGGATGCCGCTCAGGCACACGGGGCCACCTTGCAGGGGAAAAAAGCAGGTAGTTGGGGGCGAGCGGCCGCTTTTAGTTTTTATCCCGCCAAGAATTTAGGCGCCTTGGGCGACGGGGGAGCCGTCGTGACCTCAGATGCTGAACTGGCCGAGCAAGTCCGCAAACTGGCTAATTATGGCTCATCCCAAAAATATGAACACGAAACATTAGGCTACAACTCTCGCCTCGACGAGATTCAGGCCGCTTTCTTGTCGGTCAAGCTCCAATACCTCGATCAAATCAACCAACACAAAAGAAAGCTGGCACAAATCTATTTGGAAAACCTTTCTGAAAAATTCATATTGCCAGTTCTTGATGAGGATTACGAAGATGTCTATCATATCTTTGCCATCAGACACGTAGAACGAGATCGTTTGCGAGTATACTTACAGGAAAATGGAATTCAAACTGGAATTCATTATCCCGTGCCTGTTTACCGACAAAAAGCATTAGCAGGTAGATTTGATCCAGCTCAGTTTCCGATCACCGAAGTAATTTGCCAAAGCGTGCTGAGTCTGCCGATTGCTTTTTTTCACCAAGAGAAAGCAATAGAGCAAGTCATCACCGCTTTAAATCAATTTGAATGACGATAGGAAGATTTTCAGCATCTTTCTCTATAACTAATCAATTAGCAGTGCTCAAAATTAGTATACTTACTCCCTCCTACAACAGTGCTTCTTATCTCGAGACGGCCATCAAAAGTGTTCTGGCACAAGATTATCCTCATTGGGAGCACATTATCGTGGATGGCAAATCTACCGATCATACGCGAGAGATTCTCGAGCGTTATCCTCATTTGCAATGGATTTCAGAACCTGACCAGGGCCAATCCGACGCGATGAATAAAGCTTTTGCGCTCAGTAGTGGGGAAATAATCGTTTACCTCAATGCAGATGATCTACTCGCTGAGCAAGCCTTATCTTCGGTAGCAGCTTGTTTTGAGGCTGATGCGCAGGTAGAAATGGTCGTGGGTTCTCTCGAGCTTTGTTTTCCAGAAGGGAATACATTTACCCGTGAGCCTTCTGAGGACTACTATGAGATACTTCAATTTTGGCTTAATAAATTTCCAGCCAACCCGGTCAGTTATTTTTACAGGAGAGAGTTGCAGGTCAAAATTGGTCATTTCCCGATTGATAATCATTATACTATGGATTATTGGTTTCTGCTGAGAGCTTACAAGGTGGCGCGCATACAAAAAATACCAAAGATTTTAGGTACTTTTGTCTCCACGGAAGGAAGTAAGACCCGACACAGTAACGTGGAGAAAAATTTGTATCGTACCGCGCTCACATACCTAAACAAGGAAGAAAATCTCCAAACCAAAATCTGGTTTCAACTGCGCTACGGGATCGAAAAAGGGTATCGCTGGCGTAATTTTTTATTCCAAAAAAGCTAATCGAGTGAGTGCCGATGCTAATCATTCCTCTTCTCCGCTTGTTTCTGTGGTCATGCCCGTTTACAATAGTGAAGCTTATCTCGAGGCCGCGATAGAGAGTGTTTTGGCGCAGACTTACCAGCATTTTGAATTCCTGATTTTTAACGATGGCTCTACCGACCGCAGCCGAGAGATCATGCTGAGCTATACAGATGAGCGCATATGCCTGTTTGATGCCGAAGAAAATCAGGGCTATTTAGTACATCTCAACCAAGGCTTGAAACTCGCTCAGGGCAAGTACATCGCGCGGATGGACAGTGACGATGTCTGCCTGCCAGAGAGATTGGCCAGACAAGTCAAATTTATGGAGGCTCACCCCAAGGTAGTTGCCTGTGGTACTTGGGTACAGTCTCTACGAGATGAGCAGCTCCTTGATCAATATTGGAAGCCACCCACTACGGATGCAGCCATTAAAAGTAATTTACTTTTTAATACGCAATTGGTGCATCCGAGTGTGATGATGCGCAAGGAGGCGATAGATCACTACCAATGGTCGTATCAAGAAGATTATTATACCGCCGAGGATTATAAACTTTGGTCAGACATGGCACAAAAAGCCGATCTGGCTAACCTGCCAGAAGTACTCCTACACTATCGCCAACATAACCATAAGGTGAGCGTAACCAAAAAAGAGAAACAAAGAGCCTTAGTAGCACGTATTCGCCAAGAAAACCTACATAGCCATCTGGAAAGAACCTTGGCAGTTTGGGAAAAGCCTGTTTATCATGATTTTGCCGAAGAAAAAGCTGTTGCCAATTATTTTTTCATAAAAAGACTAAAAATTTGGTTACAAACCTTTTTACCCGAAGTAAAGCAGCAAATCTCTAATCCAGCAGTTAGAGATTTATTGGTTTACAAACTAGAAGCCTATTGGTACTATGCCTGCCGGCAAAATTTGAATGCAGGGTACTGGGTGATTTCTTTCTATTGGCAAAGCAGGTTCTTGGATTTTTCTTCAAGAAAAGTTATGAGATGGCTCAAATTGAATCTATGGTATCTGAAACGAAGAATAAGCAAGTAATAGATCATCGCTCCTCATCAACATTGGAAGAGCCCCCAACGATGAAAAAAAATGTCCATTTGTGTACCTTCAGCACCACGGTGGAGGATTGGCAGTTTCAAGATTTGGAGCTAAGGCAGTTGCGTTTAGAGGCTTCCGCTAGGCGTTTTGGGATAACGCAGATTTTCTCCTGGAATCGTCAATTACTTAAAAAAACGGCTTTTTACCGAGCACATCGTCGCATATTAGATCAGTCCAAAGGAGCGGGTTTCTGGCTGTGGAAGCCCTACATTATCTTGGATTCTTTGCGGAAAATCAAAGACGGAGATTTTTTGATCTACAGCGATACTTCCTTGTATTTTATCAATGATCCTCAGGTATTGATGGATCTTTGTGCCCAGAATCAGGGTTTTTTCTTAGTTTCGGCTAATTTTGAAAATACCATCAGCAGCGTCGCCAAGCGAGATGTTTTTCATTGGATGCAGATGGATCAAGAAAAATATCACCGAGCCATAAGTACTCAGGCTTATTTTCAGATTTATCAGAAAAATCCACAGACCCTAGCTTTTGTCTCTGAAATGCTAAATTACTGCGAAAATGAACATATCATCACCGACCTACCGAATACTTGTGGAAAACCGAATCTGCCTGATTTTCAAGATCATAAAGGTGATATGCCCGTTTTATCTTTGCTGAGTCTGAAACATCAAATCCCTCTCTTTCGTGACCCTAGTCCGTGGGGGAATCACCACAAACTACCTGCCTACCGCCAAAACGGAGAATGGATCTATACGTCAGATTATGATGATTACGTGTACAAAAATTCACCTTATCCTACTATTTTGCATTGGGACAAAAGTGGAAGGGATTGCGCTAGACCCTGGCAACATTTTTTGCAAGCCCGCAAAATGATGGGCAAGCTACGGAGATGGCTAACCCGAGGCTCCCAGTAACCTCAAGAAAATATTGCTACCTTTGAACGACTGATCAATCAAACTAGAAAAGGCATCTTCTTCCAACTCACTGAAACGCTAACTGTATGATGGCTTTAGATACCAACGAATCTCATAACGCGCTCATCAATAAGAAGCAAGCACCTAAACCTGCTATTTCTTTTGTGATTCCGCTTTATAATGAAAGCGATATTTTTCCGCTACTCATCCAACGCCTCAATGCCTTGATGGAGCAACATCCGCTCTCCATAGAAGTCGTACTGGTCAATGATGGGAGTAAAGACCGTACGCCCGAGCTCATGCAGCAACTGGCTTTGATAGACGCACGTTATCAGGCGGTTTTTCTTTCTCGCAATTATGGACATCAGGTAGCCATCAGTGCAGGACTCTCCGTGGCCCGAGGAGAACAGGCCATCATGATCATTGATGCCGATCTACAAGACCCTCCCGAACTCCTCCTAGATTTTTATAAATATTTTGAAGAGGGCTATGATGTAGTCTACGCGGTGCGCAAAAAGAGAAAAGAATCTACCCTCAAGCGTGCGGCTTATTATACTTTTTATCGTTTGCTCAAGCGCATTTCTAATGTAGATATCCCCTTAGATAGTGGCGATTGCTCCCTGCTCAGTCGGAGAGTAGTGGATGTGCTGAATCAAATGCCAGAAGAAAGCCGCTACATCCGTGGATTGCGCGCTTGGATTGGTTTTAAACAAATTGGGGTAGAATACGAACGTTTGGAAAGAGCAGCTGGGAAAACCAAATATTCTTGGAAACAACTTTTCAAATTAGCCTACAACGGTATTTTTAATTTTAGTGAATTTCCAATTAAGCTGATTACAAACTTGGGCTTATTTGCTATCTTGATTTCATTGTTTTATTTGGGAATTACCATTGTCAAGAAATTGGTTTGGGATACCGTACCCGAAGGATTTACGGCTCTGTTGTTTACCATCATCCTGTTTAGTGGGGTACAATTGATCTCGCTAGGAATCATTGGAGAATACGTACTTCGGATTTTCTTTCAGGTTAAAAAGCGTCCACTTTTTATCATTGACCAAAAAATAATCAACCAAAAAGTCTGCAAATGAATCGAGCTTATTACCAAGAATATTATCATTTGGAGCGGAATCACTGGTGGTTTAAAACCAGAGGACAAATCATCATGGATCGCTTAGCCAAAGAAATGGATACCCGGAAGACCCTCAAAATACTGAACATCGGAGCCGCTACCGGACGCACCAGCGAACTATTAGCTAACCTGGGTGAGGTGACTTCCGTAGAATACGATGCCGAGTGCTGTGCTTTTACCCGCCAAGAAACCAAGCTGGAGGTAATCCAAGCTTCTATTTTAGAACTGCCCTTCGAGCATGAAGTCTTTGACCTCGTCTGTGCCTTCGATGTGATCGAGCACGTAGAAGATGACCAAAAAGCAATTGCCGAAATGAAACGGGTCTGCAAACCAGCGGGTAAGATTTGTATTACCGTGCCTGCTTTCATGCAACTCTGGAGCCACCACGATGTGGTCAATCAGCACTATCGCCGCTACGTGATGCCCCAAGTGACTGCTCTTCTGGCATCGGGCGAGGGTGAGCTTTGTTATCGGAGCTATTTTAATTCTCTACTTTTTGTGCCCATTTGGAGCTTTCGTCGTTTTTCTCACTGGTTGGGAAGAGAAGAGCAACGCGAAGGTGCAGGTTCGGACTTTTCGGTGGGAAAAAACAGCCTCTTACAAAAGACACTCGGTCAGGTTTTTAGTCTGGAGAGGAAGCTCTTGCATTGGTTGCGTTTTCCGTTTGGAGTGTCTATCCTGGCTGTTTGGCAGAAATAATGCTGAGTACTTAATCTGTTAGTTATGATAGCTGGATTTATATTTTATCTGCAGAATTATGTGATTTTCCTGCTTGCCTTGGCCTTGCTCTATGGCTTGGGATATGCTTTCTTGCGTTGGGTCTTGCCAGAAGGATTTGTCAAAAAACCTTTTTACTATCAGGTCTTTTTCTCGTGTTGGGTCGGTCTAGTTATCTTTGTTTCCATATTTGCCATCTGGAAGACGGCTCTGCAGACGGTGCATATTTTTTATCTTTTACTCGGAGGATTTGTCCTCTGGGAATTAAGACTTTCTGCGGGTGAAGCAAGAGAGTTAAGTCCGCCGCATATCCCCGACCGAGCTGGGAGTCGCCAGCACTGGTTTTTTTTTCTACTCGCTTCCTTATTGGTTTATACTTGGGGCTGGCTGGAGATTTACCAGTTAAACACCAGCTTTCCCTTCAAGGTAATCAATCCTGATAATATATTTTATGCGCATATCTCCTATTATTTACAAGCGAATGGACAAGAGAATGAATTCTATATTCTCAATGAATTAAATGGAATCTATCAAGGAAATAAGCCTTACCATTACCTAGAACTTTGGCTCAACGCGGGCTTATCTGAGCTTTTTTGGGGGAATTATGCGGTGAATTTGGTATTGCTGACCCTGCCGGTGGCTTATTTTATGGCGCTGGTGGGTTTACGGGCTATCGCAGAATTTTACCAAGCACCCAATTATCTCCTCACTTCTTTGGCTGTTTTACTTTGCTTTTTTCTGGGAGGAATTTGCCTTGATGTTTATGCCACGATTCAAAAAGTCATTCCCTTAGAGCCTTTAGTGTATGCTATGTCTTATTTTATTGGGGCTTCTGCGAAGATTGCTTTTTATCAGTTATTTTTTGTTGCTTTTTTACTCTGCATCTTTTACCGCCGCTTATCTATTGCCTTGATAGCACTAATGGGCATGCCCATCGGAGATATTGTTACTTTTCCGGCGATTATGGGTTCTCTGTGGCTTTTGTATGGGCTGAGCTGGGTTTGGAAAGCTAATTTCCTCAAACCTTGGCGAGAAGTGCGTATAGGGGTTTATCTGTTCGCGATTACGGTGGGGCTTCCGCTCTTTTATTTTTTTCTAGACACGACCAGCATTAGTCGTGAAGGTACAAAATTAGTAAGTTTCCTGGAGTTAGTTTCTCTAGACAATCTCAGGACAAAGCTGAATTTATTCATAGGGATCTCTTTTTACTTTGGTCTGAGCTTGCTGATGATTTATGCGGTTCATCTGTTCCTTTTGTTTTCTTTTGGAAAGAAAATCTATCGCCTCTTGCGTAGTACTTCCCCATATTGGTTTCTGATCATCTTATTCAACCTGTGTGTGATGTTTTTTGGTTTATTGGCTTGGACTTTACTTTATGAAAAGCTCAATTCTTTCCAAATGCCTTTTTATACGGTTCGGATCATCTTCAATGTCACTTGGATATGGTTGGTGATGGTACTCTTAATTAATTATCAGCAATTGAGCAGATTTGGCATTTTTATCTTGATGGGGGCATTGATGACCATAGCGATCTATCGTGGCCTAGTGGATTGGAGCGTGGCTAGCCAAAAAACAGACCGCTATCACGCGGATTATCTAAAAAAAATAGAAACATTCGCACAAAGCCAGCCCGAAATTTTATTCGGAGGATTTATCCGTGCCGCCCACGAATATGGATCGCTCTATGGGAATAATTATGTAACCGTGAGGACTTTGGGTGAATATTTGGCCTTTATGCAAAACGGTTGGGTGCCCGTCAGTATGAGCGATTATGCCATGGAGATTAATGAGCAATCTCTGGGCGGGGTTTCGCTTGGGATTTTTTATCAATTTGTAGAAGCCCAAAAGCAGGCTCATACTTTTGAATCTTTGGAGCAGAGTCAGGTAGACTTTATAGACCATTACCAGATAAAATACTTAATTGTATCTTCTGGAGCCAAAATCTCGCCACTCATCCAACAAAGAGCTAAAACCATATGGAAAGATCAAAAGAGCGGAGAGCGATTTATGCTACTAGACACGCTGAATAAGGAATAATCAACTGGCTAATACTCGCATCATCGTCTCGCATTTCAATTCTGTTTCTAGCCACTCTTTGCTGGGGTCAGAGTCTTGGGTAATGCCTGCTCCCGCGTACAAGCGAATTTGATCCTTCAAAAACTGCATACAGCGTAAATTTACAAAAATATGGCTGGCTTGGTCAATATTGACTGGCCCCAAGAAACCACTGTAAAACTGCCGGTCGTAGTGTTCTTCTTTTAGAATAAAATCAAGAGCGGCTGCCTTGGGCATACCACAAACCGCCGACGTAGGGTGGAGCAACTCTAGCATCACTGTGCCCAGTTGGGGGAAATTCGTGGCTTCCATATCGACCTCAAACTGAGTGCAGAGGTGCAGCAAATTACCGGCGATCACGGTCTTAGGCCCTCGCTCCTCGAACTCCCGCAGGCGAATTTTCTTAAAACAATTGATAATATAGCGACTTACCATCGCTTGCTCCTCGATTTCTTTCTGCCGCCAAGCCACTTCACTCAAAGACTGCTGCCGATAAGCTTGGGTTCCAGCCAGAGAAACGGTTCGGAAAATCTGGTGTTGATCTACACTAATGAGTGTTTCGGGACTAGCTCCCATCCAGCTGCCCACCCCCGGCAAATAAAAGAAATAGCAGAAAGCAGTGGGGTATTTGGCCGTCAGTCGCTGAAATAATTCAGGAATATCCAACAAATCAGGATAATTCGTAGGCTTGTAACGAGAAAGCACTACCTTCTCAAACCTTCCTTGATGAATGGACTCCACCCCCTTAGCGACCAATTGTTCATAGGTTTCGGACTGAGGAGTAGAAGCCAGAGGAGGAAGACTTAGCTGGCTACGAAGCTGTTGAATAGAGGTGGCATTGGGCTTTTGGAATCGCTCTAACCATTTGCTGGCTTTGTAGGGAGTGCGAGTGATCCCCTCGAGCAGCTCTTCTTCTTGCCATCCTTGGTCGGATTGGCTAAAATACAAGTCGGCTTTGATAAAAAAAGCATCTCCGCTAGTTTGATTGACAAAGGGACTGACCGCAAAACCAGGGGTACTATTTTCTAAGTCTAAGTGAACTTGCTGGGCAGAGCCAGAGAGATCCACAATACAATGTCGCTTGGTATCTCGTGGAAGTTGCCATACCACCAAGGGGCATTGGTCTGTAAAAGCCTTGGCCAAAATAAGCCCCAGATCTATGTTCAGACTGGGGAGGTTTTCTTTGTAAAGTGCTTTATCGGATTTATATAGAGACATCTAAATAGATGTTTAATTATCTGAAATTTTAGAATATTTTGAAAGTCTTTACTGATAACGCTTATTTTACTCAAAAAATTTCTTTAAGCAAAAAAATTAAAATAAGTACATGCTAAGTTCTTGTTTAAATTTTAGGTTTGAGAGCGAAAAAGTTCAATTTCGGGTTTTGATCATATAAAATTTTGAAGGCAGGTCAATGTCCAGTGGACATTGGGCCAGCCCGTGGGACGGTATTATTCCCGAGAACTTTATGAAATCAGGTTCCAAAAGTGGACTTTTGCAGCCCGAAGATAATTTTTAAACAAGCTCCAAGAAAGAAGATTCATCAGGAGCCTACACGGGGGCGTATGATCGGAAAACGGATAGCTGAGGCTGAATACAAATTACCCCAAGTTACTCTACAAAGCAATGACGGACATAGTCAGACGGCTTACATTCACCAATTTTCCAGCGTCATTGGTGATTTTGATTTGCCAAACGTGGGTTGATCTTCCAATATGTAATGGCTCTGCCCGCCCGTGTACGTATCCCTCTGTGGCCTGTCGGATATGATTAGAATTGATATCCAGACCTACTACCCTGTATTTGGACATATCTACTGAGAAGGCCGCTCCTACGCTTCCTAGTGTTTCGGCCAGTGTGACTGAGGCTCCCCCGTGTAAGATACCATAGGGTTGTTTGGTACGATCATCTACGGGCATTTTGGCACAAACATAGTCTTGACCAACTTCGGTAAATTCTATCCCAATGTGCTTGGCCATAGAGCCGAGCGAGTTTTGGTTGAGCATCTCTACGGTAATTCCTTCCTTAATCATAGTGTATGCAACTGAATGTTTTAGTGTTTTCAAACGTTTAAATATAAGGAGGAAGCCAAAGACAAACAAATGTCTAAAACCCAAACCCACCAAATTTATTGCCACGCTCCAAGATAAGCACTGGATCGGGTGTGCTCATAGATTTTAAGATTATTTTATTAAAAACATCACCTCTAAACGCTTGCTTTCAATCATAAACAGAGCGTTTAGATTACATAACTTGCTATTAACCAAAGTGAAAAAAATTTATTTAATCCGGCACGGGCAAACAGAATACAATAAGCAGAAAATCGTTCAGGGAAGTGGTGTAGATTCCGACCTCAACGATCTTGGAAAAAGCCAAGCCCAAGCTTTTTTCCGATATTACAAAACAGTACCTTTTGATAAAATTTATACCTCTTGCCTCAAGAGAAGCATCCAATCTGTGCAAGCTTTTCTAGATTTGGGCATCCCACACGAACCACACGCGGGGCTCAATGAAATCAATTGGGGACACAAAGAAGGACAGAGAATCACGCCAGAAGGGGATGTGTATTATCATCAATTACTCGAGCAATGGCGCCAAGGTTCCGTGCATATCCCCATTAAAGGAGGAGAAAGCCCCCAGACGGTGCAAGACAGGCAAAAACCGGTACTAGATTTGATCCTTTCTCGCCCCGAGGAAAAAAATATTCTCATTTGCATGCACGGGCGAGCCATGCGCATATTTCTCTGCCTGATGCTTCATTACCCCATCGCGGAGATGGATTGGTTCGAGCACGAGAATCTCTGTCTTTACAAACTCACTTACACGGGCTCTCTCTTTACGATCGATGCCTTTTGTGATACCGAACATTTAAAGCAACCGGATACCTTTGATTAGTGCCTAGTGATGATTCTCAATGATTAAATCAGCGGCTCGCTCTAGTAGCCTACGGATGCGGCCTTGTTCGCTGGCCTTTGTTCCAGCCTCTTTGAGTGCCGCTAGATTTTCTTCACTGGCATCATCCATTAGTGCGTTGGCATTATTAAGTTCGGGAGTGATGCGAATGTACTGCTTATTCGCCTCCGCAGATTGAAATATTTGTCTAAGCTGAAAGTCCACCGTCTGGTCTACCCCAGACATCATGATACTGATCAAAGGCTGTATCCACTCCACAATACCCCAATCCTTTACCTTCTCGTATTCATAGCGCATTTTCATGGAGCCTCCGTTACCAATAGAGAGGATCATCATTTCTTCGGTCTTGGGGTGTATCTTGTTACCTCCCAGGTCCCAGTGTCTGGCTTCGGCATAAGCGCAGAGAGCCGGATTATTAGCAAAAACGCCTCCATCAATTAATGGATAAGAAACCCCAGATTTAGAAATCACTTGTGCCGCTTCAAAGTAGGTAGGAGCTGCCGAAGTAGCCCGCGCCACGTCTCTCACGTAAAAATTACGCCCTTCTTCTTTGCGAGCATCCTGTTGGGTAAAAAAGACCGCTTTACTATCGTGTACATCGTAAGCACTAATCAGACAGGGCTTGATGAGGTCTTTGAGCTCCGTATCTCCAAAGTAAGTAGTGAGGATATTTTCTAGTGCTTTTTCTGAATATTTTTCATCGCTTACCCCTGCCATACTTTTCATTTTTTGGAAAAGGGACGCGTCAAAAATTTCACCACCATATTGCATGTACAAGCCCACAGCTTCTTCGGCTGAGAAACGGGGGCGCTTTGGGTCTTGAGAGTCAGGGCAAAGATAAAGACAGGCTAAAATTCCTCCGGTACTTGTGCCCGCGATCAGATCAAAGTATTCTCCAATTCTGGCATTCGGATTACCTGTTTTTTCTTGAAGCATCTTCTCCAAGGCGACTAAAATTTGTCCTGGAATAATGCCTCGAATGCCACCTCCGTCAATGGAGAGAATTCTGGTGAGTTTTTGTTCGCTCATATTTTTGAATATTTGTTTTTGAAAAATGCCCCACAATATAAGAAAAATCTAATTTTAGAAATGAATATCCCAGCTTTTTTCGGGCTGATAGTGAATATATTCGCCTTTTAGCTCCAATGGCGAAGGAATATTATTATGATATAAACCGCCTGTACCCAAGCCCTGAGGAAGGGAAGGATGATAACTACTGGTCAATTGACAGATGGCATTCAAACCTACGTTAGACTCCAGAGCAGAAGTGACCCACCAGCCAATATGGAGCGAGCCGGCCAGACTAATCCATTCTTGTGTAGCTTTTAAACCTCCCAATAGCGTTGGTTTTAAGATAATATACTGAGGTTTGATTTGCTCTAGCAAAGTTTTCTTTTGGTCATACGCCTGAATACCAATCAATTCCTCATCTAAGGCAATCGGTAAAGGCGTTTGGGCGCAGAGTTGAGCCATGGCTTTCTCCTGTTGAGGGGCAATGGGCTGCTCAATAGAATGTAGCTCGAGTTTGGCCAATTTAGCTAGTTTGTCCGGTGCTTCCGCGGGTGAGAAAGCACCGTTGGCATCTACTCGTAGCGTGATTTGATCAGCAGGAAAACGCTTTCGGATATCAGCCAAGAGTTGATATTCTTGCTCGAAATCAATGGCTCCTATCTTCATTTTGATACAAGAAAAACCCGCTTCCAATTTCTGCTCAATCTGCGATTGCATAAAATCGAGATTTCCCATCCAAATCAAACCATTAATCTTGATGTTTTGCTTACCTTTATAGAAAGGCGTGTCAAAAATTTGCCGTTTCCCCCCATAATATAAATCACGGAAAGCGGTCTCTAAACCAAAGCGCAAGGCAGGCAAAGCTGGTGAAACCCATTCCTCTAAACGATGCAGCATGACATCAAGATCCTCTTCCCAAGACTGACCTTCTATCTGCTGACACACCGCTTGCAACCTGCTTTCAAAGTCCGGAAGGTCATCTACGCTCAATCCTTGCAAAGGAGAGGCTTCTCCCAGACCGTAGAGATCAGGCTTACCACGATGGCTTACTTTGATGAAGTACGTATCTCGCGCTTTGAGTATGCCTCGTGAGGTACCCGCTTCAAAACGAAATTGTAGCTGATGTTTTGTGTAAGAAAGCTGTAAGGTCATAGTATCAGGTGTTTATTTATAATGCTTATATGGCTGTATTGCTAAATTGTTTTTTTAATCGTAAAATTCAACAATTCAACAATTCAACAATTCAACAATTCAACAATTCAACAATTCAACAATTCAA
>CAZKBP010000006.1:0-31220 GCA_964551015.1 uncultured Cytophagaceae bacterium | reverse complement strand
CAATTTGCAAATCTATGTCAAAAGAGTTGTCCCATTTTCAGGCAGGTCAACAAGCCCTAACGAATAAAGACTACACGACTGCCCTTTCAGCTTTTGAGCAAGTGATCAGCTCCGCCCCCGAAAACGCGGAAGCGTATCTAGCATTGGGCACTGCTCAGTTTCACTTGGCACGCTACACCGAGGCCCTGGCTAGTTTAGAACAATCCCTCCAACTCAAAGAGCCATCTGCGCCTGCTTATCTGCAAAGAACAAGGGTTTATTTGAAAATGAAAAACTTGGAGGCGGCTCGGCAAGACCTCAACCGTGCTCTGGAATTACAACCCGAGTCATCCGTAGCACTAAGCCTAAGAGCACAAGTTCTCTATGAACTTGGCGATAAAAGAGCCGCTCGAGAAGATTGGGCCAAAGCCGAAGAACTGAATTACCTTCGTCAGAAAGCCAAGCAGATAGAGGCGCAGTTGCAAGCACAAAATCAGCAAACAGCTACACAAGAAAAAATTAAGGCTTGTGTTGATACGGGTAATCAGCAATTCCGAGCAGAAAATTTCAAAGCAGCCGAAGAAGCCTTCGGCCAGGCGATTGATCTGGCGCCCCAGCGACACGCTTTTCTTTATTATAATCGAGGGCGTGCTCGGGGCAAACTGCAAGACTACACCGCCGCCCTAGCAGATTATCAACAGGCCATCCAACTCAAGCCTGATTATGTCAGGGCTTACGCTGAATCGGGAATTGTGTTGGCTATTCTCAACCGAGCAGAAGAAGCACTGGTCAGCTACAACCAAGCACTTGCCCTCAAGGCAGACTTTGTCAGTGTCTATTTTTTCCGAGGGAGGCTAAAAATTGAATTAGAAAAATATGAAGAAGCTTTGGAAGACTTTACGCACGTCATCCAACTGAACCCTACCTACGCCCCCGCCTATTTTGAAAGAGCGAAGCTGCACTACGCGATGGACGAAATTGCCAAAGCTTGCGAAGACTGGGAAAAAGCAGATCAACTTGGTCATCCCCAAGCCAAGCAATTGATTGAGCAACATTGCCAGATCAGTACGAGCGTAGAGGAAGAGGAGGAGGGATGAGACTCTGGCAGCCAGTAGCTAGCTTGCTTAGACAGCTCCTTTCTCAGTGGCGGCCTTGATGAATTCGTTTGAAACGAAAAAGCAGGCAACCTCCGGCTTTGCAAAGCTGAACACCGAGTGCTGAAAGTGCTACGAGTTACACAACTTTCTGGGAGGGGTAGTTGTCGTACAAATGACTTGTTTTTTGAAAGTTTAGGTGAAAATTTATGGGAAAATCACGTTTTGAGGAAAAAATTAAATAATTTTATTTTTTAATATAAATATTTGAATTTTTTAAACTTATGGAATTAAGCAAATTCATGAATGGATTGATCCGGCGCAACCCCGGGCAAAAGGAATTTCATCAAGCTGTGCGAGAAGTAGCTGAAGACCTCATCCCTTTTATCAATGAACATCCTCAATACGCAAAGGCCAAAATCTTGGAAAGAATGACCGAACCAGATCGGATCATCATTTTCCGAGTATGTTGGGAAGACGATCGTAAAAACGTACGGGTAGAAAAAGGGTATCGAGTACAATTCAATAATACCATCGGCCCTTACAAAGGAGGGCTACGTTTTGATAAATCCGTGAATTTGAGTGTCCTGAAATTTCTGGGTTTCGAGCAGATTTTTAAAAATAGCCTCACTACCCTGCCCATCGGAGGAGCGAAGGGAGGTTCTAATTTTAACCCCAAGGGCAAATCAGATGCAGAAGTCATGCGTTTTTGTCAATCTTTCATGATAGAGCTTTCCAAGCATATTGGCGAAAGTGTAGATGTACCCGCAGGTGATATTGGCGTGGGAGCCAGAGAAATTGGTTACTTATTTGGACAATACAAGCGGATCAATCATAAGTTCTCGAGTGGCGTACTCACGGGCAAAAGTCTGGATATTGGCGGAAGCCCCATCCGTACTGAAGCCACAGGCTATGGCGCAGTGTATTTTGCTCAACAAATGCTCAAAAGAAAAAATGCCGACGTTGAAGGAAAAACTTGTATTATCTCCGGCTCGGGTAATGTGGCGCAATACGCTGCCGAGAAATTGATCCAACTGGGTGCCAAAGTGATCACGCTCTCTGATCGTTCGGGCTTTATTCATGATCCCGAGGGATTGAATGAAGAAAAACTAGCCCATATCATTGACCTCAAAAACAACCAACGTGGTAGCTTGAAAACCTACGCGGAGGATAACAAATGCGAATTCCACGAAAAGAAAAAGCCTTGGCACGTAGCCTGTGATTTGGCTTTCCCCTGCGCTACTCAGAACGAAATCTCGAAAGAAGACGCCCAAGCACTTCTAGATAATGGCTGCGAACTGGTATCCGAGGGAGCCAATATGCCCACCGTGGCCGAAGGCGTTAATCTCTTCAAAGAAGCTAAAATTATGTACGGCCCCGGCAAAGCTGCCAACGCAGGAGGCGTAGCCATTTCTGGCTTAGAAATGTCTCAAAATGCCATGCACCTCACTTGGACGCGTGAACGCGTAGACCAAGAACTGCAAGACATTATGCAAAAAATTCACGAGAAATGTGTCCGCTACGGCGAAGAAAAAGACCACGTGAATTACGTAAAAGGAGCCAATATTGGAGGCTTCGTCAAAGTGGCCGAGGCCATGCTAGACTACGGGATTATTTAAATTACCCATGAAAAGGTGCGGAGATTAGAGATTTGGAGGCTTTGGGCGCAAGCGCGTGAAATCACAAATGCGAATCCTCAAATCTGTCATCTTTAATCTTCCTATCTTTCAACTCTCTTTCCAAAAAAATTTGACCCCAAATCGTGAGTTGATCTTTAGCAGAATTCGGTAATGTCCAGACGCCAAGCGAGATGTATTCAGGCGTATTTCGTAATGTCCAGCTTTTTGTCTGGGCTGATGAAGGTGGTACAGTCTGCGCCCCGAACTATCGAATATTTTTAGAAGAACAGATTGTTTTCTGGATAAATAAAAATTGATCTTTAAATAAGCATCAACAATCTCAGGCGAAATCTGCCAATGAGTTCCATCGGGAAGAGGATGATAAATCGCACTAGGAACAAGATCCTGAGCACTGAGCCGAGTAATAGAGTAAGGTGGTAAGCTTAAATCGCCCGTGCGAGTTTGGATATTGACCTGTAAATCCTGAAATTGAATATCCTCATAAAGCCAATAACTTTTGGGCAGAGAAAGCTGCTCGTAAACATATTTTTTCACGAACATATGCTGCATTTCTAAAACCTGTGCCCGGTCACTAAGATTTAGAAACAATAAGTTTACCTCCCAATCTCGATGCCAACCCCAGCCCAAGAGTGCCGGAAACTTTTTCCCTCTTTCGTCAACTAGCACGGGCGCACCTTCTATCTTCACGGGTTGGATGTGGGCTTGGTCGGCCAAAAACTCCCTTAACATAGTACTCAAAGCTCCTGCCACTGTATTTTGCTCTGGAGTGTCCGAGGCGATAAATGTTTGAATATTAGGCTCTTGCCAGCTCAACAAATAGGCCAATTGCTCACCCAGAAGCGCAACCCAGTGGGCTGGAGTATGGTTAGATAAATCCAAGTGTAATGGTTGCTGAGATCGGGCTGAATGCTGCAACCAAGCCATTTGCTGGTAAATTTTAATAAAATAGTCAGGTACTTGAGAAAGCGCCTGCACCTCCGCGGCCTTGAGATTCACGACCAAATCATCCATTCTTCCAGCCGAAGCAGAAACCAAGCTATTCCAAGCAAGTTCTTGTGGGTCAGGCGACCACAGATGAAAATCTACAGATACTTTCAGGTAAGGATAAGCACTCTTGAACGATACTAAAAAAGAATGAAGGGCTTCAGGAGGCAAGGGTTCTTCGTTTGGTAGCAGGTGAATACTCTCCACGGCTATCTCCATCTCTAAGGACTGAGATATCACTTGATTGAGTTTAGAAAATGTTGTCGAGCCGAGTTTGGCTTGCCATTGAACTGTAAATGGATATCGAGAAGCAAGTGTTTTTAAGGTTTGATAAAAAGCGCTTTGATCGTTTTCAGTAATAAAATCATCCAAAGATAATGCTAATACAAAAGGACGAGTAGATCGTGCTAAGGAGGGGGGGTTAGCCAAATCAAGCCAGCGTGTACGCGTTTTCGTAGGAATCAGGGCATAAGCAAGCAGATGAATACGAATCCTAGGACGCAATAAAAGACGCTCGTGCAAAATCAAGAGCAGTAAGCCCAGTGCCAAAGCCAGTATTTTGTAAAGCATATCCATATCTGTACTCGTCCAAATTAGACAAAAATTTGTAGATGACTAGCGAGAATATGGGTAAATCCTGCATTAGTTCAGATACTCCTTAAATTCAAGAGATGTGATAAAAATCGAAAAAAGTGAAGAAATTTTTAGATTTTTTTGAGTTACTCTCGTATAAGAAAACTAATACGTGTTAGGAAGATGTAAGAATCATACGGCTAAGGACTCTTACCTCATCTATCAAGAGCTTTCTTGCCAAAATCTTACACCATACCTAGCCTCTATTGTATGGTTTCATTTCTCGCTAATTGCTATGTATGAATTAAGCTACAACAGCGGTATCCAGACCGTAACCCTTAAATTATCTGGATCACTTATCATTGAAGATTTTCGTCAGGCTTGGTGCGATGCCCTTGATTTGGTAGAGCGTAAGCAGGTACATCGCTTTCTGATTGATGCCCGTAAGCATCTTGAGATTCCGGTAGACAACAAAATGTGGTTCAAAGAAGAGTTCTTGACCGAAGCCAATCGTCGTCTGTCTCGTGATGTAAAAATCGCCCGGATTTCTTCTCGCTATCAAGAAAATCGCGCGATAGGAGTAGAAATTTTGCGCTACATCCGTAGCCAAGAATTTTGCTTTAATCTGCACTTGTTCAAAGATTACTTAGACGCCATGGACTGGCTCTTGATGAGTGAAGAAGAGTTTCTTTACTTAGCCGCCTAAAAAGTCTGCCCAAGCCGGAGTCCTTAAGCCTTTTGATTGGTTATTGAAGAAACTTGGACTCACTTAGAACAGACTATTTATGCGAATTTTCTATGACCAAATGAATCGGGAAGTACGCGTTCCCGAGTTCCCTCAGAGAATTATTTCCCTAGTTCCCTCTCAGAGCGAACTTTTATACGACCTAGGATTAGAAAAAAAACTGGTCGGCGTTACCAAATTCTGCGTACATCCACCACAACTCCGTAAAGAAAAAATAAACATTGGTGGCACCAAAAATTTTCACTTGGATCGCATCCAAGATTTAGCACCAGACCTGATTATTGGTAACAAGGAAGAAAATGAAAAAAATGCCATCCTAGAACTGGCTGAGCAATATCCAGTATGGATGAGCGATATCTATAGCTTGGAAGAAGCCTTGGTGATGATTGAAAGCCTAGGCGAATTGACCCACCACCAAGCCGACGCACGGTCGCTTCAACAAAAGATTCGAGCAGATTTTCAGCAATTAGCCAATGGTAATTTTCCCCGATTGCGGGTAGTATATTTGATCTGGCGCAAGCCTTACATGGTCGCGGGAAGTCCTACTTTTATAGATGATATGCTGCGTCGTATCGGATTTGAGAATATATTCGCCCAGCGAGGCCGTTATCCCCAGATTACCAAAGAAGATTTGCAAGCTGCTGACCCTGAGCTGATTCTGCTCTCCTCAGAACCCTTTCCTTTCAAAGAAAAGCATTTAGAAGAATTTCAGAAGATTTGCCCAAAGGCTCATATTCAGATAGTAGATGGGGAAATGTTTTCCTGGTATGGAAGTCGCTTGCAATACGCAGGTACTTACTTCAAGCATTTGAGAGAAGCCATAACCTGAGCCCAGACATCAGGGATGCCCGAGCTCAGGAAAGGGTATTGAATCCTTCTATTCGTAAATTCGTCCGAGTTCGATGATTTCTCCCAGCGTTTTCCAAGTGATGGAATCGGCCGGAGAAGTTCCTGACTGAATATTATCCATATAACCTCTCACACCGGCCTCCAGGTTGCTGAAAGGATCAAAATTATACCAGAGATTGCCGGTTTCGGATTCTACCCCAAAATACTTAGACTGATCTTGTAATTGTTTTTTTTGCATTTTGTGTAGCTCGGCAATCTGAAACTTGAGCACCTGCGTCAAGAAGTCGAGGTCTTCTTGGCGGCTTGAAGGCTCTTTCTTGATAAGTTCTATGCCTTCTTCCTGATCGGTTAGCTCAAAATCGTATTGTTCTATGGGTGGTTCATCAATATCGAGCCACTTTTTGTCCAGCGCGATAGGCTGACTGACAAAAGCCATTTTCATTAGCTTGAAAAATAAATCCAAAGAAGGTTTTTTCTCTTGATTATCCAGGACTAGTTTGAGCATGGCACGTAAGTATTCTTCTAAATTGAGATTAATTCCTCCGATTTTCTGCTGAAGTTTCTTAATGTCTTCGTACAGCTTTTCCCAATGTTGCATTTTGATTGTTTTAATTTTTAAAATTGACTCTGGTCGATATCGTTCACAAATCTTTGTGGATAAGGTATTTGTACTAACCTGACCCTTCAAAAGTAATCATGAATCTGATCATCAACAGGGATGATTTCGAATTTATCTGCAAATTTACATTAAACTTTCTCAGCGAACAACTTATCCATTCTTTGGTAAAATTCTTCTTTAAATTCTTCATAATAACTGCCCGTGCCCGCACCGCTAAATCCAGTATGTATCCAACGTACTTCTCCTTCGCGATCAATCAGAATCATGGTAGGGAAGGCCCAGATATGATTGAGCATGGGTAAGGTTTGGGCGGCTTGGGCTTTGTCATTGACTCCCGCAATGAGCAAATCATAAGGGATATTGAATCTTTCCTTCATCTTGAGTACACGGGGCTGGGCTTTTTCAAAATCGGGGCTACGCTCGTAAGCCAGACCAATGATCTCGAAGCCGCGGTCTTTATTCTCTTCGTAGTAAGGCACCAAGAACTTGATTTCATCCATGCAGTTGGGACACCAAGACCCTAGGATTTGCACGATTACGACTTTTCCTTGATATTTTGGATCGTTCAGAGAAATCGGCTCGCCCGCCAAGTTAGGAAAAGAGAAGGACAAGCGATCGTAGCCTTTTTTCAGGTAAGTAATCTGATCGGCAGCGGGGAGCGTGGCCGTGTCATTGCGGTAAGCTTGGAAAGTTTCGTAGCTGTAAGGTCCCGACCAAAATTCTCCTTGTAGACTATCTCCTTCATTCTGAGCAAGAAATAAGAAACCATGTCCGCCATCGAAAGTAGAAAGCTTCATTTTCTTTCCTTCCACCACACCATTGAGATAGCGATAATCTCCGGTAGTAGTCAAGAAAGTACCTTTGAGTTGTTTTCCGTCTTGCTCAAATACGCCAATAGCTGGATAAGTTTGGCCATCGTCTTCACGAAAAGTAACCGACCATTTTCCACTCAAATCTACCTCTGCCGCTTCTTGTGGAGGTTCAAAACGATAGTCTTGACCAAGCTCAGCCTTGAAGGAGACTTCATAGGGTTGGCTCGTACCGTGCTTGACCCAAATACCTTGCATTGACTCGCCCGATGGCTCTAACTGTGCCTTAAGCTCTGCTCCGAAAGCCAGCAGATTGATATGGATAGAATCACCTTCCAACTGAATCTCGTCTAATTCAAGCCGTTCGGCTCCATTGATTAGGTAAGCTACATAGTCTGTTCCTTTCTCCTGAATTTCCATACGGAAGGGGGCAGGCTGACCTTGTAAATCGAGCACACCACGCCAATGACCCGTTTTCGGGGAGATCGTTTCGCCAGAATCAGAGGCAGTATGGCAGGATTTGATGGAAAAGAAAACTATCAGGGCGATGATGCCTTGCCAAGCAGGAAGATTAAAAGTAAATCTTTGCATAGGAGCTTTGATTGATTGTAAATCTTGCAAACTAAAAAAATAATTGAAAAATCGGATAAAATTTAACAGGACGATAACAATTATGCTCAGGCAGAAAACAGAGAAGCTCCACAAAAGATTTTAGCATAAACGAACAATTTCACAAATAACCCAATTTCATTCTTTATGAAAATAGCTAAGAAATACCAGTTAAGCGAAAGAGATATTGATAGAATCGTAGAAATGGCTTGGGAAGACCGAACTCCCTTCGATGCCATCGAGACGCAATTTGGCCTGAGCGAAGGAGAAGTCATCAAACTGATGCGCCAAGAGATGAAGCAAAGCTCTTGGAAAATGTGGCGCAAGCGTGTACAAGGCAGAAACACGAAACATCAAAAGAGAAGAAAACAAACCGTGGATCGCTTCAAATGTACGCGCCAAAAGAACGTCTCTCTTAATAAAATCGCCAAGCGAAACTAAAGCCCTAATCGCTTCAAAAGCATCCGTATCAAAGCAGTTATTTGCCAAATACGTACTATTCTTCTTCCTTATCCTCTTTGTCCTTTGAGCCAAAGTTGAGATTAATCAAGTCATTTTGCGACTCTTGCATCATCAGCCAAAAGTTGAACATCAGGAAAGAGCCTTTCACCATCAGATCAGTGAGCAAAAAATTATGAAAAGTATGCTCTGCCGAGTTCTTTTTTAGCAAATCAGCTAAGACTCTTTCGGGTGAGGTCTTTCTATCTTCGGCAATTTGTTTGATAAAATCTAGCAGTTTCTCTTCTGATAATCTACTACTTGCATCCTGCTCGGAGGCTTTGCTCTTCTTGGTATGGTCATTTCCATTGAGCGGAAGTGCATTCGGTGCTTGATTCTGAGGATAATCCTTGGGCTGATTCTTATTTTTGGTGCTCTGTCCTTGTGATTTAGGTGTCTTTGTACCTTGGGTGTGTTTCAAAAATTCATTTAGGTCGTTGAGCGTATCTTTTTTGTTCTTAGACATAATAGGTCGTGTATTTTTGTAGTCCTGATTGATAAAACTTCAAAGGTGAAACAGAAAGTGTATCCTTACAAAAGAAGTGTCGACAGCTCTCGATACTCGACAATTTGTGTTCCTACTGTAAGTTGGTGTACAAGAATAACAGGCAATTAGTGTAGAAGTGCATGACTTACTTATCCTTCCATGTAAAGTAAGCAAGTCCTGAATACAAAAGCGCAGGCTTAATCTTTTGCGCTTTTTAAGAGAAACTTTCTGTCAAACTATAGTTTGTGGCGGTAGAAGATGTGTGTGTAAATTGGTATTGCAAAAAAGTGCTTGATGTTGCGATGATTCCTTCCTTGTATGGAGGTTTTTTTCTTCCAGAATAGGGGTAATTTATTTTTATTATTTGCGCCAGCAAACGTGATAACAGAACATAATTGTTTAACCAAAAATAAGAACCTCCTGAAAAATATACAAATAAAGCCCAGATAGATTTCAAGGTAAGGAATCATTTATTAGAATTTTTATATGGCAGATAACTATACGTCAATTTTCTTCTTCTTTTGTTTCTCCCTCAAAAAAATCACAAGTAAATTTTGAATACTTGCATACCTAAACAATCTTTACAATATTTATAAGATTAAATTTATAACTAAAAATACTTGAACATATGAAAATCACAGTTGTAGGTGCAGGCAACGTGGGCGCAACCTGTGCAGACGTACTAGCTTACCGCGAAGTCGCTAATGAAGTTATTCTTCTAGATATCAAAGAGGGACTAGCCGAAGGAAAAGCGCTGGATATGTGGCAGAAAGCTCCCATTAATTTATATGATACAAAAACCCTAGGGGTTACCAATGATTATGCCCAGACCGCAGGCTCTGATGTAGTGGTCATCACTTCTGGAATACCGCGCAAGCCAGGTATGTCTCGCGACGATCTGATTTCTACCAACGCAGGTATCGTCAAGTCGGTAACTGAGCAAATCATCCAGCATTCACCAGATACGATTATCATTGTGGTATCGAATCCTCTGGATGTCATGACCTATGCGGCTCACGTCACTTCTCAGTTTCCCCGCAATCGTGTGATGGGTATGGCAGGTATTTTAGATACAGGACGCTATCGTGCTTTTTTAGCCAGCGAATTGAACGTTTCTCCCAAAGACATTCAAGCTGTATTGATGGGAGGGCACGGCGACACCATGGTTCCGCTACCTCGTTACACGACCGTAGGAGGAATACCAGTTACGGAGTTACTATCCAAAGATAAGATAGACCCCATCGTAGAGAGAACCAAAAAAGGTGGGGGTGAATTAGTGAAACTGATGGGTACCTCTGCTTGGTATGCTCCTGGCTCGGCCGCAGCGCAGATGGTAGAAGCCATCGTCAAAGACCAGCGTCGTGTGTTCCCAGTCTGTATCAGCCTGGAGGGAGAGTATGGAATCAATAATTGCTATCTGGGCGTACCCGTGATTTTGGGCAAAAATGGAATCGAGAAAGTCATTGAGCTAGATCTCAACCCCGATGAGAAAGAACTGCTAGAAGTCTCTCGTGGTAAGGTGAGTGAAGTCATGGCCGTTTTTGATAATATGAATTAATATTATCAGTCTCGAGCAACGAGCGACAAGGTGCTGGCACCCCTGGAGCAGTTCAGCACCAGCGAAACAAGACATAGAAACGCAACTATAACAAGACAGACCCCGATGGTCTGTCTTTTTTTGTTAGATTTTGATTATATTTGTTTAATAATTAACCATTGCTAAAAGCTAGCTTCGTTTTGAAAAAAGTTTATACCATCCAACAAGCCTACGTAAAAGCGTCTAAATACTGTGCCTACCAAGAACGTAGCCAGCAGGAAGTGCGGGAGCGTTTACATCAATACGGTATCTATGGTGAAGAAGCTGAAGAAGTGATTTGTAGACTGATAGAGGATAACTTTATCAATGAAGCACGTTTTGCTTGCACTTTTGCGGGAGGGAAGTTTCGTCTCAAAAAATGGGGTAAACTAAAAATAGAACAGGGCTTGCGGCAGAAAGGCGTGAGTGAAGCCTGTATTCGTTTGGGCTTACAAACCATCGAGGAAGAAGATTACCAATACACCCTAGAAAACTTATTAAAGCAAAAGGCTGCCTACCTCAAAGAAGAAAACCTACTGATATTCCGCCAAAAACTAGCCCAATACGTAATTCGCAAAGGCTACGAAAGCCATTTGGTATGGGCTTCTCTCCGAGTACTATTCCCTGAGCCGTGAGCTGCTCCTTCCATATTTTTTTCCTTTTCTGGCGACTGGTTGCTTTTCATTTTGTGAATTCCTGAGCAAAAAGATGGAAAAAAGCATCTCCTGCCATACTTGGTACTCTATTTGTTCTGTTGAAGTTAGACTTTGAAATCCAGCCCGAATTTCAAAGTGAACCACCACCTAAGCAGGTAACAAATAAAGGCTTATTGACTTTAATGAATCATTTTTCTGATGGAAGAAAATAAAATACAATCCGGAGATAGCTCAGCCATAAGTCAGGTGCAAGACCCCAACAACACTTTGGAAAATACCTCGACGAACACCATCTCTTACGAGGAATACGAAGCCCTCAAGCAAGGCTTTATCGAGGAGCGCAAAAAATTAGAGGATCGTGTATGGCTAGATTCCCATCTCAACCAATTGGACGAAGTCATTCGTGAATACTTAGATGCAAACCTAGAAGATTTTTCTAGCCATCTCATTAACCATCTCTCCAAAACTGTCCAGGCCGTTTACGGGGCTTTTTTCAAAGTCGACCACGAAAAAGGGCTGGTTCAAGCTACTGCCGGTTATGCCTGCACCCCCGAGACCATGGATCGCAATACTTTTCGCCTTGGAGAAGGACTCATTGGCCAAGTAGCTAAATCCAAGCAAATGCTCTGCCTTGAAAATATTGAGACACAATTAGACTCTTCCATTGGCCGAATCAGTGCCAGCTTTTTGGTAGTAAGCCCGCTGGTATACCATGACAAAGTCTATGGAATTATCGAACTGAATGTACTCAATAAACTCCCTCTCAAATCTATCCATCTCATCGAGAGAGCAAGCCGAAACATAGCCGCCGTTCTGCAAACGGTTTTCAATCAACAAAAAACCAAAGCTCTACTAGAAGAAACGATACAACAATCAGAACTCTTCCAAGCACAGCGAAAAGAACTTGCCGAAAAGGAAGAAGAACTCCAAAGTATGCAAGAGCAGCTTCAGGTCAAAGAAGATGAACTCAAAGCCGCCCTCTCTCAAATGAGTCAGGAAGATTTGATTAATTATGAAGCAAAATCGCAAATCGAGCAAGATAACCTCCTCCAAGAGCAAACCGTAGAGGTGAATCAACTCAAAACCCAACTGGAGGAAGCCAATCAAAATCTCGAGAACAAAGCCCACGAATTGAGCGAAGCACTCCAAAAACTCCAAGAGATACAAACCAAGCCCAATCAGCCCCTTCTTCCTCAGCAGGTACAAGATACTGAAACCTACCGTGGCCTAGAAAAAGAGTTTAAACAAGCCCAAGAAAAACTCGAGCAGGCTCAATTGGAGATTCATCAAAAAGAACAAGAAATACAAAAAATTACCCAGCAAAAGTTAGCCGAACTAGCCTCCGAGGCAGGAGAGCCAAATGAAGCCATTACGCTTTTGCAAAAAAATCTGGAAGAAAAAGATCAGCAACTGCTCGATCTCAAAAACCAAAGCCTACAACTCGAGAAAGATTATCAGCGCAAAGTCAAAGAACTTGATATGTTCAAAGAAACCATCAAATGGAAAGACGCTGAAATCGAGAGACAAGACGAAACGCTCATCGAGCGGAAAAAAGACATCCGCTTGGCTAAGGAAGAAACTGAGGCCATCCGACAGGAAAACCTCAAGCACGTAGAGGAAATCGTGCGCCAAGGCAAAGCTCTGAGCCAGCAAGCTTCCGAAATTGACCAGCTCAAGCAACAACTCGACGAAAAAGCCATTTCCACATCTACTGCGGAATGGACAGAACAACTTCAAGCGCAGGAAGCCAAAATCCAAGCATTGCAAGCGCAACTCTCGCAAGAACAAGTAGCACAGCAAGAACTACAAGAAAAACTAACCACTACCGAAGCCGGCTTGGCTAATCAAGCAGGATTCCAACAAGAAAATGAATCTCTCAAGGAGAAAATCGGCCTACTAAAACACGAAAAGGAAGTGCTCGAGGCACAACTACTCCAAAGCCAAGAAAAGATCGAGTCCCTAGAGAAAGTATTAGACGAAAATCAAATACAATTACAGTCTATCCAAGCCGAGTTTGGTGAGAAGCTTCAAAATACCGAACAAACCGAAAAAGAAAGAGAAACACTCCGACAAGAGATACAGGAACAGCGACAAGCTCTCGAGCATTTACAGCATCAGCTCGCGGAAAGAAGCGCAGGAAGTGAAGCACTCCAACGAGAATTATTAGAAAATAGAGAAGAAGCTGAATCCCTACAAAAAGAATTACAAGAAAAAACCGAGGCGCTCGAGCAAGTGCAAGGCCAATTCCAGCAACAACAAAACGCGGACGAGGGGCTTCGCAGAGAATTAGAGCAAAAAGAAAAAATGCTCGCCCAGCAAGCCGATGAGATGCGCTTGTTAGAAGCAAAGCTCAAGAAAAAAGAAGATGAGTTGCTCGTTTCACAATACTTGCTCAATCAGCAGTCAGACGAGCAGAAAAACGTCTCCGAACTAGAGCCTCTCCAGCAAGAGCTGGCTCAGAAAAAACAAATGCTCGAGGAAAGAGAAGAAGAAATACAACTGCTCCGCACTGAATTAGAAAAAAGAGCACAAGAAATGGCCGCCTTAGGCGATACCTCAGCACTGGAAACTCAACTGCAGCAAAAAGAAGAGGCCGTCCAACATCTCCAAGAAGCCATACAGGATAACGGAAGAATCTGGGAAGATTTACAAACCCAACTCCAAAGCAGTGAACAGTCGTTACAAGAACTGCAAAAGGAATTACAGGAAAAGAATCAGGCACTCGAGCAAATGCAACCCGCATTTCAAGAAAAAGAAGAAATGCTGCAAAGGTTAAATCAGCAGCTGCAAGAGCAAAAAAATGCATTGGAACAAGTAGAACCACAACTCAATGCCAAAGAAGAAGATCTCCATCGCTTGAAAGTGGAACTGCAAGAAAAAACTTTTACACTGGATCAAATTCGCCCGAAACTCAAAGAAAAAGAAGAATTTATCGGGCAACTACAAGACTATATTCAGGAAAGAGAAGCCGTCCTGAAAGCTTTTGAAGAAAAACTACAGCAGCAAGGTAGCCATTTAGAACAGGCAGAAACCTTTCAAAAGCAATTACAGGAAAAAGAAAATGCCATCGCTCAGCTCGAGGAAAAGCTACAAATCCAAACCGAGACCTCCCAAGAAATCGTGGATCAACTTAAAGAAGCCCTGATTTTCCACGAGGAAGAACTCAAAACTGCTAAACTACAACTGCTTGAACTCAAAGAAAATCATCAAGTACCACCACAGGAAAATAACCAAAATCTGCAAGATTTACTGGCGCAAAGAGAAGAAGAAATTGAGCAACTCCGCCACGAAGTAGAAAAAAGCCAAAACTACTTAGAACTCAGCGGTGATGAAGTAATGTCTCAACTACGCGCTGAGCTAGAAGCCAAAGAGCAAGAGCTATCCCGTCGCCGAGAGAACCATAACCTACAGGTAGAAGCTCTCGAGAGCCTAAAGGCAGAATTGCAAGAGAAAGAAAACCTAATCAAAACCCTCCGCCAAGGCCAAAACGCTGACTCCTCCGCCTCTTCCGAAGAGCTTGATCTGGTGCAGGAAGCCTTGCATACCAAAGTAAAAGAGAACCAAGCACTACTCGAGGCCATTGATAAAATCAAGTCTGAATCTGAGCAAAAAACAGAGGAAATCGCTTCCCTCAAACAACAACTGAGCGAAGGCGCAAATCTTGACCAAAGCGAGCAGGAAGCTTTCAATAACAGACTCAATGAACTCGAGCAAATCCAGCAAAATCTCGAGCAAAAAGAGCAAGACCTGATCAAAAAAACCGAACTCATCAACCAGCAAAAGGGAGAACTGCTCGAGCGACAAAGAGAAATGGAAGAACTCAAAGATGAGATCAAAACGCAGGAGGAAGAAAGCCAGAAACAAACCGAGATGATCCAGAGCCAACAACAGCAACTCGCGGTCAAGCACCAAGAAATGAGGCAAAAAGAAAAAGAACTCTCTAGCCTTTTCAACAAGATTAACACGGCTTTTGCCGCCATGGAATTTGATCTCGAGGGCAATATTCTAAGTATCAACAACAAGCTCCTAATGTTATTGGGCTTGAAGCTGGAGCAAGTAGAAGGAAATAAATACACCGAATTCTTGCACCCTGAATATCGCGACTCTAGTGAGTATAAAATCCTCTGGCAAGGCTTGCAAATGGGTGCCTCTCAAAGCGTAGATCGTCTCGTGTTCTTAGGGAATCGTGGCAAGGAAATCCCCATGCACGTTACCTATATCCCGATTATTGGAGAAGATGGTAAGCCCTATGAAATCGTCAAATTGGTCAACCACGTCATGGAGACTCCCGACGAAACACCAGAAACCCAAGCGACCGAAGTAGCCGATACGGAGGCAAGCCTAGGCAATCAAGAGATGGTCGAGAAGCTGAGAGCAATGGACAACTCTTTCATTCTGACTGAGCTAGATCTGAACGGTGAAATCATCCGAGTGAATCGCCAATTTCTTACTTTCTTAGGTTATGAAGAGGAAGAGGTAATTGCCAAGCATCATCGCCTGTTTGTAGATATTACCGACCGTTCCTCCGAAAATTATGTAGAAGCCTTGAGAAATCTACCGAGTGGTGGTTTTGCCTCACTCATTCTGAAGTACGTGGGTAAAGAAGGCGAGCGGGTTCGTCTCCGCAGTTATTTCAACCCCATTCTAGACGAGCAGCAGCAGCCCTCCAAAGTGCTAGTGATCTCTCAATTTGTTAACTAATTTGCTCAAAGCCTGAAAAATGAATGTAGAAAATATACCCAATTCCAAGCAGACAGAGACGCACAAGCTGTCTATCTCCGAATTAGAACCACTGGCTTCTTATACCGAAATCTATCAAAACGGGGAGCACGGCACACGTTTTCAGGAGCAAGCATTGGAGAAGTTTGCCAAAATCGTCCACTGGGAAGAAAATCAATCTCTAGAAAATTGGTCAGAGAAAATTCTCAATGAACTCATCCCCTTTGTCAAAGGCATGCAAGCCTCTTTTTACTACACCAAGCCAGATACCGAAAAGCTGAAGTTTATTAGCAGTTTTGCCATAGATTTTACTTCCAACATTCCTCTCGAGTACGCCATGGGAGAAGGCTTGGTCGGGCAGGTAGCACGTGATCAAGAGCCAATGATCTTGGCAGATGCCCAGGAATTTGCCTCGATTACCTCTATGCGTAAAATTCGCCTCAAATGCTTGATCCTGCTTCCTCTGGTATACCAGCAAAAAACCATAGGGTTAATTGAAATTAACTTCCCCCAAAAACCTGATCCCGATTATCTAAATTTCCTTTTCTTAGCCAGCAAGAGTATCGCGGCTAGCTTACATGCCCTCCTCAAAGCAGCAGAACGAACCAGACTTCTCAAACAAGTCCGCTCTGAAAGAGAGCAACTACAGCGTTGGCTCTCTATTAATGAAGATATTGAGGGGAATGTGCTCTTAAACGAAGCACGAGAAATTGTAGAAGTAGACCCACTTTGGTTACAAATGTTTGGCTACCGCGCCGCAGAGTTGAAAGGAAAAAAAATTACCGAATTTTTCGCCAGTACCGCCGAGATGCATCCCCTCAGCCAGCCCCAACTGGAGAATCACCTACTAGAAATACAAGCACGCAAAGCAGATGGGTCTACTTTTCCTGCTAGTATTTTAGAAAAAGAATGGAACCGAGAAGGAGGAATCTTCCACCTCCTCAGTGTCAAAGATATATCCCAGAGCCAGGAAGCAAAAACCAGCTCTCAGAGTCAGGAGGCCACTCATGCTCAGCCAGTAGCTCAACTCTCTGAAAAGATTACTCGACAGCAGAAAGAGCTAGTAGCGAGCCAACAATATGCCGACCGGATTCTGTCAGCCCTGCTTCCCGGGCAAGGGAAAATTCAAGAAATTCTCTCCGATTTCTTTCTTTTTATCCGCCCCAAAGAGATGGGAGGAGGAGATTTTTACTGGTGCGCCCGCCTAGAGCAAGAAGCATTGATTGGAGTGATTGACTGTACAGGGCACGGTACACAAGGTGCCTTGGTAGCTATGCTAGGGAGTACTCTCTTGGATCGTATTGTGTATCAGCAAGGAATCAGCTCCCCTGCCGATATTTTGACAGAACTGAACTCGCTTTTTTCAAGCCTGGCGGCCACCACTAACGATAAGAAAGACCTTTTCCTTGAAAATAGTATGCGCGTCTCCATCTGTCGTATTGACAAAAAAGAAAGAATCTTAGAATTTGCAGGGGCCAAGCAACCCTTGTTTTATATACAGGCTGGACAGGCGCACGAGATTCACGGCGATTCCCTCAAAATTGGCGGGCGCAAGGCAGATGCTTCTCGTAACCGAATATTTACCAATCATCAAATTCAGCTCCATCCCGAACAGACTACGGATTTTTACCTGTTTACAGATGGTTATGAAGATCAATTTGGTGGGCCAGAAAGGCGAAAGTTTATGCGTACTCCTTTCCGCGAACTGCTCACGGGTCTGCACGGACTGCCTGTAGACCAGCAATTACAAACCTTAGAAAATACCATGGATCAATGGCAAGGCGAGGAAATTCAAGTAGATGATATGCTTGTATTTGGCTTCAAACTTTAAAGCGTTGTGAGTCGTCCGTTTTTTTTAGTGGTCGTTCCTGCTTTGCAAAAATTTAGCTGATTCCATTACCGTGGTGGGGTGCCTCTATCAAGCACTTTTCAGATGCAGTATATTAAACCCATCCATCTCTGTGATGTGCACACTCGAATAGAGGTAGATTTTCCGCGGGAATACCCCGAAAGCCCTCCGTGTCTCTGTGTCTCTGTGTCTCTGTGTCTCCGTGTCTCTGTGTCTCTGTGTCTCTGTGTTTGAATAAGCCATTCGGATGTATAGATGGAGAAGATGAATTGATATTAAACCAATAATAAAACCTAGCTGGCCAAGACCAACTAGGTTTTTTGGGAAAATATTCTAGGTGAAGAATTGCGAGAGAAACTCTCAACTGAGAATCCACAACCCAAATATTAATCTTTCATCACACGAATCATCTCGGGAGCTTTTCCGGGCTTTTCTACCCTCAGGAAATAAAGGCCACGTGGCAGTTCTAGACCTTGTACGTCCAACTGGTATAAGCCTTGCTCAGAAGACAATTCGGTTTTCTGTTGATAAAGTGTCTCGCCCCATTGATTCAGCAAGCTCAAGGTTATGGGGATAGGTTTTTGATTTGTTTTTTCCCATTTCACTTGCAAATTAGTTGCTTGGGCTGGTAAAGGGTTAGGATAAGGCAAGAAAGACAGGCTTTCTCGGCTCAGCGCCACATTGCCATCTGGTAACCCACCGTCATTACTTACGGCAAAGATCAGAGAGATAGAAGGACCCTCGACGCCCTGCAAATTATCCTCGCTAAATGGCGTTGCCGTAAGTAAGTAAAAAGCTTCGGCAAAAGAACCATCCTTGAAATCATTTGCGCCATTATCACCAAAGAGCGCGAAAGGAGGAATGTTTTCTGTAGCTTCTAATACTAAACCGATGGGTGTCACGGTGATATCTGTTTCCTCGAGTGTAAACCCAACACTACCAATGGCTTGCTCATTGTTAGAATTTACCCGGATGTTCAAGTTTTCTCCAACCAGACTGGTATTGATGATAGTAAAATCAGTAATTACCCCTAGCTCTTGATCGGTGCTAGCATCAATGAGGCTAAAAGATAGCAGTGGCTCGTCTACCAAATTAAATGAAATAGTCAAGGGGGCACTTGCCTCTCCCTGTCCGGCAGGTTCACTAAAGGCCGTGGCCTCTACGGTAATGGTAGCAGGCTCGAGCACCCCAAAAGGAAACTGCTGACCAAAAAAGTCAGTGCTTCCATCAGGATTTTGACCATTTCCGAAAGAAGTATATGGAGCAATATTTTCTATCCGCTGTGCGGTGAAGGCTCCGCTAATCTCAAATTCAACACTACCCACGCTAGAGCTGGTAGGGATGGCACGAATCGCCAGATTGTCTGTTCCGATGCTAGCCAGAGGAATTTCATTTCCATTATTCAAAATCTGGACCAATTCGTCGGTATCAGCATTATAAAGCTCTAAGCGGGCGATACCACCACAATTGGTCAGTTCGGACAAAGCCTCAAGACCCTGCACCAAGCCAAATCCAGTCCCAAAGTCAAAACCCTCATCAAACCCGACGGTAAAAGGATCATCCATATCGAGAGCGGTATTTTGCAGAATGGTCTTGATTTGTGAAGGGCTCAGATTGCTATCAGCTTGTTTCATCAGGGCGACTAAACCCGCCACGTGGGGTGATGAAGCCGAAGTGCCGAAGAAATTGGGAAAGCCATCCCCCTCAGCGTCTCCACCAAAAAAGGTGTTATTCCCTCCGTCTGGCCCGGAAACTTCTGGTTTTTGGCGTACTTCTGGGTCAATGGGATCTCCGCAGGGGGTGAGCAAAATAGGGGTTCCTCCCGCCGAAGAAAAAGGCTCTATGATTGGATCGGGCTGCCCAAAATCAGGCGTATCCTCATAAAAAACAGCCCCCACCGCGATGGCTCCATTGGCATTGGGATGGCCAATGATCGTACTACTATTGGTGGCAAATTCTTCTTGCAAGTCGGCTCCCACGAATAGACATTTGATTCGGTCAGGATTCGGGGTAAAGCCCAACTCGATGCCAAACTCAGGGATACCCGTGAACTTACCAATTACAATGTAGGCTTCAACGAAAAAATCTGTTTCAAAGCTAATAAACTCCAGAGGATCAGCCCCAATGTTCCCGTCTACTCCCCCGAAAATAACACTGCTAAAGTCGCCTTCTTCGGTAAAGATAAAGATGTCTAAATCACTATCAGCCCCGGGGCTGGTCGGGCAAATGGAAGCAAAAGCTTGTGACCATTGGAAAGAAATCGCCCCCCCTGTAGGGATGATAATTCGCTGAAACACATCAACCCCTGGCCCCGGATCAAAATCGTGTAAGATATAATCTCCCAACGGAAAACCATCTCCCTCCGTAATCTTGAAAGTATCTTGTGTAGGGCGAAATTCGCTTTCGTAAGATGCCCTCGCGTCATTACCTGCCGAAGAGACATAACTAACTCCGGCTTCACTAACAATGTCTACAGCTTGCGCGATAATGCCATCTTGGAAGAAAGGATCATCAAAATAACCAATATCATCTACGATCACATCGGCTCCTGCTTCGGCCAGCTCCAGCACCCCCAGGGCAAAATTGGCCTGGCCTAACACGCCGGTGTGATAGGCTAAGGCGGCTCCAGGCGCTACATCGTGAATAATTTCGGCCATTGCTCTTCCCTCATCGCCAGCCAAAGGTACGCCCGGGTCAAGCACATTGACAGGCTGGGTAAAACCAAGGGGGTTCCCCGGGCCGGGCAAATCTCCACTCGCGATACCTTCTGCTTCTCCGCCCAGGAAATTATAAGTATCCGAAATGATCCCGACCGTAAGTCCTTCTCCATTCAAGCCACAAGCATTGCGAGCCAAGTCAGAGCCTTGGGCAGCATCTCCCTGTGAGGTGATACTCCCCGTCCGCATGTAAGGACGATAACCCGCTCGTACCGTGCGTAAATTTTTCAAACCTGATAACTTGGCTACCTGTGAAATCGGGAGCAAACCCGAAACCATTCGCCCAAAGGCGGCTCCATTTTCTAAGCCGATTGCTTCTAGGTTGGTTTTCAATGCCTGAGCATCTTGCTCGGCCACGGCCTCAATTACCACTTTTTCATCACTGAGGATAAGGGCTTGATCGTACCCTTTTTCCTGCGCATAGATAGTCCAGGCTTTTTGGCCGGGCACTTGTTGGTGTTCTTGGTATAATCCCCAGAGTACATTAGATACTTTGGAGCGACTAAGCTTAGGGCTACTGAGTTTACCTTGTCTGTAAACGGACGTGGAGGCTCCCTGAGGTAAACGACTCTTCAGGGGAGAAAAAATTTGCGCTTCTAATTGAAAAGTAATGAGACAGGCCAAAAGGACGAAGAAATGGCGCCCCTGCCGGAGATGAACAGTGTTTGAGAACATACGTTGAGTTAAGTGAAATGAAGTGAACCCAGCCATCAGCTAGGAATAAATTCTATAAAGGCTAAATATAATACAAATGCTCTGGTTTTTGTGCATTCATTTGCGATAAAGTACGTAGAATTACTGATTTCTTAGGACTTTAGTCCTTCTCCTCTGAACCGGATGCCCGATCTTCCTCAAAAAAAAACTGTTAAGTGCTAAATACAGGATGCGAACAGGCTTTCTGATAGAATTTGAGGAATTGCTCTAGAAATAGATAGATTTGCACTAGCATTTTATCGTCTATTGATGTCTAGTCAAGTACAAGGAACTCATTATTGGCAGGGGGCACTCATGGTATTCTTGGGAGCCATTGCCTTTTCTACCAAGGCAATTTTTGTCAAGTTAGCTTATCGTTATCCAGTTGATGCGATCAGCTTGTTGGCTCTGCGCATGATTTTCTCTCTTCCGTTTTTTTTAGTCATTGCTTGGATGAGTCGCAAGCAGGCAAACACCCAGATCAAGAAAAGTGATTGGTTCTGGATTATTTTGCTGGGAATGATGGGTTATTATCTGGCCAGTATGTTAGATTTTCTGGGGCTGCTTTATGTAACGGCGAGCATGGAGCGGTTAATCCTGTTTTCTTATCCCACGATCGTATTGATTGCTTCGGCTATTTTATTCAAGCAGCCGGTTCAGCGTATACAATATTTGGCTCTCTTATTCACCTACACGGGGATTGCTTTTGCCTTTTGGGGAGATTTGCAATGGCAAGATCAGGAAAAAGTGTATTTAGGAGCAGGTTTGATCTTTGGCGCGGCAATCGTCTATGCATTATATCTGACTGGGAGCGGACAGCTGATTCCGCGCTGGGGGGCTAGACGTTTTAATGCTTATGCAATGAGTATGGCCGCCTTCGCCGTTATTTTTCATGCTTCTTTGGCTCAGCCTTTGGCGGTTTTCCGACTAGATGTCACGGTTTACCTGCTTAGCTTGGCGATGGCTCTGATTTCTACGGTGATTGCTTCTTTTCTAATCACGGCTGGAATCGGGCGTATTGGGGCGAGTAACGCGGCCATTATCTCGAGTGTCGGCCCGATTTCAACCATTGTTTTGGCGAGTATTTTCTTAGAAGAAATCATCACCTGGTACCAAATCGTAGGGACTGGTTTAGTATTGCTAGGCGTATTGATGATTAGTTTGTCTAGAAAATCAAGTACCTAATCGTCCATAATCATCTCCAAGGTTTCTGGAGTCTCTTGGTAGATAATTTTTAATAATCCTTCTACAAAGTACATCGCATCCTCGATTTCTACCTGCGTCATCAAACGCATATCTCGGTACACGAGCAGCTGATTGTCCATACTCTCGATATTAAAATCGCGATTCTCTTCCAGATACTCGATAAGTTCTGGTCGGAAAAAGGCTCTAATTTCTTTTTCATCCATTCCTTTCAAAAGATAATGCTCAGAAAAAGTAGGGTGTGCCCGAAAATCAATGTCCTCGTAGCCAATGGTTTGTAAGACCTTTGCTAAAATACCTTCTTTGCTCAGGGTAAAAGCAGGTACATAGACTTGCAGACTGGAGATCAATATAACAGACATATGCAGACTTTGCTCACTCATTCGCAAACCCTTGGAAAGAAATATGTCAGAAAATTCAATCTTAGAAGACTTATCAAACGCCAAGGGTTGAAAATTTTTGCTGAACTTATTTTCGCGGTATTTGATCTCATACCCCAAAGAAAAACTAAAGCCTTGCAATTTATGGCCATCGTATGTCAAGTTGGGGCGAAGCTTAGAATTATTGACAGCAGCCACCGCTAGTACATCGAGTTGTCTTTCGTTGTACTGATTGGCATCAGTCTGCAAACGACGCTTCCTTTGCTTCTTCTTAGAAGGCAGAAGGCGGGTAGAAAGCGGGTGATCAGAAACTACATCGTGATCTTCTAAGCCTTGTAGCTCTATGCTGCCCTCGGTTGTATTATAATTGTAAGGATGATGATAAACCAGTTCTAAAAAGCTATGATCTACAATTTGGCTTTTCGTGAAGTCTAAATAAATCTGGCTGCCCTCTGAAATCTGATCGATCTGTCTTTTAAGATGTAAGTAATTGGAAGCCACCGCCACACTACGCACCATCACTTTGCTACGCTGATTACCATAGTTGACAATCTTGACCGTAGAGCGAAACAGAGACTTGAAATCACGATTGATCCATAAGAAAATGAGCAAATAAGACACGTAACCCGCGCACAAGCCCACCAAAATACCTCCCCCAAGGGATGAAAGTAAGGTAATCATAAAGATCAAAAGCTGATCTTTGCCCGTATGCTGAATGTCTTTGAATAATTTGGGAGAAGCCAAGGAGTAACCGAAATAGAGGACGATGGCAGCTACCGAAGCAACCGGTATGTAGCGAATGAGCTTGACCAAAAACAGCATAAAGAGAATTAGAAAAATGCCATTGATAAAGTTAGACCAACGGGTCTTGGCACCCGTGTTGACATTAATAGAACTGTGCAAAATGGTAGAAATCAAGGGCATTCCCCCTAATAAACCACAGACTAAATTCCCCAAACCCACGGCCATCAGTTCTCGATTGAGATAAGACTTTCTACGATAAAAGTCCAGCGCATCAATGGCCTTCACATTCAAAATCGTTTCCAGACTACCAAATAAGGCAATTACTAAGATAAACTCGATAGAGTGGAGGGTATGGATTCGTGAGAAATCTGGCCAAGTGAACCAATCGGCTTGATTCCGAGACAACTCGAGCAAATAAGCCTCCCCTTCGTTGCTCCTTACATCAAAATAAAAGCTCATCAGCAAACCCCAACCTAGTACGAGAAGCGAACCAGATAAAATGCTCGTCAAACGGTATTTAAAAGAAGCAAAGATAAAGAGCAAAATCAGGCTGGTAATCCCAATAAAAGCAATATTGGGCTTGAGCTGGTAGATAAAATTGGAAGGAAATTCGAGCAGTGCCCACAAAGGCTCGGTGGTGCTGGGCTCTGCTCCGATCAAATAATGAATCTGATAGGTAAAAATAATTACCCCGATATGAGCCAACACTCCATAAATGATTACCTCGGGAATAGTACTGAGCCATTCACCAATCTTGGTAAGCCCTAGCAATATTTGTAAAATACCAGCCACCGCCACCACGGCAAAAACAAATTTATAACCCGTAGCCAGATAGCCACTACCCAAAGTCTGTACGGCCACAATCATAAGTGGAACCATCGCCAGAGTAGGGGATTTGATGGTCAAATGTGATCCCCCAAAAAAAGTAATCAAAACGCCGCCCACAATGGCTGAAATCAGCCCGGAAGTAATGGGCAAATGAGCCGCAAAGGCCAAACTGATCGCGAAAGGAAGTGATAGAGTAAAGACAAAAAAAGCGGAGAAAAACTCTGATTTCCAATGGTTACGCAGCCCCTGCCATCCATCCTTCGGCATTGAAAAAGTATTGTTTAAATGCATAATAGCTTAGAACCGAATTAACATTATCGTTAGCTATCTGCAAAAATTGTGGCAATTGCGACCACAAGTCTCATAAAAAAACAAAATCAGTGCTTTTCTCTCAAATATTATAAATATGAAGGGATTTAATACGAAATCTTACCTACAGACCTTAAGTTTGGTCGGATTTAAGCCCGGGCCAGGGGTGTTCATCTTGATAAGCTTGCATTTGATCCAATAGTATAGAAATCTGATCAGCCACTAAAACGATTTCCAGACTCTCTTTTTTGAGGAAACCCGCTTGGGTGGCATCATTCAGGAAATCTAATAATTTATCATAATAACCAGCCACATTGAGCAGGGCAACGGGTTTTTGATGCAGTTTGAGTTGAGACCAGGTCAAAGTCTCAAAAAACTCTTCCAGCGTGCCAATTCCGCCCGGCATGGTGATAAATCCATCTGCTAGTTCAGCCATCTTTTGCTTACGCTCGTGCATGGAGTGAACAATGATCTGCTCGCTAATATCCGAGTGGGCTACCTCCTGATCTACCAAAAATTGTGGAATTACCCCTTCTACTTGCCCACCAGCCTCGAGTACACTATCCGCGATCGCGCCCATCAGACCGACTTGTCCCCCGCCGTAGACCAGACACAAATCCCTTTTTACCATTTCTCGGCCAAGCTGCTCGGCCATTTCCTTGTACTCAGGCTTGTTCCCAGCATTTGAGCCACAGAAAACACATATTTTTTTCATAAGAGATTGATTTTAGGGTTTTAATTTCAAGGCCAAAATAGTCATTCGTAAGCGAAATCATGGCTCAGGTGTTCCTTTATCATCGTGACTTGTGTTTCCACAAACCACTTCTCAAACCACCTCTTCCTGAGTTTGGATCAAGTCTTGGGTGCGTTGCCTCTTCAAAAGTTTTGAGCTTAGCATCATTTTGCAATGATTTAATTAGTAATATTTTAACTGAAATCTCATGGTCAAAAATGAGCCTCTTTCCGTTAATGATTGAACAGTATTTTCTGAATTTGGTTTATGATATGAAATCAGTGAAGCTAAGCGTTTCAGAAGAGATTCACATATCCAATTAAGCATTATATTTTTTTTAGTCTTTATGAGTGTTCAGCATTATCAATTAAAAGTACAAAATATCATTCGGGAAACCGAAGACGCCATCATCATCGAGTTCGAGCATCCAGATGAGCATAAACTAAACTACAAAGCAGGGCAATTTCTCACCTTATTGCCAGAGATTAATGGCGAACAGGTGAGACGCGCATATTCACTCTGTACCTCTCCCTTGGTAGATGCACGACCTGCCGTAACCGTCAAACGAGTGCAAGGAGGCAAGGTATCCAATCATTTGAACGATCATCTGGAAGCCGGGCAGACGCTCGAGGTGTTGGAACCCATGGGCATGTTTACCCGGCAATACAACGGAACCGAGCGAAATCACTTGATTCTATTGGGAGGAGGGAGTGGAATTACCCCCTTGATGTCTATTCTTAAAACTACCCTCTCGGCTGAGCCACACTCTATGATTTCTTTGATCTATGCGAACCAAAATCAGGAGAGTATTATTTTCAAAGATCAATTAGAAGCACTTCAGCAAAAGTATCCAGAGCGGGTAAGGGTCATTCATATACTCGAGAAAGCACCCCTTTTCTGGAGCAAGGGCTACAAAGGAAGAATTAATACCAAAATATTGAAAAAGATTTTGGATAAATTACCGCAACTAGACCCAGCGCAGACCGAGTACTTTATGTGTGGCCCCTCCGGCATGATGAAACAAATTGAGCAGTCTTTTGCCGAGCTTAATTTACCCTTGGACAAATTACGCAAAGAAAGCTTTGGCGTAAGCCCCGAAGAAGCCTCCGAAACAAGAGCCGAAGCACGGCAAGACCAATCCCAAGCCACCACCGAAGAAATCGTCGCGCGCGAAGTAAAAATTATTTATGATGGAGAAGAGCACGTTTTTACCGTTCCACCCGATAAAACCATCCTAGAAACGGCTCAATCGCTTGATATCGATTTACCCTACTCCTGCCAAAGTGGTATGTGTACCGCCTGTATGGGGAAATGTGTGTCCGGCCAAGTCAAACTAGATGAAGAAGATGCGCTGACTCCCAAAGAGTTAGAGCAAGGTTTTGTACTCACCTGTGTGGGGCACCCCCTCACAGACGATGTGGTGATAGAGATAGAGTAGTGTAATCTCCGGGATAACCAATCTTGGCCTTTGGTCTAATATTGGGATTTTCTTTAAAATTGGTGATCTTTTTTTCGTTTTGTGCGTTAATATATAAAACCAGTCCTATTTAATCTATTTTTATTCTTATGAATAGAAATTTGCTTGCATTTCTTCAATATTCCAGATTTATTTGTTATCCGGTTAGCTAAGCACGGGTTGTCACTCAAAGTCATCCTTATGGTTATACACAAATTGTCTTGAAGAAGATAGCACAAACGTTAAGAATTATGAAAAGTAAAAAAAATAAGCTAAACCTGATCGATGAATTAGCCGATATTGAAAATAATCAATCACCAGCAGACGCTCAGGGCACTAAGAAAAAAAATCAGGAAAACGGCCAAGAGAGCGATTGGTCTAATGTATTAGGCATTCAGGTAGATCCTAATAAGCAAAAAGCAGGATAAAGTTTCCAGAAAATCCGTTATTCTACTCCCTTACCTCTATTTGACAAGCATTTTAAACTTGGGTTCGCGTTTTTATTACTTGGATACTTTCTTTAATTTAGTATCAAGGTGAGAAACACCGAAACATTTTGAGCCACGAGAGCACTTTTTCTATCTCTCTGCACGGCTTCTCACTTACCATAACCCATATAACCTAAGGCTTGTACGAATAGACGGCAATGCTAAGAATTTTATTAATCTTATTCCTTTTAAAAGGAATTTCTTTAGTATCTCTAGGACAGATCAAAAATAAAGGAATTCCTTTTATCAACAATTATTCACCCTCCATCTACAAAGCACACGCTCAAAACCACGGTGCAGTACAGGATCGGAGAGGGGTAATGTATTTTGCCAACAAATCAGGTGTATTGGAATATGATGGTAGTCGATGGCATCTGATTAAGATCTCTGGCGACCTCGAGGCACACGCGCTGGCCGTTGACCCCAAGGGCAAAATCTATGTGGGCAGTAATGGCGAACTCGGATATCTCAGTGCCGACGCCCAAGGACAGGTTACTTTCCAATCACTGCTTGCCAAAATACCTCCTACTCAGCGAGATTTTGAGGAAATATCAAATATTCTGGTTTCAGAAGGAGTAATTATCTTTCAAGCAAAACGACATCTTTTCTTATGGAGGGATGGCGAAATGCAAGTATTGACCTCCAACAGTACCTATGACCAGATTTTTCAGGTGCACGGGCAAGTCTACGCACGTGAGTGGGAAAATGGCTTGCTAGTGCTGGAGCAAGGAAAATTTCGAAAGATTCCCGGAGGAGATATCTATGCCTATGACCCCGTCCGGGCGGCCATTCCTTATCCTCAAGGAAAAATTCTGTGGTTGAGCCAAAATCAGCCTCCTAGATTCTATCACCCTCTCGTCAAAACAGCCCAAAAACTCTACGAGGCCGATTTTCCTGCGAACACACAAAACTTCTTGCTCAAGCAGGGCATCACTTGTGGAATCCGTCTTGATGAGCATCATCTGGCCTTTGGGACACGCCAAGCGGGTTTACTGATTACGGATAATCAAGGCCATGCCATTCAGCACTTAGATCAACCGCAGGGATTGCAGAATAGCTCCGTGTTGGGTATCTACCAAGATCAAGCCTTGAATCTCTGGCTATCTCTGGATATGGGCATTACACACGTGGAAATCAACTCGCCTTTCACGATCTACAACGAGCATTCAGGGCTAGAAGGGCGGGTAATTAACTCCGTTTTGCATCAAGGCAAATTGTATGTAGGAACTTCACGCGGGATTTTTTACCGAGATTGGCAACCTAAGCACGACCCTCTCGAGGAGCCAGAGCAGTTCAAGCTCGTGGCTAACACCGAAGGATACGCTGGGTCTTGTCTCAGCTTTCAGCATAGTTTACTCTATTCTCATAGTGAGGGGGTGCTCGTTATAGAAGATAGCATTGCGCGAACCCTCGTGGCTC
This sequence comes from uncultured Cytophagaceae bacterium, assembly GCA_964551015.1. Classification (GTDB taxonomy): domain Bacteria; phylum Bacteroidota; class Bacteroidia; order Cytophagales; family Microscillaceae; genus CAZKBP01. The sequence continues at coordinate 2,564 of CAZKBP010000006.1, read as the reverse complement.
ATCAGGCGGCACTTTCGTTTAGTAAATTAAAAAAACACCCAAACTATCTTTTATTAGGCAAAATTGACGGAGGACTTTCCTTGCTTGAAAAAAAAGGAGATACTTGGCTTTTCAAGAGAGATATTGCTTCTGTAAGAGAATATTGCCACGCACTGCACGAGGACCAAGCTGGTTATATTTGGTTTAGTGACTATGCCAAGGGAATTTTTAGAATAAAACTAGACGAGAACTTAGAAAAGGTGGAGCAGGTCAAGCATCTCACAGATCAAGATGGCCTTCCCTCTTACTCTCGAAATAACATCCTCTCGCTGGCAGGAGCATTAATCTTTATTACCCGAGAAGGAATTTATCGTTATCATCCTAGCCGAGATCGTTTCGAGCCAGATCAAAAACTAAATGCCAAGCTATTTGCTAAGACCTACGCGCAGCCGATCGTAGCAGATGGCAATGGCAACCTTTGGTTTATCCAGTATGGTTCGGTGGGTTGTATTTCGCAACCATCAGGGCGATCGCCTGAGATGGATACCACGCGCTTTTACAAACTAAGAATTGATGTAATGAGCCACATTACGCCTATCGATCAAAGCAATATCTTATTTGGTACACGCGGTGGCTTATTTCATTATGCGCCTCAGGTACAAGATCACTTCCGGCATCCCTACCGTACTTTAATGCGCTCTATTTCTGTACAAAACCGCCAAGGGGGCGATTCCTTGCTTTTTGCGGGTACTTTTCTGAATCAATATCAAGCGGCGGCGAGCTGGCCGAGTCAATCTGCTTCGCCGGTGCTTGCTTATGATTATAATAACATTCGCTTCCGCTTCGCGGCTACTTGGTACGAAGAGATAGAAAAGACGGTTTACCAATATCGGCTAGCCGGACTGGATGGAGAATGGTCGCCTTGGAGTAATAGCTTAGAAAAAGACTACACCAATTTGCACGAGGGTAAATATACTTTCTTAGTAAGGGCAAAGAATATCTACGGTCAGGTAAGTGAAGTGGCGCGCTTTTCTTTCGAGATACTCCCTCCTTGGTACCGGACTTATGGAGCTTATCTCGCTTATGGCTTGCTGGCCTTTGGCTTGGTGGTACTGATGGTGAGAGTAAATACCCTGAGACTAAGAAGAAAAAATTTATATTTAGCTCGGGAGATTAATAAAGGCTTGGCCGAAATTCGCCAGAAAAATGAAGAACTGGAGACTAAAAACGCCCGTATCGAGCAATCTTACCAAGATATGAAGCTACTCGGGGAGATGGGTAGAGATATTACCAAGCATCTCTCCACGGATAATATCATCAATACGGTTTATCAAAATATCAATATGCTCATGGATGCTTCTGTATTTGGTATGGGTTTTTATAACGAAAAATTACAGCAGCTCGACTTCGTGGAAGTCAGAGAGCAAGGCCAAAGACTCAACCCTTTTAGCTTATCGCTGGAAGAGAGACAGCGACTAGCCGTTTGGTGCTTTCATACCCGGCGCGAGGTATTACTGAATAATTACCAAGAAGAATTCCCAAAATACATCGACGAGAAACTACCTCCTATCACGGGAGAGGAGGCCGTCTCGATCATTTATGTCCCGCTCATTATACAGCAGCAAGTGATCGGCGTGGTGACGGTACAAAGCTTTCAAGCCCACGCTTATTCATCCTATCACCTCAATATTTTAAAAAACTTGGTGGTTCCTATCTCCATTGCTCTCGAGAACGCCAAGGCTTACCAAAGATTGGAAGAACTGAATATGGAAAAGAACCACCTGATTGGGATCGTAGCGCATGACCTAAGAAATCCCCTGCATCATATCTACGGATTGGCTAATGTGATTCAATTGAATGCCGAAAACCTTGACCCTAAGCAAAAAGCCTACTTAGCAAAAATCCTTGACTCTACCGCGCGTATCAACGACATGATCGCCAAAATTTTGGATATGAACGCCATAGAATCTAACCGAATGAACCTGCAGTGGGAGCCCGTTAATCTTTGTCACCTCATGCGAGAAGCTTGCGAAAGCATGGCGAATCAGGCCGTTCGCAAGCAGATTCGGATTGTTTTTGCAGAGCAAAATCCAGATTGTATTGTCAAAATAGATAGAAATTACGGTCTCCAAGTTTTTGAAAATCTAATCTCGAATGCGCTCAAGTTTTCTCGTCCACAAGCACAAGTGGCTTTGGGCGTAGAGCGTCAGAATGGAGCCGTTATTGCCAAGGTGATTGACCAAGGCCCTGGCATTAGTGCCCAAGACCAAGCGCGACTTTTTGGGAAATTCCAAAGATTGAGCGCCCAACCCACAGCGGGCGAACCCGCCACGGGACTGGGACTCTCGATTGTCAAAAAATACGTAGAGGCCATGCAAGGAGAGGTTTGGTGCGAAAGCGAACTGGGGCAGGGGGCTACTTTTATCGTTAAGTTTCAAGCAGCCAAGTAGTATCAGTGAAATGCATCAAAAACCCCCTTGACCCCCCTTCGGAACCCCCTTGACCCCCCTTCGGAACCGCCTTGACCCCCCTCGATAACCACCCCTAGCCCCCTCGAGAACCACCTTTAGCCCCTTCGGAACCAT
>CAZKBP010000005.1:108631-256542 GCA_964551015.1 uncultured Cytophagaceae bacterium | reverse complement strand
CGGGAACTTTGAAATGCGCGTCCAAGGCGGCCTGAATCGGATTTTCCTCGGGAACTTTAAAATGCGCGTCCAGAGCGGCTTGAATCGGATTTTGGGAGGAAACATCTGAGTCGGAGGACTTCTTTGGGGTAGCTTGATCCTGACTTGGTTTTGTTTTTTGGGGAATAGCCGGATCGGCTTTTTTACTTGTTGATTTGTGCATAAGCTTGGGAAGAAGTTCGTTTAAGCAAATCAGCAACAAAAAATATGCGAGTTGGGAGAAATTTTTGTTAAGTATTCGAGTTTTCAGCAAACTTTTTGATAAGTTTATGAGCAAACAAGCTATTTAAACAAGACAAGCTATGCAAAAAAAGGATTTGAATGTACATTTGAGTACAATTTACCACCGCGAGTTTCAGTGGTTTTATCAGTTGCTTTCTCAACGGGCTTCTTATTTTAAAACCCAATCTGAACACACAACAGACTGGGTTCCTGAAAATGCCTATCAGACGATTCAGCCCCCAACTCTGCTGGGAGACAGTCATTATGAAGTATTTGTAAGAAAATTACAGCAAGAAAATCAAGCAAAATACCCGCCCGAAGTTTCCTATTTATTACACCTGGCTGAGCGTATGGTGCTCTTGCTGGTACTGTCTCCTTACCTGAATCCCTCCTTGACTCATTTGCTCAAAGATTTGGAGACCAGAGCCCAAAGACCTCTCAGCGCAATTCAGGGTAGACCATACGGGCTGATGCTTCCCTGCCCAGAAACAGTGCTCTATTTATTAGCTGGTAATAATTTGAGGGCTCGTCAGTTATTGCAAAAAGCTTTTAATCCGGTGCACGCTTTTTACCAAGAGGGCATACTAGAAATGGAGGAGGCTCCTCAGGGCATTCCTTGGTCATACCGAACCCTGAGCCTCTCCGCTGAATACAAACATTTGTTTGCCTTTGACCAAGAATACCGCCCAGATTACAGCCCTGACTTCCCTGCCCAAAGGCTCACCACCGAGCAAACTTGGGATGATTTCGTGGTTCCTTACTCCACGCACGAAAAGGTAGTAGAGCTTCTGGACTGGATCAAATATTATGAGCAATTAGCCAATCATCCGCATTTCGCGCGTGAGCGCAAAGGCTATCGCTGTCTTCTGGTAGGTGAGCCGGGCACGGGCAAGACTATGCTCGGTCGGCTACTTTCCAAAGAAACCAACCGACCAGTCTATCGGATTTCATTGGAAAAAATAGTGAGTAAATACGTGGGCGAAACTACCAAGAATCTTGCCCGCGTTTTTCATACAGCACGTAACCGCAATTGGATTCTTTTTTGTGATGAGGGGGATGCTCTTTTCTCAAAGCGGAGTGCCAAGACGCAAAATGCCCAAGATACTTATGTCAATCAGGATATTGCTTATCTGCTCCAAGAGATAGAAGACTACCCCGGCGTGGTCATTGTGGCGACCAACTACGCCCAGAATATGGACAAGGCGTTCCAACGCCGCTTTGATACTCAAATTGACTTTCGAAAGCCTGACTATGGCGAAATCATTCAGCTTTTTGAAAAAGCCTTGCAAACCTTCACCTTGGATGCCGAAATTGAGTTTTCTTTTGTGGCCAAAGAACTTAAAGACCACATCACGGCTGCGCAAATCACCAAACTCAAGCATTACCTGGGCTTACAGGCACTCAAGAAAGAAGATTGGTTCCTATCAGTAGAAGCCCTCTGCGAAGGCTTGCAAAGACATTATATCAAAATCCCAGATTTCGCGGGAAGAAGGGCCAGAATGAATCGTTATCAGGAAAATGGTTATTAAGTGGTGATGATTTATCCTTTTGGCTTATGCGTTTCTTTTTCGGGGCTTTACTTTGAGTATTTCCCAATTTTATAATAACTAAGTACTGAAAGAAAGTCTCCCCCTCCCTTGTCCAAACCAAATCTGACTTTGGGTATATTAGGTGAATATCTACTGTATTTCTAAACTGAAATTTGTAATTTGCCCCAGTTATCAAAACCAAAGTCTTTGGAAATCCGTCCATATTTCTTAATTAATCGTCAAATATTAATAGACACAGGACTTACGAGAAAACCAGCGAGAATTACAGATACACCACAAATACTGATTAAATACGAACATGGAGCACAAGATTTACTCTAAAAAAGGACTCAAGAAACCTAGCTTTTTTCAAAAAGTACTCGGCAAAAAAGTCAAGGAAAACGCCCTCATTGAAGTTAACAATTTGCTGGCTGAGAAAGAATTGCAGACCATCACCGTGGATGAGGTCTATGCCATTGCCGAGAAATACGGAGTAAGTTTTGAAGCAGACTATGACAACGAAATGGCGACTTTCTATCAAGAATATCTTAATAGTTGCTTAGAAGATAAATTTCTCTCAGAAGAAGAACTCAACGATCTCAAACATCTTAAGTACATCCTCGGGCTCAATGATAAAGAGGTAGACGAAATCCACCAGGCACTCGCTGGAAAAATCTATAAAAATGAAGTTATCAAAGTCATTCAAGATGGTGAGCTAGATGAGAAAGAAAGAATTTTTATAGAAAAGCTACAGAATGATCTCAAACTTCCCCAAGAAGTCGCTAACAAAATTTACGAGAAAAGCGGTCAAGAGCTGATTCGGAACTTTATGAACAATGCCATTGCTGACGCCAAACTCACCCCCCAAGAAGAAAAAGAACTCTATGCCATCGCTAAAAATTTGAATGCTGAGCTAAAATTAGATGAGGCCACCAAATCTGACCTCGAGAAGTACAAACTCTATTGGCAAATAGAAAATGACGAAATGCCCGAATTGGTGGTAGATATCAATATCCCTCGTAGTGAAAAATGCTATTTCATGGCCGAGCAAACTAGCTGGTTTTCTCGCTATGAACAGGCTGAGCAAACTACTTACAGCCATTCTAACCTGATCCTCAAAATTGCCAAAGGCCTGTACTGGCGAGATACGAACGAAAGTCTGCTCGAGCTAGATACTGACGAGTGGGAACAAATCGATACAGGAACCCTCTATCTTACCAACAAACGTATTTTATACAAGGGAAATAAGGGTGATAAAATTATCCTCCTCAGCCGGATTTTGGACTTCACGGTTTACTCAAATGGTCTGGAATTAGAAAAAGATGGGGATAAAAATCCTTTCCTGAGTTTTCAGAAGAGTACCGATATTTTTGCGATGCTATTGGGTAAGGCCATTAGTCAGTTGAGAATATAAAAAAGGGGCAAACAAAGGTTTGCCCCTCTATGTTTAGCGCGCTAAGCAGTAGTGTTTCTATCTTTTCCTCCTCCTCTAGTTTAAAAAATCTGTCTTAGGCGTTTGATAAATTCATAACTAGGGTGCTGAAATGATTGTTTTTACCCTCGTAATGATAATCATCAAAGTAACATTCTAAAAAGAACAAACTTCTTCAAGAAAAGAAAAATTCACTGATTATTGATCAAATAAGCAACGCTAATTTTTTCAAAAAAAATTTAGCAACTCTTTTAAATACGGTTCAATTATTTTATAGCAACTGCTTCCAAGTGCCTTTCATGTAGTTGTATTTCAAGGTGCTAGGCAGTGCTTTCCAAAAATATTTGTTGACTTCCACGGCAAAAGAAGGTTGCATGTAGCAATTAATCGCGCAACCCTCGCAAGCAGGCAACCTCCCCTCGAGGGCAATCAGCTTTTGCACTTCCGGAGATTGATAAAGTTCAAATAAGTTTCCTTCAATCGGGAATGCTTTCAGACCTAAATGGTAACAGGGTAAAACCAACTTATTTTCAGGAGAAATCACCACGGTGGCACTTCCTGCCCTGCAAATGGGTCGATCCGTGTGATTTCCTCCGTCTCTTCGCAACGAGATAAAAGCTTTATTCAAATAAATATTTGGCTTTTTGCCCCATTCACTCAAAACTTGCAGAGCGCTTTCAGAAAGCCCTGCTCCCGTCTCTACCTGATTATAATCAAAAACTGGATTCAGAATCAAGACCAAACGATTGGCTAAGCTAATCTGCTCATAAATGGGCTGAATTTGATCTAAATTTTCTTCAAAAACCGTCATCAAAATATCTGGCTTCTCCCCCAGTTCTTTGGCTATTTGAATAGATTGCATCACAAAATCAAAACATTTCACGCCACGCATGCGGTCGTGTTCCTGCGCGAGGGATGAATCCAGAGAGAAATGCAGCATATCTACCTTCCCTCGCAGTTTTTCGGCATATTTCGGGTAGAGTAAGCCATTCGTAGTGACCGTAGTGATCAATTTCATCTCCTTGGCCAGTCCTAATAATTGATCTAATTGACGATGTAGCAATGGCTCTCCACCTGTAAAATCGATGACCTTGACTCCCAGTTTTTTGAGGTCAATAAAATTTTTCTCGGCCTGCTCAAGCGTAATATAGGGCGAAGGTCGCTCCCAAATATCACAAAAGCTACATTGGGCGTTACATCTATAAGTTACGTAGTAATTACAAAGGACAGGCTTTCGGGTAAGGCGCAAGGTTTTTGTTTTTGGTTAATGATATTACAAAATTAAATAAAGTACTTCAATTGATGACTCGTAATCGTTTTTACATAATTAGTCTGGTAGTTATTTTTTTGATAATGAGCGTTTTATCTCGTACCACACGGGCACAATCCCAAAGAGATGAAGCTATTCAATATCTTAATCTCCACGTAGATTATATCAACGAAACGATTCACTCAATTAATATTTTTCGGAATCATTTACGAATTTTTAATAGAAGTTTGCTCACTTATGACCATACGGGATATAACTTTGATCGGGGGCATTATTTTCAAAAGCACGAAACCATGCGAGAAACCCTCCACAAGAGTTGGTACTACCGCCCCACTCCTCCCGAAATTCGTGCCCAGCTTCAAAAATTCTCTCCCCTCGAGTACGCTCTCGAGCAGGAAATCTTAGAGGGAATGACCGCCCTGAGGAAAAACTTGGAAGAGATGGAAGTCATTTCCGATAGTATCCAGCATTATCTAGAAAAAGAACTTTACCGACAAGATGACTCCCTCCGGCACGCTTATCAATGGCTGGAGCAATGCGCCTCCGCCATCCATCATTATGACGAGATTAAAGAAAACTATTATCAAAGCATCAGGGAAGTCTATGAAAAATTTTACCTCAAAGATATCCCAGCCACGCCCCTGAGTCGCACGGCTCTGCTCTGGGAAGATTGGATGCAAATTGCCAAAGAAATGTTTGAGAAAGTGCGCTATCAGCCAGCAAAAGATATTCGCCAAGACACCACGCAACTGCGCTCCCGCCTAGATGCGCTCCGTGCAAATCAAGAAAGTCATTTGGCAGGTGCGCCGGATTTTGGCTCCAATAACGGCAAAGACCCAGATGTACAATATAAGTTCTGCCTTGGAGATGCGGAAGCTATTCTCAGCCACGCCCGAGATTACCTAAAAAACGACCCCGAACGCTATCGCTGGAAAAAACACAACAAATCTTATATTTTTTACAATGATAAATTCCTAAATAAATACAATCGCTACGGAGTGGGACTGGTGCAGGGCTTCAACAAAATGATTAGCGTGAATGCAACGCCACTTCTCAAATGGGTCGAGGAGCCACATTGGTTTGAAGTGCTTTACCCAGAATCTAAGCAAACGCCTCAAAAACAAGCACTTGCTACTGACTCTTTGCCCGACTTAGAGGGTGCTTTGCCCAATCATCTGGTTTTTTTGCTGGATGTTTCGGCTTCTATGAACCAACCCGAAAAACTGCCTTTGCTCAAAGAAGCATTTCTTTTCTTGTTAACACGCATGCGCCCACAGGATTCTATTACCCTCGTGACCTATTCGGGTGAAGCACAAGCCCCACTCATTGCGATGTCTGCCCAAAATAAGCAGGAGATTGCAAAAAAAATTGAATCACTGCGCTCGGGAGGAGGAACAGAGGCGCAAACGGGCATCCAATTGGCCTACGAACTGGCCGAAGATCACTTGATCCCTCAAGGAAATAACCGTATCATTCTCGCCACAGATGGAGCTTTCGAGCTCAAAAGCCGCTACCAAAAAATGATTGAAAAATATGCACAAAAACAAATTTATCTGAGTGTCTTTTATCTGGGTAAAGCGGAGGCTCCTACCTATCGAAAACAATTACAAACACTCTCTCGCAAAGGTCAGGGCAATTATCGTTACATTCAGCCAGAAAACTCCAAGCAGCACCTGATCGAGGAGGCCAGACAATTTGCCCAAGAATAAGAGCATTTTAAGACGAAATGTGTATATTGACCAGCAGGAGATAACATATAGGAGCTAAAAAAGAGAATTTAGAAGTCAAACTCGGGAAATCAGAAGATAAAACTCGGTACAGACCACAGCATCCGACTGGAATGCTTACTCCTCGTCTCCTAACTCTTAGATTCTATCTTCTGGCTTTTATCCAAATTGCTCATCTCATGCAAGACCTCACCCATTTATTCCGCAAGACCATTGAAGATCAGAAACTCTCTTCGGCTGAAAAAAAGGCTTTATTGCTTTGGCTCCGAGAAAAACAACTCCACGAAGGGAGTTTGCACTTCCTGCGCAAGCAAATCTTCGAGATGGCCAAAGAACAACTACCTGATTATTCAGCACAACAAATCTTGACTTGGGTGGAGGGAGCCAACAAAGTTATCTTGAAATACAGCCAAGAACAACGCTCGACCTTCAAGCAAAAGGTGTATTTCAGTCCGGGGCAAGCCTGTCGGCAAATCATTTTGCAGAGAATTCGGGATGCTCAAAAGAGCCTGAAAATCTGTGTCTTTACCATCAGTGATGATAAAATTGCCGAAGAAATCGTCTTTGCCCATAAGCGATTTTTGGATGTAAAAGTCATCACAGACGACGATAAAACCGAAGACAAAGGTTCGGACATTGCTTACTTGGCTCGCCACGGGGTGCCCGTCAAAATTGACGATACGCCCAATCATATGCACCACAAGTTTGCCATCGTCGACGAGCAAATCACGCTCACAGGTAGCTACAACTGGACTCGTAGTGCTTATATGTACAATCACGAGAACCTGATGGTGAGTAATGACCCTCACCTCGCCAAGCAGTATGGACAGGAATTCGAGAAGCTCTGGGAGGAGTTTGGGCGGTTTGGTTGATCTTTTTAAACACGGAGGCATAGAAATACGGAGACACGGAGAGGTTTTGGGGTGTTCTGGCGGAGAATTTAATCTCGCTCGAGTGTAGACATCACAGAGAGGGATTGGTGTTAGCCTGAAACCCTGCGACTTGTATAGACAAAAGACACAACGTAATATACGCTGTGTCTTGGTGAGAAGTTAGGATTCGGAGCCCAAGATGATGGAAGATCTTAGAATTGTAATGCTTTAATCAATCTTAAAAACCACTCCTCCGGTGTAGTAAGTGGATTTTCCGACGTTGCGCCCGTCCAGAACAGTTCCAAAGCCAGCCGTTAAACCGAACGCAGGCACGATGGAATAATAAGCATTGGCACCTAGACGCAACCAATCCACACGGGTTTCTGGGAAATTACCCATAAATGCTTCTGAGCTAATGTCAACTGCATCTGATTCGCTGAATTGGGAATCTGACCAGACATCTACATAAAATTTCTTCCCCGCATAACCGAGCTTGGCTCCTAGCATAGCGGCATTGGGCACATCAAAGTCATCAGCTTGCCCTCGGAAACTGTATCCCGCCGAAAAAGTAGCAAAAAAACCAGCATTTAATTGTATGTGTGTAAGCAAGGTAGCATTCACGGCCGAGGCGCCGTTACCGATAGATAAAATGCCATTCTCGGCATAATCCCCAATTGGTGTAGAGAAACCCAGAGCCGCTTGATAAGAAACATAGCCATTACCAAATTTGGATTGAAGCGGGCTCCATTTCAGGTTAACGGTCAAATCTTGGAAAGCATCGTCTTCTGTCAATCCATTAACAGGGTCAGGGCCGGCGGCACTCTGGGCGAAAATGTAAGGCAAGGTCGCCGTGACATCCAGATTGTCTAGGATTCCATAGGAGGCATACAAATTGATAATGCTTTGCTCAATTTCCTCGTGGGCTGGTACAGGATCTACTTCCTCTTCTCCTGCGAAAAAACTGTCAAAGCTATTAAAGGCATAGCCCACGGCAATAGAGGCATTGCCCTTTCCTTGGAAATAACCATCGATGATAGGTGCTTGTCCGTAAACATTTGACTGTAAGAGGGTTGAGCATAAAGTAATCAATAAAAAATAAAGGCGATTCTGATTGTTTAGCATAGTTATAAATTTGATGTTACTACACTAAATTAGAGACAAGCTTCGCTGATAAGCGTCAACCTCCTGACATAAATGCTAATTAATCACGGCTTCCCAATTATTTTTCGGTAAAATGTGCTTATTCTTAGATGAAAAGTAGGAGCAAAAGACCACTCCATCCAATCTGACACAGAGCCTCCGCAAAACTCCGCCTAAACATCGTCTCCGGTGATAATCCAGCAACAAGATTTATCAACTAATCGAGAGCCAGTACTTTTTTGGTTTGGGAGGGACGAAAGAGCAGCGTTTTCTTGGTTTTGAAGTACTTGACGTTCACGATATTCACTTGGTCGTCAAATAGGTTGGTGAAGACAGAATTACGGAGTTGGTAATCTTGGAGGTTTTTCTTGACGGGAATCTCGAAGTAGAGCAGCGTTACGTCGGCCTCGAACTCTCTTCCGTAGTACTTGTAGGCGAGTTTTTGATTTTTAGCGTTCACCAAATAAAAATGCTTATGAATAAAATCTTTAATCAAAGGTTCGTGGCGTTCGCTTTTATCCAAACTATAGCTTTTTACCTGTTGCATTTGCCCTAAGGCCAATTCAAAATCATCAGTAAAGAGTCTGAGGCTAATCTCGAAAGATTTTGCCTCAGGATTGTACTGCATCTCGGCTAAGCTCGTGTGGAAATCGTGGTTTGGTTGGTGAGTTACGGCTGGCAAGTTGCAGATGGAAGCCTGCCTATCCTGATTTAGTTCCATGGTTTCTTGCCCCTCGGGTTGCCAAGCAAGCGGGAGCAACAAAAATAGATAACTAAACTTCTCAAAGGCCAACAACATCAAAAGAAGAGATTAAAAATATCATTACCCAGCACAAAGACCATCAAAGCCAAAAGAATCACGATGCCTACTTGTTGCGATCTTTCTAAGAATTTATCCGAAGGTTTGCGACCTGATACAATCTCGTAGGTCAAAAACATCACATGTCCGCCGTCGAGAGCGGGGATCGGTAAGAAGTTCAAGAAGGCTAACCACATGGAGAGAATCCCCACGATATACCAGAACCGGAACCAGTCCCAATTCGGGCTGAAAGCATTGACAATCCCAATGGGGCCACTCACGGCACGAAGTGAAACTTCGCCTCGGAATATTTTGCCGAAGCCTTTGATATTATCCACCACGGATTGAAAAGCACGTTCTGTACCACGGGGAATGGCGCCTGCAAAGGAATACTCCACCTGCTTGTAGCTGAGTTTCATATCGGGGTAGAAGCCGAAAGTTCCGTCGTCAGCGGTACGGATTTCCTTTTCAAGAATTTGATTGCCTCTTTTGATCTTGAGCTTGACTTCTTCGCCCTTGTTTTCTTGTTGTAGGGCTTGCAATTCGTGAAAATACTGAATGGATTTGCCGTTAAAGGAAATGATTTTATCACCTTCTTGTAAACCAGCACGAGATGCGGGCTTATTTGGGATGACTTCGCCCACGGCAAAAGGAACGCGCGCCTCAATAAATTTCTGAGGTTCACCGCCTCGGTTAGAGAGTTGCTCTACGAGATCATTAGGGAGATCTACTTTCACTTTCTCACCATCTCTGAGTACGGTATAATAGCTGTCTTGACCCAGCAAGGTTTCAGAACTAAGGACATCGTTAAAATTTTCAAAGTCCTTACCGTTGATAGCGATGATTTTGTCGCCGTCTTGCAGGCCAACTTGTTCGGCCAAATCATAGGCCACAATCCCGTTCTTCTCCACTTCGGAGGCGGGTAAGTAGCTTTCGCCCCAGTAGTAAGTGATGCCAATAAACATCATGATTCCCGTGACAATATTGACCAAGATTCCTCCCATCATCACGATGAGTCTTTGCCAAGCCGGTTTGGAGCGGAATTCATAGTCTTTGGGGGCTTCATTGAGGTGTTTGGTATCAAAGGATTCATCAATCATTCCTGAGATTTTTACATAACCTCCCAGGGGGAGAGCACCCAGTGAGTACTTGGTTTCTCCCCAATAAAAACCATATATTTCGGGTGGAAAGCCGATAGAGTAGCGTTCTACGCGCATTCCAAATACTTTGGCACTTACCAAGTGGCCTAATTCGTGTAAGCCTACAATAATAGACAAGCCCAAGAGGAGCTGTCCAATCATAATCAGTGTTCCCATATCTTTATTTTAGTAACTTTGGCTACTTCCAACGGGCTATTTATGGTGAGAAGCCAAAATCATCTTTTTAATCACAAATCTTTAACTACACAACATACTTGCCAGCCTACGAGCCTCGGCATCACTCTGCACGTAATCCTCGTAGCTTGGACTCGGGATGTAAGGAATCTTAGCCATACAATCCGCAATGATATCCGACATTTCTAAGAAACGAATGCCATCTTCCAAAAATTTTTGCACAACTACTTCATTCGCGGCATTGAGCACACAAGGCATATTCCCCGCTTTTTGCAAGGCTTCAAAGGCTAATACCAGATTACGGAAAGTTTCCGTATCTGGCTGCTCGAAAGTGAGTTGGGGATAATCTAAAAAACTAAACCGCGGAAAATTTGAGGTCAATCGCCGTGGATAGCTCAAGGCATATTGAATGGGTAGCTTCATATCAGGTAGCCCCATCTGTGCTTTGATAGAGCCATCTTCAAATTGAACGAGGGAATGAACGATAGATTGTGGATGTACAATGACCTCTACTTGACGGGTTTCTAAGCCAAACAACCACTTTGCCTCGATCACTTCTAGGCCTTTGTTCATCAGAGAGGCTGAATCTATCGTAACCTTGGCTCCCATACTCCAATTAGGATGTTTGAGTGCCTGTGCTTTGGTTACGTGCAGGAGTTCTTCGACTTTTTTTCCCCGAAAGGGGCCACCCGAAGCGGTCAAGATTATTTTTTCGATAGGATTTTGGGCTTCTCCGACTAAGCACTGAAAAATCGCCGAGTGCTCCGAGTCTACGGGAAGGATAGCCGCATCTTTTTCCCGAGCTAGTTCCATGATCAGCTCTCCGGCCACGACCAAAGTTTCTTTATTCGAGAGGGCAATGTCTTTGCCTGCTTCTAGAGCCTTGATGGTAGGTAGCAGGCCACAATAGCCGACTACACCCGTCAACACTAAATCAGTGGAGGGTTCCTGTACTACTTCGGCCAAAGCGTCTTGCCCCGCGTGCACTTGAGTATCAAGGCCAGACAGAGCGTTTTTGAGCTGCTGATAATGGGCAGACTCCGTGATGACAACGTGCTTGGGATGAAATTGAAGGCTTTGCTCGATCAGTAAATCTACGTTACGGCGAGCCGTCAGCACATCGATCTGGAATTGATCTTGGTGCTGAGCCATTACTTCCAGGGCTTGTGTACCGATGGAGCCAGTAGAACCCAGAACGGCTACATGCTTGGGGGCTTGACTCATAAAGAGAGGCGATTGCTAATTTTTCTAAAATTAATTTTTTGGAAAGACAAAAATAAGAAATTAGGTTCAGAAAATATCTTTATTTCATCTTTTTCGTCCGTCTGCGATTAAATCGCCAGTCTAAATAATAGCCGATTGCGGGAAAAACAATGCTCCCGATTAAAACAAACATAACTTTTGCAAACATCTTTCTTTCTTTAGTTTGGAATTCTTATTCTTAACTCCTTTTGCAAAGAAATCGTTTGGAAGTTTTTTAGATTGCATGATTTAGGTGCAGAACTGCACGGGGATTGCTCCACGAGCAGGCACCCTATTTTTGTCGTGATTTACGCTATAAATTGTTGCCATTTACTCTCCAACCAAATGATCAGGTATTTTCAGGGTCGGAAGCATGGGAGCCTTTTTGTCTTGGTGCATTTGCATGGAATGCAGAATTTCATCCAGCATGGAGATAGCTTCTAGAATATAAGGCCCTTTGTTGAGCATAACGCATTCTGCTCGTTGAGACATAGCGGCATCGGTAATTTCGGCGCGAGAAGGGCGTCCTTTTTTGGCTACTGATTCTAGTACTTGCGTAGCCCAGATAATGGGTACGTGGGCGGCTTCGCAAATCCGAAGAATTTCCTCTTGAACTTCGGCCAAATTTCTCCATCCACATTCTACGGCTAAGTCACCACGGGCGATCATTACTCCCAAGGGAGCCCATTGCATTGCTTTGAGCAGGATACTCGGCAGGTTCGTGACGCCTTTTTGCGTCTCGATCTTGAGGACAATGCCAATTTTCTCAGGGGAAGCTCCCAGATTTTGTATTACTTGTAGTAAATCTTCTACATCTTGGGGGCTGTTGACAAAGGACATATTAATCACATCGGCGTGTTTGACCACGAATTTGAGGTCTTCTTTATCCTTTTCGGTTAAGCCGCTGAGGCGAAGGTTACTATCGGGCAGGTTAATTCCTTTTTCGGCTTTGAGTTTGGCTCCACCCACTTTGGCATAAGTGATTTCCACGACAATTTCTTCATCAGAAACGGTTTTGACTACGCTTTCAATTTTGCCATCATCAAAAAGGACTTTCTCACCGGGACGTAAATCTGTGTAGAGGCTTGGCAAATCACAGCAAGTATGAGCCAAGGCGAGCAGATTGCCCTGCTCATCGTACTGAGCAGGTTCGCCTGGCAGTTCTGCTTTATGAATACGAAACTGATCTCCCACGTTGAGTAGAATATGTTGCTGGATGGGGGGTAGCTCTCCGATCTCTCCCTGTGCTATCTCCTCATCTTTGCGGCAAAGCGATACGGGTAGTCCCGTGAGGATGTAAGCATTATCATCAGACTCGGCCCAGTAGCCATTTTCCTCCTGTGCAAGGAGTTGGAGGGTTCTTTTTTTTCCACGGGAATCTTGGAAGCGGATTTCATCACCAGTTTTGGCTTTTGCCAGCAAATCTTGGGCAAGGGGAATATGTGCATCTGTTTCTGTGGGAGGTGTTTGTTCCTCAGGAGCTAACCAAACTCGATAAGTACCGATGATATTACCCAGAGGGTCGCGTTGGGGTGAAAGATGGATGACTTTGGGGCCGGCTTTCATCGCACCCGTACGTATCTTAGGGCCACCCAAGTCCATGCATACCTTGCAGTGCTTACCCGTTTCTTGCATGGCTTTTTGGAGGTTTTGAATCATTTTTCCCCAGGCCTCTGGCGAATCGTGGGCGCAATTGAGTCGGGCACAGTTCATCCCCGCCTTCAAAAGCCCCAACACAAGTTCGTAGTCCTCCGCCGCTTCGGAAGGAAAAGTAACCATGATGCGTGCTCTACGGTGGGAAGGTTTAGCCCCAAAAGATTGTTCGGCGTGCTCTTCTAGCAAAGCTTTACCTTGGTCAAAGGAAACACAATTTTCTTCTTCTAATAAATTAGTAGAGCCCTGAATACGCAGTAAAATATTCTGGATGGCCACCATGCTGGCGATTACGTGGCTTTCGGCTTTACCGAGGCGCGAGATACCCATTCTCCCTAATTGCTTCTGGAGGTCTTGAATATCGTGGTGGCGTAATGCTAAGTAATGCAGTAGGTTTCGCAGGCTCTGCCGGAAAGATGGATGCGCTTGAGAAATTTCTAAATTAAATCTTTGCTCGAGTTTGGCACCATAGGCTTGAATGGTCTGTAATTGCTCGATCATTTGCTCGAGATGAGGGGCAGTTGTTGCGTTCATGGGAGATAACAAGGTTTTAGATGCAAATTACAAATTACAGATGGCAAACTGAAGGTGGGAAAGGGTAAATTGCCCATTGCTGGTCAAGAATTGAATTAATTCAAGAAACAACTGATTGCAGTTAGCACGCGTGGGTAGATGATGCGGTACTGAGTTCTTCCATTCTATTTATTGGTTTACTACTTAATTTTCAACTCAGATATCGCTCAATCAGGGCTTTCCAGCGCACGTAAGCAGCCGCGCTGAGATGCAGGCCATCATTGGTGTATTCGGGTTTTAGTTCATGGGTTTCTGTATTGCCCACCATCGGGTTGAAAAGGTCAATGAAGGTAGCTTTTTCTTTTGCGGCGAGTTCTCGCAGGCCACCGTTTAGCACGATGATATTTTCATTTTTGACTTCATCATTTTGCTCATAAAAAACAGGAGTCAAGCTGTGCAGGTAAATTTCTGTCTTGGAGGAGGATTGCTGGATTTGCTTGATTATTTTTTGATAATTTTCTAGAATTTGTTTGGGAGCCTTACCCATTCTTAAATCGTGGTAGCCTACCATCAAGAAGATTTTTTGGGGTTTGGCTTGGGTAATATTTTTCAGGCGACTCAATAAATTAGTGCTGGTTTCTTTGCGGATGCCTCTATTTTTGATTTGTGAATTTTGCATCAATTCTCGCCAGTTGGCACTTTCTATAAATTCATCTCCCAAGAAAATAATGCTCTCAGAAGACAGACCAAGGGTATCAAAAAGCGAAAGTCGTCTTTCACGGTGCAATTGTGTATTTTTCTGAGCAATCCCTTCCCGATAATTCCTTAGCAGAGAAGGCCCCAACAAGGCGAGCAAAATCAACAAGGCATTGATAACTAGAGAGGTGATGAGTAGTTTTTTCATAAGTTTAGTGAATTCTCTTTGTCTGGAAATCAAATTTCGGTGAGCGTGTCTGCATCTTCCTGCATGTCTTGGTCTTTTAACCTTTCTGGATCAAACATCGTGGGCTTGGGTTTTTTTCCAAGATACGGGGCGAGTTGTTTTTTCCAGTGCTGATAGCCAGCTCCATTGAGATGGAGGCCATCGTTACTGTAGGTTTCCTTCAAGCGTCCCTCTTCTGTAAAAGAAGCGTAAAGGTCAATGTATTCAGTCTCCAAGCTAGCGGCCAGTGCCTCAAGCTTTTGATTAAAAGCTTGCATATTTTCATTGTTTCTTTTTTTCTCTCCCAATTTAGGATTGACCGGAAGCAGGCTCTGCACAAAAATCTGAGTAGCTGGTGATTGCACTTTAATTTCTTTGAGAATTTTTTCGTAGCTAGCGATTAGCTGATCCAAATCTGGCTGGTCTTTGCCCAAGTCGTTGGTGCCCATCATCAGGAAAATTCGTGTAGGCTTTGATTCTACCACCTCGGCAATGCGATGAAGCACTAGGCTCAGTCGGTCGCCGTCGATGCCACGGTTCACGACCCGATGATCCTCTAGTAGCTCCGCCCAATTGCACTCAGCGGTCAGGCTATTACCCAAAAAAACTATTTCTTCGGAGCCGTTGGGTAGGGTCTCGAGGTGCTGGGCGCGTCTCTCGTAAGCAGTTTGGAAGCGTTGCTCGGCCTGCTGGTAATACTGCTGACGGCTAAACCAATAAATGAGTAATAGGACAACCACTAAGATACCGTTAGCCACGAGAGAGATCGTCATTGTTTTGCGGAAAAATTTTGTTCTTTTGGCAGACATCGTAATCTTCTAAATGAATAAAATAAAAATAAAGCTTCAAATATTTATTTTGCTTGGCTTAGCCCTGAGCTGCAAATAGCCCCTCCTTGTATCCAAAATTGGAATTTTTTGCTTCTAAACCAAAATTTCGGATCACTTTAAGCTTTCAAAAAATTATCTCCAAAGCTTGACAAATATCATTTTTAAAAAAAACATCCTCCTTTACCTTTGAGCTATGAGAGATGACCAGAAAGGAAAAATAAACGTGATTCTGAAAATTAAAGCCAAAGGAGTTTAATAACAAATCATAAGTTTAATTCATAATTAAGTTTACAGAGAACTGGTTCTTTATTCTGAGAGCCAGCTCTTTTTTTAGTTATCGTTCTATTTATTTATTTTTGTATTATGTCCGTTCTTATCATTTTAGTTATTGCTAGTATTCTGGTTGCCGGAGGTTTTCTGTTTGCTTTTCTCTGGGCCGTCAAAAGTGGGCAGTATGAAGATACTTATTCTCCCTCCGTGCGAATCTTGTTTGAGGAGAGAAATGATTCAGATGCGCAAGACAGGGAAAATATTGATAAAACAAAAAATACGACTCAGCCCCAAGAGACTAAAAATGTAGAGTAAAATGTTCTTTGGCTTGCTTTTTTCGGAAGAAAAGTAATCCCATTTGAAATAAATCTATGCTTAGCCCCACCTCAGGACGATGATGTAGATTCTGCCAGGCCACCTGCATTTCTTTTGACCAATAAATGTCATCTAATATCACCAGAGAATTTTCGTGCAACTTGGGCAAACAAGTCTCGAAGTAAGCCAGCGTGGGTTCATAACGATGATTCGCATCCATATACAAAAAATCAATCTGATCTACTTTTTGTACTTGGTTCAACAAGGTATTTTCTAGGGAACCGACAAGCACCTGAATTTGTGCTAATTTTAGGTGAGAAAAATTTTCTCGGGCAATATGCGCCGTGGCGGGGCATCCTTCGAAGGTGTAAATTTGCGATTGTCCTCCGGCTTTACCCAAATAAGCCGTAGAAATGCCCAAGGAAGTTCCTAACTCGAAGATCACTTTGGGCTGGAAATGATTTACCAAACGAAACAGCAACCGACCTTCCTTACGAGATAATACAGAATGGCGGGCAATCGCTCCTATTCTACGATGACGGCCAGGCAATCGCTTGGAACCTGCCCCGTAATCCTGAACTTGAATCACCCGGGTGTCTTTGCGTAGGGCACGGTGTAGATTTTCTACTTCCTCGTAGGCATAATAATACTGTTGAGATCGGATAATCTCCGTATAAAGATGATATACGAAAGGCGAATGAATATGGTGAGCATTTCCAGCTTGCAGCCAGTGCTGAATCAGAGATAAGATCAAGCTTGGGACGTTGAGATCAAAAGATATATCTGAAACTAGGGTTCTTCGCTCAGAACTTAATTATACAGATGTGGGAGCATCAGGGTAAACTCTGGAATGCGGACTTCAAAAACTTTCCCATCGTAGACTCGCTCCATCCGGTAGACTCCGCGCATTTTTCCAACGGGGGTCCTTAGGTTACAAATAGATAAGTATTGATGTTTTTCTCCGGGTTCTAAGATGGGTTTTTTACCTACAACGCCCTCCCCTTTTTCTTCTCTCAGGTAGCCATCAACATTATGAATAAACCAATGACGACTTAATAATTGGGCTGTGTAGGCACTGCAGTTTTCGATAATAACACGATAGATAAAACGGTAGTGAATGGGTTCACCACTAAAATGTTCAGGTTGGTATTCAGTAACGATACTTACTTTAATGCCTTCGGTGATTTGGGTTGTCATATTTTTCGTGTGCTGATAATAGATGATGAATATGCGACTAAATTCCACAGTGCTGGTCACTTTAACTGTAGTATAAAAACTTTGCCAAATTAGCTAAGGTTTCATCCTCCCTACCCTGTGAATGTAAAAAAAACGACTTTGATAGAAAAAAATCAAGAAAATTGTTTATATACTCACCTCCATCAAATCAATAGATGGTTATAATCAACTCATTTTCAAGAGATCAGCCAAAAGAATTCTTTGCCATTGGGTTCTAGGATAAATATAAGAAATAATTCAACATTTTTAGAAGCTTTTTGTACTTGTTTCAACACTACCTCGATTGCTCATTTTTTATTAGCTTTGCTAAAAAATCAACCCAAAATCACAGGAATATGACAGATGTAAAAATCGAGGAATCTTGGAAAAACCGTTTATCCGAAGAGTTTGCAAAGCCTTACTTTGAGAAACTAATTGCTTTTGTGAAGGAAGAATATCAAAATCACACGATTTACCCGCCGGGCAAGCTGATTTTCAGTGCCTTCGAGAAAACCCCTTTTGACCAAGTCAAAGTAGTAATTCTCGGGCAAGACCCTTACCACGGCCCCGGGCAGGCCAATGGGCTGAGTTTCTCGGTGAATGATGGCGTACGGATTCCCGCTTCACTGCGCAATATTTTCAAGGAAATCCAAGATGATTTGGGTAAAGACATCCCCAAAAGTGGTAATCTGGAAAGATGGGCCGAGCAGGGCGTATTTTTGCTCAATGCTACCCTCACGGTGAGAGCAAAAGAAGCCGGTTCACACCAGAAGAAGGGCTGGGAAGCCTTCACGGATGCGGTCATCAAAACCATCTCTGATGAGCGAGAAAATGTAGTCTTTATGCTTTGGGGGAAATACGCTCAGCAAAAGGGAAAAGTGATTGATCGAGAAAAGCATCTGGTACTAGAAGCACCTCACCCCTCGCCCCTCGCCCGAGGTTTCAACGGCAACCAACATTTTAGTCAAGCCAATGCCTACTTGGAGCAACAAGGCAAAGAACCCATTGATTGGTAGCTTTTGGATGAAGACGTGAAATTTAATGAAAGCGTTAAGGATGAAAAAGTTTCGTGAACCATACTCCATCTTTCATTCTTAATGCTTTCATTGTTTGTTTCTTTCTCACTTTATGAATAGCCCAGTGCTTCGCTCAAATCCTCTTGCATTTGCTCGAAGCGTTCAGCCACTTTATTGAGAAAATCCTGATCTTGGATCATCTCTTGGATATCTTCTTCGGAGCTTAGATCCATCTCGCTGATTTTGTAAGTTTGCTCGAGGTTTTCTCTTTCAAACTTGAGCAAGTATTTTTGGTTCCAAGAGAAGATCGTAATATTAAATTCTTGATGGGGGATATTGGCAATCACACGCATAACTAAGCCTGTTTTTGAAGATGGTTTGACAAAAGTTTCTCTCAAAAGATAGTCAAAACCTAGCAATATCCATTCCCAACATTTTACATAAAGACCTCACGGATATTGCAGGTGGATTCTTTTCCAATCTTGTCTTTATGTTGATCTAGCCATTCGTCCGCGTATTTCCTTCCCAAGTCTCTCAGAGAGATCAAAAAGTCCCAATTCGCGTTGAGTTTACTGGACACGTTCAAATCCCAGATGTCGGTTTCCGGGTTGATGTTATGAATATGGAGATGTCGGAATTTTCCATCCGGATTGAAACCTTCCCTCATCAAACGCTCTATGAATTCAATTTTTCTCATCTCGAGCATCAGGCTGGAGTTGAAGCTTAATTCATTGACGCGGTCACGAATTTCTTCAGCCGAACGGGGCGTACTTGGAATATTGATGGGATTAATTTGCACGAGCATAATATCGCTACAATCAGTTCCATCTATTAAAGGAAAAATCGGTGGATTACCCATGAAACCGCCGTCCCAGTAGTCTTCTCCGTCAATGGTAACGGCGTGAAAGAGTTGGGGCAAATTGGCAGAAGCCAGAACCGCATCTACGCAAATCTCCGAGAGATTGAACACTTTGACCCTTCCTCGTCTCACGTTGGTAGCGCACACAAAAAGCTTGGTAGCCGTACAGGCTTGTAAGCGCTCAAAGTCTACGATTTCTTCTAGGATTGCTCGCAAGGGGTTAGTTCCTAGGGGGTTTAGCTGATAAGGAGAAAGGTAAAGAGAGATCAATTCGGTGGACTTGTAGCCCCAGGAATAGTCCATATTTCCATATTTGCCAAAGTTTTGGTCATACCAGCTAGGTTGTAGCGGTGAGAAATAGGCATAATCCGAAGATTTTTTCCAAAATGTATAGAGAAGCTCTCTGGCTTTTTCCTTTCCTTCTATATGCAGCCCATAGGCTAGCACGGTGGCATTCATTGCTCCGGCGCTAGTTCCTACGAAGCCGTCTAATACTATGTCTTCTTCTTCCAGAAGGCGATCTAAAACGCCCCAGGTAAAAGCTCCGTGTGCACCACCACCCTGTAGGGCCAAAGCTAAATTTTTTACTTGTTTTGCCATAAATTATAATTGCAAATTACGAATTGAAAAATTACAAATTGATTTTTAGCGTCTTACCTCTATTAATTTTTATCCGCCGCTCCCGACGGGTGAATCGCAAGTATTCTTTTAAATTCCATATTCTGAAATCAAATAAATCAGAGAAGCCATTGCGGCGGCTCCCAATTGAAGCTCTCTCGAGTTAATTTTGTCAAAAGTATCATTAGCCGTGTGATGATAATCAAAATACCGCTGTGAATCTGGACGCAACGACATCAGGGTAGTGCCCTGTACACGCAGGGGGCTGATATCGGCTCCTCCGCCCCCTTCTACGATTTTAATTTGGTAGGGTGTGAATAGCTCCTGCCACTTTTGTACGATCTCAAATTGTCCTTGGTCGTTTGAGATACCCAAAGTTCTGGGGGTAAAACCACCTGCATCTGACTCGATCGCGGCGATATGATTTTCTTTATTCTGCTCAGCTATTTCGGCATATTTTCGTCCTCCTCGTAGCCCATTTTCTTCATTCATAAACATAACCGCGCGGAGGGTGCGTTTGGGGCGGATGCCGATTGATTTCACCAATCTTAGTACTTCCATAGATTGCACCACCCCTGCTCCATCATCGTGTGCGCCTTCTCCGGTATCCCAAGAGTCTAAGTGCCCACCCACCACGATAATTTCATCGGGAAACTCCGCGCCCTTGATTTCTCCAATCACATTGTAGGAGAGCACATCGGGCAGCATTTGACAATGAGTCTCAAAGTAAAATCTCAGATGAGGCTCGGTTTTTAAAAGGCGACTCAATAATTCGGCTCCTTGGGTACTGATGGCAACCGCTGGAATTTGAGGAGTATTGAGTTTATATCGTAAGCTACCGGTGTGGGGTACATTGTCCAGAGAAGTGGTAAGAGAACGCACAATCGCTCCTACGGCTCCGTATTTAGCGGCTTCGGAAGGGCCAGCCACACGTTGGTTGGCGGCTCCGCCGTAGGCTTGGAAAGTAAGCACCAGTTTGGGATCCATCGGGCGATTAAAGAAGACGATTTTGCCTTTAATTTTTTCTTCTCCCAAAGCTTCCAATGCTTTGAAATCTTTTACTTCTATCACCTCAGCACTGATTCCGGCCGGGCCTGTACCGACGGAGTTCCCCAGAGCACACACGGGAACTTCCACACTGCCTATACTTTGGGAATTGACGATTTTGCCTATTTCTTTGGCTCCCCTCACCCAATGAGGCACCATCACTTCTTGCAAAAATACCCGATCCAATCCTAGCGTGTCCATGACCTGACGGGTAAACTCGACCGCTGCTGCCGCCTGAGGAGAACCTGCTAAGCGGCCTCCAATTTGCTTGCAGAGAAATTCTAGCCAATGGTAAGCTTGTGGCCGAGTGAGTGCTTCGTCATAAATTTCTCGTATGACCTGAGCATCACTTTGAGATTCGGATTGTGCCCACGATAGGTTTGTCCAGAAGATGAATAAAAAAAAGCCGAGATAAAGTTGTTTCATAGATAAAAATCAGACTTGAAAAATTAAGTAGCTAAAGCATTAGTTTATTTTGACCGCCTCTCTGAGAATATACATCAAATGGTCTGCATCTTGACCATTCAACTCCAATCGGCCTTCAATCACAATCGGGCGGTCTTGGTAAGCAATGGATTTTCGAGAATTCACCTCGATTACTGTCTCTGGCCCCGCGCCTCCGCAGAAGAAACAAGAGCTGTAAGGCAGGAGGGAAAATATAAATGTATTTTGATTGCCCACCTCCATCGGGAGCACATAACCTTTCAGTCTAATCGTCTGACCTTGCAAAGCTTGCACTTTTTTTCCGAAAACGGGGTAGTCTATTTGATAGTTGTTCTCCTTTTTTGTCTTAAAAGAGACATCCGCCAGCGTTTTCCAAGGATTCGTGGCAAGAGAGGATTGAGCGATAAGAGGTAAATGGGCTAGCCAGCCGTGGAAAAGTATGAAAAATGCAAGCATAGCCCCATATTTGCAGTGTTTTTGAGATAAAAAAAAGGAAGTTTCAGCTATCTTACACATAACGTGGTATGTTTTGCCCTCTGTGGTTAGTACTCACGCGGGTAAAGTTAGCAAAGAAATTATAATTCTAGATGCCCATTTTGGGCAAGAAAACACACGAAAAGATAACAGCATGCAAACTAAGCGCATTTTCATGGTCGGATCTTTCCTGTTGCTAAGCATCACAAGTAAAATAACAGCTCAGGAGTCAAGCCTAGAAGGCTCCACCCGAAACATCAAGGATATTTATGAATATGTGCTGGAACAGATTCGACAAAATCGCTATTATTTGAACGAGTTTAAAATCAACTCAGGGAATCGGACGTGGGCTAATCAGAAGCGTTTCTACATCAACCAACAATATTATTATAGCTTTATCGGAGACGATACGCCTGTGCTGAGAATGGTACGAGTAGATCGTAAGAATGGAGAAGATAATTATTATCAAGAATATCTATACGACAACTTGGGTAAGCTTATTTTCTGCTACGAGCGACAGAATGACCGCGGACAATACAACTACCGAGAGTTGGCTGCCTACTACGAGCAAGATTTGTGTATCAATCTTTATTTGGACCAAGAATTGATCGAGGCCAGTCAAACGGAGCATGCGCCAAAAACTACTCTGATCGCCGAATTGGGTAAATTTTATGCCTACCGTTTTCAAGAAGATATGCAAAGGATTGGTTCTGAGAGAAAATAGACCTTACATCTCGGCTCAAGAGCGATCTGCACTTAGTGATGATTGCATCCCTGAGGCTTTTCTAAACTCGATTTTATATAAGAATTCGCCTACCAAAAACTAAGTATAAATAAGATCGTAACTTGGTGTTTTTTTTAGCGTTTAAAGTCCAAGAAGTTATCACTTAGCATTCCCTAGCTTTTAACTAGCACAGACCTATTTATTATCGAAAAAATAATTATTTTCATCAAAAGAGACTCGATCTGTAAGGCTTTCAAATTAGTAATCTACATCTCCTACGGAATATCTTTCTCTATGGAATATCTTTGCTTTTAAAATGAAAAATAGAAAACTCCTCCTGCTTTTGGTTTTGCCTTTGTGTTGTGCAAAACCACTCGAGGCGCAAATCGCTGCCGCTCCTCAAATCTTTGTACCAAATTCAAGTACACTCCTTTCTCCTTTTGATTTTTTGATTCACGATGCATCTGCTCCTTCCGACCCTTGCCAGAAAGCCTATGAACTCACTCAGCTTTTAGGAAAGGTGCATTATAAGCCTCCGCGCCTGAATAGCGATTGGTCAACCTTAGTATTTGATCGTTTCCTAGAGGCCATTGATCCCTATCATCTCATTCTCACCCCAGCAGATAGAAATGAGTTACGTGCCTACCGAGAACAAATCGATGACCAACTGCAAGCGCGTACTTGCATCTTGCTAGACAAAACTTCTGAGATTTATAGCAATGGTTTGCAAAGGGCTTTGCAATTGCTCGAGGAAGCTTCCCAAAAACCACTTTCTTGGCAAACTCAGGACTCTTTAGAACTGTATCCTACCCATTTTTCAGATGCCCATCCAGCCCAAAGATGGCAGCAGTGGATCGCTTATAGAGTCTTGTATCAATTATTCCAGACCAAACAGCCCCCGAGTGCCCCCGATTTGGATACTTGGCAGGCTTGGCAGACACAAGAAGCCCAAATTAGAGATCAAGTACAAAAAAAAGAACGTTGTAAAATAGAGAAAATTCTAAACCACAAATTGGGTCTGGATCAATACCTCGGAAACCGATTTATGGACGTGCTTTGTAGCACCTACGATCCACACACTGCTTATTTTTCTTATGAAGATTTACAGGGTTTTCAAGATCAACTTTCTCCCGTTACTGAATCATATGGGATTTATCTGGATGAAACCTCCGAAGGCGATATTAAAATAGAAAAGCTCATTCCCGGTGGTGCAGCTTGGAAATCTAACGAGATTCATCAAGGTGATATTTTGATCGAGATCACAGAGCCAGATGGGCAAGCCATAGACCTTAGCTGTGCTGATGAGGAAGAATTAGAGGAACAGCTCGCCTCTTCCAGTCACAAAACTCTCAACTTTAAACTCCGTAAATCTAACGGGCAAATTAAAACCATCTCACTAGTCAAGGAGAAAATAAACGCTGAAGAAAATCTGATTAAAAGCTTGGTGTTACAAGGTGAAACGAACGTAGGTTACATTGCGCTGCCTGGCTTTTACACAGACTGGGAAAGCTCGGGTATGGAAGGTTGTGCCCAAGATGTAGCCCGGGAGATTCTCAAGCTAAAGAGAGAAAATATTGAAGGACTGATTTTGGATTTGCGCTTCAACGGAGGCGGTTCTATGTTTGAGGCCATGGAATTGGCGGGCATCTTTGTAGACGAAGGCGCACTCTGTATCTCGAGAGAGCAAACCCAAGAAGAAGAAGTATTAAAAGATCGGAATCGAGGAACCATCTTCGATGGGCCATTAATTCTGATGGTAAATCGCCTGAGTGCTTCGGCCTCAGAAATTTTAGCAGGCACTTTACAAGATTACCACCGTGCGGTCATCGTAGGAACCCCTACCTTTGGCAAAGCCAGCGGACAAATTATCCTGCCTCTTTCTCCTGAATCTACTGAAAGTGACTTTGTAAAAGTAACCACCAACCGTTATTACCGAATTGACGGGCAAAGTCACCAGCAAAAAGGCGTTCAGCCAGATATTACACTCCCTGATTTTTTGCCTGATAATTTGTTTGGCGAAGATACCTACGAGCAGGCTCTGCCTTGGGATACGATTGAAACCGAGCAAACTTATGACCCCCTACCCGATTTGCCACTCTCTGAGCTAGGCTCCAAGAGCCAAAATCGGATTCAATCTTATCCGGCTTTCGTGCAATACGAAAAAACCAAAGCAGAGCTAGAGATTTTTTGGAGCAATCAAAATGAAACCATTCCCCTTCATCCCAAGTCCTTTTTTCAGAGCTATTATCAACCTTACCAAAAAATCCAAACCACCGAAGAAGAAAACGAACAGCCTACCCGCAATTTTCAAGTAGCCAATCACCGCTACGATCAAGAAATTATCCAGTGGGATGACTACAAAAAAGAAATCAACCAACGCCTAAGGCAAGATGTGCAACGCGATCTGTATGTAGAAGAGGCTTATCTCATCACCTTAGATTTAATCCAATTCAACAAAAAATAAACCTTTTATGAAGCTAATCAAATACCTAAGAGGAAAGCTCATCGTGCTTACCCTCGCTAGTCTTATCGGTAGCTATGGGGCTATTTCGGCTCAAGAATTTGCCCACGCAGGCGAATATATGGGCCTAATCGATCAGGAATACAAAGCCATTACGGCTGATTTTTGGAAATATCTCAATGCCGTCGCGCATAGCCGCCGTGCTCGTAAAGTCGAAAAGAAGAGACAAGAACTCATCAGTACTATGTCTGAGGTGAGGGAAAAAGTCAAAGCCATGCAGCCCTATGAAGATGATCCGAGTTATCGCAATTCGGTCGTGTCTTTTCTTGACTTAAACTATCTCGTACTTACCGAAGACTA
Source organism: uncultured Cytophagaceae bacterium (assembly GCA_964551015.1). GTDB lineage: Bacteria > Bacteroidota > Bacteroidia > Cytophagales > Microscillaceae > CAZKBP01. Next base: position 231,215 of record CAZKBP010000005.1, on the reverse strand, counting down.
CGGCAAAATCTTAGATATGGAAGAGATTGCCGAGCAGTCCTACGATCTCATGGAGGCTTATCTGTTGGCTCAATCCAAGGCTCGCGAAAAACTAGACATCGCAGGTGATACACTGGATGGTCGCCGGAAGTCATTTGCCCAAAGACATCAAATCCAACTCATCGAGAGTAATGAGGTAGACGAAACGACCCAAAAGGTAGAAGCCGCAACCAAAGTGATGCAGTACCACGATAAGATTTATTTAATTTTCTTTAAATCTTATAAACAAGAAATCTACTTCATCGAGGCACTCAACCGAGGAGATATCAACGCCATGGAGCAGAATAAGAGCACCCTAGAAAAGTACGCCGAGGAAGGCATCGAGCAGTTAGACACGATGAAACGCTTCAACAATGATGTATCGCTCAAAATGGCCTGCCGTAACATGCTCAGCTTTTACCTGGAAGAATCTCAAAAAAAAGCTCCAGATTTGATTGATTTTTATCTGAAAAAAGAAAATTTTGAGAAGCTCAAAGAAAGTTTTGACTCTAAAAAACAATCCGAGCTTACCCAAAAAGATATTGACCGCTACAACGAAGCCGTCAACAAATACAACGGAGCGATCAAAACTTATCAGAAAACCAATGATTACCTGAATGATCATCGCTCTGAATTAATTGAAGATTGGAACAAAACAGCTCAATCTTTCTTAGATAAACACGTACCCAAGTAAGCATCTGCTTGGCTAATACCAGCATAGGCTTACCCCACCTGCCCTCAATTGACTCTCTTCGGTTTCCAATCTGTTGAAACCAAGGAGAGTCAATGTTTTTTGTAAATTAATTGGATTTTGAATCTTTAATGACGTATGTTTGCATCATAAAACAATAATGCATGACGATTAAAAGTACAGCGTTCGACAACGACCTGCAAGAGGTAGCACAAATAGCTAAGTTACTATCGCACCCCGCTCGCTTGGCTATTCTAAAATATTTAGCCGAAACCACCACTTGCATTTCTGGGGATATTGCCCAAGAATTACCCCTGAGCAGAACCACCGTTTCTCAACATCTGCAAGAACTAAAAAAAGCAGGCTGGATTAAAGGAGAGATTACAGGCACACGTATTAGCTACTGCATTGATTTTGAAGCTTTTGAGAAGTCTAAAAATCAATTGGAAGATTTTTTCCGAGAAGTGAACGCAAATAAAAGTTTTACATCAGATTGTGGACAGTGAAATATCAAAATAAAAGTTGTTTGAAATAGATGTATGTTTACGTCATATGTCGAAGCTGTCTTTTATAAATTCACACAAACCCAAACTCTAAAACCCGTGAAAACACTCAATCTTATTTTTTTACCATTCATTTTGACTTTATTTACAAATTCCAACGATTCCCAGAAGAAAATGCCTGAGTTTTATGAAAAATTAGCAAACTATTGCCAAACGTTGCCGGACGAATTCGAGCAGATTCCCGAAGAAAGAAAAGAAAAACTAATCGAGCTAGGTGATTATATCTTGACCAAAAAACAAGATCAACAGCCTGTGCAAATCACGGTTATTTGTACGCATAATTCTCGACGTAGCCACATGGGGCAACTTTGGCTGCAAACCGCAGCGGCTTATTACGAAGTAGATCAGGTGAGTACTTTCTCGGGGGGTACTGAGGGCACAGCTTTTAATCCGCGTGCAGTGGCGGCACTCGAGAGAGCAGGTTTTCAGATCGAAAAAACTACTGAGCAAAAAGGAGAAAACAACCCCGTTTACAAAGGCTCTTTCGGGAAAAATTTGGGAGAACACATCATGTTCTCCAAGAAATATAGCCATCCAGCCAATCCCCAGAAGGATTTTTGTGCCGTGATGGTTTGCTCCGAAGCCGATGAGGCTTGCCCGATCGTGTTTGGAGCCGATGGGCGGATTTCTATCCCTTATGTTGACCCCAAAGCATTTGACAACACCGACCAAGAGGCAGCCAAATATGATGAACGCTGTCGCCAAATTGCCCGAGAAATGTTTTGGGTAATGGATTATGTGCGTAAAAAGTAAGAAATATAGACAGAGACTACAGAGAATTTAGGAAACACGCTGCTTTTTCGATTTATTTCCAGTAAGTAAGTTGGGGCAAAAACCTGCAACCATCAAAGCGCTCGGTAGGCGGTCTTCTCCTCGAAGGCTTTAAAATCAAATTGTTTTTGCTCAATGCGGCGGATTTGCCCTGATTCGTAGATTTTGGTGCCAGATACATTTTCCTGTTGTGCCAAGAGCTGTGCGAACTTGGCCACGGTCTTGGCCGAGATCATACGATATTTGTAGGGAATAAAAGCGTTGAAAGCGGTCATCATCACCTTCATTAAATCTTCTCCGAGGCGAATTTCATCTCTCGCTCCTCCTAGCAATGAAGGACGCAGGATAGACAGGCGAGGATAACTCAAAGCTTGCAGCGCATTCTCCAGTTCTCCTTTGGTGCGGAAATAATAATTATGAGCATCCGCATCGGCTCCCATCGTGCTGATCAAAAGATAATGTTTGGCTCCATTCTGTAGCGCAATCTTGGCAAACTCAAGAGGATAATCGTATTCTACCCGACGTGCCGCTGCCCGCGAGCCTGCTTTGCGAAGCGTAATTCCCAAAGCACAAAACACATCATCAGCTTGGATAAAATCTTGGTAAGACGCGATGCGGTCAAAATCTATCTGAAAGGTTTCTACCCTCTGATCTTCAAAATTCAGAGGTTTACGAGCAAATATCTTGATTTTGCTATAATCATCTGATGCCAGGAGAAATTGTACCAGTTCCGAACCCACTAAGCCCGTGGCACCGATCACAAGCGCGGTTTTAGAGGTTTTAGCCATATTCTAAAATTTATCCGAGGAAAAATATATAAAATTAATGAATGCTTTATCTTTACGAAAAGCATCTGAGCCGTCTTTAAATCTACAATCCCATGCAAGCACGTAAAGTTTTCATTCTGATCTCATTTCTTGTTTTTTCTTTCCTTTATTTTCCAGCTTATGCCCAAAATGGTCACGCGCAAGTGCTGGAAGAAGCTTCTCCTGCTTCTGTGGGTCTATCTGCCGAAAGACTGGCACGCTTGGATGCCCTGATGCAAGAATATTTAGAAAAAAAATGGATCCCCGGAGCCACGGCCATGGTAGTCCGCCGAGGTAAAATCGTCTATCACAAAGCCTTTGGTACAAGTGGCATTGGTTCTGACCAGCCTATGCAAAAAGATGACCTCTTTCGGATTGCTTCCATGACCAAGCCGATCACTTCCACGGCCATCATGATGCTTTATGAAGAAGGTAAATTTCTACTGGATGATCCGGTGGCTAAATATATTCCCGAATTCAAAGACCCCGAAGTGCTCGCTACTTTCAATCCCGAAGATAGCACCTATACTACCAAACCTGCTCAAAATCAGATTACTATCCGTCATCTGCTGACGCATACTTCGGGCATTGGCTATGGTTTTACAGCTCCCCAAACCATCGGAGCTATCTATGCCAAAGCCGGTGTACCTGATTTGGCCGTCCCTATGAAATTAACCATCGGCAATCGGGTAAAAGTCTTGGCAAAATTGCCTCTACTCCACGAGCCAGGTGAAAAGTGGAGCTATGGCCTCAGTACCGATGTATTAGGTTATTTGGTGGAAGTTCTTTCAGGCAAAACTTTGGGCGAATTTTGCCAAGAGCGTATTTTTGAACCCTTGGGTATGGACGATACAGGTTTTTTCTTCCCAGTAGAAATGGAAAATCGCTTGGTACAAATGTACGGCGAAACCAAAGCGGGTATTGTAGAAAAATATACCGACCCCAAAGCATTGCGTCCCATGTCTTTTACCACGCAGGGAGCTAAAACTTATTACTCAGGCGGTAGCGGCCTCACAAGTACGGCCCTAGATTATCTAAAATTCTGCCAGATGATTCTCAATCAAGGCGAATACAACGGTCAGCGATTGCTTAGTCCTCAAACCGTGGCACTGATGAGTATGAACCAAATTGGCGAGCTAGGGATGGGTTCGAACCAAGTAGATAAATTCGGATTGGGATTTTCTATCTCTACCCCTGCTTCTGCGAGCAAGAATCTTACCCCGGCAGGACGATTAGGCTGGGGAGGAGCTTTCAACACAACTTTTTGGATTGATCCCGCCAAAGAAATTTGTGCCGTGGTAATGACCCAAATCTATCCTACCCAACACAAAGAACTTTTTAATAAATTCGAGGTGGGCGTCTATCAGGCAGTGGTGGAATAGGAGTTAGAAGTTAGAAGTTAGAAGTTAGGGCGAAACGGCATTTGACTGCTTAGAGTTTTCATGGCTGTGGACTGTGGTCTATCGTCTGTGGACTAGGCATGGATACTTCCGTAAATCAATTCTTGGAAATCTTGATACAGTTGGACACTAATCTCGTCCGAGAAAGGAACTACTTGCGTCAATAAAATTCCATATAAATCTTGCTCTGGATCTACCCAATACCAAGTATTATAAGAACCTGCCCAACCATAAGCCCCCGGGCTCAGCGAGCTTTGATGTAATCCTTCCTTAGTATGAACCAAAAAGCCGAGACCAAATTTATCCTTTCCTGTCAAAAAAGAAAATTCTTTTTCACTGGCGTGCAAATGCTGGATTTGGTTTTGCGTCATCATCGCGACAGTTTCCCTGTTTAGGTATCTCCTTCCGTGGTATTCGCCCTCATTGAGCAGCATTTGTAAGAACTTCCCGTAGTCTACTGCCGTTGAGAGTAGGCCACCACCGCCCGAAAGGAATTTACTTTTCTGAGGATCAGACAAATGCTTCGGCAAATCAATCAATCTCCCGTTTGAGGTACGGGCATAACGAGTGGTATAACGTTTCCATTTGGCAGGAGGCAGATGGAAAAAAGTATCTTCCATACCCAAGGGGTTAAAAAGAAATTGCTGGAAAAATTGATGCAAAGACAAACCCGAAAGCACCTCTATCAAATGCCCTAAAATATCTGTGCTATAGCCATAGTTCCACTGTGCTCCCGGATGATTCAACAAAGGCAAGCTGGCGAAATAAGGCATATTTTCTTTCAAGGTCTTCTGTGGTTGTATCCTACCCAAGTGCTCGCTCATATGGCGCAAGTGCTTACTCAGGAAGGGATAGCCAATGCCTGAGGTATGCGTGAGGAGATGGCGAATGTTCATGGGTTTTTGGGCAGGTTCGGTTTCTATGTATTTTTTTGCGGGATCGTGAAAACGGAAGACTCTGGCATGCTTAAATTCAGGAATATACATAGCGATGGGACTATCCAGATCGAATTTATTCGCTTCATAGAGCATCATCAAGGCCACCGTGGTAATGGCTTTGGTCATGGAAGCGATCGCGAAAATATCATCTTTTTGCATTCGCTCTCTTTGCTCCAAAGAGCGGAAGCCAAAACTTTTGAAATAACTTACCTGCCCCTGTCTTGCACAGAGTGCGACTACTCCTGGAGCTTCATTTTTTCGCGTGGCTAACTCTAATCGCTGATCCACTTTTTTTAGAAGGATGGAAGACATGCCTACTTCTTCGGGATGCAAGGCAGCCATTTCCATTTCTCTCAACTGTTGATGATTGCTTTTGGCGTTCATAAAAAATTTGTGCAAAAGATGACTTAAAATTCTTGGGAAAATAAGAAAAATTAGGGGTTTGGAATAAGACTAGGTGAAGTTTTTTTGAAAGCATACAAGCTAACCATTAGACTCGCTTGGTTTGAGGTAACAGAAAATACCCGCATTCATTTTATATTCTGATCCCTGCATCCTTAATTTGCAACCCATCATTTGCAACTTAAAACCTAGAACCAAAAAATGGGAAGAAAAAAATTAGATAGATTTGCTGATAATCGAGAAGCACACAACGTGATTCAAGAGGGAAAAGCGCTTTATACACAAATTAAAGGCAAATGGCGTGAGTCTTATTTTGAAAATGAAAACCCGCTGGTGCTAGAATTGGGCTGTGGACGTGGAGAATACACCGTGGGTTTAGCGAGGGTATTCCCCCAAAAAAACTTTATTGGTGTAGATATCAAAGGTTCTCGCATCTGGAAAGGAAGCCAGATCGCCTTAAGAGAAGATTTGCGCAATGTCGGCTTCCTTCGTACTTATATTCAGAATATTGATCTTTTTTTTGCGCCCAATGAAGTGGACGAAATTTGGGTCACCTTCCCTGACCCTCGCCCCAAAGATCGAGACGAAAAACGCCGTCTGATTCATCCTCGCTTCCTGCATCTGTATCGTAGTTTGATGAAATCCGAAGGCACGGTACACCTCAAAACCGATAACACTGGCCTGTTTGAGTACGCACTGGAGGTGCTGGAAGACTGGAAAATCAAAGATTTGCAATTCACTCGTGATCTTTACAAATCAGAACTTAATCAGATTCATCAGGGAATTCAAACCAACTTCGAGGCTAAGTTTACCGCGCAGGGCTACAAAATCAAGTACCTGCAGTTTAGCTTTGTGTAGTAGCGAGTTTCAGGTTGTGAACCACGGTTCAATGTAAAAGTGAAAGCGGCATTTTGATCACTGCCGCCTGCCATGCATCAATCTTCCAATTGCTTCAAGTCAAACCCTTCCATAAAGGCAGTTGTGAAATGGCCGCTTTTGAATTTTTCATCATCCATAAGCTTGACATGGAAGCCAATCGTCGTTTTGACGCCCTCGATGACGAACTCTTGTAAGGCTCTTTTCATCCGAATAATGGCTTCCTCACGAGTCTGAGCGCTTACGATAAGCTTCGCGACCATGGAGTCATAATTAGGCGGAATAATATAGCCTGAGTAAATATGACTATCTACTCGCACCCCGTGTCCACCTGGAATATGCAAATTGGTGATTTTTCCGGGGGAAGGGCGAAAATCCTTCGTGGGGTCTTCGGCATTGATTCGGCACTCGATGGCGTGGAGTAGCGGTTCATAATTGATCCCTGAGATAGGAATACCCGCGGCAATTTTAATCTGCTCCTTAATCAGGTCAAAGCTGGTTACTTCTTCGGTAACCGGATGCTCCACCTGAATACGGGTGTTCATTTCCATAAAATAGAAATCGAGGTGTTTATCTACCAAGAATTCGATCGTTCCTACCCCTTCGTAGTTGATGGCTTCGGCGGCTTTGATCGCGGCGGCTCCCATTTTTTCACGAAGTTCGGAGGTCATCACGGGCGAAGGCGTTTCTTCTAGGAGCTTTTGGTGGCGACGCTGGATAGTACAATCTCTTTCGGAGAGGTGGCAGACTTTACCGTATTGATCTCCGGCGATTTGGATTTCTACGTGGCGGGGTTCTTCCACGAATTTTTCCAGGTAAATACCATCATTTCCAAAAGCGGCTTCTGCTTCTTGTCGGGCTGATTTCCATGCTTTCTCGAATTCTTCTTCGGCTTTGATGATACGCATCCCCCTACCACCTCCGCCAGCCGTAGCTTTGATAATCACAGGATAACCAATCTCTTTGGCCAGTTCAATGCCTTCCTCGAAGGAGGCGAGTAAGCCTTCTGAGCCGGGAATAGTAGGAACTCCGGCGGCTTTCATGGTATTTTTGGCAGTAGATTTATCTCCCATGGTCTCGATCATATCGGGAGAAGCACCAATGAATTTAATGCTATGTTCAGCACAAATCCTTGAAAAGTCGGCATTTTCTGAGAGGAAGCCGTAACCCGGGTGAATGGCATCCGCGTTTGTGATTTCAGCCGCCGCGATGATATGAGGGATATTCAGATAGGAATCTCGGCTCGGCGCTTTACCAATGCAGACAGCTTCATCGGCAAAGCGTACGTGTAGACTTTCTCTATCGGCGGTAGAATAGACAGCCACCGTTTTGATGCCCATTTCTCGGCAGGTACGAATAACGCGCAGGGCGATCTCGCCTCGATTGGCGATTAATATTTTTTGAAACATACGCTATTTAGCTTAAAAAACGATTGGGGCTGGGTTCAATACTTTCTACTGTGGTCAAGAGTTTTTGCTCTTCGACCAAAGCAGTTAGCTTCTCTGGGCGGAACCGTTTCAGCTGGGGTCTACTAGAAATAAAGGTTGATCATATTCAATCGGTGAAGCATTATCTACCAGCACTTTCACGATTTTACCACTTACTTCTGATTCTATTTCGTTGAAGAGCTTCATAGCCTCAATGATGCAGACTACATCTCCTTCTTTGACGCTATCACCTATATTGACAAAGGAGGGAGAGTCAGGATTGGGAGAACGATAGAAAGTACCGATCATGGGTGATTTGATCTCTACATAATTTGCCTCACTTTGGGAAGTAGATGCTTCTTGGGTAGTGGCGTTTTCTTTGTGATTAGCAGTACTAACCTCAGGGGAAGTGGGCAGCACTTGATTCTGGCTGGGTTGAGAAACCAAAGGCGTAGAAACCATCTTAGTTTCTGGGTTGGCAGCAAAGTTACTGCGCTTCACGCTAATCTTAAAACTATCCGTCTCTACGTTTACTTCCTCCAGACCAGATTTGGCGATAAAATCTATTAATTCCTGAATTTCTTTTGCTTTCATGAGATTACTTAAATGTCCAAAAAATGAAACCCCAAAAAGGTTTTAGGATTTTCTGGCTTGTGTGATTTCCTTTTCTAATTCTAATAAAAGTGCAAGAAAAGGAAAAAGCGATACAAAAAAAACGATAAGTTTAGCTTTTTGAAAATTGTTTTCCGTCGTAAGCCCACTTTACGTAGGCAGCCCCCCAAGTAAATCCTCCTCCAAACGTAGCGAAAACCAAATTATCTCCCTTTTGTAATTGAGATTCGTAATCCCAAAGACAGAGTGGTAAGGTTCCATTGGTGGTATTACCATACCGCTGGATATTCAGCATTACTTTATCGTCTTCTATTCCCATTTTCTTGGCAGTTGCGTCAATGATCCGCTTATTTGCCTGATGAGGAACCAGCCAAGCTACATCTTGGGCACTCAGGTGATTCTGCTCCATAATCTGAGAAGAGACTTCGGCCATTTTGACCACGGCGTGCTTGAAAACAGCGGCTCCTTCTTGGTAAACATAATGTTCGCGGGCATCCACGGTGGCGTGGCTAGGGGGGCGACGACTTCCTCCTGCTTTTTGATGCAGGTGCACATACCCAGAACCATCCGATTGCATCTTGGCGTCTATGATTCCCAATTCTTCGGAATTAGGCTCCAAAAGCACTGCTCCTGCTCCATCTCCAAAAATAACACAGGTAGCACGGTCTGTATAGTCAATGATCGCAGACATTTTATCTGAACCGACCACAACCACTTTTTGATACTTACCAGACTCTATAAACTGAGAACCTGCGATCATGGAATAAAGAAAACCAGAGCAAGCTGCCTGCATATCATAGCTAAAAGAGTTAACTGCTCCGACACCATTGGCAATTAGGTTGGCAGTGGCAGGAAATACAAAATCAGGTGTAGTAGTAGCGCAGATTAGCAAGTCGATCTCTTTGGGGTCAGTTTGCGTTTTGGCCAGTAGTTCTTTTACGGCTTCTATTCCCATGTGAGAAGGCCCCTGCTCTTCACCCTTCAAAATCCTTCGTTCTTTGATCCCTGTACGTGTAGTAATCCACTCGTCGGTGGTATCTACCATTTTTTCCAGTTCTTGATTATTGAGGATATACTCGGGAACATAACCTCCTACTCCGGTAATCGCGGCACGTAATTTACTCATATGCTATCATCATTTAAGGTGCTTGACGGAGCCGTTAAGCTAGCAAAGCTTTTTTGATTCTCGTGTGTAAGTCTGCTTCAATCATGCGTTGTGCCATAGAAACCATGCTTTTGACTGCTTTGCCATTAGAAACGCCGTGCCCAATAATGACATTTCCTTCCACTCCTAATATGGGGCTTCCCCCGACTAGCTCGTAGTTAAAATTATCGAAAAAGGGATCGGAAAAAGATTTTCTTTGCAAAATTTCATAGTAGGACTCTGCCATTTTGATAATGACATTCCCTACGAAGCCATCACAGACCAAAACGTCTGCTTTGTCTTTGAAGAGGTCTCTACCTTCAATATTGCCCACGAAATTAATCTGTTGTTTTTCCTTAATCAGCTTGTAGGCAGCCTGTGTAACCAAATTCCCTTTTTCTGCTTCTTCTCCTAGATTAATCAAAGCGACACGAGGGTTCTCTTCTCCTTGCAATTGACTGTAAAAGACAGCTCCTATTTCGGCAAACTGCGCCAAAGTCTCTGCCTTACAATCCGTATTTGCCCCTACATCGAGCATAATGCTATGCCCTCCTGTGAGCTTGGGAACATGACTCATGATGGCGGGACGATTGACTTCTTCTAGCTTAATACTATAAATCGCGCCTACTAACATTGCCCCCGTATTACCTGCACTACAAAAAGCATCCACGGCTTTGGTTTTAAGCAAAGCATAGCCCTTGGCGATACTAGATTCTTTCTTTTGTGCAAAGGCTTTCATCGGATGTTCAGCCATACCAATCACATCGGGTGCGTGGACAAGGTGCATTCGGTCGGTCTTGCCTTCCTCTTTTTCTAACAAGGGTTCTACTACTTCTTGCGGTCCAATGAGAACAATTTCTAGATTCTCGGGCTGTTCAGCAAGAGCCAGCTTTGCTCCTTCTATCACAGCCTGAGGGGCAAAATCACCTCCTACGGCATCTAGGGCAATTTTCATATTTGCTTGTAGGGTTAGGGTCTAGTTATCTTAAGCAATGGGTTTGTAATTTTCTACAATCTTTTTGCCCTTGTAATAGAGATCTCCATCCACCACGTAGGCACGATGATAAAGGTGTGCTTCGCCTGTATTGGCGCAGATAGCGATCGCCTTTTCGGCAATTTTGTGGTGTGTTCTACGCTTATTTTTTCTCGCTTTGGATATCTTGCGTTTAGGATGTGCCATGATTCCTTAAATACTTTAACAATTTAAAATAATAATTTAATCTTTAAACTTTTTGAGTGCTTGCCAGCGAGGATCGCTTGGCTTCTCTTCGTGATCTTCAGAATTCTCTTGATAGCCTGTTTCCGAATTGTAAATGAAGGTACTTTCCTCTTCTTCTTCGCTATCGAGTGCTTCTTCTGTCTGTTGGAATTTGGGATGTAATTTTTTCATCGGTACAGACAGCCCGATAAATTCATAGATATACTGTGCCAGATTGATCTGTACGGTATGTTTAGAAATTATCTCCAGCTCTTCGGTAACAATCTCGTTGTGATCCCCAAATTTGAGGATCAATTTATCTTCGAGGGAAACAGGATGATTAAATTTTTCCAGACTTCTGTCGCAAATCAGTTGAATAAGACCCTCAATGTCAAATTGTAACTCAATCATTGTCTCAGACTTCCTGAGGGATAAGATTACCTTCAGATCGCCTGTTTGTACGGGGCTATTTTCAAATAACTGAAAGAAATTCTGATTTATTTGATATTGGTACTGATATTCCTGATTTTTCAGTCTGGCAATATCGAGATTATAGTTTTCCAAACCTTCCACGGATTCTCCTCTTAAAATTGAATGCAAATTTAGTTAGATAATTTAAAATTAAAAAAGTTCCCTCCCAAACTATTCTTGTTCTAGCGCTTTTGGGGTAGTTTAGGAAGTCAAGACTTCTTGTGCCTGACGTGCCTTGACAATATCTCGTGCCAAATAGATGGCTTCTCGGAAAGAGGTATCACTTGCTTGATCTTTGCCAGCGATGTCGTAAGCGGTTCCGTGGTCGGGCGAGGTACGCACGAAAGGCAGCCCTGCGGTATAATTAACCCCTCTCTCAAAGGCCAAGGTTTTAAAAGGAATCAAGCCCTGGTCATGGTATATGGCCAAGATCGCATCAAACTTGAGATAATCGCTGGTTCCAAAAAAACTATCTGCCGAAAAAGGACCGTAAATTAAGTCTCCTTTCTTTTTGACATCCAAGATGGCCGGACGAATCACCTGCTGCTCTTCATCTCCCAAGAGTCCTTCTTCTCCGGCGTGAGGATTAAATCCTAGCACGGCAATTTTAGGTTTTTGGATACCAAAGTCCTGACGTAGGGATTTGAGTAGAATATGAATTTTCTTCAATATTTTCTCTCGCGTGAGTAAGCTACTGACTTCACTCAGAGGCACATGCCCTGTCACGACTCCTATCCGCAAATTTTCGCAGACCATAAGCATGAGGCTTTCTTTGGCTCCAAAGCTTTGCGTGAGATATTCTGTATGGCCTGGGAATTGAAATTCCTTGCTCTGCATCGTGTGCTTGTTGATTGGTGCTGTAACCATCGCGTGGATTTGGTTATTTTTCAAATCCTCAGTAGCAGATTTGAGAGATGCGTAAGCAAATTTTCCGGCCTCTTCGCTTACCTTGCCCGGTTGGATATCCAAATTTTTACCCGAACCTACGGTAATCAGGTTGATTTTTTTATGGGTGATTTGATGAATGGCTTGTGCTTGGTTGATAAAAATATCTTTTGTACCCAGTATTTTCCGATATTTAGAAAAGATCTTCATCGACCCGTAAATAACAGGAGTACAGATTTTTAGTAGATAAGGGTGAGCTAGCGCTTTTAAGATAACCTCTGGCCCCACGCCATTGTAATCTCCTACCGTTATCCCGATGATGGGCTTAACGTCCTGATGATTTTTTTTAGGGTGTTGGTGGCTCATATATTTATTGTATTATTCAGTCTGTTCAGTTTTATTGCTTGTAGGATGCCTTCTTTTTTAGGTCAAAGGCAGCTATTGAACCTTAGAGATTAAGATATACTTTATCGATTAAAAACAGTCTAGACACTCAAAAAAGTTTAAAACATACTATTGACGAAGACAGTTCCTGTCATTTTCAGAATCTGATACCACAGAGGCAGAACCAAATTAGGTTTATTTTTTATCGCTATATTTAGTATTTAAGAGACGGTTTGAATTCTATACTCCGTTTTTTTGAAATAAAAATCGAGCCGTCTTTCAATCAAATAACTCGTTTCTATGCAAAATTCAAAGGTTACCCCCAAAAAACATCTTGGGCAGCATTTTTTGAAAGATCTCCAAATAGCCGAGCGCATTGTCAAACAATTAACCCAACATCAGCATTACACATACTTACTCGAGATTGGCCCTGGTACTGGGATTTTGACCAATTTTTTGATCCAAGCATCGACCTTTGAATTTTACGCAATGGATTTAGATCGTGAATCCATTGACTATTTGAAGCACCAATATCCCGAGGCTACCGACCGCATCATAGAAGGAAACTTTTTGCATACCAACCCTCGAGCCCTCTTTGGGGAGAATATGTTCGGCATTATCGGTAACTTTCCTTATAATATTTCTTCACAAATTTTTTTCAAAATATTAGATCATTACCAGCAAATCCCAGAGATCGTTTGTATGCTCCAAAAAGAAGTCGCCGAACGGATTGCCTCTCCTCCTGGCAACAAAAGCTATGGCATTCTGAGCGTTTTTTTACAAGCTTATTACGACATTGTGTATCTATTTACGGTTGAGCCTGAGGTTTTTAGCCCTCCTCCCAAAGTTCGTTCGGGCGTGATTCGTTTGACTAGAAATGCGCAAATAAACTTGGCCTGTAATGAAAAAAACTTCCGCCAAGTGGTGAAGCAGGGCTTCAATAATCGCCGTAAAACTTTGAGAAATGCTTTGAAACCATTACAGTTGAGTGAAGCCTTGCGTCAGGAAAAAATATTCAGCAAGCGAGCCGAAGAATTATCGGTCGAGGACTTCGTAGAACTCACCAATAAAATCAGTCGAGATGGCGGCTTTGATTAAATTAGGCTAATTTACTTCTAATCTGCTGAGCAATTTCCACGAACTCTTCTTCAGAGAATTTAAGCTTGTGCGAAAAATCTAAATCTTCCATAGAATTGCTCGGGATCAGGTGCACGTGTGCGTGAGGCACCTCAAAACCAGCCACAATCACACTTACGCGCTCACAGGAGAATGCTTCCTTGAGGGCAATGGCGATTTTCTTAGAAAATATTTGTAGCCCAGCCAGCGTTCGATCGTCTAGGTCAAATAAGTAATCAATTTCTTGCTTGGGCACGACGAGCGTGTGCCCTTTCACGATGGGGTGAATGTCTAGAAAGGCGAAAAAATCTTCATCTTCGAGGATTTGATGACAATTTAATTCGCCTTTGATAATTTTGGTGAAAATAGTAGCCATGAGGTTTGTTCTTTAAGATTGAGCAATACGCGCAAAATAATGAAAATTATTCAGGATTGGCTAGGTTCATCCCGGGGTCAATCTTACTCCCGAGTAATATCGAGTACCTCGAGCTCTATCGTACCGGCTGGCACTTCTATTTTGGCCTTGTCGCCTATCTTCTTCCCCAATAGTCCTTTACCAATGGGAGATTGCACGGAAATTTTGCCCGCTTTCACATCTGCTTCTTCCTCAGCTACTAGTGTATAAGTAAAGGTTTTATTGACCTTGATATTTTTAATTTTCACCGTAGAAAGAATAGAAACCTGCGAAGTGTCAATGGTAGATTCGTCCACAACACGAGCATTAGAAAGAAGTTCTTCCAATTTGGAGATTTTAAGCTCCAAATGTCCCTGTGCTTCTTTGGCAGCATCATATTCTGCGTTTTCACTCAGATCACCTTTGTCTCTCGCCTCCGCAATTTGTCTGGCCATATCGGCTCTTCCTTTGGTTTTGAGCGTATGTAATTCTTCTTTAAGCTCTTCCAATTTTCCTTTGGTAAAATAAGATACTTTTGCCATGAGATTAACATTTAAAAATACAAATACTAAAAAAGAAGAGAACGGATTTTTAAAAACCGTTCTCTTAATCCCTTTTTCAGGGGAATTAATTTTATAGGATTGGGTTTTATCAGTAAGACCTGTTCAAAACTGATAGTTGACCACGATTTATCAGAAATCAGATAACAAAGTTACATTTATTTCAAGAATAGCGCAATATGTACAGGTAGAAATTTTCTTCTAAATATAACTTTTTTATATAAAAATATAAATAAACTTATCAAATTTATCAAGCCTCTGCTTATTCAAATAGTAAATCTTGCTCCTCGATACATTTTTTTGGCTAAGAATGAGCATAGCGTTATTTTTACAGTTGTTTAACAAAAAAAATTCATGAAAAATTTATCCTTAGTCGGGTTTCTATGGCTTATTCTCATCTTCAGTGCCTGTGATGATATTGATGTGGATAACCCTAGCTCCAGCCTAATCGCTTATACTTTTGATGAGCGAAGTACTAATCGCAGAGCCGTGGGTGTGTTGAATGTTCTAGAAGAGCAGGGAGATACAGTGGTTTTGGAAATATTAGAGAATGTGCCAGGAGAGCGAAATCTGTTAGTGGCTGTACTTGCCCCCGATACCGAGAGCTTGGTTGGCACTTATACCTTGGATAATGATGGTATTTTAGCGCTGATTGTAGGTACTAATAGCGAAAATGCGCAGGAGCTTGCTTCTGACTCTTGTGCGAATCCTCAGGGGCAAATCATTATTACTGAGCAAGACTTTGTAAATCGTACCGTCTCTGGCACCTTTGAGGGGAGCGTTTGTAATCTGACGGGTAACGCCAGTAGCATTACGGAGGGTAGCTTTACCGAGGTTAAGTACGTGGTGCAGGTTCAGCCCGATTAGCCCTCGTAGAGCAAGTTGCAACCTCTGATTTCACTATGGTCGCTACGACCCAGCACACGGAAGTGATACGGGTCTATCTGGCTAGCAATGTCTTGAGTGGCGATAAAAGCACAACTATCCAGATTAGCCAAATCAATGATATTCAAAGCACCCGAAGTAAGTTGATTATCTATACAAAGAGGATCTCTCAAATCTCTCAGGAATACACGCATCCAAGGGGGGCACCGAAAAATGCCTTGTCCTTGGGAATAAGCTTGCGAGAGGAGTTCGGTCATGCCATACTCCGAATGAATATTTTCTACCTGAAAAGCGTCCTTTAGTATCTGGTGAACTTCTTCCCGTATCATTTCTTGGCGACGGCCTTTCATCCCCCCCGTTTCCATGATAATGGCAGAAGTGAGAGATTGTGGGAATTGCTCAGCCAAATCTAACAAGGCAAAAGTAACCCCGATCAGCAAAATCTGCCGATCAGATGATTCTTTGAGCATCCTGAGTTGCTGGCTCAGCGCAGCCAAATCGTGCATGAAAAACCCAGCGTGTGGAGAATCTGACCATTGAATCAGATCAGCCACCATTGTAACCAGAGAAGAATTATTTCTTTCCAAATAAGAAGGAAGTAAGGCTAGAATATGATATTGCTCGGGAGAGCCATAAAATTGCGTAAAAATATGCCGACAAACTTGGCGATAGAAATCTAGGCTCTGCACATAATGGCGACTCGGAACGTTTTGAGTCGTACCACTACTCTCAAAGATCTGCTCCTCTACAAAAGAATGACTGATAATTTTGTGCTGTTTAAAAAACTCTATGGGCAGGAAAGGAATTTCTTCCAAACTTTGTATTTGGGAGGCATCTATGCCGAGTGCTCGTACGTATTGATGATAAATTTGATTATTTTCACTCTGAAATCGGAATAATTCCAAAGCTTTTTGCTCGAAATCTCGAGGGGAAAGCTGAAAAATTTCTGATCTTGAACTATTTAAAAAATCCATTCGTTTCTGAGATAATAGTCCTAAATTTGCTCCTGATCTCTAACCTTTCTTTACTTTTACTTTGGTAGTAAAGTACAGCCAAGTTACGACAAGAAAATATGAATACACAAGCTCTTAATCAACTCTGCCTGTTTTTTAGTGTAATTTTGCTTCTACTCACGACTAGTTGCTTCCAAAAACCTGACTTTGAGTTTGCGCCTAAAATCGAGTTCAATGATTTGCGTAGAATCAGTACAGATGGTGCCTTTGATTCGCTTTTTATCGTGATTGACTTTGAGGACGGAGATGGAGACTTGGGTATCTTCCAGTCGGAGCGTAATGCTAACTTTACTCCTCCCCAGCCCCCTTCTCCTTTTCAGGAATTCTTTTATCCAGTCAATGAAGATGGTGAGATAGAGGACACTGTCCGCAATGCCTTTCACTTCAATTACTTCGTTACGGTATTACGTCAGGAAGGTGAAGGTGAAAGTTTTTTGCCCATTGATTTTGGGAATGGTGCTCCTTTAAATAATGGTGGTTTTCCTCCACTTTTTGAAGAAGAGCCCGACGGCCCTTTGGAAGGCACGCTCAATCATTTTTTCACGGTCAGAAGAGGAGAAATTTACCAAAATAATGACCTTATTAAATTTCAAATACAAATTGCCGACCGCGCCTTTAATCTGAGCAACATCATCGAGACAGACACGATCAGGATACTTCCAAGCAATTAATAAACAAATAAAAGCTTCTGAATTGTAGCAATTAGATCGCCTCATGATTGACCATGAGGCTTTTATTTTAATCCACATCTATCCGTTCCTGCGAATTTAGCTAATAAATCGCGGGGAATTGCTGGGGATCAGTTTCTCTCATCATTTGATACACCGCGTCAAAAACGGTTTCTACATTGGGTTTAGAAAAATAATCTCCATCTGAGCCATAAGCAGGGCGATGGGCTTTGGCTGTGACGGTCATAGGCTTAGAATCTAACCAGCGATAGGCGTTTTGCTCTTCTACGACCTTTTGCATCATGTAGGCAGAAGCTCCTCCTGGCACATCCTCATCTGCGAAAATGACCCGATTCGTTTTCTGAATAGACTGGACAATGCGGTGCTCTATATCAAAAGGCAGTAGTGTCTGCACATCCATTATCTCACAACTGATCCCCACCTCTTCAAGCTGTTGGGCAGCTTCCATCACGACCCGACACATAGAGCCATAGGTGACAATCGTAAGATCCGTACCCTCACGAATGACCTCCGGTATGCCCAGAGGAACAGTAAATTGGCCAATATTACTAGGAATTCTTTCTTTCAAGCGATAGCCATTCAAGCATTCAATCACGAGGGCAGGCTCATCGGCTTGCATCAATGTATTGTAAAAACCCGCTGCTTGCGTCATATTGCGAGGCACCAGCAGGCGCATTCCTCTCAGACTGTGCAGAAGCATCCCAATCGGAGAGCCTGAATGCCAGATGCCTTCCAAGCGGTGCCCTCGGGTACGTACAATGAGTGGTGCTTTCTGCCCACCCTTGGTGCGGTATTGCAAACAGCTAAGGTCGTCGGCCAGGGTTTGTATGGCGTAATAAATATAATCTAAATACTGAATCTCGGTAATGGGGCGCAGGCCTCTGAGGGCGGCTCCAATTCCCTGCCCAATAATGGTAGCTTCGCGAATGCCCGTATCGGTTACTCTTAGCTCTCCGTGTTTTGCCTGTAAGCCAGCGAAAGCCTGATTGACATCTCCGATTTTTCCTACATCTTCTCCGATGGCAAACACCCGTGGGTCGCGCTCGAGTAAACTATCAAAACAGGCTTGTAGCACCTCTCTTCCGTCCACAAGCTTGCTGTTGGCATCGTATTGAACAGGTACTGCTGGCACCTTCAGGGCTGACTCGTCCGAATGACTATACAAATGTGAACTGTAATCCTCTTCGGCTTGGTTCGTGACCTGTTTGACCCAATCTTGCATTTTGGCCTTACTGGGGATTTCTTCACTGCGAATCACGCGCAAGGCTTTTTTCATGACGCGTACTGCATCATTTCGGAGAGGGTCAAGCGTTTTGCTCAGTTCATCGTGAAGCTCTTGCAGTGCTGCTTTAGACTGTGTTTCCTGTAGTGCTGCCTCGATCAATAACAAGGCTTGAGCGTAATCGGCTTTGATGGATTGAACAAAGGCTTTCCAAGCGTTTGTCTTCGCTTGATTCGCCGTTTTTTTAGCTTCGGCTTCGATTGCTTCCAGTTCTTCTTTAGTCGTGATATCTTGTTCCACAATCCATTCTTGGAACTTACGAAGGCAATCAAATTCTTTTTCCCACTCGAGACGTTCTTTGGACTTGTAGCGTTCGTGGGAGCCAGAAGTTGAGTGGCCTTGTTGTTGGGTTACCTCGGTTACGTGGACTAGTACTGGGACGTGTTCTTCTCGGCAGATCCGCGCGGCTTTTTGGTAAGTCTCGAGTAAGGCAGGATAATCCCAAGCTTTTACTTCTAAAATTTCCCAGCCTGGTTCCTCTTCTGTTCTTTGAAAGCCTGCCAGTGCTTTGGAGATACTCTGCTTGGTGGTATGATATTTTTGGGGAACAGAAATGCCGTATTCATCATCCCATATGGACATGAGTACCGGGATTTGCAATACGCCCGCCGCGTTGATGGCTTCATAAAATAAACCTTCGGAGGTAGAAGCAT
Source organism: uncultured Cytophagaceae bacterium (assembly GCA_964551015.1). Classification (GTDB taxonomy): domain Bacteria; phylum Bacteroidota; class Bacteroidia; order Cytophagales; family Microscillaceae; genus CAZKBP01. The sequence continues at coordinate 212,037 of CAZKBP010000005.1, read as the reverse complement.
TTCCGATGGTGCCGAAAGCGATTTCATTTCCCTGATTAGAGAATTGGGTGTAGGCATGTAAATCTTCATTTTCACGATACAATTTGGAGGCATAGGCTAGCCCCACTAAACGGGGCATTTGAGCGGCTGTGGAGGAAATATCAGCGGAAGAATTTTTAGATTCAGCCAAATTTTTCCATTTTCCATTTTCGTCTAAGAGCCGAGTTACAAAGTGGGAATTCATCATTCTCCCTGCCGAAGCTGGATCTGCTTCTATATCCGTGTGGGCGTACAGTTGGGCAAAATACTGTTCGTAGGTCAGCTCACCAATCGCGAACATGAAGGTTTGATCACGATAATATCCTGATCTAAAATCTCCTGGCTCGAAGGCTCTCGCCATTGCAATCTGGGCGAGCTCTTTGCCATCACCAAAGATTCCAAACTTAGCCCTCCCCATAAAAACCTCTTTCCTTCCGATCAAGCTGATATATCTGCTTTCGCAAAGCAATCTAAAATCGTCCATTATTTCCTGTTGACTGAGTGCCACTTCTGGGGATAAAGCGTTTGTAATCATAGAAGTAAAAATAGTAATATTCTAATAAAAAATCATTCATTACAAATCTATGTAAAAAAAGTGTGTCTAGCAATGCTCTTGGTTAGATTACTTACTTAGCTAGATCGCAAGGCTGTAGATTTGTTTATTCTAAATTAAGAACTGGAATGATTCAAAGATAGTTTATCAGTGAGTAACACCACCTCCAATCATCTATTTGGTCTAGGCAAGTAAAAACTTACTTTACCCATACAACATTTTAATTTATTTTACTTTTTTAATTTATTATTCTTTTAAAATCCGTAGATGGGATTTTTTCAATTAATCTTGGAATTGAACAAATTTTTCTAATTTCTATACCAGATCAGTATCAAATTGCTCATCTAAATGAGCAGAATTAACAAAAAATTTGTAAATTAGAAAAGTCATCAACATTTTGTCATGGAAGCACCTGAAAAATCTCAAGACCACTCCGATGAGCAAGCAGCATTTGACTTCAGCGAAAAATACGAGCTAGTCAAAAAAATCGGCAATAGACTCATCTATGCCCACACTACTTATTATGAAGTAGAAGAACCAGATTATGAACAGTTTATCACCGAAGATGATACGCCTGTGGACAATATTTTTTCTGAAAAACAACAGCGCCTTCTCATTGATCCGCTCCACGCAAATGAGTGGACAAATCGAGACTTTTTGGCGTCTTCCAATGTAGGTATTTATTACTCGGTCAATGATTCTCCCATTGTACCAGATATGTTTCTGAGCTTTGACGTCAAAGCCCCTGAAGAGTGGTTTGAGAAAAAAAATCGCTGTTATTTCATCTGGCGATTCGGCAAACCTCCCGAGTTGGTAGTAGAAGTAATCTCCAATAAAATAGGTAAAGAAACCGACCAAAAGATGGAGATTTATGCTCAAATTGGCGTCCTCTACTACGTGCTCATTGATCCCTACCTAAACCTGTTTGATACTCGTTTGCAGGTATTTCGCCTCTCTGGCAAAACCTATGAGCCGATCAGTGATGAGAATTTTTTCATGACCGAAATTCAGTTGGGTATCAAACTCTGGGAAGGTCTTTTCGAGAAACATCAAGCTCCTTGGGGGCGCTGGTGCAGTAAAGAAGGCGATGTACTGAAAACCGGTGCCGAGCGTACTACTGAACTCTCCGCCTCTCTCTCCCAAGCGCAAAAAGAAACAGAGGAGGAAAGAAAACGTACCGAAGCTGAAAAACAAAAAGCCGAAGCCGAAAAACAAAAAGCTGAAACTGAAAAACAAAGAGCCGAAGCCGAAAAACAAAGAGCCGACAAATTAGAAGCACTGTTACGAAAAATGGGGCTCGATCCTAATGAGCAATGATTTGCTGTATTGTATACCAAATATTCTTTGCCCTTCTAATTTTTAAGCAGTCTAAACAAGAACAGGCTTTGAAAAATCATTAGAAAGATTTGCATAATTTTGATAATTACTGTAAAATTCATTTTTATAAAGATAAGCACATTCATTTGTAATTTTTACAGAACAAAATTATGCACCTAGAAGGCAGCCATAAACTCAACGCTTCCCCCGAAACGGTCTGGAAAATGATGCTGGACCCTGATATCCTTACCAAAGTGATCCCAGGTTTAGACACCCTCGAGGCTCAAGGCGATGACAAGTACAAAGCCAATTCTCAAATCAAAATGGGGCCTGTCAACGGAGCTTTCAAAGGCACGATGGAAGTCGTAGATAAAATCCCTCCCCAAAGTTTCATCCTCAAAATGAAGCAAAGTAGCCGTATGGGGAATGTCAACGCCCAAGGCAGTATCAAATTACAAGCGGCTGGCAATAACCAAACCGAAATTCTCTTCGCTGGCGACGCCAAACTCAGTGGAACCCTCTCCCGCACGGGGCAGCGCGTCCTGAGTGGGGTTGCCAATACGCTTACGAACCAATTTTTCGAGTCCTTGGAAAATGAAATACTCCTAAGCCAAGGTCAAGAAGTCAAAAAACTTCCTTGGTGGAAAAAATTGATCCGTATGATTCAGTGGTTCTTTGGGAAGAAAAAAACCTCCCAAGCCGAAGCCCAAAAAGCGGTCAGCTAAGTTAAGCACGATTAGTTTTCAGCAGTTAGCTTTTAGTTTCAATAAAATACTTTCTCTCTTCACTGAACTGAAAGCTTCTGATCAAATACACAGGGGATAATTTTATAATCTCCGAATCATAAATCTTTTATTCATCAATACTAAACCTGTCCAATAAATGGGAATAACTGTCAATATTAAAGTCAATGGTAAAGCCCAAAGTCACGAGGTAGACGCTCGCCAACTTTTGGTCTACTATCTCCGCGACACCCTGCGCCTGACCGGAACCCACATCGGTTGTGATACCAGTGGTTGTGGGGCTTGTACGATCACAATGGATGGTAAAGCTGTAAAAGCTTGTACTTTATTAACTGCCCAAGCCGATGGCTCGGAAATCACCACCATAGAAGGTATGAGCCAAAATGGAGAGCTGCACCCTCTGCAAGAAGGCTTCCGTGAAGAACACGGCCTACAGTGCGGCTTCTGTACCCCAGGTATGATTATGGCCGCAGCTGATCTTTTACAAAAAAATGATGCGCCCAGCGAAGAAGAAATTCGCCACGCACTGGAAGGTAATTTCTGTCGTTGTACGGGTTATCACAATATCGTGAAAGCCGTGCAATACGCAGCTGAAAAAATGAGAAAGGAGGTTGTCCATGGCTAGTATGATCGGACAAGCAGTAAAACGTGTAGAAGACAAACGCTTTATTACCGGGAAAGGAAATTACACCGACGACATCGTCCTTCCTCACATGACCTATGCCTATTTGGTCAGAAGCCCCTATGCTCACGCACGTATTTTAGAAATTGATACCTCCGAAGCTCAGGCCATGGAAGGCGTGATTGCCATCTTTACAGGCAAGGACATTGCCGACTCTGAGGTAGGGGGCGTGCCCTGTGGCTGGCAGGTTAACTTCAAGAATGGCGACGAAATGAAAGAGCCTCTTCATCCGCTTTTAGTAGCCGACAAGGCTCGCTACATGGGCGATGCCGTCGCCATTGTCATCGCTGAAAGTCGTGAAACCGCTAAGGATGCTGCCGAAGCGGTGATGGTAGAATATGAAGAACTCCCCGCCGTAGTGGATGCCAAAAAAGCCACACAGGAAGGCGCGCCTCTCGTTCACGACGAAGCTCCGGGAAACCTTTCTTTTGACTGGGAATTGGGCGACAAAGAAAAAACCGACCAGGCCATGGCGGGAGCAGATCATATTACCACTCTGGAGTTTGTGAACCAAAGGGTTATCCCCAATGCCATCGAGCCGCGCTCGGCCATCGGCCATTACGAGGAAGCTTCTGATAAATACACGCTTTACACCAGTTCACAAAATCCACACTTGATTCGCTTGTTGATGAGTGCCTTCGTGCTCGGCATTCCTGAGCATAAAGTACGAGTCATTTCGCCCGATGTGGGAGGTGGTTTTGGTAGTAAAATCTTCCATTATGCCGAGGAAGCCTTGATGATCTGGTGCTCTCAAAGAATCAACCGCCCCGTGAAGTGGACAGCCGAACGTAGTGAAAGCTTTATGACCGATGCCCACGGTCGCGACCACGTGACCAAGGCCGAAATGGGCTTCGACCAAGATGGTAAAATTGTCGGATTACGTGTCAATACTTTTGCCAATTTAGGAGCTTATCTTTCCACTTTCGCGCCTGCCGTTCCCACTTACCTGCACGGTACGCTTTTGCAGGGGCTTTATACTACACCCGCCATTCATATTGATCTAAAAGGGGTTTTCACCCATACCACACCCGTGGATGCCTATCGTGGCGCAGGTCGCCCTGAGGCAACTTATCTCTTAGAGCGTTTGCTAGATACGGCCGCCTTAGAAATGAAAGTTGATCCGGCGGAGCTTCGCTTTAAAAACTTTATCCCTCCATTCGATGGCGTCAATGAACCTGGCTACCAAACTCAGGTTGCTCTCCAATACGATAGCGGTAATTACGAAGAGGTGCTGAAAAAAGCGTTGCAGATGGCCGACTACGAAAATCTGCGCAAAGAGCAAGAAGAAGCTCGCAAACAAGGACGAATCATGGGAATTGGCTTTTCTACTTATGTAGAAGCCTGCGGTATTGCCCCTTCCGCCGTGGTGGGTGCTTTGGGAGCAAGAGCCGGATTATACGAATCGGCACAGGTGCGCGTACAACCCACCGGAAAAGTAAGCGTTTACACAGGAGCACACTCGCACGGACAAGGACACGAAACGACTTTTGCCCAAGTAGTAGCCGATAAATTTGGCATTGGCTTAGAAGACGTAGAAATCGTACACGGTGATTCCGAGTCGGTGGGCTTTGGAATGGGAACTTACGGCTCTCGTAGCTTGGCCGTGGGAGGAAGTGCCATTGTGAAAAGCATTGAAAAAGTTTTGGAAAAAGGAGCCAAAATTGCCGCCCACAAACTAGAAGCTTCCGAAGAGGATTTAGAATTTGCTGAGGGAAAATGGACGGTCAAAGGAACAGATAAGTCCATCGGCTTTGGAGACATTGCCTTGACCGCTTACGTACCCCACGATTATCCGCAGGGCTTAGAACCAGGATTGGATTTCGCTAGTTTCTATGATCCAGCCAACTTTACCTATCCCTACGGAGCGCATATCTGCGTGGTAGAAATTGACCCCGACACGGGGAAAGTGCAAGTCAAACGCTTTATTGCCTGTGATGATGTAGGAAATGTCATCAACCCTATGATCGTAGACGGGCAAATCCACGGGGGCATTGCCCAAGGAATTGGTCAAGCTCTTTACGAAGCTGCTCTCTACGACGAGGACGGACAATTAATCAATGGTTCTTACATGGACTATACCATGCCTCGTGCCGATGATTTACCGATGTTTGAAGTAGACCGTACGGTTACACCTTGTCCGCACAACCCGTTGGGCGTAAAAGGAGCCGGAGAAGCCGGAACGATTGGTTCTACTCCCGCGGTAGTCAATGCCGTAGTAGATGCGCTTTCGCCTTATGGGGTCAAGGATATGCAAATGCCCGTAACCCCCGAGAAAGTCTGGAGAGCCATTCATATGGGCACGAATGGCAATGGTAAAAATGGTCATGCAAACTAAAAAGGAGGCAAATTATGATACCCAATGCATTTGATTATATTCGAGCCAATAGTGTAGAGGAAGCCATTCAGTTGCTTCAAGAACACAGTATGGACGCCAAAATCTTAGCCGGAGGCCATAGCTTGCTTCCGGCCATGAAACTTCGCCTGAGCATTCCCACCAAATTGATTGATATTGCCCGCATTTCGGGCTTACGTTACATCAAAGAAGATGGCGATAAAATCTTGATCGGAGCCGCTACCACCCACCAAGATTTGGTCGCTTCTAAATTGATTCAAGAGAAAGTACCTTTGATTTCTCAGGCGGGAGCGACCATTGGCGATGTACAAGTCCGTAATGTTGGAACCTTGGGCGGAAGCTTGGCCCACGCCGACCCAGCTGCCGATTGGCCGGCCTCCATGCTCGCGACCGAAGCCGAGATCGTGGTCAAAGGCCCCAACGGGGAAAGGGTCATTCCTGCTTCGGACTTCTTCACGGGAATTTTTATGACGGCCTTGGAAGAAGACGAAATCTTAACCGAGATTCGGGTTCCAGTTACGCCCGCTGACACTAGATCTACTTACGTGAAATTCGTGCAACCTGCCTCACGCTTTGCCATCGTGGGTTGTGCGGTGATGATTAAGCGTAGCAATGGCGTTTGTGAAGATGTGAAAGTGGCCTTTACAGGTGTATCCGAAAGTGCCTTCCGAGATAGTGCCGTGGAGCAAGCCTTGACAGGTAAAGCTCCTGATCTGGCTACAATTGAAGCGGCGACTCAACAAGCAGCCGAAGGTGTATCCATTATGAGCGACCATTTCGCCTCAGAAGAGTACCGTAAGCACTTGGCCAAGGTCTACGCCAAAAGAGCCTTAATGGAAATCGCGAATTAATCTAGCGAATCTTTTTTCATAAATCGAGTCCGAAAAGCGAGAGAAATTTTCTCCCGCTTTTTTTTGTAGATTTAGGTGCAGAGTAGTCTATATGATATCAATAGCTTCAACCGAAATTCTTCCCATACCAAGCATCAGGTGAAACAACTGATACGCTGTTGGACAATTTGTAAATCTCTCGACTCGTGTTAACAAATAGAATGATACTTGTTAAATCCTCAGATTCTGATAAATTTAGAGATTCAGAGGAAAACCAGTAGGGTTTTGCCTTTTCAAAAAAATTACCCCGTATCTAAATGCATTACTTAACCCCACTTTTTCTAAGAAAGATAGAAAACAGATTAATTCACGAAAGGGATAAGCTATTAGATCAGGCAGAAGATATGAAAGTAGCTTGGATGCTGAGAAAAGACGAACGTCCTATCTACCACGTGCATATCAGAAAAACAGGCGGGACTAGTATCAATATTGCATTTTTATCAAACCAAACTAAGCAAGACGGGGCGGCTTTATTCAGAGATTTAGCTAAGAAACGTAATAACAGAATATTGAGAGACAAGAAAGTTTTTGTTGGATGGAATTTGCCATTAATTAATCAAGGAGATTTTTCCTTTGCCTTTTCACACGCTCCACTACATCAATTGACCTTACCCGCTTGGGCTATCATTTTCACCTGCCTGAGAGATCCGGTCAAGCGAGTCATTTCCCATTATAATATGCTCAAAGGTTATCAAATTAATAAAATAGATCACCCCTGTATGAAAAACGAAGGACCCTGGCTTGGTAGTTCTTTTAGCAACTTTTTGGATAATATTCCCCGAAAACATCTGCTCAATCAGTTGTACATGTTCTCAAAAACCTTTGAGATAAACGAGGCTTTGGACAATTTGCTATCGCTAGATAAGATTATCTACAACGAAGACTTCGCCAGTGGTTTAGCAAGCTTGGAAGAAATAACAGGTTGGAGACTGCCCTTATCTTCTCATAACCAGTCTGTTTGGAAGACAAATCTAGAAGGAAAAACATTAGCACGTCTGCGTGAGCAATTAGAGCCTGAATATCAACTAATAGAAAAATTAAAAGAGGCAGTATAACCCAAAAAAGCGTGTAATTCTACTCGAGAGGTTTACTCTCTTGTCTTACCAGAAAAAACACTGACCTTGGGGTTTTGCGGATTCCCTGAAGCCCGCCGAAAAGCCACCACCTGCCCCGTATGATAGAGCGCATCCGCTAGTTGACCGTTCATCAGATGCCAGAGAGGAAATTCACGGACATCATCTCCTCGTTGAAAAGCCACACTGAGTTCACTTAGCTCCTCGGCGGTTTTATCTTGGAAAAATGTACTGGCTTTTTGGAGATTTTCTAGGGTCTGTTGCCGAAGCTCGGCGAATGTGGGTTCAGTTGCGTTATCAGATCGGGTATTGGGTAAGTTTTGGGAAGCGTTGGCAACGGCGAGAGATAATTCGTGGATATGGGCAATGGTCTCGAGGGTAGTTCGGGCATCCGAGGAAGGTTTGTAGGCCAAATCCTTCTCCCTCAATTCTTCCGTGGCCCAATAAAAGCGATAGCCCAAGCCGTCAATCATCCGCGCAAGAACATTACCCGCAACATAAGATTCTGGGTATGCTGGAATTTGCCGATAAGGCAAACGAGAAGAGTTTGATTCTTGGGCTTGCAAGGAAGATAAAATCAATAAGGAAGAAAGAAAAATTAGCATTTTCATAGAAAAGACATTTAGCTTCTGATTAGTCTTACTCGTTACGTTGCTCAAATATGCGAGAAAATAAGCGAGTTTCCATCAGTACCCAACTATTTCTCGCCTTTTGGATAAAGTTAGGAGACTGCTAAATTCTGTACTAGATTTACATTCAAACCCATTCACCAAAAAGTCATTATGCCTAACGGAAAAAACCGGGCTGACATCCGAGTCGGCCAAGCCGTCGCCATCGTCCAAAAACAAGATCAACCCACCGGAGAACTCACCGAGGGAGTGGTACGCCGTATCCTCACCAAATCAGCTCAACATCCGCACGGCATCAAGGTAGAGCTTGAAACCGGAGAAGTAGGTCGGGTGAAAAAGATTCTAGAAGAATAAAGCCCCCATCTCGAATTCCCTAAAAAACAACTCCATGAACTACCCTCAAGTCAAAATCGCCCTCCACCACATATGTACCTTACGTGTACAAACTCAAACCGCAGAACTACAGAAAAGCCTGGCGTCCCTAGCCGAAGCTCGTAATAACGAAACCAAAAGTAGCGTGGGCGATAAATACGAAACCGGACGCGCCATGGTACAAATCGAGGAGGCCAAAGCTCAAAAACAGCTCGCCCAAGCCCGACAAATTCAGCATCAACTCACTCAAATTGACCCCCGAAAAACCTTCCATCAAGCGCAGTTAGGCAGTTTAGTCATCACGAATCAGGGTAAATATTTTATTTCCGTAGCATTGGGCAAAGTAGCCCTAGACGAGCAAACTTACTATTGCATCTCAGCACAGGCTCCTATTAGTCAGCTTTTACTACAAAAACAAGCTGGAGAAAAAATTATCTTGAATGGTCGTGAGATTGAAATTCAGGAAGTTTACTAGCGAACCGCTAAATTTCCAAAAAATACCTATCTTGCCTCCAAAAACCAAAATTACCTTCTCAGATGAAACCCTTGAGCTATTTCACACCTGGCCCTGCTGCCCTCTATCCTACCGTACCTCAGCATCTACAAAAAGCTTTGGAAGAACAAATTCCCTCGATTTCACACCGGAGTCCGCGCTTCTCGGAAATTTACCAAGAAACTTACGAATATCTCAAGGAAATTTTCCAGCTACCCGATGACTATGCCGTGCTCTTCACGGGTTCGGCTACCGAAATCTGGGAAAGACTCCTGATGAATTGTGTAGAAGAAGAACCTTTTCATCTAGTCAATGGGTCTTTTTCTAATCGTTTCCACCAAACGGCAGAATTATTACAGAAAAAACCTAAGAAACACGAAGTGCCTTTCGGGCAAGGCTTTTTATTACCAGAAATTGACTTTCCTAGCTCACCCGAATTCATTGCTCTCACGCACAACGAAACCAGCGCGGGAGTCACTATGCCCGTCTCAGATATTCATCAAATCAAGGATCAATTCCCCAAAAGTATCGTAGCAGTAGATATGGTTTCTTCGGCCCCCTATCCGGTGCTCAATTACAATAAAGTAGATAGTGCTTTCTTCTCCGTACAAAAGGCTTTTGGCTTGCCCGCGGGTTTGGGGGTATGGCTCGTCAATGAAAAATGCTTAGCCAAGGCCGAAAGCTTGGAGAGCAAAGGCTTGGTAACCGGCACTTATCACCGCCTGACCAATATGTGGAAATATTTCAAAAAATTTCAAACGCCCTGCACACCCAATGTATTGAGCATTTATTTGCTGGGGCAAGTCGCCAAAGATATGCTCCAAAGAGATATTGGTATGATGCGTCAGGAAATTGCCTCAGGAGCGCAAGCCATTTATAAAACTCTGGCCAACACGGAGGGCTTTGAAATTTTCGTACAAAACGAAGCGCACCGCTCCGACACGGTCATCGTGGCCAATACCAGCGAAGAATCTTCACAGATTTTGGGAGCCCTGGCACAAGCAAACCTGGTAGTAGGCTCGGGCTACGGAGAATACAAGGAAAAACAGATTCGGATCGCTAATTTTCCAGCTAATACTATTTGGGAATTTACCGAATTGATTCAGAAGCTAGCGGAGATGGAAGTTTGATCTCACGCTTCAAAACGCCGGGCTAAGAAGTGGTGATTGACCACATTTTGGGGTTCACCTGCCAAAAAAGCACTGACGTTCTCCACGGCAATATCCAACAATCGCTGTCTTGATTCTTTGGCTCCCCAAGCATTGTGGGGGGTGATAATAGCATTCTTAGCTTTAATCAAAGGATGATCCAAAGGGGGAGGCTCTTCTGAAAGCACATCCAAGCCCGCCCCTGCGATTCGGCCTTCATTGAGTGCTTCGGCCAAGTCTTCTTCTTGAATCAAGCCGCCTCTGGCCGTATTGATCAGAAAAGCCTGTGGTTTCATCTTGCAAATCAGACTTTTGTTGACAAATGCTCGGTTCTCGTCCGTGAGGGGTAAATGCAAACTCACCACATCACTGTGCATGAAAAGGAATTCTAAATCTACAAAATCGGCCCACGCTATTTGCTTATCACTTGGGCTGTGGTAGAGGATGGTCATCCCAAAGGCACGCGCGATCTCCCCTACCCTGCGCCCAATTTTTCCCATACCCACGATGCCCAAAGTCTTGCCCGCGATTTCTTGTAAAGGGTTTTTCCAATAAGTCCAATCGGGGTTACGGCTCCAATCGCCCATTTGCACACTGATCTGGTGGTGCCCCACGTGATTGCAAAGCTCCAGCAATAAGGCAATCGTGTGCTGGGCTACCGCTGCTGTACCATAAGCAGGCACATTGCTCACGATGATGTTATTTTCACTGGCTGCTTCCAAGTCTACGAGGTCATAACCCGTGGCGGTTACGCCAATGTATTTAAGATCAGGTAATTGCTGAATACGATCGGCTCCCAAGGGGACTTTGTTGGTCAGAATGATGGCCGCTTCTTGCACACGAGGCAATACTTCTTTGGGAGCACTCCGACTGTATATCTCGATTTCACCTAGTGCCTCGAGTCTCTCCCAATCCAAATCTCCGGGGTTGAGTGTATGGCTATCTAATACTACAATTTTCATCAATTCTGATATTTTTTCCTTTAAGAATCTTTTATATTAAAAATTAATATTTGTTTCTATATGGATTAATGACAAAAACTTTATTTTTTTGTACTGAATTTATAATTAACGTCATTTTATGAAAGCAGTTGTATTAGACGATTTTGGTGAACCGGAGAAAATGCGCATTGGTGAATGGGAAACTCCTGAACCTCTCGGGCACCAAATTCTCGTCAAAGTGAAGGCAACTGCACTCAATCGAGCCGATACGCTACAAAGACAGGGCAAATATCCCCCTCCGGCGGGTGCTAGTCCTATTCTGGGCTTGGAGATCGCCGGAGAAGTGGTCAAGCTTGGCCCTGAGGCTTCTCAGCACCAAATAGGAGATGCCGTTTGCGGCTTGGTGCCCGGCGGAGCTTATGCTGAATACGCAGTCATCCACGAAGGGATGGCCTTACCCCTACCCGAAGGATTATCTTTTGCGGAGGCGGCTGCCATTCCGGAGGTATTTTTGACGGCTTTTCAGGCATTGGTCTGGCTGGCCAAATTACAAAGGGGAGAAAAAATATTAATCCACGCAGGAGCGAGTGGAGTAGGCACGGCCGCCATTCAACTCGCCCAAGAAATCGGAGCCGAAGTGATGGTTACCGCCTCGGCGGGAAAGCACGAAATTTGTCGGGAGCTAGGCGCGAAACAGTGTATTGATTATCAATCAGAGGATTTTGAAGAAAAAATACGGCATCTCACTCAAAGTCAAGGGGTGCATGTGATCTTAGATTTCATTGCGGCTCCTTATTTTCAAAAAAACTTGAATTGTCTTAGTCAAGACGGTCGCTTGGTCATGCTCGCCTTGTTAGGAGGCGTGCAGGTCGAAAATTTGAATCTAGTATCTATTTTAAGAAAAAGATTGAGTATCTTAGGTTCAACCTTACGCTCTCGTAGCTTGGAATATCAGCTTCAATTGACGCAAGATTTGCAAAGCTTTGCCTGGACACTCTTTTCTCAAAAGAAGCTTTTAGCCATTATCGATAGCGTGTTCCCTTGGTCAGAGGTAGTACAGGCACACCGAAGAATGGAAGCTAATGAGAATCAAGGAAAAATCGTGCTCGAGATACCTGAAAACAATGCTTAAAAATCGATAATCGAGCAGGTTGAATTGTTATTTATCTATATGTATGCTATATTTAATTAGTATTAAGTGCCACTAGTCAAAAAAATAACTCTTTGTTTATGAACGCCCAAGTCCAACATCAAGACTGTGAGGTTTGCTATGTGAGGGGGAAATGCATCTTCTCTACTGTTGAGAAATGTCACTTGGAAGAAATCTCTGGTCAAAAAAGTATTAACCTATATAAAAAAGGCAGTACCATCTTCCACGAAAATAATTACCCACTGGGTCTTTATGGTATTTTCAGTGGAAAAGTCAAGATTTATAAAACTGCCGAAACAGGCAAAGAACATATTCTGAATCTAGCTCGAGAAGGAAGCGTTTTGGGATACCGCTCCTTGATTGCCGGAGAAAAGTACGAAGTCTCAGCCGCTGCGATTGAAGATTGTCAGATTTGCTTTGTACCCAAACAACTTTTTTTGGAGATACTCCATAAAAGCCATAACCTGACCAGCTCGGTCATGGAAATACTCTCTGGTGATTTAAAAGCAGCCGAAGGTAAAGTAGCCGACATGGCTCAGAAAACCGTCAAGGAAAGAGTAGCCGAAACTATTCTGATGCTCAAACAGTTCTACGGATTAGAGAACGATGAAAAAACAATCAATGTTTCACTTTCACGTGAAGACATCGCCAATTTGGTAGGTACAGCTACTGAAACCTTAATTCGTTCACTCTCTGAATTTAAGAAAAAGAAAGTAATCGACTTGAAAGGAAAGAAAATAGCAATTCTGAATCAGAAATTATTAGAAAGATTAGCTAATAATTTTGACTATTGATAGGCAGCCAAGTGTGTTATTTTGCTTAAAATCCTCTGTGTCAGAATGGTAAACCCAGACACAAGTTTTTTGTAAAATAGAGTGCTATCAGAAAAGGTTTGGTTAAGTAACATTGATAATAAGCCGTGCACAGTTACTGTTCTAATCAATAGTCAAAATTATTAGCTCCTTTCCTTAGAAATAACCCGCTAATCGAGCAAATATTGCTTATTCCAGAAATTTGTCTATTAATCTCCACAAATTGACCATTATCATTTTATATGAAGAGCAAGTCTTTTACTTTTGATGTAAAATCATTAGAAGTATGAAAAAGACAAGCTTGAGGCAATTTTTTGAGGAACATCAGGAAACCCTGGATGTACCAGCTCAGACTCTCTTGTACCAAGAGGGTACTTCTGCAGATAAGCTTTTCTACCTTCATCAGGGAAGTTTGGTGAGCTACAAAAGCGATAAGATTGATAAAGGTTTAGCACCTAACTTTATTAAAAGTGGACATGTGCTCGGCCTTAATGCCTTACGAGGCAAAATTTACCAGAATACTGTTCAGACTTTGGAAGATTCCTTACTGGGCTACATCCATCTCTCATTCGTCAATGAGGCCATAAAGCAAAATATACAATTGCGTATGGTCATCTTGCAGGAACTCTGTAAGGAGGTTAATCGGGTAGAAGACAAGATTTTGCATATGCACCGCAAAAGTATTCGGCAGCGCATCACCTACCTCCTACTCGATATGCTTCGCACGTACGGCTTGAATCCTGCTAATCAGATCAATCTCAGTGTGGCTTGGCCTCAATTGGCTCATCTGGTTGGTATCAACGAAAAAACCCTCGCCAAAACGCTTCAAGACTTACGCACCGAAGGGCTCATCCAAGAACAAAATGGCCGGATCGTGGTACTCGATCAGGCCAAAATGGAGGCAATCGTATAAATGGTAGAAAGATTCACCCATTGACTTGCAAATCTGCGGTTCGCGAATCTTTCTATCTGTAATGCTCAGTTTACTACTTACGCATTAAGCGGTTTTTGAATTCTTTTTCAAATTTTTTCACTTTGGGATCTACTACGTACACACAGTAGGGCTGATTGGGATTATCATTGTAATAATTTTGATGGTAATCTTCAGCTACATAAAATTCCGTCAAAGGACTAATTTCCGTTACGATCGCATCGCTCCATAAATCTGAAGCCTCAGTTTCTTGTTTGGACTGCTCCGCGATTGCTTTTTGCGTATCGTCATGATAAAAAATCGCTGAACGATACTGCGTGCCTACGTCATTACCCTGACGATTGAGCGTGGTAGGATCGTGGATTCGCCAAAAGATATAAAGAATATCTCCGTAAGAAATCTCTTTGGGATCAAAATGTACTTGTATGACCTCAGCGTGTCCGGTTTGTCCCGTGCAAATCTCACGGTAGGTAGGATTTTTGACTTGCCCGCCCGTGTAGCCCGAAACTACTTGGTGGACGCCTTGGGTGCGCTGATAAACTGCTTCTAAGCACCAAAAACAACCTCCACCCAGAGTTGCTACTTCCAATCCTGAATTTGTATTCAAATCTTGACTCATATGCTTGATTTATAGAATAAATATGTATGAATTAGCATATCTAAAACACAAGTTACCAAGGGAAAGTTTTGTGCCAAGGCAATGCCTCACGATCGCTTCACTTTTGAGATACAAATCAATCTCCCTCTTCCGACAGAATCTCTCCACTGCCATTTTTGGGAGGACTAGGATGAATTTTCTCTCTTTTCATAAAGTTTTCTAGCCGAACTTTTAAGGTTTCTTCATTAAGGTCAGCTTCTGAATATTGAGGTGTTAGGCTCGGATGGCCGGGCATTCCCTCGATATGCAAAGTCTGCGTGGGGAAGGCAAAGCGCACACCCAAACTGTGCGCCAATTCTAGAATTTCTAGATTGATTTGCTCTCGAATGTACCATTCGTTCTCGAAATCAGGCGCATTCAGGAACACGTTAAAGAGAATATTCAGAGAAGCCGAGCCAAATTCATAGAAATGAATACCAAAAAAGTCCTTACGGGTCTGTGGATGTTTTCTTACAATTTCTCTCAAACCCTTCAAAAAAGCTTTAATCAATGCAGGTGGCGTATCGTAAGTAATGCTAATCGTAGTGCGATAACGGCGATAAATCCGCATGCCCAAGTTATCGATCGTCAAATCGGCCATGCGCCCATTGGGCACGTGCAGTACCGAGTTGTAGAGTGAACGAATACGGGTAGAACGTACCCCGACTTGCTCCACCACGCCGTCAATCCCATCGGCCACGATCCAATCGCCCACCCGGAAAGGATGATCAATGAAAATGGTAATGGAGCCAAAAAAGTTTTTGAGTGTATCTTGTGCCGCCAAGGCGAAGGCCAAACCACCGATGGACAAACCCGCAATAAGGGCGGTTACATTGAGCTCTAGTGTTTCAAGCAGATAGATCAGGCTCACCACAATCGCCACAATTTGGAGGGAAGTGCGGATAAAAGGAATGAGCTGGGCAAACCAGATATTAGTTTGTTTATCCACCATTTTCTCCATGTATAATGTCAGCAGATTTACAAAACCAATACTCATAAGCAGGACAAAAACAGGTAGAGCAATGTCTATCACCAAGATCAAATAATAGGCGATAGCGCTAGGAAATTGAAAAATCGGCACTAAACGCTTGGCTAATAGAAAAACTAAAAATAAGCTAATTGGGCGCGAAATCTTCTTGATTCGCCTCGAGCGGGCTTCTTGCTGGGTAAAAGTTCCCATCATCTTCTTCCCCCCATAAATCAAAATGGAGAGAACTACGCGATATAAAAAGAAAGGAACCACCAGTAAGACCGCCAAGCCAATCAGATTCACCCAAGTAAATCCCAATACATTCCCATTACCCACAAAATCAAATAATTTGTCGGTTCTGAAGGGAAAAGTCTTGCGGTAAAGGGCTGGGATTGCCCTTACGGTTGCTTCGGAATATTGCCAAATTTGACGACCATTGTAGCCATTCGTCCGCTCTAAATAAATCTCAGGAAATTTTTCAAAGGGCGTGTAAACGTATTGCCCCGAGGCAGAGTCGATATAGTCGCTTTGTAAGGGAATTTCTTCCTCGATGAAGATAAGTCCGTTGGCATTGATGATTTGATGAAGTTTAATCGCCAAGCTGGTTTGATCTTCTCCTTGAATTTGCACCCAACGAAGCGAAGCAGCAGCCTGAGAAGGATTGTACTGGTCAGGTTGCAAATTGAGACGATGGTTATAAATCGCATGAAAGGGTGATTGCAGGCTGTAAGCTTCCTGCTTGGCACGCTCGGTACTCTGGGCTTGTACCGTTGGCATGCTGATCTTACAGAAAAGTAAGAGTAATGTAATTTTGCATACGAAATTCTTCATCATATTTTTGCTTAATCGAGCTTGGTAGATAAATATTTCCAAAAATTTAGGAGAGAAGCATGAGCCTACTACCTCGGTTTGGACAGGGAGTTCAAAGCTAGGTACAGTTTTGTCTTGTTTTTATCGCCACAGGAACTAATAAAAATTTTGCTTTCTATACAAAGCGGGTTAGCTTGCCACGTGCGACCTGTTTCTATCTCAGGAGGTAATTTAGCTCCCTCGTGGAAAATGTAGCAAAAATAAAACTTCTATTTCGGGAAAAGATCGGAAAAATGAAAAAAATAGGGGAGTCTCCCTTCTTCAAATCTTTAAAAGAATTAAGGCGAAAATATCTTCCAGAGAAAAATTTCATCTTGTTTATCAGTGCCGTCGTAGGGCTTTTTTCTGGCTTGGCCGCGGTACTGCTTAAAAATGCCGTCGAGTTCATCCGGCATCATCTTACTTCTTGTACGTATGATGAAAACTTTTATCAATTAGCTTATCCAGTCATCTTTCTACGGGAGTCTGGACACTTCCCGTGATGCACGATGGTAAGTATAGTGGTTTTGTCTCGAAATCTCGTGTTTTTGCCTATTATCAGGAAAAACTGATCGAACGAAGCTTAGAAAGCACCTAATCTTAGATCGCGTTTGCATGACTTCGGGAAATCACCTATTTTCAAATTTTATAATTCTTATCGATCTACGCTTCTTGCATCTCAAAGTATGGAACAAAACATAGCACTTGCCCTCGCCCAAAATCTAGAACCTCTTCTCCTCAAAAAAGTACATGCTTCCGGACCAGTTATCACCCTTTCTCGCGAATACGGCTGTCAGGCCAATGCGCTTGCCGAACAATTACAATCTGCCTTGAAACAGAAAAACCAGTCCTGGCGATACCTGAGTAAAGAAAGCCTCAAAACCGCAGGTAAGCAACTCTTGGAAGAGGCCAGTGCCTTAGGCGTATCGATTGATTCCCATCAAGAGAATACACTGGAGCAAATGCTCAACTCGCTCGAGAACCCACACAGTCCTGAGTATAGCCGTTATCATCGCAGAACTCAGGACATTATCGCATCTTTTGCCAAAGAGGGCTGGGCGATTATCGTGGGAAGAGCTGGAGTAGTCCTGAGCCAAGAAAACCCACAAGCTCTGCACATCCGATTGGTAGCCCCCATCGAGTGGCGTGCCCAAATGCTACACGAGCGTAGAAACATAGACGTAGATGATGCTCAGGGCATGGCCTTTGGGCGTGACCACCAAAGACAGCGTTTTTTAGCTCAAATTCACGGAGATGAGGTCAAAAGTAGCCATTATGACCTGATTTTGAATCGCAAAACCCTTTCCAGCGAAGAAATTCTGGAAATCATCTTAAATACGTTAGAAATCAAAAAACTACTGTGAAGTTTGGTCTGTGCCGGCTAGCCTTCCCATTCCGATAGGGAAATTTCTAGATAATGCCTAAATTCGCCCCTCGTAAAAAGAACACACCACACATTCAAATACTATGTCGCACGGAAGATTCTCTAATCCTGTCGAGGCCACCCTTACGGGAATCAAAGATTTATTTCGCAAACAAGATTTAGCGGATAATCTCAAAGACAGTGATCGAGTAGAAGGAAAAGTTTGCCTCGTGACCGGAGCAAATACAGGCTTAGGCTTCGCGATTGCCACCCAACTGGCCGAACGCGGAGGCAAAGTAATCATGGCTTGCCGGAGTGGAATTCCTGAGGCTGGGGAAAAAGCCAAACAAAAGAGCGGCTCCGAGCAAATCGAAATGATGCGGGTAGATTTGTCAGATACGCATACAATTCACCAATTTTGTGATGAACTGATTGCCAAAAATATCCAACTAGATATCGTCGTACTCAATGCTGGCGTTACGCCTCCCAAAGCTCGACAAACCAAGCAAGGTTTGGATGAAATGTTTATGGTCAATTACTTGGCAAATTTTATCCTGATGAATCGCTTGCTCAAGGCCGGCGTAATTCCCAACGCAACTTATGCTGGAAATGCCTTAGCAGTGGGGCAAGATCGTCCGCGCATCTTATTTATCTCCTCAGATTCTCACCAAAATGCCTCAGCGATTGATTATGAGGAATTTGGGAAATTTTTCCACTATGGCGTGCAAAAAGCCATTAACAATTACAGCTATTTTAAATTGGTGATGAATACCTTTGCCGTGGAGCTAGACCGCCGCCTCAACCCGGATGGACAAGTAGATGTATCCGTAATGGTCATGTGCCCCGGCCCTGTCAATACCAACATTGCTCGAGATGCCCCTTTCTTCCTGAAAGGATTTATTAAATTAATTTTTATCCTGTTCTTTCGCTCTCCTCAGCAGGCTGCCTTACCTGTGAGCTATCTCACCTGCTCACCAGAAATAGAAGGCAAGACAAATATTTATTTGCATATGTTTAATCGAAAGCGAATGGACGAAAAGGTTTACATCCCCGAAGAAGGCTCCAAACTCTGGCAAGAGTCTGAGCGCGTGTGGCAGTCCATTGATCCACTTTGATGGGATGGCTGGCGGTAGGAATAGAAAATTTTGCTGAATTGATATCGTTCGTGCTCAATTCAAAACTTACAATCACATAAATCATCGATTGCGCCCGTAAGTTTCGTGGCTGGAAACCCATTCGTCGGCTACAATGGCTGCACTCAGGGAAAGCTCTCCGCAGAGCACCACGGCGGCAATGATTTCGGCCAGCTGACGGACTTTGCCCTGTCCATAGCAACCCATGACTTCCAGGCATTCTCTTTGACTGGGTAAGCCCGTTCCGCCGCCGTAAGTAGCCACAATGAGCGAAGGAATCGTTACGGAAAAATAGTAATCTCCTTCGTTTTTGACTTCTCCATACACAAAACCTGCCGACGATTCAGCCACATTGGCTACATCTTGCCCCGTGGCGATAAAAATAGCGGTGAGGGCATTGGCAAAATGGGAGCCGTTATTGACTGAGCCTGAGAACATGGCTCCCATGTTCGAGAGTTGCCTTTGATAATGCAGGGCTTCTCCCGTGGTATGCAGCACTTCCTCCACCAATTGCTTGGGCATGGTAATTTCGGCTACCACTCGTTTGCCTCGTGTCTGGAGCGTATTGATGTGAGAATGTTTTTTATCGGTATCAAAATTAGCAGCCAGTGAGAAATGCTCTAAGCCTTCTAGGCCCTGCTCCAGCATCCATTGGCAAGCTCGACGCGCCGCCTTGGTGACCATATTCTGACCTGCCGCATCTCCCGTGCTGAAATTAAAACGTAGCCAGCGCATCTTGCCCGAAGCGTATTGCTCGATATCGATCAGCTTGCCCACGCTGGTAGTAGATTCTGCTTGCTGGCGAATTTCTTGGTGATGTTCTTTGACCCATTCCCCAAAAGCGCGGGCGTAGCGAGCATTCTCAAATACAAAAATGGGGGCTCTTTGCATAGCATCTTCCACCACGGTCGTGGTAATCCCTCCGGCCAATTTGGTAAGTTTCATGCCTCGATTATAGCTTGCCACAAGCGTACCCTCAGAGGTGGCCATCGGTACGTAAAAATCTCCTTGTGCCTGTTCTCCATTGACCTGAACGGGACCAGCGAAGCCCACGGGCATTTGAATCACGCCCGAAAAATTCTCAATGTTTCCCGGAAGTACTTGCGGATTAATGGAGTAATGCCCCATGTGCTCGAGCGATGCTCCGGTTTGTGATTTGATAAAATTCCTTCGGGTTTCGGCCATTTCCCGGTTATAGTCATCTTCTTTAGAATACGGAATACGTGCAGACATATCGAATTACAGATTTTTGTAGGAGATAGAATCTAGGAGTTAGCAGGGGAAGATTACCATTCCCTCAGATTTTGATTTCTAGCTTCTAACTCCTAAGCATGGGCAATTATCTTTTCCCAAGATTCAATTTAATTTTTTAACTTTAAAAAACATATTAATTTTCCAATTTGTAATTTGAAATTTATCATTAACTCATGACAACATACACAAATCAACAATGGCTGGTAAAGAATTTTCCCGAGGGACTGGCCACCCGAGACGACTTTGATTGGAAGGAGATGCCTGTTTCTGAGCTGAAAGAGGGCGAAGTGTTGGTACGGCATATTTATCTTTCGCTTGATCCCACCAACCGCATCTGGCTCACGGGTGCAGAGACTTATTTACCTCCACTCAAGAAAGGTGATATTGTGCGAGGGATCGGGATCGGTGTGGTAGAAGCTTCCCTCAACCCAAAATTTCAGCCTGGTCAACACGTACAGGGGATGTTTGGCTGGCAAAAATACTTGGTTTCTAAAGGCGAGGGCTTAACCGCTTTACCGCCTTTGCCGGGGGTGCCACTTACTGCTCATTTTGGTCTTTTTGGTCATATTGGCCTTACTGCTTACGTCGGATTAATGGAGATTGGACAGCCCAAAGCAAGCGAAACGGTGGTCGTATCTACCGCCGCGGGAGCCGTGGGTTCCATCGTAGCACAACTGGCCAAAATTCAGGGCTGTCGGGTCATTGGCACGGCCGGAAGTGATGAGAAATGCCAGTGGCTACAAGAAGAACTAGGGCTAGATGGAGCCATCAACTACAAGAAAGAAGATTTAAAAGACAGTTTGGCGAAGCATTGCCCAGACGGGATTGATGTCTATTTTGATAATGTAGGAGGTGCGTTGTTGGATGCCGTCCTCACACAGATTAACGTAAACGCTCGTATTCCACTTTGTGGATTGATCTCTACTTACAATGCCAAAGAACCCGTGCCTGGCCCCTACCACTATGGGCAAATCTTAATCAAACGAGCTACCGTGAAAGGTTTTATTGTAACCGATCATCTGGCCAAGGGAGCGGAAGTATTCCAAAAAATAGGGAAGTGGTATGCCGAAGGTAAACTGCAATATCGAGTAGATGTGGTCGAGGGCTTAGAAAATGCACCTCAGGCACTTAACAAATTATTTGAAGGTACGAATCAAGGAAAATTGATTTTACAAGTATCCGAAGAGTAAGACAGCAAGATTTTGAGGAAAATAAGACAAAAAAAAATAGAAAAGTGAGGATTTAGTAAAGTAATTTTTACATTTGACCATCCATTTTTCATAAGCTTTATTAAAATATGTCCAAGAAGAGGATTGTAAAAGACTACGACCAACTACCGCCCGAAGTCATCGACCGCTTGAAACTCGAATATCCGCAGGGGTTTTCTGATCATTTGATCAAATTTGTGAACGCCAAAGGCAAAACCGTTTCTGCTTTGCCCTTTGAAACCGAAGAAATCTATTATCTCGTTCGCATGACCGAAGAGGAAGCCATTCAAATCATTGAAGATGATGAGGATTATGATGATCTTGGAAATTTGGATGAAGATTTTAAGGTCAGTACTGAAGATGAAATCGAGATGGAAGATGTAGATGAGGTCGCAGACGATATTCCTGATGAGCAGCCTAATTATGATGATTACGAAGATGAGGATGAGGATGAAGACGAAGACTGACCAAAACCATCTTGGTAGGTGCTACGATTTTACGCAGAGTTCACTTCTTGATTAGCGCATAAGTTCTTGTTTTTCTTACAAAATCAATCCAGAAAAAGCTATTTAGCCTCCAAGCCCATCAGAAGCATTCACCTCCTGCTGATGGCTTGGGTCTTTTTAGGTTTCGCTTGCCAATCTTCTTCCATAGAAGAAACCGAAATTGCCTTCTACCATTGGAAGAGCCGCTTGAGCCTAGATAGTCTGGAGCGAAGCTATTGGCAGCGTTTGTCCGCGCAGCGGCTTTATCTTCGTTTTTTTGATGTAGATTGGAACCCAAATTCGCAAAGTGCAGAAGCAATTGCAGAAGTAGAATTACCCACAGATTTTTGGCAACCTGCTTACCTTGTTCCTACGGTTTTTATCACGAACCGTACCCTGATTCATTTACCAGATAAAGCCATAGCAGGACTAGCCCAAAAAATCACGGGAAAAATCAGGGAAAAAGCCAAACAATTTTCTGGCTCAAAAATCTCGGAAATACAGCTAGATTGTGATTGGTCGGCTCGAACCAGAGAAAAATTTTTTCAGCTCTTACGTGCCGTGAAGACCAACTTGCCCAGCACCACTGAACTTTCTGTCACCATTCGGCTACATCAATTCAAGTACCCATCTCAAACTGGAGTGCCCCCCGCTGACCGTGGCGTACTGATGTTTTATAATATGGGCAATTTACAAAATCCCGAAGAGGTCAACTCCATTTTAAATTTAGAAATTGCCCAATCTTATCTCCATCAGGTAGCCGGGTATCCACTCCACCTCGATGTGGCCTTGCCTATCTTTTCTTGGGGGGTATTGAAGCGGCGAGGTAGGGTCATCAATTTGATACACGGAATCGATGAAATAGATATAAAGAAGTCAGCCAAATTTCGTAATTTAGAGGCAGGTCTGTATCAAGTCTCGCGGAGCCATTATTATCAGGGCATTTATCTTTATCAAAAAGATCAGATTAGAATCGAGAGCCCCACCCAGTCCCAACTGGCTGGAGCCGTAGAAATGCTCAAAAAAGTACTCAAAAACAAACATTTACGCGTGCTCTTTTACCATTTGGATGATCAGGCACTGCTTCATTTTTCACCTCAAACGCTCCGTGAGATAGCAGATAGATTTACGGAGTAAGTTTCAAATTAATCAAGCCATGCCCCTTCAAGAATTACTCAAAATTGACGTGTTTGACGATCTCGACACCCAACAGTTGAACAAGGATGTGATCGGTGAAGAACAAGCCTTCGCTCCTGGTGATTATATATTCCAAGAAGGTGATCGCGCCCAATACTTTTATGTAGTGCTAGAAGGAGCCCTCGAAGTCTTTCGCATCATTCGTGGGCAGCGTATTCCTCTCATCATTTTCAGGGCGGGTATGACGGGTGGAGAAGTACCCTTGCTTTCTGGCAATCCTCACATGGGAACAGGTGTAGCCTTGACCCCACTGCGCCTGTTTGCGATCCCGGCCGAACATTTTTGGTGCATGATGGGGAGTTGTGCGAGTGTACGGGAAAAAGTACTCCGCAATATGTCCGACCGACTCAAAACCCTGCAAACGCTTTCTTACCAAAGAGAAAAGCTGGCCTCACTCGGCACCATGACGGCTGGCTTGGCACACGAACTTAATAACCCCGCCTCGGCTGCCCGACAGGCGGCGCGTGATCTGTCTGAGGTATTGAGTCGCTTCAACGAGATTTCTACCGAAATGCTCAAGTATTCCATGTTTCGTCAATTTGATCTGAACGGAGGCTTCCCCTTCCAGCCCGTGGTAGATCAGATTCAATTGGATAATTTTCAATTGGATATGCACACACGAAGTGAAAGGGAAGATGAACTAGCCGAATGGCTGGAAACCCTAGCACTGGAAGACGCTTGGGAGATTGCTGAGCCCTTGGTTTCGGTCGGTTTCACAAAGGAATTTTTAGAGGATTTTATTCAAAAGATTGTTCCCGAACACTATGCCAATTTCCTTCGTTGGACACAAAAAGACGTGGAAATGCGTCTGCTCTCTCAGGAACTCAATTACTCAACACAACGTATTTCGGAACTGATCCGGGCACTCAAGTCCTACACTTACATGGATCAATCTATAGAAAAGGTGCCCATGGACATTCGTCAGGGGATAGAAGATACGCTCATGATCATGCATCATAAGCTCAAATACCGCAAAATTGAGATTGTGCGCGACTACACCGAAGAAATTCCCCTGATTCCTGCTTTTGGAAGTGAGCTGAATCAAGTCTGGACCAATTTGATCGATAATGCCATCGCCGCGATTCCAGAAACTCAGGAGGGAGAAATTCGTTTTAGGATTTATCCCAATCAAAAAAATAAAAAAGACCTCATGATAGAGGTGATTGATAATGGAGAAGGGATTCCGGCAGAAGTCCAACCCCATATCTTTGAACCCTTCTTTACCACCAAGCGGGTAGGTGAAGGTACGGGCTTGGGCTTGAATACTGTCTACCGAATCATCGTGAATCAGCATCAGGGTAGAATAGAAGTAGATTCTCAACCAGGACACACTTGTTTTCGAGTTTGCTTGCCCTTGGAAGATTACAGAGCAAATATTGACCTTCCTTCTGCTTAAAAAAGGAAAAATAGCGTGCTTTTTCCAAGAAAATAATTAACTTAGTCTTATTTTACAAGACTGACTACTTTAGCACTAGAATTTATAATTAACTTAATTCAATAAAAAGTTGGATTTTATTTTGCTTCTTGTAGCCAAAACCCGAGTAAAAGGTCATCCTTGTTTGCTCACGGACGTAAATAGCTTAGGCGCAACTATTTTTATTTTATGTTGGGATTTTAACCAGAATAATTGTTTTTAAACCCTATGTACACCAAATTCATCACTTTATTTTTGGACAACCTCAACGACGAGGAAAAAGGCTTCCTCAATGCCGCTCGCTATTTGAGAGATTATGGCATCTTGGAGGAAGAGCAGAATACTAGATTACGAGAAAATTTAGCTTGGATTGAAGATAACCTCAGGAGAAGGCCCCACTTTCAGGTTCCCACCGAAGAAGACACCTTGAACTTTCCCATGTCTTGGCTCAAAGACTCTGCCGTAGAACATATCCAAAGGATGGATCAGATTCGAGAGATTCTAGAAGATAATGATATTCTCGTGGAAGTACTCCAAGTGGAAGAACCCGGGCAGATTCTCTATGAAGATGACTACCAAGTGGTGGCCGTCCCTTTTGCGGAGACTCAGTACATTCATTGATTGGGTGGGCGGCTCGCACTCGTTCGTTATAGCCGTCTCCGCTTGTCTTACTCATCGATTACCTTTTTTGCCCGCTCCTCTCTAAAATGATAAAATCAAAATCATAGTCATTTTTTTCATCTGCCTTAAATTCTTGTTTTTCTATTTCTTGCCATTCTTCAAGATCAAGTTCTGGGAAAAAAGTATCTCCTTCTAAGACTACTTTCACTCGGCTTAGATAAATGCGATCTGCGTAATCTAAGCATTGCCGATAGATTTCTCCTCCTCCAATAATGAAAATTTCTGATTCATTTTGAGAACGAGCCACCTCGAGCGCTTTTTCTAACGAAGAAAATATCTCTACCCCCTCTACTAAGTAATCAGGATTGCGGGTGATGACCACATTGCGCCGGTTGGGAAGGGGACGTCCGATAGATTCATAAGTTTTTCTCCCCATCAAGATACGATGACCTGTGGTAAGTTTCTTAAATTTTTTCAGGTCAGCGGAAAGGCGCCAAGGCAGATTGCCTTCCTGACCGATAACATTATTTTCAGAGACAGCAACCACTAAGGAAATACGCATGAATTTTTATTTTTTAAGCTAAAATTAAATTTATTCAATAATCTGTCCTCTTCCCTTGGATTCGGTTGAATTTTTGTACGAAAGAGGATAATTTTACTCTAGTTTGAGTATGATTTGCATTGTTTCTTCATCTAGATCTGTCTTTTCTTCGCCCCAAGAGGCAAAGTACCAAGCAGATACTTCTAGCAAACTTTTTCGAGAAGGTATGCCTTCTTAAATAAAAGCACACAAAAAAAGTTCTTCTACCCACCTCATAAAACCATTGAAAGAAAACGCAAAAACCACAAAATTTTACAACTTGAAGTTAGCAGCGATTGATATCGGCTCCAACGGAGCCAGAATCCTCATCAGCCGAGTGCTTAGAGAAAACTCTGAACGAACGATCCATCAAGATGAAATTTCTTTTAAAGATATAGAGTATGTTCGTTTTCCCTTGCGCTTGGGCATGGATGTTTTTTATCAAAATCAGATTAGTGAGCAAAAACAGACGCAATTGGTTAAATTGATGAAAGCTTTTCGCTTACTCATGGACTTACACGAGGTAGATGATCATATGGCTCTGGCCACCTCTGCCTTCCGGGAAGCACGCAATGGAGACGAAATAACAGCATTGATCAAAAAAGAAACAGATATTCATATCGAGGTCATCAGTGGCTCGCGTGAGGCAGAAATCTTGAGCCTCGTCATCGTCAAGCAGCTAGATGAGAATACCAACTATTTACACATCGATGTGGGAGGAGGCAGTACAGAAATCAATCTGTATTGTGGGAAAGAAAAGATGATCTCGCAATCATTTTCGCTGGGTTCTATTCGGAATAGTGGAGACGACGCTTCCCAGGAAAAACGTAAGGAAATCAAAAAGTGGATCAAAAAGCAAGTAGGAGTCTTTTTTGACCATCAGAAGATACAAGCCATTGGTACGGGCGGCAACATTAATAAAGTACACAGTCTGATCAATACTTCGGGTCGGGTGGTTCAAGCAGATGATATTAAGACCCTCCAGCACTACCTGAGTAATTTTAGCTTGGAAGAAAAAATCAATATCCTCAAACTCAACCCTGACCGCGCGGATACGATCTTACCTGCCTCCAATATTTATCTCTCAGCCATGAAATGGGCGGGTGCTGAGGAGATTTTGGTACCTAAAGTGGGGCTCAAAGATGGCATGATGGAAGTTTTATTTCAACGCAACCTAAACTTGGCTTATAGTGAGCAAAAAAATTAATCCGTAATAAAAGGGCGTGCGTACATAATCAGGGCACTTCTTCACCCGTAGAGGCTGTCCATAGCTTGAACCAATCTTCTCTGCTCAGGTGAATGTCCAAGGCTTGTACAGACGATTGTGCTCTTTCTAGGCGAGAGGTGCCCAACACAGGTTGGATGCCTGCCGGATGCCTTAGCAACCACGCCAATAGGATTTGACTCAGGGAAGCTCCATCGTACTGATCTCGCAGGGCTGATGCTATATTTTTGATCCGCTTGATTCTTTGATTCTCTTCCTCAGAAGCGGTAAAAAAAGCCCCCCCGCCCAGTGGTGACCAAGCCATTGGCTGGATTCGTCGCTCGAGGCATTGGTCAAATGTCCCATCTAAAAAAGGATCCAAGTGTAAGAGTGAAGCCTCGACTTGATTGCTTACCAACTCTACGTACTGACTCAGCATGGAAAACTGAGATGGGGTGAAATTAGATACGCCAAAATGAAGTACTTTTCCCTGATTTTTTAGCTTGTGGAAAGTCTCAGCTACCTCCTCAGGGTGCATCAAAGGATCCGGACGATGGATCAACAGCAAATCAAGATAATCTGTGTTCAAAACCCGAAGGGTATGCTCGACCGAAGCTCGTATATGCTCAGCACTACTATCGTAAGATTTGATCTTATGATGAGGGCGCTGAGGGGTGATGAGCTTAATACCACACTTGCTAATCAATTGTATTTGTGAGCGGAGAGAAGGTGCTAGTTTGAGTGATTTGCCAAAATCTGCTTCGGTTGTATAGTCTCCGTATATATCAGCTAGGTCGTAGGTAGTGATACCTAATTCTACTCCTCCCTCGAGTAAGCGCAAAATAGACTGCGTGTCTAGTGCTCGGCCCCAGCTTCCCCAAAGCATCGTTCCCCAGATGATTGGTGAGAGCTGAGGACGGGTAGATTCAGTTTGCATAGGATATTTGATTAGATGGAGTTATTTTTTTGAAAAAGCGCGCCTGATGTCCTCATCACCTAACCCAGCAAGGTTTGTTTCCAATGCTCCACTTGGGTTTGCATGTTGGTGAAGGAAGCATAGCCACGGGCTACTTGTTTGTGTTTCTCTCCAACTTTGAACAAAATCGTAGGAAAACCTAGGACGCCCAGCATACGTGCTTTTTCAAAATCAGCCTCGGTACGCACTTTGGTTTCGCGAGAGAGATATTCTTGCTTAAAGGCTTCTGTATCGATAAAATACTCTTCACAGAGGTTCAGGTAAGTTTCGGTCAGGTTGGTGTCCTGATTATCTACGTAAAAAGCCTTTTGTACTGATTTGAAAAAATCAAACTCGAGTGCAGGTTTTATGTTCCGCACGGCCACTACCGCACGAGCAGGGGGTTCTGTATCGTAGACAAAGTCTTCGGTTTCTAAGAGATCAAAGCGGAAAGCTTGCCCGGTCATTTGTTGAATTTCTTCCCAATGTTCTCGCAGAAATTGCTTTTGGCGCGGGCTCATCACTTGGGTTGTGCCTGGTCGTAGACCGCCTTGAATGATTTTAAAATCAAACTCTGCCTGGTAGGCTTCTTTCAGGCTTGTAATCTCTGGGGCGGCTCCCCAACACCAAGAGCACATGGGATCACCGATGTAGATAATAGTTGCTCGTTTGCTCATAGATTTATCAGGTAAACTTTCAGCATCATTTTTCTCGTGACTTTTAGGACACTCATCCTATTTAGTCCAAGCAGTCTCCAAAAATACACATAAGTAAGCACCTATTCAAATCCTTTCTACTGGCTCTCCCCGTGCTCCCTCCTAAGTGATTCGGGAATTTCACCCATACAAATGAGCATGCTCACTCATTTATTCCCGAGGATAGAACCCCTAATATTGTCATATCAATTTCAATCAAGGCGGATGCTGAAAAGCCTTCAACCGAGTAAGCAATTGTAAACTTAATGATGATGAAAAGAATTATTCAATTATGCTTATGGTTTAGTGTAGCCATGTTGCTATCCAGTACTAGCCATCTATCAGCCCAAAGCGTAGGTCTGCCCCTCCCGTTTGCTCCTTTTAACAGCAGTCCCTCTGGTGGGCTTCTGTATCACTTGGAGAACGGAGTGGTTAGTTCTTTTGCCCCTGCCAATCAGTGGATCGGGATTGGGCAGCCCCTGATACCGGGTACGGGTGTTAAAGTTCCTGCTTATGGACTCCGTAACCAATGGAATGGCCAGACGGGAATATTTGCTTTGGCAAATTCAGGTCCAGTCAAAGACTTGTTGATTCAATGGGGTCCTGAGACAGCGAGTCGCCTCCAGTTCAACTTCTTAGAAAGCCTGACTGATCCTGCTGCTCGAAAAAACATCATGACGCTAAGAGAAACCGGAAGAGGCCGCGTGGGAATCGCGGGAGTAACGAGCCCTCAGGCTGATTTGCACGTGGGTAGCGTTACAGGTTCACGTATTCGTATGGGAACGGTGGAGTATATAGAAGACGGAGGAGCATTTACCGTAGAAACGAACGGGCATTTCGTTCCCTTTCAAGATTGTCGAAGAGACTTGGGTAGAAATAACCTAAGATGGCGACGTCTGTACGTGGGGAATAGCTTTTCCTGTGGCTTGATTTTAATTCCTAATCTGACGGCTCGGGTTGAGCTAGTAAGACCAGACCCCGTACTTCCACGCTTGATGAAGTTAAGACCCGTGCAGGTAGTCCCTATTTCTGACACCACACAGACGGCGCAACGTGGTGAAGCACCCGGCCAAATCGAATTGAACCCTGAGGAATTGCTGGAGCTATTTCCCGAAACCGTCTTTGATCCTAATGCTGAAGAAGAAGAGCAGGAAGGCCGTGAAGAACAGGATAGCACGAATGTAAACGAAAAACAGGAAAAAGGAATTTTTATCAATAAATTCATTCCTATTCTCATACAGGTTGCCCAAGAGCAGCAAAAGATCATTGAGAAACAGCAAGGTTTAATTGATCAATTGGGCAACGAATTGGATGAAATGAAAAGACAAATCGCTGCGTTGGAAGAAGAGGGAAAAGACTCAACCGAAACCAAGCCTCCTCAAAATCCTAATCAGCTTTTCCAGAATGTGCCCAATCCTTTCAATCGTTCCAGTGTGATTCAATATAAAACCGCCGAGACTGCCCAGCAGATAGTAATTCTGATCTATGACCGCAATGGTAATCTCCTAGCTAAATACGGTGATCTCAAGCCTGGAAAAGGAAAGATAGAAGTATTTGCAGATCAGCTCGAGCCTGGCATTTATCCATACAAACTCATTGTGGATGGAAGCCAAGTAGATAGCAAACAAATGGTCGTTACGAAATAAACCCTTGCTATGCGTTCTTTAATCTTGTCTATTTAAGTGTATCGTTCAGGAGTAGAGATTTAGTTTTCTACTCCTGAATTTTTTTATCCCTCAAAGTCAATTTTATTATGGGAACCATCACAGAAAGGCTTATTTCGCGAGGCACCACATCGGCAAAAAGCGGTTGCTTGGCTTCTTTCTATCTGTTGGCCATCGGCCATTTTGATTTTGAGTTGCCCTCTGACCATCAAGGGGCCGTTTTCTACCACTTCTACCTCCGTGTGAGAGGCCGCATCACTTTCCTCAGTTTCCGTATCAGGTTGCCCTTCCTGATTCATGTAGTAAGTTAGTGCTCCAGAAGGGCATTGTTTTACCTGTGCGATGATCGCTTCCGTACTGGCGGCTTCGGGCTGAATCCAGGGGCGTCGGTTAGGATCAAACACTTCGGGCAAACCTTTGAAGCATTTTTCGGAATGGATACAAAGGTCGGGTTTCCAGACGATGGTTACTTCACCGTTGCTGTATTCTTTGACGATGGGTTTATCACTCATAGTTTAAAAAATTAGAGAATAAATTTATTATTTATAGAGTAATGGAAATTGAAGACTATGATTATTCATGTATCGTTACCTATTTTTTTTAAGTTTGTCTATGATTTCCGTGCTTATCCAATAAATATCTTGATTACTGGTGTAAAACAGGTACTTCCCGTCTTTGGTCACAAAGGGGCAATATTCGTAGTATGGAGTATTTATTTCTTCTCCCATGTTGATTGCTTCTGTCCAATTGCCTTGCGAATCTTTGAAGCTAAGGTATAAGTCTCCTTGCCCAAAACCATTTTCTCGAGTCGAGCAAAATATGATGTAAGATTCATCCGGTGAAATGAAAACATCTGCTTCGTAATCCTCCGTATTGATTGAGTTGCTCAGTGCGGTTGGCGTTTGGAATACTCCATTCACAAATTCAGCGTAAAAAATATCATAATTTGCGTTTTTATTTGCTTCGGATGCATTCACATTAGATGAAAAATACATGGTTCCCTCACTTGTGAACGAGATGTAAAATTCGTTGGCATCCGAATTGATGTTTGACCCCGCATTGATGGGTTCAGACCATCCCTCTTCACTTTTTTGAACATACCAAATATCGACATCCTTCGGTGCTCCCAAGCCATCTAAGGCTCGTTTGGAAATAAAATATAATCTGTTCTCATCGTTAGACAGGAAAGGATCATTGTAACCATATTGCCCGTGCGATAAAAAAACCGCTGGCTCGGCCCACTCGCCATCGACCAGCGTTGTATACCTAATCTCGGACTTGCCGTTCACATCAACACCATAGTAAAATTCGGTACCCGCCGAGTTAAAAACCGAACCAAACTCAGATTCTTCGGTGGAAATAAAGTTGGGAGCAAATAACTGAGCAGTCAATCCTGGGGGTTCTTGCCCCATGTATTCACCCTGCATCCTCATGATGCGAAGCCTAGTCTCATCAGCACCGAGAGACAATAGTACTTCGGAAATTTCATTTACTCCGATTCTCTTGGATATTTCCAAAGGGGTACTCCCTCTTTCGTTTGTTTTGTTTACATCTACTCCACTCTCGATCAGCTTTCTTACGAATCTTTCATTTTTACTCAGGATGGCTCTTTCTACGAGAGAAATCCCGTATTGATCGATCCAAGCATTCTCTGATTGCAAATCAAGAAGTCGGTTGAAGCAAGTGTCTCGATTGAACTGAACGGCAACGTACAGGGGTGTTCTCTTCTGATGATCCTCTTGATTGAGCGTTATTCCGCGGTCGACCAGAAACTCGAGCACTTTTATTTTTTCACAAGCTACTGCCCAGTGAAGCAAAGACCGGCCACGATTGTCTGTTACATCTATAGATGAATGACGGAGCAGACTATCCAATCTGGCGATATCGCCCCGACAGACGGTTCTGAATATGTCTTGCGCAGATACGCTGGCATAGCAAAAGAAAGTAATACTGATTATGAATATCTTTCTCATCTTATTCATTAATGTTAGGCAACATTGGTCGTGAAGGCTCTTGGTCTTATGCCTATCTGAGAGATGCTTATTTCTGTTTGAGGGCTTGAATCTCCTCCTCCTCTTCCAGAAACCGAACCCCGTACAAGATGGCTCCTACAAGCAGAATCAACACAAAACCTACCAAAGCAAATAATCCGGACAAGGTGTATCTTAGCAGTAAAGGAGCCACCACCAAAGGAGACAAAAATTGCCCTAAGAAAACCGCCGAAGTAATGCCGCCCACCAAACGCCCTCGCACTCTGGTGGGGCTAATCTCCATAATCCATAGATTGACATGGGGCAAAGCTAAACCAAGGCCAGCCCCCGCTACGAATAAGCCCAAAAGTATGATGATGTAATAAGCGGACAAAGAAATAATCAAATAACCCAAGCCGTGCAAAGCGAAAGCGATCGCAAACACCATCGGGTAAGAATACCTAGCCTTAATTTTTTCATAATTAAAAGAAGCAATGGCTCCGGCAATGGTCGATGTAGAAATAGCCAAACCTACCCACGTATTACTCACTCCCGAGAGGCGATCTAATAAGAAAGGAATTTGCACTGGAATCATGTAAAAAGCAAGCATGGACAAAAATGCTACTCCATATACAAAAATCACGGTGCGATAAGGGCTGACCGACTTTAAATCTGGATGAGCACGATCTGCATGAGCAAAAGTACTGGTATCAGGCTCTTCAATGAACAGATAAACCAAAGGTAACAAACCCAAAGAAAATAGATAAATCCCAAAAGGATAACGCCAGTAAAAATCGGCCAAAATTCCTCCTAAGCTCACAAAAACGACTCCTCCCAAGGCCATGTAGGCCGCCTGCTGCCCTAAGAATTGATTCCGCTCTTCGCCTTCATAATAATCACCAATCAAGGTGGTAGCCACGGTCATGGTGCCCGCCACAGCTACCCCTAATAATGCCCGACCGATCAAAATCAGGTAAATATTGTCCAGATACAACCCAGAGCTACCAGCCAGTGCATACAGAACCAAGGAAGCGAGCAATAATTGCTTGCGGCCAAAACGATCAATGATTAGACCAGAAAATGGCCCCGATACAGCAATAAAAATAGCTGGAATGGTGAGAACCAACTTGGTAAGTGTCTCCGCGTAACTCGTCTGATCAAAAATACGAGCCATCTGTGGAAGAGAGGGAGCAATCGTTGCTCCTGCCATCACGGTTAGGCTACTGACCAGTAATAGGGTGATTTTGATAATATCTAATGCTTTCTTCATAGGTACGTGATCACGAAAATGGAGGAATGAGGGAAAGCGAATTTGAAGAAAGATTTTGAGAATGGCAAGCTTAGGAAGCGTCTCGTGTGTAATATCCTGAGGGATTGTGCAAAAAAAAAGCCGCTTCTAAATTCTATTCAGAAACAGCTCCCATTTCTTACAAAAATACGCAAAGTTCAGGCAACTAATTGCCTTCTGAACTGCGGATGCTTGAATTTCTTATCTAGTATTTTTCTAAACTTATGCCCAAATTCTTGATAGCACCAATCTTTTAACAAAATCCGTTCATCTGTCTGCATATAATCAATCGCCTTGGCCAACTCTTTGGCAAATAGAGCCTGATCGAAGCTCATTTTAGTTAAGATTAGTTTATTATATTCAAGCATAGGTGATGGTGTTAGAATGATAAAATATTATTTTAAAAACATTGCGAATCAAGCTATAATATTTTTAAAAGTCAAGTAAAATCCAAAAATAAATTCTTTTTTTTAGCTTTCTAACAACTCTTCACTTCCCGGAATCTCAATTTCACCAGTGGTGTGAGTATTACCAATGATGAGGCGGTTACTTTTGTCATAGGTCAGATAGCTCCAAACCCAGTTAATAAATACGATGGTACGATTGCGGAAGCCAACCAAAGCCATTAAGTGAATAAACATCCAAATAAACCAAGCGAAGAAGCCCTGACTTTTGAATTGTCCAACATCCACTACGGCTTTGTTTCGTCCGATGGTCGCCATCGACCCCTTGTCCCAATAAGAGAAGGGTTTCAGGGCTTCTTTGGTGAGGATTTTTTTGAAATTTTTTGCCAAATGTTTTCCCTGTTGTATAGCGGGCTGTGCCACCTGAGGATGCCCTTTGGGATTTTCCTCATCAATCATAGCAGCAATATCACCAATCGCGAAGATATTCTCATAGCCCTTCACTCGGTTAAACTCATCTACCTCCAGGCGATTACCTTTGACTATACTTTCTTCACGAATGCCCTCAATGGGCGAACCCGTAACGCCTGCCGCCCAAATCAGCGTACGGCTGATCATCTCCGAGCCATCTTTAAAAGATACTTTGTAACCGTCATAGGACTTGACCATCTTATTCAAGTGCACTCTCACACCCAATTTCTCTAAGAATTCCTTGGATTTCTCACCGGCCGCTTCCGACATACCGTTGAGCAAGCGGGGAGTCGCTTCAATCAGATCAATGTCCATTTGGTGCAGATCAAGCTCAGGATAGTCTCTGGGGAAAACATGTTTTTTTAGTTCTGCCAAGGCTCCCGCGACCTCTACCCCCGTGGGGCCACCGCCCACGATGACAAAGTCCATCAGGCTATTCATTTTCTCTGTGTCGTCAGTCAGCAGCGCTGTTTCAAAATTTTTGATAATGCGGTTGCGAAGCTGGATCGCGTCTTCAATGCTCTTGAGAGAAATTCCTCTCTGCTCCATATCTTCCATCCCGTAATAATTCGGAACCGTACCCGTGGCAATGACGAGATAATCATAATGGAGGGAACCAATGGAAGTCTGGATGACATTGTTTTGGGAATCAATCTTCTGTACTTCTCCTAAGCGAAAATAAAAATCCTTTTGTTTATCAAAACGCTTACGAAAAGGATAGACAATCGAGCTGGTTTCCAGCCCCGAAGTAGCCACCTGATAAAGTAAAGGTTGAAAAGTGTGGTGATTATTTTTATCTATCAAAACTACCTGCGCTTTGATCTTCTTGAGGGCTTTTACCAGCTCAAGGCCACCAAAGCCTCCGCCAATCACTACAATACGAGGTAGCTCAGTGTCAGGAATACGGGTGGAAGGAGGAAGATTTGTCATGAGGTCTTGTTTGATTAAAAAATGTTTACCTTAAAAACAGCTCAGACCGCTAGGAAGTTGCCTTCATAGGGATTAAAAAGCTACACTTCTGCCTTCTATGTATTTAAGACGACAAAAAACGGATGGTAAGACCCAGATACACTTCAATCGCGATTCTTTTCCTCCAATTTTCTCTTATAAAAAGCCAAATAAGTATTGTGATTACAACAGCCCTGTGATTTGCGAGCCGGATGATAGCTTTCGTGCGGCCGGGCTTTGACATCTTTTTGTTTTAATTCTTTTTCTTCTTTTTCCGCTTCTTTCTCTATCTCTTTGGCTGTTTGCTCACGGGTGAGGCTGGCTAATTCTGGCTGTCCGGCATCAATCCAGCAAGTGTACCAAAAATCGCCCACCATTTTGATAGAAGCGCGCATTCGCCTTTCTACCTGCCCGTTGAGCATTTCGTGGTAGGCTTTACAGAAAGGACGGGCGTAGGTACGAATGGTCAGCCCATTGCGTTCGTCTATGGTATATTTCTTATCGGCTGGAAATTGTTGGCTCAGCATTTTATCAAATTGTAGCACCGAATCCAATGCTTCGTGAGCGTTGACTACTGCTTCCCAAGCTTTTAACTGAGGATTCTCGATGTAATCTGCTTTTCCTACAAAAAAATTATAATCATCGCTATACAACTCAGGCAAGCGCGACTCCCAGAAACCGTGAATACCGATCTGGTTGGTTAATTGCCCGTTGTAATTGAGGGTAGTGTGCAAAGGCACATTCGCATCGCCAATATAATGCCCCAAATCAGCCGAAAGCCGCAGAATTTCTTTGGCATCTCTCCGACGAAAAGCTTGGGTGAGCCGATATTTCATCAAATTGATATGCCAGGGAACGATTCCGTAGGCTTGGAGAGTGTCTTCGGTGTGCTCCTCGATAGCCTCTTTCCAGTTGCGGGGCATCCTGTAAACTGCGCTGTCATTGTAGAGATGGTCGAAGGCATCAATGTCAATATAGTGCCGAGGGGCTTCTCCATCTACCGCGTAGCGTCGCTTGTCAGGGTTGACGGCGTTCTCGGTGATATAGGTGATATAAAATTTATAGAACTTGAGCATCTCCGGCGGTAGTGTAAAAACCGCCATCCGGTTGATTCTTTTGTGGGCAAAAAATCCCCAAGCCTGGGCTTGGGATTGGAGGCATAAGAAGAGTCCAAGAACGAGGCATAGCTTTTTCATAGAGTAGAGGAGATTTTCGGTAAAAATAAAAATCTTCCTCCGAAAAGCCAACTTCTATCCTAGAAAGCTACACCCTCCAAATAGAAGCCCAAATGAACAAACTCTGGTTAGTATACGAACTCAGGGATGGCCTGACCATATAGTTGATATACCAAACTGCTAATAAAAAGAGGAAAAGCAAGGCAATAATAACCAGTCCGATGGTGAGAATACGGTTTTTGAGGAGATAATCCGCATCACGTAGCTTACGTGTTTGCATGATTTCTTCCCAAAGGGTACGAGAACCCACCGTACGGCTTTCTAGCTTTTGATCTTCGTAGGAAACCTCAGGACGTACTTCTCTTTCTGGAAAAGAATGAGCATTTTTGGTCTGCGCAGAAGCTAGATCGCCCGAATTCATCTGCTCGAAGTAGGTTTGCCATTCCACGCAAGTGCTTCCTAGACGGACCACATCGGCGGGAGCGAGTTGGTAAGGCTGCTGAGCGATCTTGTGTCCATTGACCCAAGTTCCGTTCGAAGATTTTAAATCTTGCACAAAGCAAATACCAGCTTCATTTTGAGTAAAAGAAGCGTGGAAGGCGGATACTTTCTCGTCTGCCAGTACGAGATCATTTTCGGGGGCGCGGCCTACTTTGACAATTTTCATAGGAGTTGCATTTGAGTCAGCCTGAGAGGGTACGGGCGTGTTAATGTTCATCATTTTTTTAAAATTAGAAAATGAATTTTAAGCCATCACTAAGATTCATTAGATTTCAAAGGGGACATTTTTTTTTTATTTTGTGATCTCATAAGCCTTCTTTTGTAAAATTTGCAAACCACATAAATTCCGCCATCTGTGAGCAAGTCGAGCTGAATTTTGAGCAAATTCCTTACAAATGAAACTTTTAGAACCCAAAACACGATCGTGATGCGAAAAATCATCTGGTGGTACGGAAGCATACTAGCCCTCTTGCTGATTGTACTCAAAGTTATGGAGTATGCCTATTTTTCTTATCAAATTCATCTAGAAACCTATTTGGGCATCATCGCCTTATTTTTTTCGGGTTTAGGATTGTATATTGGAAAGCGTGTTTTTCGCTCGCCTCCTCCCTCCTCTCTTACTGCATCCCAAACGCAAGAAAATCCCCCTTCACCATCCTACGAATCTATCGGATTGAGTGAAAGAGAATTTGAGGTTTTGAAGCGCCTGGCACAAGGCCATTCCAACCAAGAGATTGCCGATCAGTTGTTTATTTCCCTCAGTACCGTAAAAACCCACGTCTCTAACATCTACGCAAAGCTCCATGTGAAAAGGAGAACCCAAGCCATTACCAAAGCCAAAAGTCTCAATATTTTATAGACAAAAACAGAACGAAAGCCTGAATATGGTCAATTCACCCGAATCATACTTAAGTACCTGCCAAAATCATACTTAAGTATGAAGACTTCTTGGGCAGAATGTGCTTGTTTTGGGACAAGTTTGAACACTTTATATATCACACGCTTATGAATCAAAATACTATTCTTGAAAAATTAGGCCAAAGCCAGTGTATTGCTATTGGCACCTCAGATTTGGTAGCTTCTCTTCATTTTTATCAAACCATTGGTTTTGAATTAGTCAATCCATCCGAGGCCAACGGGAAAGTAAAATTACTGAGCGACCGCTCCTTGTTGCTGGAAGTGAATGAATCTGAGCAAAACTCTCTGGCATTGGTCTACTTTGACCCCGAGGCTAGAGCCAAAGCCAAAGCACTTGAAGGCGGAGGCATTTCTGTTGCTTCTACTGAGCACGATTTTTATCAGGCCAGCTTCCAGAGCCCAAATGGCCTTTGGGTTCGCTTGGTGGAGGGTGAAAGCCCATTTTCTGCTTCCCTTCCTCAGAAGACCTTGCTAGACTACCCTCAAGAAGCTTGGGCTACCCTGACCGATTACCCTAATCAGCGCTGTGGTATTTTTGGAGAATTAGCCCTCCCCGTGGCAGATTTAGAAAAGGCCAAAGCTTTCTGGGCATCCCTTGGCTTCAACATTCAGGAGTTTTCAGGCCCTTACCCCTGGGCTATTGCGCACGACGAGATGAGCGTAGTGGGCTTGCATCAGACGGAGGAGTTTAAGCAACCTGGCCTGACTTATTTTGCCAAAGGAATGGGAGAAAAAATCCAATATCTGAAGGAACAAGGCATCAACCGCTTTGAAATTTTTGGAGGCACAGGAGGTAATGACAGCAATCAGGTGCTGACGACTCCGGAGCAATTACAGTTTTTTCTATTTAGTTTTTAAGTAGCGATTCGTGGTGGGCTTTCCGCCAAAAAATGGTCGTTGAGGGCACAAACCACGATGATGAAGATAATTTAGCAGTTAATCAGATCATTAATCAAAATTTTTTAAGCTTAATCAGTAAAAAAAATGAAAAACGTCATTTGGAAATACGGCCTAAGAGCCGCTTTCATTCTAATCATTTTGGATGCTATGTTGGTATGGTTTACACAAAACGGATACGTTAGTATGGGCTGGGGAGAAGTCATTGGCTATGCCTCCATGCTCATTGCTTTGAGTTTTATTTTCTTGGGAATTATTCATTACCGCGACCAACACGAGAATGGAAGCATCTCTTTTGCCAAAGCGTTGAGAGTGGGTATATTTATTAGCCTCATTGCTTCGGCACTTTATGGAATTTATACTTACGCGCTTTTTACGTGGATTACTCCAGATTTTACAGAAAACTACTATGCCTACATGCAAGACCAGATTAGAAACAGTGCCCTTTCGGCGGAGGAAATTCAACAGCAATTGACAGAAATGGAAGAGATGCAAAATGACCCTTTCTGGGGGAGTATGCTCTTTCACGGTCTGGTTATGTTTGTCACCGTGTTGATTCTCGGCCTGTTTGTTTCTTTGGTAGCGGCAGGTTTGCTTTCTAGAAAAGAGCAAGTAGTCACTTCACAAACCTAAAGTAAGAAAGCACGCCAAGATGGCGTGCTTTCTTAAATTGAATTTGAGTTTGGAGCGATCTTTATTTAGCAGCTATCACGTCCAAACCGATGTGTACGGTAGGGCGAATGAACTTATCCCCTAGTGATTTGTCAGCCCCGTAGCTCATGTTCCAATCCTTACGGTTGATATTGAACTCGGCCTTAGCGTTTACGCCGTTGTCGCTTACTTCTACCAAAGCAGGGAATTTGATGCTTTTGGTTTCACCGTTCATGGTCAAGTTACCAGTGATAGAATGCGAAGGATTTTCAAGCTTAAATTCAGATACGGCTTCTTCTCCTTCGGTTTGCTCGGCACTGGCTTGTTCAGGTGCCTCTTCGGCGGTGTAAGGTTCTACGGTTATGATCTCGAAAGTAGCGGTTGGGTTTTCCTCCACGTTAAAGAAATCTTCACTTTTGAGGTGCCCCGCTAGCTTGGCATTGTTTTCTTCATCCTCGATGTCTAGTACCTTCAAGCTGTTCAAGTCAATAGTAAATTTACCACCGACTACATTGTCTTCTTCTACTTTTAAGACCCCTTCGGAAAGCTGGAAAGTACCGTTGTGGCGTCCAGTTGGTTTCGTTCCTACCCAACGCACTTCGCTCTCGGCGGTATTGACATTCATCTCAGCGGCTTCGGCGGTGGCCGTTTCATCTACTTCTTGGGCTTCACCCACCTCAGCTTCATCACTGTCGGGGGCAGAGGTACAAGCTGCCATGGTCAAAGCGAGTATTAGGAATCCGAATAAAAATTTCACGAGTTTCATAAGCTTAATTTAAAGTGTTGTAAATGTGTTTCTAGATACTTGCCACAAAACTATTGTATATACAATTAATACCCAAACATCTTTGTGTTAATTTTTTACTAAGTATTTTCAAATCGACGAAACAATGGCATCGAAGTGATAGCACTTAGTTTTCGAGAAACAATGAGGGAGGAATGTGAAGCTGAGCTTACAAAAAAAATGAATGATCAAATGATTAGGAATCAAGCCCCGCTTCCACTGAATCTACATATTGAATATCCATCTGGTGGTATTTGGCCTCGGGGTATTTTTCATCAATTTTTTTCCGGCCTATTTCCACGCTGTAGCGGAAAAACTTATCATCAGGTAATATTTTGCGATGCTTACGCAGTCCTTGATAATACATTTTTTCTTTCCAAATCGTAAAATACCATTCCATAGAGGGTTGATGAAAAACAGTCAATTTACTCTTATCAAAGACTAACGTATCCACACTGGTGCCCGCAGTCATTTCTTCCATCTTCTCAAAGATGGATTTGAATTCATTGAAGGGAATAAAATTATTAGTAGCTTCTAGTACCACAGCTTTCTTATTCTCTACTAAATATATGCGAGCATTTGGGAAAGTTGCTTGGGATTTTTGATTTTCCATGTTTTTAAAAATTAAAAAAATAACGCGTAATAATAATTAACTTGCTGCTTTCTTTGTGTAATTATAGCTTTAAGCTAAGAAAAAAACCAGAAGAAAACCAAGTATTCTTTTGCTAATAAAAAATATACAAGATTGTTTTTATAAAAAAGACATGACAAATAAAGTTTGTTTTATTACAGGTGCTAATAGTGGTGTTGGGAAAGCAACAGCTTGGGCATTGGCCAAACAAGGGTTTGCCTTAGGGCTTGTCTGCCGCAATGCTCAGAAAGGAAAACAAACTGAAAAAGAGCTGATTCAAGATTATCCGGATTTGCGTGTACAATCGTTTGAGGCTGATTTATCTTCACAAGCTCAGGTTCGCAGATTGAGCCAAGAAATTCTGGCGCGTCACGCTCACATAGATGTGCTCATCAACAACGCAGGCTTTATGGGTTATCCAGAAAGGCGCTTAACCGAAGACGGGATCGAGAGTACTTTGGCGGTCAACCATTTGGCTCCTTTTTTATTGACTAATCTTTTACTTCCTGCTCTAAAAGCTGCCCCACAGGGGCGCATCATCAATGTTTCTTCGGTTACACACAAGTACGTGAAAATGGATTGGGATAACTTCCAAGCCGAGAAAAATTACCAACCTCTGAAAGTCTACGCCCACACAAAATTAATGAATATCCTATTTACCCGTGAACTGGCCGAGCGCACAGCTGATAGCTCACTAACTGTCAATGCTTTACATCCGGGCACGGTCGCCACGGGGATCGCAAAAACTTATTCATCTACTTTTCAGTGGATGTATTGGCTGGGCAGACCTTTTATGTTGAGTGCCAGACAGGGAGCCGAAACCTCTATTTATCTGGCTTCCTCTCCCGAAGTAGCGCAAATCAGTGGGCAATACTTCGTCAAATGTAAAGCTCAACCTGTCTCCTCGGAAGCCAAAAACTCAGCACACCAAAAAAAACTCTGGGAAGTAAGCAGTCATTTATGCGGGCTAGAAACATCGCTGGCAGATCAGAAAAAATAAAGGAAATGATTGCTTTGTAGTGGCGGAATGCGAATGACTAAAAATACACGGGCGGTAAATAAAAAACGATTATTACAAGTTTGACTATTTTATTACCTTGCAGACCGCTAGGATTAATTTTTGACACTAGCTCGACTAGCTGGTCTGGAATCTAAGTTTGAAAAGCAATTTACTATCCATATTTTTACGCGAAGCTATGGCGCAGACCACGCTAAGTCATGTGTATCACTCATAACGGCATATCGTGTATCAAATCTATCCACGCCTCTTTCTGATATATACTTTTTGATGATTAGTAATAAAGACAGAATATTACCTCCAAATTCAAACTAGGCAACAATTATGTGCGGTATTACTGGTTTTTTCTCTACGAATAAACAGTTTGAAAAATTAGATCTTATCAAAATGACCTCTGCGATCATTCATCGCGGACCAGATGCACAAGGATACTTTACGGACGGTGTTTGTGGTTTGGGGCATGCTCGTCTTAGTATATTAGACTTGTCTGAGCAGGCCAATCAGCCCATGTATTCAGCCGATGAACAGCACGTGATCGTTTTTAATGGAGAAGTGTACAACTTTCAGGAATTAGCCAAGCAAATCGAGTATCCGCTTCGTACCCAGTCTGATACGGAGGTTTTAGTAGAATTATTCATCAAGCAATATGTCAAATTTGTTTATCAACTGAATGGCATGTTTGCGATGGCCATCTACAATCGTGTCTCTGGTGAGTTGTTTTTATTCAGAGATCGGCTGGGCATCAAACCGCTCTATTATTATTGGGATGAATCGGAGAGCGGGCAGGTCAACTTCGTATTTGCTTCTGAAATGAAAGCATTGCTCAAACTAGATCAAATAGATCGTGAGCTAGATATGAGTGCCGTTTCTGACTTTTTGCATTTAGGATATATCCCAGCTCCCAAATCTATTTTTAAAAAAATTCACAAATTACCTCCCGGACATTGGCTGAAAGTGTCCAGAGAGGGCTTGCACTCGGAACCTTACTGGGAATTAGGTAACAAAGTCTATGACCAAGCCACTCAGGAGCGATTGACCCTCCTGAATAAAGAAACCGAAGCAAAAAAACAATTGCTCAAGCTTTTGCAAAGTTCGGTACAATATCGCCTCATTAGTGATGTGCCCTTGGGGGTGTTTCTGAGTGGAGGCATTGACTCCAGTACCATCGCGGCACTGGCCAGTGAAGCTTCCGAGCAAAAAATCAATACCTTCTCCATCGGTTTTGAAGAAGACCCTCGTAGAGAAACACCCCACGCTTACGAAGTAGCCAAACATCTGGATACGCATCATCACGAATTTATTCTCTCCATCAAGGAGGTGCAAGATTTGATTCCCTCGCTGATTGATATTCACGACGAACCTTTTGCCGATTCTTCCGCGCTCCCCACCTACCTC
Source organism: uncultured Cytophagaceae bacterium (assembly GCA_964551015.1). Classification (GTDB taxonomy): domain Bacteria; phylum Bacteroidota; class Bacteroidia; order Cytophagales; family Microscillaceae; genus CAZKBP01. The sequence continues at coordinate 168,652 of CAZKBP010000005.1, read as the reverse complement.
ATTTCAAAGTTAGCCAGAGAACAGGTAAAAGTCGTCTTAGGAGGAGACGGCGGCGATGAGCTTTTCTTAGGCTATGGCATGTACCAGTGGGCGGAGCGTCTTTCACAAGGTTTTTGGCAAAATATGCGCAAACCCGTGGCCATGAGCCTCGGTTTGTTAGGAGATAGTAAATACCAAAAGGCGAGCCGCTTATTTTCTTATCCTAATCGCAGAACGCTGGCGAGTCATATTTTTTCTCAAGAACAATTGCTTTTTTCTAGGAAGGAACTGAATTTTCTCCTACACCAAGAAATGCTCCCAGGATATTATCAGGCTCTCGAGCATAATCGTGAGCTAAGCCCTTCGGAAAGACAAGCTCTCTTTGATCTGGAAATGTATCTGCCCGACGATCTTTTGGTCAAAGTAGATCGGGCTACCATGCGCCACGGCCTGGAAGCAAGAGTTCCTTTTCTGGATCATCGGGTGGTAGAATTTGCTGTGAATTTGGCATCACACCTCAAGTACCGTAAGAAAGAGCGCAAGTATTTGCTCAAGCAAATTCTTTACGATTATCTGCCCAAAAATTTATTCGAGCGGCCTAAGCAAGGTTTTTCTATTCCTTTGGTAGAATGGCTGCAAGGAGATTTGAATTATTTGATTGAAGAATACCTAAGTCAGCGCGTAATTGAGCAGTTCGATATCGTCAGATACGAACCCGTGGCGATGATGAAGCAAAAATTTGCCAAGGGGAAAACCTTTTATTACAATCGCCTCTGGGCTTTGATTGTCTTACATCAATTTTTGGTGAAAAATTTCTGATGAATGCTCAGTGACTCGTTTTTGGTGATGAGTGAGTAGTTCAGCCTCGATCTGTGGGTTGCAACTGAATTTAATCGTATGCTAGTTTGAAAAAGAGAAAACCAACCGTCCATAACGAACAATCCACCACTACTCTAACGCAGCTTGAGCGTAACCAAAGTCAGAATGGCTAAGATGATACCAATGATCCAGAATCTGGTTACAATTTTGGCTTCGTGATAGCCCAATTTCTGGAAATGATGGTGCAGGGGAGACATTTTGAAAATTCGCCTTCCTTCGCCGTATTTGCGCTTGGTATATTTGAAATAACTCACCTGCATCACCACGGAGAGATTTTCCACCAAAAAGACTCCACAGAGAATCGGAATCAATAACTCCTTGCGGATACAAAAGGAAAGAACCGCGATCAATCCACCCAGTGTAAGGCTGCCTGTATCGCCCATAAAAACCTGCGCTGGATAAGAATTATACCACAAAAAACCAATACAGGCTCCTGTAAAAGCCGTGCAAAAAATGACCAACTCACCCGTGTTAGGAATGTACATAATATTCAAGTACTGGGAGAAAACGCTATTACCCGATACGTAGGCAAAAAGCGCGAGCGTGAGGGCAATGATGGCCGAAGTCCCAGCCGCTAATCCATCCAGACCGTCTGTGATATTAGCTCCGTTAGAAACGGCGGTCGTGATAAAGATGACGATGATTACATACAAAACCCAAGTAAAATCATACGAGCCCCATTTGCCCAGATGACTATAATCCAACTCGTTATTCTTGAGAAAGGGAACCGTGGCCGTGGTAGATTTTACGTCCTGATAGGGGGTATCTTTGCCCGTTACCACCACACTTTCGTAGTTTTGAGTGGCTGGGTTTAAATATTTTCGTACGACGACCGCCTCGTGAAAATAAAGGGTTAAACCCACAACCAGACCTAATGCGATTTGCCCAAAAACTTTGTACCTGCCCCGAATACCCCGATCACCCACCAGCCAACTTTGACGCTTCTTGAGAAGTTTTGTGTAATCATCCAGAAAACCAATAAAACCCAACCACAAGGTAGCAAGCAAAAGGAGAACAATGTAAATATTATCCAAACGGGCAAAAAGCAAAGTGGGAATTACAATAGAAGCGATGATAATCAAGCCTCCCATCGTGGGGGTACCCTGTTTGAGGTCCTCTCCGGGTAGGCCGAGTTCTCTGCTTTTCTCTCTTACCTGAAAAGCTTTGAGCTGGTTAATCAGCTTTCGGCCAAAGATCGCCCCGATAGATAGGGAAATCATCGTAGCCATACCCGCCCGAAACGAAATATATCTAAAAACACCCGCGCCTGCCAGGTCAAATTGCTCATTTAAATAATTAAAAAGATAGTATAACATGAATCAGTTATCAGTTATCGGTTTCGATTATCGGTTATTGAAGCCTTGGGTTAGGAGCTATGGCATAGATAGAAATAATAAATCATAAGATCAGAACCTATCAGGCAACACACAACGAATAAGCGACAACTCAGGTACTAAGGAATTCTTTCAATACTTCACGATCATCAAAGGGGTAGCGCACACCCTGAATCTCTTGGTAAGGCTCGTGCCCTTTGCCCGCTACTAAAATAATATCGCCTGCTTGAGCGATTTGGCAGGCGGTCTGAATGGCCTCTCTGCGGTTTTCAATTTTTCGAGCTTTGCGCTGCGTCGTCATAGAAAGCCCCTGCCACATTTCCTCAATAATCTGCATGGGAGGTTCGCTCCGCGGATTATCAGAGGTCAAAAACACCATTTGACTATACTCAACCGCAATCTGTGCCATCATAGGACGCTTGGCCTTGTCGCGGTCGCCGCCACAACCCACCACGGTAATGATATTTTGTCCCTCAGAGCGAATATCTGTCAAGGTGCGCAATACATTCTCTAAAGAGTCAGGGGTATGCGCATAATCAACAATGGCTAATATTTGATTCGCAGAAGCTATCTGCTCGAATCTACCCGGGACTGGCCCCAAGGCAGATAATTCGGTCAAGACAGCCTCTGGAGATTCACCCAAGAGCGTGGCTGCTCCATAAACACCTAATAAATTATAGGCATTGAAATCACCGACCAAGCGGAACCAAATTTCCTGCCGATCTAATTCTAAAAGTAAACCGTGAGGCGTATTTTCCTTGATTTTGGTCTTAAAATCCGCCATATTTTTTAACCCAAAAGTTTTCTGAGTGCGTGCATCACAGTTTTGGAGCATCACCATACCACGTTTATCGTCTATATTGACTAAGGCAAAGGCCGAAGGTTTCAATTCATCAAAAAACTTTTTCTTGGCTTTGATATATTCCTGAAAAGTGCCGTGATAGTCCAGATGGTCATGCGTGATGTTCGTAAAAACTGCTCCCGTGAACTCGATACCTGCCGTGCGCTCTTGCACTAAGGCGTGCGAACTCACCTCCATGAAGCAATGCGTACATCCTTTTCTGACCATCTGAGCCAATAGGGATTGGGTAGCAAGGGCATCGGGAGTGGTGTACTGCGCGGGGATAATCTCTTCGCCAATCTGATTTTGTACCGTAGAGAGCAGTCCGCAGGTATAACCTAGTTTTTGGAATAAGCGAAAAAGTAGCGTAACGGAGCTAGTTTTGCCATTAGTGCCAGTAACACCAACTACTTTGAGTTGGCGAGAGGGATTTCCATAAAAATTGGCCGCCATTTTGCCCAGAGCCTGAGCACTATTGGTCGCCAAGAGATAGGTCACTCCTTCTTTGAGCTCTTGAGGAAGGGTTTCGCAGACAATTGCTCGTGCTCCTTGCTCAATGGCTTGCGGGATGTATTGATGCCCATCACTACGGAGGCCGAGGATGGCCACGAAAACAGACTGCGCATCTACTTGTCGCGAATCAAAATGAATAGCTTTTACGGTTTGGCTCAAATCTCCCCTCACGAAGGTCAAGTCGGCTCCTAGGATCAGTTCTTCCAGCTTAGGTGTCATATTTATCTCTGATTGCAACTATGAGCACAAAGTTAGGTATATCTCAATGATTCACAAGTACCAGCTAGGATGTATGATTTTTTTTGAACCAGAGACCAGAAGGCATAGAGCAGAGACTTCTGAGGTTAATTTTTGCATTTGCTCTGGCTGATCACCGAGACTTCTCTTCGTGTTATTTTTCTTTCTTTTCGGATGCAATTTTTCTGGAAAATTCAATGATTTATACGCTCATTGTACAAAGCTTTAAACATTCAAGATTATTCTTGCATATGTTTAAATTAATCGTTTAAATTTGCTTCAATTAAATCAATCGTAACGAAAAATTTACACCTTACCGCATAGATAATGGCAAATAAAGGAAAAGTAACGCAAGTCATCGGTCCGGTAGTAGATATCAGCTTTTCTGAGGAAGGCTCTACATTACCGAAAATATATAACGCCCTTGAGGTGACCAAGCCCAACGGCCAAGTCGTCGTGTTAGAGTGCCAACAACACTTGGGTGAAGATAGAATCCGAACCATCGCTATGGATAGTACAGAAGGTCTGGTAAGAGGTATGGAAGTCATTGACAAAGGAGAAACCATCACCATGCCCACCGGAGATGAAATCCGTGGCCGCCTCTTTAATGTAGTAGGAGAGACGATTGACGGGATCGGTAGTATTGACTCCAAAGTAAGAGCTTCTATTCACAAACAGGCTCCCAGCTTTGACGAGCTAGCGACTTCTACCGAGGTACTATATACAGGTATCAAAGTAATTGACTTGTTGGAACCCTACGCCAAGGGTGGTAAAATTGGCCTATTCGGTGGTGCAGGTGTGGGTAAAACCGTTTTGATCCAGGAGCTTATCAACAACGTGGCGATGGCTTACAAGGGTGTTTCTGTATTTGCCGGAGTAGGCGAGCGTACACGTGAAGGAAATGACCTGCTTCGTGAGATGATCGAGTCTGGAGTAATCAACTACGGAGACGAGTTCAAAGAAGATATGGACAAAGGGGGCTGGGATATCAGCAAGGTAGACAAAGAAGCCCTCAAAACTTCCCAAGCCACGCTGGTATTTGGTCAAATGAACGAGCCTCCCGGAGCGCGTGCCCGCGTGGCACTTTCTGGCCTTTCGGTGGCCGAATATTTCCGTGATGGCGATGGTACCGGAAAAGGTAGAGATATTCTTTTCTTTATTGATAATATTTTCCGCTTTACCCAAGCGGGTTCCGAAGTGTCCGCACTTTTGGGTAGGATGCCTTCGGCGGTGGGTTACCAACCCACGTTGGCTACCGAAATGGGAGCTATGCAAGAGCGCATTACCTCCACCAAACGAGGTTCTATTACCTCGGTACAGGCAGTTTATGTACCTGCGGATGACTTGACTGACCCGGCTCCAGCTACTACTTTTGCTCACTTGGATGCCACCACGGTACTTTCTCGTAAATTGGCCTCACTGGGAATTTACCCCGCGGTAGACCCACTTGACTCTACCTCTCGTATTTTGACCGCCGATGTACTGGGTGATGAACATTACAATACGGCACAAGCCGTCAAAGAAACGTTACAACGCTACAACGAGCTCCAAGACATTATTGCCATTCTGGGTCTGGAAGAACTTTCGGATGAAGACCGCAGAACGGTAGACAAAGCTCGTCGTATTCAGCGTTTCTTATCACAACCTTTCTTCGTGGCACAGCAGTTTACAGGACTAGAAGGTAAGCTAGTAGATATCAAAGATACCATCAAAGGTTTCAAAATGCTTTTGGAAGATGATTCTTTACTAGAATTGCCTGAGCCTGCTTTTAACCTGGTAGGATCTATTGAAGATGCCATCGAGAAGGGCGAGAAAATGATCAAAGAAGCCAAAGGTAATTAAAAGAATGATGACAAGCTGAAAATTACAGGTTGAAAGTCTATCTTTTCAACCTGTAACTTAAAGCTTAACATCTACAACCTTTAACTTTCAACATTGAACCCCCATGATGCACGTAAAAGTAATTACCCCCGATCAAGAGGTTTACGAGGGAGAGGTCAGTCAAGCCAAGTTTCCAGGTTCTTCAGGACGCTTTGAAGTCTTAAAGGATCACGCTCCTCTCATTAGTACCTTAGACCAAGGCGAGATTCTCCTCAATACTACCAGCGAAGGCACAAAAACCTTTAACGTAGAAGGTGGAGTAGTAGAGATTTTGAATAATCAAATTACGGTTCTGGTAGAGTCTATCCTCAGCGAAACCGAGTAAATATCCACTTTTTTATAGTATATTATATCAGACCTGAGCGTAGCATACGTTCAGGTTTTGTTTTTGTAGTTTCGGCCACAAGTCTTAATATTTTTGTATTTTTGTAAGGCTATATATCGTGGAAGGCACACAAATTCGGAGTTGGATTCCTGAATTTTATCAGAAATAGCACATGCATGCTTGAGTTTTGTATAAATGCTATGATTTTTGATGAAAAGAATCAGGTGTGTAGAACGGAAAATATTAAGAAAATTTGAACTCGGAAATATCAGCTTATAATAGTTTACCTGTTTACGTGAAGATATTCATTAACGATCGCATCATCATGGGAGCGATCGTGATTAATATCATCATCTTATTCTTGCTATCTTTTGATAATATCCACTTACATCTAAGATATTTAGAATATGTAGATAATTTTTTGACGGTATTTTTCCTGATGGAAATGATCGTCAAAGTGCAGGTGATGGGCTGGCGTAGCTATATCAGTTCTGGCTGGAACAAGATGGACTTCGTGATCGTCTTGCTAACGACTCCTTCCGTGATTTTGACCTTTTTTAATCTGCCTGATTTTTCTCTTCTATTGATTTTGAGGGCTTTACGAGTAGCCAAGTTTTTTCGGTTCTTAAAATTCGTACCGAATCTAAATGAAATCCTAAGTGGAGTGGGTCGTGCGCTGAAAGCATCTGTGTTCGTGTTAATTGCTTTTTTTCTCTACAATATCATCATCTCGCTTTTTTCCTGCTATCTCTTCAAGGAAGTAGCCCCTGAGTATTTTGGTAACGCGCTGATTTCTTGCTACTCTATTTTTAAAATGTTTACCCTCGAGGGCTGGTACGAAATACCAGAGGTGATCGCAGGTCGGAGCGATTCTTTTCAACTCGAGTTTTTCACCAAGTTTTATTTCATCTTTATTGTAGTAACCGGTGGCGTATTTGGCCTCTCCATCGTGAATGCTATTTTCGTGGATGAAATGGTGAGTGATAACAATGATGAATTGGAATCAAGAATTACAAAATTAGAGCATAAAATCGACCTCCTAATTCATAAACTGAACGAAATGCGTAAAGAAAAATAGCTTTTCCTTGATTGGCCGTGGCCAAAAATGACTCCATTACTTAGATAAATTATTTCGAGATCACACAAACTGAGCGAAGGCCCGAAAAATGCCTATGTACCGCATCTTTTTGAACGATAGAGTCATTATGCTTGCCATTTTAGTGAACATGGTAATGCTTTTCCTCCTATCCTTTGACCAACTTTCCGACTACTTTGCTACTTATCGCCTGATCGATCAAGGGCTTACGCTTTTTTTCTTGTTAGAAGCCATAGTCAAAATTCATGTAAGAGGTTGGCAGACTTACATTCGCTCAGGTTGGAATCGCTTAGACTTTGCTATTGTTGTGTTGACCACGCCTACTTTATTCTTTTATCTCTTTGACATTTCAGATACTTCCTTCTTACTCATTTTTCGTCTATTAAGATTAGCTAAATTTTTTCGTTTTTTCCAATTTGTTCCTCATTTGGATAAAATTTTCAAGGGAGTACTGCGCTCTCTTAAAGCGTCTGTCTTTATGATGCTAGCACTTCTACTCTATGGCCTGATCGCGTCTTTGTTTAATTGTTATCTATTCCGAGATTTGGCTCCAGAGCACTTTGGCAATGCCTTGAAGGCTTTGTATACCACTTTTCGGATGTTCACCATGGAGGGCTGGTACGATATTCCTGAGGCACTCATGCATCAGCAAGAATCTTCTACCCTTCATTTCTTCGTTCGTTTTTATTTTGTACTAATCGTGATCACTGGAGGGGTGTTTGGACTTTCAATCGTGAATGCCATTTTTGTAGACGAAATGTTGAGTGACAATAATCAAGACTTAGAAAAACGCATTCAGCATTTAGAAGATCAAATAGATCAAGCCATTGAGCACCTCTAAAAAATAGCCTCCCAAGAAGAGGAACGTGGCAGATTTAATCAACTCACCACAGACATCTGCTTCACAAAACTATTTTTTGTGTTTAATTTGCAGCTATTAAAATTTACCCAGAATTGAATAGCTGCCTATGCGTATTAAGATTGATGGCCCGCATTTCAAAGACGAAGCCGGAAGAATTTTGATGCTCCGAGGAGTGAACCTCGGCGGAAGCACCAAAGTACCTGCTAAACCTTATCTGCCCAGTCATATTAAGGAAGGATTTTATAGCAAAAATGTCTCTTTTGTCAATAAACCTTTCCCCCTCAAAGACGCGGATGAGCATTTTAGTCGCCTCAAGCATTGGGGATTGACTTTTGTCCGCTTTCTAGTCACTTGGGAAGCCATCGAGCACGAAGCTCCCGGAAAATATGATGAAAAATACTTGAATTATGTCTATGAAGTTATTAAAAAAGCGCAAGAATATGACATTCAGGTATTTATTGACCCACATCAGGATGTATGGAGCCGATTTTCGGGAGGGGATGGGGCTCCGCTTTGGACATTTGAGAAAATTGGTTTGAACGTACAGCAATTTAGCGACGCAGAAGCGGCTATCTTACACCACGAAGAGGGCGATTTTTTCCCAGAAATGATTTGGCCTACTAATTACACCAAATTAGCCTGCGCTACCATGTTTACCCTCTTTTTTGGGGGAAATGATTTTGCTCCCCAGCTCCAGGTCGACGGGCAACCTATTCAGGAGTTTTTACAGAGTCATTACATCAATTCCATCAAACAGGTGGCCGAAAGGGTCAAAGACCTAGACAATGTAGTGGGCTATGACACCATGAATGAACCTTCGGCGGGTTGGATTGGCTGGAAAGACCTGCACGCCAATGAATTCGTCATACGAAAGGGTGCTACGCCTTCCCCCTTTCAAAGTATGGTACTGGCTTCGGGCAATCCTCAACAGGTAGAAAATTGGGATTTGAGCAACCGAGGGCCTAAATTCAAAGGCAAAATGGAAGCCAATCCGCGAGGGGTCAAAGCTTGGCTCAATGGCTTTGGTTGTATCTGGAAGGCAGCGGGAGTCTGGGATATGAATCAGTCTGGTTTGCCTGAGTTGCTCAAACCGGATCACTTTTCTAAAGTCAAAGGCAAGGAGGTCAATTTCGAGCAAGACTATCTCTTGCCCTTTATCAATCGTTACGCCCGTGAAATTCGCTCGGTACATCCAAATACTTTTATTTTTGTGGAAGGCGTGATTAACGGCAAACCCCCTCAATTTGGTAGCGATGATGCTCAAAACGTCGTCAATGCTTCTCATTGGTACGATGGGATTACGCTTTTTACCAAAAAGTTTCGCTCCTGGATTTCTTTTGATTTCCAAAATCAGAAAATGATTTTTGGTAAGAAAGCCGTGCGTCGGCTCTTTGCCCGTCAGATTGCTCGCCTCAAAGAAGAGAGTGAAGCGCATATGCGCAATGCTCCGCTTTTAGTTGGAGAGACAGGCATTCCCTTTGACATGCATCGTAAAAAAGCCTACGAAACGGGCAATTTTTCAAAACAAATCAAAGCACTCAACGCTACTCTCAGAGCCATTGAGGATAATCTCACCAACGTAACTCTCTGGAACTACACCGCTGATAATTCCAATGAATACGGCGATCTGTGGAATAAAGAAGACCTGTCTGTCTTCAGCCGAGATCAGCAAACCAATCCTGAAGACATCAATTCAGGAGGAAGAGCTTTGGAAGCCTTGATACGTCCTTACCCGATTCGCACCAGTGGCAATCCACTGCGCTTATCTTTTGATATTAAAAAACAGATTTTTGAATATGAATTTGAGCACGATGAGCATCTAAAAGTTCCTACGGAAATTTTTATTCCTCAGTATCAGTACCCAAAAGGCTGTAAAGTTAGCATCACGGACGGAAATTACGAATTAGACGCAGAAAAACAACTACTGACTTACCATCATTCTGTAGATCGTTACCGCCATGTAATTCGTGTGACCAAGATGACTTAGGAGACATTAGCACTCAGTGGTCAGCCTACGGTAAAAAATAGAAAAGTGTACTGAAGGCTGACTACTGTACATCAAATTACGGAGAGGCCATACTCAGCCAAGAGCACTTCCCAGTCGGGGGCTTCGGTGATCTCGAGTACTTTGCGAGAAATTTTCTCCCGAAGCATGGGATCAATATCTTCTGAGAAGGCTACCGAGTAAAATTGTAGATTAAAGCGAATGGGTAATTTTTCTAGCCCTCCGTAAGTCTCATCCTGATTAAGCAAATAGATCAAAAGGGGTTCGTCATAAACAAAAGCCTCCAACTTTCCGTCTTGGAGTGCTGCCAGTCCTTCACCCAAACGGGTGGAGCTTTCTACTTCTTTAAAAAATTTCTTCTTAAGCCAAGCCTGAGTGGCCGAGCCTTCTACCGTACCCACCTGAGATTCTTTAAAGTCCTCAATTTCATTTTGTTGCCACCCTAGCTGATTCACCGTAAGAGAAGAAGCAATACTAGCCGTAAAACCAGAAATCATGATAATGGCGGCAAACATCCAAATCAGACCAATGAGTCTACCTCCAAAGGTGCGCGGAGACTTATCCCCGTAACCCACCGTGGTCATCGTGACGGCTGACCACCAAATACCGCTCGCAATACCTCGCCAGCCCGGTTGAAACTCTTCTGGATTTCGGCTGCGCTCAAAAATCCAGACCAAAACGCCAAAGAGAAACAAGATGCCAAAGAGTGCCAGAATCGCCCTCAGGAAGCTCAAGGAAAGAATGGAATAAACATATTGCAAAGCTTTTTGCCACGAAGAGCTTTTACGAATAACCACCGAAGAGTGAGATACATAATAAGGTGGGGAAAAATCAACAATCAGGCTGCGTTCGCTCGTTACTGTCAGCGGATTGATCGCTATATCCACTTGACCTGCTTGCAGATTGGCCAGCACCTGCTCTAAGGGCATTTTCTCAAAACGATAGGAAAGATTGAGGTCTCGAGCAATTCGTTGCCACATCGTTACGCTGATGCCTTCTAGTTCGCCATCCTCGTTTTCCAAGATAAAAGGAGGAGATTCATAATAGCCAATGACCAATTCTATAGAATCAGTTTGCTCTAAGCTGTCACTTTCTATGACTGACTGTGCTTGGATAAAATTTGGAGAGAGATATAGAATCCAGATGATTAATACAGAAAATCGTTGCATAAGTAAAATTTAAAAACAGAGATCATCGCTTATTATACACAATGTAATTACAATAACCAAACCGCTTTGCAGAGGAGGCTATTTTGCCAAATAGCTCGAAAAGAAAGACGAGGAAAAAGAGATTTTAGCAGGAGGTTTATTATCTTTAAAATAAAAATGTTCTACTGTTTTTACGCTATTCTAAAGGCCATTCTGATTACGATTGTCATTTCTTTTTTCTTTGCGTGGAGAGTGTTTCGTCAATATCTCCGCCGACAAGAAGAAATGCAAAAAGCACAGGAGACCCCTGAGCCCGGGCAAAATTCCTAAGCTTTTTGTTGATTCTTCTCGCGAGATCAGCTCTGGCTAAGAGGAGGCCGAGCTACTCTTGGGTTGGTCAGCAGAACTCAGCGAGTCTGGTTTTTGATCTTTTTGATCTTGCTCAGTTTTCGTCTCTTTTTGCTCTGCTATTTTTGCCTTACTTTCGGCTGTTTTTGAAGTTTTCTTAGAAGTACTTTTACGCGTACTTTTTTTCTTGGTCGTCTGAGCCTGAGGAGGCGTTTTAGGCTTTGCTGACTTGGGAGTCTCCTCCACGGGAACCATTTTCAAGTACAATTCCTCGATTGATTCGTGCATGTAGGCCATGAAACGATCTAAATCGGGAATAATTTCGGGAGTAGAAGTGGCTGAGATAGTAACTTTTCCTGCATAGCTAAATACCACCAAGAGCAGTCCTAGCCCATCCAAAATAGGAGCAGTACCATAATGACTCACAAGCTTAGCTCCATTGAGATAGATTGGCATGGGCGGCCCAGGCACGTTGGTAATTACCAAATTATAGAAGGGGGAATGCCTTTCGGCCAATTTCATACTGGTGTACAAACGAGAAGCCAAAGAAGCCAAGGTAGAGGGAATAAATTCCATCAAACGCGTGGCCTCCATTGCCTGACTATACACTTTAGACGCACGAGCACTTTCGTGAATGAGGCGAAGTCTTTTTACAGGGTCAGGCTCATTTGTAGCCAGAGAAACCAGCATGGCCGACACTTGATTGCCCATTTGCCCCTTTTGATTGCGAGATCTAACGGAGATAGGAGCCATAGCGATCATTGGTTTTTGAGGAAGTTTTTTCCTGAAGCTCAGGTATTTATGAAAAGCTCCTGCACAGATGGCCAGTACGACATCATTGACCGTTAAGTCCTCCTCTTGATTTTTGATGGCTTTGATCTTTTCCAAAGAAAGTTCTACTCCACCAAATACCCGTCCAGCACTTACCGTAGTATTAAAAAGAGTTTTGGGAGCGGTAAAAGGAAAAGGAGGAGCTTGAATAGAATTGTCAATCACTTGCTTGGCCACCCCAACGGTGCGCTGTGCTGTATCGTAAACAAAGCGCGCCAGTCGGAAAGGAGTGCCAAAGACTTGGAAATAATTTTTGGCCAGTAGCTCCACGTTGTTAGGAATTCGCTCGGGAACCCACGCCTTGCTAGGTTTACTCTTGGGCGGATTAGGATTAACATCAAGCAAAGCAGACATCATCTCTACCCCAGAACCACCGTCAATTGCCGCGTGATGTACTTTGAAGATCAAAGCAAAAGAACCGGCAGGCACATCTTCCATCCCGTCTAAGCCCTCTACAAAAGTGATGTTCCAGAGAGGTTTGGTGCGATCTAAGGTACGAGCAAAGGCCATCGCTGCTAAGGCTTTCAACTCCTTGCGTCCGCCCGGCTTGGGAAGTGCAGTATGAAATACATGGTTATTTAGGTCAAAATGGGGGTCTTCTACCCAATAAGGATGTCCTAGGTTCAAGGGAGACTCAACAATACGCTGGCGGAAGGTACGAGAAACGTGTAGACGGGAGGCTAGATAGGATTTAAAATTTTCAAAACTCATCGGGCCATCCTGAGGTGGGGTGCAAATATAAACACTCCCGATGTGCATGGGAGCTTTGGAGGTTTCTAAGTAGAGAAATTCGGCGTCCATTCCGGAGAGTTGCTGCATGATTATCTTGATATTTTTGAATTAACTTTATCTTTGTGAGCCTAATGCGCTAATATATGATTTTTCTGATATTTTTGAGAATAATCTATATTATGTGGCTCAAATATTTGAACCTTCTAATCTTTGACTTATTTTCAGGCCGAAATAATTCAAGATAAAAACTTACTGCAAATAATGATAAAGCATGATTCGCTTATAATCATTGGGCTGCTGTGGATCAGCATTTTATGTGCTTCCAGCAAACTACAAGCTCAGTGCAACACACAGACCTACAAAGATATCTGTATCCGTAAAATCCCTGAATACTTCGTTTTCTCCAAAAGCTACGAACTGAGTGAGGAAGTATCTGAGTTCGAGATATTTTTCAATTCTCTGACTGCTTATGTACTCATTGCCGATAGCTATCGCACAAACATAGAGGTTTATCGAAGTGAAGATGATGGAGAAAAAAGGTTAGTCAAAACGGCTCCTGCTTACCTCTCTTATGTGGCACCCGTTACGGGTAAGTATTATTTGCGATTTACTTTCAAAGAGACAGATGAACACTGTGGAGCCGCTGTGCTTTGCTTTTTAAGATAAAGTGGCAACGATAAGAAATTTCGCTCCCACCTTATTGTTTGTTTCAGATAAGAAATTGGCGATCTTTACTCTATTACTGATTACTATCTTAATTGTAACCAGGCGCGTGCCTCGTCTTTCTGTTGTAGCTCGAAGGTCTTCACTTCGCCCTTCGTTATGAGATTACTCAGTGGTGCTAAGCTCCGAATCCAGACCTCTTGGGTAATGACGGCCATTTTCTCGATGCTATTATAGTGTTCTAAGGTCAAGCGGAGGTCCTCGAACAGTGCTCCCAGATTACTGTAGCCCTCGAAGCTAGGTATCTCCAGATATAGGCGGATTTGGCCATATTGATCTTTTTTCTCTTTCATCATTTGGTTGATTTGCTCGAGCATGGCTCCTTTCTCGATCTTACCTTCTACTTTGATGCTTACTAAGTTATTCTCTTTTTTTTCTAAAACTTCAATCATAATTTTTTTGTGTTTTTTAGATAGAAAAAGAAGAGGGGCCAGATCGTTGGGTGTCCCCCAAAACAAAGTCGCCATTTCAAGCTTGAAATGACGACCTCTTGACCGGGGAGTTTTTCAGGGTTATTGCTTATGGTTTAGGTGCGCATTTAGTCAGTCTTTTTCTTCACTTGATCCAGATATTGCCTGGTGGTCAGTTGTACCGAGCCATAGACATCGCGCTGGTATTTTTGGCTTTTGTTTTTATCCAATTTTCCTCTATCGGTGATGCTAAGCCCTACGATCCCCAACTCTTCCAGCTGATCAGAAGTCAGTCCGGAAAAATCCTCCTCTGTATATACTTGTTCGTCTATCAGATAGAGTACGTCTTCTCCGGGCTTAATGCCATCTAGCCTTCCTCCTGAGCCATCTGGTAAGCGGATGACCACGTGGTCAAATTGGCTCCCGTCTTCATCCATCAGCGTGAGTCGGGTAAAAAACCGATCTTTGGGAATAGATTTTAATCGCATCGCATTATACCAAGCTTGGTAACTATCAAAGAGAAAGTCGCCGTTTTTGGTGGTGATGACCACTACTCCCTCCTGAGCACTTAGCCCGTATGCTCCTATAGCCTTAGGATTATAAGCGGGATAGCTACTACTCGTACTCGTTTTTTTCGGATCAATTTTTTTGAGAATACTCGCCGGATAGGTCTTTTCATCAATGATGACCAAGGGATTTTCTCCTAAATTCTCTCCGAAGGTTCTCAGGGAGTCTACGGCTTCTAGCTTTGCGTTGGAAGTAACTTTTTCTTGCAGTGCAAACTGCTGGCAAGCAAAAGCGATTAGAGGTAAAAAGAGTAAGTAAGTTAACTTTTTCATGGGTTTTGATTTTGGGTTAAAAATTCGTTTGACACGTTGATGCACGGGATGCTGCCCAAAGGAATGTCCTAAACCCAGTGAACAGGATCGAGACAATTTGACCAACAACTCGGCATAACTTCTTCGGTTATAGGTTTGGCTCATGGCTTCGTCTACTTCGTACTCGTGAAGCATAAGCAAAGATTTACGATAAAAGAAAATGATCGGGTTGTACCAGAAAATGGTTTGAAAACAAGCCATAAGCAGTACATCCCAAGAGTGCCCACATCGATAGTGTGCTTGCTCGTGCTGGAGTACCTGCTGGTATTCTTCGGTACTTAATTTTTCTGCATTGATAAAAATAATTTGAAAAAAGGAAGCATTCAGTGCTTGATCTTCCAAATGGACAATTTTGAATCCTTCTTGCCATTTTCCTCCTCGAGCTAATCTGTAAACACGTACCAGCCCATAGACCAATCTCAGGCTCATCAAAATCACGCCCATTCCATAGCCAAGTCCTAAGTAGAAGAGCCAAGGATTCGTATTTGATTCTTGGGGATGAGCCATTTTTTTGGTTTTTATCCCGAGTCCTCGTGTGTTTTGTTCTGGTTCCTCGATCACACGCACTAAGTTTTTGGTCGCTAGAATAGGCGTATGTTGTGGTGTGGGAATATTGAGCGCGGGGATGAGTAAGCTCAGTCCGAGCGAAGCTAAAAGGTAAATCCTTCCTAAGCGATAAAAAGAAAGCTTGGCTAAAAATAGCACATAAAAAGTGTAAAACAGCAGCAAACAAAGGGTTACTTCGAGGTGATAAGTCAGCATGGCTCAAGGCGTTTAGGTTGAATTTTTTCTAAGGTAGAAGTTTAGTTTTTCTTAGTATCATTTTGGTCTTGATCCAAGATTTTTTGGATTTCTTCTATTTCTTTTTCGCTTAGGTTTTTCTCTTTGGCCATAAAAGACAGTAAGCGACTGACCGAGTTATCGAAGTAGCTTCCCAGCAACTGAGAAAAGGACTTCTTGGCGTACTCGGACTTACTAATCAAAGGATAGTATTCGTGCGTCTTACCGTAGGCTTTGTAGCCCACATAGCCCTTGTCCTTGAGGATGCGTACCACAGAGGAAACTGTATTGTAATGATGCTCTCCTGGCAAATGCTCAATAATGTCTTTGACAAAGCCCTTTTTGATTTGCCAGAGCACCTGCATGATTCTTTCTTCGGTTTTGGTGAGTTCTTCCATAGCCCAAAGGTATAACTGATTTTTCAGTTTTCAAACTGAATCACCAGTTTTTTAACGGAAAAATCAGTTATAAACATCAAAAAAAGATATAGGATATTGATTTTCAATAATTTACCTAAGAAATAAATTTACTGATGGACAGGAGAATATCTTTAGGAGTGTCATCTACTTCGGGGTGAGGAGGGCTGAGCCCCAAGGATGGAGCTTGCTCCTCCCCTACCTGAGCAATTATTTCACACCTCTGACATCCAGCCCTTGACTTTTGAGTTTTTGGGCAATTTGAGGTAAATTTTCTTGGGAAGGAGAATTGAGATAGAGGATAATTCTCTCGTTGCGGAGATGATAGAGCTGAGAATCACCTGGCTCCACGTACACGGGTTCGTCTTGTTGGTCTAAGATAGGTTTAGGTTGGCTACGCCCCAGGGCGCGAATCGTAAGGCGTTCGGTAGGCACATTTTTACCAAGTAAATAGTCTTTCACGAGAGCAGCTTTGGCTTCGGAGCGCGTCTTACTCTCGGTTTTGCTTTCTTTGCGATCTTCTGCGAAATTATAACTACTCGTATGGGTCTCGATGATGAGTTCAGAGCTTGCGTTTGCATCTTGTAGCAGGACTTCGGCCAGTTGGTCTAAGGCTTGACGGGAGTTAATGGTTAAGGCCATTTGATTCCAATAGGTATGAAGCTCTATTTCCAAGCTCTGGAAGGGGGGCTGCTCCGTGTAGGTTTGCGCCTTTGAGAGAAAAGGAGCAAATAGCAATATATAAATCAGAAGAGACTTCATGTTATTAATAACGGCATACGCGCGTACATGTTGGGTCATTGTTCCTCTTGAAAAAGTAGTGAATAATAAGCTTGTTTGTAATCTTCCCATAAACGTACCAAAAGTGCTCTTCGTTCTTCTTCTGAGGTAATTATTTTGTCTTGCGGGGAGAGATGCGGACTTTTCAGGCGTGCTTGCAGGTCTTCCAAGGGAGTAATAAATCGCTCGGTCAGTTCTTGATAACGATGATAGAAGCGATTTTTTAGCTCATTCAAATTAGAAAAACCCCAGCAAATGAGGCTCAGGCTCACATCGTCTGCCGCGTATTTGCATAACTGCTCTTGGAGTTTTTCTTTCCAATCTTCGCCATCATAGTAGCTCCGCATAAGGGTATGAAGAAGTATATACTCGAAGTGAGCAGGTGAACTCAGATAAGCAAAACAGCCATCCGTGGCCGTGATGAGTACGCAAGGCTCATCACAAAAGTAAACTTGTTCGTGCAATACAAAATTACCCTCGGCGTGTACACAATTAGAAATAGTAGCATCTTCAGTCAAGTTTTCTAGCGCATCTGGCTCACCGTGGAGGTCATCCCAAGATATTTGTTTCAAACCTTGCTCGTACAAGATATAACAACGAGAATCCCCAGCCCAAAAGGAGGTGATTTCTAGTAAATTCTCCTCGCTAGATGCTCGATAATGAATTCCTGCCAAGGTAGTAGGTAGGGTCTTAATCAATTTGCTGCGCAGACGTGAAGGAGCTTGCTCTATCTTTTGTTGGTAGTCTTTAAAATCTTGCTTGAGTGTTTGTGTCAAGGTTGGTGAGATAGACTCCGATGCTTCCTCAGCAGCTAGTTCAAAAAAATTCTCCACGGTCTGCTTGGCCAGTCTGGAGGCTAGATATGCACCTGAATGTGTTTTTGCGCCTGATTCAGCATCATGGGCTGGATAGGTTTTACTTCCGGCTCCACCTAATCCGTCATAGACCGCAAGGACTCCCTGCCCCTCCGTACTCAGCAGGCAGGTGGGTGGAGCGTCTTCTCCTTTACCTAAAATTTTTTCTATCCAGATCGTAAAATGCATCATGTCTCAAGGTTGCAAATTGCTGATTACTCATTGCAAATTATCTTCTAGGTAGATTTTTGTACACTTCCATTCGGTAATGAGCAATTCTTGTTATACACTACTCGCGATGGCATCTAAGATGGTTTGGTAATCTACTTCGTTTAGTCCTTCTCCGGCTTTGGAAGGATATTGAATGGTATTATCCCAGTGATTGGCAATATCTGTCCAGGCATATGCATCGGGAGAGTAGATAATGAGTCTTTTGGCGGAGCGGCTCACAAACTGTCCATCCCAGAGGTCGGTCAATTCATCAAAATTAGCGGGCATGTGGGTCGGATAGTTGCTCGGTTTTTTTCCCTCATCTTTTTCCAAAGGGTGGGTGCTGGCATCCGTCCAAACCACGATGATTTGTCGCTTTTTGTCGCCTGAGTTATTCCATTTAGAATGAATGGCCAAAGCGAGTGCCTCGAGGCCGCATTCGGGTTCATAGCCACCTCCTTCGGCCGCGATATGATCTACGAATTCCTTGAACTTGTCCTTCTCTTGGGGAAGGCTAAAAAATTCTGACTCGTACATGGATTCATCCTCATCGTAGTAATAATCTCGGTAAGAAATGACTTTCACTCTTAATACATCAATAGATTTATCTTTCATTTGCATGACTTCCATGAGGTCTTCATAGAAGCCGAGTGCGTTCGTTTTTACTTTTTCGATGATGGGAGCCATGCTGCCCGTAGAGTCGATGCACATGACAATATCTACGGTATACTTAAGTCCTTGCATAGATGTATGATTTATTTGGCCAAGATGTCTTTATTTTTCTAGGGGAAACCTACAATGAAATAATTTCCCAAATTAGCAACGAGCTAACGCAAATATAGCCCAAATCCCTTAGTAAGGAGAAGATTGGGCGGGGGTTTCCCGGTCAAACTTGTTATAATCTAATCTCTTATGCAAAATTTATAAATATCTTCGTGGGTTATTTTCATAAAACTGTCTCCTGATCAAATATCAGGCTTGGCATTTTCGTTTTTTGTAAGACTTTTATACGGAAAATTTTGAACAAGTCTTATTCATAAAAGATTTATTACATTCATAAGTTCAACTTAAGCTCACTCCAAAATAACAAAACCAGCACGTACTCGTATGGAATACTAGTCTATGAAATGACTTCCCGCGAAATTAAAAAACAATTATTATCTTTACCCAGACCACCTCATCTCCCTGCATCCTCCTTAGCTTTGATCTTAGTTTCTCGTGTTAGCATTGAGTATAACTATCTTACAGCTCATCCACTTACTTGAATCACAGTACTTGACTCCGTTCTATTTGTGCTTTTTTTAGGTTTTCTGAGAACAGAAGCCCAGAGAATAATCTGATTTAAACTGGATTCTTTAATTTTTAATATGTGCTAATAACTATGAAAAAGAATTATTTTACAAAGCTAACACAGATCTGCAGTTTGATCTGGCTCATTGCACTGGCTCCGCCTGCTTTACGAGCACAATGTGTAGATGGTTGCGAGGACATAAGCTCCTTGCCTTGCTCTGAAACCATGGTCAGCCTTCCTTATCAATTAGATTTTGATGGAAATGCGATTGGTTTGCAAGACCAGTCTGGCGTGCCTACTGGTTTCACGATGGTACAATCTCATTCGGCTCCTCGTTTGCCCGAAGATGGTGCCCCCACCTGTCCGGTGATCCGTGGTTATGAGGCATCTCGCCTCCTTGTTAACCAAGGAGTTTTGGAAATAGAAGCCGCGAAGGGAATTGCTTACACCAAGCCTCCTTACAGTAGTAATAACAACACACAAGTCAATACCTTGGGGGTAGGAGTAGCCGTAGATAATCGTAAATTCAGTCTAGAAACTACTATCCTGAATATCAATACGGGCGGTGGCTTTGCCCAAGCTGGTCTATGGTTTGGGGCTGATGAGGATAATTTTGTAAAACTAGTAGCTGTCAACGACCGCACGATTGAACTAAGGGTAGAGAAGAAAGGATTTTCCCTTGACTCCTCTCTCATTAGCATGTCTGGGCTATCTTTTCCTAATAAGGATATTCATCTCCGCCTGGTCATTGACAACTTAGATGGAGCACAGCGCGTCTCTGCTTTTTACCGTATTGCGGGGCAAACCGAAGCTTTCTTGGGCAGTCTTCCCCTACCTGCTGCGATCCTAGAAGGCCTCACACTGGATGCAGGCAATACACTTTCTTTTGGTGGCCTCATGACCACCTATCGCAACGGAAGTCCTTACACCGTACGCTTTGATGATTTTAGGATACTTGACCTGAATCCAGAAATTCCAAATGAAAACCAAGAAAATGAAATTGTACGTGTAAATTTCTCCAATCAAGCTACGACGCCTCCAGCAGGATGGGTGAAAGATTTTGGGCAAGGCTACGCGCAACGTACCAGTCAAGATCAAGGACAAGGCTTTTCCTACGGATGGGTAACCGCTGCCAATCCTGAAATTCCACTCAACTTAACCAACCAAGGAAGAAACCGTATTCCTGACGCTGAGGATGTAGTGAATGCTACCATGATGCACATGAGCAATGGTATTGAAAAAGGTGCTTGGGAAATTGCTTTGCCCAATGGCTCTTACGAGGTAACCGCCACGGTAGGTGACCCAGACCGCTACGTAGACAGCGAGCATCAACTGAGAGCCGAAGGTATAGTCCTTGTGCCATTATTTACCCCCGAACCTGGGCAATTGGTAACAGGTACAAACACGGTGTCTGTACAGGATGGTAAACTAACCCTAGACGCCCCGGCAGGGATTAATGCTAAAATCGTTTCTGTGGTCATCGAGCCTGTAGAAGAAACTCCACCTCCCCCTCCGAGTGGAACCGCTTGGAAATATCAAATCAATTTCCAAACACCTAATACCAATACCCCCGAAGGCTATCTAGCTGATACAGGGCAAGGCTTTGGCCAGCGTGGTAGCCAAGATGGCGAAAGTCTTACCTATGGTTGGATTGATCCCTCCAATAATAGTCCTTATAATAATGAAGGCTTCACTCGCGAGCGTGAGGTAGAACCCAGAGAGCTTCATACTTACGCGCACATGCAGAAGCCTCTCCCAAATATCTACTGGGAAATTGACCTTCCCAATGGTCTTTATGATGTCAAGATTGCCTCTGGAGATAATCTCTTCTTTGATAGCCACCATATCATCCGTGCCGAAGGTGTAGAAATCATGAACTTCAATGCCTTACAAGCACAGCAGTTCGGTTTCAAAGAAGCCGAAGGAAGAGTAGAAGTCAAAGACGGACGATTAACCCTACAACCCGAGGGCGGAATCAATACCAAAATCTCTTACATCTGGGTCAATCCAGTCGATAGCGTGGGAACTCCTCCGCCCCCACCTCCTCCGCCTACGAACACAGCTTGGAAATATCAGATCAATTTCCAAACTCCCAATACCAATACTCCTGATGACTATCTAGCCGATACAGGTCAAGGCTTTGGCAATCGTGGTAGCCAAGATGGCGAAAGTCTTACTTATGGCTGGCTTGACCCCTCCAATAATAACCCTTATAATAATGAAGGCTTCACCCGTGAGCGTGAGGTAGAACCCAAAGAACTCCATACGTACATGCACATGCAGAAGCCTCTTCCGAATATCTACTGGGAAATCGCCCTTCCCAATGGTTTCTATGAGGTTAAAATTGCTTCCGGAGATAATCTTTTCTTTGATAGCCACCACATTGTCTTTGCCGAAGGTGTGGAAATCATGAATTTCAATGCTTTGCAAGCGCAGCAGTTCGGCTTCAAAGAGGCAGAGGGAATCGTAGAAGTCAAAGACGGGCGATTAACCCTGAAACCCGAGGGTGGAATCAATACCAAAATCTCTTATGTTTGGGTCAACCCGATTGATACTGTAGTACCGCCCCCGCCGCCGCCACCACCCGCAGGCTCGGATGCCAAGCTCGCCATTGAAAACTTAGACCAATTTCCTGCTCAGGATGAGTTGACTTTTAGTCGTATTCAGAATCCTTGGAATGGCTTTGATGGAACGGGAGCCTACAATGGCAACCACGATTTGGTAACGTTGCGTCTACGAAATACAGGAACAGCAGACTTGGTAATTGACCAATTAAAAATTTCTAATAATAACCATTGGAAGATCAATAGCTTGAATGGGCAAAATTATAACGCAAGCAATAACTTGCCTTTAACCATCGCCCCGAACCAGAGCCGAGATCTTTTGATCGAGTTTATCGCTATGGATGTACCAGACGCCCGTGATGATTTTGTCAAAGTACTGCACGGAACCTTGGAAATTCATAGCAATGATACAGACCAACCCGTGGCCGTAGCTAAGCTACACGGCCTATGGCAGCGATTTGGTGAAGCACATCGAGAACCAACTGCCCAAGAAATCATTGATGCTTTTGGCTTCCAAACGAAGACTGGTTTTGGATTGCGTAAACACGGCTCAGACTCTACTTTGACTGGCAATGAAGTAAGAGCCAAGCTCTTTGAAGCAGCCAATCCTAATCAAGCGGTGTATATCCGTCATTTGGCCTCTTACCAAGGGTGCTGTAATACAGGAGCTACCATCCGCTATGAGGCTGATAATCCTTATAGACAAAAAGGAGGGATCGCGGCTGCTACCTCGATCGGAATAGATACCCAGACTTTGTTGCCCCGCAGCAACCAAAATGCTTCTAATGGCATTTTTGGGGCACCAGTCGAGGCGAATATCGTTCCTGGCAAACCTTTTACGCTAACTATTGGGGGAGATTGCACCAATTTTAACCTAAATTATCCTACTGGCACGTTCCCTAACCAGATCGGTTATATCGGAGTGCGGGTGTGGGAAGTCATTGACTCTGAAGGGAATAAAGTACCCAATGCTTATTTGATTGCTAATGATTATTTAGGTTCTCAGTTTACAAATTATGACTACAACGATAATGTGTACTACGTGAGCAATGTCAAAATTTTTGATCCGGCTCCCTCTCAATCTCGTGCTACGGCTAGTACTACCGAAATGGAAACTCTGCCAAAAAGCCTGGAAGCAGAGGAAGCCAAGATTGAGATTTTCCCCAATCCTTTTGATCAGAAACTAGAAATCCGTAGCCAAGCTGCTTGGATGCAAGAAGGAGCAGTGAAACTCGAGCTTTATGATAGCTACCGTAATCTGGTATTGGAGGCACAAGGCAACCAAGAAGAATTACAAGATTTCTTGAACCAGAAAAATGCCCAACTAAAATCTGGCATTTACGTGTTGCGCCTCTACAATGGTAGTCAAAGCCATACGATCAAAGTAATCAAGCGTTAATTCCTCTTCATTGCTTATATCACAGAACCTGCTCCTGAAAAGGGGTGGGTTCTTTTTATGCTAAGGTCTACAAACGGAAAGGCACTTTACTTCGTTTTGAATTAGGAACGATTTACCATTTTTCTATTATTTTATCCATGAAAATCCAGTCCTTTACCCTTAGCCCTGCTCGTTTTTCTTTTCCACAGGGGCCCAGCCCTATTTCGGCCGGCTTCCCCTCTCCTGCTGAGAATTATATGGATGCGGCCATTGATCTAAACAAAGAATTGGTCAAACATCCTTCGGCTACTTTTTTCGTCAGGGTAGAGGGAGATTCTATGCTGGGAGCGGGTATTCATCACGGAGACACCTTGATCGTAGACCGTTCGCTGGAAGCCCAAGACCGAGATATTATCATTGCTGTTTTGGATGGTGAATTTACAGTAAAACGCTTGCTACTCGAAAACAAGCAGATTCTGCTACAGCCTGAGAACGAAAAATATGAACCCATTCAGGTAGAAGAAAGTCAACAATTCCTCGTGTGGGGTGTGGTCACGTATGTCATTCATCCTGCATCAAGATTCTAAAAAATGGAAAATATCCCTCCCATTTACCAAGAAATACCTTTACCTACTTCGGGTAGGCGTTGGGTTATTCCTGATATTCACGGTTGTAGTCAAACTTTTCAAAAATTAGTGGAAAATGAAATTCAACTGCAAGCCGAAGATCAGCTTTTTTTGCTGGGAGATTATATCGATCGCGGACCAGACAGTGGGGCAGTGATTGATTATATTTTGGAGCTTCAAGCAAGAGATTTTCAGGTTTTTCCTTTAAAAGGCAACCATGAAGATATGCTCGTGGAGGCTTACGATGAGTATGAGCTAAGGCTGCTCAAGGGTTTGCTACGCTTACAAAAATGCTACGGGATGACCGATCAAATGGGCGAAATCCACCCTCATTACCTTGATTTTATGCGGAATTTGCCTCATTACTTGATCTCGGGAGATTTTTACTTAGTACACGCGGGCTTTGACTTTAAGCTAGATGATCCTTTTGGTGAATACAAGGCGATGCTCTGGATTCGTGATTTTGAAGTGGATGAAGCCAAGCTCAACGGACGACGCATCGTGCACGGGCACTGTCCTCATTATTTAGAAGATATCCAGGCCCAGATACAAGCACAAGCTACCGTGATTCCTCTAGACAATGGCTGTGTATATCGTCGCAAACGCAAGCTATTAGACCATACCCGCTTGGGCAAGCTCTGCGCCCTTAATCTGGATACCATGGAGCTGAGAACGCTGGAAAATGTAGATATGCCGAGACAGTAATTTTACTTTTCCCTCAAAATCTTCACGAGCATGGCTACGAATTCTTGCTCGGAGCGATAGAGTTCGGCTAGTTGCCGAATATTAATCACCCCGAGTAGCTTTTCTTTCATTTCTTTGTCCAGCTTGAGTTCTTCCTCCCGAAAGGTAAACATTTGATCCACAGCCTCCTCGAGTTGTTCATCGGTGGCGGCCATGCTAAAATTCTGACGCTTGAAGCGATTTGTCTGTGTTTTGAGGCGAATTTTCTGCTGGATATAATCATCATAGATCGGCCAAAAGTCTGCCTCTTGTTCTTCGCTCAGGTTGATACGAGCGGTGATAAACTCTTTTTTAGCTTTTTCAATCTCTTCTCTCTTCTCTTTTAGGTTCTTGAAACGCTCAATGGGTCTTTGTGCCCAAGCGTAGCTCAGGCTTCCTAGCAACAAGACCAAGATCATCAACAATTTTATTTTCATGATTTTTCCTAAATACTTCATATAATTTGTGCTTGTGGCTTCTCTACATCAGTCCGTACCATTTTATCATTGTTTTTCTAGCTTTTGGTCAGGGGACTTGAGGAGTATGTCCAGCGTTTCCATGTCTTCTTCTTCCAGCTGTTCGTACAAACGGGCTTCTTCGGCTTGTGCCAGCAAGTCCACGAGAAGATCGCCACCCGCTGCTTGCTCCTGTTCAATCAATGCTTCCACGATTTCTTCCTCGCTCACGGGTGATTGCTCCAAATAATCTACGATTGCCTCCTTGGGTAGCTCTTCGAGGGTTTGATTGACAGCCAGATAAGCACTTTCTTCTTGCAGTAGTTTCACAGATGTTTGTCTAGCGAGTGCGCTCTCCGATTCTTTGGTCAGCTTACCCGATTGCTCGAATTTAGGTTGTGCTAGAGCGGGACTTGTTTCCTTGGATAGTTTCTTCTCCCTAGATTTGTCCAAATTTTCTTTGGCAATTATCGTATCATTGGGCTTGGATTCTTCCCAGTAGCTCGCTCCCCACCAAAACAGCAGTACGATGCCAGCCAAACTCACACCCACGGTCGCCCAACGGTTAAGCGTCCACCACAGCGGGGTGGGCTTGGTTTTACTTACTTTTTGCTGAATATAGTTGGGTAGTTTTTCAAAGTAATCTTCTGGGGTCTTCCAGACCGAGGTGCGAGGTATCTCCTCTAATTTTTGCGCTTGAGATGCCTGAATACGCGTTTGTATATTTTTTTCCAAATGCTGAAAAAAGCCATCTGGCGTTTTGAAAGGCTCTTTTTGAGCGAGTTTTTCTAAATTGCCTAGATTTTCGGCTTGGATTCGTGTCTGAATTTGTTTGGGTAATTCCTCCCAATAATGCATAGGCACTTGGAAAATATCCTGCTTGTACAAGTCCTGCTGACTGAGTCCTAAGGTTTGGCCAATGCGTTGTTGAATTTGCGCTGGTAAGGCTCGGAAATAGCTGGCTGGAAGTTGAAAGACCGAAGTTTTATCCAAAGAAGCCAAGTGCCCATTCCCACCTACCTCAATACGCGCTTGTATCTGGTCAGGGAGGCTCTCGAAGTAACGTGCTGGCACGCTGAATACCGAGGTTTTGGCAATATCTGTTATGTTGATTTTTGACTTCATGGATTAAGCGTGCTCATACTTTTAGTTTTAAAATATTTTTTGCGGTTAAAAGTTTCTCTATTGGTTGAGATAAGCCTCGATTTTCTTGACGGCCAAGTGATAGGAGGCTTTCAGAGCACCCACACTGGTTCCGAGTACTTCGGAGATTTCTTCGTATTTCATGTCGTCAAAATACTTCATATTGAAGACTAAGCGCTGTTTATCGGGTAATTTGAGCAATGCCTTTTGCAATTTAATCTGGATTTCATCGCCTGAGATATATTCGCTAGTATCCAACTTTCGGCTCAGTTCTTTATTCACATCTACTAGAGGAATCAGATATTTTTTACGCTTTTTGTTCAAGAAACTCAAGCATTCATTGGTAGCGATTCTGTACATCCAGGTATAAAGCTGAGAGTTTCCTTGAAAGTTAGCTAAGTTTTTCCAAATTTTTATGAAAATATCCTGTGTCAGGTCATTGGCATCTTCGTGGTCAATGACCATTTTGCGTACGTGCCAATAAACCTTCTCCTGGTATTTTCGTACCAGTAGGTTAAACGCATAATTTTGAGAATCAGCCTGCTTGAATTTTTCCAATAGGTCTTGGTCTTGCCAGTGCTTTTCTGACACTTTGTGTTCATTCATGGGCTCAATCGGGCTTTTGTAAGGTTAGACTCAGCGGGCAGTAGAAGGTTTAAATCGTGGAATATTAAAATCAAGTTTTAGCAAACATCCACAAAAAAAACCCAACCATAGTCGGGTTCTCGGTGTAAAAAAATTTGATATTTGATCATGCTCATGATCTTCACGATCTCAACGCCTCATACCCAAAACCCCTGCTGCACAATGTTTTTTGGTACCCGTGAAGGAAAATTGCATATGATAAATACCTGTACGACTGCATTTGAAGGCAATGGCAGGGTAGAATTCGCCGCTGTCGGTCAGGCTGGTAGCGATTTCTTTTTTACTGGAATCATACAGGGTAATGTAGATTCCCTTGGTATCTGAGTGATGATTCGCCAAAGCGATCATATATTCTGTGCCTTGGCTGAATATATAAGAATATTGCTTACCCTCAGGGCTGCTTACGGGATAGCTCTTCAGAAAGGTAAAGCCACCTTCCTGACTTAATATTTTGATACCTTTATCCGCGTATTGTTTGGTATCACATTGTCCATAAGCCCAAGTACATAATAAATAACTTGCGATGAATAAGAGGTTTGCTTTTTTCATCATGGTATTTGTAGGCCGAAGTCTTAATTAACAATTTGTTTCCTAATCAAGGCAGAAAGATTCAGAATATTTTCTAGGTCTTCTGCTTTGTACTTAATTTTATTCTTATTGTCGTCATCTTCTCCATAGATGATGACATCTAAATCTCCAAGACGAGCGATTCTAAAATTTTCGTCTGCTTTGGCTTTTTGTTTAATCTTAATCTTTTTGAAAAGATCTTCCAGTTCTTTGAGCTTTTCATAGAGGCTGAGCATCGCCTCTCCTTCTTGGTATTCTTCTAAAATCGGTAAGATCTGATCCAATACGATTTTTTGCTCAGCGATTCGCTCATCTAATAGACGATTTGGAAAATCTTTTGCCACTTGACAAGTGAGATAAAGTGTCTCGAGCCACCCACCTGTCAAGATTAATACCGATAAATCTGGTCTTTCATGTTCAATCAGATGCTTATTGATTTTATCGAAAGAGGTATAAGTTTCTGAAAGCAAGCCATTTAAGTCATTAGCAAAGGCATACTGGGTAATGGCTGCAAAATCAATTAGACTCTCGATGTTAAGGCCATCGGCCACACTCACTAAACTACCTAGGTAGGCAGCGGCGGTGGTATCACGCTTTTTGTAAACATTTACATAACCCAAATCCGTGCTATAAATTCCTAGATTGAGTGCCTGTCCGTAGTCCGTGTTATAGCTTGCGGCACGATACGGTGGATTCAAGATCGTATCATTATATTGAACCCCTACTTCCTTGATTAAGGAAGAAAGCTCAAGGGGAGAAGGTATCGATTTGATCAAATTTCTCAATACCTCTTCCTCGTTTCTATTCGTTTGAGCAGTAGCTTGCTGAATAACAAACGTCCAGGACAGTAGCAAAAATAAAAAAAACCTGGCCCCCATATCTATTGCACGATCTTATTACGGATATCAGCTACTTTGGCTGAGATTTGATATAAATCTTGCTCGCTCACGATGATATCTGGTGCTACTTGCGCGCTTTCTACTACGATTACTTCTACTCCACCGATCGTTTCTTGAGTAGTAGAAACTTCTCCACTTTCCTGTGTCAAATTATATCTTTTGAGCAGACCTTGTAATCCTTGCAAATCCGCGGCAAGTAATCGGAGGTTATTATCACTAGCTTGGTAAGGCTGTAGTACCGTCAGAATTTGATCTAGGATAATTTGTTGCTGTACGATTCGGTCGGTTAATTCCTTATTTTCTGGAAATTTTTTAGCTACTTCACAAGTAATGTATAGCGTTTCCATCCACCCACCTGTTAGCATCAGGGCTGCCAACACGGAGCGATCCTGAGATTGCAGATAGTTGCTCATACTCTCAAAGGTGGTAGAGGTTTCCTCGAGCAGCAGGTTCATGTTTTGCTTATTAGTCGCTAAGGTGATGATTTTGCCTGTATTAATAAATTGACCTACTTGGAGATCATTTGCCAGATTCTTGATGCTCCCCATGTAGGCTAGCGTCGCTTGCTGTTGTTCATTAATATTCGCATAACCCAAGTCAGTCGTGTACACACCTAAGTTTAAAGCTCTCTTAAAATCAGACTGGTAGGCATTGGTAGGGCTGTTCAGCAGTTGGCTATTGTAGTTAATGCCCATATTTTTGATCAGGACAGATACCTCCAAGGGAGATACAATCTTGATGATAGAGTTCAGGATGGGATCTTGGGCTTTGGCAATATTGGGTACGAAGCATACTACCACCAGTAGTATCGCGTATAAATTTCTATTTTTCATATCAACTGATTATTTTATTACGTATTTTCATAGAAACGTTTAAAATATCTTCCAAGTCTTTGGAAGTAAAATTAATTTTGCTGGAAGTATTGTCCTCAACTACTAGAATCCCGTTTTCTTCTTTGGTGGCAGACTCCTTGTATTCATAGACAATCTTCACATTGTCATAAATGGTACGGAGTTCGTTCAAATCTTCAATCAGCTTCTTAATTTTCTCGTTATCCTCATAGAAAGAAAGTAATAACAAGAGTTGCTCAAGAATAATCTTTTGCTCACCAATGCGATTATTGAGTAATTCGTTGGGTCTTTTCTTGGCTACTTCACAAGTCAGATAGAGCGCTTCCAACCAGCCACCCGTGAGAATCAAGATGGTTAGATCAGGGCGGCCACTCTCTTGCAAGTGGTCGTTGATTCTTTCTAGGTTGGTATTAGTAACGAGTAGCAGGGAGTCTAGGTTGTTGCTACTGGTGGCGAGGTCTTTAATAGTATTAAAATCAAAGAACTGTCCTATATTCAAGCCATCAGCCATATCTCTTACTGAACTCAGATAATACAGTGCATCTTGGGTCTGCTCATAAATATTTGCATACCCTAAGTCTGTACTATATATACCCAAGTTGAGAGCTTGCTTGTAGCTGGTATTATAGTTCTCTTTGTTATTCGTTGAGTTTAGGATAGAGCGATCATATTTGATTCCCAAATCCTTAATCAAAAAAGAGATTTCCAAGGGGGATGGAATAGATTTAACAATATCGCTGAGCACTTCTTTGGAAACAGCTGGGGTTTGAGGCTTGGCTTCTTCTTCCTCGTTGCTTTCTTCTAGGAGTGCTTGTGCATCTGTTTCGGAATCATTGCTACCACACGCAGTAAACAATATTGCAATCATCCATAAAATGCCCAGCTTTTTGAGTTGGTAGTATGTAAAAGATTTCATTTTGTATAGTCTAGTCTTTAAGTGGGTTAAGCGATAATTTGACAAGAAATATTTGGATTGGTATTATTCTTTTTTGGCAAATTTGATTTTTTTGAAAAGCCCCCCAATGGCTTTAAAAGCATTAAGATACAAAGTAATAAAAAGTAGTAAGGTCATGAGCCAGATAACGCTCAGATTAAAATAATAAGTATCCCATAGTTTGCCTCCAAAATGCTTGGTAGGTGCCATGAAATGTGCCCGGTAGTCCAGTGGATTTTCGGGTATATCTGGGTCTCGATAGATGGGGTCTATCTGTTGGAGCAGTCGTCCTCGATGCTCTACGATCCATTCGGTAGGGTCTAGGTGAGCATTTTTCACGAAGTAGGCTTGTCGCTCGTTAAAATACTTATTCTTAAATTCGGTAATATCGTAATCAGGGTCTCTTTTTTCTTTGATCAGGTCGGTCAGGCGGCCACGGTCGCGGTCTGCTTCGTTGTATCTTTCTTGGGCATCGGCACGAACGGTATCTAGATAGCTGCGTATTTTATCGGCTGCTTTCTCATTGAAGCGCTCTACATCGAGGAGCTTATCCAGATTTAGTTGTGCTAGTTCATTGGGTAGGGCTTCCATGCCCTTGATCTCTGCCTCTATGAGTGCAAGATTATCCTCGATAACTTGTTGCACAGAATCTGTTTTCTCATCCAGAGCCTTGCTGTTGAGGGCATCAATCAGGCGGCTTTGCAGGGCATTTACCCACAAATTAGCAACGATGTTATACTCGCTTTTCTCCTTATCTAATTTATAATAATCTCTTTCATAGTAATTGCTCACGTACTGATTGACCATAATCGCTTCAAAAGCCCAGCGTGAGGTCATAAGGTCAGCCACAAAAGGGACTTTTCCCTTTTGGCTAATATCTCTATTCATTTTCTCGTAGCGGAAAATGATTCCACTCAAAATCATCTGTGGAATCAGCAGCAAAGGAATGGTGATGTAAATGGTAATCACCGAATTGAAGGTGGCCGAAATATTCAAGCCCAACACATTAGCAAAACAAGATACCGAAAAGAGAATAATCCAATAATTCCAAAGCTCACCTTCTATCTCCAAAACGGCATTTCCGATCAGCACGAAAGTAAGGGTCTGAATAGCGGAGAGCATGAAAAGAATAATGATTTTGGAAGACAAATAACCAAAGCGACTCAAATTAAGAAATCGTTCTCGCTTTTGTATCTTTAAATCTTTGATAATTTCTTCGGCGCTTACGGTCAGCCCCATAAACAAGGCAATGATAATACAAATCAATACGTAAGCTGGAATATTGTCATTCAAGCGATACATATACTCTCCCTCGGGAGCGGCCTGAAAACGGATCACATAAGACAATAAAAAGGCCAAGACAGGTGCTTCCAGCAGATTGATGAGTAGGTATTGCTGATTACTAATCTTGGAAAGAAAGTCCCTGACTGTGAACAGATAAGCTTGTTTGAAGATACCGGGACGGTTGAGCGAAGAAGGTGGATTTTCTTCCACGGTTTCTACCTCTTCATAAGGGTATTTGATGGTGAAGCGTTCGTGCCATTGCTGGGGGCTGAGTTGGCGTTTGCCAGTTTCTTGCCCAAACTCATCGACGACTTCCTTCTCGATGAGGTTAAAAATTTCCTCGGGGTTTTCGCTCCACTTTTCGCTATCGGCTTGGTTGGTTTCTCTTTTGAAATAAGCAATCGCCTCGATTGGGTGCCCATAAAATATAAGATAACCGCCTTTATCCAAGATAATCATCTTGTCAAAGGTCTTATAAATATCTGCCGAAGGTTGGTGAATGACTACGAAGATAAGTTTACCCTTGAGCGAAAGCTCTTTGAGCAGGTCAATTACGTTCTGGGAGTCTTTGGAAGAGAGTCCAGAAGTAGGTTCATCCACGAACATCACCGCGGGTTCACGGATCAGCTCGAGGGCAATATTTAAGCGTTTGCGCTGCCCTCCACTAATCTTCTTGTTGAGTACGCTCCCTACTTTGAGGTGATGAATATGATCTAGCCCCAGACTATCTAGAGTGCTCATGACCCTTTCGTCAATTTCTTTCTCGGATAAATCCTTAAAGCAGAGCTTCGCGTTGTAATAAAGGTTTTGATAAACCGTAAGCTCCTCGATGAGCAGATCATCTTGGGCTATATATCCGATCACTCCTTCTATTTCGTCTTTATGCTCGTGGATATCAATTCCATTGATGAGTACTTGTCCTTGCGAGGGAGACTCAATGCCGGCGAGCACGTTCATGAGGGTGGTTTTACCAGCTCCACTTCCTCCCATGATTCCCACGAGGGAGCCTTGGTTTTCGGAGATACTCGTTTGGTGAATTCCTTTGACCCCATTCGGGAATCTAAATTCTATGTCCCTTGCGGTAAAAGAAAGTTTGGCATCCTGTAAATTTTCTAGGAATACCCGCGTAACATCTCCGTAGTAGAGAGAAGCCCCTTTTTTGGTCTTGATACTGCTTCCATTAGAAAACAGATAGACCTGATTGCGCTTCATGATATAACCGTTCAGGCGAATATCATCTTCTCCGACGTATTTGACGAAATAAATGTCCACGCTACGCACGGATTTGAAGATAATTTCTCCGTTGAGGTCTTTGATCTCGTAGTATTTGGCATCTGGCCCGATGAGTCGGTTGCTGGAGCTAGCCACGAGTACCGTAGGGTCATTGAGGCGGGAGGAGTTTTCGCTCATGACGAAGCCCTCGAGTGCCTGATAGTCATCTTTGATATTGAATGCTCGGGAGACGGTATCGATGACCCCCATCCGTTGTGAGCTAAAGTTGCGATCAGAAGCGACCAATTCGAGGAGCTTGATGAGGATGATCACCTTTTGCCTTTGTTCTAAGGTTTTGTTGATTTCTCTACAAAACTTGAGAATCCGGACAGATTCTTTCATAGACATTGGCCCATTGGATTGCACCTTACCGTACTCAGCTACATCGTCATAGAGTTGTGTGTATTCTTTGACAGAGTCTTGATCCAGTTCTTGCACAAAATAATCAATCACAAACTTTCGCTCCACCTCGGTTGCTCCTCCGTCCTGTTTGGTGATTAAGGCAAATAACTGGGTTAATGCTTTTAGAATTTTTTCACTCATAGTAGGTATTGTGCACTTTTCAAGTTGGTTTTTGTTTTGATCTTGATTAGATGCTCCAATGGATATCGGCCTTCTGCAAAGAATAAATTAGGTCAGCGATTAGGCACGACTTTAGGCTCAGGCGAAAGATCGGATACCTGATTCGGGTATTTTGGTTAATAGGTTTTGAATTCGAAAGGAACCTCCACGAGTTCCGAGAATTCGGTGCCTGCTTCTTGCATGTCCTCATCATCTTCGTGATAGTACCAAGAGATAGCGGTACTATCAATGGTTTCTAGCTTAGAGAGAATATCCAAGATAAGTTTAGAAGAGGCAGTATTAAAGTACTCCAGTTTGAAGATAAAGACCGTTTCAGGGTTTGGGTTACTGCTATATTCATCTAGCCAGTCTAGAATAGGCTGAAAGAACTCGGCGGAATCCTCGGGGAGAGACCTTCCAGAGATTTCAAAAATGCCATTGTTGCGGTCTAAGATGATTTTTGGTGTATCTTCAGTACCTTCTAAATTTATAACTTCCATATTTGTATTATTGTTAATTAACCTATTTCCTACTTTACGTTTCTACGGATAATAGTTTTCAAAGAGAAAAAAGAAATTGATTCGTTGATTGGTTCGAAATCGAATTGGAGTTTTTGCCCAGATTTACGCGCCATATCAATAAAACCCAGCCCTGCTCCTCCTTTTTTGGTGAGTCCCTTGCTGTTTTTGATCTTGTCTTTATAGTACGATTTGAGTCCTTCCTTGTCTAGGCTATTGATGTATTCGAGCTTTCCTTGTAGCCCTTGTATTTTTTCGTTAGTGACTGGATTACCAGAAGTAATGATGTATTTATCTTCTTGTTTACCAATCATGAAAACTGCGCTATTTTTATTGGCGTAGTTTACATCTTCTATTTCATCCGAGTGTTTCACGATATTTTGCAGGCATTCTACCATCACGTTGAATACTTTTCTTTTGATCGTAGAATCTTCTCCGATGGCATCCATATTTCTCTCAGCCATAGCCAATACTGACTTGGTAATTTCCTGTGTAAACTCTCCTTCATACACTAAGATCAGGTTTCTAGTGACCATGGTCTTGTGTAATTCATAGATGTATTTCATAGGTAGTATCTCGTTTCTTAATTCTTCGGGCGATTCGCCAACG
Source organism: uncultured Cytophagaceae bacterium (assembly GCA_964551015.1). Lineage (GTDB taxonomy): Bacteria > Bacteroidota > Bacteroidia > Cytophagales > Microscillaceae > CAZKBP01. Next base: position 134,270 of record CAZKBP010000005.1, on the reverse strand, counting down.
CTATTTGTACTCTGGGTTTCCATCAAAAATACTCGGATGCAGACATCTATTGTGTTTGTAAAAGATACGCAAAAGTATCAATTTAATTTATAATTTAATACCAATCATCAGAACATCATCAGTTTGTTTGTTATTCCCGCGCCAAGTTTCAAACTCTTCATCTAGAATAAAGTTAATCTCGCTTAAATCCAAGCTAGAATTCCCTCTAATAATTTCGCGGATACGACGGGGCGAAAATTTCTTATTCTTAGGGCCTCCAAATTGATCGGGAAAACCGTCAGAAAACAAATAGATAGAATCTCCATCTCGGTAATTAATCACGGTGTTGGTAAATCTACCCCGATTTTTGTACTGTGCTCCTCCGATGGGGAATTTATTTCCTTTAATCTCGTGTAATTCCTCATCTGTGAGGTAGTACAGTGGTCGGTGCGCACCGGCGTATTCAATTTGGCGTTTCTTGGTATTAATTTTACAGAGGGAAATATCCATTCCGTCTTTGGTAGAAGCGTCGCTTTCGTCCTGTTTCAGTGTTTTCGTGACTTCCTCATCTAATAAATCCAAGATGTCGCCCGGATTGCTGGCCTCGAGTACATTGACAATATTATTCAATAAGAAATAACCAATCAAAGAAATCAAAGCGCCTGGTACTCCGTGCCCTGTACAGTCTACGGCGGCGATAAAAATATCATCTCCTTTTTGTAGAAACCATGGGAAATCACCACTTACTACGTCTCTGGGTTTGTAAAGGATGAATGAATCTTTGAGAAATTGGCGGATGTAGTTTGTGTCAGGTAAGATTGCTTCCTGAATTCGCTTAGCATAGTTGATACTTTCTGTAATCTTGCGGTTTTTTTGCGAGATTTCCAGCTCGATGATCTTCCGTTCGGTAATGTCGTGAGAAACAATCAGGACTGATTCTAAGGTGTTTTGGTCATTATACTCAGGGATGGCATTTACCTGCATCACGCGCTCTCCCATAATAGAGGGGAAATCCATATCCAGATTAATCTTCTGGTTTTTGGTAATGACATCTTTGATAATGTCGTTCCAGGAGTCCAGAATATCTTTGGCGAGGTCTATCTCTTTGATGTGTTTTTGGAGATATTTCTCTTTGTTCTTACCCGTGTAAGTTTCAATGGTAGGGTTAATGTAAAAAACGGTTCCCTCACGAGAAATACGGGTAATCAAATCAGGGGAGTTTTCAGAGAGTGCCTGCATCTGACCTCTGAGTCTTTGCTCTCTTTCGGCAGCACGACGCTCGGTAATATCACGCATATTGAGGACGATTCCTTGGATAGCGGGGTCGCTCAGCAGGTTGGTTCCCGTTGCTTCCAGCCAGATTCTTTCTCCTGATTTGGTTTGGTAGCTAAATTCAATGGTTACTTTTTCATCGGGCTTATCTACGAGGTCTTTAAACATTTGCTCGTAGGCTTCCACTCCGTCAGGATGTACATAGGCAATATCTCGGATACCATTCATCTCTTCCTGGGTATAGCCGAGGATTTTCTCCACAGAGGGGCTAATATAACGGATGGTGGCGTCTGCTTCGTAGATGGTAATTACCTCGGAGGCATTTTCTAAGAGGAGTCGGGTACGGTCGGTAGCCCGTTGTACCTCTCGGATTTGATTTTCTAGCTCCTTGTTGGTTCTTTGGAGTTCTTCTTGGGTGGCTTCCATTTCCTCCGCGTTTTGCCGAAGTACTTCTTGCTGTACTCGGAGTTCGCTACCCATTTTTTGTGATTCTCGTAAGAGTCTTTCGGTATTTTCTTTGACTTTAATATTAAAAACGGTTCGGGCGATAATCTCACTGATTTCTTTGACGAAGTCAATTTCTCTATGGCCGAACTTCTCAAAGCCTGCAAACTCCAAGACTCCATAGACTCGCTCGTTGGTAATGAGTGGCGTAATCAGAATACACTTGGGCTTGCGGTCGCCCAAGATTCCTGAGCTAATGGTCATGTAGTCCTCTGGAATTTCTGTACGCACGATGGTATCTTGCTCTACGGCGGCTTGTCCGATCAAGCCTTCGGCAAATTTAAATTCAGCCTGAAGATATTTTTTCTTGTTGTAAGCGTAGCTGGCGTTCATCTCGATGATTGGATTTTCCTTATCATCATCATTCACCGTGTAAAAAGCTCCTTGTACGGCTCCGATTTTATTGGTTATATATTCGCAGACCAGCTCTCCTAGCCCTCCAATGGTGGTAATAGAGGGCAGGATATCTCCAATTTCGGCCATCCCCGTTACGATCCAATTTCTTTCATCGTCTCGCTCGGCTGACTCTTGAATACTATCACGCATCGCGAGTAAGGATTGGCCGAGCGTATCTTGTTCGCTCAGAGGTTGGAAATAGGTTTCAAATTCGCCACGACCGATGTGGTTAGCAAAATTGGCAGTTTGTTTGGTTTTTTCGGCAAGATCATTCAGTTTGTCGGTCATCTCACCAATTTCATCATTAGAAGTGCTGGCTACTTTTTCGGGAAGTATACCCTGCGCCAGTAGGTTAATCACTTCTCTGAGTTTTTTGAGTGGCCTGACCAACACTTTTGAGAAAACAATCCCTAACAAAAGGGAGATACCTACTACGCCAAGTGCGCCCAGCCCTAAGTACCAAAATAGGTAGTTTACCGAGCTAAAGACCTCGTCTCTATCCATTTGAATGGTAATTCCCCAATCTACCACGGGTACGGGTCGCCAAGCGGCTAGAATAGCTTTTCCATTTTCGTCCAAGCTCATCCCTTGACCAACTTCGCCCCGTGCTGACTCCGAAAAAGCGCGCCCACGCTCTTTCATAATGGGCAGGTTACGCGTATTGATAAAATCGCCAAAAAACTGCTCTCTCTTGGGATTGAGAAAGAGGATACGATTGCCTAGATATTTGGTAAGGCGGATTTCGCCCGTACGAGCCAATCCTGTGGTATCGGCACTTATATGGTAGATATAGCTAAGGTCTACATCAAAACTCAGCACCCCGAGTAGTTCGTCTCGTTGATTTTTGACAGGAGCCGAAACCAACATATGCTTAATGTACTTGGTATTGGCCGCGTTGATGATAGTGGTATCATTATCAAAAATAACGTTACTAAAATAGATAGAATCGCGCCCCACGGTGATGGTATTGGCATCTTGGTCGATAACGCTGAAGTTTTGGCCTTTTAAATTACGGCTTTCATTTGCTCCCTTGATAAAGAGCAAATTGCCTTGCCGGTCGGTCAGGTAGATATTAATGATCTCAAAGTTATTGAGCAGTTCGTTGGAGAGGTCTTCCAAATTTTCGCTTTGCCCCAATAAAGCGGGATCTGGTTTTTGGATGAGAGATTCCAGGGCTTCTCTCAAAGAATCCCCTCGGTTTAGGTTTAGTGCTAGAGAATCTTGTCGACCAACAACAGGGGTGGGCTCGCCCTGAGGAGGCAACGTAAGGTCGGGTTCGGGCGCTAAGGGCAGGGTAATCTCCTCTCGGGTTAGTTTATCTCTCACGACCTGCAATTGGGTACTAAACTCGAGGGTAGATTTTACTTTCTCAAAAAAGCTTCCGATCTCCTGAGCCTTGAGATTGGTCATCACTTCTAAGGACTCTTGATAGCGCTTTTGGATTTCTTTTTGGTGGAAAAAAAATGCAATGGTACTGATTACAAATACTGCCACGATCACCTGTGAGATAATGAGGAGTGTAATCTTTAGACCGATATTCATTTTTAATTTATTCGCCATAAACACTTGTTCGTGTAGTTGACCGTTGTGAGTTTTCGTTTGTGCGTTCTTTTTTCAAGATTTTCGTGCTCACTGGCCTTGCTTCGGGATCAAATTATAAGCTCAAATTATAGTATTCGTTTGTCTCTATTTCCTTCGCCAAAAGTAATGCCACATCCCTCAAAAAGAGATGATCCTTTTCGTTGAAATTTCGAAAAGAGGCAATTTCAATAACGCCCAGCACTTCTTCTTCCTCATTTTTGACCGGAAAAATGACCAAATGCGAGGGAGAGGCTGTCCCTAGGCCAGAAACCACCTCGATGTAGCCTTTGGGGACAGCATTGAGGATAATTGGTTTAGCATTCTTGGCTACTTGCCCCACTAATCCTTGCCCAAATTCATAGTTGGGTACTTGTTCTTGGCTGTGATAATAGGCATAGCTTACCACCATTTCTAATTTGCGGGTTTCTTCGATCAATTTGGTGATATAGATAGCTCCCACGGCGGCCTCGACTTGGTCGCAGATTTTTTGCAGTAGCTTCTCGAGCAATTGTTTTTTGTTGAATTGATTTGACAAGATGACTTCCTCGATAATCCTTACCGAGGCAGAAGAGTTGAGGGTTTCACTTACGTAGTCGCCTTGATGATTGGATTGATGGTTATTTTGAACGTGGTTCTGTGTGGTTGAGGAGGAGCCACTTTCTGGTGGTTTGACATAGATCACGTCCACGTTGTCGTTGGCGCCCAACAGTGAAAAGAGTAATCCTAAGAAACTAACCGCGATCATCGCTATAAATAACTGGGCAGCTTCGGGTGCTACCGTGTATATTTTTTGGGTAAGGGTATCATCTAATAGGAGTTTATATCCTATATAAACGAGGAGTAACAAATAAATAGCGAAGGCAATAATTCCTATTATCTTGTAGACCGACTTCATCAACAATGCCTAGTTTAAGAATCTGATTTAACCTTTTTGTCTAATTGCAAGAGAAAATCCACGATGGCGTCCACTTTTAACACATGATCTATGGGTGTGATTTTAATGGCAGAGGCGGGCATTGTATCGATCAAGCATTCTTTGGGATCTTGTACAATGGTCAATCCTCCTTTCTCTTTTATTTTTTGCATTCCGTAAGCTCCGTCTTTATTAGCTCCGGAAAGTAGCACTCCTACAAGCTTCTGGCGATAGGCGTAGGCTGCGGTTTGCAGCATAATATCGATAGAAGGTCGGGAGTTATTCACGAGTCCCTCTGTGGTCAAAGCAAAAGTATTGCCTAACTCTACCGAGAGGTGATAATTAGCGGGAGCTAGATAGATTTTCCCTCTTTTGATCGATTCTTTATCCAAGGGTTCTTGGATATTGATCGTGCTTTTGATATTGAGTGCCTCCACGAAACCATTGCGGACGTGTCTTAGCCGATGCAAGCACATCATGATGGGCAGTTCGAAATCTGAGGGCAGACTACTGAGGATTTTGCTAATTACCTGAAAACTACCCGCGGAGCCACCCATCACGATTGCTTTGTAACTTTGATCTATCTTAAATCGGTTCATGGTCAAGAGAGGGAGAATAGATTTATTCTTTGATCTTTTTGTAGATTTTTTCTTCGTTATTCACGACTGCAAATTTATTTGCGATCTCGCACCAGATCAGAGACTCTTTGGAACCAACGGCCAAGTAACTATATTTGAAAAGACTTTCATGAAAAACCTTAAGTACCTGATTTTGGAGCACTTGGTTAAAATAGATCATTACATTACGGCACAAGATGAGGTCAAATTTGGAGAAAGCAGGCCCACTAACTAGGTTATGTTCCTTAAAAACGACGTCTTTCACCAGATTTTTATCCAAGTAAGCCTTTCCGTTATGCTCTCGGTAGTATTTTTCTAGGGTATGCGTTCCTTTCGATCGCTCGTAATTTTTAGCATTGAGTTCCATATTTTTCATGGGGTATACTCCTTCTTTTGCTTTTTGCAAAATGGCCGTATCTATGTCCGTGGCGACAATTCTGACTTTATCCAGAAGCTCCATCTCATGTAAGATAATTGCCATAGAGAAAACTTCTTCTCCTGAGGAACAACCAGCGTGCCAAATACTGATATTTTTGTTTTCTGCAAAAATACCAGGCAAAATATTCTCTCTCAGGTCTACCCAGAAACTGGGATCGCGGAACATTTCGGTGACATTGACCGTGATTTCCGAAAGGAATTCGTGGAAAAACTTATGGTCACCCGTGTTGAGCTTGTCAGATAAAGCCTCAAAGGAAGAAAATTTATAAATTTCCAGAACCCTTTGTATCCTTCTCCGAAAGGAAGACATCGCATAATTCGAGAAGTCGTAATCATACTTTCTCTTCAGTAGTTCGGTGAGCGAGCGAAGTTGGGATATTTCTATTTCTTGCATATCGATTATACTACATTAACTCCATCATTATGTGCCCCAAGGTGCTTCTGTCAATTGGTGAAAGAAGCAGAGATTTCACGAAATATGTAGGTGTACTTTTCTTGATGTAACTTTATTATTTTGAACGGTGACCATTATTCAAAAAAAGCTTCACCTATTCTGATATCATACCAGGGTCTCTTCCTTCCATACGGACATTATTGAGAATAGATACTTTTTCTCGTGTGAATCCAAGTTAATAAAATCCTGATTTAGCTGATTATTTGCTTAGCTTATCGAGGTATCTTGTAAATAGTAACAATATTAAGTAATTAGCTATAAAAATAAATATATTCTACCAATTTTATCAGAAAAACCATTAGTTTGGAGTCAGTACTCGATCTTATTTTCATTTCTGTTATCAAGCGTATTCAAATATGCATTTCAACCAGTAACGACCAATTCGTGTCCATCTTTTATATCCATCCCTAATTGGAGTTGGGTATTAAAACCATTTATTTAACTTTGCGAGTAGGCATACGTGTTCTGATGAACATAGTAATCGTTTTTTCAAGGATTATTGATATTTTTAGCGATGAAAGTAATTATCCCCGTAGCTGGTATTGGCTCTAAACTTAGACCTCACACCCACACCCAACCCAAAACGCTAGTTCCTATTGCGGGTAAGCCCATTCTAGCTCATATTGTGGATGCACTGATTGAAGGAGGGATGCAAGATTTTATTTTTGTATTGGGTTACCTGGGGGATAAAATCGAGGCTTACATTAGTGCCCGCTACAAAAATATTAACATTGAGTTTGTTACCCAAGAACCCCGAGAAGGATCTGCTCACGCCATATGGGTCTGCCGAGAATTAATCCAGCAAGAAGAACAGGTATTGATTGTATTAGGTGATACCATCGCTAGTTTTGACCTCAGGTCCGTGCTGGCCTCTCCTCACTCTATTCTAGGTGTAAAAAAAGTTGCGAATCCATTGCTATTCGGAATTGCCGAAATGAATACGGATGGCTTTATTAATAAGCTCATCGAGAAGCCGCGTATTCCAAAATCCAACTTGGCCTTGGTCGGCATTTACAAACTTCATAACGTGCCACTTTTGCTCGAGTCTATTGACTACATCATCCAGCATCAGGTCAAAATTAACAATGAATATTATCTGACCGATGCGCTCATGCGCATGATCGAGCACGGGGAAAAAATGCGCACCGTACAAGTGGACAATTGGTTTGACTGTGGTAAAAAAGAAACCCTCTTAGAAGCCAATGCCATTTTGCTGAATACCCAAGATTATAAATTGGAGCAGCCAGGGTCTTTTCCTCGTACCATCATCATCCCTCCGGTTAGCATCGGGAAGGGCTGTAAGATAGAAAATGCCATCATCGGCCCCAACGTGGCCATCGGAGAAAATACCATCATCAAAGGTGCTATCGTGAGCGATACCATCATTGGCTCTTTCAGTGAGCTGAAAGACGTGGTACTCAAGCACTCTATCATCGGTAGCGATACCTCCATCCGGGGGCTGGTGCATAGCCTCAATATTGGTGATAATACGGAGATTAACTTCGAGAAGTAGTTGCTTGGTTGGCTAAGTGTTTTTTGATTTTTCTTCTTCAGCCTTTGATGAGTAATAAGGTAATTTGTTCGTCTTGTTCTTCCCAATAGTAATCGGCAATTTCGGCCTCGTGATTTAAAATAAAGTAAAAAAGAAAGCTTTTGGCCTCCGCCCAGGTAATCCACTCTTGATGGTAATGAACAAGATCGATCCAGCGATAAGAAAATCGCCAGCGGGCTAACAATTCATTCCATTTTTTAAGGAAATGACCAACTCGAGAATTTTGGCCCACCAGCAGACCCCCGAAATCTTGTTGAATGTAAATCATCTCTCCTGCCTCCAACTTCTGGAAATTATTTGAGAAATCTGTCCAGGCTTTTTCTTTGGGAAATGTAAATTGGAAGGTAAGGGTGGACGCTCTCATCTTGCCATCCAGTATCCTTTGCAATGCAGGTCTTTGCGCGAGCGTCGGCCACTTTTCGGGTAGTTTTCTTGGGGCTGTCCCGTTCTTTTGTTTATTTTCAAAATAAGACTCTTCTACTTCCAGCCAGCCCTTTGGTAGTTCTAAATTAGCCTCGGGATGCCACTGATGAAAGACAGGTATTTTATTCCATCGCTTTAAAGAAATATTTCTCTGCTTTAGGCTCCAAACTAGATCTCTATCCTCTACGCCCCAAATTCGATAAAAAGGATCATAGCCACCCGTGGCGAGCATCGCCTCACGGGCGCATACGATGGTTCCCGTAGCTGATTTCTGAGAAGCAGGTAATTTTTTTTGCCATTCGTCTGGCTGAGATTCTAATTTATCAAAAGACTGAAAACCTTTGGGTAAATAAAAAAACTGGTAATTGAGAACTACTTCTGCAAGCTGGTCTTGGCGGATATTCTCTAAAAAATGGCTCGGAAAAATCAGGTCAGCATCTATCTGCACTACATACGTTCCAGAAGCCTGACCCAAGGCAAGGTTGAGCGCGTGCGATTTATTCCAAAACCACCCTCTACTTTCTACATAAAGATATTGTACAAAAGAGAAACAGGAGGCCATCTTACGTACGCCCTCTGAAAAATGTGGCTGACTACCGTAATCTACGAGGATTAGTTCGTAATCAGTAAAAGTTTGCCTGCCTACCGAGCACAAGCAGCGTTCCAGATTTGCCAGCGGACGATCCCGATAAGTAATCAATAATGAGAAAAAAGGATTCAATCTTTGGCATTTGGGTTGAGATCAAGGTACTGCTCGCACGCATAAGCAAAGGTCTCTATATCAATGCGATGCCCTAGGTTTTCGCGGATTTCATACCTGTAGTTTTGTTCCGATTCCTGTGCTTCCAGATAAGCCACTGTACTTTGTGGATCGACTACATCGTCTTTGGCTCCGATCACAATCTGGTGGTAATAATGCGTATCTTGGGGAGCTAAATCTGCTATTTCGTGCAAATCACCTCTTTGTTGGAAAAAAGCCAAAGCCGGATTAAATAAAATGGTCGTACAACCCAGATACCTTCCCAACCAATAGCCCATCAGTCCTCCTGCCGAACTGCCCACTACGAAGTTGATCTCTCGCTCTCTGGCCTCCTCCAGAAGATATGAGAATAGATTCGCATTATTTTCATAATCCAAATGAGGGGCAAAGAGTGAATCTGAATATCTTTCTAAAATTGCGATTTTGTCCAGACGAGGTTGGGAGTGTAACCCGTGTATGTACATTAGATTAATCATAGAACCGGAAGTTTGATGGGGTTAGGGTTAGGGATGAAATTTGATCGGAGTCATGATGTAAAAATAACTTGGTTTTTACAAATCCTGCACTTCCTTGAAGAGAATTATTTCCAGGAATAGGTTTTCTTTGTAAATTTAAAAATCATTGTCTGACTTACTCTAGCATGAATCCATCAGAAGCTGAAAAAAAAATCAACGAACTAAGTGAAAAAATCACTTACTACAATCACCAGTATTATCAGGAAAATACCTCAGAAATTTCTGATTACGAATTCGACCAATTGCTCAACGAATTGATCGAGCTCGAGGAAAAATTTCCCCAATTCAAACGAAATGACTCTCCCACCCAGCGCGTGGGCGGCACCATCAGCAAGGATTTTCCCACGGTACAGCACCAATACCCCATGCTTTCGCTAGGCAATACCTACTCCCAAGAAGACTTGTTGGATTTTGATAAACGGGTCAAAAAAATACTGACCGAAGAGGGTGTTGAAGAAAAAGAGTTAAACTATATCTGCGAACTCAAGTTTGACGGCGTTTCAATCAGCCTGATTTATGAGCAGGGACAATTGTTGAGAGCCGTCACCCGAGGTGACGGGGTGCAGGGAGATGATATCACGCCCAACGCAAAGACCATCCGCAGTATTCCGCTTCGTATTGACCACCCCGATCTACCCGAACGTTTTGAAGCAAGGGGCGAAGTGTTTATGCCCAACCGCGTGTTCGAGCAACTCAATGAAGCCCGCGCCGAAGCAGGGAAAGACCTTTACGCCAACCCACGCAACACAGCTTCGGGCACGCTCAAATTACAAGACTCTTCCGAGGTAGCTCGCCGCAAGCTAGATGCTTATATTTATTTTTTATTAGGTGAAAACCTGCCCTACACGACACACGAAGAATCTGTCAGGGCTTTGGAGGATTGGAAATTTCCCGTTTCTCCCACTTATCGCAAATGCCAAGATATAGCGGAAGTAATCACCTACCTTGATGAATGGCAAGAGAAACGCAAGGAGCTTCCCGTAGAAACAGACGGAGTCGTGATTAAGGTCAATCGCTATGACCATCAGCAAATCTTGGGAGCTACTTCCAAAAGCCCTCGCTGGGCCATTGCTTACAAATACCCAGCCGAGGGTGCAGCCACGATTTTAGAAGAAATTCTCTATCAGGTAGGCCGCACTGGAGCCGTTACGCCCGTAGCCAAGCTCCAACCCGTATTGATTGCGGGCACTACTGTCAAACGGGCTTCTCTCCACAATGCCAACGAAATAGAAAGGCTTGGCCTCCGTATCGGCGATACGGTACACGTGGAAAAAGGCGGCGAAATTATTCCCAAAATCACGGGAGTTGACCTAGAAAAGCGTCCCGAAAATAGCCAACCGCTTGAATATATCCGTCATTGCCCAGCTTGCCATACGGAGCTGGTGCGGAAAGAGAATGAAGCCGTCCACTTTTGTCCTAACATCAAGGGTTGCCCCCCTCAGGTCAAAGGCAGAATCGAGCATTTTATTCAAAGAAAAGCCTTGGATATTGACTCTCTGGGAGAGGGAATTATCCAGCAACTATATGAACAAGGCTTGGTCAAAGACCCTGCTGACTTGTACCAATTGAAGTTTGAGCAACTGATTGATTTAGAGCGGTTTGGCGAGAAATCGGCTCGTAACCTGCTCGAGGGCATTGAAGCTTCTAAGCAAATTCCTTTCGAGCGCGTACTCTTTGGCTTGGGTATTCGCTACGTGGGTGCTACCGTGGCTCGTAAATTGGCCGCGCATTTCAAAAATATAGACGCCCTGGCTCAGGCTGATAGAGAAACTCTGGTAGAGGTAGAAGATATCGGGGAAAGAATTGCTGACAGTGTAGTTGATTTTTTTTCCGAGGCAGCGCATCAAGCATTGTTAGAACGCCTCAAACAAGCAGGGCTACAATTTGAATTAGAAGATCGCTCTGCACAACAAGAAAGTAGCCAACTCGCAGATCAGACATTTGTTATTTCAGGTGTTTTTAATCAACTGAGCCGAGATGAACTCAAGGCCAAAATCGAGGCCAACGGTGGTAAGGTCGTCTCTTCTATTTCCAAAAAACTAAACTATTTGGTCGCTGGCGAAAAAATGGGGCCTTCTAAAAAAGAAAAAGCCGAAAAGCTAGGTATTCCCATTCTTTCTGAGGAAGATTTTTTGAAAATGCTCAACGAACCTGCCGATGCAGCTAAGCAAGGCAAGCTGTTTGAATAATGCGTTGGTTAATATTTTGCTTATGGATGATTGCGCCCACGAACCTAAGAAAAGGTAGGTGTTGTTAATGCGCGCCAGTTTGGATACTTTAAACGATTCATACTTTTGCTGCTTCCCCAAACTGGCACGCGTTGCAAAAGCGCGCCAGTTTGGATAATGAAATGTATAAATATTAAAAATCATGAAACTACTATTTTGTATAATTTTAATATTGTTATTAAATATATCATTTTGTTCATCTCAGGGAATAGATGTTAAGGATATACGTAAAAAATATTTTCGCCAATGGAGAAAAGATAGTAATGGGTGTAAAGGTATTAGAGTTAATTTGTTAGACAAACTTTTTTCATATAGAATAAATGATGATAAAAGGTATGTGGGTCTTTCTAAAAATGATATAATTATCCTGTTTGGGAAGTCCGAGAAAAACTTATCTCCATCATCTGGTGATTTAACTTATCACTTGGCTTGCAATAAAAAAATTTGGTGTCTGGTATTTACCTTTAAAGATAATAGAGTTAGATATTATGGTATGGATATGGAATAACCCCCACTACTGCAAGTGTTGAGCGCAAGCGATCACTTGTGGTAATTGATACTGGCAAGTCTTCAGACTTGCGTATCCCCCTTCTGGTGCAAGGTTAAGCACAGCGACCCTTGTGCCTGGAATTAACCTTGACGGCTCGAGAAGCCACCCAAACTGGCGCGCGTTTGTAACGCGTGCCCTTGTCGATAGCCCCAAGTGCCTATGCTTAGCCAGCAGGTGGTTCTTCAAACAAGACCCTTTCAGGGTGACAAAATGTGTATACCAAACTGGCGCGCGTTGCAAAAGCGCGCCAGTTTGGGCTAGTCGAGTCGGAAAGGTACGACTTGGAAAAGACTGATAATCCCTTAAAAATACTCCTCAAAAAAATCTACAATCGCCTGCAAAATACCCAGAATCTGACGAAGCTCGTGCTTGAGGTAGTATTTCTCATCATCGATAATCAATTGATGGCCTTCTAATTTGAGGAATTGCCAGATTTCGCCCGTAGTTACCCCACCAAAGATGGCTGGAAGCTGGCGATTCTTCTGTTGGTTAAATTCACGAGCAGCCATCATTTGGGCGGCGCATTGAGCCAGGCCCTCGTCTACATCTTTGCGTTTGGCTTCTACCAAAGCGAAGACAGGAGCTTTAATAAACTCTGGTTCTCGGGTGTAGCTCAATAGGACATCACAAGCCCCTACCAGTCCTAGTTCCTTATTTACATCGAAGCGTTCGCCCGAAAACGTAATGAATTTTTCTGGATTCCGATCTTGAAGCTCCAGAAGCATAGGGCTGACGATTTTTTCGGAGCGTGCTTTTTCACTACTCATGGAAGAATATTTGGCTCTTCTAAAAGCCTCTTGCAACCAATCACTCTCAGGTACAGGATTGACTTCGGGAAATAAATTTTGATGGACAATTTCTACTCGGGCAGCCGGAGTGTCATGAGCATCTTCTGAGATGATCGCGAGTTCCTCGATCATCGCCAAGGATGTAAAACGGGAATAGTTCATGGGTTCTTCTTCTGTTTCTGGTTGAGCAAAGAAGCTTTGGGCTTCTAGCTGTGCTTGAATTTTTTGGGTAAGATAATGCGTAGGTATTTCTTCCAGAAGTGTAAGTAAATCTCCGACCTCATCTGGTTGGAGACGAATTAAGAAGTCTTCTTTTTCCAAGGGAGTCCTTGCTGACATAAGCTTCGCTTTTAGCATAAAGATACAAATTTTCAGGCTGATTCGCTAAATATCGATCTCGCTAAAATCTGATACCGTCTGGTACTTCTCAGGAAAAGTTGCTAGTAGATTAAAAATACCCAAACTGGCGCGCGTTTGTAACGCGTGCCCTTGCCGATAGCCCCAAGTGCCTATGCTTAGCCAGCAGGCGGTTCTCCAGACTGGCGCACGTTTGTAACGCATACCAACTTGGAGATATTTCGGGAGAGCATTTATTGGCTACGCTAGTCGAGTCGGAAAGGTACGACTTGGAAAAGACTGATAATCCATTAAAAATACTCCTCAAAAAAATCTACAATCGCCTGCAAAATACCCAGAATCTGACGAAGCTCGTGCTTGAGGTAGTATTTCTCATCATCGATAATCAATTGATGGCCTTCTAATTTGAGGAATTGCCAGATTTCGCCCGTAGTTACCCCACCAAAGATGGCTGGAAGCTGGCGATTCTTCTGTTGGTTAAATTCACGAGCAGCCATCATTTGGGCGGCGCATTGAGCCAGGCCCTCGTCTACATCTTTGCGTTTGGCTTCTACCAAAGCGAAGACAGGAGCTTTAATAAACTCTGGTTCTCGGGTGTAGCTCAATAGGACATCACAAGCCCCTACCAGTCCTAGTTCCTTATTTACATCGAAGCGTTCGCCCGAAAACGTAATGAATTTTTCTGGATTCCGATCTTGAAGCTCCAGAAGCATAGGGCTGACGATTTTTTCGGAGCGTGCTTTTTCACTACTCATGGAAGAATATTTGGCTCTTCTAAAAGCCTCTTGCAACCAATCACTCTCAGGTACAGGATTGACTTCGGGAAATAAATTTTGATGGACAATTTCTACTCGGGCAGCCGGAGTGTCATGAGCATCTTCTGAGATGATCGCGAGTTCCTCGATCATCGCCAAGGATGTAAAACGGGAATAGTTCATGGGTTCTTCTTCTGTTTCTGGTTGAGCAAAGAAGCTTTGGGCTTCTAGCTGTGCTTGAATTTTTTGGGTAAGATAATGCGTAGGTATTTCTTCCAGAAGTGTAAGTAAATCTCCGACCTCATCTGGTTGGAGACGAATTAAGAAGTCTTCTTTTTCCAAGGGAGTCCTTGCTGACATAAGCTTCGCTTTTAGCATAAAGATACAAATTTTCAGGCTGATTCGCTAAATATCGATCTCGCTAAAACCTGGTGCCGTCGGGTGCTTCTCAGAAGCTGAGGTTCCTTCACGCACCAGCTGTAGGGTCTGATAACCAGCCGCTTGAGCTGCGTCTAGCTCGGCTTCTACATCCGAGAGGAAAAGAATTTCAGAAGCAGGGATGCCGATTTCTTTTTGAATATTCTCGTAAGAGGCTGGTTCTCGCTTATGCCCTACTTGGGTATCAAAATAATGGCTGAAATAAGGCGTCAAATCACCAAAGACAGAACGACCAAAGATCAGCTTTTGCGCCGTCACAGAGCCGGAGGAATAAACACCCATCTGCTTGCCAGCCTGTCGCCATTTTTCTAAGACAGGAGGCACATCAGCATACACGTGTCCCTTGAGTTCGCCTTTCAGATAGCCTTCTTTCCAGACGTAGCCCTGAAGGTTTTTCATGGCCGTGTGCTTGCGGTCGGCTTCTGTCCACTTTACTAATTGGGCGATTACTTCTTCGTCGGAGAGGGTTTTGCCTTCTTCTTGCTCGACGGTTTGCTTCACAGCTTCTATATTTTCACGTACGTAGGGCTGATCCAGATCGGGGATTAAGATGGCTCCTAGGTTCTTTTTGAAATAGGGAAAAAGCACCTCATAGACAAAACTAACGGAAGTGGTTGTACCTTCAATATCGGTGAGAATGTATTGCATAGGGGGAAGAGCCCAAGCGATTTGGAGATCACTTAGGCATTTTAGGTTAAGAAAAGATTTTCAAGAAAATTAAGCGGGATTGTAAGCGGCATCCACTCCCGACTCGGTGTAGTGAGGCACCCAACCAGATTGGTCAATAAAGACACGGATGGCCTTCACGTGTGGATTTTCCTTGCCCGCATCAAACCAGTGCTTGGTATTGGCTGGCACGGAAATCAAATCTCCGGCTTCGCACATCACGTTGAAAATAGGGTCTTTGCCATTATCCAAATTAAACCAGAAGAAGCCTTTTCCATCCACAAAAAAACGCACCTCGTCTTCGGTATGAGTATGTTCGCTCAAAAACTTGTTGCGAACTGCTTCGTAATTAGGCGTTTTGGAATTGATGTTAATCACATCTGCGGTTTGGTAGCCATTGGTTTCCATGTAAGGTTTCAAAGCGTGTTCATAGGCTTTGAGCACGGTTTCTTGGTCAGCCTCCTCATCAAATGCTACTTCGGCTTCCCATTGATCAAAGAAAACACCTCGCTCATTGAGAAACTGCTTGATTTCGTGCTTATCGCTGATACTTTTATTTTGGTCAGGAATGTTTAAGACAGCCATATGTTTAGTTTTTTGATTTAAGATTTGAAAATAAAAGATTAGAAGATTTTTTGAAATTAGCAAATTAACCCACGAACAGCGGTCCAATGTTCAGGGTTATTTTTCAAATTCATCCTTACTTTCCCGTATTCTACTGGGAGCTAGGTGCTAAAAGTGACTGCTAGCTACCCAAGCTTTTCGATAAACACAGACATTCAAAGAGAAATTCCAAGGCTTCTACCTGTCTTTTTGCCGCGGCTAGGTCTTCGCCCCAACTGTATAAGCCGTGTCCTGACAGTAGAAAGGCACACATTTCGGGATGTTTTTCTTGGTATAAGCGAATTTCTTGGCTCAAACCAGACATATCTTGCGAGTTCTCAAAAATAGGAATCAGTACCTGAGATGCGTGCGTAGTGATTTTGGGCAAGGCTTTGAGCATTTCCCAACCTTCCAAGGTGATTTGCCCCTCGGCTAAGTATCTTCGTGAGAGCACGGTAGCCGCCACAGAATGTGTATGAAGTACGGCTTTTACTTGCTCGTTTTCATAGAGTAGGGTATGCAAAAGTGTTTCAGCCGAGGGTTTCATGGCTTCGTAGCCCAGAATCCCTTGGCCCTTGGTATCCACGATCATGAGGTCAGTTGCCTGAAAATTTTCCTTGTCCTTCCCCGATGAGGTGATGGTAAACGTATGTTGATGAGGCTGTGGATTGCGAAAAGAGTAATTGGTACTGGTAGCCAGCGACCAAGCCCTTTGGTTAAAGCTTTGGATAATGCCTAGTAGTTCTTCTTGTAGAGCCTGATATGCTGCACTCTCGGTCATCTTGAATGATTTAAAAAATCCTATTGTATGTCTGCGGTTTCGTTGTAGATCGTCTGCAAAACGGTCTGTCCCACGGCTTTGAGTGTGTTTTTATCGATAATGTCCATATTATCTCGGGTGGTATGGTGATAATCTGGAAAAAAAGCGCCCCTATCTACGGGATCATAGTCAATGATGTCAATCATGGGAATTTTTGATACGGTATTGACATAGTAATGGTCATCAGTAATCGGTGGGCTGTCTCGGGAGATAAAATATTGGTCATAACCCAATTGCTGTCCAATTTTCCAGACCAATTGATTGATACCAGCGGCGTATTCTCTCGAGTGTCCTTCTTTGTAGAAATGCGCATCTTTGGCTCCCACCATATCCAACAAGATACCGTAATAAGCCGAATAGCCAGGGCGATGAGGATTCTTGGCCCAATGTTGCGAACCCAAACACCACATATCCGGTTCGGCTAATCCATCATAATTTTCAGGAGCACCATAATCTTCACTATCAAAGAGAATCAAATCAATTCCCACCTGAGGCTTGTTTTCTGATTGCGAAATAGAACGAGCAATTTCCAACAAGACCCCTACCCCACTGGCCCCGTCGTTGGCGCCGTCTATGTTGCGAAATTGGCTACTATCGGCGACTTCTTTATCATTAAAAGGGCGTGTATCCCAGTGTGCGGCTAACAAAATTCGGGTTCCTATGGCTGGATTGAGCGAGGCGATGATATTGCGAGATTGTAAAATCGTGCCATCATAAGCCTCGGCTTCAAAAACTTGGGCGGTGGTATCAAAGCCATACTCGGCTAGTTTTGCTATCAGATAATCCCCACATTGGCGATGTGCTTCGGTATTAGGAACTCTGGGACCAAAAGATACTTGCTTACTCACGAAAGCATAAGCTGAATCTGCATTGAAGTCAGGGGCGGGTTTGAGAGCTATTTTTTCCTCAGCCACGGGGCGACTAGGAATCTTTGGCTTTTCTTCACTCCCCCCTCCTTTGCAAGCCAGCTCAGATGCTAACATAAACAGTAAAATAACCCGAGCATATAGATTAATTCGATTTAAAAGCATTTTTTTTAGATTGAAAGGTTGCAAATTCGAGGATTCTAAGGTTGCAGATTTGAATCTTTCCATCTTCAAATCTTTTATTCTTGGTAGGCCCAATCCACTCCATCTTTGAGATCTTTGATGATGAGGTTACTTTTTTTGAAGTAATCACGAATCTTATCCACGGTGTCATATTCTTTTTTCTGCTTGGCCTCGTGATAGAGCTCGAGTAAGCCTTCGATGAGGGCTTCTTGATCTACGTTTTTTTCCTCTTTGAGCCCAAGGATATCCAGCGTAAAAACCATAAAAGTTTCTTTCATTCGCTCGAAGGTCTCGGGAGTAATCGTGGCGATCGTTTCTGGATTGAGATGAAAAGCATTGATTTTCTTGACAATATTGGCAAGTTGCCCCAGCACCATTGCGGTATTCAGGTCATCATTCATCCCTCGGAAAGCATTGTCGCAGAAGCCTTGGATTTGTGTATCCAATTTTTCGTTAATTTCTTTGGAACCACCATCCGGATAGCTCATTTTCCTGAGAATATTCAAGCTATTAATCAAACGTTTATAACCTTTTTGGGCGGCGACTAAGGCATCATTAGAAAAATCCAAAGTGCTACGATAATGCGCTTGTAAGATAAAAAAGCGAATCGTCATCGGCGAAAAAGGCTGTTCTAGCAGCTCGTGGTCGCCCTCAAAGAGCTGTCCGATTGTGATAAAATTTCCCAAAGACTTGCTCATTTTGGCTCCATCGATGGTAATCATATTATTATGTAACCAATATTTGACCGGTGCTTGCCCCTGGTGGGCGGCTTTGGCCTGAGCAATTTCACATTCGTGATGTGGAAACATCAAATCCATCCCTCCTCCGTGAATATCAAATTGTTTGCCCAAGTACTTGGTACTCATCACTGTACACTCCAGATGCCAGCCCGGAAAGCCCGTACTCCAGGGCGAACTCCAGCGCATGATATGCTCGGGAGCCGCTTTTTTCCAGAGGGCAAAATCCGCCGAGTTGCGTTTCTCCTGCTGTCCTGCTAAGGCACGGGTATTTTCTAACAAGTCATCCAAGACACGCCCCGAAAGCTCGCCGTAGTTTTCTTGTTCATTATATTTTTTCACATCAAAGTAGACAGATCCTTCTGATTCATAAGCTAGCCCTGCATCTAAAATGGCCTGAATCGCCTCAATTTGTTCTAGAATGTGCCCCGTGGCCGTAGGCTCGATGCTGGGTCGCTCTACATTGAGGGCATCCATGAAGGTGTGATACTCGTTGGTATAGCGATTAACCACCTCCATGGGTTCGATTTGCTCCATTTTAGCTTGGCGCGAGATTCGATCTTCTCCATCATTTTCTTCACCTAATAGATGGCCTACATCGGTAATGTTTCTGACAAGGCGTACTTTGTACCCGAGATAGGTCAAGTATTTCCTCAAAACATCAAAAAAAATAGCGGGGCGAGCATTTCCAATATGAGGCGTATTGTAAACCGTGGGGCCACAGACATACATCCCCACGTGTGGAGGGTTCAGAGGCTGAAACGCTTCCTTAGATTTACTCAGGGTATTGTAAACTTTGAGAGGGGGAATGTAATTTTTTGATTTATGTTCTTTGCTCATGTGGTTGCTAATCTAGTTGTAGTTTGCCTGTTCTGTGTAGATCTTTCAAGGCTTTTTCTGTAGTCAAGTACTTAAAAACTAAATTAATCCTTGAACGCCACAAAAATACACTAAAAAAGCTATTTCTTGAAAAGGGAAGATTATTTTTGGCACAGCTAAGGGAAAAGAGTACTTTCAAAATGCCATCTAAGCTAAGGAATATCATAAGTTAAGTCCTTAGGATCATGGGTATAGAAATAAGCAAAATTGGAGCGCATCTCTTCCCAACCCTTGGGGGTCAAGTATTTTTCTTGCATCACATCTTCCCAAGCGATTCGCATCTGTCTTGCTGCTACGAGAGGAGGCACCTGCCCCACGCCTGTCCCTAAACCTGGACAGGCGACAGTCTTTATTTTTTCTGCAACAGCAGATCCATCAACGAAGCGACTGGTCTTAGGCAACAACAAAAGCGCACGCATGGCTAGATAAGGATTAGGACTTCGGGTAATGGTCATGGGAGTACGCATGGTAGGTGCTGAAATCAGGTAAGGGAAATCCGTATGCCCCGTCTCGATGATTTCGGCCTGACCAACCAGCAATTCTCCAAAATACTTCTCACGAATGATTTTTTGTAATTTTTTCTCTAAATGCCAACCTAGATTTTTAGAAATGGCAAAATCAATTCCTCCATTCATAAAACCATAACTATTGGCTGGACTCACAATAGCATCCGAAGGGTAATCAAAGATAGAACCCTCAATTATCTTCACTTGAGGTACGTCTTGGAAAACTTTATTCCAAGCTTCTACTAATTTTGTGTTAAGATCAATCAGTCTAAGTTGCATTTAAATCTACGGGTTGTTATTCTTCTTCTTCCTGTTCTCCACTACTAATTGGCGTTCGTTTATGGGCTTTACGACGGATTATTTCCTGAATTTTATCGTAAGTTTTCTTGGCTTCGGCGCGAAGCCTGCGGTTTATCCCGACAAGTTCGCGACTTTTACGAATATTCTCCTTTAATTTCTGGTTCAAATTTGGGTTCATTGACGAATTTGTGCCGAACAGGTAGATATATTGTTCAGCTATCTAACAGACGTTTCGCCCCTCAAAAGTCACCCGCCAGGATTAATTTTCTAAAAATAATTTAAAAGATTCTTTCGCTCGTCCAGAAATAAGCGTTTCTCTCGCCTGAGCAATGCTGTCTTCTAGGCTTTTTTCTGGCTGAGCGCAATGAATAGCCATTCCGGCGTTGGCGATCACCACATCATTTTGCGCGGCACTCCCTGCTCCGTCCAAAATTTGGGTAAAAATTTTGGCGGATGCTTCAATGGTATCTCCTCCAAACAAAGCTTCGGGTGCATGATTTTCCATTCCCAAATCCTGAGGTTCTAAGAGATTTTCTTCTTTCCGTCCCAAGGTTTTGAACTGTCCTGTGAGGGAAATTTCATCATAACCATCCAAAGAATGTAAAATAATAAATTTCTTGTCTGTTTTTTGGTATAAATAATTGTATAGCCTGGCTAGCTCCAGGCTAAATACGCCCACGAGTTGGTTTTTGGGAAAAGCAGGATTCACCATCGGCCCGAGCATATTGAAGAAAGTTTTCACGCCCAGTTCTTTGCGAATGGGAGCCACGTTTTTCATCGCCGGATGAAACAAGGGCGCGTGCAAAAAACAGATGCCCGACTGATCTATTTTTCGCTTCAATATATCCGTATCATTGGTAAATTTGGCTCCTAAATATTCTAAAACCGTAGAAGAACCCGACACCGAAGAAACCCCGTGATTCCCGTGTTTGGCTACTTTCACCCCACTTCCAGCAACCACAAAAGAAGCCAAAGTAGAAACGTTAAATGTATTTTTGCCATCTCCTCCCGTGCCACAGAGGTCAATGGGTTCGTAATCCGCCAAATCCACGGGAATACAAAGCTCTAGCATCGCGTCGCGAAAGCCCTCCAGCTCGTCCACGGTAATACTCCGCATGATAAAAACGGTCAAAAAAGCCGCGATCTGGGAGGGATTGTAGGCTCCCTGCGCGATATTTTTTAAGATATCGGTCGCTTCTTCCTTAGAAAGTGTCTTATGTTCAAATAAATGATTGAGTACGTGTTTCATAGATTAGCTGCGGGTTAGGAAGTTGTAGATTTCAGATTTGTCACTTGCCTTGGCCTCAAATGAGTTGAGTACACAAAGTTAAAAGTCAATGTCCAAGAAAAAATCAAAGAATGGAAAAAATACAAATTCCCGACCTTGCTTCGTGCCACCTGCCCCTCACTTGAATGCCCGCAAGGTGATAGAGATGCGCTTTGCTCGATATTTTTTAAAGTGAGGTACTTCGTGCGTCCAGCGCAAATTAGTTTCCCAAGGAATGATAATGACAGAACCATGTTCCAAGGGTATGTCTTGATAGCCTTTTTGCTTCCAGGGGCGAAAACGAAAAACGCGTGCTTCTCCCAAAGAAATGGTAACAATGGGGCTGCCTTCTATCAAATCTCGAGTGTCGTCCCGATGAGCACCTATGTAGTGAGCTTTTTGGGCATCGTACCAATTGAGTAAGAGGGCATTCAACCTGGGGTCAATCTGCTCTTGGCACCATTGTAAATAGATTTTCAACTCATCAGAGATGGGCAGCGCGTTATTCTGTGATCCTGTGTAGCGGTAATTAGCCCCATAGGCTTGCTGCCAGCGTGGGGTTGGGATTTCCTTGCCATGAATTTTGACGGTATGATATTGTTCGGGGTGAAGTGCCCATAAGTTTTCAAAATGGATGGCCGCGTCCAGTACATTTTTGGGAAGTTTGGCCGTCCAGATTTGATCTTGTGCCTTTAGGGAAAAAGATTGAAACATTTCGGTTTCTAAGTCCATTTCTAGAATAATTAGTAATTTTTGATATTATCATAGATTTTCAATTCTTCAAATGAAAGAAATTGCCTAATTCCGACATTTGGTAAAGTTGTCAACCAAACAAAAGTCTTTCACAAGTACTTGAAAGCCCGAAAACAAATATCAAAAATTAACTGTATTTTTGCAGATATCAATCCATTTTTAACGACTTAAGAGAGGATTATTAGCATGGCCATTAATTTAAAATACGAAGAAAAATTTGTAGACCGGCACAACAGCAACCGAGGCGCAGAACAACAAGCAATGCTTGACAAAATTGGTATCTCTTCCCTAGAAGAACTCATTGAAAAAACCATTCCTGCCTCGATTCGCCTAGCTCAAGCTCTACAACTACCTCCCGCTCAGAGTGAGTTTAATTATTTACAAAGACTTAAAGAGCGGGTGGCGCAGAATCAGGTCTTTAAATCATACATCGGTACAGGTTATTACGATTGTACTACCCCCAACGTCATCCTTAGAAATATTCTGGAGAATCCGGGCTGGTATACCGCCTACACTCCATACCAAGCGGAAATCGCGCAAGGAAGAATGGAAATGCTCATCAACTTCCAGACTATGGTCATGGACTTGACAGGCATGGACATTGCCAATGCTTCCCTCTTGGACGAAGCCACCGCCGCCGCCGAAGCCATGAGTATGTTCTATGGCTCACGCAAGAAGGATAAGAAAAAGGCACAGAGCTTTTTCGTTTCCGAGCTTTGCCACCCACAAACCATTGAGCTACTCAAAACACGCACAGCTCCCTTGGGCGTTCATCTCATCATTGGCGATCATAGAGAAGTAGATTTGACTAATCCAGATTTATTCGGCCTGCTCCTCCAGTATCCAGCCACAGACGGAGAACTCCATAACTACACGGCCTTGATCGAGACGGCCCGAGAACAACAGGTACTCGTAGCGGTGGCTAGCGATTTGCTCAGCTTGACCTTGCTCACCCCTCCGGGCGAAATGGGAGCCGATGTCGTGGTTGGGTCTTCCCAGCGAATGGGTGTTCCCATGGGTTACGGTGGACCGCACGCGGCCTTCTTTGCTACTAAAGATGAATACAAACGACAAATTCCGGGCAGAATCATTGGTGTCTCGATGGATGCCGAAGGAAATAAAGCCTACCGCATGGCTCTCCAGACCCGTGAACAACATATCCGCCGCGAAAAAGCTACTTCTAATATCTGTACCGCTCAGGTACTTCTGGCCGTGATGGCCGGTGCTTATGGGGTATACCACGGGCCAAAGGGTCTGAAAAAAATCGCCGAGAAAATCTACGGCCTCACTCATCTCACAGCCATAGGTCTTACCAAGCTAGGCTTCCAAGTGCAAAATCGCTATCATTTTGATACCCTCTGGGTGAAATTGCCAGATACGGAAACCCGAAACCGAATCAAAGAATTAGCCCTAGAGGTAGGTATTAATTTACGCTATTTAGAAGATAATCAGATTGGAATGAGTCTGGACGAAACCAAGACCATGGCCGATGTAGCCGAATTGATGGATATTTTCGCGCAAGCCTCTCACCAGCCCATTAATTTTAACCTGATGCAGATGGCTGAAGGAATCCAGTTAGATGTGCCTCAAGCCCTACAGCGCCAGTCTGATTATATGACGCATCCGGTTTTCCATAGCTATCACACCGAACACGCGATGCTTCGCTACTTAAAGCAATTAGAAAATAAAGACCTTTCGCTGGTGCATTCCATGATTCCGCTGGGGTCTTGTACCATGAAATTGAATGCTACCGCCGAAATGATTCCCGTTACTTGGAAAGAATTAGGAGGCTTACATCCTTTCGCGCCCAAGGAGCAAGCACAAGCTTATCAAGGATTATTTCAAGATTTGGAAAATTGGCTAGGAGAAATTACAGGCTTGCCCGGTGTTTCTCTGCAACCCAACTCCGGAGCGCAGGGAGAATACGCAGGATTGCTCACCATTCGTAATTATCACCTCAGCCGAGGCGACGAAAACCGCGATGTAGCCCTGATTCCTTCTTCGGCGCACGGCACCAACCCAGCCAGTGCGGTCATGGCGGGCATGAAAGTCGTAGTCGTGAAATGCGACGACCACGGAAATATTGACCTGGCAGATCTAAAAGCCAAAGCTGAAAAACACAGCCAAGCCTTGGCCGCTTTGATGGTTACTTACCCTTCTACGCACGGTGTTTTTGAAGAAGCCATTCAGGAAATTTGCCAGATCATTCACGAGCACGGCGGGCAAGTATACATGGACGGAGCTAATATGAATGCCCAAGTCGGGCTGACGAGCCCAGCGATGATTGGCGCGGATGTTTGCCACCTGAATTTGCACAAAACTTTTTGTATTCCTCACGGTGGCGGTGGCCCGGGCATGGGCCCCATTTGTGTAGCCGCGCATTTAAGCCCCTTCTTGCCTAACCACGCCCTACAACCCGTTTCAGACAATGAAACGACGGCAGTTTCGGCGGCGCCTTACGGTAGTGCCAGCATCTTGGCGATTTCACATGCCTACATCTCAATGATGGGGGCGGAAGGACTCACAGAAGCTACGAAGATCGCCATTTTGAACGCCAATTATATCATGGCTCGCCTGAAAGGTCATTACCCAGCTCTTTACACGGGTAGCAACGAAACCTGTGCCCATGAGTTTATCATTGACTGCCGTGATTTTAAGAAGGCAGGGGTAGAAGTAGCTGATATTGCCAAGCGTCTGATGGACTATGGCTTCCACGCACCCACGGTTTCCTTCCCCGTACCCGGTACGATGATGATTGAACCCACAGAAAGCGAAAGCAAAGAAGAGCTAGATCGCTTTTGTGATGCTTTGATTGCCATCCGTGCGGAAATCCGAGAGATTGAAGAAGGAAAAGCAGAGCCAGACAATAATGTGGTGGTCAACGCGCCTCACACCGCCCTCATGGTGATGGCCGACCAATGGGATAAGCCTTACAGCCGTGAGCAAGCGGCTTACCCACTCCCCTACCTAAGATTGAATAAATTCTGGCCTTCAGTTGCCAAAGTAGATAATGCCTACGGCGACCGTAACCTCATGTGTAGCTGTATTCCTATGAGCGAATACGGTGAAGAAACACAGATGGCCGAAGAAACAGCTTAGATAGATATGGTTGGTTAGCTGTTAGTTTTTTTGGTAAATAAATGTGTGATTAGAAATCTTTCCATAGACCTAAGCCCGACGGGAGTTGCTTCCGTCGGGCTTTTTAGGATACTTCCCCAACGCTCGTCGCAGAGCGATTCTACAGCTGGAGACTTCTCAAACCGCCGTCGTAGAACGATTCTACAGCTGGAGGCTTCTCAAACCGCCTTCGCAGAGCGCTCCTACAGCTGGAGACTTCCCAAACCGCCGTCGCAGAGCGATTCTATAGCTCGATACTTCTCAAACCGCCGTCGCAGAGCGATTCTACAGCTCGAGACTTCTCAAACCGCCGTCGCAGAACGATTCTACAGCTGGATACTTCTCAAATCTCCGTCGCAGAGCGATCCTACAGCTGGAGACTTCTCAAACCGCCGTCGTAGAACGATCCTACAGCTCGAGAC
>CAZKBP010000005.1:84294-108531 GCA_964551015.1 uncultured Cytophagaceae bacterium | reverse complement strand
CTACAGCTGGAGACTTCTCAAACCGCCGTCGTAGAACGATCCTACAGCTCGAGACTTCTCGAACGACCTAGAATTTGGGAGCCACCCGAAGAAAAATTTTTATAAATCCCCAGAAGCTATTAGTTTGCATAGCTGAACCCTAAGCTGCGCCTTGTTATGTTTTTTATCCTCTCCAAAACGCTGGATTTTTTGCTCAAGCCCATTGTGTGGGTATTTATCCTACTCATTTTTGCCTTGCTGCATCAACATAGCAAGCGAAAACTGCTGGCTTACCGTCTTGCCTTCGGCCTTCTACTGGTTTTGAGTAATCCTTTTTTGATTAATCAATTGTTGCTATGGTGGGAAACACCGGCGGTAGAAATCGAGGCCTTGGAGCAAACTTACGAAGTGGGCATTGTCTTGTCAGGCATTACCAACAATCGCAAATCGCCAGATGATCGGGTTTATCTGGATGCGGGAGCCGATCGCTTGATGCACGCTTTGCAGCTATACCGAATGGGTAAGATTAAAAAAATTTTGATTACGGGTGCTACGATTTTCGTGAGCGGAGAAAAGCAAGTCAGTGAGGCCAGAAAGTTAGCTCAGGTACTGAGGCTTTGTCAAGTCCCTGCCAGTGATATTATTTTGGAAGAAAATGCTCGCAATACACGAGAGAATGCGCTTTTTAGCAAAGAAATTCTAGAAAAACAATTTCCCGATCAAGCTTATCTGCTCATCACGTCGGCCTTTCATATGCCAAGAGCCTTAGGTTGTTTTCGTCAAGTAGGGCTTGAGCCTCAGCCTTTCAGTGCAGGATTTTATACCATTGATGCCGATCGTGTGGGCTTGGGAAGTTTCATTCCCGATGAGCACGCAATTTACTTGTGGTTTGTGCTTGTGCACGAAATAGTGGGCTACTGGGTCTATGGCTTGATGGGTTACTTGGGTTGAGGGTTAGGGCTTATAAGCGACAGGGGGCAGGTCAGGAATTCCCGATTCCCAACCTACCACTTATCATTCATCTCTATTTCTTCTCCCAAAAAAATGTACTTTTACCTAAAGGCTGATCAGAAGCCTTTCCCTCTTTATCTGTAAAATGGATGATTTCGGCTTTCATCATTTTCTCGCTAAGAAAGGTAACTGATCCTTCTACTATCTTTTGGTTCTGCGCATTATACTCAATCGCCTTTCTCTCTTGCCCATCGGGGCTGAGTAGCATTTCTCCGTGATAGGCTCCTTCGCTCGGGCGTGTACCCTGATAGACCACCTTGTTGGCCTTAGGGTCATACTGATGGGTTTCTTCGCTGTCTAACTTCCACTCTCCATCTTCGGTTTGCATAAACATTTTTCCTATCAAGCTTTCTCCATCTGCTTGCATATTGGCCACGAACTTTAGCTTTGGCATTTCCTCTGGGTTAAAGACCTCAGATTGTACTTTATCTCTCATCACATACCACTCCCCTTCAAACTTTTTGAGAGAAGCTATGTAATCACTTTTGGTTTGTGCGTAGCTCAGATGAGCGCCCAGCAGATAGCTTGCGAGGATAAAAAAATAGCTCAGTAGTTTCATCTTTTGAATGGTTTTAGGTTAGCTTAATATTTTCGATGAAAGTACGTAAAGTTCATGTTAGATGCAAGCATTTTTTCTATAAACAGTACTTTAGGAAGGGGTAGAAGTAAGACACTTCTTTTTTCGCGTGGTTGTTTTTCTTCTCGAATAGATCAATGAGGCATTCAATCCATTTGAAAAAAAACTTAAGTTTTGAGGCAAACAGTGCTATATTTCGCATTGTAAGCATTTTCTAGCAAAAGTTGAAAATAAATGTGTATTCATGAAAATAAATCGACGCTAATACGTATTTTTACATTGTCTATTGATTTATTTTATTTATTCACATTTTCGAGATGAACATTTATGTATCAAACATCTCTTTTTCCGCAGAGGAAGAAGATTTGGAATTAGCTTTCAGTGAGTATGGCACTGTAGATTCAGTTAAAATCATCATGGATCGGGAAACCGGAAAATCCAGAGGCTTTGGCTTCGTTGAGATGGACGACGAAGACGAAGGACAAAACGCTATCGACGCACTTAACGGCATTGAGTTCATGGGACGCGAGCTGGTTGTTCGCAAGGCTTATCCTAAAAAGAACGGCCAAGGCCAGGGTGGACCTAGAAATAAAGGTGGAAAAAATAGATATTATTAATATATAGTATTGACTTCTTTTGTTTTCTAGTAACGTAAGAGGCAGCCTGGTTTGGTTGCCTCTCTTTCTTTTCAACACGGGTTCCCTCTCCTTTCCTCCCCCCTTTTAGATTGGTTTTTTCCTGCTATTATTTGTTGCTGTTCCTCAGCAGGATATCTCTCAAATCAGAAATAATTGTAAATTTGTAGTTAGCTTATTGAATTTATCAAATGTATCAAAAGCATCATTTAATGAAACAAATTATCATTTCTTTACTTTCGACGGGAGTAATCATATGCTCCACACTTTCATCCCTCTGGGCACAAGCCCCCTTACCGACCAACCCAGAGGCTCAGCAATATGCCCAAACGATTACCCAAGAAGACTTGTCTCGGCACTTACACGTGGTAGCCGCCGATAGTATGGAAGGTCGCCTCACTGGAAAACCCGGCCAGAAAAAAGCCGCTCGCTACATCGCTAATCACTTCGAGAGCCTCGGCCTACAGGCACCTGTACCCGCAGAAGAAGGCAATAGCTACTTCCAAAAATTCAACTATGTAAATCGTAGCTGGGAAGAAGTATATATCAAAGCCAGCCAGGATGAGTTTCGTTTTATTAAAGATTTTTATGTACGTGGCAACTCTCTGCGCCAAGAAGAATTTCAGGCCGAAGCTATCTTTGGAGGAACGATTGACCCGAAAGAGGTTCCTCAGGAAAATCTCCAAGGCAAAGCTCTGGTCTGCTTTATCAAGGGAGGAGATGATACGCCCCAAACCCTCCAATCTTTACGGCAAACCCAAGCCACCGCGATTATGGTCATTACTGGAGATGACCAACAGGGCTACGAAGATAAACTAGCTTATGAGGAAAGATATATAAAAACACCTTACAAAGGACTTAGTGGGGCGAATCGTAAAGATCAGGTGATTTTTTATCTTTCACCCTCAGCGGCAGCCCGTATGCTCAATACTACTCCCGAACTGCTGATGAGCAATCGCGAGGCTTTTGGCAAGTTCAAATCGGCAAAGCCTCTGAAAATTAAGGCAGAGATGAAGGAAGAAATCCAGTTTAGTTCTGAAAATGTACTGGGCTTTTTAGAAGGAAGCGACAAAAAAGACGAAATTTTGGTCATTACCGCTCACTACGATCATATTGGCGCAAGAGGCGATGAAATCAACAACGGGGCAGACGATGACGGCTCTGGTACGGTAACCGTGATGGAACTTGCCGAAGCCTTCACTCAGGCCAAGGCCGAAGGAAAAGGCCCTCGTCGTAGTATCCTCTTTATGACCGTGGCGGGCGAAGAATTAGGACTCTATGGCTCCCGCTATTACACGGATATTGATCCCGTTTTTCCATTAGAAAATACCGTGGCTGATCTCAATATTGATATGGTGGGTAGAATTGGTGGAGATTATCAGGAAACGAATGATCCCAATTACGTGTATTTGATTGGCTCGGATAAGCTTTCTACTGATTTGCACGAATTAAGTGAGGCGGTAAATCAAACTTACATCAATCTTAAACTTGATTACAAGTATAATGATGAGAATGATCCTAATCGCTTCTACTATCGCTCTGACCATTACAATTTTGCTAAAAACAACATCCCGATCATTTTCTATTTTAATGGAACCCATCCCGACTATCATCGGCCTACCGATACAGTGGACAAAATTCACTTTCCTAAAATGGAAAAAATTGGACGACTTATTTTCCATACGGCCTGGGAAATCGCCAATCGTGAACAAAGGCTAGTTGTAGATAAAAAATAATGTAAGCCATAGGAGGCACAGAGGAAGCCAGTTTTAGCTGTTTTCTCTGTGCCTCAAAATATTCTATATCCTCACCAAAAAACTATTCGCTTGATTTAAACTCTTTGGTTAGTTTGAGATAACCCGGATAACCCACGGTAGTTCCCAAAAACTTGAAACGAGGCTTAATTTTGAGGCGAAGGCGAGCGTCTTCTTGATTATTACCCTTGATCCCCGCTACTAAATTGACTAGAGATTGGACAGACTCTCCCTGCAAAGCTTTGCGGACATCCAGTGCCGTGCTTAGGTTCAAATCATTGACTCCACCGTTGGGAGCAATTTCGGTACGCTCATTAGAAGTTCCGTTGACATAATCATTCTCATCCACCTCGATGATCCAATCTAGCTTCTCAAGCGCTGCGGTTTGCTCATTGGGGTTCTTGATTTCAATGTTGAAAGTGATATTGAGGGGCAAGGAGCCATTTTTGAAAGCCAAGCCTACCTTGGCGACATCGCTCACATTTAGGTCAGAAAAATCATTGATGTTCAAGAGATTAACCCCTCCTAGATTTAACTGTTGGATTTGATCAATCCGAAATTCGCATTTCGTGAAAGCTCTTAGCTCTTTGAGCGTACGACAGGCATGGAGAGATATCAAAAGGGCTAGCAAAAGTAAAAAGCTCTTAGATAAGCGCATAATCCGAATATTTTAGTTAAAACTTTACAGATTCCAGCGCAAATCTACAATTATGAGCGACAATTTTTAGAAAAAGAGAGCAAATTGCTTATATTTACCCAAACTGTAAACCATTATTTGCCATAATCATGAAAAAAGAAAACCATTCATCTTCCGATTCACCTCAAGCTTGGCGTTATCTGCTCGCCCTCCCACTGATTTTTATGCTGGGGATTAGTTTGAGTCAAATTTATCAATCCTCAGATACTGACCACTCGCCCCTGACCTTAGTGGACGAAGAAACAATTCGTGCTGAAGAAGAAATGATCCGGGCCGAAGAAGAAATGCAGCGTGCTGAGGAGGAAATGATCCGGGCCGAAGAAGAAATGATCCAGGCCGAAAACGCTCAGTTTTGCCAAAGCAAATCCAGTCTAAAAGAATTAATTCTTAGCGAAATTACCAGAGAAATAGAACGTGAGAAAAATATACACGAAGCGCACGAAAGTGAACTCGAGCATCAACTCAAAAATGCGATTCTAGATCGTATCATCAATGTAGTAGGCCGCTGGGACGAAAGAGAAGATACTCAGGCCGTAGAACAAGATATTAATCAGCTTATCCAACTGACCCTCAATCACTTAGAAAATGAAGGGGAAGTTTCAGAAGAAGAATTTGAAGCCCTAGAAGAAAACCTAGAAAAAGATGTGAAACGATTCGTCCTCAACGAATTGAAGCAGACTTTTAATTAGCACTAAAGTTTCCTGCATTGCAATCATAGACTGTTCCTTATAGAGCAGTCTTTTTTTATCTACAAAGCTAGGAAGCCTTTGAGCTTGTACCAATCCATCCTTCGGACGCTTACACGCTAGTCCACGGTCCACAGACAACCGTCCACAGGATAGGCTATCTGGCGTTTGAATGAGAACCCATCTTATGTGCATTCAGGATATGAAATGGTATTATTCTCTAGACTTAGCGATTTCGGGTGTTTAAATTATCTGCCAAAACTTGGGAATTATTCTGCTTTTCTCCATAAATTTGAACTTGATACGCCCGTTTATTGCTCCTTAACAGGAAAGTTTGCCACCGTTCAAGTATTTTTTATGGATTCAAAAAAGCATTTTCTGGAAACTTCCGAAAACAAAGCTTTCGATATCAAGTATAGAAATGCCGCTCTTCACCAGGCCGAAAAATATGCCCAACAAACCCAGAAAGCCCTCCTGCAATACCTAGACCACGACCTTAGCAAGAGCCGAGCCGCTTATATTAAAAGCCAAACCATTGCCCAGCTTGACCAATATTTGCTAGAATTTGAGGAACATTTCAAACGAAAAGGAGGACAGATCATTTGGGCCGAAGATACGAAACAAGCTCAAAGTGCCATCAAGCAAATCATCCAAACAACTCGGGAGAGCACGAATCAGCCTGCTCCTGTGGCTTATTTGCCCTCTACTTTCACCCAAGAAATACAACTTGCAAAGCTGCTGGAAGAGACACAAACGGCACTCCACCCCGCTTTTAGCCAGCCCACAGAGGCGGGGCAAGCTTGGCCTCAGGTAGCTAACTTCACCCGCCATTCTAAAAAAAGTAGCGCAGAATCAGCAGAAACTACTCCCCGAGCCACTGCTCCCGAAGTCTCTTTGGGGATTTGTGGGGCTAATTTCCTGGTCGCCGAAACGGGTAGCCTAGCTTTTAATGACCAAACAGGTCGCCTAGGCTTGCTTTGTCATACTGCCTCTACCTTGGTGGTCATGAGTAGCATTGATGCGCTGATTCCTAAGCTGGCAAACTTGGAGCTGTTCTGGTCTTTGTGGGCCACTCACGCGCAAGGGCAAATGATTTCTCGCTATCGTACGCTTCTGTCTGGCGTTTATTCAGAATCTGAGCCTGATCTACCCGAATCTCTTTATTTAATTCTGCTGGATAACGGTAGGAGTCAGTTACTGGCTGATTCGCGGCAGCGATCCTTGTTAAATTGTATTCACTGTGGAGCCTGCGCGCAGGTTTGTCCCGTTTTTCAGAGTATCGGGGGGGAGCCTTACCAGAGTGCTTATCCTGGGCCCTTGGGTTCTATTACAGAGGCTTATTACCAAGGAAAACCTGCCTTTCAACATCTCAGCTTTGCCAGCACCTTGTGTGGAGCCTGCGCCCAAGTCTG
This sequence comes from uncultured Cytophagaceae bacterium, assembly GCA_964551015.1. Classification (GTDB taxonomy): domain Bacteria; phylum Bacteroidota; class Bacteroidia; order Cytophagales; family Microscillaceae; genus CAZKBP01. The sequence continues at coordinate 101,780 of CAZKBP010000005.1, read as the reverse complement.
TCCCGTGGAGATTGATCTGCCCGATTTGCTTCGGGTCAATCGTGAGCAAATTGTGGCAGCAGGTTTAAGACCTGCTTCGGAAGCGAGAGCTTTTCGCGGGTGGAAAAATCGCGTGTTGGGAAAAAAATGGAGTTCTTTTTCTCTGACTAAATTCAGCCATTTTCTACTGAAACTTTTTTTTCAGAAAAAACCGCATCACCGTCGGTCTTCCCCAGAAATACCCAAGAAGACCTTTCAACAGTTATGGCAAGATCAAGAAAAGGGTAAGAAAATATAGCATTTTGTAAGGAGAAGGAGTAAAGATAAGTGGAGGAAGAATCAGCCTTACTTCCTCCAATATCCTTCAACCAGCTATGGAAAGAAAGACTGATACGTTGTAGCCTGTAAATAACCAGCCCTGTAGAGGCTACATCAATCATTTCTTACAGGGACAAAGCTAAAAAAGTAGCGTATACAATTCAACCCAATTTAGATCAAGCTATATCTTAGATAGATAGAAATGCATAAACTATCGTTTAATGTAAATAACTTTTGATTTACTTCCATAAAAATTGGTGTAATCCTACTTAAATCTTAGTAGATTGGGTGAAATCGCTTTTTGAAAAAATAATGAATGGGCTCGCTTGAATTTTACTTATTTTTCTTCCTAGGAAATTTCTTTCCTTTTTTAGTCTCTTTTTTTACTTTTTTCTCGTGGAATGCCCCCTGATAGTTGGGGTCTTCTTTGCGTTTTTGTCGATCTATTTCTCGGTCTATCGCTTGTTGTTCCTCGAAGCTCGTCTCCGGAATCTCCACGGCTTCGGGTAGAGCCTCAACGGGAATTTTCTGGCGAATGATTTTTTCTATTTTTCCCAGATGATACACTTCGGCTGGATTCACAAACGTTAGAGCCTCGCCTGATTGCTCCGCCCTTCCGGTGCGCCCAATGCGGTGTACGTACTCCTCGTAGATAATTGGCACATCAAAATTGACCACGTGACTCACCATGGAGGCGTCAATGCCTCGCGCGACCACATCGGTAGCCACCAAGATTCTGATTTCCCCCTGCTTGAAAGCTTCCATGGAGTTGATGCGGGTGTTTTGTCCCTTGTTAGCGTGAATGACTCTTACTTCTTCTTCGGAGAGCTTTCGAGCCAGAAACTTGAAAATATTATCGGCGTTTTTGCGTGTCCGAGCGAAGACAATGACTTTGTGAAAGGTTTCCGAATCTTGCAAGAAGTAATGGAGCAGATTGATTTTGCTCTTGAGGTTGGGCAAGTGATAAGCCACTTGCCTGACCGTTTCGGCGGGGCTGGCCTGAGGGCTAATTTCTACCACTTCTGGGAATTCTAGGAAATCCTCGGATAGTTTCACTACTTTTTCGGGCATGGTAGCCGAGAAAAGCAGATTTTGTCGCTTGCGCGGAATGATTTCTAGGATTTGATTGATCTGTGGCATAAAGCCCATATCCATCATACGGTCGGCTTCATCTAAGACCAGAAATTTTAATTCTTTTAAAATCAATTCGCCGCGAAAGTAAATATCCAGTAGCCGACCCGGCGTGGCTACTAGTATATCAACCCCCGCCTGGACCGCCTCTATCTGCGTGGTCGGGCCTAGCCCCCCGTAAATACATGTATGCCGAATGTCCGTATGAGAGGCAAGTTTTTCTACATTTTCTTCAATCTGGAGGGCGAGTTCTCGGGTAGGAGCCAAGATCAGGGCACGGGGATGCATGCCCTGAGCATACTTGACCTTCATCAAAATGGGCAGGACAAAAGCGGCCGTTTTGCCTGTTCCCGTTTGAGCAATACCCATGAGATCGTGCCCTGCCAAGATCAAGGGAATAGCTTTCTCTTGAATAGGGCTGGGCTTCTCATAGTTCAAGTCCGCAATGGCTTGGAGGAGCTGTTTGTTGATTTTCAGGTCTTTGAAGAAGGTCATGGAGATTGATTGAAATTGCGGATAAATCTTTTCGAGTCGCCTCAGTCCTTGGCAGTTAACTCGTTGTAATGTTTAACTAATTGCACTAATTCGTCTTTATGGCGAGGGTTAAAGTTTTCCTGCTTGGCGTGTTTTTCAATTTGAGAAGCTTTTTTTCCAAACAGGGTGAAAATCTCTTTTTTCTTTCGAGGCACTTCTTTTACCTTTCCATCAATTTTTAGATAGAGGTCTTCAGTTTTGTAGATTTTTGCTTCTTTGTTACCTGCATCTAATGCAGGTACATAGTAAGCATCTTGTATTTTGTAGCCGTGTTTGATAAGGACTTGGTTCTCTTCATTGGGATTGAGTACTTCAAAAAAACCCTGAGTAGGAAGAGGCAGATCGTATTCAAAGAATTTAAAATGTACAAACTTTCGTTTCTGACTTGAAATACTCTTTGAATCTCTCATCTCGAAATAATCTATATCATTGCTAGGAACGACTCGAATGCCTGATGCTGTGTTTAGCTCAAGACGCGTGCGCTGTAGATCATATCTAAGGAATAGATCACTTACCTCTACTCCAGAAGATATATAAATATTGCCTACCTGCCAATCGTCTGATAAATAGCGTGTGCCTTTGACTCCAACAATAGGTTCAGAGATTTCGGCCACTTGTCCACCAGGATTTATGTTGGCATCTAGCTTTCCAGCGGGCATACGTACCTGTGTCCAGCCACTCGGATGGCATAGAAGCGAGATAAGAAGAAGAGACAGAAGTTTCTTTTGTACTTTCATAATCACAATTGCTTATTGATCGTGTAAATTGATTCAATTTCTCTAAAAATTGGGGGAAATCAAAATACAAGTACTCTCTATTAAGACAAGAAAAAACCCCAGACAAGTTGCCTGAGGTTTCTAAACATTTTTTACTTAATCGCTTAGGGTTGGAAAGCCCAAAGCACTACGTTCAATAGGTTTCCACCTTGACGATCTACAGCCGTCTGTAGGTTTGCACCGTTCGTGGTTCGTTCGTCAATCGGATAGATAAAACGCTGAGGGATTCCTCCTCCCGGATTCAATCCACCCGCTTCACCGTCCGCCACGGGTGTGATGGCAGGAAAACCCGTACGACGGAAATCCGTCCAAACTTCGGCTGCGGCCTGACCGTACATGGCCACATATTTTTCTTCAATGATACGTTGGATTTTTTCGTCCATGGTAGTCAGTCCGTCAAAGTTACCACGGCTTGCAATGTAGGCCTCAATTTGATCAGAGCTAATTCTTTCCCCACTGATTTTCGTCATATTGGTGCTAATTGCCTCCTGCAAAGCAGCGATCGCATCCGCATCACTTCCACCCGTTCTTACGATCGCCTCTGCCTCAATCAGCTTCACTTCTGCGTAAGAAATTAGAGGAATAGGAGTCGTTGCTTGAGACCAGTAGAGAGAATCATTGTCATTCTGGTAGAAATCAAAGACAGGATCATCATCAGGGTCTTCGGGATTGTTATAGATATAAGGCTGGCGCGGGTCATTGTTGGCAGCTAATCTATCTACGAAGGACTGATTGATAATCAGTGTTCTTGGTCGCTGCTGGCCAAACAAGAAATAAGGATTAGCTCCGGTCTGTGCAGCCTCAAAGGGATAAGCAGGTTCGTTAGCAACCTCGGCAATCACCCCAGTTTGTATTTGATCTAGAGCCAGTTGTGCGTTGTTAGTACCTTTTGCTGTTAGGTGCATGTAATGTCGGGCTTTGAGCGAACGTGCCACGGCAATCCATTTGCTCACATCTCCACGAAATACCACATCTGTATTGCCAGGAGGCACGGGCAATGCATAAGAAGGTTCACTAAGAGCTGTAATAGCCTCATCGAGTAAGGTTTGGATCGTGCCATAAATCTGCTCCTGAGTATCATAGATAGGAAGCGTATTATCTATCCCCTGAAAAGCATCTGAGTATGGTAGATCTCCGAAGAAAGAAGTAGTAACCCCTAAAGCATGCGCCAACAGAATCTTGGCGATTCCTGTATAGTATGGATTACCTTCCGCTTCGGCCTTCTCTATCATAATCGTACAATCCTTCATCACTCCAGCGTACATTCCAGTATTCCAAAGGTTATTCAAGTCTACCTCGGTAATGTTGTAGTTTTCGTAAGCTACTTGTTGAGCATCGAAACCAGAATAGTACTGCATTACGATACCGGGCATTCTCCCTCCCAAAGCACCAATATTGTAAGCAGCTTGGGCTTCAGCTGAGGTTAAAATCAAGTTCAAAGGCACCTCTTCTGGAACCGGGTTCACAGGGTCAATGTTCGTATCTCCAAATTCACAGGAGGTACTCATCAGCAAGGGCAAGATGATTACCCAAGCGTATAGAAATTTATATTTAAATTTTGGAATTCTCATTTGTTAATATTTTTAGAATTTTTAATAAGGCCAAAATAAGTTATTTGCTGAGTGAAGGATTATATTTTCACTCTCAATGACACGCCATAACTTTTGGTGTTTGGCATATTAAAGTACTCCAAACCAATCCCGTTGGAGGCTCCAGTCAGGTTGGTTTCAGGATCAATACCAGGAAAATCGGTGATTAAGAAAAGGTTACGCCCCGTGAAACTGATATTAACACCCTGAATAAAATTATTATCAAAAAGACTCGAGGGTAGTTCATAAGAAACGGTAAGCTCACGAAGACGCACCCAAGACCCATCATAGATAGACTCTTCACTAAGGCCACCGAAAGCGTATCGTACCCATCGATTTCCACCCAAACCGTTGGCAGGATTGGCAAAGTCTACAGGAGTAGTATTGGGGCTTCCGTCATCCACGGAGATACCAGGGAAGACAAAGTCCGTGACTCCTCTTTGGTTAGAGGTTCTCTGAGAAGTACCGAAATAATCCATGATACCGCAGGTTCCGCACCATACGTCGCCACCTTGGCGAATATCTAAGAGGGCAGAAACCGTAATTCCTTTCCAAGAAACGGTGTTGCGAATGCCCATCAAGAAATCAGGATTTGGATCTCCCACCGGGCCGTCCGTAGGTTCTACCAAGGGCCAACCGTTGGAACCGATGATTAATTGCCCCTCCTCATTACGACGAAAACGAGAGCCAAAAATCACCCCGTAAGGTTCTCCCTCGATGGCGTTGGAAGAAGTAGAGGTAAATCCAGCCAGGCTAATTCGCTCTACGCCGTCGGGCAGTTCGGTAACCGTATTCGTAAATTTGGTAAAGTTCAGACTAAAATCCCAGCTAAAAGCATTGGTTCGGATTAGGTTGGCGTTAGTGGTCAACTCCCATCCTTCGTTTTCGATTTCTCCGGCATTCAAAACACGTCCAGTAAATCCAGAAGCAGCTGAGATATCTAAGTTGACGATTTGATCTGAAGAAACTGAGTTGTAATAGGTTAGATCTACGCTAATGCGATCGTTCCAAAAACCAAATTCTGCACCGATCTCAAAAGTCTCTGTGGTTTCTGCCTGTAGCGTAGGAAGTCCAGCGGAAGTACTCCTCTCAAAAGCTCCTATTCCGTTAAGTGGGGCCGTTAAGGCAGTAATAAAGCCATCTCCACCAATGGTAGAGGAGTTGAAATACGTACGATCAGAATAGATAAAGGCCAGACCACCGTCGTTACCCACTTGCCCCCAAGACAAACGTAATTTACCATAAGATAGAACTTGATTTTCTGGGATCAACTCAGAGAAAACAAAACCAGCACTTACAGCCGGATAGAAGAAGGAGTTGTCATCCTCAGGTAAAACAGAAGACCAGTCATTTCTACCCGAGACATTTAAGAAAAGCATATTTCTCCATCCCAGCTTTACATCAAAAAATACTCCGTGTACCTTACGGCGAGAAATATCTTCCAAAGATTGGATACTACTCACGTTACTCAGATTATAAAGAGAAGGGACGCCTAGACCAAATCCTTCGGACTGCTGTATATTTAATTCGTTCTCAAAATAATTATGACCTAAGGTTGCATCAATGGAAAATTCCTGAGCAAAATTTTTGCTGATAATCAATAAAGCGTCTGAGTTCAAGTTCCGAGAGTTGTACGTCTGGGTAGTAACCAATCCATCGGGTGTATCAGCCGAGTTGATATCAAAAGCAAATAGGCGACGATCCGTGTATTGATCTAGTCCCACCTTATAGCTCAGCTGTAACCAAGGTAACACCTGATAGCTCAGGTTGATATTACCGATAATTCTATCTACATCATCTTCAAATGGGTTACGGTTTACGGTCCAGTAGGGATTATCGTAGATACCCGCACGGTAGCTTCTTTGAGTCCCATCCGGCAAAACGTAAGCATCGGGAAAGTCGGCCGCATCTCTACCTTCTTTGCCTAGTCCATTATCAAAAGTAGGGGTGGTACGAAGTAGCCCAAGCATTACACCAGAGATATTGGAACCTCTCTGAATACGATTACCGCCTGACTGACTATAACCAGCGGACACACCTGCTGTAAATTTTTCAGTGATATTAAAATCTAAGTTTACGCGCCCAGTAATTCGTTCAAAATCTGCATTAGGTACAATCCCTCTTTGGGTTAAGTAACCAAAGGAAGCGTAGTAAGTCATTTGATCATTTCCTCCAGAAACCGATACATTATTGTCCGAGGTAGTTCCATTGACAAAGAAGTCATCTGCAGCAGGGAAAGTCATGGCAGGCATTCCGTTTCCTTGACCCGTAGGAACAAGGCGTCCACGAGGATCGAAGGCATAATCCGTATCTCCATCGTACTCCAGATCACCTACGAAAGGCCCCCAACTAAATCCTTCACCTGTTTCAGGACCACGCCAGATGGCCTGCCCTCCTGAGGGTCTTCCTTGTGCATACTCTCTTTGCATATCTGGTAATTGGTTCACTTGATCAACTGTAAAAGAGGAGCTAAGCGTAACTACCGGACGTCCGCTTTTCCCTCGTTTGGTAGTAATAACCACGGCACCGTTTGCCGCGCGAATCCCGTATAGGGCGGTGGCCGCGGGGCCTTTCAAAACCGTAAGCGAAGCAATATCGCTCGGATTTAAGTCTACCACACGGTTAGATTGGTCTACGCCCGCTACGCCGTTACCAAATTCCTGATTATCAATAGGAATACCATCTACCACGAAAAGAGGGCTATTGTTACCATTAATCGAGGTATTTCCGCGAATACGAATATTGGCCGAAGAACCAGGAGATCCCGAAGAAGAGATTACTTGTACGCCTGCTACCTTTGCATTCAGTGCGTTTGTGAGGTTAGTTTCCCGTGCATTGACTAGCTCATCAGGTTCTACGGTCTGGATAGAATATCCCAAAGCACGTTTATCTGACTCAAGCCCCACTGCCGTTACTACTACCTCGCCTAGCTCCTTGGTAGAGGGTTGCAGGCTCATGTCTAATGTGGAGGAAGCTCCTACGATGGCTTCCTTACTAGCTAAACCTACCGCTTGAAATACTAAGGTAGCTCCTTCTGAGGCGGTAATGCTATATTTACCATTCACATCCGTAACCGTTCCCGAGTTGGTACCTTTTACGAAGACGCTTACTCCGGGCAGTGCCTCTCCTGTCTCGGAGTCTGTGACTGTTCCTGTGATCGTTCTATCTTGTGCCAGAAGTGGCATCACCAGAACAAAACACAGGCAAAAAATCAATAGTAGTTTTTGCTTCATGTTCTAATGTTTTAATGTTAATATTTTGTTATTTGATCCTAAACCTAAAATATTTTTTCTTGATTATTTATAGAGAGCTTTAGAAAATCTAAAAATTTGCCTTTCAAATATGACCATACCAACTAAACATATAATTTTATCAATAATATAATAGTATAAAAATCACTGATGATAGTAAGCATACTATCAATCTAAGCGATGAAGTATTCTATTTTACCTGCCAAATACATAATTTTATCTAGCAATAAGATGATAGACATAAAGTGTAATTTGGCTGGATGTAAGAAAGTAAGTTAAATAAATGGTCAGGCCTAGGAAATTCACTTCATCGTTGGTTTTATGAAGCCTGAGAGAGTTTTTATATACTAGGCTCTTAACGGGTAGATTTTTTGTGGGAAAAGCAGTCTGTGTACTGTCATTTTTTATCTATCTCAGGGTTAGTCATCGGGTGAGATAACATTTTTTTAACATTAGATATCCATGAAAAAACACAGCCAGTAACTGACTGTGTTTTACACCAACCCTAAGTATTATCAAATCAGATAAACGAAAGCGGGGCAAATTTTTTCCGGAGAATGCCTGCTGGTTTTATCTCTAGATGCTTTTCGAGGAGAGTCGCGTAAATGTTTCTAAAATCAAGCTGATATGGCAAATCACCTTGCTCCAGATTTTCTAGATCAGGCATTTCATTGTAAAAGCCCGGCTTTTTGAGATTTCCGTTGATGATGAAGACATTGTTGGCCGTACCGTGGTCAGTTCCTCGACTTGCATTTTGTGCTACTCGTCGTCCAAATTCAGAAAAGGTCATAATCAGCGTATCTTGCAAGCGATGATTGGCTTTTAAATCTGCTACAAAAGCTTGCATAGATTCAGCGTAGGCTTTGAGCAATCTTTCCTGTTGTGGCTTTTGATTCACGTGGGTATCAAAGCCAGAGACAGAAGCATAATAGACCTTGGTTTCTAAGCCAGAGTTGATCAATTCAGCGATGGTTTTGAGTTGCCTCCCGAGTGGATTGCTAGGATAAGTTTGCTGGCTACGATACACTTTGGATTTATCATAGATATAATCTGCCGAAGAAACCGTTTCTGCCAAGGTCTTGTAGAGATAAGATACTGACTCGTGTTCGTGGGTAGTATTGGCTCGTTGGCTAAGGGCTTCCATCTGTCTGCCTTGAGTCATTTTGTGAAATTTGCGGGGGTCTTGCAAGGCCAGGCCTTTGAGTTTTTCGCCTTTCATGGCCAGACTGAGGGTATCATCCACTTCTATGGCTTGATGCGCAGTTTGGCAATTTCCTTCACAACTGGCATCTAAATAGCGACCCAACCAACCCGTGGAAAGATATTCGTCCGCGTCGCTGGCCGTGTGCCAGATATCCATAGACCGAAAGTGAGAGCGGTCAGGATTAGGATAGCCTACTTGGTTGATAATACTGAGGTAGCCTTGGTCGTAAATGCCTTGCAAAGCTTGCATTGCTGGATTCATTCCTACTTCGTCGCTTAGCTTGATAACCTCTGATGGAGAAATCGCCAGTTGGGGTCGTTTTTGGTAATAAATGTCGTTTTGGTAGGGCACGATGGTGTTCAAGCCGTCATTACCACCTGACCACTGGATAATCACGAGGGTTTTGCCCTGCCCGGTAGAGGCGTTGGTGGTGGCTTGCTCGAAGGCTTTGAGGAAACTAGGCACCAGCATGGTTCCGGCGGAAGCCAAGGCAGAATTTTTAATAAAATCTCTTCTTTTCATATGTTAGTTGTGGGTTGTGAGTCATAAATTTCCTTTCTCGATTCTTATCTTGGTACCATTAGAAAATACTCAGTTCTATCGACTAGGAACTGACCGCTACTTCTTGCTAACAAACTTGGTATTCGGGTAAGGAGCAAAGTAGTATACACAAATGCTGAATAGGCTCTAGGTTCGTTTGCGAGCGAACTGCCGCCACGATTTCTTTCTCGAGTTTGGATACATCGTTTTGCAAGAGGTAGGTGGCTAGGTTTTGAAAATTCTCTTCCAGAATTTCGGAGCGAGTCAAGTTTGTAAGCAGGGATTGCCAATCGATACTTACCTGCATTTTGCGGAGCTTGCGTATTTCTGGCTCCATTTGCTGAGCGTCTCCCCGGTCTTTGAGCTCAAAATCTACTTCGGAAGCCAAGTACATTGCCTGAGGAATTTTCAACCTAAGCAACAAACTAGAGCTATCAATCCAAGCTTTACCTTGGGGCCATCCGGCCACGTTAGGAGGGTTCAAAAGCATTTGTCCCAGTGCTTTTTGGATGAACAATTGCGCCTGCGGATTTTGAAATTCTATACCCAATTGTCTTCTTAGCCCGACCAGTAGTTCTACGGGAGATTTGATTTTACTGCCTATGTTTTCTGGGGCGTAAAACCATTCAGAAGTAAAAATTTCTCGCATCAGACGCTCAATATCATAGCCTGAGTCATAAAAATACTGACTTAGCTTCTGGATGCGTTCGGGGTGAATAATATCGCCGACAAAATAACGGTAAATTTTCTCGGTGATAAAAAGTGCGGTTTGAGGTTTTTCTAAAATTAGGCGGATAATATCTTCACCGTTGAAATTGCCCGTTTTTCCAAAAAATTCTTTCTCTCCGAAGTCGTGTAGTCTTTCCCTGAATACAAAATCATTCCCATTAAACCCCCAACCCGTGAAAGCTCGAGCCGATGCTTTGATATCCTGCTCGGTATAATGCCCCCGTCCGAGGGTGAAAAGCTCCATGAGTTCCCGAGCAAAATTTTCGTTGGGCTTTTGCTTGCGGTTTTGCTGGTTATTAAGATACTGTAGCATGGCGGGGTCTTGGGCTACGGCTAACAACAAGTCTTCGAACTTTCCCAGAGCGTGTGTGCGAAGGGTGTTGATTTGCAATTGGGCGTGAAAAATATTTTTGGGTTGGCAAGCAAAATGTCCGTGCCAAAACAGGGTCATTCTTTCTCGTAGCTGGGCAGGGGTTTGCACCATATGGTCTAGCCAGGCGAGGTTGAGGTCTTTTATCTGTTGGCGTGCGTCTTGCATGAGTTTTTTCCGTTCCTCTTTTGACATCATTCTTATTTCCTGCAGGCGAGGAGCCTCCTCCTTGGTTACTTGCAGGGCGTCATAGTTTTTGGAGCTTTCGAAAAGCTGGTCTACCCATTTACTTTCAGGTTGCGAAAATGACTTGATTTGGGTAGGCTTGGCTCCGAATCCTGCGCGCCAGAGGAGGTGTTGTAACTCACGCTGTGCTTTCATTGCTTTGGTATTAAATGGGAATTGGTATTTTAATTGTTGTCTATCTTTTGGACACGAAATCCGAGTATGGGTTTAATCCGATTTTAATCTTTTTTATTCACAAACTATTCCATGAAGCCCATCCGTCGCTGTATCTGATTGAAAATAAAGTAATAGATGGCATCGTGCGAGGAGTTTTCATTTCATTTTAGGTATATTTGGCATACATTTGACCGGACAGATAAAGCGTGGCATTATGTTCAAACTCAGCAATCTATTTAATAGCATTAAGACTCGGGTTCGCCTTTTCTTCTTGGTGAACATTGGGCTGGTGGTATTTAACTATTTTTACACGGTCTACTACAACAATCGCTCAGAAAGTGATACGCGTCTCTTGGAAGTATCGAAGGAAAACGAAAGTTTTATCGGTAGATTAGAATACATCACCAAGGCCATCGTAGAGGGAGGAGAAGAAGAGCTTAAAAAAATTCTTAGTAGAGAAATTGATAATTACGAAGACAACCTCACAGCACTCCAAAACGGTGGAGAAGCCATTATCAATGGCGGACGGGAAAAAATTAATATCGCGGCGATCGAGGGGAATGGTAAAGAAGAATTAGCCGAACTAGAAAGCAGTTGGCGGGAATTAGAAAGATTACTTCAGATCATCATCGAGGAAGAAATCGAGATCAGCAAAGAGGTGGATACCAGCTTGTTGCAAGTTGGCAATCAACTCCCTCCGCCTGACTTTATCACGCCTCCTGATCTGGAGGAATCCCCTCCCTCGGTCTTGGATAGCCTCCCTCCCACTGATTCTACACAATACTTAGCCGAGAGTGTAGACAGTACCGAGTTGTTCATTGCGCCTCAAGGTTTGGTAGATCCTACTTCCAACGCGCGATTTATTCTCACCGTTCGGAATCCAAAAATAGACCGTGCTTATTTTCTGGCACAAACCTCTTTGGAAGAAACTTCCAGCCAGAACCGTCTGCTGAGTCAAGTGCTAGAAGATAATCTCAATACGAGTCAGATTTACTTGAGGAGAGTACTTTTATTTACCTTCTTAGCCAACTTATTACTCTTGATTGGTGGTACTTTCTACATTGGTAGTTTTCTCATTATACCCCTCAAAAGGATCTCTTCTACCGCCAAAGAAGTGGCCTCAGGCGATATTAATACCCAGGTTTCTTACCAGCGCAAGGATGAAATTGGCGAAGTAGCCGATAGCTTGAACCTCATCGTGGGTAGCTTTAAGCAATATACCGAATTTGCAGAAAATATTGGTCGGGGAAATTTCCAGTCCAATTTTGATGTCAAAAGTGAAAAAGATACCCTCGGTTACACCCTCTTGTCCATGCGGGACAACCTCAAAAACGTGGCCGAAGAAGATCGTAAACGCAACTGGGCCAACGAAGGATTTGCCTTGTTTAGTAATATCTTGCGCTCTACCGAACAAGATATGGAAGATCTGGCCTATGATGTGATCTCCAATCTAGTCAAATATATCGATGCCAACCAAGGTGGTCTTTTTCTTCTCATGGAAGGAGAAGAAGGCTCTTATCTGGAACTACAAGCCACTTTTGCTTACAATAAAAGAAAATACGAAGAACGCCACGTAAAGGTAGGCCAAGGTCTGTTGGGTCAAGTCGTACTCGAGCGCGAAACCATCTATCTGGATAAAGTTCCCGATCATTATATTCAAATCACTTCTGGCCTAGGTAAAGCCACGCCCCGTAGTCTGCTCATTGTACCTCTCAAGGTGAATGATGAGGTATTCGGAGCCATGGAAATTGCATCTTTTCATCAGTTTCAGGCTTATGAAGTAGATTTTATCAATAAGCTTTCCGAGAATATTGCCTCCACGATCGCTAGCGTAAAAATTAACGAAAATACCAAAATGCTTCTCGAGGAAACTCGCCAATACGCGGAGCAAATGCAAGCCCAAGAAGAGGAAATGCGACAAAACATGGAAGAGCTGGCCACCACCCAAGAAGAAATGGAGCGCAATCAGCGCAAACTCGAGAACTATAAAGAAAACCTCGAGCAAGAGGTAGAAAAAAGAACCGGTCAATTGCGCGAAAAAGAACTTGCCCTTTCCAATGCCTTATCGCAGTTACAAGGAATTATTGATAGCTCCAAATCAGGCATCGTGGCCTTAGATACAGACTTCAAAGTCGTATCCGCCAATAAACGCATCCGAGAAATTATTAAAGTCCTGAGAAATAGCGAATTTGAAATCGGAGATTATTGGTTCAAAATATTTAGGAACGAGAACGATAAAATCCACGCCCGCCGCCTTTGGGAAAGGGCTTTCTCAGGGCAATATTACAGCTTAGAAGACAGGTATACCGCGGAAGATGGCTCTCCTAAATGGCTGGATATTTCTTTCAATCCCATTCCTAATGAAGAAAACGAGATAATTGGTGCTTCCATGTTCGTCCGGGATGTTACCGAAAGAAAGCGAGACTTGAAGAATATAGAAATTACCGCGCAAATCCTAGACAACTCTGCCAATGAGGTTTATGTATTTGATGCCAATACCCTTCATTTCCTGAGAGTCAACGAAAAAGCGAGAAAAAATCTGGGCTATACTTTCAAAGAACTGAGAGATTTGACCCCTTACGACATTGCTCCTAGTTTTGACGCGCAATCTTTCCGCACTTACATCGCCCCTCTCAAGGAGGGAAGTATTGAAAACCTCAATCTGGAAACCGTGTATCATCGTAAAGACGGCTCTACCTACGACGTAGAATTGAGCCTTCAATTTTTCAAAGATGAAGATACCCCACTTTTCGCGGCCATTGCGCAAGATATTACCCAAAGAAAAAAACACGAGCAAGAATTAGAAGAAGCCTTGGAAAGATTTGACCTGGCTACCGCCGCTACTAATGAAGGAGTCTGGGAAATGCACGTCGTTCCCCAAGACCCGATCAACCCCGATCATCACGCTTGGTGGTCACGCCGCTTTAAAGCACTGCTGGGCTTCGAGGAACACGAGTTCGAGGAAAAATTAGAAAGCTGGATTTCACGCCTTCACCCCGAAGATAAAAACAAAACCATGCGTGATTTCTACAACCATTTGATAGACCAAACAGGAGAAACACCCTTCGCTCTCGAGTACCGCCTCCTCACCAAGGACAATCAATATCTATGGTTCTCCGCTTCTGGAGAAACCGTTAGAAATGAATCTGGTCTACCACGTAAATTTGCCGGAAGTATCCGTAATATTGACCGCCGCAAACGAGCCGAGCAAGAGCTTGAAGAACAAACCGCCGTGGTCAATGGCATCCTGAATGCCTCTATCAATAGCATCATCTCGGTGAACGAGCAGGAAAGAATTATTTCTGCCAATGGAATTACCGAAGATTTGTTTGGCTATTCTGCAGATGAACTGGTTGGTAACAGTATTACTACGCTCTTACACAGTCCCGAAGAACTGAATTTTGATGACATCATCGATCAGGTAAAAGAGATGGAAGCCACCAAAAAAGATGGAACCGTCTTCCCCGTGGATATTTCTATTTCAGAAACACACATAGACGATCGCAAAATCTATGTTTTTATCTTCCGAGACGCTACTCAGCGCAAACAACGCGAACAAATGCTCGCCCGTAGTGAAGAAAGGCTCAGAAAAATATCAGACGCGACCTTGGAGGGAATTTTCTTCCACGAAGAGGGATTGATTACCGATATCAATAAAGCTTTTACGCGCATCACGGGTTTTGAGTCCGAAGACGTTATCGGAAAACCTGCTTTCAACCATCTTACCCCCGAAAGCCAGCAGGTGGCTCGAGCCAAAGCCGCCGCCAATGACGAATCGCCCTACGAGGTAGAATTTATCCGCAAAGATGGGCAAGTCATTCCCTTGGAAGTGCGCGCCCGGAGTATTTTCTTGAAGGGCACTTTATCTAGGGTTGTCTCGGTTAGGGATATTAGTGCCCGTCGTCTTTCTGAGCTACAGCAAAAACAATTGGTGGATGTGCTCGATACACTACCCGACGGAATCAGCTACATGGATGCCCAAGGAATTATTCGTTATGCGAATCGCTCGATTTTGAAAATTCTCGGTTACGAAGATCAAGAAGAAATTGTCAATCAATCTATTTCTAGGCTTCACACGCCCGAAATGATGAACAAGCTTATTCAGGAATGGCTACCCAGTAGCATCCAACAGGGTTCTTTTCAAAATGAAACCGTCGTGCTTGCCAAAAACGGAGAAACGGTCAGGGTACAACAAACCATTATCTCTCATTTGAATAAAAACGGTGAGTTAGCATATGTCTCCTATATTTTGAGTCCGCAGGAGTCAAGCTATCGGAGCAATGGGGAAAACTCTCTGGGTTAAATCTCTGGTCAAGCAACTTAGGTAAGTTTTTTATCCATATATAGGATGCCTTACCTTGAGATATTGACAAATTTTTGCTTTTTTTGGTAGAACCAGAATAATAGCAAATCTACTTTGAACCCCTTCAACTCCAAACGAGTCAGTGATCTTCTCAAATCTCCGGGAGGAATTCTCTTGATTGTACTTATCGCCTCTACGCTCCCTTTCCTTTCGTTGGGGGGTAGTTTGGCACTTTTTATCATGATTCCGGTGTTGGTAGCCGTCATAGGTTATTTATACTATCTGTACCAATCTCCTCTGGTTGGTCTGTATTCTGCAATTACTTTAGCCTTTATCGCCATCGGGCTGACGCGTTACATCACCTTCGTACCTTGGGGCTTGACGATTGACGTGGTGTTGGCACTTACCTACTTGGTGCTGATTCTCAAACAGGATGAAAATACTGATTGGAATCGGGCTTACAACGGCCTAACGATCGCCGCTTTGGTCTGGTTTGCTTATAATTTTTTAGAACTTTTCAATCCGCAGGCGGTGAGTCGGGTGGCCTGGTTTTTTGCGATGCGGGGGGTGGCTCTTTACATGCTCATGGTCATTCCGCTCGTATTTATATTATGGCAAGATCAAAAGCATCTACACGGGTTTTTGCTTTTTTGGTTTGGACTTTCTCTACTGGGTACCTTAAACGGGCTAAAACAAAACATCATTGGGGTAGATTTTGCAGAACAGGCTTGGTTAGATGCGGGAGCAGCAGAACAACATGTCCTTTTTGGCAAACTCAGGGTCTTCTCCTACTACAGTGATGCTGGTCAATTTGGTGCTTCGCAAGGACATACCTTGGTGGTGTCTGGGGTTATGGCTTTGGGGAGAAAATTTCCGATCAAATGGCGTTTGTTCTATGCTTTCGTAGCTTTTATGTCTTTAGTGGGCATGATGATTTCGGGAACTCGTGGAGCCATGGCGGTTCCGGCTTTGGGTTTTTTCACTTACTTTATTCTCAGTAAAAATTTCAAAATTGTTGTTTTAGGAATAGTGGCCGCGGGAAGTGTATTCTTTATCTTAAAATACACTTCTATCGCTCACAATATTTATGCAGTCAGGCGGATGCGCACCGCACTTGACCCCAATGAACCTTCCTTGATGGTTCGCATTGAGAATCAGCGCAAACTAGCCGTATATCTCAGGAATAAGCCTTTTGGTGGAGGCATTGGCTCGGCGGGTAATTGGGGCTTGAGGTTTAGCCCTAATACCTTTTTGGCGCAAACTCCCACGGACAGTTGGTACGTGCGTATCTGGGCCGAGGAAGGCATCGTGGGGCTTTATCTGCATCTGGGGGTGCTGTTTTTTATCGCGCTACGAGGAGGTTATTTCATCTGGTTTCTGGAAGACCCGAACCTCCGGCAAATCATGATGGGCTTGCACGGGGGAATGATGGGCATTTATGCGGCTAGCTATGGCAATGGCGTTTTGGGACAAATGCCCACCGGATTATTACTCTACACGAGTATGGTTTTTATTTTTATGTCTCCTATCTTAGATCAATCCCTAAAGAAGAAAGAAGAAGCTTCTTAGGCGAAGCTCCTCCGTTTTGGATTAGCTATTTTACTCCGGCAAAGAGTGGCTTCAAATCAGCAGGTAGGTTTGCGATTACATCCTGAGCCTGTCCTTCTGACAAATACTTTCCTAAGAAATTGTAAATAACTTCTACTTGTTGGCGAGCTGATTCACGATTGTCTGCAAAGTCACTGCGATTGTTTGCACCTTGCTCCGCCAAGCGAGCCATGAATTGATCCATGGTGTCGATCTTTGATTTGACAGCCCCACTCCAGCCATTTACATATACCGCTTTAAGAAATAGAGGAAACTGGGCAATCAGGTCTAAGGATTCTCCAATCGAGATGACATCACGCAGGGTATGTAATGCATCTCGCACCATTCTTTCGGTCTGCTCTTCGGAAGCTTTGAGTGTAGCAGACAATTCATTGATAAAAGCATTACTTGTTTGTACTTGCTGTTCAAGATTAAAGGCCATGTTGTTTGAAAAATTTAAGTTGAAAGAATTATTATGATTCAAAAATAACTTTCTATTGTTTCTAACAGAAATGTTTGCTAACTTTCCTGCATAAATAAAAAAAGAAAGGACATCCCCAAAAGAGATGCCTTTTCTGGTCTACTCAACCTACCTTTTCTAAGGTATATTTTCAATTATTTAGTCTACAAACCGCAGACAACTGTCCGCAGCTTACTCTGATGGAAGAACGATCTGCCTTCTTTATTAACCAGAAGGACGATCGGCTCTAAGTTCGGGAAGAAAGGACATCCCCAAAAGAGATGCCTTTTCTGGTCTACTCAACCTACCTTTT
>CAZKBP010000005.1:0-84194 GCA_964551015.1 uncultured Cytophagaceae bacterium | reverse complement strand
CATCCCCAAAAGAGATGCCTTTTCTGGTCTACTCAACCTACCTTTTCTAAGGTATGCTTTCAGTGTGTCAAGGACCCGTGAAAGATTTTTATGACTTATCGATTCAATTTTGCAACTTGTAACTCACGATTTGTAATCTGTACATCAACCATGGGACGTAGTTTTTTTACCTCTTTGGCGGGTACTCCGGCTACCACGGTGTAGGGCTGCACATCTTTGGTAACAATCGCTCCTGCGGCCACAATCGCTCCCTCACCAATACGGACGCCTTTCAAAACCATACTGCGTGTAGCCAGCCAAACTTTATCTTCAATCACGATGGGTAGTGCTTCTCCACTGGTACTATGCGTCTCTCCTACTTCGTGAAAATCACTATCCATAATCATGACCTGGGGTGCGATCAGGCAGTTTTCTCCAATATGAATGCTGGCCGAAGCGGAGATAATCGCTCCGTTCACAAAGGTATTTTGAGCAATGTGCAGACTTGCCCCCTGATGTACGGATAAGCGGCTAGGCTGAATGTTTGACCAAATCCGTACTCGATCGCCCAGTGCCAAGTGCCCCCGGTTCACGACGGTGGGGCGTCCTCGGGTAAAGACCCATTTGCCACACTGGCTTACGTGCCTAAGATGGATTTTACTCCAGACAAATCTCCAGCTCAAGTCTGCCAAGCGCCAACCTAAGCTCCCGTATACTTTCCAGTGATGAGCAGGCAGCCCCTTGCCTTTGGCGATTCTTTGAATTTCTTGACTAATTAATGCTTTCATTATGCTCTATCTGGAAATTTTGTAAATTCCATACCACGCCCTTGACGACATTGACGGCGTGCTTGATTTCTCTTTTGAAAAGGTGTTTTAGAAAATGCTTGGGAATACTCAGGCACAGGAAAAACACCAGAAAGAGATAATAATTGATGCCTCTGCCCACGCGTCGCATATAAAGCCAGCGATTACGGAACATATAGTAAGTCTTTAAAGGGTTGGTTTTCCCCATGCTCATCGATTCGCGGTGATGTATGTAAGACTTCCCCGTAAAATAACATTGCCAACCTACCTGCTTGGCTCTTTCGCAGAAATCATATTCTTCATAATACATAAAATACAATTCAGACAATAACCCAATTTGCTCAAAAACCCTTCTTCTCACCATCATACAGGCGCCGTGGGTCAAGGCAGTGGGTTGAGCTTTTGCATAAGAGCCGTCATCTTCTTGCAAGTAGCCAATTTTGTGGCCTTGCCCCGTAACAGGATTGATCTCGGTGGTTCCAGCGAATTGAATCACCTGAGGAGCATCGTAGTAGTAAATCTTTGGACTCACGATGCCGATGTGGATATTTTCTTCCAGCAACTCTACCATGGGCTCGAGGAAGTGTGGACTGACGATGGTATCATTGTTCAGGAGCAAGATATATTTTCCCTTAGCTTGGCGAATGCCTGCATTGGTTCCGCCCGCGAAGCCGAGGTTTCGTCCGGTTTTGATCAGCCTTACCTTGGGATAATCTTTGACGATATCAATATCTCCACGGGTGGAGCCATTATCTACGATGATTAGCTCGTAATTTGTGTAGCTCACGTGCCGGAAAGATTTGACCATGTCCAGCGTGATTTCGGGTTTGTTCCAATTTACGGAGACAATTGAGACTAAGGGCATGGGGGTTGATTCTGAATGTTTCATTTTTTTGAGTTATAAGCTGCAGGTTAGGAGTTTTTTTTATGTTTGATGATCATTCTTTACTTGTTGATAAAGGCTTGTTTCATATTTTTTATTGTTCATCAATAATTTTTGTGGTTCAGTGATCGCTAACAACTACTCACGCTCGTCGGGCTTTTTCCCAGAGTACAGACTGATTCCCTCGTAGCCACCGCCAAAATCCACGATATACGGAGTAATTCATCATCAGAAAGTAAAAGGGAATTAAAAAGGCTTTGACTTGTGTTTGGCTATTTTCCATGACCCATCCTAGCATTGCTAAGAGATAAAATAGTATTTGCAAGCTCAGGGCAATCGTGTAGATCAATCCGCCTTCTGAGGCTAGTACAATATTGACCAAAAGTACCACGAGCAGTGCCAAGGGAGCCAAAGTCCAACGCAAGACACGGTGTGAGAAATATTGCCAGCTAAATAGGCCGTAGCGCAGAGGGTTCAATAAATCTTTCATCCACAAGATGGACTGAATGCCGCCAGCGCTAATGCGAATTTTCCGTTTAAGTTCCTCTTGAATAGAAGCGGAAGAAGTTTCTAAAGCGTAGGCTCGAGGTTCGTAAGCGATTTTATAGCCTTCGCGCAGTACTTTTAGCGAAATTAAGAAGTCGTCCAGTAAGGCGTGGCTGGGTACAGGTTTGTACAAAGCAGTTCTGATAGAAAATAACTCCCCGGCTGCTCCACAGGCCGAGCTCAGCTGGGCGTCCCATTTTTTGAGAGTTGACTCATATTTCCAATAAAGTCCCTCTCCGGCACTGCTAGCTTGCTCATGTTGAGGATTGCTGACTCTTTTCTCTCCGGCTACGGCTCCTACCTTTTCGTCTCGGTAATGCTTGACTATTTCTTGGATGGCTTGGGAATTAATTTCTGTATTGGCATCTGAGAAAATGGTGATCGGCGTTTTGACCAGCTTCATGACTCGGTTGATGGCTGCGGTTTTGCCGGCTCGCTCGGGCCGATAATGCACCTGAATATCGGGAAACTCCGCCAAAATCTCATTGGTACGATCCCGTGAGCCATCCGTTACGAAAATCAAGGAAAGTTTCTCTTGGGGATAATCCAGGGCTGAGGTATTCAAGGCTTTGGCACGAATACAGTCTTCTTCATTGTAAGCCGCCACGATAAAAGATACCTCCGGCCATGCCTGACCCACGCGCTGTTCCAACTGAGCCGAAGGTTTGAGCCATCGCATTACGTACTTGACCAGTATGTACAAGAGTACGCCGTAACCGATGTAAGTGTAAAAAAGAACAAAACAACAAAACCAAAACAGAATTTCTAGCAAATGCATCATGGATGAAGATTTTAAATGGTTGTGAGTAATGAGTCCTTAGTGGTTGGCTTTTCAGAACTGGATCTGAGCCTTGGCTCTACCGCTCTGATAAGCAAGCACTAAGAACTAGCATCTAAATACAGTTAATTCAAGCTCGTGGCATAGCATAGTGTCTTTGCTGATTTCTGGGTAATATTTTCATAAATTTCTAGAGTTTGCTGAGCAGTATTTTCCCAGCAAAAACGCTTGGCTCTTTCCAGACCTTTTTGCGTCATAGAACTCCTCAAATAAGGATTGTTCATAACTTTGGCTATGGCCTCAGCCATCTCTTCTGGACTCTGTGGATTGACCAACCAAGCAGCCCCCCCGGCCACCTCAGGCATAGCCGAGGTGTCTGAAGTAATGACGGGCGTACCACAAGCCATAGCTTCTATGATCGGGATGCCGAAGCTCTCTCTCAGGGAAGGATAGAGAAATAGCGTGGCTGAATTGTAGAAAAAAGGCAATAAGCGATGCTCAATATAACCCGTCAGATGAATATGATGAGCTAGCTCAGGAGCTTGAATTTGATGAAGCATCTTTTTTAATTCCTGAGGATGTGTCTCGGCGATCACGAGTGGATGTACTTCCCGGGTTTGCTGGCGATATTTCTTATATGCATTCAGTACGTTGAGCATATTCTTTTTAGGAGCTTGATTGCCAAGAAAAAAGATGAATCTTTCCGGGAGGTTGAATTTTTGTCTAAGTGCCCGGGAGAGATTATTTTCGTAATAAGGTTGAAATTGCCCTCCTACCCCGTTGTAAACGACCTTTACGTGTTCATTAGCAACCCCCAGTGTACAGCAGATATTATCCTTTTCGTAGTTGGATACCGTGAGTAGCACTCGGCTATCTTTTGCTATCTGTGGAACAATCCAGCGACGATAGAGATTGCCCATCCGCTGATAGGGAGTTCCTTTCCACGGAAGGTTTTCTAAGTAAATGACATCGTGTACGGTTACACAGGTAGGCACATTGAGACGCAGGGGTGCGGTATTGCTGGTGCAATGTAGTAAATCTGGCTGATGTGCACTAACCGCCTGCGGTAATCGCCATTGTTCCCAATCGGCGTAAGTGTAGGCATCTAATTCTATGATCTTGAAATTATGCGTGGCTGGCAAGCAATCCTTATCTGGTCCAGGTTTTACAAAAATCAAGTATTCATTCTCTTGATCCAATTTCTGTAAAGCTTTGATCGTTTCTAGGGCGACGATGTCCATGCCGTGCTTCTTTTTTCGGAATATGCGTTGGGCTTCTATGGCAATTTTCATCATAATTATTTTTTATGGGTGGTTGTATGTGGCGTATGGAGGAAATTATTTTTTGCCTTCTGCATCTTGAATGTGGATAAAATCATTCGACCAAAAGCTTGAGGCAGGTCTAGTAAGGCTTGGGCAAACTCTTTCTCGTAAAACTCACCAGGAATCGCCAAAAGGAGAGCCAGGGCGTTGAGTACCCAAAGTGCTAGACTTAATTCGGCCCAGTATCCTTCTATAAAGAATAAAACAAAGGTTCCGATGGTCAATATGCCCAGAAGCATCAGGCGAGGTAATAAAACGAATTGCAATGCCTTGTTAAAGTAATCTAAATTGCCTTTTGTAAAAAGCTGTAAAAAAGCAGGTATAAAATACAAGCGAGCATACTTGATTTGGGCAGCCATCCAGCGGGTACGCTGTTTTTCAAAGACCTCAGGACTGGCTACTTTTTCATCATAAACTTTGGCACTTTCTAAATATTTGATTTTTACGCCATCGCGGAGGAGTTTGATCTCCAATTCTTTATCAAATCCGCCCAAAGTCTGGATAGAGGCGATGTAATGCCGATGTAGCTCATAATCCATCGCCATGCCTGAGCCAATCAAGGCTGAAGAAAAGCCCAAGCGTTGATGTCCCTTACGGAAAATGGCATTGTTGATTTCTTCACTGATCGCATCTAAGCGGGCAAAGGGCGTATTTAAATTTTTGGCGGTGCGGTGCGCTTGGATTACCTGATGGCCTTCATTGTAGCAAATATTCACTCGGTTCAAAAAATCAGGTGCCAAGTGATTGTCTGCATCTAAGATCAAGGCGATATCATACGCTTTGGGGAGGGACTTGACGGCGGTGTGCAAAGACTTAGCTTTGGTGCTTTTTTCAAAATGCACTTCCAATACCGTGATCGGAAGCTTTCGCAATTCCTTGATCGTTTCGGGTTCTAAAGAATCTGCAATCACGATCACATCCAAGTAATCACTTGGATAATTCTGCTTTAGTACGTTCAGTGCACTGTCTCGGATGACTGCATCCTCTTTGTAAGCAGGTATTAGGATGGCAAAACGATTCTTGGGGAAATGGAAAAGTGGATTCTGTGACTCAGTAGGAGCCAGCAGACTGGCAATGCTGAAGCAGGTGTAGTAGAGCACATTGGCAAGCAGGTAAATGCCCACCAGAGATAATAGCAAGGTCAATAACATATTTCGTTGAGATTAAGATTTTTTTTCTAAGCTGCGCTTTCGCGTCGTTGTTATGTTCAATCATCCATACGAGAACAATCCGCTCGAGTAAGTCTCAAATGATCTCTAAAAATGGGAAAATATTACAAGCAAGAGATTGCCGTTTTTTTTGTAGATTGATGGGAAAATCGCTTCCCAAATTACGTATGTACACAATGCTATACAGCCCGTTGGCTTTCAGCAACATAAAAATCAAATCAGGCAGCTTATGAAACTTCTCTCAAATTTAGAATTAGAAAAGTCAAGTGTAGTCGCTAATAATCAGATGAATAGAGAAAGGAACCTCCGTGGGGTCAATAGCTATCAACAGGATATGGGCAAGGATTTATTCCCATTACTGGAAGCTCATTATCTGCAAACCAAGGCTTTACGATGGTTAGATTTGTGCTGTGGGCAGGGCAAGGCACTCATCCAAGCGGCTGCACTTTTCCAAGCAAAAAATCAAACGGAATCTGTCCAATTGGAAGGAATTGATCTGGTGGATATGTTTTTAGACTTTCCCAGAGAATGGAAACATTCGTCTTTGCAAGCCCTCTCTTTACACCATTGGCAAGCCTCTGCCCCGTATGACTTTATCACCTGCGTGCATGGTTTGCATTACCTTGGCGATAAATTAGGCCTCATCCAAGCGGTAATAAATGCGCTCCATCCCGAAGGTCAGGCTTGGCTACACCTCGATTTTCAAAACATTATCCTAGAAAATATGGAGAGTGCTTCGCGAATATTACTTCCCTTCTTCAAAAAAGCCGGGATTTATTATCAATCTTCTCGCAAATTATTGACAATTCAGCAACCTAAAAATCTCGATTTGCCCCTCATTTACTTGGGTGCCGATGACCAAGTAGGCCCTAATTATACCGGGCAAGCCGCCGTTAATTCGCATTACCGCTGGGTGGGTTAGCCATGGGTGATTCGTTAAGGGTTGTGAATTGTCCGTAATCTGTTTTCGCTTACTTCTGCAGGATCAAATATGCGGATCACTAATAAAACACAGACGAAAAAGACGGGCAATTCACAACCCACAACAAACTCTTAATACTTAATCACTGGTAACAGTACCGGTGCTTTTCCTGAGGTAGTGATTTCTAGATAATACATCCCGGATTGCCAGTTGCTCGTGTCTACTGAGATTTGGGATTGCTCCGTTTCTAGATGAGTTTTTTGGCTAAGCACAGAGGCTCCGTCGGGTTTGATGAGGCGAAATTGCACTTCTCCTGCTATTTTTTCCAAGAAACGCACTTTCAAATCCTCCTGACCGATGGGGTTGGGATAAGTTTCTAGCCAGGCTTTGGTCGAGGAAGCGGGCGCATTTTGTTCATCAGACGGCAAGGTAAAGCGGATTTCTCTCACTACTCCGGGAGTTCCTTGCAAATTTTTCTCAGAAAAAGGTCTCGCTCTGAGCAAATAGCGGCCACTTTCCAAATCCCAAGCGGTATAATCACGAAAAGGATCTTCTCCCACCAAAGCAAAAGGTCGCCAACTCTCAGTACGCTCTAAAACAAGCTCACCTGCTTCCGTGAACAGTTGGAATTGAACGCTTCCCGCACAGGCAGACTCTGCCTCGATGGTCAATTGGTCGGTTCCTAACAAGTTCACATCCAAAAGCGTATCTGCGGGCAGTGAAAAAAGTCGCTGATTCAGTTCCGCATTCACCAGCCAAAGCCTTTCTATTTTTAAATCATTAACGATTTCAAAATCAATTTGGAGTGTATCTCCCTGTACTAAGGTCTGCTCTTCGGCGATCAGCGGAAGGGCTTTGAGCGTATATTGCCCCGCGCAAAGCACTCGTTCACGATAATCACCCTGTGGTTCGTCGCCAAAGAGTGCGAAAGGGACAATTTCTTCTTCTTGCTGATGACTAACCGGCCCTTCTAAGAAAAAATTGACCTGAGAAGTAGTCCCCGGTTGGGTATTGGCTCGCACGTTCAGGAAGGGGGTATCCATTTCGTTTAAGTTGATGGAAGAACCCTCGCTCAGGGTCTGAATATCTTGATTGGTTTCCGCATTGACCAGAACGAATTCGTTAATTCGAGGCTGTCCTGCCTCTACCCGAAAGCTAAAAAGAGTGCTTGCTTCCGGCACGCCTCCAGCTCCAGTTTCAGAAAAAGGAGTTAAAGTTAATTGATAATTGCCTGTTTGTAAAATTCCTCCCAAATAATCGCTTAGTCCCTCGTCTCCAAAAAGTAAGTAAGGTGGCGTATTTTCCAGACCTAGAAAGTTTTCTGCTCCCTGCACCTCTAGCAGCAAGCTACCAATATCTGTACGCTCGGTATTAATCAAAATATTGAACTGCTCTAAGCCAAACGCGGGAAGCCGAATCGTATCCCCTTCGGTTAGCTCACGGATAATCTGATCTGTCTCTGGGTTTACTAATGAAAAGGTAAACGTTTGAGCCGTCGTATCTACTCCGGTTCCAGTTAGGTTCAATACATTTAAACCATAGAGGGTATTTGCATAAGCAGTCAAGGTTTCCTCGTAGTTGATTGCCTCGTTTGGACGGAAGGTAATCTCGATTTCTACACTAGATTGGGCAGGAATTTCCCCTCCTGTCCAATCTGTACGAAATGGTTGAGGTAGATTCAGGGAGTCTACTTTGAGGGCAACTGTCCCTTGGTTGCTAAGCAGTAGTTTACGAGTGGCTTCGTCTTCTAAGATTACCTCTCCAAACTGCAAGTCTCCTGATAAACCCAGCACCCGGGTAGGGCGAAAATCACCTACTCCTACTCCAGAAACAGCTACTTCATTCATGCCTTGGTTATTGGTAGTCATTAACTTGATAAATCCTTCGTAGAATCTACTTTCGGTGGGGTCAAAGTCAAAGGCAATTTCCTGAGCTAAACCGGGCTCGATTTCTACGGGATCACTAGGCCCACTAAATCCTTCTGGATACAATATTTTCTCCACGACCAACGTTGCATTCCCAATATTTTGAATCAGCAACTTACCTGTTTTTTGAGTATTGACAGGTACTTCCCACAGTTCCAAATCACCACCTAGCTTGGCAATAGGCGTGTTTTCAGCAGCCACCTCAAAAGCATGGGTATAGGTTCTGTCTGCAAATTGAGCCTCGATGAGGTAAGTGCCGGGCAAAGCTTCTGCCGGCAATAGCATGTCCCAAACCCAATAAGAGGCATTAAAAAAACCTTCCTCGATGCTCGGCTGAAAATCCGCCACAGACCAAAATACTTGCCCTTGGGGATCTTTTACTTGCCAGCTTAAAGGTTCACCCTCCACTTGATCTCTTAGGAAGAGGGCGAGGAAAACCACATCACCCGGCATAAATACCTGCTTCTCAAAAGTGATTCCCTGACCATAGCATAAGTTAGGATTAGGAGGTATCAAATGGGTTGATATTTGATTAATTCCCGATTCAAAATAAGGTCTTTGTTCTTTCCAGAGAGATTGCTCCACGGTCGGATTGCAAGGTCCAGCGAAGGGATCAGTCAATTCACCTTGGGCATCGTAAAGTTCAAAGTGTAAATGAGGGCTGCTAGAATTTCCAGAGCTTCCTACTACCCCCAGATACTCACCGACCGCTACTGGCTCTCCAATGTCTTTGCCCGTGAGAGAGCCCTGCTTAAGATTTCCATACCAAGCCACCGATCCGTCTTCGTGTCTGATAAACACAGCATTCCAAGGGCGATTAAGTTGAGTAATAAAGCAATTTTTGTCATCATTCCCGTCCATTTTATCCAAGATGATTCCGGGGGCAGCGGCTACCACTAGCAATTGATTATTATCCATCTGTTCCCAGGCAAAAGGCCAAGAAAAGATATCGGTACCCGTGTGATTCTCGAATAGATCAAAGCTACGGGTGCCACAGTTGTAATCTAGTACTTCTCCTGGGAAATCAGGGTTATGATCCACAAAATTAGAAAGACCATAGGCTTGGAAGATGGGTTCACTTCTACGCTGCCTCACAGGCCAAACTAGCGGGTGAGAAATCAGCCCTTGACCACTTTTGTCTCTAGGTAGACTGATTTGGCCTTGGTCAGCAAACTTTTGCGTTTGTTTTTTTAGGTTTTCTTGAATTGCTTTCCGGAGAGCAGGAGATATCCCGTTACCAGTCTGGGTGAATTGATAAGCCCCTCCCGTGACTGGGTCGGGATGAGCCTGCGCAAACAAGCTTTGATATCCTGCCAGCCATATCAAAGCCAAAATGAAAAAGAGTCTGGTTAATAACATAAGCCAAAAAGAAATTTAGGGTGTATTTTTAGGACTGTTTATTGTTTTTTCAGAGGGTTTATTGCACACGATTCTTTCTCTGAGCAATTACCTCTCCGAATGTCTGTTTAGAGCAAAAAAACCATGTAAAACTGCCATTACATCAATTAATTCACTCAAACCCCTTTGATAATAAATTCTAATTTTTAAGAAAAAAACTTGTGAAGTAGCTAATCAAACTTCTCATTGAGGATTGGTATTCATACGATATTACATACGTAACAAATCTGGAAAATGATTTACTTTTGATACAAAAGGCGGGCTTATGTTAGGTTCATTACTTAATAAATAAAAAATCCCATCCTGACTTATCAGGATGGGAAGCGCAGTTTCATACTGGAAAACGGTTTAGACTCTTTTGAGAAAGCGAATGAGCTGCTTATCGTCTATTCGTTCACCTGAGTTAGAGGAGATCAGGCGTTTGATGACCCGACCTTTTGGGTCAAGCAGGTAAGTAGCAGGTATGGGCAGCTTGAGTTGGTCGTTCTCGTCAAAATCGGTGGAATCTACCCCAAAACTCATATAGGTTTGATGAAGATAAGACGGAACGGTGTAGACCAAGTTGAAAGCCTCCGTCGCCTGATAGTCTGGGTCGCTCAATAAGTCATAATTAATCTCATATTTGGATTTGAAGCCTAGGGCAAAGCGGCGGTCTTGGGGCGAAATCGCCACAAAACGAATGTTTCGCGCCTTGGTCTGATCGTATACCCTCTGTAAAGTCAATAGTTCAGAGTGGGCGTAAGGACACCAACTCCCTCGATAAAAATGAATCAAGGTAAAGTTTTTTCGCGGAAAAGTAAGCGAAACAAGCTCTCCCTCTGCATTGATGAGTTCGAGTTCTGGCACTTTCTGTCCCTCTTTAAGTACTTGATCGATGGTACGATCGGATGAAAATTTACGGGAGGGCTCGGCGTTAATATTTTTTCTATTAGACTTTGGTATAGAGTGTCCAGTCCGTACGTGCGACTGGTCAGTGTGAAAAAATTCCATATAGGGCTTTGATCTTGTAAGTTAAAAAAATTAATGATTCAGCTTAGCGGTTTGTGTGCATGTCTTGTTAATAGTTAAACAATTGATTATGAGTAAGGTTAAGCGAGTACTTCTTTTTTAGATTGACTGCACTTATTAATAGATCAATGGTGGATATTAATCGCTCTAATTATTGGGTTTTGTTATTACTAAAAACCGCTCTGAATATTTGATCCAGAGCGGCTCTTGAAAAAGTTCTAATTGCAAAATAAACCTAGCCGATGATCGTAAACCCACCGTCAATGTTGTACTCGCCCCCTGTGATGTAAGCGGCATCGTCTGAGGCTAAGAAAGCAACCAGTTTGGCAATTTCTTCGGGTTTCCCGAATCGCTTCAGAGGTACATTCTCTTGAATAGACTGTGCAAAGCCATTGAGCTGCTCTTCGGACATTCCCGTTTTACTGAAAATAGGCGTCTCTATGGGGCCAGGATTTACAGCGTTCACACGAATTTTGCGGGGGGCTAGCTCCGTGGCGGCCGTGCGGGTGTAAGAGTTCATGGCGGCCTTGGAGGCGGCATAAATAGCGGTGTTAGCCATTCCTGTGTAAGCATTGACCGAAGAAAGATTAATCACCGAAGCCCCTTCTTTGAGGATCGGTAAAAACTTCTCTAAGGTAAAAACGGCTCCCTTGAAATTAATGTCCATGATGTGGTCAAAAGCCTTTTCATCAAACTGCCCCATAGGAGTGGGAAAAAATACCCCAGCATTGATGAAGAGAATATCGATCTGCTGATGCGAATCCTTGACCTGTGCTACCAATTGATCTAATTGAGCCAAATCACTTACGTCCGCGATTAAGCCCTTTGCCCCTAATTCTTGGGCGGCTTTCTCTACTTTTTCGGGTGATCTTCCCGTGATAATTACTTCGGCGCCACGTGCTTTTAGTTCTTGGGCAGATGCATAGCCAATGCCACTGTTTCCTCCGGTGATGACGGCCACTTTTCCATTCAAATTACTCATATCTGTGTCTTTAAAGATGAAAATTAATTATATTGGAACGATTGTTCTATTTTACAACCAAATATCAGGAACGATCGTTCTTTTTTGATCAAAAAAAATTTCCCTTAGGGTAAAAAAGAAAGTAGGGATCATTTCAGGTGGAAAAAGGAGGTGTCTCGAAGGGTTTGAAACGAACGCCTAACAAGGTCATGTCATCGATTTGTTTTTCTTGGCCTTGCTGCATCCAAGTGTCAATTTTTTGCGCTATGATGTTCTTTTGCTCGGCCATGGGCAGGGTATGTACTTCTTTGAGTAGATTTTTGAGGCGGCGTGAGCTGAAAATCCTAGATTGTGGCCCTCCAAATTGATCTCGGATTCCATCTGTAAACAGATAAAGCACGGTTTCTTGCCGAAGAGAAATTTGATGTTTCTTAAAAGTATGGTATTTGGAATGAAAGTACCCGCCAATCGAGGCGCGGTCGCCCGATATCTGGTACAATTCTCCGGCTTGGAAATAAAAAACTTTTTGTTTTGCCGAAGATACACTCAATGTGCCTGCCTCTGTATCTATGACACAAATGGAGATATCCATTCCATCCGCATTCTTGGCTTCTTGCTGACGGAGTGCATCGTGGATTCCTTCGTTGAGACGTGAAAGCAATAGTGCCGGATCGGTAATTTTCTCCTGAATTACAATTTGATTCAGGAGGTCATTGCCAATCATACTCATAAAAGCACCGGGTACGCCGTGTCCCGTGCAATCAACGACAGCCAAGACTATTTTTTCATTTTCTACTTCCTGCATAATCTTCAGCCCGTGGGAGGGTCGAAGATCAAAAACGGGACGCTTCTCTATTTTGTGGCACCAGTAGAAGTCACCACTCACTACATCGCGAGGGCGAAAAATCAGGAAATAATCTTTCAGCTCTTGTTGAAGAAATTCTTGACTAGGCAAGATCGCTTGTTGAATTCGCTGCGCGTAGCGGATACTGGCCTCTACATCTTCACTTTTTTCTGCCAAAACCCCCGTCTTTCGCTCCAATTCTTTTAAAATGGTTCTGAGATGGAGCGTTCTTTCCGCAACTTTTTTTTCCAAGAGCTGATTAAGTTCCTGCATCTGGTGGTTTTGTTTTTCAATATCTCTCTGTTGATAATAGCTTTGAATACCAGCACGGATGGACATTTCCAGGTCTTGTCGATCCCAAGGCTTGGTCATGAGGCGATAAAGGTCAGCGTGATTAATGGCGTAGGTAATGCCATCTGGGTTCATCTTTGAGTCAATGAAAAGAATTTTGCGCGTATCTGGAGAGATACGATGAATTCGGGTCAATAGCTCATCGCCCCGCATATCTGAAATTCCGTAGTTGCAGATCAGCACAGGTATTTCGTGCCCTTCGGTCAGTAAGCTTTCTACTAAAAGAATAGCTTCTTTGGGTGCGCTCAGGGTCTCGATTTGAAAGGATTCACCTAAAATTTCCTTGAGTTCAAGGCGAAGGCTTTCTAAGACCGTTTCTTGGTCATCAATACAAATGATGTAAGACTTGAGCAATGCTTTTGAAGTTAAAGAAATATGCTCTCCGGAGAGCACTTAATTGAAAATGATACCAAAAGTAATGCCTATTATTTGGGCGATTTCAGGGATTGAGCCAAGTATTCACCCAAGATAATTACAAAATAAAGTCTTCAAACTTTGACTGATCAAAATCTGAAGACTTTTTACAAGACAAAAGAAACTTTCACGGTAAAGCCACGCTTGAGCTTCACTTTATTCCAAGAAACTGCCGTTCCGTGGCGGCTCTTTCCATCTTTTATCGTTCTTCGTAACCTTGATGCCCGCCTTGACTGGCTTGGGAGCCGAGTTGACCTTTGATCCACTCGATGGCTTTTTCTAATTGCCCGTCTCGGCCTTGGGCGAGTTCGCCCGGGTTTTCAGGTACTTTAATATCGGGGTCTACGCCGTAACCTTCTTTAAACCAAGTACCATCAGGATCATACATACGGAAAGTGGGTACGGTTACATAGCCACCATCGATCAACGAAGGCGCCCCCGTGATGCCAATCAAGCCTCCCCAAGTACGCGCTCCTATCAAGGGACCTACTTCTGCCTTGCGGAAATAATCGGGGAAAGCATCGCCACCCGAGCCGCTCCAGCCGTTGATAAGCATCGCCTTGGGGCCAAAGTGCGCCACAGGAGGCCACTGCCAGTCTTTGCCGTCTCTAACCGCCCAGTAAGCCAGTGGTTTGCGATTGAGCAACTCAATGAAGCGATCGGGGATTTGCCCGCCATTATTGAAGCGTTCATCGATGATCATGCCTTTTTTCTGCCATTGCCCGTAGAATTGTCGTGCTAATTCATTTTGACCATCGTAGCCCGTGCTAGGCACATACACGTAGCCTACTTCGCCGTTGGTGGCTTCGGCTACCCTTTCGCGGTTGGCATTGATCCAAGCCAAATTACGAAGGCGTGCCTCGCTACGCATGGTTTCTACAATTACTTTTTTAGCCCCTGCTTTGCCAGGGCTACTGTTGACGAGAAGTTCTACGGTTTTGCCAGCCAAGCCCTGAAAGGCGGCATAGGGTTCTTGTTTGATGTCTAGGTCTTTGCCATTGACCGCCAAGATGTAATCTCCCTCGTCGATATCTATTCCGGGCATATGCAGTGGAGAGCGGGCTTCTGCGTCCCAAGGAGCACCGGTTATGATTTTTTGGATGCGATAATATCCTTGGTCAACTTCCCAATCTACCCCCAGATAGCCAACGCTACGATTTTCGGGGTCTTCTAGATCACCTCCGCCTCGGTAAGTATGAGAAGCATTGATTTCGCCAATTAATTCACCAATCACAAAATTGACGTCGTCCCGCGTAACGGCATCTTCCAAAAGCTTGCCGTACTGCTGACGTTGGGCGTTCCAATCGAGGCCGTGCATGTCTTGATCGTAGAAATAATCTCGCTGAAAACGCCAAACGTCCGTGAAGATTTGCTTCCATTCGGCTTTGGGGTCAATGGTAGCTTCCATTTCGTCGAGAGGGAGTTTCGTATCCATTTTTTGTTTCTCACCCACGTCCACTACGGCCAAGTTGGAGCCATCTCTTACCAGAATTTTCTTCCCATCAGCTGATACTGTGTAGTCATCTGTTTCGTCCAAGATGGTTTTACTTTCTCGCTCCTCCAAATCAAAATACATCAAAGGGCTTTTCTCTTCGTCAGAACCTGTATTGGGATATTTTTGGTAAATGAGTTTCCCTTTGACGGCTTTCATTTTCCCGTAATTCCCAGGCTTCATAGGTAGTAAGACGAGTCTTTGTTCTAATCCTTCCAGATCAATGTTGACAGCTTTGGCCTCATCTTTTTTCTCCTCGCTTTTTTCTTGATTGTCCTCGTCTTTGTCGTTTTCTTTTACAGAAACCTCGTCATTTTTGGGAGCCAAAGGCGAAGGCACGTCTTTTCTTAAGCTAATGGCGGCGATTTGCGTAGCATTGGGGTAAATAAAAGTGTTGTCGTAGTCGCTATATTCTGGCGAAAAATGGCGATTGGTCGTTACGAACAGATATTTTCCTTCGGGGTCAAAAGTAGGGAGTGCATGCGTATAAAATTCGCTGGTAATTTGGTGCCGTTGTTGGCTATTCACATCGTAGAGAAAAACCGAGCTATTCCGATTTTCATTGCCACGGGCATAGGCCAGCCAGCGGCTATCGGGCGACCAGTCTGCGGTAAAATTTTCCAGATCGCCCTGATACATCCAGAGTCCCTGATCTACTTCCAAGGTTTGCTTGGTATTGAGATCATAAACTTTGATCTTCATGTTTTGCTCCACAAAAGCTAGTTTCTTGCTATCTGGCGACCAGTAAAGGCTATAGCGAAAGCCTGTTTCGTAGTTAGTCAGTTTCTTTTCTTCATTAGTTTCTAAATTTAATAGCGTGAGCTGGTATTCACCACTGCGATCGCTCCAATAGGCAAGTTGCTTACCATCGGGTGACCAAGCAGGGAAACGCTCCGCTACGCCACTACTTGAGGTCAAATTCTTGACATAACCGTTTTCGGCGGGTAGAGAAAATAGCTCACCTCTGGCCTCGATTACGGCTCTTTTGCCATCAGGTGCGATGCTCATGTGTTGCATCAGATTCTTGACTTTCTCGGCACGTGGAGCCATGGTCAAGAAGTCGGTGGTAATTTGCACGAGCACTTCTTTATAATCCCCACTGGACAAATTCATCAAATAAAGCTTCCCTCCTGCTTCAAAGACCATTTCTTCGGGGCCGATCCCTGGGAAATGCACATCAAAATCCTTGAAGTTGGTCAATTGCTTATTTTCTTGGCTCTGTGTGTCATAAGCCCAGATGTTGTAGCGTTTTTCAGCACCTTGATCAGAAAGGTAATAAATCTTATCTCCTTGCCACATCGGTAATTCATCATTGGCATCGTTGCCTGTTATGTTCGTAGAGGATTTTTGATTAAAATCATAAATATACACGTCAGGAGCGGTGCCACCTCGGTAGCGTTTCCAGGTACGGAACACACGGCTTCGGTCGGTGAAAGCGATTTGATTGCCATCCGGCGAAAAGGAGCCAAACTCAGCTTGCATCAAGGGGAGTTTTTCGGCCATGCCTCCTTTGGTAGAGATCAGGTAAAATTGATTAAAGCGTTGCTTTTCACTTTTGCGTCGGGAGGAAAAGAGAATTTTGTCCCCGTCTGGATGCCAGTCTTGCACCATATCGGGAAAGCCGTGATAAGTCAAGCGTTGGGGAATGCCACCCGTGGTGGGCAAAAGATAGACATCTTGATTTCCATCGTAATTCCCCGTGAAAGCAATCTGCGAACCATCGGGCGAGAAGCGCGGGAACATCTCGGTGCCCTTGGGTGAACTGAGTTTGCGAGCTTGACCGCCATTTTTATCCACCAGCCAAATATCGCCAGCGTAGACAAAGCAGATGTGCTCCTGAGACACATCGGGATAGCGGAACATACGGGCATTGATTTGCGCGGATAATTCTCCTGCGAATAGCAGAGAGAAAAAGTAGAGTAAAAATTGTTTTTTCATGATTTAGGCTATTTGGTTTTTGTTGAATGTATAATTCTACTAATTTTTTGGAGAAAAAATAAATTTTACCAAAAAATGTAACCTTTTATCTACTCATGCTACTATCTTTTTGAAATTCTATGTCTGGAAGTATTATCATCATCAGGCTCAGACAAGGAGTCCATATGGAGTTCTGTGCCTGCATTTGTTTCGTATCAAAATTTCCTGCTATTTTGCAGGCATAAACTGCTCATTACTTTGCTTATGTATCGTTTAGTAATTTTGATTTGCTTCTACTTTTTATTCGCCTGCTCAGCAGAAAAGTCTGCCAACCACGAGCCAACGCAGGCAGACTCCACCCAGACGTCTTCACGAGAAATTTACCAAGCTCCTTTCCAAGAAATCTTGGATTCGGCGGAGGTCGAGGGAGCCATCTTGGTTTACGACCCGCAAGAGGAAGTTTTTTATGCAAATGATTTTGATTGGGCGAGGCAAGGCAAACTTCCGGCTTCCACTTTTAAAATCACCAACTCCATCATTGCGCTGGAAACGGGTGTGGTAGAAAGTGACAGCACCTTATTTGAGTGGGATGGTGAGCCAAGAAGTATGGAAGTTTGGGAGCAAGATATGATTTTTAGACAGGCTTTTCATCGCTCCTGTGTGCCTTGCTACCAAGAAGTAGCGCGGAAAGTAGGCGTGGCACGTATGCAAAACCATCTCCAAAAATTTGATTACGGTCAGATGGTCGTGGACTCGAGTAGCCTAGATCGCTTTTGGCTGGAAGGCGATTCTAAAATC
Organism: uncultured Cytophagaceae bacterium; assembly: GCA_964551015.1. Classification (GTDB taxonomy): domain Bacteria; phylum Bacteroidota; class Bacteroidia; order Cytophagales; family Microscillaceae; genus CAZKBP01. Next base: position 66,681 of record CAZKBP010000005.1, on the reverse strand, counting down.
AGTCAATTTCAGCAGATTGATTTTTTGCAAAGATTTTATGAAGCCGAGCTTCCCATTTCCCCCAGAACTCACCAGATTATGCGCCGGATGATTGTCATTGAGCAAAATGAAGATTATCAACTCAGTGGCAAAACGGGCTGGGCCATTCGTGAAGGAAATAACGTGGGTTGGTTCGTGGGTTTTCTGGAAAAAGAAAACAAGGTTTATTATTTTGCCACGCGTATCGAGCCACGAGAAGCTTTTAACATGGATTTATTTCCTGTCATTCGCTCACAAATTACCATGAAGGCTCTGCAGCATTTGGGTTTACTAAGCCTTTAAGAATCAATCATTCAGCCTATGAGTCAAGCGGTGCGTGGTCATATCAGCTCCTTATCTTGAACTGTCTGTTCTTCTCATACATCTCTTCCTGGAAGAATATGCGTGGCTAAATTTCTACAAAAATTCAAACTTTAACGATTTCGGAGCGTTTTAGATTTGTTTAGAAAGTAAGAATAATTTAGATTATTTTTACTCTTCGCACATTTAAGACACGAACGATAGGGTAAAGCTCCCATGAATAAAGTCCTGTTGACAATCCTTTTGGTTTGGATTAATGTATGCACCCATCTCTTGGGGCAATCCCTTACTTTCGACCATTTGACTATTGACGAGGGGCTCTCTAACAACACGATTTACGCAATTTTAGAAGATCGAGATGGTTTTCTCTGGTTCGGAAGTCGAGATGGATTGAATCGCTATGATGGTTATGAATTCGAGATTTACAAAGCTGATCCTCAGGATTCTACAGGACTCCAACATAACACCATCCAATGCCTTTTAGAGGATAAAGCGGGTAATATATGGATTGGTCTGCGTAAGGGTGGGTTCAGTATTTTGGAGCGAAAAACACAAAAGTTTCGAACCAATCCACTCTCCAAGCCGCTCAACTGGTCGGAAGTTACGGTGCAGACTATTTTTCAGGATCAGCAAGGAGATATCTGGATTGGCACCCTCGGCCACGGCCTGATTCGTACCAATCCTGCTCTGGATCAGGTAGATCATTTTCACACACGAGCTACACGGGAGAATTCTCGATTAAGAAATGATTTGGTTTTTTCTATCGCCGAGGATGTAGATCAAAATATCTGGATCGCGACCGAAGGGCCTATGCTTCATTATTACAGTAAAAGACAACAGCAAATACGAGTGATAGAAGATAACCCGGAAGAAGGATTGAATCTGGGTAGCTATAGCAAAGCTTTATTGGCTCAAAAAGAAACGCTCTGGGTGGGCACAGAGGGTAATCACCTTTATCTTTATGACCTAAAACGCAAGACTTTCCAACAAAAACGAGTGGGCAATGGCCTAGTTAAGGATATCACCTTGGACTCTAAGGGGCGTATTTGGGTCAGTACCGACGGTTCTGGTTTATTTTATAGCGATAATAAAGGAGAATCTTTCCAGAATGAACGCTTTTCTGGAAATTTGAAAAATAGCCTCAATACCAATGCCTTATACGACCTGTTTGCGGATAGCCGAGATAATGTTTGGGTAGGTAGCTTCAACGGAGGGGTGAATGTCTATAAGCCTTATCAGCCTGAATTCTTGACCTTCCTTCAATCCATTAACAAAACCAATGCCCCGGGCTTTCAGTCGGTGCTTTGTTTCTTAGAAGATCAACAAAATAAAATTTGGATCGGAACGGACGGCGGGGGCTTGCTCAAATTTGACCCCGTCAGTCAGACTTTTGAGATTTATCAACACACTCCCAACGTACCCAATACTTTGAGTAGTAATGTCATTACTAGCTTGTATCAAGATCAACAAGGAGATATCTGGGTAGGAACTTTTGCGCAGGGCTTGAATCAATTTGATCCTCAAACCAAGCGAGTCAAACGCCTCTACCAACACGAAGATGATAAGCCGAATAGCTTGGTGAATAATAATGTCTGGGATATTCAGGCTGATCACCAAGGGCATCTCTGGATTGCCACGCTGGGAGGTGGTTTGAGCCGGCTCGACCTTGATACACAAATTTTTACCCACTTTCTCCCTGATCCCAAAAATCCCAAAAGTCTGAGCGATGTACAAACCAGAGTTTTGCTCTTAGATTCCAAACAGAACCTATGGATTGGTACCGAATATGGTGGCTTGAATATGCTTCCAGCTGGCTCAAAAAAATTCCAACAATGGCGATTTAATCCCCGCGACCCACGCTCTTTGCCTGCTAACTCCGTGCTTTGCTTATTGGAAGATCAGAAAGGAAATATTTGGGTGGGTACCGAAGGAGGTGGCTTGGCCTGCCTCGAGGCTGGGAAATCTAGTTTTAAGAATTACTCTACCCAAGATGGCTTGCCTTCTAATGTAATTAACGCGCTGGAAGTAGGGCATAACGGCATGCTTTGGATTAGCACCAATATGGGCTTATCTGCCTATAATTCCAAACAAAAGGTTTTTACGAATTACAATAAGCGGGATGGACTGCAGTCTAATCAATTCAACCCAGACGCTTCTCTCAAAAGTCAATCGGGCACTTTGTTTTTTGGGGGAATCAATGGTTTTAATCAATTCTCTTCCAAAAACTTGAAAACCAATCCTCATCCTCCTCGTATTGCCTTCACGGATTTCAAGCTTTTTAATCAGTCGCTTCCTGTGGGTGCATTCGAGGGTAGAACTATTTTGCCCCAGCCCCTGAACGCTTCTCCTCGTATCCATCTTAGCTATTTTGATAATGTATTCACCATCGAGTTCGCGGCACTCGAATATACCAACCCTTCTGAAAATCAGCTAGCCTATCGCTTGAAAGGCTTCGAGGATCAATGGAGTTTTGTAGACGGTGGCAAGCGTTCGGCTACGTTTACCAACTTAGATGCAGATACCTATGTGTTTGAGGTCAAAGCGGCCAACAACCACGGCGTTTGGAATGAAGAGATCAAACAGCTCACGATTGAGATTAGCCCTCCTTTTTGGGAAACACTTTGGTTCCGGGGTCTGGTCTTGATTACAGTCTTGGGGATTTTCTTTGCTTATGTACGCTTTCAGAATCAAAGAAGGGAAGAAAAATTCAAACAAAAGTTACTCTTGGCCGAACAAAAGATACTACAGCAAGATAAAGAAAGGCTAGAAGCCGAAGTAGAGCGTAAAAACTCTGAATTATCCGCTTCTCTGCTAGAATTTGCCCACAAAAATAACGCATTACAAGACTTAAAACGAGAATTAGACAATCTCCGCTCTCAACCCAACTCTGAGCCCGAAGCCCAAAAGAAGATCAGACAACTCGTCCGAAAGATTGACTCTGAGATCAAAACGGAGAATTACTGGGATCAATTTCAACTGCATTTTGACAAGGTACATCAAGATTTTTCCCGAAAAATCTTAGATCGGCATCCCAATCTCACCTCTAACGAATTGCGGCTCTGTTGTTTTATTCGGATCAATCTGGCCAATGCCGATATTGCTTCTATCCAGAATATCTCCATTCGTGGCGTAGAAAAAAGTCGCTACCGCCTCAAGAAAAAACTCAAACTCTCTCGCGAAGACGACTTGAATCAATACATTTTTCATTTTTAGGGAAAGATGTCAGGAGCCAAGTTGACCACAGGGCAGCGATTCATCAAAACTTAGCAACCTGATCCTATTCCTCAAATTTACGCATCAACTGTAAATAGCGCATTCTCAGCAAAAACCAGAAAATAGAACTGAGGATAAAAATGATCAACCCATACATAGGAGCAATCATAGATACCTTGAGCCCACCCGCTAATAATGCAGGCGATACTTTCCCCCATTTCTCGATGGCCACCAAAGCCTGATAAATACCAATGGCTTGCGCCAAAATTCCCAGAGCAAAAGCCAAACTCCCAAGGTATAAAATGCCTCCCAGCCCCCAACGCAACTGCTTGGGTTTAAGATCATCATAAACAAAAAAATCTACTCCTTTTTTGACTACTAAACCTAGGATGAGGATACCTACTAATGAGATCGTAGCCATAAACTCGATCCCTCCCGTGATAAGCCATTCGTAAAAATTCATATAAAATATTATTTTGGATTTGTAAATTATTTATTTCTACAAGATTAGCAACTTCTCGGGACAATTCGCGAGCAGATCGTCCAAAGGCAACCATCTGTGGCTTTAGGGTCTATCCTGATCATAAAAGGTAGATCATCTCCGCTAAGTGCTGATTCTTCTACGGTTTGCCGTTGTTAGTCTACTTTGGCACGAATTGAAGGGGATTTTAAAGTATTTGTTACAAATTAGCCTTTATGAAAAATCGTCGCAACGATTATTTGAAAGATCCTTTCTCAAGACGCTATCGAGTGGCTTTCCATCTACTCTATTGGGTGGGTGTGTTGATTTTTTATACAGTTTTCTTTGGGCACGTAAACGAAGATTATGGAGGCACCTTCTGGTTTGTCTGTCTACTCTTGCCTACCACCATGCTGACGACCTACTTTCTTAATTTGTATTTGATTCCTCGTTTTTTGCTCGCCAAGCGATACGCACAATTTATCTTGTTCTTGGCTTACACGATTTTAGTGTCGGTCTATCTAGAACTTTTCACGATTGTACTGGCTTTTATTCTCTTGGGAAATTATGAGTTGGCTAATTTGAATCCAGCTACTCATGATATTTTTTTCTTGGTAGTGGGGATGTACTTGGTGGTACTTTTGGCGATTGTCATCAAATTGCTCAGATATTGGTATCAGGTACAACAGGCCAACCAAAAGCTACAAAGAGATAAATTAGAAGCAGAATTACGCTTGCGAGAGACAGAATTAAAATTTCTTCGGGCACAGATTCATCCCCATTTCTTATTCAATACACTCAATAATCTATACGGACTCACCTTAATGAAGTCTGAACTAGCCCCGGAGATGCTCATCAAACTCTCCGAATTGCTCCATTACATTCTTTACGAGTGTGATGTACCACAGGTCAGCTTGGATCAGGAACTAGCTTGTATCCGTCATTATATTGCCCTGGAGAAACTGCGCTATGATGAAAATTTGGAAGTCAATATACATATCAAAGGAAATACCCAAGCCGTAAAAATTGCTCCCATGCTGATTTTACCTTTTGTAGAGAATAGCTTCAAGCACGGTCTTAGTCAAGAGCTAGATCGCCCTTGGATCAATCTGAAGCTGGAAATCAAGGCTGGAATGCTCCGATTAGACTTAGAAAATAGCAAGACCGATACCAAAGAAAGAAGCGTACACGCGGGAGGAATTGGCCTAGAAAATACGCGCAAACGCCTCGCTTTGCTCTACCCACAAAGGCACCAATTACAAACTCGAGATTTGGGTAATCGCTATCAGGTTCATCTTGGCCTACAGTGGCAAGTTCTCTCACCTAATCAATCATCTCTAAACACGAAACCACATGAAAACACGCTGCCTGATCGTCGACGATGAGCCGATCGCACAGCAGATTCTCTGTAATTATCTGAAAAACCTTTCTTCCTTTGAGGTAATTGCCTGCTGTAAAAACGCCTTAGAAGCCTTTGAAAAACTCCAAAAACAACCGATAGATTTACTATTTTTGGATATTCATATGCCTCAAATGAGTGGTTTGGATTTCCTCAGAACTTTGCAGAATCCTCCTCAGGTGATTCTCACCACGGCCTACCGAGATTATGCCGTGGAAGGCTTTGAGCTAGAGGTCTTGGATTACTTACTCAAGCCAATTTCCTTGACCCGTTTTATTCAAGCTATTGACAAATACCAGCGTGCCCGAGATCAGGCTAGCCCCTCTACTTTTGAGGTTAATTTAGCGAATACGGCTAGCGAATCAGGGGCTTTTCTCTACGTGAGGGCTGATCGCAAGATTAGAAAAATTTTCCTAAAAGATATTTTCTTGATTGAAGGCTTGAAGGATTATGTTAAAATTCATACGATAGAAGAGGTGATTTTGAGTAAACAAGTGTTGGCTCAGATTGCAGAAAAATTACCCTCAGATCAATTCTTGCGTTGTCACCGATCTTTTATCGTGGCACTGGATCAAATTAAAGCCTTTAGTGCTGAATTCGTAGAAATTCAAGACCGCGAAATACCCATTGGTCGTTCATACAAACAACAGGTGATACAAGTACTTGATTACAGAGGGAAGGTATGAGATGGTAAATGCAAATATTTGTTTTCCTTTTGACTGCTCATCTTACTGCTCCAGCTTCAGCTCCAGTTTTCCTACTTTGTTTCCATGTACACGATGGATCAAAAGACTGCGATTTTGTGCCTGATACTGCAAGGCGATCTTCTGATTACTGCGAAAAGGTTTGCCCAGCGGTTTTCCTTGAAGATCATATAAATAAGTATAGGAATCTACGCGGAAGGTAACGGCAACTACTTCCAGATTTGCTCCCAGCTTAAAATATTGCACCTCGATTTGGTCGGAATTGGATTCGTATTCTTTCTCAAAATAGCTTTTACCCAGTTTATCCATCAGTTTTACGTGTCCCCGAGAGGTAGCGGCCATGATCCAATCACGGTTTTCTTGGTCTGCACAAAGATGAAAACGGGTTCTTGCCGAATGCCGATCCAATTGCCTATCCTCCAAGATTTCTCCAATTAAATTAAAGTCTACCAATTGTCCTTCTTCGCTCAACATGGTTACTTTGGTGCCAATCGGATCGATGCCCGGACTAATCCAAAGCGGATTGCCGAGTTTGGTAGGCAACTTAATCGGAAAACCAGCCATTACCTGCCCTTCCCGACTAAAAGCATAAATATCTCCATCCTCCTGCTGCGCGAGAATAAAATCAGTCTCTTGTATCCGCACGTGCTGCGCCGGACAAGCAAGTGGTCGGTTGAGTCGCTTGGGTCGCCAGCCAGGAATTCGGTTTTTCTCCTCGTCGTACATGTAGAGTTGTCCTCTGCGGTCAGAGATCAAATAATGGTGCTGGTCATTTTGATCAAAATCAAACAAAGCCAGTGTTTGTAAATGTGTCGTATCTGGCAAGAAAATGGGATAACGAGGTACATTCCTGCCCAGGCGATCTAACAAACCAATGCGGTCAGCGGTCAGATAGAGATATTGTAGTTTGTCATTGTTGTAAATATCAATCTGATGCACATCACTTCGGATGGGCGCTCCGGCGTTAAATTTCCAGCGCAACTTTCCTTCGGGAGAAAGCAGAAAAATTTCATTGTGAAAACTCTGTACCAGTATTTCCCAGCTTCGATCGTGATGATTCTTGACCAAATACGGAGGAGTATAAATGGCGTCAGGAAGATTGGTATCAAAGTGTAGTTCATAGCCCTCAGCCACCTCCTTGGCTTCAGAAGCACGATAGAGCGGTTGCATCAGTAGGCGAGTCGCGTAGTGCTCACCCTTGCCCTGTACTTGAAAGGTCAGTTGATGCAATGCCTTGATTTGCCGTTCGTAGGCATTCAAAATTTGTTGCCAAGGCTCTGAGGAATTCTGATATATGGCACTCCAGGCTTGATTGATATTCACGTGCATGGTCAATTGTGCCTTTGGAAAAAGAAAATTTTTCAAAGAACGATACTCCGCGTTTTGCGACCAAACTCGGCGTGCGGCTACTTGATCTAGGTATTGCCTCAGCACCTGTATATTATTGGCCATCACCACGTACTGACCAATTGGGGCATAATAACAATCTGAAAAGCCTTGCGCGATGGCTCCAAAAAGGCTTCGGGGCAATTCATTTAGATAAATCTGTCGGATTTGATGTCCTTCGTGTTGCAGGCTGGCTGGTTTCCGGCTGACACTTTGCGCTGCCACTTCTCCCAATTCATTTAGTTGGCGAATAGCTTGGGTCAGGGAATGCGTTTTGATGAGAAAAAGCTTGTCCGTATCCAGACCAGATCTGGATTCTACCAAACACAGCCCCATTTCTTCCTGCAAATTTTTATAAAAGTCTTCCAGAGGGAATTGATATTCATTTTTGAGTGCCCATTGCCTCTGTCGGAAGGTTCGATCTTCTCTTTGCCAGTAGCGGCGCCAATTTGCTATGAAAGTAGGGGTTTGAGAAAAACTGAGATGATAAAACACAGCCGTTTCGGCGGGAATATAATCTACCAAATCAAAGTTGCCCCCAGCCTGCCCCTGAAATACGTGGAGAAAAGAAGTGGTATCCTCCGCTTGCACATAACTTTGCCCCTCCAATTGCCAATGATTGCTCACCTCCCTGAGATTCAAGAAAATATGATCGGCAAAAGAACTCATGGGCTTGAAGTAGGGCTTAAGCTTTTCTTGAATCATGAGATTCAAGAAAGGAAGTAGCGAGCGATTATTGACATACAAAGAAAACTTCCGGCTCTGGTAACGAGGAATTTTTTGCAGACGATCAATTTCTTTTTGTTGTGCAAAAACAAACGCTTGCTCGCTGGTATTGATTTTACGAATTACATCTTCTACCAAAAGCGAGGTATAGCTAGCAATTAAAAAATCTCGGTGCAAGGTAAAAGAAAAACGTAGCTCTTCTTCTTCCAGATGAATCTCGTGGATCTGATAGCCACCGTAATTACGGGTTCGGAAGCGGTAGGCACGATTTTGACGAAAACTCATCAAAACTTGATTGTAAAAATATTGGTCTTCTTCGGTTTGAATGGGCAGATAAAATAGCGCGTCAAAATCATTTTTGGAAGTCAAATGCAGAGAAGCCAAGAGCTTCTTGTTTTGGAAAAAATGTTGCCCGCCCTTCTCTGCAAGGATGAGCATCAAGTAGCTCAGACGCTCCGAGATTGTCCCAAAGTAAGGGGTCGTACTGATGGTTTGCCAAATCGGCTGGGTGCTGATCTCCTGAATGCCTTCATTGAGTTCCGTGGTTTCCAGAACCAGTACTGGCTCTCCTGGAATCAGATTCCAAGCGTCATAGGGACGTTGGTTTTCCATATACCAGTAAATTCCCACACTCAAGCCTAATAAAATCACTACGGAACCCGATATAAGTAAATTTCTTTTTGTAAAAATATGCATCATTAGCTAACCTTTTCCCAAATTGTTCTTGAAGGTAGTTATTTTCAATGGGATATAAAATTTTAAGCATTGGCTCGTTGTACGAATCAGTAGTTGGTACAATCTACTTCCATCTTGTTGAGAAGAACCGTAGTTTCCTTTCAAGATGATAGAGAGAAGAGTTCTTTGGCAGCAAAAAGGAAGCTTTTCCGACTCCTGACTCGCATCGCCCACTAAAAATCTCGATCGTAGAATGAGCGTTGCCTCGTGACTTTCAAATCTTGCAGGATACTAGACTTGACCCGAATATTAAAAATGTAGGACTGAAAGGTTCCAATCGGGTTCCAGTTAAAGTTCATTTCCCAACAGTGCAAATCCTTGACGATACCGATGTTGGTAAAGCTGATTTGACTACGAGAAATGTCATAGCCAGAACGAAAGGTGATTTTCCAGGTACTGGTCAAGCTCACATCTCCACTAAAATTGATTTGTTGTTCTACCCTTGATTCTTGAAAACCTACCCGAGAATAGTTGATATTGTAGGTGGCACGAAGCGACCAAGGAATATCAAAATCCACGTATTCTTCTGGATTATTTTGAATAAATTCTAGTTCTTGTTCTTGCGATTCATTGATATTATCATCACCGGCAATTTTGTCTTTGGCTTTGCGTTGAGTCTTCTTACGGAAAGCGTCTGGGGTAAAATTGGCCGACAAGGATATATTAAAGCGTGAAAGTTGCCCAATGCCCCTCCCCTCTTCCCAAGCAAATTTATTCACCCGTGTCTGCTGGCGAACCGTTCCGTCTTCGTTCACCGATAAAATTCGGTATACATAGGGGTCAAGCGTCCCCGTGAAGTTAAAATCAACCGTGTTTAAGAGCCGAGTTCGGGCGGCAATCGAGATATTGGAGAGATTCAGCGAGTCTGCCACCAAATTATAGCTCCCACTAAAAGAGAGATTATCCAACAGACTGATTTTCTTGGGTTTAGCAGTATCTCCTCGCGGTAGTACTTTGGCTTCAAAAATATTCTGCAAGCTAAATGAAATCACCCCTGCTTCACTGGTACTCAGGGGCGGCCCAGGTCTAAAACCTAAGTAGCGAGAGACATCCCGAAAATTTTCTCCCGTGGAGTCTACTTGTACCCTTTGAAAAAAACCAATCCGCTCATCTGATAAATCAGGGCGATAGCTAAAACTGATATTGGGTACCACGGTGTGACGGACCGCCTGCAAGCGTTTTCCTTTATTCTTTTTATCAAAAAGGAAAGTACCAAAAATCCGTGTGGTAAGGCTGGCCGAAGTACTGTAAGAATAAACTCTGGAGAATTGATTTAAGGTATCTACCTGTACGGCGTTGAGCGAGTCGATCCAAGTATAATTCAGTTTTTTAGGATACCAAGCTTCCTGATAGTTAAAGCTAGGGTTCAAACTAAAATACCGCAAGAGTTTAATCGTGGTAGAAATAGGAATATTATGGATGCCCCCAATTTGCGCATTTTTCAGAAGCTCTGGGATGTCAGAGAAAAAAGGAGGAGCCTGATTGTCTTCACTGAAGCTTCGATCTTCCTGAGGGTCGTTGGCTACTTCAAAGGGAAAAGCATTCGTATTAGGTGGCACATTGGTAAAAACTGCTTCCCCCGAGAAATTATAAGACAAGTTGATATTTTGGAGAAAATTCTTGGCACTTTGACCCTGCTTCTTAAACGGATAAATACGATTCACTCCCAAATTCATCGCTGGTAAGGTAACATCTACTACCCCCGTTCGGCTGTTCTGACTCTGCCGGCCACTCAAGCCCAGCGTAACGGGGGTATTCCAGGCGTCAAAACTTGTATTGTAAGTTACACTGGAATTGAAGGTATTGGTAATCTGCTCCTGCGGGTCAAAGGAGTTTCTTCGGTTGTTTTGGGTTGAACCCAGATTGACCGAGGCCGAAAAAGAACTACGCCCTCGGGTAACGGGCGTGTGCGACCACCGAAAATTGAAATCTTGGAAAACCGTCTCTTCTCCTTCGTCTCCCTGAATCCGATTGAAATAGCGGATAGAAGCATTCCCACTGTAGCGATAGCGTTTGCGATAGTTAAAACGGGTATCTATCCCCCAAGTACCATTCGTATAAATTTCGCCCAGAAAAGTAGCGGCCATGTAGTCATTGATGGCCCAATAATATCCTCCTTGCCGCAGGAAGAAACCCCGATCTCTGGATTCCCCGTAAGAAGGCACAATGATGCCCGAGCGTCTCCGATCGGTGAAGGGAAATATCCCGAAGGCAAAGCCCAGAGGCGTAGGCACATCTGCGATCACGAGGTTAAAAGGCCCAGTGATGACTTGTTTCTCTGGAATCAACTTGATTTTATCAGCGTAAATATACCAATGCGGGTGCTTGAGGTTACAGGTGGTGTAGCGGTTCCCAGCGGCGTACATGATCCCGGTCGAGTCTTTTTTAGCTTTGCGGCTCTGGATATAACCCTCTCCTTGTTGCGTGACGATACCAGAAATGACCCCTTTCTCGGTTTTGAAATTATAGCGCATGGAGTCCGCCTCGTAGCTTTCTCCGGTTTGACTGAAGATAGGTGTGTCTTGTAATCTACCCGTAGAATCAGGCACCCCCCGAGCATTTACAACATTATTGTTTTGATCTATCACGATTTCAGCCGCGGTTAGGGAAATATCCCCGTAATTTACCTTGGCCTTGCCGTAGAGATAGACCTTGTTCTCAACCACATCTGTGATAATAGAATCCTCTGCGGTATATTGAATGGTCGTCTCGATATCACTCGAGATTCTAATCGTATCCGCACCTACATCCGCAGCGTTCTCGGTTCCTTCTTCTTGGGTACTGAGGGTATCTACCTGTGCTTTCAAGGTCGAGAAACTCCACAAACAACATCCTATCCAAATATAAAAAAGCCTGATTTTCAAGTTCTTCTGATTTAATTCTCTCCGAGGAGTCTGGTCTTCTGGCAAAGGCATTTCCTTTTGCAACAAAAATGACTGAAATTCGCGTAAAGATATTAAATCTTAAACCAACACGAAAAAAAGTGAAAACCAACCATCGCCTATTCCACGCTTTTTTGTGTTTTTTAACACTTTTTTGCATCTCAATACTTTTCTTGGGTTTTACTCCAGCTTCTTCTCCCGCCGTAGTGCAAATGATTGTCATCGACGCGGGGCACGGAGGCAAAGATCCGGGTACCATCGGGCATTCTGTCCACGAAAAAAAGATTACCCTGGCCATTGCCTTAGAGCTTGGCCGTACCTTGCAAAAAAATATCCCGGGCATCAAGGTCGCTTATACACGTACCAAAGATGAATTCGTGGAGCTACACAAGCGCGCCGAAATAGCTAACAAATACAAGGCAGACGTGTTCATATCACTCCATTGCAACGCGGCTCCCCGTCGAATGGCCAATCGGCAGTATGTACACGGCACTTCTACCTTCGTGATGGGACTGCACAAAACCGAAGAAAATCTAGAGATTGCTATGCGAGAAAATTCTGTAATTTTGAAAGAAGCCAACTACCAAAGCAATTATGGCAGCTTTGATCCAGATTCGCCTCAATCTTACATTTTGCTCTCTTTGCGTCAGCAAACTCATTTACAAAACAGCCTCCGCTTGGCGCATAAAATTGAACACCAATTCAAAGCTCAGGTCAAACGCAAAAGCCGTGGTGTGAAGCAGGCGGGCTTTGTAGTGCTTTCAGAAACCACCATGCCCTGCGTGTTGGTAGAGCTGGGGTTTCTTTCAAACCCGAGTGAAGAGCAATTTTTGAAAAGCACCCAAGGACAAACTTACATGGCGCACGCGCTCTACCGAGCGATTCGAGATTACAAAAAAGAACTAGAAGCAAACTGAAAAGCTCTTTTCGTGGTTTAGTTTAATGTTGAAACTATTTTTACGCTAAAAAAAAATCTAATCCTAGAAAACCTATTTTTGATCAAATCTACATACCATGTCCAAAGAAGTAAGAATCGGATTACTAGCCTTAGTCGCAGCCGCTATGCTCTATTTAGGCTTCAATTTTTTGAAAGGCACTGATTTTTTTTCCAATAGTCATACTTACTACGCTGTTTATGATGATGTGAATGGCTTAACTATTTCTAACCCTGTTCAGTTGAATGGCCTTCAAGTAGGAAGAGTAAGCGATATTCTTATTCTCCAGAATCAAGGGAACAAACTCCTCGTGGTGATGGACATCCGTAGCGATTTGGACTTGGGCAAAGAAACCCAAGCGCACTTGGCCGATAATGGCCTCTTGGGAGGTAAAATGATTGACCTAACCATTGGTAAAGTAGATCAACCACTGGCGGGAGAAGATACCCTTATTTCCGTGGCTGATCAGGGATTGATCGTGGCCCTGACAGATAAAACCGATCCGATTATCAATCAGATAGATTCCATGACCACCAAAATCAACCGTATTTTGAGTGCTCTGGATGAATCTACGGATGACATCCAAGGAAGTCTCAAAAATTTTAACAGTATCTCGGCCTCTTTCAACCGAACTTTGAGTAGCGGTCAGCTAGACCAAACCCTGAGTAACCTGAATCGTTTGTCTGGTTCTTTGGTCAAAACGGGGCAGGAGTTTGAACCTCTAGCGGGTAAAATGAATAGTTTTGCCGACTCTCTCAATCAATTGGAACTGAGCGCGGCGGTGGATAAATTGAACGCGTCTATGGCTAATCTGAATCGTATCCTGGCCAAAGTCAACGACGGTGAAGGTACTTTGGGAGCATTGGCTAATAATGATTCGCTCTATAATAGCCTCAACACGCTCACTCAAAGCGCGCAGAAACTCACCACTGACTTGCGCGAAAATCCCAAACGCTATTTGAATATCTCGGTGTTTGGGCGTAAAGATAAGGATGAAAATTAGCAGTTTACAGAGCAAGCTTTGCATCTTAAGTCCCATCAAGATAGGAATCTTGACTCCTGCAGGTGCTCAGTTGGGAAACTGAGCACAGGTAGTAGGAATCTTGACTCTTACAGGTACTCAGTTGGGAAACTGAGCGCAGGTAGCGGACACTATTCGGGTCACTTGGTTTGATTTGTAATTTTAAATTCCATTCAATCTATCTCCAACACTACCTTCCCTTGGGCACGCTTGGTTTCTACGTAGGTATGGGCTTCCTGCACTTGGCTCAGGGGATAAGTGCGATCTACCACGGAGCGTAATTTACCCTGCTCAATAAGTTGGTTAAGATAATTCAGGTCTTGGCTCTTCGATTTGACCACGACCAATTTATTTTTCTGGGAACGAAAAGGATTGAGAAACACCTGTTGAATATTGCGGGGTTTGGGAAGGGTGGTAACATAAATCCCTCTTGGGGTCAGAAGCTTTTGGACTTTTGAGAAATGGTAGTTGCCAAAACTATCAAAAAATACATCGTATTTTTCTTCGGTCTCGAGCAAATCTGTTTGGGTGTAGTCTATCACTCGATCTGCGCCTAAGCTTTGAGAAAGGGCTACATTCCGATGGCTGCACACACCTGTTACTTCTGCCTCAAGTGCTTTGGCAATTTGCAGGGCAAATACGCCCACTCCGCCTGAGCAACCATTAATCAAAATTTTTTGTCCAGCTTGGAGCTCCCCCAAGTCTCGAATCGCTTGCAAGGCCGTCAAAGCAGCCAAAGGAATGGCCGCCGCTTCTTGATAGCTCAGCTTGGCAGGCTTGGGTGCTAATTCATTGGCCTTGATCTTGGCAAACTCAGCATAAGCACCAGTACGCCAGCCGTTTATCATGCCGTACACGGGCTGTCCCACTACAAAGTTTTTCACATTTTTACCCACTTCGGCTACTTCTCCGGCAATGTCCTCTCCCAATGGCATCGGAAAGCGATTCCCCGTGAATATTTTAAAATTCCCCTTGCGTACTAAACAATCTTTGGGATTGATAGCGGCGGCTTTGACACGTACCAGTACTTCATCCGCTTTGATTTGGGGTCGTTCAATTTCTTGGTTGACCAGTACTTGGGGTGCGCCGTAGCGATGAATCACGGTTGCTTTCATGACTTTTCGTGTAGGTTAGATAATTGTAATAAAATGTTTAGCTCTTGGCTAGCTAGATAAATTCAATATTAGAAAAAATATTACAAATTCTCATTGTTCGTAAAGTTTCTCAGCGAACGTGGAGATTTTTTTGTATTATGGGGCAAAATTTCAACATCAAAGAATCATGCGCAATACATATCAAATCGTGAAGTGGCTCAGCCTGATCGTGTTTGTTTTGGCTTTTTTAGATTATAAACACTTACTAGAGTTGGCCTTTATACAGACAAATTACCACATAGGATTAATGGTAGGAGCGGCCATTGCTATGTTAGTGGTAGGTCGCAGTTGGTTGGGTGCTATCTTGTTTCTGATTGGTCTGAGTTTAGAGTTGGGTTGGATTTCTTTCCATATTGAGGGCGTAAGTTTTTCGGGGGCTTGGTTCATGCTAGGTGGTTTCATCACCATGTTTTTGAACAGTCGGTATTAAGTAGGTTGCTCTGCTAACTTAATCAAGTTATAGGCTAAAAGCCCGTAGGCATCTACAACACGTTGGTAGATCAATTTGAATATTTGATCTATATCTGGATGGGTTTGGTATAATCTTTCTCTGATCTTCGGCTATTTTTCCTTAGGTTGCAGTTAAGCAATAAAATTCTTTTACAGGCATTGCTTCAGATATGAGGTCAATGCTTTTTTTTTGAGTACCCCATGCAGAAAACACCGCCCTATTTTGATCGCGTGCTGGCTGAGCCTCCCCTCTATCCTTCCAAAAATAAGACTACAATTTTTGGCTTGCTCTCCAAGTCAAATTCTAAGCTGGTCGCGGGTGGCGTGGAGCTTGATTCTACCACCCTCAAGAGCTATCTGAAGGTCTTATCTCATTTCCTGATCTGGTTTAGCTACCGTGGCACTATTTATTATTTGAGTGTAGTACGCATGGGTATTCGCCCAGATTTATTCTGGTATTTCACGGGTTTTGCCACGCTGATGGAGC
This sequence comes from uncultured Cytophagaceae bacterium, assembly GCA_964551015.1. Classification (GTDB taxonomy): domain Bacteria; phylum Bacteroidota; class Bacteroidia; order Cytophagales; family Microscillaceae; genus CAZKBP01. The sequence continues at coordinate 50,790 of CAZKBP010000005.1, read as the reverse complement.
CGTTGGTTTTTTATAGTTATTATCTCTACCTGATTCCCCATTTACTAGAACAGAAAAAAGTTTTTTCATTTGTGGCACTTAGCCTGAGCGCCCTACTATTGTTACCACTGGTTTCTATCTTGTATATTCATTTTTTGCAGGCGAATTTGACAGATTTGCCCTTGGAATTCAGCCAGCAAGTACCTTTTTGGTCTCATTACTGGGGAGTTTCCTTACACGTATTGCTCTTTATGGGCTTGGCAAGTGGGGCTCGCTTTACCATGGATTGGTTCAAAAACCAACGATTACGCTCCAAGTTAGAAAGACAGAATTTGCTGAGTGAGGTAGCCTTACTCAAATCTCAGGTGAACCCTCATTTTTTATTCAATACTCTAAACAATATCTACACGCTGAGCTACAAACAGGATCGCCAGGCGCCAGAAGCCATTTTGAAACTCTCTGAGTTGATGCGCTATATGCTCTATGAAGCGGCTGGAAATAAAGTGAGTTTAGAGAAGGAAATTGAGTATATTCAGAACTACATTTCATTACAAAAATTACGGCTGAAAGACCCTTTAAAAGTAAATTTTCTGATTCAGGGTGATTATGTAGAGAAACAAATCACACCGATGCTCCTGATTCCTTTCGTAGAGAATGCCTTCAAACATGGGGTCAGTTTGCATTCAAACTCCGAAATTTACTTTGGTTTAAAGGTAGAAATGAATATCTTATATTTTCAATCTTGGAATCATATCGTGTCCCCGCAAATGATTAATCAGGGAAACAACGAAAAAGGCATCGGATATCCTAACGTAAAAAAAAGGCTCGAGCTATTGTACCCCAACCAGCACAAGCTGAGCATCTATACCCACGAGCATAAATACCATGTTGAATTAACCATAAAACTGTGAAAAATGATTAACTGTATCATTATTGACGATGAGCCACTGGCCCTAGATATTTTGGAAGATTATATTAGTAAAGTTCCTTTTCTGAAATTAATCAAGAAATGCATGAGTGCCATCGAGGCATTGGATTATCTCAAAGAAAATAAGATAGATTTAATATTCTTGGATATTCAAATGCCTGATTTGACAGGCATTCAGTTTATTAAATCGCTTCCTCGGAAACCAGACGTAATTTTTACGACTGCCTACTCAGATTACGCAATCGAGGGTTTCAATCTAAATGCCGTAGATTATTTGCTCAAGCCCATTTCCTTTGAGCGTTTCCTCAGAGCCGCGAATAAGTACTATGATACCATCCACCGTAAAATTACTGGTAACTCTAACCTAAACACCTCAGAGAGTAAAGGGGAAAACTTTATTTTTATCAAAACGGAATACAAAATTGTCAAAATTGACCTGGCTGATATTCTTTACATCGAGGGGTTAAAAGATTACATCCGTTTTGTTACACCCAAGGAGCAGTTGCTCACCTTGCAGAGTATGAAATCTATGGAAGAGCATCTGCCCTCGCCCCGTTTTATCCGCGTACATAAATCCTATATTGTCTCGATGCAGCACGTGGAAGCCATCGAGCGCAACAAGATCAAAATCAAAGACAAATGGGTTCCTATTGGCAATACCTACCGTGATAGCTTTTACAAAATCGTGGAGAGTAAGATATGAGGAGTTAGGAGTTATTGATGAGGACGTTATTAGCAGCTTTGGCGTTTGATGCTAGCTCCTGAATGCTCACTCCTAGATTCTCAAGAAAACTTTGGTAGAAATTTTGTGATAAGCTAAATTATTAGACGATTGTAAAATTTTTGACCATGAAAAAGCTCTTGCTCTCGATGATGTTGCTTTCTTGCTTAGGAGGAGGGAATGTTCACGCCCAATGTGCCACCATTGATAGTCTTTACCGAGTACTCAGAGTAGCCAAGGAAGATCGAGATAAGATCAACACGCTCAATGCCTTAGCTGAGCAACTTAGCCAAATTGGGAAAGAAGGACAGGCAGCCTTTTATATCAAACAGTCCTTGGATATGGCACAAAAAATTGATTATGATAAGGGAATTGCTGATGCGCTCACACATATTGCCATCATGGATGCCAAGGATCTTAATCAATATCAAGGTTCTATTCATGACTTTGAGCAAGCCTTGAAAGTCTATCGGGATTTGGATAATAAGGCCAAAATATTACAAACCTTGGAAATTATCGGAACTTACTATTTTAAATTCCCCGACCAAGAAAATCGAGAGAAGGCTCAACCTTACTTCGAAGAAGCACTCAAGGTTTCTCAGCAGCTTGAGAACAAGCAAAAAACCGTGCAAATGTACGAAACCTTGGGTGAGCTTTACGGCTTACTGGAGCAAGATGACCGGGCTCTGCAAGCCTACGAGCAAGCCGAAGCCCTGCGCCTCAGCCTGAAAATGCGTAGCCCGCTCAACGCCCGTATCTTAGCGAAGTACAAACGCATCCGCCGCGTAGAAGAACGCCTACAAAATACCCAAGCTTTTCAATTAACTTTAATTTTCGGTACCGTGATCGCCATTCTACTGGTCATTACTTTCGTGATGGTCAGGCAGCGCAACTTGGCTAAGCAACACTTGAAAACGGTCTTGGATCGAGTTTCTTCTTCGTAATGATTGACCGTTTTTGAGCAGTTGATGTCCCCAAACTTTTAAATGTATGGAAGCAGCCTCTGGAGAAAAAGATTTATATTATCGCGTTGGATCAGTAAGAAACAGTGCTAGCCACTACAACTAACGCCATTTTTTCTAAAACTTTTAGAGAAAGCCTAACGCTTCAACAATTTAAAAGTATACACTTTCTCCAAAGTATAGCATTTTAAGAAGTAAATGCCTTCGCTTAGTTGGAGAATATATTGGTTAAGTCCGGCTTCCATCTTGGCTAGATTTCCTTGTCCCGTCCACATTATTTTTCCCTGAATATCCCAAACTTCCACGAGCATTTCAGGCTGGTTTTGGATAAACTCAGAAGCATCTACCCGCACACGATCTTGCACCGGATTCGGGAAAATGCGCAAGTCCTCACCCCCGGCTCCTTCTACAAATACCACCGCACTGTACCGTGAGCTTCCATCTGTATCTACTTGGCGCAAGCGATAATAAGCACTCTTGGCTTCGGGTAAAATAAAGGTATAATCATTCAGATTTTGGTTCTTTGCGTCCAATTGACCAACTTGCTCAAAATCAGTTGCATTTTGACTCTGTTCTATCTCAAAATGAGAAACATTGACTTCGTTCACCGTTGTCCAATGTAATGCAATCTCTTTTTTATTAACACGCTCGCCCGTAAAACTGAGCCAAGTCAAAGGCAATGGTTTCTGATTGCTGGTGATCACAAACTGACTAAAACTACGCAGTGCCTGTGTTCCTGCCGAGCCATCAAACTGAAGATAATTACTGCCGTTTTCTCCGCTGAGGCTAACCATCAAGCCGTCGTCCAAATGCCCATGTTCCGACCAGGGTCCAAACGCACGAGAGCCTCTTTTGTGCAAGAAGAAATCATCAATGATAGAAGATAGTACACTCCCGTCTGGCAAATTGAACTTCAAAATCACACCATCGATATCATTATCTCCGTAGTTATTGACAATCCAATAACCCAGCATCTGACCACGTGTGGGGGCAGGGTCAGTCCCCAAAGGTTGATTATAAAGGTAAGTAACCACCACGTCGTCTTCGGGCTGACTTGTGCCAAACGTAATTTCTAAGTCTGTTTCTCCAAAATCATAAAGTCCGGCGGCGTTGACAGTATGTGTATGGCTCACGCCTCTACCCACGGGCTCGAGGCCATCTGCTTGCAGCAAAGAAGGGCTCAACACTGCGTATTCCTCACCGATTAGTTCTCGTCCTGCGTCTTGATTAAACTGCCAGTAGTGAACTAGATTAGTTTCGGTACCAATCGAGGTCAAGTGCATTGATTCACGGATTTCTTCCAGGCTACGCGCACGATTCCAGAGTCGCACTTCATCTAGAAACATCTGATTGGGATTGAAAAGTGGACTTTGTGCTCCAAAGGCAAAGACTTTTCCTTGATCCAGGTAATCTACGTTACTATTTCCAGAAATCAGCGTAGCCGCAATTCCCTCTCGCCCGTTCACATAGAGGCGCATCGTGGTGCCGTCGTAAGTAGCCGCCACGTGATTCCATTCGTTGATCAAGAGATCAGCTTTGGCAGGATTTTGAAAAGTGCCTTCTACATTCACATAAAAATGAACTTCCTCTTCACTCTGCGCCAGATAAGCACCGCCCTCTTCACCAACGATCCAAAGCGTATCTGCGGCGGCGATTTGATGAGGGAAAATCCAAGCTTCCAGCGTGAAGTTGGCGGGCATTTCTAGGTCAGCCGAAACTTCGGCATAGTCCCCCAGATTGGCAAAGCTGAGTACTTTTTCGGGTAGGCTATCGGTGGGAGTAATTACTCGGAAGCCAGGGTTATCATCTGGTTCATAGGCCGTTACGCCTGCTACCACCTTGGTACAAATCGCCTCCAAGACATTTCCCGTAAGGGCATCTGCCTGTACATCATAAGCCAGCCAAAAATAGTTCGGGCCTTCGGGTATATCAAAATTTAAGTTCTCGAATCGGAAAGTGTCACCCGGATTATCGAGCACGGCACCAACGGGAGTTTGGGTAGAAAATTTTTCCTCAGCTCCGGTATAATAGAGTTTAGCCTTCTCGATGTCGGTGATCTGAGCATTTCCCACCTCAAAAGTCAGGGAACTGAGCGTGAGAATATCTGCTCCCACGGTTTTTTCTAGGCTCAATCTCAGCACACGTCGGTCAGGCAATCCAGCCAAAACGGGCAAAGTATCTTTGACTTGCTCGATTTCCACTTCCTCGGAGCCGATACGAATATAATTGATCTTGGTGTTGAATCCATTCACGGGGTCAGCGGTAACGGTGAGTTTGCCATCGGTTACTTCTACTTTTTTGACAATGCTACGGAAGGTTTCTGGTTCATTGGCTTGGTCAAAAGGCGCGATCAACTCCTCTCCTTCCACGAAAACCGCATGAGTAGCATCGGCAAAAGAAGGATCACCTACGCTGATATTGACAAAGTAGGTTCCATTCGGCACTTCTATCTCCCAGTTGCGAGGAGGATCACCAGGTTTTTGCATGTGGTTAAAAGTATTCAAACGCACTTCTACCCCGTCGGCATTTCGGAAACGACCGTTTGACGAGTTATCCGCAGGATTTCCTCCCGTATCGATCCAGCCGTAGGTCAGACCATTTCCCTGATCTCCGTAGGCAAAGCCATAGTCTGGCTCGTAGCCATCCGGCGGGGCAATGCCTAGTCCTACGCCCGGCGCATTCTGGAAATTCACCCGAATTCCCCAATTTACATCCACGACGCGGAGGGTGATATTGAGCGGGGCTTCCACGTAGTTTTCGGCCTGCGCAACCACGGTGGTATTGTAAATGCCTTCTTCTAGCCCAGTTACATCTATTTCAAAATCTAGATCACCCAGTGCGGCGGCAGGTAGCGTTAGCCAGTTGGCGGCAACTATTTTTTGTAAACTGAGGTCAGTGGGCGTGCCAGAGTTGGCGGAGAGACTCACGGTTTGGGTGGGGACATTTTCTCCAATCACCACTGAGATATCTAGTTTTTTGGGTACAAAAGACAAGGCAGCTTGGGTAATATTTTTGATACTTACGTAATTGATTTTGGTGTTAAAGCCTCCAAAAGCATCGATCGTCAAGCGACCATCTTCCACATTGACCGTATCGGTTACCATTTGGAAAATATTGACGGGATCGGGATTAAAATTCACCACGAAGGGCAGGCCTTCCACGCTCAGGTAGTGAATGGTGTTGTTGGTTGCTTCTTCCATCAAATCTCCTACGCTCAGGCTCACCTCGTAGGCGCCGTTGGGGAGGGCAATTTCCCAAACCCCCTCGATGGCTACCCCGTTCGGGCGAGCCAAATCATCAAACTGCAAGTGCATCAAGGAAGCACTGAGGATATCATCCCCCGTTTTGCTTCGATCTCGGTTTCTTCCGTTAGCACTAATGTCTACTGGATTGGCTTGGGGGCTGGTATCTACCCAACCGTAAACCAAACCGTTACCTTGGTTGGCTTCTTCTCGGGAGCCAAAAGCTTGCCCGTAATCCGCCAGCCAGCCCGTGGGAGGCACGGTGGCTGGGTCTTGAAAGTTAATTTGCAAGGTATTCGCCACATCCAGCACCGTTAGTTGGATTTCCAAAAGACCATCTACATAGTCCGTGGCTTTAGCTTCTACTAGAGCTTTGTAAACCCCGGGAGCCAAACCAGTTGGATCAACCGCAAACTCCATTGACCCGTAAGCAGGAACAGCGGGCATAATCAGCCAAGTAGGATTGACTACTTGATTCGGGCTAATCTCCCGATGGTTTAGCGTAAAAGTTGGATTGCCGATATTAGCCGAGAGGGAAGCTGTGGCTGGATCAGGTGTTTCGCCCACGAAGGCTACAAAATCCAAGCGAGTCGTATCAAAAGAGAGAATGCCCTCGATGGGTCGGATACGAACGGAGTTGATTTTGGTGTTGCTTCCCCCCGCTGCGTCGATCGTGAGCAGGCCGTCTTGTAGGAGAACATTAGCCGTACCACCACGAAACTCCCCGGCGGTGGGTACGAAAGGAGCAATGGCTTGCTGATCTTCCACGTTGAGCGCATGTTCACTGTCGGTACTTCCAGAGCCATCTCCTGCCGAGACATCCACCCGATAGGCTCCATTGGGCAATTCTAGCTCCCAATAACCATTGTTAAGGAAGCGTTGCATATGGACTAGTGTTTTGAGAATTGGGTCTCCGGCGGGATTATTTCGATTTCTACCTTCGGCAGTAAAGTCAACGGGTTCTTGATTGGCAAAATTTTTCCAGCCGTAGGTAAAGCCCGTTCCCTGAGATGCGCCCGTTCGCAGGTCAAAAGCTTCTCCAAAATCTTTTTGCCAACCCACGGGCGGCGTGGTAGCTGCATCTTGGAAGTTAAACTGTAGGGTACTTGCCAAGCCAATGACTTGTACTTCTATTGCTAAAAAAGTATCTGGATAGCCGGCTGCCGAAGCCGTAAGGGTGGCGGTCAGGGCATCTCCGGCGTTGAGAGCAGTGGGGTCAATTTGGATAGATATTTCGCCAGCTGTGGGCGAAGCAGGAAGCACGAGCCAATCACTTCCAGCCGTTTTGCTTAAAGTTACTGGAATTGCTCCCGCACTGGCATATAATTCCACAGGTTTGCTGACCACACCGCCATTCTCAGAAACTACAAAATGCAAACGATCAGGACGAAAATCTAAATCACGAGCAATGACTTGGAGCGTAACCTCTAACTCACCGGGTAAATAATCCGTAGCTTCTGCTAATACTTGGGCGTTGAGGGTCGTTCCTGCGGTGAGTCCCGTGGCATCAATGGCAAAGGACTGGTCGCCCAAACTCGGCGTGGTGGGCAAGATCAGCCAATCACTGGCAGGGCTGGTCGGGTCTTTGGATAATGTGAGGGGTGGATTGCCTTGGCTAGAAATCAGTTCGGCGATTTGGGCAGGCGTAGTTTCACCTTCTTCTACCGTAAAGATCAATTCTCGGGGTTCATAGGCAAGGTAATCTCCAATCTTAAAATCCTCAAAATTAGCAGTGTAAGGAGTCCCATTCCGATAAGTAGCAAAAATACCCGCAAAGGATACACCGCTCGTAGTTCCATCGATTAGCGTGCGTCCCACGGCAAAATTATAGTTCAATTCTCCCAAAAAGACTTCCGTAGCATTGTTGATTTGGTAGTAAGCTTCTACTTTGCGGTTGGCCTCTGTGTTGTCTACGACCAAACGCAAGCGCACATCTTGATTAGCCAGATTTAGTCCGTTGATACGTGCCAAGCTTTCTTCATTCTCGAACGATAAACCCTCGGTCTCGATTCTTAGCTCGATGATGGTATTGTTGACCACGGCCAGTTTGATGTAATTATCTTCATCCAAACCGTACCAAAGACCCGTCTGAGCAAATCCGCCTCCGGTGTTGATATTATCTAGGGTGGTTTCAATTACAAATTCTCGGTTGGCAGCTTGCAAGCCCACTCCCAAAGTATTCACCTGCGTATTGGTATTGGCACTCAACGTTGGATTGGTAAAGGCAATTCCTTTTCCGGCCGTCAGTTGAAGCTGATTGGCATTGATATTCAAGTTGTCGGGCAAATAACCTCGGATGGTCGGATGTGGGGGTAAATCTTGTGCGAGGCGATCTTCACTGTGGGTTTGTATCATCGTAAAGCCGGTGGTGTTGGTTCCACTTTGGTCGGCCAAGCCTGGTTCGGTGCCATCAAAATCTAGGATATAAGGAATGTCTACCACCACATCAGGGCAAGAAAAATCGCTGATTTCATAGCAATTAGTAAATTCCTGAATACTAAACCCATCAAATTCGGCAACGAAGGGTGCGCCATCTCGGTAGGAGGCAAAAATACCCGCGAAAGAGACTTCATCCGTGATACCATCATTTAATAGTATACCTTGTGCTAGATTGTGATTGATTTCTCCAATGTACAATTCGCTAGCTCTACCCACTACCGCAAAAGCTCTCGCTTTGGGCGTAGCTCCTGTGTTATCAATGACCAAACGAAGACGCACATTTTGGTTAAGTAAATCGACCTGATTTCGAGTTTGAATCTGAGCAAGATTTCCTCCGGCTTCTCCTACCAGTTCAATGGTGGTATTGTTGACTAAGGCGAGTTTTACATAATTATCTTCGTCTATCCCGTACCATAGCCCCGTTTGTGCCAAGTCTCCTCCTGTGTTTACGCTCAGGATTTTGGTTTCTATCACGAATTTCTGATTATTGGCTTGCAAGCCCACCCCCAGGCTGTTGATTTGATTGTTTGGCCCGTTGGGTGGAGTCAGGAAGGCAATGCCTCGGTTAGCCGTCAGTGCCAAGTTACCGCCAGCTATATCAATTTGAGCGGGTTCATAGCCGTTTAAGGTGGGGAAAGTAGTGGGCTCATCTTCGGCAAAACGGGCTCCAGTATGGGGCAATACCATACTAAAACCTGTTTCGTCGCCTGCATTATCTAATAATCCGCCTTCATTACCTGTAAAATCTAGGGAGAAGGGTAAGGTTTGAACCACATTGGGGCAATCAAGTGTACTAATACCCCCACATTGTGCCTGAACTGAGCTATGATCAAAAATGCTCCATAAGCAGAGTAAAACAAGGAAAAGATGTTGGTTTTGAGTTTGTTTGCACAAATTTTTCATGGAGATTAGGATTGTTTTAGGTTTTGGTACATACAGCTTACCTGGCCATTGTGGCCTCTGATATGCTTTCTCATACGGAGAAATGCGGATTGAGTTGATTCATTTTGTCAGCGAAAATGCTGTATCGTTTAGACGGTGAGCCATTTACATTCCCTTAGTCAAGGCTCTGGGCAATTGAAGTGTTCTGATCAAATTATAGATACATCTCCCCTATGATAGCATTATCCAAGCAAATGCCATTCATGTAAGAAACTGACTGTAAATCATTTGAATTTTAAATCCCCCTTTCGTTTTTCCCACAAAAAGATAAGTATCTCTGTTTGGGACAAGTGGCTTGTAAGTTCCTTCACCCGTAATTATGCTGTGGTGCTTTGCGCAATAGCGTCGGAGAAGAGGTTTTAGGTATTTTCTAGGGGTACTATATTGGTTTGGAACCAAAGTTTGGCTTCATCTAAATCTATCTTTCCGGAGGCCATTTCCATGGTAAAGTGAAATAAGATTTGGGTGGTGGTGTTGCCTTGTTCGGGAATTTTGGTTTTTGCTTCGGAGGATATTTTCTGTAATTCTGTTTGTAGCTGATGGCCATTTAAGCGCAAAAAGATCAAAGCGGCTTCCAATCCAGTACGTTTATTCCCATCTTGGAACACATGATTGGAAACAATGCTGTACATGTAGAGAGCCGCTTTGTCCCACAATTCAGGATAAAGCGGCTCTCCAGATATTTCGGCACTGACGGCTTCAATCAGGTAATCTAGTGCGTCTTCGTGCATATAGTTGAAAGGAAGAACAAATTTTCCACCGTGTTTGCGGACGGTCATTCGGTTAATTAATGTAAAGTCTTCCTTTTCTAAGTATTCTATTTTCAAGCTAGGCTAGGTTTTTAAAAACCTCATCATACTGGTCAAAATCCTCATTAATCATCGCTTCTAGTCGGTTTTTTCTTTTTAATTTTTGGGGTGAAGGGATGATTTTATTCTCACTGAGTACTTCTTGGACTACCTCCTTGAACACTTCCTTGTTTTCTACGAGTACTTCTAATATGGCCGACTTCAACTCTGACCGCTCTGCATGATTTAGCTTCATTTCTACTTCAATCTTAATGGTGCAATGCCTCTTTGGGCAGTATTTGTTTGGACTAAATGTATATATAGCAATTTTAGTTCCAAAATTTATAAAGACTGCCTAACTGCTTGTACCTCTTCCTGCGTGGTATTGGCTAATTCCGCAATTTGTTCATCTGTAAACATCCCTAAATGGAGGAGCTTTTGGATCGTTTGTCGTTTTTCTTGTTCGGCTTTCTGGCGTTCTTGTTCGGCTTTCTGGCGTTCTTGTTCGAGTAATCTTTCTTTTTCTGCGAGTAATCTCTCTTTTTCTGCGAGCAATCTTTCTTTTTTTTCTTCTTCTTTGAGCATCTGTATCACCGAGGCGTTGTGTGCCAGGGTCATTTCGTAAGCGGCTCTTTCGTCAGGGCTGAGATTGTGGGTATCTAGCTGTTGAATCGCGATTTCGATCCATTCTTCAGTCCAGAATTCAGGCCATTCTATGGGCTCAGTGACTTTGTGAATATGCTTCATGGTATAGATTAATTTGTCTAAATCTCTTTTTATGTGATGTTTTGGCTCATTGAATTTAGCAATTTCTACTACAATATGAAACATTTGCTCATCAATAATTTCTCCTTCCTGATTTTTGAGTTGGCAAAAATGATAATAACCTTCGTGGGGAAAAATGTTTTTTCCTAAAATACCGATGCAGTATATTCTCGATAAATTCTCAAAGCGGTAGTTTCCCTTGATTACCAAGGTGTTGAATTTTTGAAAAGCATAAAACTTGGATCTTTGTATAAATTGCGGATAGGTTCCCAACTGCATTTCTACGATAAACGTATTTCCTTGGGCATCTGTGCAAATTAGATCATATAATCCTCCTCGGCTTTCTTTGGTTACACCTGCAAACTCATTTCTAGAAAGCCTGACTTCTTCAATCGCCGTGGGTGATTGAATTAGGGCTTGAATGGCCTTTCTGAGAAAAAGCGTATTCTTTTCATTAGCAAATGTAACTTTAAAACCATAATCAGATAAGATCGGGATATAACGATTTGGCATGAGCATAGCGTTTTGTTTGAAAACTTGTCGAAAACTAATGCATACATTTTGTTTTTCTATACACTTTCACAGAATCCCTTATCGAAATCAAGAAATATATTTTCTAAACCTTGACATTCTCCTGAAGATTTATTTCCTTTGAATCGGAATGAACATTCATTCTTATGTTATGTCAGAAAATATAGACAAAGTAAGTGATAAGAGGCATACAATCCTACAAGCAACCCTTGGATTGATTACGGAACATGGCTTCCACGGTACGCCCATGTCCAAGATCGCTGAGGCAGCGGAGGTAGGAGCAGGTACAATTTATCGCTATTTTGCCAATAAAGAAGATTTAATCAATGAGTTATACAAAGAAATCAAAGCGCGTATGATTCAAGCTATGCTCCAAGATTTTTCGGAAGAGTTGCCACTGAGAGAGAATTTTGTGAGAATTTATCGGAACACAGTCAATTTTTACAAAAATCATCCTCAGGAAATGACCTTCGGAGAGCAATATACCAACTCTCCTTTTATCTACTCTTCTACCCGGGAAGAAAACTCCAAACGCTTTCAGCCTTTTATCCAACTGCTGGAAGACGGACGTAAACAGCAAATTATCAAAGACTTACCTACTCCCATGCTGGTCGGGATTGTCTTTGGTATTCTCAAATCACACGTCAGATTACATCTTGACCAGCAAGTTGATTTGAACGAAGCCTTGACGGAAAGTTCTATCGCCACTTGTTGGGATGCAATCAGATTATAGCAAGCTTTTTTTATTTTCTATAAAACGGAATGAATATTCATTCAAATACATTTTTCACAACCTCAAACACAAGAAGTCATGCAAAAAGTCAAATTAGGAAAAAGCGACCTAGCCGTAGGTCGCATCGGTCTGGGTACGATGGGAATGTCTGAATTTTACGGACAAACCAACGAGGAAGAATCCATCGCTACCATCCACGCGGCCATTGACAATGGGGTCAATTTCTTAGATACGGCCGATATGTACGGCATTGGTCATAATGAGGAATTACTAGCCAAAGCCCTCAAAGATCGTAGAAATGAAGTAGTATTAGCGACCAAATTTGGTATTCAGCGCACCAAAACGGAGATGATTGGCATCAATGGCAAGCCCGAATATGTAAAAACAGCTTGTGAAGCCAGCCTCAAACGCCTGAATGTGGATGTCATTGATCTCTATTATCTTCACCGCGTTGACCCCAGCACGCCCATTGAGGAAACCGTGGGAGCCATGTCGCGCTTAGTAGAAGAAGGAAAAGTACGCTACTTGGGTCTTTCGGAGGTATCGGGAGAAACCCTCAAAAAAGCTTATGCTGTCCATCCAATCACGGCGGTACAGTCTGAGTACTCAATCTGGAGCTTTGATATTGAGGAAACAACCATTCCCACCTGCCGAGAGTTAGACGTAGCACTGGTTGCTTACAGTCCTTTGGGAAGAGGATTCTTGACAGGTCAGATTAAGAAATTTGAGGATTTGGCCGAGGACGATTACCGTCGTTTTAATCCTAGATTTACGGGAGAAAATTTCAACAAAAATCTAGAATTAGTCAAAAAAATCGAGCAAATGGCCGAAGCCAAGGGTGTTTTACCCGCTCAACTTGCTTTGGCCTGGGTATTGGCTCAGGGCAAAGACATAGTACCCATCCCTGGTACCAAGCGTCGCAAGTATCTCCTACAAAATGTCGAGGCCGATACCATTTATCTGGATGAAAATGACCTCAAAACCATTCGTACTTGGATGGAAAGCATCGAGGTAGTCGGTGGACGCTACGACGACCGCGGGATGAGCTTGGTTAACGCTTAAGTGAGTATAAATTAGTTTTCCGTGGTGAGTTATGGGTGATACGTTTCTTTTTGGGCTTAATGACCAATTTTTACCGAGATTTTTTAATTGTCTAAAACTCATGCAAACGCTGGGGTACATTCCAACGGAAAACAATTGAGCTAAAAAATGTTTCTTGATCTCGAGCGTCTAGCGCACTGTTCAAGCGACGGTAGACCTGCTTGAGATCAACAAACATATTATGCCGAATCTGCCAAGTAGCCGTAAAATCCAAGAAAAGCCATTGGGTAGAGACGCCTTGCCCAATCTCATTGCCAAACTCCTGCTCGAAGGTAGCGTTGTTTTTAAAAATATCTTGCCCCCAGTTAAAGTCTTCATTTTCATCGGTACCATAATCCGCGTAAATCAGCTTCCCGGTCAGGTTCAGGCGTTTGATGGGTTGAAAGCGCATTACGCCCACGTATTCATAAAAATTAGCTCCCAGCGGATGCACCAGCGGTTGATTATAGTTGCTAAATTCTCCATAGAGGAAATTATGCGAATACATATAAGGTCGGGCAATATTGACCTCGGCCTGTAGATCAAGGTTGTTTACGCCTGCCACATCGATGTATTTAAAGCCAATCTGCCCTGATTGTTTGTTACCACGCCAGCCTCGCCATTTACGAATCTCAGCGATCACAAATTCATCAATCACCAACTGTCCGTAGAGAGAAAATCTTTTCAAGAAATTCCACTTGAAGTCCATACCGACGACCGCATTGTCGGGGCTTCCGGCTTGCTGCTCGATGGAACGATAAAAAACGATCGGATTCAGATAACGCCAATCAAATTGCCCACTTTCGTTCCCACTTCGAGTAGTATCACCTCGGTTGAAGATAATGGTTTCAAAAAGGCCGATATTCAAATTTTTGGTTACATTCACGCTCAGTTGATGGTGGGCAAAGTATTTTTGAGGGTAAAAACCATCACTGTTTAGGACTTCCGCTGTGATTTGCCCGAAGATATTTTGGTAATTTAATTTCCAAACATTCGTATTGATTCGCATAAACAAATAATTGCTCGAGAAATCGGATAGAATCATAGAGCGATAGCCATTCCCCATCAAGTTTTTATCATAGCCAAACTGCAGGCTAATGATTTCGTCAATCACATCAAAAGTGATATAGCCTCGAGCCGTTAGGAAATCCAAACCGTCTCCTCCCAAATCTCTTTTGTAAAAACCTTCTCCCGGTACGGCATTCCACTCGGTAATTTGGTCGCTCACGTACTGCGGGAAAGTCCCTTGCGAGTCGGTGAGATACGTATAAAAACCTACCTTATTGGCAATATTTCCACGGATTTGAACGCCACGCGTGTTCAGATAAGGCGTTTCGTCGTCTTCGGTTTCATAGCCCACAAAGCCGTGCAAGACGGGGTTGATGTGCAGATCAAAGTTTTTGACCTGCACTTGATAGAGGTCTGATTGTTTTTTGTAGAAATGCTTGAGGATCGGCTGGCGACTATCGCCCTTGGTGGTGCTAGACCATTCCCAATTGTCATTTTTGATGTATGCTAAGTTAAATTGATCCACAGGCGAAAGGTCGGGAATGACTGACCAAGTGCTATCTGCCAATTCGGCAATCGTTTTGCGGGCGAAAGGTTTGAGTTGCGTGTGTAAACGATCACTCAGACGCCCTGATTTGATCTCAAAACGATCAATCAAATGATAATAATCGGGATTAAGCGGAATAAAAGTACTCTGTGCTTGTGCATAGCTACTAGCCCAAAAGAGCAGCGACCCAAGGATCAATATTTTTTTCATGTTGATTTTTTGGAATAGAGAAAAGTTTGAAATTCCATTTCGGAACGCTCTGCCTCTTTTTATATTTTCCCACAAAAATTAAAATTTGTATAAAATAAAAGTTGCTTACAAGAGACGCTACCGATGGCATTCATGTTAGACTTTTTCCCATTCTGAGATAAATAATTTATTCTTTTCACAAGTTTAATAAACTTTAGCCTAACAAAGACTTTGCGATCGGGCTGATTCTAAAAAAAGAAGGCGAGAATGGCTTTTTTTGATCAATCAATTTTAGGATGGATTGATTTTTTTGAGAAAAATTAAACTATAGTAGGATTATTTTGTATAAAAACACTACGCTATTTACAGGTAAGATTACACGCCATTTTTTTTTAGAAAAATTCCAAATTTTATACAGTTTTTCCTTTTTCGGGAGAGTAATGGAGAACAAACCGCTAAAAAACAGGTAATTACAGCACTGGCATAGATTTCGTCTGTCTCATTTTGACAAAAATTTTCAAACAGCCTTGTAAATCCAGTTAATAAATGAGCAGCCCAAACGCAATAAATGACATCAAATCGCTCTTGAATATTTTTTCTGGCAAAAAATATTACATTTGCGCATGTAAGATCGAAGCTTTGATTTCACCAGACATTTCCCACTCTCTACGGGAATTTCAACCAATTGGTGGCTTCTATCTGATCAATGAATCCTTGAAATCCGAATCTAATCCGAATCCTAAATCCTTGTAAAAATGACAACTCTCCAGACCAAATGGGACATAAGGCGTCTTATGTCCGATCCAACTCTATGGGTACTATGGCTCAGTGTTTTTGCCGGCTTAGTACTCCGTATTAATTCAGCCCAAGCACAATGTCAAGATGGCTGTGGGGAAATTAGTGCCCTCAACTGTTCAGACGTGGTGGTTCCAGTTCCTTTTAATTTGTACTTCACAGGTTATGAAGGAGGGATGGAAGATGCCAATGCTAATCAGACTGGCTTCACGATGGTACAGTGGCACTCAGAGGATCGTCTTATCCAAGACGGCAACCCTTCTTGCCCTGCTATCAAAGGCTATGAGCCTTCTCGTTTACGCATGTTCAGCAATCAATTAGAAATGGATGCCGCCAAGGGAATCGCTTATCTAGACCCTCCGAATAGCTCCAATAACAATACACAGGTGAATACTCTAGGTGTAGGCTTACAGCTGAGCAATCAGATTATCAGTATTGAAACACAAATTAATAATCTGAATACAGGAGGTGGTTCAGCGCAAACAGGTCTTTGGTATGGTCTGAATGAAGATAATTATCTAAAGTTTGTAGCAGTTAATAGTAATACGCTTGAGTTTCGGGTGGAAAATAACGGCTCCAGTGCCGTTGAGGATGCAGTGGTGCAAAGCGCTATCAACATGACGAATAGAGATGTACGTCTCCGTGTAGAGCTAGACCTCAGCGTCGCACCCCAAACGGCCAGTGCATTTTACAGTATTGATGGAGCTAGTGAACAGTTTTTGGGTACTATAGAAATTCCAACTAAATTCGCTAATGGCGAAATGCTAGCACCCAGTGTAACAGGTGTGAGTTACGCAGGTATTTTTTCTACTTATCGTAATGGCAACCCCTACACGGTCATCTTTGATCATTTTTCTATACGGCCCGTTGGACAAGAAAGCCTTAACTTTGCCAGTACGCTACAGAATATCACCCTCCAGCAGGGAACCAATCAAACCTTTGACTTGGATTTAAGCAGTTCTGATGCTAGCAACCCCATCGTGACCATCCGTGCTCTTACTGCCGAAGGGGCTCCCGAATGGCTGACGGCCAACGGCGTACCGCTCAGTAACAATACCACACACGATCTAGTGAATCCCACCGTTACTTTTGGCGTAGATGCCAATACCTTGGAGCCTGGAACTTACAGTGCCTTAGTTACGGCTGAGGCAGACGGATATGATCAAGCACACTTCATTCTTACTCTGGTGGTGAATCCAGAAACCGGACTGGAACTGGCCAATTTTAAGGTAAACTTTCAGGATGGTTCTACCACGACTCCTGACGGATGGCTCAAAGACTTTGGTCAACAGTATGCTTATCGGCAAGACCTAAACGGCCAACCACTTTTCTATGGCTGGGTAAGAGAGGACAATGGAACCACGCCTGTGAGCTTAATCGGGGCAGGGACAAAAAGAGGTAACCCAGCTGATATCATCGAGGCTACCCTGATCCATATGCAAAAAGCTAACATTACCAATGGTATCTGGGAGGCCGCTGTTCCGAATGGTGCATATCAGATTACAGTTAGTGTGGGAGATGGAGGTGGATTTACCGATAGTCAACACGCCATTAGCGCGGAGGGAATAGAAATCATCCCCCCAACTGTACCTGCCGTACGAGAAATCATCACTGCGACCGCTATCATTACCGTAACCGATGGCAAATTGACCATTGATGCCATTGGGGGATCAAATACGAAGATCAATTCTATCGTTATTCAGCCCGCACCTGGTTCACAACGACCCGCGATTATCAGTGCTAATATTGAAGATGGTGCCACGGATGTAGCTCTCAACATCAGCCTTGGAACTGAGCAAATGTATCTTCCCAACGAAGACCCTTTTACAGCAACTGGCGGTATTGATAATACTACCCTGCTCGGCAATGTTACCCTCACCGAGGTCATCGGTGATGTACCTGTCCCTGCTAATGTCAACGGTACGGGCGGAGGTGATCGCATTATCTTGGTACCTAATCAACCCTTAGAGCCAAATACTTTATACGAATTTAAGGTTACGGATGGGGTCAAGGATATCACAGGTGAAAGCCTGATTCCTTTTCGCCTCCAATTTGTAACAGGTAATGCCGGTACGATTGCTCCACTGCCTAATGTCGCTTTTACCAAGCAAACCTTGGGTACGGATGCGCAGGGTAAACACACTTCGCTGACTTTCGGCCCAGATGGCAAACTTTACGCCGCTACCGTGGAGGGCAAAATCAAGCGTTTTGATGTCAACCCAGACGGGACATTAAGCAATATGGAATTGCTAGAACCCTTAGGGGCCGATCCTCGCTTGCTCGTCGGACTTACTTTTGATCCACGTGCTACGGCTGATAACCTGATTGCTTGGATTAGTTACAGCGAACACCCCGGTTATGACGGAGTAGATGGCCCTGAATGGGATGGTTATATAGCGCGTATTTCGGGCCCTGATCTGGAAAATTTTGAACTGGTCTTAGAAGGAATGCCCCGCTCGGTCAAGGATCACTTGGTCAATAGCTTGGCTTTTGGTCCAGACGGTGCTATTTATTTCCCCATTGGTAGTAATAGCGCAATGGGCAAAGCTGATCCTACCTGGGGAAGCCGAGAAGAAAGATTGCTCTCGGCGGCCATTCTGAGATTAGATACTACCAAACTACCTGAAACGCTCCCACTTAATGTTCGCACCCCCGATGGTGGAGGTACTTACAATCCTTATCTGCCCAGTGCCCCACTTACGATTTACGCCACTGGAATGCGTAATACCTATGATTTGGTTTGGCATAGCAATGGTCAGCTTTACGCGCCTACCAATGGCTCGGGTGCAGGTGGCAACTCACCTACCTCTGATCCAAGCAATGCTGATTATATTGCTCCACACCCCAATATCGTTTACACGGGTCCAGATACAATTCCCGCTGCTTTCAATATTCAACCCACACAGCACGATTGGTTGTTTAGAGTGGAGCAAGGTGGATACTATGGACACCCTAACCCCCTCCGAGCTGAGTATATTTTCAACCGAGGAGATTTTGACGTAGATAATCCAGTTTACAATGGAGTTAATCCTGATCCTAATTACCGCGGAGCCGCTTATGATTTCGGGGTAGGATACTCTCCCAATGGTGCCTTGGAGTATCGTAGTAATGCTTTTGATGGTGCCCTTAAAGGTAAATTATTGGTGGTCCGGTATAGCCAGGGAGATGACATCGTGATTATGGAGCCAGGAGGTAGTAACCAGGATATTGTCGCCTTTTATGAAGGAAATGAAGGGATGACGGGCTTTGCCGATCCCTTGGATATTGTAGAAGATGTGAATACGGGGAATATTTACGTATCTGAATTTGCCGAAAATGGTAATGGCAAACTCATCCTCATTAAAGCCAACGATCCCGCCGTACCTAGTGGTGAGATCGCCGTTAGCCCCAATCAAGTGATTGACAACGATGTAGTGGATGGCAACAATGGCGATTTTTACACTGTAACCATTAGCAACGTAGGAGATGCTGATCTGGAAATTAGTGCTATTAATCTGGCTGGAACCGATGCCGCTGAATTCGTACTGAGCGATTTACCACCTGTGTTTCCTCTGATCTTAGCGGCAGATGACACACTAGAAATTCAGGTAGCGATGAATGCTACTTCGGTTGGCTTGAAATTAGCCCAAATCGAGATGAATAGTAATGATATCGTTAACCCAACTTTTACCGTGGAGTTGAGAGGTTTGGGTACAAGTGGCGCGGGCGGTAACAATGAGCCTTCCTTACAGGCGATTCTTGACCTTTATAATATTCCAATAAATACAGGGGATGAAGATGCCAGTACAACTGATTTTGACGTTTCTGCCCCTCAGACCTTGAATGATTTACTGGGAGAAGAGTTAGACATTCAGAGATTCCAAAAGGCTGGCCCTGGCAATGTAAGTGTAGAAGTACTTTCTGTCTTCGCCCCTACTACGCAAAGCACCGTGGCCGCTTTTGGTTGGTATGCCTCTGGAGATGCGAATGCTACAAACGAATTATTCACAGTCAGCAATAATCCGCTCAAAAACGGCCAAACGGTGAATGTACAAACTACGGGAGTTTCTACTTTTGATGTAGATTTCAATACACCTTTTGGGTTTTACAGTCGCTGGCCCGTCTTTGGTGATCGCCAAATTTACAGTGAAGATGATTTGAACACGTTTAGTGGAGCGATTCCGCACAACGTACGCGTTTATCCTTTAAAAAACGATGAGGGGCAGGTCATTTCCAATGCTTACATTCTAGCTACTGAGGAGTTCACGGCTGCTTTTGACTTCCAAGATATTGTCGTAATCGTGCGCAATGTAGAGCCTTTTGACGATCCGACGCCTCCTTCCTTGGCCTTTGATCCCTCTGTATTCTCTATTTCCTTAGAAAAAGATAAAACCACGATCGCTAGTATTGATTTAGGCATCGTCAATGCCGAAGCCACCGAGGTCAATGTTATCCTAAGCGCCCTAGATGATACGACCGGTACTACACCGACCTGGATGAATCCTTTAAATTCTGCTTGGGCTGAAAACTTCCTCCACGATCCTGCTAATGACCCTAACCTCAACTTTATCCTCGATGCCAATGGTTTAGAAGCTGGAAATTATCAGGCAACGATTACCGCCAGTACAGAAGATCCTTATGAAAATGCTGTGCTTACCTTCAAGCTCACCGTAGTCAGTGGAACCTTAGAGTTAGAAGATATCCAAGTCAATTTCCAAGATGCCACGACTACCCCTCCCGATGGTTGGCTCGCGGATTTTGGACAAGCCTATGGAAATAAGGGAGAGCTTACCTATGGCTGGATTTCTCCTTCGGATGGCTCCGCTTTATCGCTGGTAGGCAACGGCAGAAACCGAAATGGAGGAGCCACGGGCGATGCCATCTTAACAGCAACCATGATGCAGATGCAATATCGAGGAGGTGCGGGAGTTGCTGAGGATGGTAGCTGGGAAATTGAACTTCCTAATGGTAATTATGATGTAACGGTTACGGTAGGTGATCTGAGCTTCAATGACAGTCAGCATTCCATCAGAGCCGAAGAGGTGGTTTTATTTGATCAAGTCAGCCTAGCCAGAGGTGAATTCGCTACCCAGACTGCTTCGGTACTCGTGTCAGATGGTCGCCTAACTTTGGATGCCACGGGTGGAAGCAACACAAAGATCAATTCGGTCATCATTCAAGCCACGCCGGGGCGTTTGGCTTTTGATCAAGATACTTTGACCTTCAACTTGGAGTTTGGAAATAACCAAAGCACCCAATCTGCTATCTTGACTGCCAATGTAGGTACAGCCGAGGGGCTAAGCTTAGAGCAATCTCTCAATACCTCTTGGCTCACCTTGCCAGCTACTCCTGCCTTAGGTCTGGCTGAGTTTCGTGTAGATACAGACGGGCTCATTCCTGGCACCTACACAGCTACTATTGATGCCAATGCTCCTGATTATGAATCTGCCCGTTTAGTTGTCGTCTTAGAAGTGCAAGGCTTAGAAATGAGCTTCGAGCCAGACACCCTGAATTTTAGCGTACCACAAGGTAGCATCGCTGCTCCGCTGAATGCTACGCTGGGCGCAAGCAAGGGTAATCCAACCGTTAGTCTCAGTAGACCGACCGAAGCTTCTTGGCTGATCCTGCCTCAAAACCCAGCCCTAGGAGATTTGTCTTTTGAGGTAAATGCCGGAGGGCTTGCCCCGGGGCAGTACCAAGCCATCATTCAGGCTCAAGCCAGCGGATATAGTAATGCCTCATTAGTCGTGAATCTTGAAGTAACACCGTTGAACAGTGTCTTTACTTGGAAGCATCGCATCAATTTCCAAAATATAGGCCGTACCCCACCGGCTGAATACATCTCAGACTTTGGCGAAGGCTATGGCTTCCGAGGCAACTTTGGTGGCGAAGACTTGACCTTTGGTTGGTTTAATGCTTTTACTCAGACGATTACGGACGGGGTACAAATGCGAGATCGGGGAGGTGATCCGATGGTACTCAATACTCTGGCGCAGATGCAACCTTCTTTTGTAAATGACGTGTGGCATTGGGAGTTTGCCCTAGAACCCAACGTTTATCAAATTCGGGTTTCCGTGGGTGATCCTGGATTTTTTGACAGTGAAAGCCGTGTCCGAGCCGAGGGGCAAGAAGTGGTGTTCTTTGACCAGGCCAATACCGGAATCAGAGGTAATAAGGACAGTACCATTGTTCTGGAAATTACCGACGGCAGACTAACACTTGACCCCATAGGTGGAGCCAATACCAAGATCAATTACGTATGGATTGGTGAGATTGAACCTGCCGATGATAATATTCCTCCCGTGATTAGTCTCAATTTTATTGGTACGGAGCTGAACCCTTCCGAATATCAAAATCAGGTACTCGTAGAAGTGCAGGTAAATGATTATGGGAACTCTGGCATTGCCTCGGTAGAATACAGCCTCAATGGAGGTGCTTTCCAGAGCTACAATAGTTTGATTCTAGTAGATGAAGAAGGCATTTACAATCTAAGAGTAAGAGCCACCGATGGCAATGGCAATGTCGCCACTACTCCTGATAATACCTTCCGCATCGTCCAAGGGGCAGCCAACCAGACTCGAATGGTACTGGAAAATATGGACGCTTTTCCTGAGAACGATGAGCTAAGTTTTAGCCTTATTCAAGAGCCTTGGCTGGGAGATGGCAATATCTTCAATGCCAATCACGATCAGGTAACCCTTCGGGTACACAACCGAGGCTTAGCCAATCTCAATATTACTGGTTTTGATATTTCCAATGACGATTATTGGCGAATTCTCAAGGTAGATGGTTTAGATTTTGATCCTTCTGAGGATCTCCCCGTGGTGGTTGCTCCCAATGATTTTGCGGATGTAGTGGTAGAGTTCATCGCCGTTGATCCTCCTAATCAGAGAGATGGTCTCGTAGCCATTTTGCACGAAACCCTCACCATCATTTCTAATGATGATGAAAACCCTCAGCAAGCGGTACAACTCCACGGCCTATGGCAAAGACAAGCAGAATCTTTCCGTGAGCCTAATATCAACGAAATTCTAGAAGCTTTCAACCTCAAAACCGAGACAGGCTTTACCAATAAAAAAATTGGTACAGATTCTACGATCACCGGAGACGAAGTCATTGTTTCTTTCTTTGAAAGAGCCAACCCTGCCGAAGAAATTTATGTGCGGCAGCTCTCAGCTTATCATGGTTGCTGTAATCAAAATGAAGCCATTCGGTATGAAGATGAGAACCCGCTTACTGAAATCGGAGGGAGCCGAATTCTCTTCCACTTAGGCGTAGATGCGCAAAGTATTCTGCCTCGTAGAGATACCGCAGCCTTCAGTGGCCGTTTTGGAAGACCCGCCGAAGGCACTTTTGAGACTAATAACTTTTTCTCACTGACGGTACTCCGAGACTGTACTTTCCCAAATCTCAACCCTCCCACGGCTAACGACCCGGATGCACAGGGGGAGATCGGTATCCGAATCTGGAAACTTAGAAACTCGGACGGGGAAATTGTACCAAATACTTTCTTACTCGCTAATGATTATTTAGGTACCGCCTTCACGAACTATGATTATAATGATAATCTCTACGTCATTACGAATGTGAGGCCGCTCAACAGCACGGGCTACAACTCTGTACTGGCCACGGGTACAGAGACGAACCCACAATCGGCTCTAGAGTTTGGAGAAACCGAGATCGAGACTACCCAGAATATTACGCTGAATCTCAGAAGCTTAGGACAGTTTTATCCCAAGGAAGATGATCCTGATATTCAGATTTACTCCGTGGAAATTATCGGGCAAAACGCTGACGAGTTCTCTGCTCAAATGCCCGCAGATGCATTATTAAGTCCACAAGAGGCTAGCACGATGCAAGTAAGCTTCCGCCCCAATCAAATAGGGTTAAAACAAGCCGTATTACTTATCAACTACAATAGCGGTGATTCTCCCAAGCGCGTACCTCTCTTTGGTATTGCCACTTCTGACTGCTACGACGCCCAATTAATCAAGCGCATCAAAACTGCGGCGAATAACCCAGTTACGATTGCAGGTCAAACCTGGGAAGCGGATCAAACTTACCGTACAGGAGGTGGTTTCCAATTGGATAACACAGAAGATGTAACGAGTGAGATTCTGGAAACCGATAAGGATGCCCTCTATCGCTCTTATATGTCTTCTAATGGAAATCTAAAACCCATTCAATATCGGATTCCAGTGGCTAATGGACAGTATACGTTACGTGTTCACTTGGCTGAAAATTTCTGGACAAACTTTAATAGTCGGGTGAATCACATCAGTCTAGAAGGCGAAACACGCTTGGTCGGTCTGGATATTTTTAATGAAGTAGGCTTTAAGACAGCCCTTGTAAAAGACTTCGTGGTCAATGTAAGTGATGGTGCCTTAGATATTCAATTTACACCACAGGTAGACCGCCCCGCCGTGAGTGGATTTGAGCTCTACGAATTCCAGCCTAGCCTAGATTTAGTCGCTACGCAATTGACCAGCCCAGCTTGTGGGGGAAGCGATGGAGCCATTCAGGTAGAATTACAAGGCGTAGCCAACCCCGTAGAATATCGCCTAGGTCGCTTTGGCACTTACCAAGATAGCAACCTGTTTGAGAATCTGGAAGCAGATACCTACACAATCTATGCTCGGGAAAAAGTGGCTGGTGCCTGCGAGATTTTCCAAACTTTCGTGTTAGAAGCACAAGAGGCTCCTTTTACTTTTACGGTCAGTACTACTCCTGTGAGTTGTGATAGTCAAAATGACGGAACAGCTCAGGTAATTAACCTAAGCGGAGGAGTAGCACCTTATACTGTGGTTTGGAACGACAACCCTGCTTTCACTGGCTTTATTACCACAGGACTGGTCGTTAGTGATTTACATTATGTAACCGTAACGGACGCCACAGGTTGTAGCCAAACCGTGAATTTTGAGGTACGCAAAGCCAATGGCTGCCCCATTCGGATCAACTGTGGTGATGATGACCAAATTGTGGTAACCCAAGACGGAAGAATTTTCTACCCAGATCAATATTTTGACAAAGGAAACACCTCCATCTGGCGTGTGCCCGTGGCTAATACGCTAGACGATCGCTTGTACCAAAGCTATCGTTGGTTTGGAGACTTTAACTATGACATTCCTGTATTGGATGGTAACTACGATGTAACCCTGCATTTTGCCGAAACCTTCCCGGGTAGTTCGGGGGTTAAAGCTTTTAATGTAGATATTGAAGAAATTAATTTCTTTAATAATATTGATATTGTCGCCGCCGCCGGTGGTACCGAAACCGCCTTTGTGGTAACCTACAATGTTACGGTGGTAGATGGTCAGTTGGATATTCATTTGTATAAATCGGGTGCTGATAATCCGCTGATTTGTGCCATTGAGGCCGTGCGTATTGATGGAGTTTTAAACAATCCTCCTTTCTTGGCCACGCCCATTGCAGATCAGATCATAGAAGTGAATCAAAACTTCAACTTCACCATTCCTGAGGGTACTTTCCAGGATGCGGACGAGGGGGATGAATTGACTCTGACGGTGAGCTTGGTAAACGGAGCACCGCTTCCTAGCTGGCTAAGTTACGACGAAGCCACCCAAACGTTTAATGGTACACCCAGTACCGCAGACGCAGGTGTGTATAATATACGCGTGAGAGCGACGGATCGGGAGAGTGAATCGGTTTCGGATGATTTCAGTATCACGGTCAAAAATAGCAGCATCGCTGTGGCACAGAACGTACAGCCCCTACTCGCCGGAGCTACCGACAAAGTGATCCTGCAAATAACTATTGACAACATTGGTGGGTCAGAGGTTACTAACTTCAACTTTGCCACTTCGGGTAGTAGCGATGTAAATGATATTGCCAGAGCTAAGCTTTACTACACAGGAACCGAGGGAAGTTTTGACACAGGAATCTTACTCGGAACAGCAGAAAGGCCAAATGGTGATTTCAACATTACGGGCTTCTCTCAGACCTTGGCAACAGGTTTGAATTACTTCTGGCTGGTTTATGATGTAGACGAACAAGCTAACTTTGGTAATGTCCTAGACGCAGAGTTGATTTCGCTCGTGTTAGCTGGAAATAACCTAGCGGCGGGTACAGATGGTCGCCCTAATGGTAACCGTCAGATTTCTCAGACCGACTGCGTACCGGGTACGGCGCTCAATTTTAATGGAACGAACGGTGCAGCCGTGGTCAATGGAGGCCTCACTATGCCGGGTCAGTTCTCCTTAGAGGCTTGGGTACATCCCAAACAAAATACGCAGAACCTTTGGGTAATGGGTGAAACAGATGGTGCTCACATTCGCCAGAATGGCAATCAATACGAGTTCTTTATCCACAATGGTACTACCCTAGAAGGGCCAGCTACCGCTGAGATTAAACTCAACCGCTGGAACCACGTGGCGGCCGTATTTGATGGAACAACTTTGAAGCTCTTTGTCAACGGTAGACAAGGCACCGACTTCAATGTGGCCGCTGGTCCCGTAGCCAATGCCGACCAACCTGGAGACTTTGCCATCGGTTCCGAAGACGGAGGTGCTAATACCAATAGCATAGAAGTAGATGAAATCAGACTCTGGAATAGTGTGAAAACAATTCAAGAGATCAGAAGTAACTTCCGAATTATCTCCAAAGGAAGTGAAACAGATTTGAAACACTACTGGCAATTTAACGAAGGGGCAGGAATTACCGCCTCAGACCTAGTAGGTGGAGCGCAACTAGACTTATCAGGCAATGCC
Organism: uncultured Cytophagaceae bacterium; assembly: GCA_964551015.1. Taxonomy (GTDB): domain Bacteria; phylum Bacteroidota; class Bacteroidia; order Cytophagales; family Microscillaceae; genus CAZKBP01. The sequence goes on along the minus strand of CAZKBP010000005.1, from coordinate 24,435 downwards.
AACTGGGTCACTTCTACCCTCGCCATTGGTTGTGGAATCACGATGGTGCCTAATACAGTAGCTGCCAAAGGAGGTAACTCTGATAAGAATACCGGAGGTACGATCCAATTTACAGGGGTCAACACCTTGGAAATCAGCTTTGCGGCAACGCCACCCAATGCCCCCGACGTGTTCATCACGGAGTTAGAGACTGCCTTCTTAGTAGATCGGCCTACTGGCTTTGATGTAACCAATCGCTACTATGTCATTGATAATTTTGATCCTGACGATCAGACTTTTGCTCCGATTGATATCAAGTTTATTCTTGATCCAGACAGTGGTGATGTCGTTCTAAGTAATCCAGATGAGTATATTCTCAATAAGCGTATCGCAAACACAGGTGATGCTTGGACCGCTTTGACGAACAGCCCTACCACAGATCCTTTTGTATCCATAGTGGCAGATGCCGAGAATGACATCATAGAGTTCTTCGGTGAGCCTGGCAATACGACTTTAACTAGTTTTGGCTTTAGCCCCGGCGATGAAGAAGCTGGCGAGTATTATATCACCAGCGACTTTGATCCTTTACCGATTCGTTTGCTCTCTTTCACAGGACGCAGAATTGATGAGACCAATGTTTTATTGGAATGGGTAACGGCTTCGGAAGAGAACAACCAAGGCTTTGAAATTCAGAGAAGTACCGACGCGCAAAACTTTGAGACCATTGGTTTTGTGGATGGCTCAGGTACGACCAACCAACGTCAGGATTATCAGTACCTAGATGTTGATGCAGCGCGCTCGGCTTACTATCGCTTGAAGCAGGTAGATTTTGACGGGGAGTTTACCTACAGCAACTTGGTATTCATAGAGGGCGTAGATCAATCCTTCTTTACCATCTACCCGAACCCATTCGGTGCCAGAGATCAATTTGGCATCAAGGCTTCGGCAGACATTGCAGAGCAGAAAGCGATTCGGGTAGAAATCTATCGTACGGATGGTAGCCTGATCTTGGAAGAAGCCGCAGACTTAGAACAAATCAAACTGATTTTGAATAATCGCCTCAAAGCGATGTCTCAGGGAATGTATCTGATCAAATTCGTAACCCGCGATCAGAATTACATTTTCCGAATGATCAAGCATTAAAAAAATTGGAAGACAGGATTCGGAGTCTCCATTTGAATTGGGTGGGAGGTCTTAGGGCCTCCGCCCTTTCAAAGGAGATGATACACGAGTTTTGAGCTTTCAATCAAAGTTTTAGTCAAAAAATTTGGGGAAACACTGGACTTACTTGCTAAGTCCAGTGTTTTTTCTGTAAAAGCCACCCATTACTTTATCCGAAAAATAGGGAGAAACTGATCAAGAGATTCAATAAAACTAGTTAGGCATTCTGACATTTTTCTTAGCACGGCTATTATCTTTTAGCATTTTTTTATTAATTTGAAACTTGAAGAGTTATTCAAAAAACACGTCAAAAGAATTAGTCAATGAGTTTAGAAGTAAGCGGAAAGTTACTAGAAATTTTACCCAAGCAAAGTGGAGAAGGCAGAAATGGCATCTGGGAAAAGCAATCTTTCGTGATAGAAACCCAAGACCAATACCCTAAGAAGGTTTGCTTCGATGTCTGGGGAGATCGCATCAACATGCTAGAAGGACTGACCACCGGAGATGATCTCAAAGTGGCTTTCGATATAGAATCCCGCGAGTACAATGGTAAGTGGTATACCAATGCGAAAGCCTGGCGATTAGACAACCAAAATCAGGGTCAAGGCTCTGACCAAGGTAGCTCTAGCAGCACCCCCGATGATCCCTTCCCCGAAGATTTGATGAATTCATCCGGTGGAGATGATAATGATTTACCTTTTTAATCGGAAATTCCTGCTTTAGTCAGCACTCTGACAAACTAGCCAAGGTTTGATTTGTTTCTTAAAACGACAAATCAAACTTTTGCTTCTATGAAATATCTCCAGTTTCTTCTCCTATTGTCATTGAGTTTACCTGCTTTTACCCTTAAACAAGTGGATACACCTGATTATGTCCAAGTTTCAGAGCAACTACTTGAGCATATTCGCGACCACCAGCCCACTCAAACCCTTGTAAGCTTACTCGAGGAGGCATCTGAAGAAGAATTGATCGCCCAATTAAATAACGATACACGCCGCAAGGTCTTTTGGATCAATGTGTACAACGCTTTTATCCAGCTACAATTGCAAGAAAAGCCAGCACTTTATGAGGATCGCTCCCAATTCTTCAAAGAAAAATCTATCCTGATCGCAGGGCGTGAACTTAGTTTCTCCAACATAGAACACGATTTTCTCAGAAGAACCAAGGTGATTTGGTCATTAGGTTATCTTAACAAATGGTTTCCACACAAATACAAAAGACAATATCAGGTGGACGAACTGGACTATCGCATTCATTTTGCTCTGAATTGTGGAGCAGCCAGTTGCCCTCCAGTAGATATTTATCATCCCCAAACACTAGACCAACAGTTAAACACGCTTACCAAAAGCTATCTCGGACAGACCACCGAGTACCACCCAGAGGCAGAAAAGGTCACGGTAACGAGGCTTACCCAATGGTTTGCCGGAGACTTTGGCGGAAAAAGAGGCGTTCGTAAAATGCTAAAAGCATATGAGGCACTACCCAAAGACGCTGACAAACCCAAAGTAGCATACGCCGATTATGACTGGACCCTTGAGCTGGATACTTTCGTGGGAGAAAAAGAAATGAGCAGTAAATAATACTCAATATTTGGCATTCAGTTTTCTGTCATTAGAGATTTATTGAAAGCTGATTGCTGACCGCTAATCTACCCACTCGTGCTTAATTTCCCTGAGTAACTCAAGGCGGGCTTCTACCTCAGGGCGAAGACTTTGGCGGACGAGGATTTGCATTTCACAGTCAAGTTCCATTTTTTGCTGGGTAATTTCCAAATCCATTTCTTTCACTAGGCGCATCACATCGTTCATTTGTGGGTAGGTGAATCTTAGAATCAGTCGATCTTGGATCTGTTCTTCCAAGATTTTGGCCTGCTCCAACGCTTCGGCGGCGGCGGTCTTGTAGGCTTGGATAAGACCGCTCACGCCTAATTTGGTACCGCCGAAATAGCGTACAACTACCACGAGTACATTCGTCAGGTTTTTGGAGCGAATTTGTCCTAAGATCGGATTTCCTGCGGAATTATTCGGTTCTCCGTCGTCATTGGCTCGGTAATTTTCTTGTTGATAACCCAAAATATAAGCATAGCAATGATGACGAGCATCGTGGTACTGCTTGCGCAAGGCTTCTAATTGCGCTTTGATCTGTGCCTCCTCCGTCACGGGATAAGCGTGGGCGATAAATTTGCTGCCTTTTTCTTTGTAAAAACCCTCAGCCGGGCTCTGGATCGTATGGTAAATGTCTTCGGGCTGTTCACGCATAAAATAGGTAATCAATTATCCTTTGAGGTAAGTTTCGGCTTCGGCCTTTACCCATTCATATTCAGCTAGTTTAAGTGCTTTCTTATAATAATCCTTGGCCGCTTTATCATCTTTTGCCTTTTGAGCGATTCTTGCCAAGCCCGCGTACGCGAAGGCTTGGTATTCCTTGGTATAGCGTTGGTCATAGACTTCATTTTTGACCACTTGCTGGTAATGTGTTTTCGCTTTGGAAAGATTTTTATAGTACTTTTCAGCAATCATTCCCTGAAAAACTACAGAGGCTTTACGGTACATATTCTCTGAACGAGACTTGATATGCGCGAGGTGCTGCTCTGCCTCCGCGTAGCGTCCTACCAGGATTAACGCTTCAATGTATCTCATTCTAAAAAAGGGATTGGCTGGATGCCGGTTGATTAGCTGTTGTGCGTAGTGGAGTGCTTGCAAATAATTTTGCTCGTACCTCGAGTAAATATCATTCAAGTAGATTAATGCTTCTACTTTACTAAAACGACCTTTTTGCACGGCTGCTTGGAGGTGTTGTAAACCTTCTTTTTTATTTCCACCCGGAAAGAAGATCATAAAAGGCTTAGCCATGGGGTTTGTCTCTGGGTATTGCTCGGCAAAGTACCGATACAAACCCGTAGAAAAATGAAAGTCAGGATATTGGTTGGTAAGATCAAAGCCTTTTTTCATGTAAGAAAAGGATTTCTTGCCAAAAGCAACTGATTCTGAAAAAGTACCACTCTCTGCCTCGTGCATAGCCAGCAAGCCATACACCATCATTTTGAAGAAAATCCCCTCCAGATTATCTTTATCCCGATCTAAGATATGATCTGCATAAAGCGCCGAGAGTTGTAAGTACTGATTAAAATGGGTATACTCCTTTTGTGGTTGTTCCAAAGGATAATTTTGCCAAGAAAGCTGGTAGCCCTTCAAGAAGGGAACGACTGGATGTTTCTTGTATTTTTTTTCTAATTGTTGGATTTTTTGCTGAGCCGCCTGAAATTGGAAGTTGTAAATATCGTTTAAGATTTTCTCTGATAATTGCTGGGAGGCTTCATCTTGAATGAGTTGTGCCTGTACCCAGGACCCCCAAAGTAGCAGTAGCATCGTGGTTATCGCTTTTTTCATAATGGTCTGGATTTGAGTTAAAATGTCTTCTTTTTTTAAAAAATGAATCTGGCTTCCAGTGAGCCAAAATCCAATGCATGAACATCTATTCTGGATGATAAGTTTTTCAAAAAATTGCCAGCTTAGGAATAGGTAATCAGTAGTAGCGCCAAAAGGGCCAGAAGAATTCCCCCAAGATTCAAATAAGAGGGTTTCTCCCTGTAAATAAGTAAAGCCAGGCCAGTAGAAAGCAGGATCACCAACACGTTGAAAAGCGGAAAAACCAAGGCTCCTTTGTGCTCCCAAAGCCTGAGTGTTTTTAATAAAAAATAAAGCGAAAGAAAGTTGGGCACTCCCAGAGCTAAACCTCCCCAAAAATCGCGGAGAGAACTAAAAGATTTTTGGAAAAAAATAAGATAAAACCAGCGCAAAGAACCCAAAAGAGCCGCTCCTAGAAAAGTAGTCCAGGTAAAAATCAGCGTTTGTTTTTCTTCCAGATAAGCAAAATTCACATAATTCAGCAAAGTATCGGTTACTCCTCCCAATAAAAATACGATCAAAGGAAGATAAAAATAATTCTTCCCCAATGGCACTCCCTCCGCCGGATAAGAAGCCAAGACCACAGCCACCAGCGCCAATAAAATCCCGATATAATTGATCCAGTGAAAATCTCGCGCCACTCCCGGCAATAACCATAGGCTAAATACCACAGGCAAGACCATAGAAACCCGATTGGCTACCACCGTCACGGCCGCCCCTACCTGCTGGCTGGAGCTGGCCGTCAGATAAAAATTACTGATAAAAAGTAGAGCCAGTCCACCTGACCACGGAAGCCAAGGAGCAGACCAATCCCAAGCCTGAAGTACTTGGTCGGTATCCCAGAGAACAAGGCCAGTCACCACACAGACCCAATAATTCAGCACCACGGCTCGAAAGGTATTAATTTTGAAGTAAGGAAAAGCTTTGAAGGTCATGAGCCAAGAGGTGGTGAAAAACACCGTCAAGAAAAAATACCACATAAGCCTAATTTTCAAGCAAAAGTACGATGTTCATTGCGCAAATAGAGGATTACAAGATTTTTTTGATCCGAGAGACAGAAGTTTTCCCTTATCCGCTGGCTTTCGAAGGCTTTTTTTTTAATGAATTTTCGCATCTCAACCAGCAAGCAGCGTCCTCTCCTTTTGTTTTTTTTTTACTTCACCAAAAATCACAGACCATTGTAGCCCGAGTGGCTTGGTTTGTAGCGGGTCAGGAAGCGATTAGTCCGTGTCGGGCTTCCTTTGGGGGCATCGAGTGCGACCCCAAGCTTGCTCCGATTTATCTGAGCTTTTTGGTAGAAAAAATGGAGCAATTTCTCAAAGAACAAGGAGTCACATCTTTCCACATCAGGAGCTATCCAGTGGCTTATGCCCCAGAAATGGCACAGTTGACCACGCACGTTTTGTTACAAGCAGGCTATCAGCTAAAAACCTCAGAACTCAACTATCATATTCCCGTTGGGGAGCAGGATTTTGCAGAAAAGATTCATCTTTCTGAGCAAAGAAGATTGAAAAAGAGCCAAAAGGCAGGTTTTTCTTTTGAAGAAATCTCCAACCCAGCTATTTTAAAAGTCTATCAATTTATTGAAGCCAGTCGCCACAGAAAGGACTTCCCGATGACGCTGGATTTTGTAAGTTTTGAAAAATTGATGCAAAGATTCTCCACAGAGTTTAAAGTCTTTCAAGTACTTTCGGCTCAAAAAGAAATCGCGGCGTTGGGAGTAGTCATCTCGATCAACCCTCGGATTCTCTACCATTTCTACCCAGCTGATGCTGAGGCTTACCTCCCTTACAGCCCCACCGTCTTACTCAATGCTGGCCTTTATCAGTATGCCCAAGCTCAGGGCTATCAAATACTAGACCTCGGCATCGCTACCCAAAAAGGCGCACCCAACTCTGGCCTGATTCGCTTCAAGCAAAACCTCGGTGCCGAAACTTCTTTGAAACTAAGTTTTACAAAATAAGCCGCTTTTTTCTCTCGGACTCCCAAACACGTCCAAAATGAAAAAATTGCTCAAGAACTTATAACTTTTAGCCTGTAACTTCTAGTAGTTCCCCTCTGTCCGGTTCCTGTCCAGAGATTTTTGGACAAAGCCCTGCCTAAGTGCAAAATTGTCTGCTTTTTATACAGGTGTCCAGCATTTGTCGTAGTCTTTTTCTTGGAAAGAGACTAGATTTTCTGTCTTATTTGCAAAAAATAAAATTACGCAAAATCATTTCACTTATGACAAACAGCAAAATCCATTTCACTTATTTCAAAAATTTATAATTCTATGAGAAAATACTTATACTTAGTAATCGTAAGCCTCTGCTTGTTTTGCTACCCATCTTGGGCACAAGAGCAAATCGTGCGGGGTACGGTAGTGGACGAAAACGGCGAAGGCTTAGTCGGCGTAACCGTGCAGGCCAAAGGCACCACCGTGGGTACCATTACCGACCTAGAGGGGAACTTTTCACTCACCCTTCCCGGAGACGTGACTACCCTTGTTTTCTCTTCTATTGGCTTCAAGAGACAAGAAGTGCTGATTGGTAATCAGACTCAGTTTAGCATCACCCTGGCCGAAGACATCGCCGGACTGGAAGAGATCGTCGTGGTTGGTTATGGCGAACAGAAAAAGAAAGTCGTAACCGGAGCCGTCAATCGGGTCGGTTCAGAAGAAATTACTCAAACACCCATTCTAAGTGTAGACCAAGCACTGCAAGGACGAGTACCTGGAGTATCGGTTGCCAGTACCAACGGTCAACCTGGTGCCGCCCCCAGCGTGATTATCCGTGGAGCAGGTACCAACGGATTCGCGGGCCCACTCTACATCGTAGATGGTATCCAGCAACTTGGTGGAATTGATTATTTGAATCCAAACGACATTGAATCTATTGATATTTTGAAAGACGCTACCGCGGGAATTTATGGAACTCGAGCTGCCAATGGAGTTGTCATTATTACTACCAAGTCAGGTAAAAAAGGTAAAGCACAAGTGAGTTACGATGGTTATGTGGGTTTTCAAAATCCTTGGCGCAAACTAGATTTACTCAACGCGCAAGAATATGCGCTTCTGTGGAACGAAGCGCACGCGGCTTCGGGTCGGACTTTGCCTTTTGACGACCCTCGTGCTTTCGGGGAAGGTACAGATTGGCAGGAAGAAATTTTTAACGATAACGCCCCCATTACGAATCATCAGCTCACCATTACGGGGGGAAATGATAAATCCACTTATGCTGCTTCTTTGGGTTATTTCTACCAAGAAGGAATCATCGGCGGAGATGATAAGTCAGAATTTGAGCGCATCACCGCTCGTATCAACTCTACCCACCAAGTGAGTAAACGCTTTACTTTCGGGCAGAACTTGACCTATTCTCGATTAGAACCTCGCGGTATCGATGGGAATAACGAGTTCTCAGGGCCTTTGATTGGAGCACTGAACATGGATCCTATTACCCCCGTCTTTGAGACAGATCCGGATGCTCTTGCTACCTATGATCCGGATGCTGTAACCGACGGCAACGGTAATGTCTATGGTATTTCCCCTTTTGTTACTCAGGAGATTGTCAATCCCTTGGCAAGACTAGAAGTGACCAACCAACGCTTTGGCTTGGATAAAATCGTGGGGAATTTCTTTGGTGAGTATGAGATCATCGATGGATTAAAACTACGCACCAGCTTCGGAATTGATATGGCCTACGGAACTAACGAAAACTTCCGCCCCGTCTTCTTCTTAAATGCCGCGCAACGAAGTCAAGAATCTCGTGTAGACAAAAGTGTCTTCCGAGCCTTTAACTGGATTTGGGAGTCTACTTTGACTTATCAAAAGTCTTTTGGAGATCATAACTTCACTGTTCTCCTTGGAAATACAGTTTTGGAAGAAACCTTTGAGGACGTTGGAGGAGGCCGATCCGGTTTGGTGTTCGACGATTTTAATAATGCTTTTATCAATGCTACGACCAACGAAGAGTCCGCTACTATTTTCGGAGGGGCTTCTGAAAATTCTCTACTCTCTTACTTTGGTCGAGTAAATTACGACTACCAAAATCGTTATTTATTTTCTTTTATCTTCCGGGCAGATGGTTCTTCTCGGTTTGGGGAAAACAATCAATTCGCATATTTCCCCACGGTATCAGCCGGATGGGTACTTTCTGAGGAGGCTTTCTTGAGTAATGTCACCTTCCTCGACTTGTTGAAACTACGAGTCTCTTGGGGTCAGAATGGTAACCAACAGATACCGAACTATGCCTTTGGGGCACCCATCGCTATTGGTGCTGGCTATAGCTTTGGAAATAGCGATGTCTTTACCAGTGGAGCGGTGCCTGCCCGATTACCCAACCCAGACTTGGAATGGGAGACATCTGAGCAAACCGATATTGGAGTAGACGCGACTTTCTTGCAAGGACAGCTCTCACTAACAGCAGACTATTACATCAAGAAAACCAGAGGTTTGCTCCTAGTACCACCGCTCCTCTTGGTGGCAGGAACGGATGAGCCTTTCCAGAATGCAGGCGATGTTGAGAACCGAGGAGTAGAAGTCGCTATCACTTATCGCAAGGCAATCCAAGATTTTAAATTCAGTGCTACGGCAAACTTTGCTTACAACAAAAATGAGTTTGTAAGAATTGACAACGGACGCGGCTTCATTCCTGGCGTTGGTTTTTCCACCTACGGTACCGTAACACGCGGACAGGAAGGGGAGCCTATTGGTTACTTCTGGGGTTTTCAAACCGATGGTCTCTTCCAGACGGCAGCCGAGGTGGAAAGCTACGTAAACGCTGATGGAGAACTCTTACAACCTAATGCCGAACCCGGTGATATCCGTTTTGTAGATGTAAATGGCGACGGTAGAATTAACGATGACGGGGATCGTACCAACATTGGAAATCCTTTTCCGGATTGGACGTTGGGAGCCAACTTCAGTGCTGAGTACAAAGGCTTTGATCTGAATATTTTCTTCCAAGGAGCACTCGGGCATCAAGTCTTCAATGGAACTCGTCGCCACGATTTGATTTTCTCTAATGCCCCCGCCGAGTTTCTTAATCGCTGGACTGGGCCAGGTACTTCTAATAGCATTCCTCGATTCGTCGTAGACGATCGTAATGGTAACTTTTCTCGCATTTCGGATTTCTACATCGAGGATGCAGACTACCTAAGACTTAAAGATATTCAGTTGGGTTATAGCCTACCCCAAAAAGCTTTGGAGTTCCTGAATGTAGAAAGATTCAGAGTATACGTAGCAGCCTTCAATGTCTTCACTATTACTAATTACAGTGGTTATGAGCCAGAAGTTGGAGGTGGGCCTTTGGCCTCCGGCATTGACCGTGGTGTTTATCCGCAGGCTCGTTCCTATCGATTTGGTGTAAACCTGACCTTCTAAAATTAACCAACTAAAACGATGAAATTAAATCAAATAAAATCTTATTTCTTGGCTACTTTGTTAGTAGCTGGTCTGTCTTCTTGTGGCGATGAGTTTCTAGATCGCCCCCCTCAGGATCAACGGGTGATAGATAATTTCTACCAAACTGAATCTGACGCAGCCGAAGCCTTGATAGCGATTTATGATGCGATGGGCTGGAATACTACCGCTCAAGAGGGCTTTCAGCCTTTACCCATGATTACTGATATTCTCTCCGATGATAGCTATGCCGGAGGTGCTAGCCGAACGGATGTACCCCCTATCGTGGATATGGATCAACATAGAATACTGACAACCAACCCTCAGGTAAGAGGACTCTGGCGTAAGTACTATGTTTGTATCTTCCGAGCTAATATATTCTTGGAAAGAATCGAGGGAATTGACGCGTCCCCAGAGTTTACATCACGCGCCAAGGCCGAAGCCAAGTTTGTCCGCGCTTATGCTTACTTTGACTTGTTGCGCTTGTTCGAAAATGTGCCTTTGATTTTGGAAACGCTTTCACCAGAAGAATTGGATCAGCCACAAGCCTCTCCTCAGGAGGTCTACGATCAGATTGCTAAAGATTTGGTAGAAGCCGCAGCTGATTTACCCGAATCGGTTCCTACCAGTGAAGCAGGGCGAGTAAGCAAATGGGCTGCCAAATCTCTACTAGGTCGTGCTCTTTTGTATGTCAATGGTGTGTACGGAGGTGGTATGGACGCGGGAAGCGTAATGGTAGATCAAGCCTATGCCCTTGCCGAGTTGGAAGACGTTATTGCTAACGGTGGTTTTGGCTTACTTGCTAACTTTGAAGATAACTTCAAGCGTGATTTTGAATTTAGCAACGAATCTGTCTTTGAAATCTCTTACTCCGATGCTCGTACTTGGTTTGACTGGGGTTTTATTCAAGGAGGAGAAGGCAATATGGCCGCCCAGATGCAAGGGCCCCGTATTCAAAACCCTGACGTCGAAGACTACGAAGCCGGCTGGAGCTTTGCACCCGTTACGCAGGATTTGTATGATGCCTTCGAGGAAAATGACCCTCGCCGTGATGCCACCATCCTGATGGAAACGGAACTAAATGGTGGACTCAATATTGGCTTTCAACATACAGGCTATTTCAGTCAGAAATATACGACTTCCAAGGAATACGTCCGTGCCGAAGGCCAACTCGAGCTCAACTGGGGTAATAATTACCGTGTGATTCGCTTTTCGGATGTATTATTGATGGCGGCAGAATTAGGAAGTGCCAATGCCCAGCAATATCTAGATCAAGTGCGTGCTCGTGTTGGACTAGCCTCGGTTCCTGCTACTCCAGAAAATATTATGCAAGAGCGCCGTGTGGAGTTGGCTCTTGAAGGTCATCGCTACTGGGATTTACTCCGCCAGGGCGTGAATGTAGCTAATCAAGCCATCAGCATCACCAATGAGCGAGGCGATTTGTACCAAGGAGATCAGCTAGACTTTAATGTAAGCTTTAATCCGGCCACTCTTGGTTTCTTCCCGATTCCACAGTCAGAGATTGACCTTTCTGGTGGCGTATATCAGCAAAATGCTGGTTATTAATTTATCAAAACCTTTAAAAACTTAATGACAATGAATACCAATAAAATCTATTTATACATTTTAGGGCTGTGCACGAGCTTGTTCTTAGCCTCCTGCGACCCTAGTGTGGACGAAGGCCCTGACTTGGCCGCTGCTCCCACCTCTTCGGACGTGACCTTTACCTTCACGCCCGATGCGGATAATCCCAACATTATTCACTTCAGCAATACTTCCGAGGGTAGCTTTATCTTCAAGTGGGATTTTGGCAATGGCTCCGAAGGAGAAGGCAATGAAGTCAGTGCGGCTTATCCTCTAGAAGGAGAATATATCGTAGAATTAACCGTGTTTACAGCCGGTGGACAAGCTTCTAGCTCGCAAGTGCTTACGATTGCTGAAACCAATTTCGCAATGTTAGAAACGCCTGCTTTCAATGCCTTGACTGGTGGTGCCGCCAATGCCGAAGGTAAAACTTGGATCATTGATTCAACCAATGCTGGACACATGGGCGTAGGTCCTGTTACCTCTTTCTTTCCTGAATTCTGGCAAGCACCTCCCTTGGACAAAGCCAATCAAGGTTTGTACGATGATCGCTTTACTTTTAATTTGAATGAATTTGAATTTGGCTGGGAAACCAATGGCGATATTTTTGTCAACGGTCTCCACGCTGGTGATATCGGAGGAACCACGGGTGAAGACCAAAGAGTATCTCCTTTCTCAGGGTCAAATGATGTAAGCTGGCAGCTAATAGAAAGTGCCGATGGCTCCATGAAATTAACGCTCACGGGTGGTGCGTTTATCGGTTTCTACACAGGAGTTTCTGAATATGATGTACTTACACTCTCTGAAAACGAGATGTTTATCCGCTTCTTGGATTCAAAGAACCCTGATTTAGCTTGGTATCACCGCCTCATTCCCGAAGATGCGGCTGTACCGAGTCCTCCTGTTGCGAATTTCACGGTAAGCGTAGAGGAACGCACAGCGACTTTTACCAATACTTCCGCTTTGGCTGATTCTTATACTTGGGATTTTGGAGACGGCAATACTTCTACCGACGAAAACCCTGTACATACCTACGCCAGTGATGGTGTTTATGAAGTAACCCTGACGGCTAACAATGACAACGGTCAGACGACGACTACTCAGCCCGTAACCATTGCCACGGGAGTCTTCAACCTAGAAGCGCTTACCGGAGGTTCTTCCAAAACTTGGAAGCTCAAAACCGGGCCTGGTAACTATGGAGTAGGTCCTGGCCCTGGCGCTCTAGATTTTTTCAGCACCGATGAGACCCAGCGCCCTTGTGTTTGGAATGACGAATATACCTTCAATGCCGATGGCGATTTTATTTACAATGCCAATGGTGATCTTTGGGTAGAAGGATACATGGGGCTTGGCCTTCCGGATGGTTGTGAAGATATCTCCGTGTTGGATGGTACGCCCGCAGCAATTTGGGAGTCGGGTACGCACAGCTACACTTTCACCGAGGCCGCGGGAGAGCAACGAGCTACTATTCAACTTAGTGGACTGGGAGCTTTCATCGGGCTGCAAAAAGCCTACGACGGGGGCGAGTTTGCCGCCGTACCGACGGAGTCCTACACCTCTACTTATCAAGTGCTTTCCTATAGCAACGATGGAGTTACTGAAACGATCCAAATTGGAATCGATGTGGGTGGTGCTTGGTGGAACTTCACCCTAGAAGCTCAACCCTAGGGTCTTGACAAGAGCAGATGAAGCAAAGAGCTTCATTTGCTCTTTTTTAACTCTAAATCTTTTTTTAAAAATGATTTTACTCTTTTTCTCTTATTGGATACTTCTCCAAATGCCTTGGCAAGCAATCATCCCGGAAAATGAAGAGAAAAACCTTACCCTTGTTTGGGCGGATGAGTTTGATTACGAAGGCTTACCTGATCCCGAAAAATGGTCTTACGATGTAGGTGATGGTTGCCCCGATCTTTGTGGCTGGGGAAATAACGAGTTACAATATTATACTAAGGAAAGAGCCAAGAATGCGCGTGTAGCAGACGGTAAGCTCACCATCGAGTTGCACCAAGAGAAAATGGGGACAAAAGATTATACCTCCGCTCGCTTGGTTACCAAAGGAAAAGGGCATTGGCGTTACGGACGTTTTGAGATCAAGGCCAAATTACCCCAAGGAAAAGGCGTATGGTCAGCGATCTGGATGATGCCTGTAGAGAGCCACTACGGCAACTGGCCACGCAGTGGTGAAATTGATATTATGGAAAATGTAGGATACGACCCTGATACCGTCGTAACGGCTACCCATACCCTGGATCATCATGCTGCGAATCCCAGAAAAGCCAGTCATTTTCTACCTGATGCTGATGAAAACTTCCACGTGTACACACTAGAATGGGAAGAGAATGAATACCGCGTTTATATTGACGATCAGCACTATTACACGCACCACGACGAAGGCAAAGGTTTTGTATCCTGGCCCTTTGACCAAGAATTCTATTTGATTCTTAATATCGCCTACGGAGGAAATTGGGGTGGAGCGATGGGAATTGAACCCAGTGTCCTTCCCTCCCAAATGGAGGTAGACTACGTACGAGTTTATGCTTTCGAGTGATTTAGCGTATTTCATCAATAGGCTATTTCAAGATTCATCCGCCATCTGATGGATGGAACGCTAAAATTTAGTTTATATACATTTTATCAAATTTCAAGTCAAAACCATTTCAAAATGAAACTATTCAAAAAATTGTATCTATTCCTGCCCCTTTTGCTTTGGGCTTGTAGCGAAGACAGTGGAGACGATGGTGGCTCAGTGCAACCTACTCAACTATCCATCAGCGACGTCCAAGTAGACGAAGGCAATGGGGCACAAACTGTTACTTTTACGGTTACGTTGAGTGGCAATAATCCCGGTAATGTCTCCGTAGATTATCGCACGGTAGATGGCTCTGCCGAAGCGGGTGTTGATTACGAAGGAGTTACCAACGGGCAATTAACCTTTGCTGCCAACGAAAACCAGAAAGACATTGTCATCAACTTATTAGGAGATAATGAATTTGAACAGGATGAAACCTTTAGCATCCTTCTCAGTAATCCGGTGAACGCTGTCCTACAAAATGACCGTGGCGTAGCCACCCTGATTAACGACGATGCCCAAGGTTCTAGCTTCCAGATTCCCACCACGGGCTACACAACCCCTACCAGCTACGATGGTCTGGACTTGGTTTGGGCTGATGAATTTCAGACGGCTACGCTCAGCGATGATTGGACACACGAAATCGGTAATGGCTGCCCGAGTCTTTGTGGCTGGGGAAATAACGAATTGGAGTACTATCAGCCTGAGAATACCTCGCTGGTAGATGGTGAATACCTTGTCATTGAAGCTCGAGAAGAAACCGTGGAGAATAACAATTACACCTCTTCTCGGATCATCACTCAGGGTAAGCAAAGTTTCCAGTATGGACGCGTGGATATCCGAGCTGTGCTACCCAAAGGAAAAGGAATTTGGCCTGCCCTCTGGATGCTAGGTGATAATATAGATCAGGTGGGCTGGCCTTCTTGTGGAGAAATTGATATTATGGAAATTATTGGTAGCGAACCCAGCACGGTTCACGGTACTGTACACTGGGATGACAACGGCAACAATGCCAATTTCGGAGGCAGTACTACTTTACCCTCAGGTGATTTCTCGGACGAGTTCCACGTTTTCTCCATTATTTGGGATAGTCAAAAAATCGTATGGCTTTTAAACGATGTGCAATACCACGAAATCGATATCACACCCGCGGAGCTAAGTGAATTCCGAAATTCCTTTTTCTTCATCTTTAATGTAGCGGTAGGTGGGAATTGGCCCGGCAACCCCGATGCCTCTACGGTCTTTCCGCAAAGGATGATCGTAGATTATATTCGGATTTTTCAATAAGCAAATGGTTTTGCAAACGAAAAACCGTCCCGAAGTTCGGGATGGTTTTTTTATTCTAAAGTATACGTAATTTGCCAAAAAAAATACTCATTCGCACCATTTTGGTCAAAACTACTTTCTTTATGCATCAAGCTTACACCAAACGCGTCTCCTTTTTCATTTTCTTACTACTCCTGTCATTCGTTTATCAACTTGGGCTCGCCCAAGAGCCTCCACTCCGCTTTGCCATTTCTTTCCCCAAAGCTCGGAGTGCGAAGCCACTGGATGGCAGATTGATGCTCTTTATTGCACAAAACAATCAAGTCGAGCCTCGCTATCAAGTTAAAGATGGCCCTGATTCTCAGCTCCTGTTTGGGATGGATGTGGAAAATATGAAACCCCAAGAACCACAAATCCTAGATTCTTCCGCCTTTGGCTATCCCTTGCGGAGTATTACTCAGATTCCACCTGGTGAGTATTATGTGCAAGCTCTCCTCCACCGCTACGAAACCTTTAAACGAAGCGACGGCCACACGGTCAAGCTCCCGATGGACAGAGGCGAAGGCCAGCAATGGCGCAATGCTCCCGGCAATCTCTACAGCAAACCCTTGAAAATAGCCATTGACCCGAAGGCAGATCAAGTAATCGAGATCACCATGGATCAGGAAAATCCTCCCCTCCCCGATCCTAAAACTAAGGAAACCCAATACATCAAATATGTAAAAATGCGCAGCCAAAAGCTAAGCGATTTTTGGGGTAGGGATATGTATTTAGGGGCTTGGGTGCTTTTGCCCGAAGGTTTTGAGGAGCATCCCGAAGCGCGTTATCCCCTCTGTGTCTTTCATGGGCACTTTCCCTCGGAGTTTGGAGGCTTTCGCGAAACACCACCCGACCCCGATTTGGAGCCGACTTACAGCGAACGTTTTGATCTGGAAGGTTATAATAAAATTGAGCAACAAGAGGCTTACGACTTCTACCAAACTTGGACGGGTCCCGATTTTCCCCGAATGCTGGTGATTGAGATTCAACACGCCAATCCTTATTATGATGATTCTTACGCAGTAAATTCAGAAAACTTAGGCCCTTACGGGGATGCCATTACTTACGAATTGATTCCTTTCATAGAAGAAAAATTCCGAGGCATCGGTGAAGGCTGGGCCAGATTTCTCTACGGTGGCTCCACAGGAGGCTGGGAGGCACTGGCGGCGCAAGTACTCTACCCCGATGAGTACGGCGGATGCTTTGCCGCTTGCCCTGATCCGATTGATTTTCGTGCCTACACGGTTGTTAATATTTATGAGGATCAAAATGCTTATTTCCTAGAGAGTCCTTTCAAGCAAACGCATCGCCCCGGACATCGAGATGGCAAAGGGCACATTAGCAGTACCTTACAGGACATGAATTATCGAGAACTCGCTCTGGGAACCAAAAGCCGCTCGGGAGCGCAATGGGACATCTGGCAAGCTGTGTACTCACCCGTAGGAGAAGATGGCTATCCTGTACCAATTTGGGATAAATTGAGTGGGGAAATTGACCACCAAGTGGCCGAGCACTGGAAAGAAAACTATGACTTACGCTACCTAATGGAGAGCAATTGGAACGAACTGGGTCCGAGCCTCAAAAGTAAAATTCACATCTATTGTGGCGATATGGATAATTATTATCTCAATAATGCCGTCAAACTGACTGAGGAGTTTTTAGAAAATACCAAAGACCCTTACTACGACGGAGAAGTAGCCTATGGTGATGGCGATGAACACTGCTGGAACGGTGATCCTGACCTGCCTAATGCCATTTCTAGGTTGCGCTACAACCAGATGTTTATTCCCAAGGCTGTTAAAATTATGGAAAAACTTGCTCCCGAAGGAGCAGATCTGAAGAGTTGGCGATATTAATCTGGTCGTGGGTTGTCAGTTGTTTGCTCGCAATGTGCTTCCTAACTGTTTGAATGAGAAACAAACCACTGACCGCTCACGGCTAAGTACCATTAAGCATTGATCTTTTCCTCTTCTTGCTTTTGGTTTTTCTCGAGCTTTTTGAGGTAGCGGCCAAATCTTTTCATCACCAACAGATGAATCACGGCCTGAGTGGGAATATAGATAAACCAAGGCAAGGCAGGTACAAATTCGTGAATAGCACAGATAAAATACCGACCGTCTAGTACTCTCCTAAATTCCATCCAACCGTAGTCCTTGCGTTTGACCAATAAGCCATCGATGATGTAAAACAAACGGCGGTCTTCGTCGCTGCGGTCTTTTACAAAATATAGCTTCAGAAGATGGATTGAAAACACTCGGAAAGTAGCTGTATTTTCTTCCTGATTTACATCTACGCGGATCAAATAACGAAAATAACGGGGCAACCAGCGCATATACTGACGAGCTACCCAAGTTGCCGATTGATTGCCGGGGTTAGGAACCCGCTGGACACTGCGGACGGTATTTTTCTCATTTTCAGAAGTTTTTTGTAAGCCCGGAGGAAGTTTAGGCAAGGTATCTTTTTCAAACAAGGCTCGTTTGGCGGCCTCTCGGTAGGATTTTCGCTGGTCAAACTTCTCCATCAAGGCATTAGGCTCTACGATCAGCTCGTGTCGCAGGCTTTCTACCAAGGGAGAAACCAGCGTAGTACTAGAATCTGTGAACAAGGCCACCCAAAGCTTGGAAAAACCCGGCGAGAAAAAAGGAACGGAAGCAATGTATCTTTTCTTGCCCATCAGTTCGGCGGTTTCTTCCATCATGTGGAGGTAGGTCGTTATTTCAGAACCGCCAATATCGTAGACTTGATGATAGGTATCTTGATTTCCCAGACAGTAGTCTAGGCATTGCAGAGTATCTTCCAGTGCGATCGGTTGAGAGCGAGAAAGCGTCCATTTGGGGCAAAGCATCACGGGCAAGCGTCTGACTAATTTCTCAATCATCCGAAAAGAAGAACCGCCCGGCCCCACGATAATTCCTGCACGCAATGCCGTAAGGGGCACACTCCGAGAGCTTAGGGTTTGCTCTACTTCGTAGCGGCTGCGCAGGTGGCGCGAGTAAGGATGATCATCTTTGGGCAGAATGCCTCCCAAGAAAATAATTTGTTTCAATTGATTGCTCTCTGCTGCACGGGCAAAATTATCGGCCAGTAAAACATCGGTATCATCAAAAGAGCCTTGATTCAACCGTGTAGAAGGAATCATTGAATGCACAAAATAGAGCGCGTAATCGGCGCCCCGGAGTGCTTCAATGGTACTGGTAATCGAGTAGAGTTCTACTTGGCGCCATTCAATATCGGGGTCAGTTTGCTTTGCCGCCACTTTTTTACGGCTTAGAGCAATGAATTGATACTTGTGCTTGTAAGTATCCATAAACCACCTTCCCACGAATCCAGAGGCACCGGCAATGGCAATGGTTGGCTTCATACTAAGTCAAACCAGCTGAACTCTGAATAGTTTATAAAGAATTGCGGAAGTAAATTTTGTTGCTCCGAGAAGCTTTGAATTTCTAGCCTTGCTTAGCGAATTGTTGCACAATTTCCAAAGAAATATTATCTCCGGCATTTTTCCCGTAGTGGGCGTGCTGTATCTGCAAATTCTCATCCAGCAAGAAATCCGCAGGAATCGCATCAAAATTGGTGCCTGGCTCTTGCCCTTCCCCTTGAATACCGAGTGCCCTGGCCTCCTTGATGCCTTCCAAACGCCCGCCCTTGCGTAGTGCCTCTAGAGTAGCTTTCTGCGCATTGATTTCCGCTCCATATTGATCGTAAATGACTCGTTGTGGATCAGAAAATATACGTAGCTTTTGCCCCTGAAATACGTGTTTCTGAAAAAAGGGACTCACATCAAACATCACTTTGGCTGACTCGTAGAAAACCAGTAACTCCATGCCCTTAGATTTTAACTCATCGGCTACCCGAGCCAATTTGAAAACGTGTAGGCTACAGAGTGGGCAATTGGTATTTCTTAAAAAAGAGAGCAGAATTTTTTTGCCTTTTAAGCTATGCAAATGGAGGGCTTGTCCTTGTACATCTTCGGTACGAAAATCGGGAGCAATTTGACCTTTTCTTAATTTCATTTTTCAGGATTTAAAAATGGGTGCGAATACATGAAATTTACAAATAATTAACTAAGCCTGTTCCTTTCTTGTGCCCATTTCTCCAAAGAATTTTCAAAAAACCTTGTGATGGTAGCAGTGGTTTCAACGAACCCATATTTCTCAAAGTAGCAGATGAAATACCTGAGGGTGCTTTAAAGTTTGAATCTCTCCAAGTACCGAGGTAAATCATACTCAGAACCGTAGATGATTCTGAGGTATTCATACTAAGTTCTTTGTACAAATATAAAAAATTTACCCATCCCTCGGGCTGAGTGAGCCAAGAGATGGGTGATAACCTAAAAATTCTTTAAATAACTTTAGCGCGTTAAAATCATTCTTTTCACGGCTACTTCCTGACCGTCGGCGATGAGCGCGTAGAGATACATGCCCGAGTGGAGCGTATGGCCAGCTATCTCAATCTGGGCTTCGCCTCTTTCGCTGATTTCCATTTGCTTCAATGTTTCTCCCTGCATATTGTAAATATAAAGGGTAGCATTCTGTACGCCCTCGGGCAAATACATCTTGATTTTCGTGCTTTGCCCAAAAGGGTTGGGTTGATTTTGGTAAAGCTGCGCGGGGCTATCTTCTAGCTCGGTTGCCTCTTCTTTACGAGGAATAAGGCGTTTCTCTAGCTTAGCCAAACGCGTTTCAAAATCTTGCTTTTGCTGCTCGATGATGGATTGCTGTGCTTTCAAAGCTTCAATCAAGACGGGGATCAGGCCGTCGTAGTTGATCGCCTTGTAACCTGCTTGATCGGTCACCACGAGTTCGGGGAAAACCTTCTCGACTTCTTGGGCAACCAGACCCAGCGTTTTGCCTTCGGGGAAATTCCTTCCAGCAAACTTTGCTCTATCGTATTGGTAGCTTACCCCTCTCAATTGCATTACGTTCTCCAAGGCGGTAGGTAGGCTCTCAATCTGGCTTTTGAAGCGTTGATCTGAAAATCTAAGGTAATCCGAAGCCAAGACATTGCCCGCCACGGTGAGCTTCTGACTCGGACCAGTCGTGCCAATCCCGATGTTTCCATTGTTGGCGATTATCATTTGTTCTCCGTTACGGATGCGGAAGCGAATATCGAGGGGAGAATTCAAAATGGTGCGTCCATTGTTGTTTTCTTGCAGTAAGGCATAATTGGCGATGTTTGCTTGATTCAAGGTATTGTTCCCAATAAAAGCAAAGTCCCCATTACCGGGCCAAACCCCCAACACGATTGAACCTGCATTCAAGCCGTTCTGAGATTGTAGCTGACCCGTAGCCAAGATATTTCCCACCACGGTCAGTCTTTGGCTGGGATTACTTGTACCGATACCTAAACCATTGTTGGTCAAGACCATGCGATCGTCATTGTTGATTCGGAAGCGAACATCCACGGGCGAGTTGAGATAAGTACGCCCATTGTCTTCTTGGAGCAAAGCGTAATTAACCGCATCTACTTGTTCCAGATTACTATTTCCAAAGAAAGCAAAGCCATTAGGGTTAGCCGGCCAATTGCCAAAACCCGCTATGCCCGCCTCGAAACCACCCGTAGCCGCGATTCTACCCGTAGCTAGGATATTTCCGTCCACAGTTAGCCGTTCACTAGGGTTGATGGTGCCAATCCCGAAGTTTCCATTATTGGCTAAGATCATACGGTTTGCATTGCCAATACGGAAGCGAATATCGGTAGGCGAATTCAGATAAGTGCGGCCATTGTTCACTTCTTGCAAGAGTGCATAATTGCCCGCATTGGAATGATTCAGAGTACTATTTCCAATAAAAGCAAAACCATTAGGCCCAGCCGGCCAAGAACCTCCACTTAATAAGCCTGCTCTTAGATTACCATCCACATCTAGTTTGGCCTGAGGATTGGAAGTACCGATTCCGACGTTGCCCGTGTTATCGACCACGAGGCGAGGAACACTAGGTCCTGCAACTTGGTTTCGCCAGTCGGCAATGATGAGCTTTCCATCATTTGGTGCATTTCCTTCCACGTAGAAGTAATAACTTTTCCAAACCTGGCCAAAACCAGGGCTATAGCGTGTAATTCCAATCCCAGGGTCTTTGGTATCTCGGTCTATTTGCAAAATAGATCTGCTACCCCGAAGCTGAAAGGGGCGAGTAGGATTGCTGATGCCGACGCCGACATTGCCATTGCGCCAGAGGGTTCCATTGATGTCGTTGCTTCCCTTCCATTGCTGAGCTATGGCCAGGCTAGGCAATAAGCTGAGCAACATACTAAGAAAGAGTAAGTACGGTTTGATGTTAAGCATTTTGTAATAATTTAGAGGTTAAGAATAGAAATGTAGTCATGAGGAGGTGAGCAGCTGTTTTTTTGCCACCTTTCTCGTGAGGAAGTGCCCTAATCTTGTGATTGTTACCCCTGGGCAGGGGCTTTATTTTGAGGTGAGCGCAAGGAAGAGATGGCCTAGCCTTTCAAAAAAAATTCAGAAGCTAAACTGGTGGAGAATAAATAATTCT
The DNA here is from genome assembly GCA_964551015.1 of uncultured Cytophagaceae bacterium. Lineage (GTDB taxonomy): Bacteria > Bacteroidota > Bacteroidia > Cytophagales > Microscillaceae > CAZKBP01. The sequence goes on along the minus strand of CAZKBP010000005.1, from coordinate 2,562 downwards.
TTTTAGTTTTTAGTACCAACCAAATATTCCAGAACATGATCCGGGTAAAAAACTTGTCTTTTCGCTATCCTAACCATAAAACCCCAGCGGTAAGGGATATTTCCTTTTCGGTGGAAGCAGGAGAAATTTTTGGTTTTTTAGGCCCCAGTGGAAGTGGCAAGAGTACTACCCAAAAGATTCTTTACAAATTACTGAGCGGTTTTGAAGGAGAAGTAGCAGTCATGGGAAAACCTCTTGAAAACTGGGGGCGGGAGTTTTATCAAAAAGTGGGGGTAGGTTTCGAACTGCCCAACCATTATCACAAACTCACGGCTTTGGAAAATCTAAGCTTCTTTGCGGCTTTTTACGAAAAGAAACCTCCGCATTTCCTAGACTTACTCGCCCGCGTGGGTTTGCAAGAAGATGCTCATAAGCAAGTCCGAGATTTTTCTAAGGGGATGAAGATGCGGCTGAATTTTGTTCGCTCTTTTATGCACGATCCAGATTTACTTTTTCTGGATGAACCTACCTCTGGGCTAGACCCCGTCAATGGTCAATTGATCAAAAATATAATTCTGGATTTAAAGAGAAAGGGCAAAACCATCTTTGTCACTACCCATAGTATGTACGATGCAGATACTTTGTGCGATCGGGTGGGCTTGATCATAGATGGCGAAATCAAAGTAATTGATCAGCCCAGCGTTTTAAAATTACAATACGGTGAAAAAAAAGTTGCACTGGAAATAGAAGGGCAAGACGAAATAGTAGAGTACGAGATGGAAGGGCTTGGCCGTAATCCGGCGTTCCTCAAAATGATTCAGGAAAATCAAATCCGAACCATTCACTCCAAAGAGGCTACGCTAGAGGATGTATTTATCCGAGTTACGGGAGAACAATTGCACCAAGCAGGAAACGGAGCATAGATGATGAAAACCTTAGGCCACCTACTCAAATGGGATTTGATTCAGTTGATGCGCTATCAGTTAGTGGGGATTTCTTTGCTATTGGCGGCTTTTTATCTGGGGCTTCTTTTTTTGCTCAAAGATTTAGGAAATCTTGACAATCTCACCATTTTATTAATCTTCAATGACCCAGTGATTACGGGCTACATTTACGCTGGGGTTTTGTGGTTATTCGAGAAAAATCAAAACACATTGGTAGCGCTGGCGGTGAGCCCTGTTGATCCCTTTTACTATCTTCTTGCCAAGCTCACGGCCATGGTACTTCTTTCTTTGGGCGTTGCTTTGGTTATGATTTGGGCGGCTTATGGCTGGCATTTTAATTATTTCCATTTCTTAGCTTCCGTGATTCTTACGACTGCTACCTTCTGTTGTGTAGGCTATATCGTTGCCATGGGAGCCAGTGATTTTAATCTATTTATGAGCCGCTCTCTTTTGTTTATCTTGCCGAATGCCATTCCTTTTTTACAGCTTTTTGAAGTTTTACAAAGCCCCTTGATGTATTTGATTCCTAGTTATGGTGGGATTGTTTTGATGAAAGCAGCCATGGACAGCGTACCCTCAGGAGAGATTGCCTGGGCTTATGGGATGAGCCTGCTTTTTTTGGGGCTATTCCTAGCTTTGACCCTACGATCTATCAAAAAAAACATGAAGTGATGAGCCAGTTTGCCTTTTTAGCTTTGAATGATTTTAGACTAGTCTTTCGGGACGCCATGCTGAGGAGTTTGCTATTAGCTCCCTTTTTAGTGTTTGGGCTTTTGCTGTGGCTAGTGCCCCTCATTAATACACGATTCCCCGACTTTGTACCCTATAATTATCTGGTTTTGATCGGAGGATTGATGCAATCTGGGATTTTATTTGGTTTTATCAATGGCTTTATGTTTTTGGAAGAAAAAGATGAGCATGTATTTACAGTCTTGCGTACTGTGCCTATTTCAGCACGGGCTTTTGTGGCATCTCGGCTCACGTTGGGGGTGCTTTTGGCTTTTGCTTATAATTTTCTCATTCTTTATGGAACCAGGCTCATCCAGATTAGCATAGGCGAGGCATCGCTGGTTGCTTTTCAGTTGGCACTCATTACGCCCATTTTAGCACTGAGTTTGGTCAATTTTGCCCAGAACAAGGTGGAAGGCTTTGCTCATTTTAAAATTTACAATTTAGTATTAGACCTACCGCTGCTGATCTATTTTCTGCCGAGTAAATTGTTTCACGTACTGGCGATTATTCCCACGTATTGGTCATTTCGGAGTATTGAAATGATCGCCAAGGGCCAAGAGTTCGGTCTATTCTACGGACTGGGCACTTTGTGCTATATGTTGTTTATTGGGATTCTTTTGAGAATTTTTGAGCGACGTGTTTTTTAGCGAGAATCACCTCTGGCCTTCTTATGGAGTGTTCAGAAAAGTGTGTCATCGGTGGAGATGTTTCGTGAAACGTTCTCCAAGCTCGGATAGCCTATCTCTAGGCTCCATTGCCCCTCTTCTAAGATAGACTGACCCACCCCAGAAGCTCGGCTGGCCTATCTGTGAACTCGGACGGCCTATCTGTGAACTGGGCTGGCCTACCTCCGAACTCCATTGCCCCTCTTCTAAGACCAGCTGACCCACCTCAAAAGCTCGGCTGG
>CAZKBP010000004.1:0-273966 GCA_964551015.1 uncultured Cytophagaceae bacterium | reverse complement strand
CGGGTCCGGGTTTGGATTCGGGTCCGGGTCCGGGTTTGGATTCGGGTCCGGGTTTGGATTCGGGTCGTTATTAGGAGGACGATCATTAGGCGTGTCTGGGGTAGGCGTTGGGGTAGCAGGCGGATTGTCATCTTCATCCTCTCCTCCTCTACCTCCAGTACTTGCTCCGGGGTTTGTTTCTCGGCTAAGGGTTCTGCTGTTATTTGCATTTGCTTGGTTAATAGCAGCTTGAGTCAGATTTGATTGATCTGTATTAGGAAGAGCAGTGATACTGAATAGCATCGGTGAAAGGAGTTCCTTCACTAATTTTATACCACTAGGATCATCTCCCAAAATATTGGTAGTACTTTCTCCATCTGCATAGACGATTTGTTTGATCGTGATGCTTCCATCATTAATGAGTTCCTTGATAAAGAACTCAACATCTGCACTGGCCGCAATATTGACATTATTCTGTCCGTTCGCGTTGCCATTGTTACTCCCTCCGCTATTATTGGTTGGGTTGGTGGTACCGCTACTGGTGCCACTGTTATTGTTGCCCTCGCTAGTACCAGTAGTATTATTATTGCCTTCACCAGTATTATTATCATCACTATCGTGTCTACGGTTCTGATTACTATTATCACGCATATTAAACCGTAGTTGGGATTGGAATTTGTGATCCCATGAGTTCTCAACTGCTTCAAAATCTACGGTGATCTCAAGGTGATAGGCAGGGGCTACGCCCAAAAATGATAATTCATAAACCACGCTAGCCTGCGTCTGCTCCTGCTCTGTGAGTAAATTCCACATGATTTGTGCCTCGGTACTACCCAAACGCAGGGAAAACACAGCTGTTTGCTTACCAAAAAGAGAAGGTTTGGTGGAACCCGCAATGCTGAGGTCAGCCACATTATCGTTTCCTTCCTCAGTTTCTTTACCTCTACCAAACATGTACAATTTGACATCTCCATCTTTGAAAGGGACTTGGGCAATTTGAGCCTCATCTGGCAGCTCTGCCCGAATGGCCTCGAGCTGCTCAGGGCTCGGACCAAGTTCCACTTCTAAGGTAAGAAATCCTCCCACTCTTTCTCGATCTTGATCAAAATCGGGACTAGTACCCTCGAGTACTTCACCTTCTACATACACTACATACTGGATACCTTTTCCATTTCTGGCAATTTTCACCTTGTCTTCTGGTAAGTACCAGTATTGATTCGGCTTGGAAAAGTCTTTGAAAACGGTAATTCCATTGATGATTTGTTGATCCTCGCTTGATAACATAACTTATATTGTTGAATAATTTGAATAATTTATTTTCTAAAAGTCCAGAGTTTTGACGTGATTGATCTGAGAAATTTTTGAGAGAGACACCAGGAATCGTCCAAGACAAATCTCTATCTGAATACACGCAGACGAAATGTTTAGAAAGGCCACCATAAAGCCAAACCTTATGCTCAGTAGAAGCTAGCCCAAGGATTTCAATACTGTACCAAGAACCATCTCCTTAATAGCAATCAATAATTTATAATGAACAAAGCTTCTGAGGTGAATTAAGAGAGCTATTTCTTCTGGTGTCATAGATAGAAGCTCTTCACTGGTATAAGTTGGGTGAGCTATGAAAAGGTCAATGCTTTTTCTGGAAAAATTATTTTAAAATCTTTTTAAAGTGAAAAATCTGCCCGATTAATACTTTTTGAACGCAAAATCTTCTTTGGAATAAGTCAAAACAGACTACTCCTTGTTATTGAGCCACCCTATTTTTAGTAGCCTCTTCTCATCAGTTCTTGGTAGATGTTTCGCTTCAGCTTTTGGAGGCAGTTGTATTTAACGGATTTGGCGGTGGCTCTATTTTTTAATTGGTATTTTTCGGCAATCTGATCCATGCTGTAGTTATGAAAATATACATCTTTCAGGATGGACTGTTGGCGTGGGGGCAAGGCTTTGACCTGTTCGTGCATCAATTGGATAAGCCTTTCCTCTCTTTCCTTTTCCAAGAATTCTTCCAAAAAGGAAGGCACACAGATGAATTGCCCGTGGTAGCGGTCTTCCAGACAAAGTAGCTTGTCCAGAAAGGTTTGGCGCTGGGTTCGTTTGTGATTGATGCGTTCTATGCATTTATTATTCACGATTCCCCAGAAATAAGCAGCCATTTTCTTTTTCAGATGAAATTGCGACTGCTTAATTCTTTGGATCAAATCTACCAGGCCGTCGTTGTAGGCTTCTAAGACTTCTTCTCTATTGAGAATGCCATGTCTGCGATTCAAGCGATCTACCATGGAAAGATGATCTTGATAGATTTGATAAATGATCCTTTCTCGTTCTGCGCCTTCGGGAGGGAGTGCTTCTAGGGTTTGTTCATTGCTCATGATAGCTTACGTGTTGAAGTGGAAGATGGTATAAGTGTATTGCTTGAACCCTGACCTAATTAGAAAATTTGTTAGGGTAAAGCACTTTTCGGTAGCGGCGTGGCTTGTGAATCATATTCTCCTTGGCACGCGCTACGGTAAGTGCATTAGGCACCTCCTCTAGTACTTCGGCGATTTCACGATTGCGGTAAGCCTTTTTCCAGAGCTGGAAGATCTGCTTTTCCAAGTTATTAAAAAGCTCCAAGCGATCAATATGCTCAAATACTTGCTCTATCTCGAACATTTGTACCGAACTGTTGTCTTCTTCTGATCTCGAACTATTGGTAACATAATAGTGATAATCTCTACGCACCCGATTGGCTTTTATCCAATCCTTAGCGGTATTGACCAAGGTCTGGTACGTGAAGCTGCGCAAAGCTTTCGCGGTTTTCACGGTACGAATTTTACTGCACACCTTCACGAAGGTATCTTGTACCATGTCTTTGGCGATCTCAGCGTCTTTACAATAACTGTAAGCCTTAGCGATCAGCATGTTTTTGTAATCTTGATCCGAGTAAAGTACCTCAAGGTCGTAGATTGTAGGTTGAGTTGTCATCTTGATGGTTCTAGTTTATGTTGAAAGTAGATGACTCAAAGGTACAAGTCTGGAATTCCTTACGTAACCGTAGTTTTGGGAGCAACAGTGCTGTCTAATTATGGGGAAGGGCTTCTCCCCAAAAATGGGGAGAGGTAAGTTTCCTACTAAAAAAGGGGAGAGACTCGTACTTAACACTTGGTACACTCGCTGTAAAGACGACTTTGCTCGGCGTTTATCGGGGAAACCCCTAGTAAAAACTAAGTAATTTTGAGTCTGATTTCTCTCCTAAGGCTTCGTGAACACGCTCAGCAGAAAACTAAAGTTTCTCTTGCATAAGTCTCAAAATTGTGTTACTTGCAAAAAAAACTACACGCTCGCACCATCCCTGCATATTTCAAGTAAATAAATCCTATTTTTTCTGCCTAGCCCTAAGGCCAGAGAAATCCTTCCCCATTTTTGGGGAGTGCAGCCTTCCTATATACAGGGGGAAAATCCTATGGAAAATATCCAGAACTTTGAATATCGTTAAATCAATCACATTAAACTATGATGACTATGTCAAAAGGAGCAAAAACAACCGAAGAAGAAAAGAACCTCGCTCAAGAAGAGGAACAAAAAATCACCCTGAGTGGAGAATCCCGCGCCACTGACGATGATGAGAAGCGAGAAGATGACGGGGAAGGTGGGGGAAATACAAGCTCAGATGGGCATGTAAAGTCCGGAGGCCAGCGGGATAAGTCTAGGGATAAGAAAAACACTAGCTTCTAGCCAGGTGTATTAGATGGCTTTTATTCCTGCTTTAAGACTCCTCTTCTTTTCAAGGAGAGGAGTTATTAGGTCTTCTATCAAAATTCAATGTGTCTCCCTTTTAGTATTCAATCAAGAACTTCAAATATGACACTCTGCTCAGAAAATAAACGCATCCTTACTTCTCTATTGATTATCTTGAATGCAGCATTTAGCCCATTTGCTCAGGGGCAAAATATGAGAGTCATCGATAGCCTCCAGCACCAACTACAAGCTTATCCCGTTGATACTCAAAAAGTACATTTGCTAAACGAATTGGCCTGGGAGTATAGCTCGAGCCATTTTGAAAAGGGGCTAGGATATGCGCATCAAGCACTTGAGATAGCTCAGAAAATTCACTTCCTTCCCGGTCTTGCTACTGCTTACCACCGTGCTGGGGTTGTCTATATTAATCAAAGAAATTATACCTCCGCTTTAGATTATTACAAGAAAGCTCTCCCCATTGAAGAAAAATTAGATCATCAATATGGAATAGCCAGAGCCGAAAATCAATTAGGGATTGTTTACAAAAATATGGGTTCTCCTTTGAAAGCTATTCCTTTATTTGAAGAAGCCATCTTGATTTTTCACAACTTGAATCTTCCTGCCACAGAAGCTTTGAGTAGTATGAACTTAGGTGATTGCTATGCAAAAATTGGAAATCAGCACAAGGCTCTAGCCAATTATTTGAAAGCATTAAAGATCTATGAAAAGCATCCTCATCCTTCCAATGAGGCAAAATTATTATTGAATCTAGGTAATTTACACGATGATGCTCATGATTATTCCAACGCAATTGATGTTTACAAGAAGGCTCTTCTTTTGTTTGAGGAAAGCTCATGTAAGTTAGGCGTAGCAGAAGTTCATCATAATTTAGGGGCTACTCACTCAAGCCTGAAAGATTATGAAATGGCACTTCGTCACTTAGATACCAGTTTGACCCTCCAAAAAGAGTTAGGTACCAAGAAAATCCTGGCGACCACTTATCTCGATCTAGGCAGAATTCATATTTTCCTCAAAAAAGACAAAGAAGCCCGAGATTATTTCCAGCAGAGCTTGCAGGTAGCCAAAGAAACCAGTGATTTAAGTACCCAAGTCTCCGTACATCGCAATCTAGGATTACTGGCCCGGTATAATAAAGATTACACCAAGGCCATTCAAGCCTATCGGCGAGGGCTCAAAATCGCTCGCCAGATCCGGAAGCCTTATCTCGTACGCGATCTTTTAGACAAACTTTCTTCCGTGCACGCTGCCCTAGGCGACTACGAAACCTCCTATACCTACGAGCAAGAATTCAATGAACTCAACGATAGCCTAGAAACAGGCTACCGAGAGGCCATGTACCTCAAAGATGCCTACGAGGAGGAACGCGCCCAAAGAATCATCCTAGAAAAAGAGCAAACAGCCCAACAAGCTGAGGTAGAAAAGCTAGATGCAGAAAACCAGCTCCAAGATATGATTATCTACGGACTAGGTATCGGAGCCGTGTTAATTATTGGTCTCTTGGCGAGCTTAGTAGCTGTGTACCGAGGGCGACAAAAGGTGCTCTTGCAAGAGAAACATCTAAAAGCTAAAGAACAGGAAATCGAGGATTTGCTCGTGGATCAAGAACTCAAATCCATGGGAGCCATGCTGGAAGGCCAAGAAAAAGAACGCAACCGCATCGCCCAAGATCTACACGACCGCCTAGGGGGAATGCTCTCGGTGGTCAAGCTAAATTTTCAATCTCTGGAAGAGCAAATTAGCACCATCAAAGCACAAAATTTCCAGCAATACGAAAAAACCAATCAACTCCTAGACGAAGCCTGCCAAGAGGTGCGCAAGGTTGCCCACGATGTGATCTCGGGGGTTCTGCGTAATTTTGGCCTCATTCCTGCACTTGAAGACCTCAAAACTGCCATAGAAAGCACAAAGGCGCTGGATATTCGCCTCATTGATGTGGGCTTTGAGAATCGCCGTTTAGACGCTGCTCTGGAAATCACGGTCTACCGCATTTTACAAGAATTGATCAGCAATATCCTCAAACACGCTCAGGCTAAAAATATTGATATTCAATTATTCTGGAAGCAAGATGTGCTCAACCTTACCGTAGAAGACGACGGCCGAGGCTTTGACCTAGACACGCTAGCCAACGGTCAAGGAATGGGTTTGAAAAATATTGAATCTCGCTTACGTAATTTAGATGGCAATTTACAGATTGATTCTCAACCCGGTCATGGTGCTTCGATTATCATTAATATTCCATTATAATTTTTAAATTATTGTAAAACCTTCATCAACATTCATTTCCTATGGACACTACCAACACCATCCGCGTCATTGTCGCTGACGATCATTTGATGTTCTTAGATGGGCTTATTTCCGTTCTCAAAGAAGAAGAAGATATTGAAATTGTAAGTATTGCTACCGACGGTCGGCAAGTGCTAGATTATCTTCGCTGCCATCGCGACGGCGTAGATGTAGCCGTACTCGATATCGAGATGCCCCATTTGAATGGCGTAGAAACAACCTGCAAACTACAAGAACACTATCCTGACGTGAAAATTTTGGTACTCACCAGTTACAATCAAGAAGGATTTATCACTCGGATCCTACAGGCCGGTGCTTCGGGTTATATCTTAAAGAATAATGGCCGAGATGTATTAGTAGAAGCCATTCGCACGGTTAGCCAAGGCCAGCGCTATCTGGGCAAAGAAGCTACTAAAACACTGGTAGAAAGCCACTTGAATCCCAGAGCGCCCAAAGCCAAACTCACCCGCCGCGAAACTGAGGTATTAACGCTCGTAGGTGATGGACTCAACGGCCCTCAAATCGCTCAGGAACTTAAAATCAAAGAATCTACGGTGATCACGCATCGGAATAATCTCATTGACAAGCTGGGAGTAGAAGGTACACGTGGGTTAGTGCGTTACGCGGTAGCAAAAGGATACACTAAGAAATTCCCGTAAAAAAGCGGAGCAAAGCCTTTGTCAATAAAACTCTCGTAAATGCCAAATCTCATTCTTCTTATGATAAATCACATATTCTCCCATGCCAGACACACACAAACTACGAGCACTTTTGGTCGCTGTTGACCAGTATCACCCGCATAGCCACCAGGTTTCTAACCTACAAGGTTGTAAAAATGATATTTTGGCTTTCTCAGATTTGATTGAGCGAAAATACAGCCATCTGCAACCTGAGATTTTGATGCTCAAGGATGAAGAAGCCACCCGAAACGGTATTATTCAGGCTTTCCGAACTCATCTGAGAGACCAAGCGGATGAAAACACCACCACTTTGTTTTATTTCAGTGGGCACGGTTCTCAGCAAGCGGCTTCCAAAGTTTTTCAAAAATATGTCGCTGCCCAAAAATATGCTCTGGAAGAAACGCTCATCTGCCACGATAGCCGAGCCGTTGATCCCGAAACAGATCAATACATGGGAGAAGATCTGGCCGACAAAGAATTAGCAATCTTAATCCATGAATTGTCGCAAAAGCAAGCACACGTGGTGGTGATTCTAGACTGTTGTCACTCTGGGTCGGCCACCCGCTTGGCGACCCAGAGAAAAGATAAAGTTGATCCTGAAGCTCCAATACGCGTGCGCGAGGTGCGTAATCGCAACGCAAAAGGCAAAGAAATGGAAGAAGCCTTAGAGCGGACTTATCTGGATGGCTACTATCAAAAAATGCTAGAGGCGGGCCATGAGGTGACGATCCCCAGAGGCAAACATATCTTATTGTCAGCCTGTCAGAAAGATCAAAGTGCCCACGAAGTAAAAAGAAATAATCAATACGGAGGAGCTTTTAGTTTTTACTTATTAAAAACTTTAGAAGAAAATGAGCCTCTGGTTTATGGTGAATTATTCTCGATGGTGCATCAGGCGATTCACAAAGAATCTTTCCAAGGCTCCTCTTTCCCACAGAATCCTCAGTTCGAGACGCAGGGCTTTTTTGATACGAATACGATTTTTTTGGAAGGGAAAAGTCCGTCTACTCGTCCCAAACGTTTTCTATGCAAATTCACAAAATCAGCTTGGAAAGTGGAGCTAGGAGCCACCACTGGCCTGAGCTCCGAGGTGGGGCATTCCCTCAAATTTGCCATCTATGACCATCCAGAAAGTGAGGAAGCCCTCACGTATGCCCACGGCACTTCTGTGGGTGTGAGTGAAACCCAAATCGACCCAGAATCTGCCGAATCGCTACTCGATACCAAGAAAAATTACTGGGCAGCCCTCATCAGCCTCCCCACTCCCCAAGAACTTGTTTACCTAGAAGGAAGTCCTGAAAATGTAGCGGCCTGCCAATCATTAAAATCTCCCTATCTGACTTGGAGCCACACGCAAGAAGGCGCAAAATACGGCGTCTACTTAGAGCAAAATTCCTATCGGCTCTATGAGCAAGGCGAAGAAAAATATCAGCATCCATCCGAAAAACCTTTTAAGCTGGAGCAAATCCTAGGAAAATTAGAGCAGATGGTCAGATGGCGTAGATTGCTGTCCAACCAAAATCCTCAGACGCGATTAGCTTATCTTGATTTCTCCCTCGTGCTCGAGGCTCAGGATAAAATTCAAAAAATGATCACTGAGCCGGACGAAGAGCAGACCGAGAGCCATTCCTTGCTCAATTATGAAATTCCTTGCCAAAAGGGGCGTTTTTTTCAAGAAACGCATTTAGCATGGGTAGTTCTTTATCAAATTAAGGGGCAGAATAAAAGTAGCAAAGACTTATATTTTACCCTGCTCTACTTCTCGCCAGATTACGGGATTGAGGTTTATTTTAACGAGCTCGTACCCAAAAAATCTGACGAAATTGTACTCGTAGATGGATATGGTCTCAATCCCAAAGACAAGTCTCTCGTGGTAGATCATTTTAAATTACTGGTGAGTACCGTGGAGTTAAAACCTTATTATTTCACTCAGCCCAGTTTGCACGATCCACAGCTTCGAGATTCGCTGAAGCTAGACACACTCAAAAAGCCCGACGATTGGCTGAGCAAGACCTTGGCGGTAAAGGTGTTAAAGGTCGAGAATTAATTGCTTCATAGCTAGGTGCAGTTCCCTTTTCATCGGATGGTTACGTTTGTCTCCGTGAGGCATCTGGGGAGAGGGAGCTTGTTCAAAACGAGCGGCGGATGTTTGCAAGTGTTGATTCTGGCAAACATTTACGAGTATTTTTTCCTGCTACAAATTGATTTTTTTGGTTATCTTAGTATATAAACCTAATCTTATTTGAAGGTACTTTGATATGAGCAAATCCATCTATTTAACCATCCTTGCGAGTCTTCTATTTCTTTTACAAAATATCCACGCACAGCAGTTGAACGATCAAATGCTTATCAAAAAATGGCGTATTGAAGTAGTAATGAATAAGCACGTAGAACATCTTCACGACACGCACCAAGAGCTTTATGAACAGCTAGATCGAGAAAAGAGAGCAAAAATTTTTCGCCAGATTCAAGCTCAAGCTAATCAAAACTCATTTGAATTTAAGCCAGATCATCGCTTCGAACTCCATCTGAATGAGCGTCAACTACAAACGGGCACCTGGCAGCTAGACGCTCAGCAAGCCATCCTTACGCTGACCTACGAATCAGGACGCAAGGAATCACTAAAGATTAGCGAAGCCAGCAAACGAAAGCTGCTATTGACTTTTGCTGACAAAGAAGTAGTTTTGGAAGCTCTAAATTAGAGGAAAGAAAGAAGCTAAGGTTAGTTTCTACCGGTAAGATTCCGAACCGAATTCGCAGGTACTCTTATCCCATCTCGGTAAGCAACCACCCAGGCTTCGGGCATACCGATGTTCAACAATTTGTTTTTCAAGCGAGCCGCTTGGTCATAGTCTTTGAAGAGGCCAATTAGATATTTGTTAAGGCCACCAGATTTTTCGGTAATCACTTCTTCCCCCGCTGCTTTGCGAGCAATAAATTGGTAATTGTCATAAGTATAAGCACCGACCTGTACCGTAAAATAAATGCCCTTCGTGGGAAGTTCACCACGCTTGCGTGTGGGTTCGGGTTTGGGCTGCGGTGGAGGTGGAGAAACGGGCGGACTTTGTTTCTTTTGAGCCAGATCCCGCTTGAGTTGCTGATTTTCTCTTTCCAGTCTTTGTGCCTCGTCTTCTAAATCTTGTAAGCGACTAATCTCAGCGAGCAAATCTTGATAAGCTTGTTTGAGTGAGTCATTTTCTTCTTGAAATTCATCTCGGGCATTCAAAAGTGCGTCTAGTTTTTCAAGATTCCAATAATACACACGGGCGGAATCTTTCAGCGCACGTTTTTTCTGGCGATATTCCTTAGGGCTCAGGGTCTCCTGCTCACCTGCTACCTGCGCTTGTATGAAGGAGCTAAGGCCAAGAAAAACACATAAAAACCAATACTTTAAAGAGGGTAACATGACTCGATCAATTTAGGTGCAAGTATATTTTCTTTGAAAATAACAAAAAGTATACCTTTCCACAAATCTTACATTTACTAGATTTTGCCAAAAACAACCCGATCAATCTACCTTGAAAACTTTATAGCCGATTTGCTTGCCACCACTGTATAACTCTATGGTATATTTCCCCTCTTTGAAATCATAGTCTTTGGGTTTATCATACATAAACTGCACGTTACGACGGGTTTGGCTATACATCACTTCTTGTTGGAGGGTGTAGCTCGTCTGTTTTCCTTCTATCTCGAATTTGCCAGAACCAGCTTTCGTGTTATAAACTACCGTACCCGATGGCTCCACCAGACGTAAATAGATAGCTTTAGAGCCTGCTTCGGCCACTTTATTTTCAGCCAGCACAAAATCAATGGTCAATTTATCAATACGACGCGCTCGGAATACATTTCTAGACTCTGCTTTATCTCTTTTGTTGTAAGCACTCACGGTAATATTTTCTGCTCGGAGCGTAGCGGCCAGGTTGCTCAGTTTCCGGTTGCTTTCCTCCACTTTTTCCACGGTGCTGCTCAGGGCAGTGGTGCTATCCTTGAGGCTGGCGGCTTCGGTCGTGAGTGAGTCTCTCTCTTGGGTCAGTTGTTGGTTTTGTGCACGGAGTCTCATCAGTTCTCGATCTTTGGCGGCAATTACCTCCTCGTAGCCTTGAATCTTGGCCAGATACTGTCTGACCTGTGCTTGGGAAATATCTGTTGTTTTTTGAAGAGTTTCTAGATCAGCTTCCAATTGGTCTTTGTAAGCTTGTAGTGCTTCATAATCAGCCCCCAGTTTTTTGGCTTCATTAATTTTTTCATCTAGTTGCTGAGAGACTTGCTCCATCTTTTCGGTTAGCTCACTGATTTCTTCATCTTTTTCGGCAACGACTGCCTCTTTTTCTTTGGCACCTTGGTTTTGTACAATAAAGTAGGTAACCAAACTACTTAAAGCCATTAAAATGATGACGATTAATATGGGGAAAGGTCGTCTTTTGCTTGATGTGGTTCCCGAAGAATGATTCTGCATATTTTTTTTATTTAGTACTATTAAGAATAACAGGGCTGATCGAGCTTCATTTTCAAAAAATGTCTAAAAGTCTCTCTAAAAATACGAGGTTGTCTATAGTTTTGGTTTGATAGCGAACATTTCAACTTCGGGTTTTGATGAAACAAATTTTTGAGCTAGTCGCACTCACATTACTAAAAAATCTGCAAAATCAGGTTGCAAAAGTTGACATTTGCAACTCAAAGATAAACTTTAGACAACGGATCACCCTACTCTCTTCAATACGAAGCTCTCCGATAAATATCCAATCGCTTACAAAGATTATAAGTAGTGCAATGATAAGCAAGTTTAAAATTGTATTTATTTGCTACGAGTAGTGTATGGTAAAGCTCTGCGCTAAGATCGCACAGAGCTCGATAATAAGGAGGGATATATAATGGGAAGCAAATCTTAACGCATAGGTATAGCCGGATATCATTCATCGTTGCCAATGAAAAACCTATGGTCTTGATTAGCTAGATGCAAATATAAAAATTCTTAGAAATCTACCTAGCAATTCATCTTTTTTTGTCAATACTTGCTCATTAGAAGGTTAGTTCGCCTGATCTCATTCAAAACTCACGTGAAGACGCCCTCTAGCTTTCACCAGTTTTGCTTCATTTTTGTTATAAAAAAATAGAACATTCTTATCACTTCCTCTATGGAAAGACAAATCAAATTAGGAGAGCATTCGTCCAAGCGTGTGGAACCTATTCAACAGATGCTCAATGACTTAGGATATCAGGCTGGTTCCGAAGATGATTGGTTTGGCCCATGTACCGAGAGAGCATTAATGGATTTTCAAAAAATCCAATTTGTCCACGGGAAAGTAGACCAGATTACGCAAGAAGCATTAAAAGAAGCCCACCGTCGCTGGAAACAGAGCCAACGCGAAATCCTCGATTTAGCTCGCCTGCCCATCACGGATTACGTGATGGATTTGACCTGTTATTTCAACGAGCAACACCCCAAAACACAAATTGTCTTACATCTCACCTCCAACGCCCCGAATGCCTACCATACGATTCAGTACTGGCGCAACTTAGTGGGGCGAATGGGTACGGCTTTTTTAGTGGCAGGTGCTTCTAATCTACCTTATCGAGGTACCCAAGATGGGCAAATTTTTCGTGCTTTCCCCGAAGATAAATGGGCTTACAATACAGGAGCAGGTGATGAAGTAGACCAGCGTATTGTAGGCATTGAGCTATGCAACTGGGGGCCACTCTACAAATATGGCGATAAATTTTATGCACAAGCAGCCATCAATGAGGAAATTCCCCCAGCAGAAGTTCAGGACTTAGGTTATGAGTTTCGAGGGGTGCGTTACTGGCACCGCGTTACCTCAGCCCAATGGAACTCCGTGAAATTATTGCTCTTGGCCATTGCGAGAGAATTTGCCATTGATATCACAGGTTCTTATGACCAAGATTGGCCGCATTATGACCCCAGAGCTGTCAAGGGCTTGCGTACTGGTGTTTTGGCTCACACCAATTTTATTCCAGAAAGTGTCAAGAATCGCTGGGATATGCCTGCTTTCCCTGAGTTATTGGAAATTTTGAATGGATTTTGAGGAGTTGATGCTCAGCTTTCAGCACTCGGTTGCACATCAATTTTCTGGCGATCAGTCTTCCAAGATGCGAGTGCCTTAGAGCTGCGTGTGGCTCTTTCTCGTAACTCCTTTGCTGTCTCACCCGGCCCGTCGTGACGCCACCCGGGAGGTTTATAAAGATATTTGAGTTTATCCGACCATTTGTCTGCCGATTGGATTTGTCGCCAAAGCCACCGTACGCCAGCAAGTTCAATCTCAACGGGGTGATGTGTATCTATATTCTTGACCAAGCCGTAGGTAGGCTCTTCTTCTTCCCTCTGAAAAGTACCAAACAGAATATCCCAAATGATTAGAACCTGACCGAAGTTTTTATCTAAATATTTCAAATCAGAGCCATGGTGCACCCGATGATTGGAAGGTGTTGCTAAAATGTATTCCAAAAATCCCATATTTTTCACCAATCGGGTATGGTTGAAAATTCCAAAAAGATTCTTGAGAACTGCCACCACGATAATTTGAAAAACGGACATTCCTAAGATGGGCATCAAAAAATAGAGCGGCTGGCTTAGTTTCGTACCGTCTAGAAAAAATCCACGAGAAGCCACCGTAAGATTAAACTCCTTGGAGGAATGATGCACATGATGAAAAGCCCAAAACAACCCCGTGCGATGCGCAATCCAGTGGTCTATGTAGTAGATAAAGTCATGAATCAGAAAAGCCAGTAACCAACCCCAGCCATCAGACGGCAGGGTAAAAAGGCGAGCATGCTCATACAATAGATAAAATATACTGATGGGGATTAAAATACCGATCAGGAGTTCATAGCCTACATTTAACCAGAAAATCAAAATATTGGCCCAAGTATCGCGGATATTCCATTTTTTTTGGGAGAAAAAAAAGTAGCCAATTCGCTCAATCAAAATCATTCCGACGAAAGTAGGCAAGGCAAAATACAAGCCGACCTCTCCCGTAGATACCCACTCGGCAAATTGTGCCCACACGGCATTCAAAGTGTGTTGAACATTCATAATCAAAGACAGATGTAAAATATCGTTTGTTTTGCTTAAAATTATATCACTTTTTTTATAATTTTTTTAAAATATTTTAAAAAATGCTATCTTCTGATTCTCACCCAAAACCCAAACGATGCGAGAAAATCTAATCCGATATTTTGCTGGATTTCACCAGCTACCTCCAGAAATAGCCGAGGCGGCCAGCCGTTATTTTGAGTATCGGCAATTACCCAAAAACAATTTTTTACTTCGCCAAGGGCAAAGACCTAACTATTTGTATTTCGTAGAAAAAGGCTTAATCAGGGTCTTTTCGGAGGTAGAGGGCAAGGAAGTGAGCGTCTGGTTTGGCTCAGAAAACTCTCTGGTAGTGGCTTTGAACAGTTTTTTAGAGCGAAAAGCAAGCCAAGAGAGCATCCATTTGCTCGAGGACTCCAGCCTCTATGCCATTCACTACGCGCGTTTACAAGCTTTGTACGACCGCTACCCTGCGGTCAATCGGATCGGTCGCCTAGTTACAGAAAGATATGCGATGCAATTGCGAGAGCACGTATTTTCCCTCCGGCATCACTCTACGCAAGAGCGTTATGAGTATTTTCTGGAGAAACAGCCAGATCTTTTACAGAGAGTTCCTCTGAAATACATTGCCTCGTTTCTGGGAATGACTATTCAGGCATTGAGTATGGCAAGGGCTAAGCTCAGGTAGTGCTTTGTTGTGCATCGAGAACAGACGTCTGCACGGGCTAGTTAACTCTAAAGCCCATCACCAGAATATCATCAATCTGACGGTGCCCACGCATCCAACGCTCTAGGGTGTACTCCAGAATGCGTTTTTGCTCCCCCATAGGTTTGCGATGAATCTCGAGCAAGAGCTTTTTGAGGCGTTTGATCATGAATTTGCGTCCCTGCTCCCCCCCGAATTGATCCTGATAGCCATCTGAAAACATATAAAATGAAGTAGCTCCTTTCAAGGCAATCTGATGAGTGGTAAAAGTCCGTTCCCCTCGCTTTTGCACACCTCCGACGGGCATCTTGTCGCCTTTGATATGATAAAGCTCATTATCCTGAATGTAAATCAAGGGATTTTTTGCCCCAGCAAACTCTACGATTTGATGCTCTCGGTCAATCACACAGAGTGCCATATCCATCCCGTCCTTATTTTCGGTAACTCGTTGTCTGAGTGCGTTTCTCACTCCTACGTGCATTTCCCGCAAGATTACAGAGGGGTCTGTAATACATCGTAAATCTACCAGCCCGTTCAGAATATCATTGCCGATCATAGACATAAAAGCACCGGGCACTCCGTGTCCAGTACAATCTACGGCGGTCACGATTACCTTTTCGCTGGTGTAGCCTTTCAAAATTTTCTTTAATTCGCCTCCTTCGGACACTTGCTCGTAGATCGGTTGTGGGTCCACCTTGGAGCACCAGTAAAAATCGCCACTAACGATATCTCTGGGTTTGAAAATGATGAAAGATTCTGGCAGTAGCCCTTGTATCTTCTCGATTTGTGGTAAAGTTGCCTCCTGAATCCGTTTGGCGTAATTGATACTAGAAGTAATATCTTGATTTTTCTTCTCGATAATTTCTTTAGCCTTAACTACTTCGGCGGTACGTTCTTTTACTTTTTCCTCCAAATTTTCATACAAAAGGGCATTCTCAATAGAAATGGTGATTTGTGTGGAGAGAATTTCCAAAATTTCTAGACGATCAGGCGTGAAAGCATCCGTGGTCAGATTATTCTCCAGATACAATAAGCCCGACAATTTCCCCTGATAAATAAAAGGCATACAGAGAATCGAGGTAGAATCGCACTCACCTATGTACTCTCTACTGAGGATGGATTCTTCGCGTACGGCATCATTAATAACCAGATTGCGTCGGGTACGAATCACATAATTAATGACTTCTAGGGACAACTGCGGGTTCTTACTCTCTATTTCATCGACAGGCACAGATTGCATAGCTTCTACTTCGGGATTATTAATATTGCATTCTGCTTCAATAAACCAACGGTCTTCTCTTCTGAGGATAAAAAATCCTTTCTCTGCGCCTGCATTCTCGATCACGATACGCATCATTTTTTGTAAAAGCTTGCCCAGTACTACCTCGCTCGAGAGAGCTTGGGAAGCCTTGATGATGGTATAAATATCGAGATTAGGACTAAAGGTAGAACTCGCTCCAATGCCCGCCGTGGTACTTTGTACTCCTCGTGGTGGGCGCTGGTTTTTTTGGATATATTTGTAATGTTTCTTTTCAAAATGGCTGACCTTGCCCTTGGCTCCCCACATTTGATAGCCATAGTAGGCATCGTTCAGGTAGGCTTTGGCGATTTTGACTTTCCCAAGGTCAAGATAAAACTCCCCTGCCAGTTCGTTGGCTAGGGCTTCCTCGTGCAAATAACGATTACTTTTGGCGCCCTCGATGGCTTCATCATAATAGTCCATCGCTTTGGCACTCTGACCAGATAAGCGCATGGTTTCGGCCAGAATTAGCTTATATTTATGTTCATAGTTACTGGGTGCGTGGTAGGCCCAAAGCTTCAGTTCGCGTTGATTTTGATCGATTTGCTGAAGAAAGCTTTGTTTTTGCTCGAGGTTTGCATTCGGGAAGTGGGCAATCATGGTCAGTGAATACAAAAAATTATGCACAGGAATCATCATAGTACCTGTGGCTCCATCTCGGTACTTTTCGGCTTCACAAGCAAACGTGTATGCTTGTTCGTAGTTTTGGAAGAGATAAGCCAAATAGGTTTTGGCTTGAAAAGCCACAAAGGCCAAGGTCAATTGATTTGCTGCCACAAATTCTGGTAGCTGGCTTTCTTCGTCAAAGAATTCTCCTTTCAGCAAGCTATTCTGCTCTGATTCGCCGCGCAGGTTCTGCACCATTTGCTGCCAAGGGCTGAGGTAAGCGATGTGAAAATGCTGCTTGAGCTGTTTCACCAGTGCACGATCTTTGGCGTAGCGTTGTTTCATCGTGTCCAAATCAATTCCCATCAAGAAATGATAATGGCAGGATTCTACGATATTGTAAGAGGCAAACTCAATCTCACCTGTCTCCAGACCCACTTGAATCGCATCAAAATGAGGCTTGCGGGTCGCTCGGGCAGGTTCTTTCCAGTGCATCACCGTAGAAACATAAAGATTCTGCACCTTAGATTCAAAGAATTTGGCATTAAAGCGTTCCAATAGTCGGATGGCCAATTTACCATAACGATAGCCTAGCTCGATGTCGCCCAATTTACCACACAATAATCCTCCGTAGAAGGCATACCCGACGCAGGAAGAAGCTGAGTTGCCGTGCCCCATGGAAAGATTAACCATGGTGTAGGTAATTTTCTCGAACAGATCAGGATTGATGGCCCAAGCGGGCGTGATGATACTGTCTAAAATGGCCATTGCGGCCTCGAGCTCACGATTTTCCATTTGAGGCAGATCAATCAAAGCCTCTACCTCAATATCTTTTCGGGGAGCCTTGGCCAGTGGCACTTGCAATTGTTCTACTACGTACAATCCTACCTCGAGAGCTTCTTGCTGATCTCCCTTGGCGATATGATATTGCATCTGGATTTCGTAAGCAGGAATTTTGTCCAGTACTGTTTTTCCTTTTTCTAGTACCACTCGGATGTAATGCTCGGTGAGTATCAGATCTCCTTTCAGAAAGACGGCCTCGAGCATTTCGGCGTGCACTTCTAAGGTAAGTTCATATTGTGTCTCCCAGGCTTCTAAGCCTAGAAGTTCACTGGCTATTTTCAAATAGTTAAAAGCAGGTCTATAAGCCGCGGAAGCACGTGCTTTTTCACCAGCCCTTAGATTAAGATCAGCCAAGAAGGCTTTTTCTTCCTCATCCAGGAGTTCTAATCCATAATTCCATTGGTTAGCAATATCAAATATATGCTCGTCGCGCTTTTCTGGGGGGATATTTTCTATTAATAATTTGCCAATTCGCAGATGTATTTGCTTCTTATCTTCCTGAGGAATCAATGAACTGACCGCCTGTTGAATCCGGTCGTGTGCAAATTTATACTCTTCTTCTAAAGGGATTAACAATCCTTCGGCAAGGGCTGGCTCGAGATGTTTTCGTGTGACCTCAATAGCGTCCGGGCTAGAGTTATCGTCCACAATGGTGATGATGGGTAGGCTAAAACGGTTTCCGACGCAGGAGGCAAGTTTGAGTACGTTTTGGGTTACGTCGGGTAGTTTTTGGATTTTACCGGCCATGAGTTCAACCACATCGTCGCTGATGTTTAGCTCGTTGATTTGGCGAATATCCCAAGCCCAATGTCTCTGTTCATAATCAAAACGCAAGAGATTCTCTTCATAAAGCGATTTCAACATCTGGTTTACAAAAAAGGCATTACCTTGGGTTTTTTTGAAGACTAGATCTGCCAAGTCTGCGATCTGCGCTTCGGGCATTTTCAGGGTATCGGCTATCAAATCAGTGAGGTGATTCTGATTTAGGTTGGAGAGCTCGAGGGTATGTAATTCTACTTCGTCCTTACGCAGTTCCTCCAAGGTAAGCACAAAAGGGTGAGAGGGATCTACTTCGTTTGCACGATAAGCACCGATGACAAAAAAGTATTCTCCTCCGCTGCTGGTCAGTAGGATTTTCAGCAGGTTCAGTGAGGCCGCATCTGCCCATTGACAATCATCAATGAAGATCACCAGAGGATGTTCTCGTTGAGAAATAACACTGATAAAATTCTGGAAGACCAAGTTGAAACGGTTCTGCGCTTCATTAGAGCCAAGCTGTGGCACTTCGGGTTGCTTGCCGATAATGAGCTCGAGGGCGGGCATGACATCGGTGAGGATTTTGCCGTTGTTACCCACAGCCTTTTGAATTTTTTTCTTCCAGCGCTCCAGTTCGTGGGCATTTTCTGTAAGCAAATGATTGACAAAGCTTTTAAAAGCCTGAATAAAAGCGAAATAAGGAATATTTCGCTGGAATTGATCAAATTTTCCTTCTATAAAAAAGCCTCTCCGCTCGGTAATGGGGCGATGAATCTCGTGCACCAAGGCTGATTTTCCGACCCCCGAATAACCTGTTACCAATAGCAGTTCGGTAGCTCCTTGGCAAGATCGCTCGAAAGAATCCAGTAAAAAATCCATTTCTTTTTGCCGTCCATAGAGCTTTTGAGGAATTTGCAAGCGTCCCGAAAAATCATACCGTGCCAATTCAAAGGCATCTATTTTTTGCTTTTCTTCCAATTGTTTGAGGCAACGCTCCAAATCTATTTTCAGCCCAAAAGCCGACTGATAGCGATCTTCGGCATTTTTGCGAAGTAATTTGAGAATAATATCAGAGATGATCTCGGGGATTTCAGGTTTCACCTCCTGAGGGGGTACAGGGCTTTGCGCCAAATGACTATGTACCAAACTCATCGCGTCCTCGCTATCAAAGGGCAGTTTGCCCGTGGCTAGTTCGTACAGCACCACGCCCAGAGAGTAAAGATCAGAGCGGTGGTCTACCACGCGATTCATCCTGCCGGTTTGCTCGGGAGAAATATAAGCCAGCGTTCCTTCTAATTTTTCAGGATTATTGAGTTGGTTAATTTTGAGGCTCAACTTGGTAGAAATGCCAAAGTCGATTAGTTTGACATTTTTCTGAGCATCCAAGAGGATGTTCTTGGTTCCAATGTCTTTGTGAATGATTTTATGCTGATGGATTTCTCCGAGCACTTGACAAATTTTGATACTAATTTTGAGAAACTCGCTCAGGCTGAGCTCATTTTCTTCAAAAAAATCTCGGAGGGTCTGCCCCGGTACATATTCCATCACGAGTGCCGCCTTCTCTTCCAGAGTAGTTTTTTGATAAACCTTTCGGGTTCCTTCTATATTCAGATTTTGGCTAATGTCATATTCATTATAAAAGGCATTAACCTGTTCGGGGGTCGCGTGTTCATCTCGGATCACCTTGATGACCACAGGGGTAGGATATTCACTCTGTTCTTGGTAGTAGACGACTGAATTACTTCCTTCAAATATCAATTGGGACTCTGCGGCAAGCATAGATAGAATTTTCTAAATTAATCCATTAAGACGGCGTAAGAAGATGTGATTAGATAATAGTACGCTAGTGTAATCTGATTTTCAGCATCTGCCTTCGCTGAAATTAAGCCCTAAAAACCAGAAGAATGTTCGAAATTTTATAGTTTTCAAACAGAACAAAAAAGGTGCAAATATCTCAGCAGAGGCAAAAATTTTAATGCAAATGCTTTTTATTAAAATCTAATGATCACGTTCTTGACCATTTGCATACTTTATAGGGTTGATTTACAATATCAAAATAAAAGCACGAAGCCCTTGCCTACCGCCTGAATGCTGATGACTAATTGCACAAACCCTTTGATCTCCATAATTCGTTTTTAATTTTGGTTAACTCAAACCTAATTTCTCTACAAGACACCAAATCATGCAAAAACATTTTAATGAGTTCGACCCTCTATCTGGCGAATTAGACCTATTTTCTAAGCAATTTGCTGGGAAGAACTTGAACTTTTTTTCTGACCCTGCGGTCTGGGCTCCCTACAGTGCTGGCGAGATGATGGATTTCCTCTTCCAGGCAGGTTATCTATCTGAATTGGCAGACAAAACTGTTTTGGATATGGGCACTGGCTCTGGAATCATCGGCACCATCTGCGGCACATTGGGAGCCAAGGAAGTGTGGCTCAGTGATTACTCCGAAGCTGCTGCTCGTTTGGCACAAAAGAATGCAGAAGCCAATCAAGTCAAAGGCATCGGGATTCAGAGCGATCGCTTTAGAGCCTTTGGCGATCAGACTTTTGATTTGATTATTTCCAATCCACCCGTACAGCCTTGGCTTTATACAGATCAACACGATCCGCTCCATCGCCTCAGTAGTGCAGCTTGGAATGAAGCTGGCAAAGACGGACGTCTGGTCTTAGATGCACTCATTTCGGAGTCAGATCAATATCTATCCACAAGGGGTCAATTGCTTACTTCTAGTTCCAGTCGCCACGGGCATCGCCAAACGCTTGCCTTGTTGGATCAGCATTGGGGAGATCGTTGGAAAATCATTTATTCTTCTGAGCACCCCATCGACCCCAATTATCATCAGCCGTACATGCGAACCTGGCGCCATCTCCAGCGTCTAGACGGCGACCTAAGAGTGTATCAAAAAGATGCTCAAGGACGTTGCTTTGCCCCTTATCAGGACGAAAACGGTCAGGCTCTGCTGATTAGCACTTGGGAACAGGCGGGGGAAAGTATCCCCGTCAAAATACTCAAAAGCCAAGCATCTCGGGTGGTGGTACAGGATTTTTCTGGTGAAAAGCTGGCCGAAATCCCGACAGATGACCCTCGCCTGCCAAGTGAGACGGCTGACTCTCAATGGTATTATCAGTATTATTTGCTCCTGGCTTGGAAATAATTTTTATATTTTTTCCCCAAGAGGTCTATTTTCTTTCCGATAGACCTCTTAGGGATTTTGATGTCAAGGCACAAAAAAAACCGAGTTATTCCTGAAAAGAGAACTAACTACCGATAACTTACAAGCGACAACTACTTAACCCTATGCGTATGTTCATTAGAAAGATGGAGGGAAATCTCTGTTACCTGTCTCCAGTTAGTATAGAAGATGCTGAACAACACTATGAATGGCTGAATGATTTGAATACTGCAATTTATTTAAGAACTTTCAGCCAGATTATCACACTGGAACAAGAACGCCAATGGCTGAGCGAAACCAATCAAAACAATCATTATGTACTCAGTATCATCGATAAAAAAACCGATCATCTCATCGGCAACTGTGGTATTCACGAGGTAGACCTCGTGAATCGAAGTGGTGAGTATGGTATTTTTATCGGCGACCCAGCGTACCGGAGCCAAGGTTTTGGTACGGAGGCTACTCAACTGATGTTAGATTTTGGCTTCAATGCACTTAACTTGCACAATATCTGGGTAAGGGTGTATGCCTACAATCAAGCCTCGCTCTGTCTTTTCAAGAAATGTGGTTTTAAGATCATTGGCCACCGTCGTGAAGCCAAAATTATTGGTGACCAAAAACACGACGAAATCTTGATGGACTTGATTTCCAATGAATATCAAAGTATTTACATCAAAAAATTACTTGAATGAAACAACATTACTTCTCCTTTTTAGGATGCCTAATTCTTTTGACTTTTTGCTCGGCTTGTGACACTTCTCGCAAGAGCCAAGCTGATCTAATTGTCCATAATGCCCTCATTTACACGGTTGACTCTACTTTTAATCAATTTGAAGCACTGGCCGTAAAAGATGGTAAATTTATCGCCCTGGGCTCCTCAAAAGAAATTCTGGAAAAATACGATGCCCCTGAGGTGGTCGACGCCCAAGAACGTGCCCTCTATCCAGGCTTCAATGATGCACACTGTCATTTTTACAATTACGGGCGTTTTCTACAAGCAGCAGATTTAGTAGGAACCCAATCTTACGAAGAAATCTTACAGAAATTACAAGCTTATCAGCAAGCCAATCCCGATAAAAAATGGATCATTGGTCGAGGCTGGGATCAAAATGACTGGGAAACCAAGGAATACCCAACCAAAGCACCACTGGATTCCCTCTTCCCCGATACTCCTGTTTTCCTCAGCCGCATTGATGGGCACGCGGCTCTGGTCAACCAAGCCGCCTTAGACTTAGCGCAGGTGCCGGTGGATGCCATCGTGGAGGGAGGAAAAATCGAGCGACAAGATGGAGAAATCACAGGCGTACTCGTAGATAATGCCATTGGCTTAGTCAGCCAGAAAATTCCACCTTTTACCAAAGCAGAAAACGAAAAAGCCCTGCTGGATGCTCAGGAAAAGTGTTTTGCCGTTGGGTTAACTAGTTTGACCGATGCCGGACTAGACAAGGAAATGATAGAATTGATTGATCAACTGCAAAAAGAGGGCAAGCTCAAAATGCGTATTTACGCCATGATTAGTAATACCCAAGCTAATCGCGATCATTATCTCAAAGCAGGCCCTTACCAAACGGATTTCTTGCACGTGCGTTCTTTCAAATTGTATGCCGATGGTGCCCTGGGCTCCCGAGGTGCTTGTCTGTTAGAGCCTTATGCCGATAGTCCTGATGAAATTGGCTTCCTCCGAGCTAGCCCCGAAGAATTAGAAGGTTGGATCGCAGAAATTGGCAAAAAGGGTTTTCAAGTCAACACGCACTGTATTGGTGATTCGGCCAATCGCTTTATTTTGAATACCTATGCCAAGTATTTGAAAGGCCCGAATGATCGCCGTTGGCGAATTGAACACGCTCAAATCGTGCACCCCCAAGATGTCGGAACTTTTTCCGTCTACAACATTATCCCGTCAGTACAGCCAACCCATGCCACCTCGGATATGTATTGGGCAGATGAGAGGCTAGGGCCGGAAAGAGTAAAAACTGCCTATGCTTTTCAAGATTTATGGCGACAAAATTTGTTGATTCCCTTTGGTAGTGATTTCCCCGTTGAAGATATCAACCCCTTGTATGGCCTACACGCAGCCGTAGTGCGCAGAGATGCGGAAGGAATGCCCAAAGAAGGTTTTCAGAGGGAGAATGCACTCGGAAGACAAGTTTCTCTAAAAGCCATGACGATCTGGGCGGCCTACGCGGCTTTCGAAGAGAAGCTGAAGGGTAGCATCGCGGTGGGTAAAATGGCGGATTTCGTCATTCTGAAAGAAGATATCATGAAGATAGATCTGGAAAAACTAAGGGATGTGCAAGTTTGGCGAACTTATCTGGACGGTCAAATGGTTTATAACTCAGAAAATAAGGAAACTACTTCCTAATAATCGTGTTCTTTTGTTAATCTGATATCATCCATTTATTTTTAAATAGGTCCTTAAACTAAAGAAAATGCTCCATGGTATCACAAGGAATTTGGCACTTTGAAGATGTAAATCTCTTCAATATTTTCTGCCCTCACAAATTGGCAGCTTATAAAGCTACACACAAGTTTAAGCATTATAAAAAAGAAGAATTCGTCTATTTCAAAGAAGATGCTTCCAAAAAAGTTTTTATGGTAGCAGAAGGTAAGGTCAAAATTGGTTTTTATACCGATGATGGCCGAGAAGTAGTGAAAGCCATTCTGAGTAAAGGAGAAATTTTTGGTGAATTGGCCTTTTTAGGAGAAGAAAAACGCAGCGACTTTGCCCAAGTACTCGAGAATGGTACGCAACTTTGCCCCCTGAGCAATGATACGATGCACGAGTTAGTGCGTGGCAATCAAGACTTTAGCTTTAAGATCTATAAATTAATTGGTTTTAGGATCAAAAAGCTAGAACGCAAGGTAGAATCACTGATCTGCAAGGATGTACGCAGCCGCTTGATTGAATTCCTCCAAGATTTGGCCGAAGAGCGTGGCCAAAAAGCAGGTGATGAAACTTTGATTAAACACCATTTTACTCAAAAAGACATTGCCGATCTCATCGGTACTTCTCGCCAAACCGTAACGACCCTGCTCAATGACCTAAAGGATGAAAATCTGATTAATTTTGATCGCAAACGAATTTTGATCCGTGACCTAAAAAAGCTAAGCCAAGAACTGGTTTAGCTTTCCTTAACAAAAATGATTTTATGCTAAAAAAATGGCTTGCTACGGGCTTGTGGATGCTTTGCTTCGCCAGTTTGCTCTCTGCACAATCTCCCAAGATTCTGATTATCAACTTTGAGCACCAAACTAATGCCCCGATAGCCTATCCAAATTATTTTGCAGATCAAGCTTGGAGTGATTCTCTGCTGCAATTCACAGCCAATTGGTTAAAAGAGAAGTTTAAGACCTCCGTGGTCGATTACAAGCAAAGAAATCCTATCGCTTTTGTACCGGTGTTGGGCATTCCTGCCCCGATGCGCTCCATCGAGCAAACAGATTATGACCTGGTCTTCCGCCTCACCAGTAAACTCGAGTCTGGGCTGGTCGCTTCCAAGCTAAAGCGTTTCGAGGGCAAACTGACCCTAAAAGCAGAAATGGAGGATCGCAAGCAACGCCGGGCTTATCGTCAAGAAGTTAAGCTCCCTTTCCGAGTGCTCCCCTTGAA
Organism: uncultured Cytophagaceae bacterium; assembly: GCA_964551015.1. Lineage (GTDB taxonomy): Bacteria > Bacteroidota > Bacteroidia > Cytophagales > Microscillaceae > CAZKBP01. The sequence continues at coordinate 249,236 of CAZKBP010000004.1, read as the reverse complement.
GGAGAGCCTGAATGATATTTTTATGGAACAGGCTGATTTCCAAAAACTATACGAAGATGCCCTAAGGGCCGCGTTGAGAGTAAAGCCTGCTCAAGCAAATTATCTTTTCAAACAGCCTATTAATGAAACTTACCGGGCCTTACAAGCTCGGTCGCAAGCTTTTGTACTAAAACAAATCGGTCGAGGTAGCTTTCAACTGGCAGAGCAGGATCGCCTTTTGGAAATTGGCCTAACTTTCAAAGAACCTTTTCAGGAGGGCGAACGATACGGGCGTAGTTGTACCACTCAGGAGCCCTTTACCGACAGTATCACCGACCTGGGGGCTTATCTAGAAGCTAACTATCCAGAAGAAGTTATGGTAGAAGTACGCAACCAGCAAAAAAACACGGGTCAGCTCAGAAGCCAAATCACCGCCGAAGCGTACCGCCTCAAGGGAGAGGTTTGGAAAGTCCCCTTGGCTTTTAGCCGTCATCGGATCTTTGATCTCCTAAAGTTTGAAATCAACCAGCGTCTGGTGGCCTTAGGAATTCCCCGGCAAAATTCATCTGGGCAGTACGCTACTTACGAATTTTATCTTTCTCAAAATTTGAAAGAAGAGCACAAAGCCCTGGTTGTTCAGTTACTTTTAGCAGAAGTGCTGGCCGAAGCAGTGCAAAAGTATTATGAGGTGCAACAAGAATAGGGTGAAATAATTTATAATGAATATTCCAATGATTAGGCATTTTTCAATAACTCTGCCCATTTTCTGCGATTACTAATTTCTGAACGCACTCTATCAAGTTCTGGACCTACTTTGTGTAAAAAACTAACTCGTCCCTTCTCTCCAAACAACGCAAGTATACCTACAGTGAAAGATAAAAAATCTTTAACGTAGACGTTTTGTCCGCTTGTAAACTCCTGATCAATCCTAGCTTCCATTTTTGTCTGATCTGTGTTTTTAATGCCTTTCTGAGCAATAAATAAGATTTCCGAAACTTTATTTGCTCTCGCCGTATCAATTATACTCTCAAATTGAGTTAAGCTCAAAGATTGATCCTTAACCTCCACACCTATTAGTATCTTCCCATTTTTGTAGCATTCAATATCTGCGACCATACCTGTTGAAGTATCTGAGGCATTAATTGCTGCTCTCTCTACTCTATCAAATACTTGAAACTCCGTGCCTATTGTTTGAAACAGCGCTACCACCAAAGTCTCTAGCCTGTCGCCTCCTGACTTTTCCGATAAGAATTCTTCTATTAAAGCAATAGTGTTCTTTAAGCTTACCCGATTAGGCGTAGGATATACGATTTTAACGTTTGCTAAACGCTTGTGAATTTCAGTCAATACTTGATCAAGATATTTCTGCACCTCATCTTTTGAAGCACTGCCCTCTACTTCTGCCAGCAGTCGTGTCATTATATCCCAGTCTTTCTTATTTTTTTGTTGCTCTCTATATTCTTTGGTAACCCCTGGGTATCGCAAAGGATTATTTACGTAAGGCTCATTGGAACCTCCGAGGACGTTGTAATTATTTTTATCAAAAGGCACGATCACTTTGTGGGCGATGGTGCGAGCATCGAAAGCTCCCGGAGAAGAGAACGCCTTTTGAAGAGAACGGCAATCGAGAGCAAAATCAGCAGTTTTACATAAAAGCTGTGTGGGAAGTACATAGTGATACGACTTAATTTTGGAATCTAATATTTCATTGATTTCGTTGATTACTCTTAGTGAGTCTACAAAGCAAGGTGTTTTATCCTCGGCGAATTCAGACTGAATAAATGTCCATCTTTGAATTAAGATTCGTTCACACTTCTTCAAGAATGATTCTTCTTCTTGCATCGGGGTTTAGTAGTTAGTCCAAAGTATTTCTGTTCTTAACTCTTTGATAGATAATGCCTTTTTTGTGGGTCCGGTGTGTACCTTCCAGTCTTTATAAAGCTCTCCGTATAGTTCATTACGGTATCCAGAAAGGGCAACCTTACCTTTCACAGATCTTAATACCTGAGCCAATAATATGTGTTCTTCGTCTAGCATCTCGAACCTGTAAGCATTCTTATCTCCACGAGTGCTATGGATGTAAGGAGGATCACAATAAAAAAGAGTATCTTTATGGTCATAACGCTGGATGATTTTGATCGCATCATCATTTTCAATTTGAACACGTAGCAGGCGACTAGCGATATTTTCTAAACCTTCCACACTTCCTAGCCAACGAGAAACTGCGCCTGCCATTCCTGCTCGGGTGGTTTTCAAACAGTTAGCCCATCTACCTACTGATGCTTTTTGCGCCAAACCAGTTCTAACTTGACGTGCCTTGATATAGAAACGCCTTGCCTTCTCTAGATCACTTATGTTTCCATCTTCAAAATCTGTTTTAATTGCTATCTCGAACTCTTCTCTTGCAAATGGGGTCATCCCAATGGCATAAATCAATTCTTCTTTTTGATTCCTGAGCACTTTAAAAAAATTGACTACTTGACTATCCAAGTCATTGTATGTTTCTACCGGAGAAGGCTCACGATTAAGAAGGATGGCTGCAGAGCCTCCAAAAGGCTCGCAAAAATGATGAGATTCAGGTAATAGGGGGAGAATCCAATTCAGATGACTAAATTTACCCCCGTACCAGCCAAAGGCAATTTTTTTCTTTTTTGTGTTGAGACTCATTTATTTTAGATAACTAGTTTTCCTGCTGAATACTCCCAAAGATACAGACAAAATGCTAAATTTTTAAAACTTTGTTAAAATATCTTACTTTTTGAGTAAACAATCAAAAGAACTTAGAATGGAGGGATGTTCTCGTAGATTCACAATATTGGCATAAATCTAACCAACAAAAAAGCCCTCACTTTCATCAAATGGAGGCTTTGATAGGCTCGCCTTCAGAAAACTCAATACTCTCCTCTTTCTCTTAAAATCCGATTGATTCTTCTAATTTTCTTTTCTTGCTCTTCAATAGGAACCATGATTACAGCGACTAATCCTCCCACCAAAGCAAAGGAACTTCCATTATCTTTGACCAAGCTCGCCCAAATTACGATGGCGATACTGAGGAGCGAACATCCGGTCAACAGGTAAATCATTCGCCAAGCCTGTTTCTTTTTTTCTTTAAGTTGTTGGCTGTTGTAATGCTCGAGTTCAGTGAGTTTATTGGATTCTTTACAGCTTTTATTAAGATTTAGATTAAATATTTTCATAAAATAGATTTTCTTGCTTTACTTCATGAGTAGCTCTTGGCAAAAAAACATTACAGATTTTTTAGAAATTTTTACTCAGAAATCAAGCTAGAAATATCCAACAAAAGCCCGTCTGGATCGGTGAGCAACATCCGCCTTTGCCCATAGAAAGTATCTTGGGGCGGCTGAACAATCTGAGCCTTCAGCGTCTGTGCTTTCTGGTAAACAATTTCTACGTCTGCTACCACAAAAGTCAGGTAAACGCCTTGAGGTGGTTTTTGAAAATGCTCAGGAACCATTTCGTGATCTCTTTGAATGATTCCTAATTCAAAATTATCCACTTGGCTGTGTGTGAGCTGAAGATACCAATCACTTTCAAACTGGATTTCTAGCCCCATTAGCTTCATATAAAAATCTCGACTTTTGGCCAAATCATTAGAGCAAATATTAGTAATAAATCTTTGCATCTTTTCGGAGAGACTTTTAGTCCAAAGTTTCTATAACCAAGTTATGGTTGGTGTAGATACAAATATCAGCGGCAATGTGCAAGGCAGCTTCTACCATCTCCTTGGCTGACAGTTGGGGGGAATGCTTTTTCAAGGCAATCGCCGCCGCTTGGGCATACATACCTCCCGAACCAATCGCGGCAATTTGGTCATCGGGTTCAATCACATCGCCCGTACCTGAGATCATCAAAATTTCTTCTTTACTAGCTGTAATCAGCATGGCTTCTAGGCGGCGCAGATAGCGGTCAGTGCGCCAATCTTTGGCTAGCTCGATGGCAGCACGCTTCATGTTACGTCCGTAAGCCCCTAATTTTTCTTCAAATTTTTCTAAAAGAGCAAAAGCATCAGCCGTAGAACCCGCGAAGCCCGTCATGATATCACCCTCTCCTAGTTTACGGATTTTACGTACATTACTCTTGGCCACGGTATTGCCCATGGTTGCTTGCCCGTCGGCTCCGATGGCCACTTGATCCTTGTGTAAAATCGCCAAAACGGTGGTTGCATGTATTTTAGTCATAAGTATTTTCTTTTGGATATTCTGTCTTTCAAAGCTATAAAAAAAAACTGAGTCGTTTATCTTATTCTGCCCAGGAGCAAGAGCAGATTTCTGGAGCTTGGCAAAAATATTGTTAATTTTGAGCTAGTATCTGGAACAAATTTTTCTAGAATCGTTAATTTCTTAGAGAAACCCCTTTTCAAGCTTTTCATCGTCTAAATCATCGATCAAACAAACATGGAATCTAAACTAAGTACCCGAGAAAAAGCCCGTCGCATCAATCTGGAAACCGATAACTATGGCTCTTTTGCCGAAATTGGGGCGGGGCAGGAAGTGGCTGCCTTTTTCTTCAAAGCAGGAGGAGCTTCCCAAACGATTGCCAAAACCATGTCGGCCTATGATATGACTTTTAGCAACGCCATTTACGGGGTCGAGGAAAGCGGTCGCTACGTCTGCGAGCCGCGCTTGATGAAAATGCTTGACAAAGAATATCGTCTTTTAGAACAACGTTTAGGAATTAAAATGGGCTTTGATAAAGCCTTTTTTGCTTTTGCAGATACGGTTACCACGATTAATTTCCAAAAAACCAATCAAGGACACGGTTGGATCGGTCTGCGCTTTCAGTTGCGCCCACAAACTCCACCCAATGACATCGTGATTCACGTGCGTATGTACGACCGCAGTGCTTTGGACCAACAACAGGCCTTGGGTGTGATCGGGGTAAATTTGATCTACGGTGCTTTTTTCTACTATGATGATGCCGAGCAAATACTAATTTCTCTGATGGATGGGCTTTCCAGAGAACGCATCGAGGTGGATATGATGCGCGTTACAGGGCCAGACTTTGAGAACGTGGATAATCGCATTCTGAGCCTAAAGTTAGTCAATGATGGCCTGACTCACGCCGCTATTTTTAGCCCAGATGGGGAAGTAATCCAGCCCTCGGATTTACTCTACAAGAAAAATATTCTTGCCCTGAGAGGTCGCTTCCGTCCTCTTACTTGGGTCAACTTGGACATGCTTAAAAGGGGTTATGAGCAATTTAGCCGAGAAGAAGACGTACGCAAAGATAAGATTGAAATCTTAGCCGAGTTGACTTTGAATGACTTGCGATTGGGTCAGCAAGAAATTGATTATCAAGATTTCTTAGACAGAGTAGATATTCTCAGCTCCTTGGGATGTACGGTTATGATTTCTGATTATCAAGAATATTATCGTTTGGTTTCTTATTTCTCACAATTTACCAAAGAGAAAATCGGTATCGTGCTGGGTGTTTATGCCTTGGAGCTTATCTTTGATGAAAAATACTACGAAAAGCTCAAAGGAGGAATTTTAGAATCTTTCAGTACGCTCTTTAGTAGAAATGTAAAGCTTTTCGTCTACCCAGCGCATCATCGCCAAAAGGAAGGAGCACTTTACAATTGCGATAATTTTGAGCTGCCTCCTCATTTGGTCGATCTTTATGAATATTTGGTGGCCAATGATAAGATTGAAAATATCAGTGCTTTTGACAGAAGTATTCTGCACATCATATCTGATCACGTACTGAAAATGATTAAAGATGGCGAAGAAGGCTGGGAAAAAATGGTACCCGATGCCGTCGCCAAAGCCATCAAAACGAAGCAACTCTTCGAGTACCAACCCAAGGAGAATGGCAAAGAAAATGACATTTCAGCTATCGAGAACGTCCAAGAAGCTTGGAACCGCCTTGAAGAAAATAATTAATCCAAAAACCAAGTCACACAGTTCCTTAAGTCAAGTAGAAACCTTGACTTGTCAGATCTCTTTGATCCAAAATACGCTCACACCTCAACATGCAACAAACCATTTACTTAATTCGCCATACGACTCCGGAGGTAGAAAAAGGAATTTGCTACGGTCAGACGGACCTAGATGTGAAGGATAGTTTCCTAGCTGAAGCTCAGGAAATTATGAGCATTGTGCCCAATCATCGTCAAATTCCCCTTTACTCGAGTCCCTTGAAGCGTTGCCTCCAGCTAGCCAAACATTTAAAGGGAAATTCCTTGACAATAGACGAACGCATCAAGGAAATGCACTTTGGTGATTGGGAAATGAAGCCTTGGGCCGAGATTGACAAAGAGCAAATCAAATACTGGATGACTCACCTCGGCCAAGCCAGCACCCCCAATGGAGAGTCTAACCAAGATTTATTCGACCGCAGTGTGGCTTTCTGGCAAGAACTAATGGCAGAAGCACCCGAGGAAGTAGGAGTGGTTACCCATTTCGGGGTGATGCAGTCGCTCTTGGCACATTTACTGCACATCCCTTTGGAGAAAGTATTTCGGATTTATTTGGGCTACGGAGCCGTCATCGAGGTCTCCATTCACGATAGACAGTACTATAAAATTAAGTTCTTAAAATAAGCCTGAAATCGTTTGTATTCTAAGGATTATTTGGCATTTTTGATGCTCATTTATCTTTTACACGAAGCTTAAACTAGACCCATTTATGAATATCCCAGAGGAACTTCGATATACAGACGAACACGAGTGGATTCGCGTAGCCGATGATCATACTGCTTACGTGGGTATCACAGATTACGCCCAAGGGGAGCTCGGAGATATTGTCTATGTAGAAATAGAAACCGAAGGCGAAGAATTAGAGCAAAACGCCGTATTTGGCACCGTAGAAGCGGTAAAAACCGTTTCAGACCTTTACTTGCCCGTTACTGCCAAAATTCTGGAAGTCAATCAAGAATTGGCAGATAATCCCGAGCTAGTCAACTCAGAGCCATACGAAAAAGGTTGGATGGTTAAAATTGAGCTAAAAAACCCCGAAGAGCTCGAGGCACTCATGACGGCCGCTGGTTATCAAGAATTTGTAAATGCCTAAGCTGGCTCAGATAAGTTTCCGTTTCTGATTAGTATGTTTTTCAGGTTCAATGCATATCCTTTTCTGTGGGCAGCTTGTATGCTTGCCCTGAATCTAGGTAGAGACGAGGGGCTACCTACTTTGCAGGTATTTTACTTTCTCTACTTTGATAAGTTAGCACACTTCTTACAATTTTTTATCCTGACTTTCTTGTTGATTATTGGCTTCAATAAGCAACACGCTTTCATATCCTTGCGATTTAATGGCATGCGGACGGCTCTGGTTTCTTGTATTATCTACGCTTTTGTCCTAGAAGTTATTCATTTCTTCCGATCTCCTAAATATTTTGAAATTTGGGACTTATTCGCAGATATATTTGGTTGCATAGCAGGGGCATTAGCTTTCTATTTGATTTATAAAATAGAGTGGAAAAATTTTTAATAACTAAAAAAATAGGTATATTTGTTTTTGGGATAAAAGTATCAACCAAAATTTGCATTATTTGAAGAAAAATTACTAATAGGTTTTAATAATTAATGTTTAACGATTTATGGAACAAAAGAAAAATCCAAAAGTGGATCTAAACCGAAAATCAGGCTTGTTCTTTAACATTGGCTTGATCCTAAGTTTAGCGTTGGTAATTACTGCTTTCGAGTGGAAATTTTACGATGACCTAGAAACGATTGATCTGGGTTCACTAGAAGACGAAGAAACGGAGATTCTAGACATCCCCATCACAGAAATGCCTCCACCGCCACCTCCTGTTCTTCAGCAACCCGAAATTATTGAGGTTCCCGAAGAAGAAGAAATTGAGGAGCAAATCGAGATGGAACTAGACGTGGAAATCGAAGAAGAAACCGTGCCCGATGTACCTGTGAAGATTGACGCACCACCGCCACCGCCACCCAAGGAAGAGAAGGAAGATGAAATTTTCTTGATCGTGGAAAACCAACCCGAACCCCAAGGAGGTATGGAGGCTTTCTACAAATACGTGGGCAAAAACATCAATTACCCTAAGCAAGCCCGCCGAATGGGCGTAGAAGGTCGTGTTTTTGTGCAATTCGTAGTAGACAAGGACGGCAGTCTCAATGATATCAAAGTCATCAAAGGAATTGGCTCGGGCTGCGACGAAGAAGCGATTCGCGTACTCAAAGAAGCACCCAACTGGAAGCCTGGAAAGCAAAGAGGTCGCCCTGTGAAGGTAAGAATGTCTATTCCTATCTTTTTCAAGTTAAACTAGGGACAAGAAGAATCCTATATTTTCTTATATGATATCAAAGAGCTCAATCCAATGGATTGAGCTTTTTGATTAGAAGGGAACCAACATTCACATTTTTTTTTTAGATTCGCTCCCACGAATCAATAGAATTGTTTTTGATCTGGTTATTCTGGTAAGTATCATACAATACTCGTACTTATCTTTTACTCCCTTGTTTGAGAAAAAACCAGAACGTTTATTTTTCCTTTTGCACCCGAACTTTCAGCTATGATCACGGAATTCTGATCAAAAAAAAGGAGAAATAGCTACAGGAAATTTTTTATGAAAAAAATTTATCTATCACTAATCAGCCTCTGGCTCGTGCTCTCGATGGATGTACAGGCACAGGATATGGCACGTGTGCGCCAAGTCATTGATACGCTTTGTCATCCTTCTATGCACGGTCGTGGTTACTCGGCTCACCGCCGGGGTTACACCTTAGAAGGAGATCGTGTGGCGGCTCAGTATTTGGAGCAAACTTTCCAAGAGATTGGCTTAGAGCCTTTTGAAGATAGTTACGCACAGTACTTTCCGCTCAATATCAATACCTTTCCGCATCGTGTCCAGTTAAAAATCGATAAAACTAAACTCCTCCCCGGGCAAGACTATCTCGTGCAACCAATTTCTCAGGCGGGCAAAGGCAGTGCTAAGATCATTCGTCTGGATACTGCCATTTTTCAAAATGATTCTGTACGCGAGGCTTTTCTCGAGCAGAACATCCCCAAAAGGGTACTTATCTACCAAAGTCAGGATTTAGCTCGTATCATTGACTTACCTCAAAAATCCATTGATCGCTTGTATCAGGCCAAAGCACTCGTGGAGTTAAAATCTACAAAACTAGTGGCCAGCCTTTCTAATCGGCAGCTAAGCCCACCTATTTTTGAAATTCCTCAAGAAAAATTCGAGGCGATTCTCCAAAGTTCTCCTCGCAAAAAACACAAGATACGCTTTAAGTTGGACGCGGAGCTGAAGCGAAATTATAAAACACAAAATATAATCGGTTATCTGCCCGGCACGGCCAAGCCCGATAGCTTTATCGTGTTTTCAGCACACTATGACCACTTGGGAAGAATGGGAGAAGATACTTATTTCCCCGGAGCTAACGATAACGCAAGTGGTATCTCCATGCTCTTGGAGCTAGCGCGTTATTATGCTCACCCAGCGAACCGTCCTGTGTATTCAATCGCCTTTATGGCCTTTGGAGCCGAAGAAGCAGGCTTGGTAGGTTCTCGCTTTTATGTAGAAAATCCTCTCTTTCCTTTAAAAAATATCAAGTTTTTGATGAATGTAGACTTGGTAGGTACTGGCGACGACGGTGCAACGGTGGTCAACGGGAGTATTTTTAAGGAGCAAATGCAAAGACTAAGAGCCATCAATGCCCGTGAAAATTACCTGCCAGAGATCAAATCCAGAGGTTTAGCGGCCAATTCTGATCATTTTTACTTTACAGAGAATGGCGTACCTTCTTTTTTTCTCTATACTTTGGGAGGAATCAAAGCTTATCACGATATTTACGACCGGCCAGAGACATTACCACTTACCCGCTATGAACAAGTTTTTCGCTTAATTCGGGATTTTATCAATCAGTTGTAAAGTCAAGTGAGTCCGGGTGGTCGTACGTCTTGTCTGCCAATAAATTCAGCCTACTTACATAGATTGTAAACTTAAAGACAATATTTGCCAATTTTGTCCGTAAAGTCATTGTAGCTGTGCACAAACTTATTTAGCATGAAAAAATACTTAGCTCTCAAAATTGATGGCCTAACAAGCAGATTTGGGGTTGATTTAGGATCAGGAAAAGCCTCAAAGCATTTGCAGTTACCCAAGCTCCTGATTTTGTTGCTTTTTTGGCTGGCTCATCCTCTTGAAGCGATGACAGATTCACTAGAAATTCAATCGGGTGAAAGTCCTGAATCAGCTGCGGATGTAGGTCAAAGACTTTCCTTAGAAACACTCTATCAACAACAAGCCCAACCCACGAAGACCTGGGTTGCGGTTTCGCCCCCACTCCGCAAAACTCCTACCGGTCAGCACCTGCGTCATAAATTGCAGAAACAACTACGCCCTTCTGCTAAACGTCCCTCACAATCATCGGAGAGAGTACATACGATTCCACCTTCCAAACTTCTTAAAGAGAAAGCGAAGGAAAAGCTCAAAAAGCAAAGAGCCGAACGGGACCGCCAAAGCCGTCGTTTTCATTGGTTTTCTTTCAAATTCTTGGACTTGGATTGGCTCTTGGTCGGTATTGCCTTGGGAGCATTTTTCGCCTTGATTGTGTTGTTACATTTTTTACTGACTGGCTCTGTGCTAACGATTTTTGAGATGCTACTTTTTGCGCTAGGTTTTGCAGGAGCTATATTTGCCTTTGTCTTCTTGCTGACCGAGTCTAACTTGGAGATGGCTAGTTATGATTATTTCGTTAAATACGGGATTTTTACTTGGCCGGGATTATTAGCAATCATTGCTGGTTTTGCGGGCTTATTTGGTGGCGGGGGCAGTTTTTTAGGCTTTCTTTTGGTGGGCTTGGTCTTAGGAGGAATTGCCTTCCTGATTTCTCTCCTGTTGGGAGATAGTATTTTGGATGGCTTTGAGTAAGGAATCTTTGGCACCTTACTCCATACCAGAGGAACGAGTAGCTGCTTGCTGAAATAAATTGTCTAACGCGGTTTCTGCTTCTGATTTCTTAAAGTAATCACAATCGCGGCAATACCGATCAGTACCGCTGGGATGGATAGAATCTGCCCCATGTTGAGGGTGAGGTTATCTTCAAAAGCAACTTGATTTTCTTTGAGGAATTCGTAGAAAAAGCGTAGCGTAAAAATACCGATCATAAAAATTCCAAAGAGCAAACCTTCTGGTGTTTCGCCCTTGCGACGCGAATAAATCCAAAGCAAAAACAAGAAGATTAAAAAAGAAGAAATAGATTCATACAACTGCGCGGGGTGCCGAGGAACCGCGTAAACACGGAAGCTCGCTATCAGGTAATCACCTCTCTCTTTGAATTGCGCATTTAGATTAGAACTGAATAAATGATAGTGCTGACTAATCTCACGACGCCCATCATTGATCACGAGCGGCAAATTGCTATTCACAAAGGCTTTTACCCGATCTGCATTGATTCCATTTTTATCAAAATAAACATCCATCTCGAGGGGAGTATAGGTGATTTGATTGGCCACAGTATCTGCTCCCGAAGCACGGCGTTTTTGAGCCTTGACAAAGTGCAAGTCTGCATTACGAGAAAGCGTCTGGTCAAATGTATTGGCAAACACGAAAGCGGTAGGTATATCGGCGGGCTTTCCAATGATCTCAGAATTCATTAGATTCCCCAAACGGATAAAACATCCGCCTAAGGCCACCACGATCACGATTCGGTCTACTACCCAGAAAAAACTCTGATCTTTTCGCGGACGAGCATATAAATAAAGCGCAATTAGAATACCAATGGCTGCCCCGTGGCTGGCCAAGCCACCTTCCCAAACGTATAAAATTTCAATCGGGCGGCTCAAAAAATAATCAGGCTGGTAAAATAAGCAGTGCCCCAAGCGTGCGCCAATGATGGTAGAAAGCACCATGTAAATCATCAATGCTTCTAAATCTTTCTCAGGCTTTTCTTCTATTTTAAAAATGCGAGCCACGATCCACTGGCCTATCAAAAACCCAGAGGCAAAAAGCAACCCGTACCAGCGTACAGTCAACCAACCCACGGAAAAAATTTCGGGACTCACATCCCAGATCACATAATTCAAGGCGTAAGGCATATCAGCTTGTTTCCTGCAAATATAGACAACAATCCAAAATTAACTAATTCCTTGCTATTTATTCGCCTCAGGTCAGCGACGCGTGAATAGACGATAAAGCAAAGCTCCCGCCACAAAACCCCCGATATGTGCCCAAAAAGCTACTCCCGTGGCCGTTTCCATCGTAGAAGCACCGCTATACACTTGGAGCGCAAACCAGAAACCAATATAAATTAGGGCAGAAATGCGGAAGAAGAAAGGCACTAAAAAGATGGGAAATAAAAATACAATTTGCCCTCTGGGGTACAGAAACATATAGGCTGCCATCACTCCCGAAATCGCTCCTGAAGCACCTAAGGCGGGCACCTCTGAGCCCAAATTCATATAAAAATGTGCTCCACTCGCCAACACCCCACATAGAAGGTAGAAAAATAAATAGCCCCAGCTGCCCATTCGGTCTTCTATATTATCTCCAAAAATATAAAGCGACCACATATTTCCCAGAAAATGCATCCATCCTCCGTGTAAAAACATATTCGTGAAAAAAGGGTAATAACTTTCAAAGGAAACTGTGCCTACATTCTCCAAACCCTCATTCAAAAAGCCAAAGTGAGCAGGCACTAAGCCATATTCGTAAAAGAATAGCCCTAGTGCTTGCTCAGGCAGAGAAAGCTCATAAAGAAAGACCAGCAAATTCGCCACGATGATGAGGTAATTCATCACCGGCGTGTGATCGGTCGGATTATCATCTCTAATCGGAATCATAATTCAGACGATGGTTATGCTTGGTAAATAGCTAAGCTTTCCAAAATGTTTGTTGATTCAATTAAAAAGCGGAATGCTCTGGCTACACAAAAAAATCAGGAGCTAGCTCTATGCCGGGCGTCATGGCATATTGATCCATATCCTCGATGCCCTCAGCCTTGAGTACTTCTTCGTCAATGGTGAAGTTGCCAGTATAGGTTTTAAAATCTTTGCTTAGGATGTAGTAAGCCGCGTCGGCCATGATTTCGGGTTTACGGGAACGCTTGGTCATCTCCTCCCCTCCGAGCATATCCACGGCGGCCGTAGCAATGGCCGTCTTGGGCCAAAGAGCATTGAAAGCGATCTTTCCCTTGAATTCTCCTGACATGCCCAACACACACATACTCATGCCAAACTTGGCCATCGTGTAGGCCACGTGAGGAGCAAACCAACGCTGCTCCATATTGAGTGGTGGAGAGATGTTTAGCACATGAGGGTTCTCTGCTTTCAATAAGTGAGGAATAGCTGCTCTTGACGTAACGAAGGTTCCTCGAGTATTGACGTGATGCATTAAGTCGTAGCGTTTCATCTCCGTTTGGAGCGTACCTGTCAGTTGGATAGCACTGGCATTGTTGATTACGATGTCCAGCCCGCCGAACTCGGCTACTGCTTTATCCACAGCGGCTTGGACTTGTTGTTCGTCGCGCACATCTACGACCACAGGCAGGGCTTTACCTCCGGCTTTTTCTATTTCTTCGGCAGAGGTAAAGATCGTACCAGCAAGTTTGGGATGCGGTTGAGCAGTTTTAGCAGCGATCACGATGTTGGCTCCTTCTCTAGCTAAACGCAATCCGATGGTTTTACCAATCCCTCGACTGGCTCCGGTAATAAATACAGTTTTTCCTTGTAGACTCATGTTGTAGATTTTTGTAATGTTTAAAAAAGTAAATTAAACAAAACTTTTTGAAAATGGAGGAGATGGGAGTTAGAATCTAAGGGGTAGCATTTTCGTGACTCTATGTTGTGAGTCTTGATTCATGCCTGCCAAATCTCAGCTTATCCATACTAGCTCTTAGCTTTCCATAAACGCAAAATATTCTCCGTAGCTTGCTGAATTAAGGAGGCACTTTTTTCAATAGCTTCTTCTAGGCTCATGGGGTGATTGATAATGGAGAAAACGGCCTGAATACCAGCCTGGTGTACTTCATCCAAGTTTTCGTCCATACTGCCCACGATGGCAACCACGGGGAGATGGTGGAGTCTCGCCATTTGAGCAACTCCCCAAGGTACTTTTCCGCGAAGGCTTTGGGCATCGATTTGTCCTTCGCCAGTCAAGAGCAGGTTTCCCACCTCTTGGCTGGCTGCTTTGATATGTGTTTCCAGACCGTTTAACTCAGCAATGATCTTTACGCCAAGTTTGACCTCCGCCCCCAGCAGACTCATGATGGCAAAGCCCAAGCCTCCGGCGGCTCCAGCACCGGGCGCATTTATATAATCTCGCGTAAAAGGACGGATTTGCCTCAAAATTTCCGTAAAATGCTCTAGATTTTGATCTAATTGTTCAGCCGTTTTGGCATTGGCTCCTTTTTGCGGGCCATAGACGTAAGAAGCGCCATTGGCTCCAAGCAACGGATTATTTACATCGCAGGCGAGGGTAAACTTAGTTTTCGCGATTTTAGCATGCCAGTTAGCCCAATCAATTTGGTGTAAATCTCTCAAAGCTCCTCCTCCTTTGGCCATTTCTTGCCCCTGCGCGTCCAGTAACTTGGCTCCCAAGGCTTGTAGCATACCTGCCCCGGCGTCATTGGTGGCACTTCCCCCGATGCAGAGTATAATTTCCTCTACTTCATTTGCTAGTGCGTTTTTTATCAACTCTCCGGTGCCATAAGTGGTCGTAAGCATAGGATTTTTCTCCCGAGGATCGAGCAGCAGTAAGCCCGAAGCCTTGGCCATCTCGATGAGTGCGGTTTTTCCTTGATTAAGCAGCGCGTATTCGGCCTGAATTGGGCGCATGAGTGGATCGCGCACCTCTACCTTGATTAATTGACCAGACTTGGCTGCCAAAACGGCTTCTATGCTTCCTTCCCCCCCATCGGCCATAGGAATCGGGATAATCTCGGCCTCAGGGCAAATTTTTCTAGCACCCGCTGTCATGGCCTGAACTACTTCCTGAGCAGAGAGGGAGCCTTTGAAAGAATCAGGGGCAAGGATAATTTTCATATAAATGATAATACCGTTTCTAAACTAACGCCTCTCGAGCCTTTAATCAGAATGTGTGTATGCTCGAGCTTCCGATCTTCCAGCCAATTATGGAGTGAGAATTTGTCTGGGAAGTAATAAGCCATGGGATTGGCTTGCAAGGCGGGTTGAATAGCTTTTCCGTGAAAAACCACGGTATCAAAAGATTGCGCGGCTACGCATTCCCCCAGTTTGCGATGCTCGGCTTCACTTTGGTCGCCCAACTCGTACATATCTCCCAAAATAACCATTTTCGTCTGGGCTTTGACTTTGCCAAAGCTCTCGACGGCCTTTTGCATAGAACTGGGATTGGCATTGTATGCATCCATCAAAATGGTATTCGTACGCTTATGGATCAATTGGGAGCGATGATTGGATGGCACATAGTCAGCAACTGCTTGATGAGCTTGCTCCGTGGGCACTTCAAAAATTTTCGCCACGCAGAGGGCACTGGCTACATTCGCGAAGTTATACTCACCATAGAGTTGTGTATCGATTATCTCTCCGGATTCGCTTTGAATTTTTAGGTAAAAATCTGAGGGCAGCAATTGAGCCTCATAGGAATCTCCTGGGTTAGGATAGGTAAAGGTATTGGTAAAATGGGAAGCCATTTTTACCAAAATTTCTTCCTGCGTATTGACAAAAATAGTCCCTTTATTTTTCAAAAGATAATCGTACAATTCGCCATTTGCTCTTGCCACGCCTTTCAGGCTTCCAAAACCTTCCAGATGATCTTTGCCGATGTTGGTAATCAAGCCATAATTGGGTTCGGCAATTTCACAGAGTAGAGCAATTTCACCCTCGTGATTGGCACCCATTTCAATAATGGCGATTTCTGTATCTTGGGGCATGGCCAGTAAGCTCAGGGGCACACCAATGTGATTGTTGAGATTGCCAGGTGTAGCAAAAGTGCGGTAGCTCGGAGACAAGGCAGCCCGGATGAGTTCTTTGGTAGTGGTTTTGCCATTAGAGCCACCAATGGCCAGCAGGGGAATAGCTAAGGTACGCCGATAATGTCGGGCGAGTTGCTGGAGGGTTGCTAAGGCATTTTCTACCAGCAAAATATCCTTTTGATTGGCCTGAATAGGCTCGATGATTTCATCTACTACGGCCAGTTTTGCTCCTTGCTCGAGAGCTTGAGAAGCGTAGGCATTTCCGTTGAAATTCTCGCCCTTTAGAGCGAAAAAAATCATGCCAGATTCAATTTTACGGGTATCTGTGGAAACACCTTGGGAGGCGATAAAAGCTTGGTAAAGATCGGGAATCAAGTCAGCCATGCGTTTGGTTATCAGGTAATCAGTAGGCTATTTAGTTGGTAGCCATGCATCAATTTTAATCGAAAAATTATTATCTTCAAAAGAAAAAGTAAAACCATGCATATCGAAGAACAAGATTTAGACGCACTCAGTGAAAAACTGGGCAAATTTTCCCGCCAAAACCCCCAAGAGTTTCTGCAAATCATCGGTGAGTTGATTGATGATAAGAGCGTGGAACTGGCAGATCTATATGAATTGGTTCAAAAGAAAACACAAGATAAAGCTATGAGCTATCAAGGATATTCATTGAGAAAATTTTCGGATACATTTCACATTCAAGACAAGGTCAATCCTTTTTTCAATCATATAACGGAAGTCAGTCCTTCCTCTGACTTACAGGATCAAATAGAGCGATCTTTTCAGAAGCCTCTTTCTACTGAGAAGGAGAGATCTGAAAAACTCATTTTTCCTATTTTAGACGAATGGCAACGAATTAACCATGACCGCTTTACGGTATACTCAGGAGATAGATTTGATGTAGATAAAGAACAAGGACTCAATGGTGAGTGTGACTTTTTGTTATCATTACATCCTCCCAAAATGCTTATTGAAGCACCCGTATTTGCTCTGATAGAATCTAAAAATAGAGATATAGAGTCTGGCACAGGCCAATGTGCTGCTCAAATGTACGCGGCTCGTGTATTCAATGAGCAGCGGGGAAATCCTGTTTCTATGATTTACGGCTGTGTGACCAATGGCAAGGTTTGGCAATTCCTGAGATTAGAAAAGGAGACGCTTTACATTGACCAAGATCAATATTATTTGATCGAGTTGCCCAAGATTTTAGGGATTCTCCAACAGATTGTAGATTATTATCTGAAGGAAAGCCTCTAAGATTCTGAGATAAATAAGCCCTCCAACACATCGCCTACATAGTAAGCCAAAGCCGCGGCAATGGCTCCCAAAAAGAGTGTCTCGAGAATGCTTTTACCGATATGGCTATGATTGACCACTGATTTGAGCCAGCCAATTCCTACGAAACCCAAAGAAGTTAACAGGGAAGAAATCCAGAATAGATTCGCTTCTATTGCCCCAAAATAATCTATCACATAAATCAACAAGGGGATAAAACCCACCAGCACAAAGGAAACAAAAGTAACCGCCGCCATGGCTATGGGTGATTTGCTCTCTAGGATCATATTTAATTCTTCCTTCATCATCACGTCTACCCAGCGGTCTTTATCTTCGGTAATTTTGTCTACAACTTGCTCCAACAATTCTCCCTCAAAGCCCTTTGCTTGATAAATCTCTCGGATTTCTTGCCGCTCTTTGTCGGGAATATTTTCTACCTCCCAATATTCTATTTTTTTATGTTTGTCATAATTTTCTTTCTCAGATTTGGTAGAAAGATAGCTCCCCACGGACATGGCAAAGCCGTCCGCAATGAGATTTGCGAAGCCGAGAATAATCACCACCGAACTGGGCAGGCTGGCCCCAGTGGCACCTGCTACCACTGCAAACGTGGTCACACTTCCATCAATGCCCCCGTAAACAAACTCTCCTAGATAGTCTTGTAATCTAGCAAAGCGATGATTGTTACCATGCAAATAGCTTTCATTGGGTTTTTCCATGGGATATTCTAGAATTTAGCTATGGAGATTCATAATTTAAGGATATTCTTGGCATCTAAGGTAAAAAATAACACGCTACCTGCACAGTTATTTTTAGGGTATTTTATGATATAATCCTCAATCACTGGTCAATGTTTCTGCTAACCACTCTAGATAAGCCGGTGATAATAAATCTCCTGCTTTCAGCAAATGACTTAGATAAGTAGAGCTGGGTTTTAGCGCGTCATTGACACGATACGCATGCGCCAAATAGGTAATCGCCGATAGATTATCTCCAGATTGAGTTTTCACCCGGATACAAGTCCGATAATATTGGTAAGGAAAACCCTCAAAATAGTCAAGTGCCTGAATACTAGCCCAAGGGAGCTCATACAATATGCCCTCGGTTTCGGGATAAACACGCTTGTCTTTTTCCAGATTGGCTACTCCTTGCTGTGGATTAGGGGTAAAAACCTTATTAAACCGGAGGGTATAGTTAGGTATCCAGACTCTTTGCCGATGAGAAAAAAAGGCTTTCCTTTCCTTCATTCGTTCAGCGTTCATATTTGATCCAAAGGCTAGATATCGAAAGGGTTTCAAGAGCTAGAGCTTACTTTTTTACCTGATTCAAAAAATACTGTATCGCCAAATTGTAACCTTGTAATCCCAGACCCACTAATACTCCTGCACAGTTTTTAGAAAGATAACTATGATGCCGAAAAGATTCACGCGCGTAGACGTTCGAGATATGCACTTCCATCACGGGCGTGTCAATCGCGGCGACTGCGTCTGCCAAGGCGACAGAAGTATGCGTATATCCTCCTGCGTTGAGGATGATTCCGTTGTAGCTGAAGCCTACTTCTTGCAATTTGTCAATCAAATCTCCCTCCTGGTTAGATTGATAATAAGAAAGCCGTATCACGGAGTATTGTGAGCGTAGCTCCTCGAAGTAGTCTTCAAAGGATTGATTCCCGTAGATTTGCGGTTCACGTCTTCCCAATAAATTCAGATTGGGACCATTGATGATCATAATTTTCATTGCCTTGTTCTTGTAAAAGGTGTGTGTAATCGAGTATATTCCCATCCAGCTACCAGCTATTTGCATGCAAGTAGCTTTATCGCTAAGATGATAGCACTAATTTAAGAAAAGCCTAGAAAATTTAGCTCTTTTGGGAGGGGTTAATTGGATCATCTAATTTGAGCCAAGTTTGTGCTTCGCCTAGATTCGTGAAAGTTTTGACATCGAACTTGCTCGTGTTACGAATCGTCGAGACCACAAATTCGCCCCCGATTTTATTAAATAAATTTGTAGAGAGTACAATGGCTACTTTCATATCTTCGTGGAATGCTTTTTTGACCTGTGGAAACCACGAAGTGATCAGCCACGCTTTGGCCTCCATGGAAGATTTTTGCATAGGAGCTTGATTTACCAAAAGTTTTTTGGCATTCTTCTCTAAACCGTATTGTAAAAGCATATTGAAGGTTTCTCGGTAAATATCCCCTTCCAAAACTCCTGATAATTCTAGAAAGAGAAAGTCTTGTGGGGCCTCATAAGTAATTCGTGCGTAGTGAGTCGCATACAGTTCCTCCTGCATAAGGTGTTTATCTAAGATATTTTGACTTGACTCAGCCAATCTACACCCGCCTCCACTGAGGGCACAAATCGAATATCAAAATTACTCATGTTTTTGACGGCATTGGCAATGTATTCTCCTCCGATTTTGGTAAATAGATTCTTAGAAGCCACGATGGCAATCGCGCAGTCGCTGCCAATGCGTTTGTGTGCTTTGGGAAACCATTTGGCTACCAACCATGCCTTGGATTCCATACCTGAGCGCTCCATAGTAGCCTGATTGGCGATCAATTTTCTGGCGTTGCGTTCTAGGGTTTTCTCCAATAACTTATTCCACATGAACTTGTAATCTTCGTGCTTAATGGCACCAATGAGGTGAATGATCAAAATCTGATGGTTCGCATCATACTCGATTTTCGTAAACTCGGTTTGAAATAAAGTTTCCATTTTTTCTCAGATTTAACTTCAGGAGCGAAAGAACTCAAACAAAACCTAAGCTTGTTTATCGTTTATTTTTCAAAAGTTAAGCTATTTTTAACAAGGAAGCAACTAATTGAAAATTTATTGAGATAAAATTGTACTGACGGGTTATTTCCCTCAGGCATATCTCTGCTTTTTTGAAAATTTCTATACCTTTGTGCCCAACAGCAAATGCAATTAAATATGGCTAAAAAAACAGTCCATGTAGGCGATATCATCTGTGGAAGCGATCAGTTTTTTCTGATCTCTGGCCCATGCGTGATCGAGGATGAATCCATGATGATGAAAACCGCCGAACATCTCAAGCAAGTCTCAGAAAATCTTCAGGTTCCGATTATATTCAAATCTTCTTATACCAAAGACAATCGTAGCTCGGTAGAGTACTATCACGGCCCCGGTTTGGAGGAAGGGTTAAAGATTTTGGAGAAAGTCAAAAAAGAGTTTGGCTTCCCCCTGTTATCAGATATCCATCATCCTCACGAGGCCGCTCCCGCCGCCGAGGTGTTAGATGTTTTACAAATCCCGGCTTATCTCTGCATGCAAACCTCTCTGGTACTGGCCGCTGCCAAAACCGGCAAGGTAGTTAATCTAAAACACGGGCAGTTTCTCGCCCCCGAGAATATGAAGCACCCCGTACGCAAAATTGAAAGCGTGGACAATCATCAAATCCTCTTGACGGAGCGTGGCTATACCTTTGGTTACAATGATTTGATCGTTGACCCTCGGAGCTTTTATCACCTGAATCAGATCGGTTATCCTGTGATATTTGATGTAACACATTCTATCCGAAAGTATGGCATTCCAAGTGCTGATAGTAAAGGAGGAGCGAGAGAGTTCTTACCCACGCTATCGAGAGCTGGTGTAGCGGCGGGCGTGGACGGTGTATTCATTGAAACGCACCCGACACCTGAAACGGCTCTCTGCGATGCGGCTAGTCAGCTTTGCGTGTTTGATCTAGATGAGTTTGTTAAGCCACTCTTAGAAATTCACGCTGTTACCAAGAAATACGAAAACCAAACTGTAGATTACTAAAAAGAGTACCACGCATCTAACGTAATATACCCAAAGCCTCAGGCTTTTCTTAAATTTCGAAAATCTAATCCGATTAACCCAATTGGGATAGCATTTACACATTGCTAAATCTAAAAACTACACATTAAGAAACATGGAATTATACCTAGACTCTGTTGATTTTAAAGAGATTGAAGAAGCTTTTCGCTTAGGTTTCTTGGCTGGGCTGACCACCACCCCGACTTTTATGCATCGCCACGGAATTACGGATATTGATGGGGCTATTGTCAAACTTTCTCAAATGGTTCCTGTCTTGCAGGTAGAAGCACTAGGAGATACCGCCGAAGAAGTATTGGAGGAGGCCGAACGTCTCCTCAGTCTAGGTCTGAACAAAGAAACCACCGTTTTCAAAATACCCGTCTCTAACGAGGGCGTGAGGGCTTGCAAAATGCTGAGAGATCAAGGTATGATGGTCAACGTACACCTAATCTACACGCTCAATCAGGCCTATATGGCCATGGCCGCCGGAGCTACCTACGTTTGTCCACTCGTGGGTAGATTGCAAGACCAAGGACACGATGCTTTGGCCTTGATTCAGCAGTGTACTGATACGGTCAATTATTACGGCTACGATACGAAAGTCATGTTCTCTTCTGTGCGCCACGCGGAGCACGTTCGCACCGCGCTATTATCTGGCGTGCATACCATCACTGCGCCCTGGAAGGTGATGCAAACGCTGACTTCCAATAACTTTACTACCGTGGGAACTGACCAGTTCGTGGAGCATACCAAGCTGATGACCATTGGAGTTCATGAAGTCATCGCCGCGAATAATCCCTTGGTACGTCTGGATCAAACTGTATTTGATGCTTTATCTCATATGACTGAGTCTGGCTTAGGGGCAGTTACCATTGTGGATCAAGAGCATAATTTGAAAGGCATTTTCACCGATGGAGATTTGAGAAGGAATCTAAAAGATAAGGGAAAAGCACTTCTGGAAACAAAAATGGAAGCTTTTGCAAGTGATAAAATGCCAATTACTATTCCTTCGGATGCTCGCCTTTATGAGGCTGTAAAAGTATTCAAGGAAGCAAATGTGGATAACATCATCGTGCTGGAAAATAACAAGCCCATCGGTATGCTAGATATTCAAGACTTCGTGAAGATGAACTTGATTGGCTAAAAATTTGAAAATATTCATAGGCTTTCAGCAGTCAGCTTTCAGATAATAGCTTTAATTCAAATAAGGCTCGCACCACAAAGGAAAGCTGCTTGCTGTTTTTTTTTAAAAACTAATCACTGAAAGCTAACTGCTCGTAACTGCCCGCCAAAAATCACACTTCTAACTCTTCGCCCTCCGAGCTAGCAATGACCACCGCCCCACAGCTATCACTCCAAACATTGGTGGTGGTACGGAGCATATCCAGCACCCGATCTACGGCCAAGATCATTCCGATTCCTTCCAAAGGCAATCCTACGGCACTCAAAATAACAGAAATCATCACCAAGCCAGCCATCGGAATCCCTGCTGCCCCAATGGAGGCTAAGAGTGCCGTGAGTACTACGATAATTTGCTGTCCCACGCTCAAACCCATACTGTAAGCTTGAGCAATGTACATGGCCGCTACGCATTCGTAGAGCGCGGTTCCGTCCATATTCACGGTTGCGCCAAGGGGTAGCGTAAAGCTTGTAATTTTGTTAGAAACACCGCTTTTGTGCTCTACGGATTCCATTGTTAGAGGCAGGGTGGCACTCGAGGAAGAGGTAGAGAAGGCAGTCAGTAGCGCATTGGTCATATTGCGTAAATGTGCAAAAGGATTAGCTTTGCCTACTAGCCTCACGATGAGTGGCAAAGTGACGAAAAAGTGGGTAGCCAAGGCCAGTATAACAGCAATCATATACTTACCTAAGCTTCCTGCCATGGCGGCCAGAGCCGCACTATCTCCCGCTTGTTCAGCAATCGTATCGGCTACTAAGCCAAACACCCCCAAGGGAGTAAAGAGAATGATAAACATCGTGATTTTCATCATTACCTCGAAAGTAGCATTAAAGAATTCTGTCAGTAGCGTGCTATACTTTTCTTCTGCTTGTGTGATAAAATAGCCGAATACAATTGCGAAAAAGATAATAGAAAGCATTTGCCCCGTAGAAAGCGCCTCGAATACATTGGTAGGAATCATATGGATGAGTGTATCTCCAAAGGATCCTGCTGCTGCTTCTAAGCCCTCCACTTCTTTCGCGTCGCCAAGTGGAGCGCCTTTGCCCGGTTGAATAAGGTTGACAAAGAACAAGCCCGTGACAATGGCAAAAATACTAGTGCTTAGATAGTATAAGAGTGTTTTACCGCCCAATCGCCCCAAACTTTCACTGCCACCGATATTGGTAATTCCTGAGATAATCGAGCTAAGAATTAGAGGAACAATAATCATCTTCAAAGCTCTCAGAAAAATATCTCCCATCCAAGCAACGTACATCACGTAATCACTCAGGAAAATGCCATAGAGGACAGCTAAGAATAAGGCGATCAGAATCTGCCAGTGCAATGCAATTTTTTTCATCCAAAAATTTCAGTCAAAGATTTAAAATATTTTCCCGTTTTTAGAGCTTGTTTAAATTTTAGGTTTGAGAGCGAAAAAGTTCAATTTCGGGTTCTGATCATATAAAATTTTGAAGGCATAAGGGTATTATGGTTGAAAAATTTTATGAAATCAGGTTCCAAAAGTGGACTTTTGCAGCCCGAAGGTAATTTTTAAACAGCTCTTAGTTAAAAAAAAAGTTCTTACCAAGTAATTCCTTGTTGTGCGGCTTGAGGGTGAATTTTGAAAAAGATGGTTCCTCCTGCGGTCATCGTTGACATGTAAGTGTATTGCCTCTTCGCAGATACTTTGGGGTTTTGTGCGGGACAAGAGTTGATCACCTGCGCTCCTCTGACTACGGTTACACTCTGATAAATGGCTCCGTGTCCCGGATTAGAAAGCTCAAAGCCATTTTTTGCTCGGAAATGAGATTTGAACAATCGGAATAGATCACTTCCATCCCAGTATTGTGCTCCTTGAAGTGCCTGGATAACCGGTTGAACGTCTTGTGTCTGACGGGTAAAAAGCTTAATCACGGCCAGCGTTGCCATTTGGCGACGAGTCTCATCGCCTCCAGTGCCCAAGTATTCTTGGTGAGCAGGGCTATTGATTCCCTTGGTGTAATTGCTATCCACTAAAAGTTCTCTCAGGCCATATTGCTTCCCAGCTCTGCGGAAGGCAGCCCCTTTGGCCATCGCGTAGTTGTACATGGTATAAGCAATGGCAAACGTTTCCTTTCTCATTTCACCCATCGGGTCATGGGGAGCAATCTGCTTGACCAAGCCCATAAAAGAAGCTTCAGAATAGATGGTGGCCGCGTATTGCCTGATTTGAGAGCCAGAAATGAAGGGTACTTCTTGCTGTCCGATGAAAGCCTTGTCTGGCCCTCCTTGTTGCATATTTTGTAATGCCCCATTAGCATCGTAATAGAGTGTTGCCATGTAGATAATGTTTGATAGAGTCTTGATTGAAACTCAAATTTAGAACTTATTCGAAGAATTTTTTAATTTAAAAGAAATAGTTAAAAAAAAGAAATATGGTTTTGATTTCATCCCAGCATTCTGTGGGATGATTTGCTTACAAAAAAACCAATCTAAAATAGTTTAGATCGGCTCCAAAATTTTTCGCCCCAGCATTATCGATAAAACGAAGCACCCGCAATTACTTACTAAGTTTAGGCTTCTCCTACTTTGCCACCAAAATTCATGGGGATACTGAATCCTTCCTGAGTATCTGCTTGAATGGTTCCGTGTTTATCTTCATACTTCTTGATGTTATCTTCCAGCGCAGTCAGAAAGCGCTTGGCGTGTTCGGGCGTAATCACCACACGAGATTTGACTTTAGCTTTGGGTAAGCCCGGCATGACACGAATAAAATCAATAATGAATTCGCTTTGAGAATGGGCGATCATAGCCAGATTCACGTAAGTTCCCTCTGCAATTTCTTCGGTAAGCTCTATATTGATTTGATTGGGCGGAGAAGCTTCTTTTTTTTCTGACATAGCAATTTAGTTTTCAAAAGAAAAATAAAAAAGGGCAGAATCTTCTTTTGGGGAAGGTTCTGCCCGTGTAAACAGCGGTTTATCTTTGAAGCTCTTTTTCAGGAAGCTCCTTGGCCTTGATATCTTCGGCCACCTGATCGTACTCGTCTGCTGACATCACGATCAAGTCTTCGTATTCGCGTAGTCCCGTTCCGGCTGGGATCAAGTGTCCAACGATCACGTTTTCTTTCAGTCCGAGCAAGTAGTCAGTTTTACCAGTAATGGCGGCTTCACTGAGTACCTTGGTAGTCTCTTGGAAAGAAGCCGCTGAGATGAAGCTATCTGTACCAAGAGAAGCCTGCGTGATTCCTTGTAAGGTTGGTTTAGAAACGGCAGGTTCTGCATCTCTCACCTTGACTACTTTCAAGTCTTTACGTTTGAGGCTAGAATTTTCATCTCTTAGCGCACGAGCCGTTACGATCTGCCCTGGCTTAAAGCGATTAGAATCTCCTGCTTGTACGACTACTTTCTTATTCAGGATATTATCGTTTTCTTCACGGAATACGAATTTATCTACCACTTGGCCTGGCAGGAAGTTCGTATCTCCCGGATCGATGATTTCTACTTTCTGCATCATTTGTCTCACGATAACCTCAATGTGCTTATCGTTGATTTTCACCCCTTGTAGTCGGTACACTTCTTGGATTTCATTTACCAAGTATTCTTGTACTGCCGTGGGGCCTTTAATAGATAAGATGTCAGAAGGTGTAATCGCACCGTCAGAAAGTGGCTGTCCTGCCTTTACGAAGTCATTATCTTGTACTAGGATGTGCTTAGAAAGTGGCACCAAGTAGCGTTTTTTCACCCCATCCTTGGACTCGATAAAGATTTCTCGGTTTCCTCGCTTGATTCCACCGTAAGTTACGGCTCCATCAATCTCAGAAACAACGGCTGGATTGGAAGGGTTACGTGCCTCAAAAAGCTCGGTTACCCTAGGCAGACCACCCGTGATATCTCGGGTTTTACCCATAGAACGAGAGATTTTTGCTAGAATTTGTCCAGATTTGATCTCTTTTCCTTCTTCCACGGCGATATGCGCACCCACGGGCAGGTTGTAACTCTTAGAAGTCTCTTCATCGCCCGTGTTGACACGAACTGCGGGGTTTTTGGTTTTATCCTTGGTATCGATAATCACTTTTTCACGATAACCCGTTTGCTCATCTGCCTCTTCTTTATAAGTAATTCCTTCTTCAATGGCATCAAACTCGATTTTACCACTGATTTCCGAGAGAATCACGGCATTGTATGGATCCCAAGAGCAGATTTCATCTCCTTTTTTGACTTCGTCTCCTTCCTTGCATTTGAGGTAAGAGCCGTAGGGTAAGTGATTGGTAGCCAATATTTTCTTACCATCTTTGGATAAAATCTTCATCTCACCCGAGCGTCCCATGACAATATCAACTGGATTGCCTTCATTATCTTCGCCTGCTACTTTGCGGAGGTCTTCAAATTGAAGAATTCCGTCAAACTTGGCTTTGATATTCGCATCTGCGGCCATGTAGGAAGCCGTACCACCCACGTGGAAGGTTCTCAGGGTTAGCTGTGTACCGGGTTCTCCAATTGATTGGGCGGCGATTACCCCACAGGCTTCTCCTTTTTGTACCATTTTACCAGAAGCCAGGTTTCTTCCGTAACATTTACTACAAACTCCGTGTCGGGTTTCACAAGTTAGCACCGAACGAATCTCGATGGACTCGATGCCACTTTCATCTATTTGAGCAGCGATCTTCTCGCTAATTTGCTCTCCGGAGGCAATGATCAACTCATCCGTAACGGGATCGGTTACATCGTGTACGGTCACCCTACCCAAGATTCGCTCAGACAAGGGTTCTACAATGTCTTCATTATCTTTCAATGGAGTAGTGGTAATCCCTCGTAGCGTTCCACAGTCTTCTTCGGTTACGATCACATCCTGCGCTACATCCACCAGACGGCGAGTCAAGTAACCCGCATCCGCTGTTTTTAGCGCGGTATCAGCCAGACCTTTACGTGCACCGTGGGTAGAGATAAAGTACTCAATCACGTCCAGCCCTTCTTTAAAGTTGGAGATAATTGGGTTTTCAATGATTTCACCCACAGAACCTTGTAGGTTTTTCTGAGGTTTAGCCATCAGCCCTCTCATTCCGCCCAGCTGGCGAATCTGTTCACGAGAACCACGCGCTCCTGAGTGCATCATCATATAGATAGAGTTGAACCCTTTGCGGTCGTTCTCCATCTGGTTCATCAGGATTTCTGTGATACGCGTATTGATTTTTGTCCAAACGTCAATGACCTGATTATAGCGTTCGTTATCTGTAATCAATCCCATTTGGTAGGTACTCGTGATTTCCTCTACATCGTTCTTAGCCTGTTCAATCAGTCCTTCTTTATCTTGGGGGACGACCACATCTGAAAGACCGATGGAGAGTCCTCCTTTATAAGCAGTTTGGAAACCTAGGGTTTTGATATCATCTAAGAACTGGGCACAAGTAGCTACATCCGTCCTTTTAAAAACCAAGGCGATAATTTTCTGTAGTTTTTTCTTGGTCAAGAGTTCATTTACAAAACCTACTTTTTCGGGAACGTACTGATTAAACAGGACTCTTCCCGCCACGGTTTCCACGATTTCGTCTTTCATTTCGCCATTTTCTTGGCGAACTTTTACTTTTACTTTGATAATGGAGTGTTTAGAGATTCTCTTCTCGTTCAAAGCAATAATGACCTCTTTGGCACCGTAAAAAGTCATTCCCTCCCCCTCGATCACGTCATCTTCAGTGCTTTTACGTCCTTTGGTCAGGAAGTAGAGTCCTAATACCATATCCTGAGAAGGTACCGCGATGGGGTTACCATTCGCTGGGCTCAGGATGTTGTGAGAGGAAAGCATCAGCATAGAAGCCTCCATCACGGCGTGGTGTCCTAGGGGTACGTGCACCGCCATTTGGTCTCCATCAAAGTCCGCATTAAAGGCGGTACAAGCTAAGGGGTGTAGCTGAATTGCTTTACCCTCGATGAGCTTGGGTTGGAAAGCTTGAATACCCAGACGGTGTAGAGTTGGTGCTCGGTTTAAGAGTACGGGATGTCCTTTCAGTACGTTTTCCAGAATATCCCACACTACTGGGTCTTTGCGGTCTACGATTTTTTTGGCAGACTTCACGGTTTTGACAATGCCTCGCTCGATCAACTTTCGGATGATGAAGGGCTTGAAAAGCTCGGCGGCCATGTTTTTAGGAAGCCCGCATTCGTGCAATTTCAATTCTGGTCCAACCACAATTACGGAACGCCCAGAGTAGTCTACCCTTTTACCCAATAGATTTTGGCGGAAACGACCTTGCTTTCCTTTCAACATATCAGAAAGTGATTTTAAGGCGCGGTTTCCGTCCGCTCTCACCGCATTTACTTTTCGTGAATTGTCAAAGAGAGAATCCACTGCTTCTTGCAGCATTCGCTTTTCATTACGAAGGATTACCTCGGGAGCCTTGATCTCGATCAATCTCTTGAGACGGTTGTTACGAATAATAACCCGGCGATAGAGATCATTCAAATCAGAAGTAGCAAAGCGCCCCCCGTCCAGAGGAACCAAAGGTCTTAGTTCGGGCGGGATGACAGGCACCATTTTGATAATCATCCACTCCGGATTATTCTGGATACGGGTTTGTGCATCTCGGAAAGCCTCTACCACGCGAAGTCGCTTTAAGGCTTCGGCTTTTCTTTGTTGAGATTTTTCGGTAGAAGCCGAGTGGCGAAGCTGAGCAGAAAGATCTTCTAGCTCAATGCGAGAAAGCAGCATTTCAAGGGCTTCTGCTCCCATTTTGGCGATGAACTTGTTCGGATCATCGTCATCTAGCATTTGATTTTCGCGGGGGAGCTTGTCAATGATATCCAAGTATTCATCCTCGGTCAAGAAGTCAAGATAGGCAATGCCTTCTTCTTCCATGATACCAGGTTGAATGACCACGTATCGCTCGTAGTAAATAATTTGATCGAGTTTCTTGGTAGGTAATCCTAGCAAATAACCGATTTTATTGGGAAGTGAGCGGAAATACCAAATATGTACTACAGGCACGACTAGCTCTATGTGCCCCATTCGTTCTCTTCTGACCTTCTTTTCGGTCACCTCAACTCCACAGCGGTCACAGATAATTCCTTTGTAGCGGATTCTTTTGTATTTTCCGCAATGGCATTCCCAGTCTTTTACTGGGCCAAAGATTCTTTCGCAAAACAGTCCTCCCATCTCCGGCTTGTAAGTCCGGTAATTGATAGTTTCGGGCTGAGTTACTTCGCCATAGGAAGAATCTAGGATGGATTCAGGAGAGGCCAAGCTAATGGTTACTTTCCTGAAATCATTAGTTAGTTTTTTGTTTTTTCTGAATGCCATTACCTAAATTTTAGATAGTTTGAATATGGTTATAAAAATATTTCAGCTTAGCAAGGCAGATAGAAAAGCAGCTCGTTTATCTGCAGTACTTGGGCTCTTCGCGCGCTGAATGTCCAGCTAGTGATGTACTTTACTCGAGAGTAATCTCGAGGGCAAGTCCTCTTAGTTCGTGCACCAATACATTGAAAGATTCAGGAATATTCGGATTAGGGATATTTTCACCTTTCACGATCGCTTCGTAAGCTTTGGCTCTTCCGATCACATCATCAGACTTGACGGTCAGAATTTCTTGCAGGACGTGTGCGGCTCCAAAAGCTTCCAGTGCCCATACTTCCATCTCTCCAAAGCGCTGCCCACCAAATTGTGCTTTACCTCCCAGAGGCTGCTGGGTAATCAACGAGTAAGGCCCAATAGAACGCGCGTGCATCTTATCATCTACTAAGTGTCCTAATTTTAGCATGTAGATGATGCCTACGGTGGTAGGCTGATCAAAACGCTCTCCCGTCAGTCCGTCGTAGAGGTAAGTACGACCGTAGGGGGGGAGATTGGCATCTTCCAACTCTTTGGCCACATCTTCTTCGGTAGCTCCATCAAAGATAGGAGTAGCGTACTTTTTGCCCAGCACTTCTCCGGCCCATCCTAGTACAGTTTCATAAATTTGCCCCAAGTTCATACGTGAAGGCACACCCAAGGGATTAAGTACGATATCCACAGGTTTACCATTTTCTAAGAAAGGCATATCCTCTACTGGGACAATTTTCGCTACGACTCCCTTGTTACCGTGTCTACCTGCCATTTTATCCCCTACTTTCAGCTTACGCTTTTTGGCGATATAAACCTTGGCCAATTTCACGATTCCGGCAGGCAATTCATCCCCTACTTCTCGGGCAAAACGCTCCCTTTTGAAGTTACCTGAAATCTCGTTGCGCGTCTTGTTGTAATTCTTGACTAAGCGAACCAGCAACTCGTTGGTTTCTTCCTCTTCGGTGGCACTGTCTAAGAGAACATCTCCAATTAGGTTAGATTCCTCAGGTACATTATAAGTACTTTCATCTCGGTAGGGGTTTTCTTTGGGGAAAAGATTTTCTACAATGTTTTTGCGACTAAACTTCACCCCTTTGGACATGATCTCACTACCAAACTTATGCTTGATACCATTGCTCATCTTTCCTTCTAGGATATCTACCATCTTCTCGATCATCACCTCTTTCAGGTTGGAAAGATCTTTACTGTACTTTTTCATCAAAGCTTTTACCTCTTCTTTGGCTTTTGCTCTGAGTTCTTTGTCTCTTTTTGGACGGGAGAACAGCTTGGTATCAATCACCACACCTCTTAACGAAGGAGGTGCTTTGAGGGAAGCGTCTTTTACATCTCCGGCTTTATCACCAAAGATGGCGCGGAGCAATTTTTCCTCAGGAGTAGGGTCGGATTCTCCTTTGGGGGTAATTTTACCGATGAGAATATCTCCTTCTTTAATGATAGTTCCGATTTGAACAATTCCATTCTCATCCAAGTATTTAATTGCTTCTTCGCTCACATTAGGGATTTCAGAAGTAAGTTCTTCTTCACCTCGCTTTGTGTCTCGAACCTCCAGTTCAAATTCTTCAATGTGAATAGAGGTAAAAACATCTTCACTCACGACTCTTTCAGAAATTACAATCGCATCCTCGAAATTGTAACCTTGCCAAGGCATAAAGGCGACCTTCATGTTTGCTCCCAGAGCCAATTCGCCGTCATTGGTTGCATATCCTTCACAGAGCACGTCTCCTTTCTTCACCCGATCTCCTTTGTAAACCATAGGGCGAAGGTTGATACAAGTGTCTTGGTTGGTACGACGGAATTTGGTCAGTCGATAAGAAACCAAATCATCTTTAAAAGAAACTAATTGCTGCTCATCTGTGAAATCATATCGCATTACAATTTCAGTCGCATCTACATAGTGTACCACTCCATCGTGCTCGGCTACTACCAAGGCTCTTGAATCTTTGGCTACCCTTTGTTCCAATCCTGTACCCACGATAGGAGCTTCGGGATTGAGCAAAGGCACGGCCTGACGCTGCATGTTAGACCCCATCAAGGCACGGTTGGCATCATCGTGCTCCAAGAAAGGAATGAGCGAGGCCGCCACCGAAACAATCTGATTGGGAGCAATGTCCATGTAAGAAACCTGAGGAGGCTCAATTACGGGAAAGTCTCCCTCAAAACGGGCTTTTACCTTATCATTGACATAATTTCCATCATCATCAATAGGGGCATTAGCCTGAGCAATATAATGTGTATCTTCTTCCTCGGCGGTCAGGTATTTCATTTCGGTACTCACGATCCCTTCTTCCACGAGGCGATAAGGAGTTTCAATAAAACCCATATCGTTGATCTTGGCGTGTACACATAGAGATGAGATCAAGCCGATATTTGGCCCTTCAGGAGTCTCGATCGTACAAAGGCGTCCGTAGTGAGTATAGTGCACATCTCGCACCTCGAAGCCAGCTCGTTCCCGAGAAAGACCGCCAGGCCCTAAGGCTGACATTCTGCGTTTGTGTGTGATCTCAGAAAGCGGATTGGTTTGATCCATAAACTGAGACAGCTGATTGGTTCCGAAGAAAGAGTTGATGACCGAAGACAAGGTTCTTGCATTGATCAAATCTACGGGTTTGAAATCTTCGTTATCTCGCACGTTCATGCGCTCCTTGATCGTACGAGCCATCCTTGCCAGACCAATTCCGAATTGTGTATAGAGTTGTTCTCCCACGGTTCTTACGCGGCGGTTGCTGAGGTGGTCAATATCATCCACTACTGCACGCGAGTTGATCAGACCAATGAGATACTTCACGATGGAAACGATGTCCTGTGTGGTTAAAACCCGTACATCGCTTTCAATTTCTAACTGTAATTTTTTATTAATTCTGTATCTTCCTACTTCACCGAGATCGTATCGCTTATCACTAAAAAAGAGGTTTTGGATAATATCACGGGCGGTTTGTTCGTCGGGAGCTTCTGTATTACGCAGTTGACGATAGATTTGCTCGAGAGCCTCTTTTTCTGAGTTCGAGTTATCCTTCTGTAGTGTATTGTAGATAATCGAGTAATCAGCAATGTTGACATCCTCGCGGTGTACAATAATTGACTGTGTACCAGAGTCTAAGATCGTATCAATATCCTCTTTTTCTATGGTAGAATCTCTTTCCAACAGGATTTCATTTCTGTCAATGGAAACGACCTCTCCTGTGTCTTCATCTACGAAATCTTCTGTCCAGGTACGCAGAACTCTGGCTGCTAATTTACGTCCGACTGCTTTCTGCAGGTTGGTTTTGTTGGCTTGAATCTCCTCGGAAAGATTGAACAGATCTAAAATTTCCTTATCAGAGCCAAATCCAATTACCCTTAATAAAGTAGTAACTGGGAATTTCTTCTTACGGTCGATGTAAGCGTACATGACGTTGTTTACATCCGTGGTAAACTCTATCCAAGATCCTTTGAAAGGAATAATTCGTGCTGAGTAAAGCTTCGTTCCGTTGGTGTGTTTACTTTGCGCGAAGAAAACTCCCGGAGAACGGTGTAATTGTGAAACGATCACCCGCTCCGCTCCGTTAATTACGAAGGAGCCTCGCTCGGTCATGTAGGGAATATTTCCGAGAAATACTTCCTGCTCAATTGTCTCAAAATCCTCATTATCCTCATCATTACAGGAGAGACGAAGTTTAGCTTTGAGAGGAACGGAGTAAGTAAGACCACGGTCGATACATTCATCTACGGAATACTTGGGCGGGTCTACAGAATAATCAATGAACTCGAGTAAGAAATTTTCTCGAGAATCTGTAATGGGAAAGTTTTCGGCAAATACTCGAAATAGTCCTTCACGAGATCGATTCTCTGGGGCTGTTTCCAGTTGAAAGAAATCTCGGAAAGATTTGAGTTGCACATCAAGAAAATCGGGATAATCAGCGATTTTTCTAACGGAGGCGAAATCTATTCTTCCACTTTGTGTTGTTTTTTGCATGAGGCTTAGTCTGCTGATATACGTTGACGTTGTGGTTTACGATCTGAAAATCAATTGCTTGTAAAATATCTAACTAGCAAATAAATACAAACAACAATAGACCTGACTGTTTGACAGACCAGGTCGTTGAAAAATAACGATATTGGGAAATAATTTGTTCGTTATTATGTACAAATTTCGTGCTAGGGTTTTCTAAGTACTTAGCAAAGGGTTCAAGCACCTCAAAAAGAGGCACTTGAATGTAAGGCATCTACGGCTTAAACTAATAAACCGTTTTGGAATAGAAAAAGTTCAGGAAACTAATTATTTTAATTCAACTTCTGCTCCTTCGTCTTCCAATTGTTTCTTCAGAGCTTCTGCCTCGTCTTTGGGAATTCCTTCTTTTACGGGGCTTGGTGCATTATCAACTACGGCTTTGGCTTCTTTCAGACCTAAACCAGTCAATTCTTTTACCAATTTTACCACTTTCAGCTTCGCTCCACCGGGGCTCTTCAAGATTACATCAAATTCTGTTTTTGCCTCCTCGGCCGGAGCATCATCTCCTCCACCAGCACCGGCTGCACCGGGCGCAACGGCCACCGCGGCTGCGGCAGCAGGCTCGATACCATAGTCTTCTTTGAGGATATTTACTAATTCATTGACTTCTTTAAGAGATAAGCTTACTAATTGCTCCGCGAATTCTTTCAAATCTGCCATTGTATTGTGATATTAAAATGTTGTTACTAATTAAATTGATAATTGTTAGAGGTGATTATCCTTCTCCTTCTTGTTCTTTTTTCTCGGCGATACCTTTCAACAGGGCTCCCAAGGTGCTTCCGCCAGAGTTTAAGGCAGAGGCTAATTGTTGGCCAGGCGTATTCAAGGCGGTAACCAAGTTTCTTGCAGGAGATTGCAAAAGAGTAATCAATTCAGCAATGACATCCTCTTTGGATTTTACCTTGGTAAGTTCTTCCAGG
Organism: uncultured Cytophagaceae bacterium; assembly: GCA_964551015.1. Taxonomy (GTDB): domain Bacteria; phylum Bacteroidota; class Bacteroidia; order Cytophagales; family Microscillaceae; genus CAZKBP01. The sequence goes on along the minus strand of CAZKBP010000004.1, from coordinate 214,914 downwards.
CTTTTTTCTCCGAAGAAAAAGGAGGCATCAACGGAAGCTCCTTTGAGAAAAGGTTTTTCCATACCTGTTTTCTTGCGGAAATCCTTAATCATTTTGGCAGGTGCACTACCAGACTCCGCGGAGAATAAGACTCCAGAAAAACCTTTGAGGACTTCGGCATAAAAAGGCTCGTAATCTGTATCATTAGACTCGAGTGCTTTTTTGATCAGTGAATTTTTGATCACTCTGTACTCGATTCCTTTTTCGAAGCAAGCTCTTCTGAACCGATTCGTCTGCTCGACGGTCATCCCCCCTGCATCCATCACGTAGAAGTAGCTATTTTCAGCAAACTTCTGTTTGAGTTCTTCGATTAAAACGGCTTTTTCACTTTTGGTCATAATCTTTTCACTTTTAGGATGGCTCTTAACTAGACGCTGGGTAATGAGCTCTTATCAATCAAGATAGAAGGACTCATCGTGCTTGACAGGTGAATGCTTTTAAAGTAAGTACCTTTAGAACTGGCGGGTTTTAGCTTAACTAATGTAGAGATTAACTCTCTGGCATTCGCTTCCAGCTTATCAGAACTAAATGAGGCTTTACCAATACTCGTATGGATAATACCTGTTTTGTCTACTTTAAAATCTATTTTACCTGCTTTTACATCTTTCACCGCGCCAGCGATATCCATGGTCACTGTACCAGATTTGGGGTTAGGCATTAAACCACGTGGTCCGAGGATTCTACCCAGTTTACCCACTTTACCCATCGCGGCTGGCATAGTGATGACTACATCAATATCTGTCCAACCTTGCTCTATCTTCTGGATATACTCATCTAAGCCCACGTGATCCGCTCCTGCTTCTTTGGCTTCTTCTTCCTTATCAGGAGTACAAAGTACCAGTACTCTAACTTGTTTTCCAGTACCGTGTGGAAGAGCTACCGTGCCTCGCACCATTTGGTCAGCTTTACGCGGATCGACACCTAGGCGAACATCCAAATCAACCGAGGCATCAAAATTGGTCAAAGTAATTTCTTTGATCAGCGTAGTTGCTTCGTTGATAGGATAAGCCTGGCTTGCGTCAAACTTTTCCTTGATTATTTTTTGTTTCTTGGTTAATTTTCCCATTTAAGAAATAGGTTTAGCCTTTGTAAGGCGTATGTTTTACCAACTAATTCTCAGACCAAGGTGGCTCCCCAGAGACTCTAATTCCCATGCTTCTCGCTGTACCTGCTACCATTTTCATGGCCGAATCTACGGTAAAAGCATTTAAATCAGGCATTTTGATTTCTGCAACTGCCTTGATTTGATCCCAGGTAAGTGTCCCTACTTTCTTTCGGTTAGGTTCAGCGGAACCCTTTTTTCCCTTGAGTTCTTGCAAAAGGAGCACAGGCGTAGGAGGTGTTTTGATGATAAAATCAAAAGACTTATCCTTGTAATAAGTCACTACCACGGGTAGTACTTGTCCTTGTTTTTCTTGGGTTCTAGCATTGAATTGCTTGCAGAACTCCATGATATTAATTCCTTTAGCTCCGAGTGCAGGACCAATGGGTGGAGAAGGGTTAGCTTGGCCACCTTTGACCTGTAACTTTAGATATCCGACAACTTCTTTTGCCATGGCTTTTTGATCTAATGTATAGGTTTGGGAAATGCTTTATAAACAATTTAGCCACATTTTCCCGTATCACATTACAAACTTACCGGGAAGCAAAAGCCAGATGGCTCACAACACCTGGCGATCAGTAATTTATAATGATGTCTTTATGTTATTTTTAATCTATTCTTGCTTTTCGACTTGAGCATAATTAAGCTCAACGGGAGTATTTCTACCAAATATTTTCACCATCACATTGAGTTTCTTTCTTTCTTCAAAAACCTCCTCAACCGTACCAGTAAAACCATTGAATGGACCATCCATGACTTTGACGGTTTCACCGATGATGAAGGTAGTATCTAATTGAGGCTCATCACTAGCTGCTTCATCTACCCGTCCTAGTATTCTGTTTACCTCAGAAACTCTTAAAGGCTGAGGTACTTTATCACTCCCCTTTTCTTCATTTCCCAGAAAACCAATCACTCCGGGTATATTTGTAATGAGTGGAGCTACTTCTCCGTGAGTGAGGTCGGCATTAACCAAGATATACCCTGGGAAAAAACTTTTTTCTCTTTGGTATTTTTTCCCATTTCGCATTTCGTACACTTTCTCGGAGGGAATGAGTATCTGAGGGATATAGTCCTCAATCTTTCTTCGTCCGATCTCTGTCTCTAAATAACTCTTGATTTTTTTCTCCTGTCCGGAAATAGCCCGAATCACATACCATTTTAACTCACTCATAGGGCAGAATTGATTTTCTAAAAACTCTCGTAGAACCAGCCCATTATCGTATCAAAGGTGACATCCATCACGCCTATCAATAGGGCAAAAATTAGAGAGGCAATGAGCACTAACAGCGAACTACTTTGTAGCTCACTGTATTTAGGCCAACTTACCTTGTATCTTAATTCGTTGTACGACTCTCTAATAAATCCAATTAGGTTGTTCATCGCAATGTTAGGTTATGCTACTGAATAGCTTAGCACGGGTGGTAGGAATCGAACCCACAGCCTACGGTTTTGGAGACCGTCGCTCTACCAATTGAGCTACACCCGTAATTGAATGATTCTTTGAATAAAGGGAAAACGCTCTTGGAAATAAAAGACAAGAATGCGACCCCTAAATGAGAGCGCATTCTTTTATATCTTAGGATAAATTTATTCTATAATTTCAGTAACCTGACCGGCACCAATCGTTCTTCCACCTTCACGGATTGCAAAGCGAAGACCTTTTTCCATCGCTACGGCGTTGATTAGCTCCACCGTAATGGTGATGTTATCACCGGGCATAACCATTTCTACACCATCAGGAAGCTTTACTTCACCAGTTACATCAGTTGTTCTCATGTAAAACTGAGGACGGTATTTGTTAAAAAATGGGGTATGACGACCACCTTCTTCTTTTGACAAGACGTAAACCTCAGCTTTGAACTTCATGTGAGGAGTTACTGTACCTGGCTTACAAATTACCATTCCACGTTTGATCTGGCTTTTTTCAATACCACGAAGGAGTAGTCCTACGTTATCACCCGCTTCACCTCTATCCAAGATTTTGCGGAACATTTCTACTCCGGTGATAGTAGACTTAAGGTTTTCAGCACCCATTCCAAGAATCTCAACCGGATCACCAGAGTTGATGACTCCTCTCTCGATTCGTCCAGTAGCCACCGTACCACGACCCGTGATGGAGAAAACGTCTTCAACAGGCATCAAGAAATCCTTATCGATGGCGCGCTCTGGAAGTGGAATGTAATCATCTACATTCTGCATTAATTCCAAGATTTTCTCTACCCATTTGGCTTCACCGTTTAGGCCACCTAAGGCAGAACCTTGAACTACAGGAATGTCATCACCAGGAAATTCATAAAAATCTAACAATTCACGAACTTCCATTTCCACGAGTTCTAGTAGCTCCTCATCATCTACTAAGTCCACCTTGTTCATAAAGACAACAATAGCAGGAACCCCTACTTGGCGGGCTAGTAGAATGTGTTCACGTGTTTGCGGCATAGGACCGTCTGTGGCAGCTACTACCAAAATTGCGCCGTCCATTTGTGCAGCACCTGTTACCATGTTTTTCACGTAGTCAGCGTGACCGGGGCAGTCCACGTGAGCGTAGTGCCGATTTTCAGTTTGATACTCTACGTGAGAGGTATTAATGGTAATACCGCGCTCTTTTTCCTCGGGCGCATTGTCAATTTGATCAAAGCTTCTTGCCTCAGAAAAACCAGCATCAGCTAGTACTTTGGTGATTGCTGCTGTTAAAGTAGTTTTACCGTGATCGACGTGACCAATAGTTCCAATGTTCACGTGCGGCTTGGAACGGTCGAAATGCTCTTTAGCCATTTTTTTAAATTTTTAGATTCCCTTACGTTTAGAAATAATTGAATAAAAAAAGCACTCTGGATCAGTTCACAGAGCCAACGACGGGAATTGAACCCGTGACCTCTTCCTTACCAAGGAAGCGCTCTACCCCTGAGCTACGTCGGCTAATGGATTGAACTCTGGATTACCGAAAAAAGTGGAGCGGGAGACGAGGCTCGAACCCGCGACCTGCAGCTTGGAAGGCTGCCGCTCTACCAACTGAGCTACTCCCGCTTATGTACTATTCTACCTCACTGATAGTGAAGCGAATATATAGATTTCAGAAACGAATTGCAACTATTAAAAACATTAGTTTTAGCTAGATGGCAATCTGGTGGGGAGAGCAGGATTCGAACCTACGAAGGCATACGCCAGCAGATTTACAGTCTGCCCCAGTTGGCCGCTTTGGTATCTCCCCGATCATTTTTTGGTAACCCTTCGCCTCCAAAGTGGGTGCAAATTTACAGGTTATTTTTTATTAATCAAATGAATCGTATTTTTTATTTGATTGAGACGAAAAAGAAGGCTTCGCAAACACGAAGCCTTCTCAAATGATAACGAATATCGTTTTTTGAGAATTAGAATCAGAATTACTCTTCAGTTCCTTCTTCTTCTTCCATTGCTTCGTCAGTAGTTTCAGCGTCATCTACTACAGAAGTATCAGCTTCCTCTTCCATGGGCTCTTCTTCCATGGGAGCTTCCTCTTCCATGGGAGCTTCTTCTTCTTCCATTGGAGTCTCCTCAGTAGTTTCTTCAGTTTCCTCAGTAGCAGTATCTTCTGTTCCACCACCACAAGCAGTAAAAGTAAGGATTCCGAAAAGGGCAAATAACAAAAATAACTTCTTCATAGTTTTAAAAGGGTTTTAGATTTGAGACGCAAATCTAAGGGTGAAGTCACAAGAAATACAAACTTTTTGCTTATTTTTTTCGGAAAAAGAGCTTAATAGGAACTCCTTCAAAATCAAAATGCGCACGGATTTTATTCTCTAGATAACGCATGTAGGGCGTTTTGATATACTGCGGCAAATTGCAAAAAAAGGCGAATGTAGGCAGTTTTGTGGGTAATTGAGTAATGTATTTGATGCGAATATATTTGCCTTTGAGAGCCGGAGGTGGGTACTTCTCAATTTCCTTGAGCATGATTTCATTGAGCTTAGCGGTGCTGATTTTTTTATGCAGATTTTCATAAACTTGCGTGGCTTTTTCCATCACTTGAAAAATCCTCTGTTTGTTGACAGCCGAGGTAAAAATAATCGGGATATAGCTCATCGGAGCGACTCTCTCTTGGATCGTTTCGGTAAATTGCTTGGCAGTGTGGCTATCTTTCTCGATCAAATCCCATTTATTGACCATGATGAGGATGCCTTTTCCTCTTCTGTCGGCAAGCGAGATAATATTGACATCCTGAGCCTCGATGCCTCGGGTAGCATCTAGCACGATGATGCAGACGTCGGCATTTTCCAAGGTACGGAGTGAGCGGATTACAGAATAAAACTCGATATTCTCTCTTACCTTGCCTTTTTTGCGAATCCCAGCAGTATCAATGAGCACGAATTCTTTGCCGTAGGCTTTGTAATGGGTATGAATGGCATCTCGGGTCGTGCCTGCTACATCGGTTACAATACTTCGGTCTTTGCCCGTTAGCGCATTGAGAAAAGAAGATTTGCCTACATTGGGGCGACCTAGAATGGCGATTTTAGGAATGCCTTCATAGGGGTCTTGCACCTCGCTTTGCTCTGGAAAATGCTGAATGACTTGGTCTAACAATTCTCCTGTACCAGAGCCATTGGCCGAAGAGATCGGGTAAATATTTTCCCAACCTAATTCATAGAACTCATTGGCTAATAGTGCTTTATTGGGTTCATCTACCTTGTTGGCCACCAAGAAAACAGGTTTATTGTAGCGACGGATATGGTTAGAAAAATCTTTATCCAAGCTGGTTACTCCAACTTGGCAGTCGACCATAAAAAGCACGACATCGGCTTCTTCCATAGCAATTGCTACCTGCTCTCGGATGGCTTCTTCAAAAATATCATCTGAGCCTACGACATAACCTCCCGTATCAATAACAGTAAAAGGTTGACCTGTCCATTCGGCTTGTCCGTAGATACGATCGCGAGTTACGCCACTCACGTTATCCATGATCGACTGGCGGCTTTCAATCAGGCGGTTGAAAAGAGTGGATTTGCCCACGTTGGGCCTTCCGACAATGGCGACAATATTGTTCATTTCTTTGGGTTATTAGCGATTAGTGGTGAGTTAGCAGCCTTCGGGGGAGGCTTAATAGCCAAGGCGACGGAGTTTATTATCTTTCTTGCGCCAGTTTTCTTCTACTTTGACGTGTTGTTCTAAGAACACTTTTTTCCCAAAAAAATTTTCTAGATCGGCGCGAGCTTCTACGCCTACTTTCTTGAGGGCTTCTCCGCCTTTCCCGATTAGGATTCCTTTTTGGCTTTTGCGTTCTACCAAGATTTCGGCTCTGATTACCAGAATATCTTCCTTATCCTTAAACTCAGTGATAAGAACCTCACAGGCATAAGGCACTTCTTTTTTATAATTTAGGAAAATTTTCTCACGAATCATCTCCGAGGCAAAAAACCTTTCGGGTTTGTCGGTAAATTCATCTTTGGGAAAATAAGGTGGATGCTCTGGCAGGTAATTCAGAATGCGGTGGATGACCTCATCCACCCCTTGATTTTCAAGGGCAGAAATTTGGAGGATATTTTCTGGGGGAAAAAATGTCTGCCAGTACTCTATTTTCTCCTGAATTTTCTCCTCAGAGGCGAGATCAATCTTATTGATGAGTAACAAGACAGGAATATCTACAAATTTTAACTTGTCAATAACGTCCTGTTCATCAAATTTCTCGAAAATATCGGTCATAAAAAGTACCACATCGGCATCTTCTAAGGAAGTGTGCACTGAGCTCATCATAGAATTGTGGAGCGCATACTTGGGTTGGATAATGCCAGGCGTATCGGAGTAAACAATCTGAAAATCATCACGATTGATGATGCCCATGATCCGGTGGCGGGTGGTTTGGGCTTTGGAGGTGACAATAGAAAACTTCTCCCCCATGATTTGATTCATCAGGGTGGATTTGCCCACATTGGGCTTACCAATGATATTCACAAAACCAGCTTTGTGATTTGGGATTTCGGGAATGAGGTGATCTTGGCTCATGATTTAGTGGTCAGTTTTTAGCCGTTGGTGGTCAGTTTTGTAGAAAGCTGATCTGAAAACGATTCGCTCTAAGCTGACCACCGATAATTTATTTTTATATTTTTTGCAAATATACTTGTTTTTTTTGAGAATGCCTCTTATCTTTGCTCTCCAATTAAATCGCGGGGTAGAGCAGTTGGTAGCTCGTCGGGCTCAATTAAGATGAGATTGAAAGGTGGTGAAATACCTAAACTATCATTTGAAGATTTTCAATTTTATCTGGGTCGCATTGATGGAGACATCAGTGGCAAAGTTCGCTACATATCGGGGAAGCCTTTGGTATGGTAATCCCGAGCCAAGTTTCTGGCAAAGCCAGTTACAGGTGTAGAGACTGAACGCGAACCCCCTAACGTTAAGTCGAGGGTGAAGGGACAGTCCAGACCACAAACCAAGAGGGCAGCGAAAGCTGTAGTGGTACGCATAACCCGGAGGTCGCAGGTTCGAGTCCTGCCTCCGCTACTAAGACAAGATTACCAACAACTTGCGAAGACCGATTCACTCAAAAGTGGATCGGTTTTTTTCTCTAGAAGGGTAGATAGAATCGGATGTGCTATAAACGCACGAAAGTTAGGCTGCTAACTCAAAAATCCCCCCAAAATAAGTTATGCACGCCTCTGGTCACGGGAATTTTTAGGTTCGTGCGAATAAGCTTCTCCCCTTCTCTCTGCCAAAACTCGATGTAGCCATGCTGAGGCATTTTTTCATGACGTTTGTTATAAATGGCCACCGCAATGGTTTTGCCTCGGGGATCAAAGACGGCGTCTTCGGGAAGTTCGCCCTCGAAACCATATTCATCACCCATTACTTCTAGTTCGCCGGTGCTGGCATCCACTTTTACCAAGCTGAGCGAAGCTTCTCCCCGAGCAGCAAATAGGCTGTAAGGCAAGCCTTGGGGCAAATACGTGCGGCGCATATTGGCCACAATGGCCCAATTTCCATCGGGCGAGAGGTCAAAACCTTCAGGACTCAACCCAACCTTGGCCTTGGAAGCAATTTGATGATTTCCTTCCAAATCAAAACGAACCGAAACTAATTTTCCCCTTCCGTTAAAAACATAGCCCATACTCCCCTGACCCCAAGCTACGTCGGAGAGGATAAAATACTGACCGCTTGGATGCCAATTGCCCACGCTCCAGCGTTTGGCTACTTCTATAGGCTCTCCCATCCGTTTTAAATCAAGCTTTTGATTTGCGCGCAGGATTTTATAAAAAGCGACTTTACGATTGTCAATATTAACGGCAATGACGTCTTGGCTAGGATGAAACTCGATGGTTCGCACGCCCTCTTTGTTTTCTGGGGTCAGTTGTGCTTCAAAATAATAGATTTGCCCAATTTTTCCTTGGTCTAATTGGGCGATGACAATCTCTTTGCCTTTCTGATTAGACCCCGATACTAGCAAATCTCCCTGACGATTTAGAGAAGCACTTTCTAAATTCTTACCCATTGGCTTGGTTTGAACTACTTGCCCACTGGAAAGATTTATCAAAGTCATTAATGTACCCTCGGGCGTATCGGTGTAAACATTTTTGACCCTTTTTTTATCTCCGGGAAAAGGAGCGCGGGTTTCGGCCACGTAAATATATCTTTGCCCAGAAGAAACATCAATCAGCGAGGGCCAAGAAATAACAGAATTAGAGGCATGAACTAGTTGGCGTTTAACCTCACCAGAAGGCTGAAATTGAAAAATGGTCAGGGTATCTTCCAAGCCTGCAATTTTGTTGACAATGCCATCTGCGTAGGCCGTGCCAATTTGATCTGCATCCGAGAGCGCTAATAGCGTTCCTTCTAATTGGGGTTTTGCCAAAGTATCAATGGGTGTGATGTGAATAGCATGCCGGATATGCCCACAACCAATTAAGGAAAAAACGAAAAGTATGAATAAGGCCAGCAGGCCAAGCGACCATCCTAAGATTTTTTTGGACATGAGATTTTTTGTTTTTGAAAGTGAGAGTTCTGCAGTTTCTAAGTCTTGCTAAAAAGTCCAGCCGAGGCTCAGTGCTGGATTGGGAAAGACGGGCTTGAGTTCGTAATTGAGATCATTGATCTGGCGTTCACCACCCGTGTTCCAGACGAAGTTGGCTCCCAGGCGCGCATTGAGATAGAAACCTCGCCAATCGCCTTTGCGCACTGCCCAGAGATAGCCCAGACTTAGTACTCCGAATTGATTGGGGTTATTGTGTACTTCATCGCCAGCTTGCACACGAAAAATTTCATTGCCCAAGGAGGCTTCCAGATAAAAACCCTCGAGCTCAGGTTTGAAAAAATAGCGAGCTTGAATGCCCAGAATCAAGGGCAGGTCGATCTCCAAAGCATCAAGATCGTCTCCTTCGAAGAGCAAATCTTTGGCGGTGCCATCGATCTGCTGATTGCCCAGCCCTACTCCAAAGCTCCAATGTTTGCGGGTGTTGACGTAGGTACGTATTCCGAAACCACCACTAAGCCAATCGCTCACACTAGTTTCTACACTCAATGAGAGCTGGGAAGATGCTTGGCCGAAAAGTGGATTCCAGATAATTATAGAAAAAGAAATCGCTGGGATTAGAAAAAGTAGTTTTTTCATGCTGTTTTCGTGATTATGATGAATATCTCAACAGCACAAAGAAAGAAAGGTGCGAAAAAGTATTTTTTACCAAATGTTAAAAAAAATCAGGACTCCGCCAGTTGCCGACGCAGGCGACTCAAAGACTGCACCGTGATTCCCAGATAAGAGGCAATATAAGTAAGGGGAACCCTCAGGGCAATGTCGCCCTGCTCTTTTAGAAAATTCTCGTAGCGGGTGCGGGCATCTTGGTTGACCAGAGGACTGCGGTTGTAGAGTTTTTCACTCAATAATTTTTCAGAAACTTTTGCCACCAGCCACTTCCATTGCGGGATGAGTTGCTCGAGCTTTTGCATCTGAGGGCGGGTCAGCACGAGCAAGGTGCAATCAGTAACGGCCTGAATGCTTTTGTCGGAAGGGACACGCTCGTGGAAACTCTCCAAGTGGGTTGCAAATTGCGCTTCTTTGAGGAAATAACCTGTAAATTCATTTTCCCCATCAAAATAACAAACTCGAAGTATGCCTTCATAGATGAAAGCAATCTTTCGGCAAATATCTCCCTGATGGAGCAAATAATCTCCCTTGTTCAAAAACTGCAATTGGCTCGTTTCGCGCAAGATGCGTGATTCTTCGGGAGAGAAGCTTTTAAATTGGCTGAGATACTGTTCTAGCTTTTCGTAATGCATACCTTGAAAGGCTTGGTTTATTCATTCAACACAAAAAAACTCACTTGGGTCTGACCTGAAGCGTTTTTTTAAGATTCCGTGAACATTTTTGCTTTTTCTGAGTCTTCCCATTACATTTGAAAATTAAAGTTAACTAAATTTTATTCCTGAACAGGGGTGCCTTAATACACGGGCTGAGATTATACCCTTTGAACCTGATGCGGATAATACCGACGCAGGGAAGAGTTTTGAGAAAATTGGCAGACTCAAAGATTGAAAAATTAGAAGATTCCTTCTCCTTCTGATTGCTAATAGAATCACTGTATTTTTTGTTCTTCAAATTTGCAATTTGTAATCTGCAGTTTGCTAGTTCTCTATCTCCACCCCTTTTCATGGTTCACCTATTAAACGCAATAAGTGATGATGAAAAGTGTTTTTTTAAGTTTTAGACCACAGCACATACACAACAAACCACAGCTTTTTACTCATTTTTTATGTTTGGATAAAAAAGCTGTATTTCTGCTAGCAATCTTGCTGAGCTTCTTTTTCCCGCGCTTTGCCCAGGCGCAGTACCAGATTAGCGGACAAGTACAGGAACAAGGAAAACAAACGCCACTCACAGGGGCAAGCATTTATCTGCAAGGAACCAATCGAGCCACGGCTAGCGATGCTGAGGGGAAATTTACCCTCGAAAATATTCCCAAGGGTGAATACAAACTGGTGGTTTCTTACGTGGGTTTTCAGAAATATGAGCAAGCAGTCGAGGTAAATCGTGATCTGAATTTAGCCATTACCTTGGCGTCCAGTCCTTTCGTGGCGGATGAAGTGGTCGTGAGTGCCACACGGGTGAGCGAAGAAATTCCGCTGGCCTTTACCAATGTAAGCAAAGCCGAAATTGAGAAACAAAATCTTGGGCAAGATTTACCCATTTTGCTCAACTTCACGCCTTCGGTTGTCAGTACTTCTGATGCGGGAGCGGGTGTCGGCTACACCAATATTCGTATTCGGGGCAGTGATGCGACCCGTGTGAATGTAACCATCAATGGCATTCCCCTGAATGATGCCGAATCGCAGGGAGCTTTTTGGGTGAATTTGCCCGATTTTGCCTCTTCGGTGGCCAATATTCAGGTGCAGCGAGGCGTGGGTACTTCTACCAACGGCGCGGGAGCCTTCGGCGCCAGCATTAACATCCAAACCAACCAGCGACGAGAAGATCCATACGCTGAACTCAGCAACACTTATGGCTCCTTCAATACCTGGAAGCACACCCTCCAGGCTGGAACGGGGTTGATTAAAGATCATTTTACGGTAGATGCTCGTCTGTCCAAGATCAGTTCGGATGGCTTTATAGATCGGGCTTTTTCGGATTTAAAATCTTTCTATTTGTCAGGAGCTTACTACGGGGAAAAAAGCCTGATCAAAGCCAATATTTTTTCGGGACGAGAACAAACTTTTCAGGCTTGGTACGGCGTACCCGAAGCACGCCTCGAGGGCGATGTGGAGGGAATGCTAGCTTACATTGATCGGAATTTCCTGAATGCAGAGCAAGCCACAAATCTACTCAACTCAGACAGCCGCACTTACAATTCTCAACTCTATGAGAACGAGACCGACAATTACCAACAGGATCATTATCAATTTTTTTATACTTATGAATTTAATAAGCATTGGAATCTAAATACGGCTTTGCATTACACCCGTGGGCGGGGCTACTTTGAGCAGTATCGCTATCAAGACGCCCTATCTACTTACAGCATTGATCCGGTAGAAATCGGAGACTCCGTGATTAACAACTCGGATTTGATTCGTCGTTTGTGGTTGGATAATGATTTTTACGGGACTATTTTTTCCTTGAACCACCGCCCAGACCGCTGGGATTTGACCTTGGGTGGAGGCTGGAATCGCTACGAGGGCAAGCACTTCGGCGAGGTAATTTGGGCGCGTTTTGCGGGAGAAAGTGAAATTCGGGATCGCTACTATGAGAATGATGCCACCAAAAGTGATTTTAATATTTACGGAAAAGCCCTCTACGATATTAATGCGAAGCTACACGCCTTCGTAGATTTACAATATCGCAGGGTTAATTATTCTTTTGAGGGCTTGGCCGTGGATGATATTTTGGGTTCACGGCCCGTGCAACAGGAGGTTCGCTTGAACTTCTTCAATCCAAAATTTGGCTTTACTTACGATCTCCAATCCCAAGCTTCGCTCTATGCTTCTTTGAGCGTGGCGAATAAGGAACCCAATCGTAATGACTACGTGCAATCTACCGTGAATAGCCGCCCACGTCCTGAACGTTTGTATGATATAGAAGTGGGCTATCGCCGGCAAAGCAAGCAATGGTCTTTCAATGCCAATGCTTATGCGATGATTTACGAAGATCAACTGGTGCTGACTGGGGCGGTCAATGACGTGGGCCAATTCACCCGCACCAATGTAGACAACAGCTACCGCCTTGGTATAGAGCTCGTTAGTAATTGGCAAATTTTGTCTAATCTGAGTTGGAATTTTAATGCCACGATTAGCACTAATCAGATCAAAGATTTCCGTGAGTTTGTAGATTTCTTGGGGGCTACTGATCCGCTCGAGAGAACGGAGCAATTGGCCGAACTGAATGCACAGGGCTTTGTACTAGATGAGGGCACGGGGCAGTTAGTACGAGATTTGGGTACGACGGATATTGCTTTTTCGCCAGAACTCATCTTAGGAAGTCAGTTGGAGTATCAGCCTTTCCAAAATTTTAGTGTGGCACTGTTGAGCAAATACGTGGGAGAGCAGTTTCTGGACAATACGGCCAGTGAAGCCCGTCAATTAGATGCTTTTCTGACCCAAGACATTCGTTTGATTTATCATCTGAGAACGAAAGTCATCCCTGAAATCGGCTTCAAATTATTGGTCAACAATATCTTAGATGAAAAATATGAATCCAATGGCTACACTTTTGGCTATTTCTTGGGCACGGATCGTATCAGCGAGAATTTCTATTTTCCCCAAGCTGGAACAAACTTTTTAGTGGCCTTAGAGATTAAATTTTAAAATGACTTTGTAGTTGTTAGTTGCTGATTGTTAGTTATTTTTTTTAAACCCTTATTGATTCTATGTCAAATAAGAAAACTATCAAAAGCAACTAACATCAAAAACTAGAAACTAACAATTTAGATCATGAAACTCAAATTAGCACTTGATTGGACACCCAACACGATTCACACCGGATTTTATGTCGCCCAGCAAAAAGGCTGGTATCAAGAAGCAGGTTTAGAAGTAGAAATCATTTCCCCAGCGGTAGACAATTACGCCAAAACTCCCGCCCGCAAAGTAGCCGATGGCGAAGTAGATTTGGCCATCGCCCCTTCGGAAAGCGTACTCAGCTATAATACTTTAAAAAAGCCGATTCCCTTGAAAGCTATTGCCGCGGTGCTCCAGCAAGATACCAGTGCCATTGTTACGCTCAAAGAAACCCGCCTAGATCGTCCTGCTCTTTTGGATGGGAAGCGATACGCTTCTTACAAAGCTCGCTTCGAGGATGGCATCGTGCGTAAGATGGTGCAAAATGACGGTGGGGCAGGCGATTTGAAAATCATTTATCCCGAAAAATTAGGCATTTGGAATACCCTACTGGAAGGTCAGGCCGAAGCTACCTGGGTCTTTCTGCCTTGGGAGGGCGTGGAAGCCAAACGCAAAGGAGTACGCTTGAATGCTTTCCAAATGGATGACTATGGCATTCCCTATGGATATTCACCTGTATTAGTAGCCCATGAGCAGGTAATGGAAGAAAAAGAAGAGGCTTTGAAAAAATTCTTAGCCGCCACGAGCGAAGGCTATATTTTTGCCACCCCTCAGATTAGAGAAATGACCGAAGTACTCAAAGCCACCGGTGAGGAAACCTTTCAGGAAGAGGATTTTATTTGGGAAAGTTTGAAAGAAATACGTGCCGCTTTTATAGACAAGGACAGTCGCTGGGGGCACATGCAAGCTAGTCGCTGGGAGGCTTTCCTAGATTGGCTCCACGATCATGAGTTGCTCTTGGACACTGACCAAAAACCAATCGCGCGAGATGCTATCCGAGCGCACGAGCTATTTAGCAATATGCTTCTGACCTTGTAGTCTCTTCTGCTTTGGCTCTGAGCCCGCCAATGGATGTAAGACGAAAAAAAAATCCATTTCAAAGCCCACCGACCGATGTGAGACGAAAGAATCTCTAAGAAATGAGTATAAAATTGAGCGAAACTGGAGTTTCGCTACTATTTTAGGGACTGGATTAAAAATTTTGCTCCTCATGGAAGAACCATTGATTCAAAATGATGCCATTGTCTTTGGTATACTCATGGTGATTTTGGCCTTGGTGTTTGCCACCGCACGAGATCCAAGATTTAAAACCTTTTATCGCTATTTACCCACCGTATTACTTTGTTATTTGATCCCTTCCATTTTGAATACTTTTGGTGTAATTTCTGGGGAAAAATCTCAGTTGTACTTCGTGGCCTCCCGCTATCTATTGCCTGCCTGTTTGGTTTTGCTCACGATCAGCATTGATTTCAAAGCCATTCGTAGGTTGGGAGGCAAGGCCTTGATTATGTTTGCCACCGCTACGGTAGGTATCCTGATTGGGGGTCCCCTTGCTTTTTGGCTGGTCGGGCAAATCTCTCCCGCACTCGTACAAATGGAGGGGGAACCAGAAGCTTGGCGTGGCTTGACGACCATTGCCGGAAGCTGGATGGGAGGTGGTGCTAATCAAACTGCGATGAAGGAAGTATTTAACGTAAGTGGTCAACTCTTTGCCGCGATGGTGGCGGTAGATATTATCGTAGCTAATCTCTGGATGGCTTTTCTGCTCTACGGAGCGGGCATAGCCGATCAAATTGATCGCTGGCTCCAAGCCGATAGCTCGGCCATTCGGGAGGTGCAGAAACGGATTGAGGATTACCAAGCGAGTATCGCGCAGATTCCTCAATTACATCACCTCATGTTGATTGGAGGTGTGGGTTTTGGCTGTACGGCACTGGCGCATTTGGGTGCAGATTTGATCTTGCCCGTGATGGAGGCTAATGCAGCTTGGCTGGAGGAATATGGCTTGACTTCACTGGCTTCGGGCTTTTTCTGGATCGTGGTGATTGCGACGACATTGGGTCTGGGCTTGTCTTTTACTAAGGTGAGAGATTTAGAGGGTGTAGGAGCTTCCAAGGTAGGGAGTTTGTTTATTTTTATTCTCGTGGCTACGATCGGAATGCATATGGACTTATCTCAGATTCAAGAGAATCCGGGCTTTTTCTTGGTGGGCTTGATTTGGATTTTGATTCACATCTCGCTTCTACTGTTAGTAGCAAAGCTCATCAAAGCTCCTTTCTTTTTCGTGGCCGTGGGCAGTCAGGCCAATATTGGCGGGGCGGCTTCGGCTCCCATCGTGGCTTCGGCTTTCCACCCTACCCTCGCTCCGGTAGGTGTTTTGTTAGCGGTGCTGGGCTATGCCATTGGCACTTACGGGGGGATTCTGTGTGGCTTTTTGTTGGAGTTGGTGGCTTAGCAATTTTTTAAATGAGTGGCCTGTCGGCAAACAGGCCAATCTTTCAAAGTGCTATTTTTTTACCCAAACATATTAGGAATACCGCGCTTGCCCTTGCCCTGCATGCTGTTCATTTTCTTCATCATTTTGCGCATTTCGTTGAACTGCTTGATGAGTGAATTGACTTCTTGTACCGAAGTACCGCTTCCCTTGGCAATTCTGCGCTTGCGACTTCCGTTGAGGAGGCTAGGGTCTTGGCGTTCTTGGGGAGTCATGGATTGGATAATGGCCTCAATGGGTTTGAAAGCATCATCGTCAATATCTACATCCTTGAGGGCTTTTCCCATACCGGGCAAGAGGGCGATCAAGTCTTTGATATTACCCATCTTTTTAATTTGCTGGAGTTGGGAAAGGAAGTCTTCAAAGTTGAACTGATTTTTACGAATTTGGCGGGCGATGCGCTTGTTTTCTTCTTCGTCAAAAACCTGTTGGGCTTTTTCTACCAGAGTTACCACGTCCCCCATATCCAGAATACGGCGCGCCATACGGTTGGGATGGAAGGCATCCATCTCTTCCATTTTCTCTCCTGTACCGATAAACTTGATTGGCTTCTCGACCACGGCTTGGATAGAAAGGGCGGCTCCGCCTCGGGTGTCCCCGTCGAGCTTGGTCAGCACGACTCCGTCAAAGTCTAGGCGGTCGTTAAAAGTTTTGGCCGTATTCACCGCGTCCTGTCCCGTCATAGAATCTACGACGAAGAGGGTTTCGCTAGGATTGAGTGCTTTTTTGATGTCCTCGATCTCCTGCATCATCTGCTCATCAATCGCCAAACGACCCGCAGTATCCACGATGACGATTTGCTTGTTGTTGTCTTTGGCGTGTTTGATGGCGTTTTGGGCAATTTGAACGGCATTCTTGTTTTCGGGTTCGGCGTATACTTCTACGCCTATTTGTTCTCCCACCACTTTGAGCTGATCGATCGCCGCGGGTCGGTAGATATCACAAGCGGCCAGCAAGACTTGGCGATTTTGTTTTTTGAGGTAGAGGGCGAGCTTACCGGAGAAAGTGGTTTTACCCGAACCTTGTAAGCCCGACATCAGGATGACGGCGGGTGTGCCTTGGATTTTAATATCTTCCTTTTCTCCACCCATCAATTCGGTGAGTTCGTCTTCTACAATTTTGACGAGTAATTCACCGGGATTCACATCTATCAGTACTTTTTTGCCGAGGGCTTCTTCTTTGATGCGATCGGTTACCTCTTTGGCTACTTTGTAGTTAACGTCTGCGTCTACGAGGGCACGACGGATTTCTTTAACGGTCGTGGCCACGTTGATTTCGGTAATTTTATGCTTCCCTTTGAGGGTCTTGACCGCGTTATCTATTCGGCTAACTAAATTATCAAACATGGTTTTTCTTTTTTCTCAGAAAACAAATTTACAAAAAATGAGGCATTCTTATCTTTTCCTTTTTGAAATTAATTCTTTGGTTTAGAAAAAACGCCTAAGACGGGCGATGATCAAATGAAACAGTTGATTGACATCTTGAGAGATTTTCCAAAGCAATACACCGCTTACATAAAAAATAGTAATGAAAGCAGAATTAATCAAGATATTCAAAAAGGGATTTCCTGTATCTATTAACAACTGCACCAGCCCAAAAGTAATTCCTCCTATCAACAAAGCCTTGAGCGTTTGTAGGCTAAAAGGCTGCGCTTGAAATTTCACCCAAATAAAAAAGAAACGAATGGCATTAAACAAAATAAAAGACAAAAAAGTGGCTGCGGCTGCTCCGTTGATGCCATAAGCAGGGATAAAATAAAGATTGGTCAGGATGATAAAGCCCGCCAAACCGACCATCATCAAGAGGTTAAAGCGATAGTATTTGGACTGTAGGAGAATTTCATTATTGACCCCAGCGGCCATGTCCAAGAGGCGGGTCAGACCGATAAAGAGTACCACGTATCTTCCTTGATTGTAGGCCGCACCGTTGGGCATGATCTGGAAAATCTCGTCAATATTGCACCAGATTCCCAAAAAAATCAGTGAGCCGATTAGCAATTGATTGATAGAAGATTTTCGGTAAATCTCTCGAATTTTGTCAAAATCTTGATCGTCCCAAGCTTGCGAGAGAATGGGCGTCGTGATCTGAGAAAGGGCTTTGCGGGGCACCTCGATGACCGTTCCGATAAAGAAGGCAATGGTATAAACTCCGTTTTCTTTGAAGCCCAGGAAGGCCGGAATCATCATAATGTCAATTTTATTGACGATCAGTACGCCCGCACCTCCTACCATGATAAACATCCCGTAGTTGAGAATTTTTCCAAGTAAATCTTTTTTCAGAAAACGAATATCCAATCTTAGAAACAGGACACCAAGCCATCGAATATAAATCAACCCAAAGCCAGCCACGATGCCGTAGGCCAGTACCCGAATCAGGATGACCTCTTCAAAACCAAACCACTGCCCAGCATACAAGACAATACTCAGGGTAATGATGAGCTTGAGAACAATCTCTCTCAGTAAATTAGGCACTACGATTCGCAAGTGGACTCGTGCGTACCCTTCCAGCACGGTCAGGTAAAGCATGCAAAAAGCCAAAGGCACGATGTAGCCATAATATTCTTTCGCTTCTGGGGAATTTTGCTGGTAAAAGCCTAGCCAAAAATCCTGACTCAGCCAAGCAAATGTAGATATGACGCTAAAACCTAAAAGTGCGTACAGTATCAGAAAGAGGAGATAGCCGTGATGTTTCTGCTCATGATCTTTAAAAATGGGGAAAAAGCGATCCGTGATATTAAAAGTGCCGATGCTCCCAATGGAAGCCAGGGTGAGGGCGATTCCTTCCAAAAGGCTGATAATTCCGATTTCTTCCTGTGCCAAAAAACGAGGAAACACCCAGAGCACATTAAAAGCGCCAATGGCTACCCCTGTGTAAGAGACCACAGCGCTTTTGAGGCTTTGACGAATGATGATTCCCATGGCTCCTTAGTTACTTATTTTTATTGGCTGATGGTCAGCGTGAAAGGGTTTCTGCAATATCTGTGCGATAGGCCTGAAGGGCCGGGATCAAAGCAGCAAGCAAGCCAATAATTAGCATGAATAAAGAGATTTGCAGCTCTTTGACTAGAAAAATATCAGCACGTAGTTGGATTTTGCTCTGAATACTTTCCCAGCCACTGATGACCGCCACGGTGCCATGCCCCAACAACAAGCCTAGCCCTATTCCCAAGCACGAGAGGATGAGTCCTTCTAAAATGATTTGAGAGAATATTTTCTCCCGACTGGCTCCCAAGCTACGCATCACCGCTAGGTCATATTGCCGTTCTTTGAGCGCATTGTATAAGGCGATAAAAATACTTAGAGCAGCAATTCCTATGATCACATAAGCAAAAATTCTCAAAGTCTGCTCCCCGATCCCGATCAGACCCAAAAGTCTCTGGTATTGCAAAGCAGGATTGACGGCTTGCATCAGGTCTGAGTTACGCACGAGTTGATTCAACATCATAAAGGCCATAGGGCTGGCTCCCACGATCAGCATAGAGGTAATTTCTTCTTCCTCTTCAGCTTCTTTGTGATGTGCTTCTTCCTCGCCTTCTTCGTGATGTACTTCGTCGTCGTCGTGGTGTGTTTCCTCTTCGTGATGTGTTTCTTCCTCCCCTTCGTCGTGATGTGCTTCGTCTCGGTGTACTTCGCGTACACTTTCTACACTGGTCAAGATCAGTCGGTCTATTACAGAGTTACTAGGCGCTAATATGCCAACTACTCGGTAGCGTTTTTCCTCGTGTATTTCTACGGCTTCTTCCTCTGATTCGCTGATTCCGTGAACACTGGCAAAGGTATCATTTATTTTCAGTCCCGTTTCTCGAGCCGCCTCGGTGCCAAGCACTACTTCCAGTTCTTTTTCCCACAGATTTCCATCAGCTAGAGATGCTTGGTAATGCTCGGGATAAGCAGGAGTGGTTCCGACGATGCGATAGCCCGCGTAGCTATCGCCTAGAGCGAGTGGGATGGCATTTTTGCCGAAGCGGGGATTTTTCAAAATCAGGTTGGCTGCGCTGAGGGGAAGATTGCCCGTAGGATTATCTATATGGTACACATTACAAAGGAGTAATTGCAAGGGGCTTCCTTTTGCTCCAATGACCATGTTGATGCCCTGTACATTTCTGTAGAATTTTTGCTCTAACTGATGCTGAACCAACAGCAAGAAAACGATCATCCCTACGCCCATTCCCAATAACAAGGTATTGAGAAAAGTATTGAGCGGTCTGTTTTGTAGGTAATGCCAACTCAGCGTGAATAGGTTCATAGTAAAACGATCTTGGGGGCTTAATTTTATAATTGGTAAATGAGCGAAAAGTGTTGTTTCACGCGCTGGTCGTGTGTGGCGATGACCAAGGTAGAGGTTTGTGCTTCGGCCTGTTGCTTGAGCAGTTGTACTACTTCTTGGGCATTTTGATCGTCTAGGCTGGCGGTGGGTTCGTCGGCCAAGATAATCTCGGGTTGATTCAATAGTGCTCTGGCTACGGAAACCCGCTGTGCTTCTCCCTGACTGAGTTGGTGAGGATAAGCCTGTGCTCGATGTTGCAAGTTGAGTTGTTTTAATATCTCATAACACATCTCCTTATCCTGTTTGACCTGCGCCATGTACTGTGCTAATAATAGGTTATTGAGTACGGTAAGCGTTGCTACCAAATGCGGCTTCTGAAAGACCAACCCTATGTTTCTTGCCCGAAAGCGATCTAACTTACTTTCTTTCAATTGACGAAGATCTTGCTCAGCAATATGGATTTCTCCCTCTTGGATTTGTCGCAAACCACCCAAAAGATGCAGTAGCGTGGTTTTGCCACTGCCTGAGTTGCCGAGTAAAAGCCAATGCTGTCCCTTTTGTGCTTCCCAACTGGGCACATCCAGTACCAAACGCTGTTGATAAGTATGTTTAAGTTGATGGATTTGGAACATAATGATCTAGTTCTTGGGCAAACTTCTCGGGGAAAGTGCGCTTGATTTAGTGGCTTACAAAAATAAAAAACCTTCAATTGCTTGAAGGCTTTTTGTAAGATACATTTTTAAATATTAAGCTTCTTTGCTGTTTTTGATGTCTTGTACTTCCTTTCTGATATCTTGAGCAAGATTTTTTAGCTCTTGCATACCTTTACGTACTCGGGTGCCAGCGGCTTGGTTTTCTTTGTTATAAAACTTATCAAAGTCACCTTCTAGGCCTAGAATGAGATTTCTCAGCTCTTCGAATCTTTTCATAATTTAATAGTTAGTTGTTTATTTAAAAAAAGAAATTTATTAGAGTAATTATTATTGAGTTAAGCTCGAACCGTTATGATTTCGTCAGCGTAGACACCTGTCTTTAGCTTTTCTGCTACTTTCTCAAAAGCTTTAAGTGTTGTTTCCACATCTTCCAGATTATGCATCGCCGTGGGAATAAGTCGCAACATAATCACTCCCTTAGGAACCACCGGGTAGATCACCACGGAACAGAAGATACTATAAGTTTCTCTTAAATCTACCACCAATTGGGAAGCCTCCCCTACTTTTCCACTCAGGAAGACGGGTGTTACGGGTGATTGCGTTTGACCTATGTTAAATCCTCTTTCTTTCAGACCATTTTGGAGTGCCCGTACGACCGTCCAGAGTTTTTCACGGTGTTCTGGCTGGTCACGCAGTAGCTCGAGTCTCTTGATGGCTCCTTCTACAATGGGCATCGGCAAGGATTTGGCAAAGATTTGCGAACGCATCGTGTAGCGTAAGTAATCACAGACTTTCTTGTTGCTGGATACGAAAGCTCCAATACTCGCCATGGATTTGGCAAAAGTAGAGAAGTAGAGGTCTATTTCGTCTTGTACTTCTAGAGCCTCACCTGTACCTGCACCACTTGGTCCCATCGTACCAAAGCCGTGGGCATCATCTACCAAAAGGCGGAAGTTATACTCTTTTTTAAGGGCTATAATTTCTTTCAGGTTACTTACAATTCCTGACATCCCAAAGACTCCCTCGGTGATCACCAAGATGGAGCCTCCTGTCTTCTCCACCATTTTGTTGGCTCTTTGGAGTTGTTTTTCTAAGCTCTCAATATCATTGTGCTTGAACACAAAACGCTTACCTAAGTGCATCCGCAGGCCATCCACGATACAGGCGTGGGATTGCTCATCATATACCACGGCATCTTGGCGATCTAATAAAGAGTCGATAACAGAAAAGATTCCTTGATAGCCGTAATTAAGCAGTACAGTATCTTCTTTCTTGACAAATTGACTTAATTGCTCTTCCAATAAATCATGTAGGTCGGTATTTCCAGACATCATCCGCGAACCCATCGGGTAAGCTAAGCCCCAGCGTGCTGCCGCTTCTTCGTCCACTTTTCGGATGGTCGGATGATTACCCAAGCCCAGGTAATTATTCAAGCTCCAGGTAAGCATCTTACGTCCATTGAACTCCATATGAGCAGCTAGTTCACCTTTAAGCTTAGGGAATGTGTAGTAACCATGCCCATCACTTGAATATTGTCCCAAGGAGCTTTTCTGGGCTTCTAATTTATCAAATAAATCCACCACAATTACCTATTTTGTTAAAGAATAAAAATAAAAACTGGGCAAAACTAGCCCTTAAAGGTAGTTTTTACAAAGAACAGCCTTTAAATTGCATTTTAGCAGACAGGCTTAGCGTAAGTATATTATTTTTTCACTAATAACTTGGATAAAAATAATATTTTTGCTCATAAATCTTAACCATCTCCTAAAAATATCTTCTTATTGGCTATTTTAAGCCTTATTGATCGTTTGCATATGAAACAAATAAAAAAAATATTAGTTGCCAATCGGGGTGAAATTGCCCTCAGAGTCATGCGCTCGGCTCGAGAAATGGGTATCCAAACCGTCGCCATTTACAGCGAAGCCGACCGACAAGCACTACACGTACGCTACGCGGATGAGGCCGTTTGTATCGGGGCCCCTCCTTCTTCTCAGTCTTATTTACAAGCAGATAAAATCATCCAAGTAGCTCAGCAATTGGGTGTGGACGCTATCCACCCGGGTTATGGTTTCCTTTCGGAAAATGCGGATTTTTCTCGCAAAACGACCGAAGCTGGACTGATTTTCATCGGCCCCTCGCCAGCCTCCATTGCCACCATGGGTAGTAAACTGGAAGCCAAGGCGGCGGTTGCTCATTATGACATTCCTATGGTTCCCGGTACGCCTGAGGCGATTACGGATATTCCTGCCGCCAAGGCCAGAGCCCAGGAGATTGGCTACCCTATTTTGATCAAGGCCAGCGCAGGTGGAGGTGGTAAAGGGATGCGAATCGTGGAAGAAGAAGCAGCCTTCGAAGATCAAATGGATCGTGCCATCAGTGAGGCCAAGTCCGCTTTTGGAGATGGGGCGGTGTTTATCGAGAAGTTTATTACCTCTCCCAAGCACATCGAGATTCAAATCTTAGGTGATCAGCACGGCCACATTCTTTATCTTTTCGAGCGGGAATGCTCCATACAGAGAAGGCACCAGAAAGTGATCGAGGAGGCTCCCTCTCCTGTAGTTTCTCCTGAAATGCGCCAAGCCATGGGAGAAGCCGCCGTCAAAGTAGCCAAAGCCTGCGATTATTACGGGGCAGGTACCGTGGAATTTATCGTGGATGAAAAATTAGACTTCTATTTCCTCGAGATGAACACGCGCTTACAAGTAGAGCATCCTGTAACCGAACTTATCACGGGGATAGATTTGGTAAAAGAGCAAATCAAAATTGCCGAAGGACAAGCATTAGCCATCGCTCAGGAAGACTTAGAAATTAAAGGCCACGCCATCGAGGTGCGGGTGTACGCAGAAGACCCCAAAAATAATTTCTTACCTGACATTGGTAAGCTCCAAACCTACGTGCGACCCCAAGGCCCAGGCGTACGCTTAGATGATGGCTTTGAACAGGGGATGGATATTCCTATTTACTACGACCCCATGATTGCCAAATTAACCACTTATGGTAATGACCGTCAGGAAGCCATCGAGAGGATGAAGCGGGCTATCCGAGAGTATCAAATCACAGGGATTACGACTACCCTTGAATTTTGCCTTTTTGTGATGAACCATGAAGCTTTCATATCTGGCAAATTCGATACAAATTTTGTAAAAAATCATTTTACCCCAGAAAAATTATTACCCAAAGATCAGAAAGCAGACATGGAGATTGCCGCTGTACTCGCTGAAATGATCTACCAAGAGGAAAAAAATAAACTTCCTCAAGCCAGTCAACAGCAAGCATCCAAAGGCAGTTCTAGTAATTGGAAGAGGAACCGTAGTTTTTAAGTACAGTTCTCTGTCCACGCCATAGCCTAAGGGCTATGGTTCTCCCCCCCAAGGTTTGTCCCTCGACAGACCTTTTTCTACCATCAAAAACCCCCGTGCTTCCTCAAGCGCATAGCCCAAATCACCACATTCTCAAACTAAATTTGTAGCTTTATATCAAATCCATTCTTGGAAAGATTATTTTTATCATTAGCTAATACCGTCTATGAACGCATCTGATCTCTTTATAAAATCGCTGGAAAACGAAGGTGTCGAATATATCTTCGGCATTCCCGGTGAAGAAAATCTCGACCTTTTAGAATCCATTCGTAAGTCGAGTATACAACTGATTTTGACCCGCCACGAGCAGGCAGCAGGTTTCATGGCAGCTACCTACGGTCGGCTCACGGGTAAACCGGGCGTGTGTATTTCTACCCTCGGCCCTGGCGCAACCAATCTCGTAACGGCAGCAGCTTATGCTTATTTGGGAGCCATGCCTATGCTACTCATCACGGGGCAAAAGCCGATTAAAAAAAGCAAGCAAGGGCGTTTCCAGATCATCGATGTGGTAGAGATGATGGAGCCCATCACTAAGCACTGCCAAGTAATCGTACACGGCGACCGAATTCCGTCCATCGTCAGGAATGCTTTCAAGTTAGCCACTACCGAAAGGCCAGGACCTGTTCACATTGAGCTACCCGAAGATATTGCCCAAGAAGAAACGCAAGAGTATGTCTTTGAGCCGCATTCACCCCGTCGTCCCGAACCGGATCAAGAAGCGATTAATCAGGCATTACAGCTCATGTACGAGGCCAAATCTCCCTTGATTCTGCTCGGGGCAGGAGCCAATCGCAAAAATATCCGCCCCGAGTTACTCCGATTTTTTGAGAAAACGGGTATGTATTTTTTCACTACCCAAATGGGTAAAGGCGTGATCGACGAGCGCAATGAAAAATCTCTCGGTACAGCCGCTCTCTCGGACAATGATTATATCCACTGTGCCATTGATCGTGCGGATTTGATCGTGAATATCGGCCATGATGTGATAGAAAAGCCTCCTTTCTTTATGTTGCCAGAGCGTGACTTGAAAGTTATTGATATTAACTTTTTGCCTTCCAAAGTAGATGAAGTGTATTTCCCGCAGGTAGATATCGTGGGGGATATTGGACGAGCTTTGGCGCATCTGTCCGAGGATATAGATTTGGCCAAGTGCCAATTTGATATGTCCTATTACCAGCGCATCAAAGCTGAAATTGAAGGCCATTTGGCCGAACGTTCCGATAGCGAGGCCTTTCCCATGCTTCCCCAGAGAATCGTGGCCGACGTGCGGAAAGCCATGCCCGAAAACGGCATCATAACGCTGGACAACGGCATGTACAAAATCTGGTTTGCTCGCAATTACAAAGCTTACGAGCCAAATTCGCTTTTGCTAGATAATGCTCTAGCCTCCATGGGAGCAGGCTTGCCCTCGGCCATGGGAGCCAAATTGGTCTATCCCGAGCGTCCAGTGATGGCGATTTGTGGAGACGGTGGGTTTATGATGAATTCTCAGGAGTTGGAAACCGCCGTTCGCCTGGGCATAGATGTCGTCGTGCTGATTATCAACGATCAGGGTTACGGGATGATCAAGTGGAAACAGGAAGGCATGGGCTTAACAGATTATGGATTAAGCTACCAAAATCCCGATTTTGTAAAATACGCCGAGAGCTACGGAGCCCAGGGCTACCGCGTAGAAACGCCTGATCAATTAGTAGAGATTTTAGAAAAAGCGATTTCCCAAAAAGGCGTACATCTAATTGATTTGCCGATTGACTATTCAGAAAATATTCGGGTTTTTGACCAAGAACTCAAAGAAAAAACTTGCATCTTGTAGCAGACTTTTTCTATCCTAATTTTTTTGTATAATAAAGATTGAAAAATCATTTTAAAATAATTGATCGCTGACAGCTAAACCCTGACAGCTCTTAAAACATTCGCAAATATGGCTATCCAATCTCTAAACCCTGCCAATGAAGAAGTAATCGCTAGTTATGATGAACTAAGCGACGAAGCAATACAAAATAAAATCGCTACCGCCGAAGCTAGATTTCAAGCTTGGCGTCAAGTACCTGTGAAAGAGCGAGCCGCCTTGATGTATAAACTCGCGGAAGTAATCAGAAAGAATAAAGAAAGATACGGCAGAATCATTACTCTGGAAATGGGAAAACCCATCAAGCAAGCCATCGGTGAGGCCGCCAAATGTGCTTGGTGCTGTGATTATTACGCGGAGCACGCCGAAGAATTTCTGGCTCCCGAGATGGTAGAAACCGATGCCCAAGAAAGCTACGTACTCTTTGAGCCTTTGGGCGTGGTACTAGCGGTGATGCCTTGGAATTTTCCGCTCTGGCAGGTGATTCGTTTTATTGCGCCGGCGGCTATTGCGGGCAACGTGGGTCTGCTCAAGCATGCCTCCAGTGTGCCGCAGTGTGCTTTGATCTTGGAAGAAATGTTCTTGGAAGCAGGCTTTCCCGAGGGAGTTTTCCAAACGCTACTGATTGGCTCTCGCAAGGTCAAACAAGTACTGGACGACGACCGCGTAAAGGCCGTTACCCTTACGGGAAGTGAATTCGCGGGAAGCAAGGTAGCCGAGCAAGCGGGTAAATTACTCAAAAAGTCGGTCATGGAACTGGGTGGAAGCAATCCTTATGTTGTCCTCAAGGATGCGGATATGGACTTGGCCGTGGAGAAATGCATCTTGGGACGCTACCAAAACACGGGGCAGAGTTGTATCGCCGCCAAGCGTTTTATCGTGGAGAAATCCATTGCCAAGGAATTTACCGAAAAACTCAAGACCAGAATCGAAGCCATGAAAGTGGGCGATCCATTGGAAGAAGATACCGACATCGGCCCTCTCTACGGCCAAGGTGGCCTAGACGACACTGTCCGACAGGTAGAAGAATCTCTGAAAAAAGGAGCCAACTTGGTAACCGGGGGCAAGCGCATCGGTGATAAAGGCTTTTTCTACGCGCCTACTCTGCTTGACGGGGTAGAGAAAGGCATGCCTGTATTGGATGAAGAAACCTTTGGTCCCGTGGGCGTAATTATCGAGGCCGAAGATATTGATGATGCCATCGCAAAAGCCAATGATACCGTCTTTGGTTTGGGTTCGGCTGTATTCACGCAAAGCGACGAATTGGCGAATTACTGCATCCAAAGATTGAACGATAGCTCCGTCTTTGTGAACGAAATCGTGAAGTCTGATCCCCGTTTGCCCTTTGGCGGAATCAAAATTTCGGGCTACGGACGGGAGCTTTCCAAGTACGGTATGCGCGAATTTCAGAACATCAAAACCATTTATAAAGATAAAGTAAAATAAATCCGAAAAATACGTCCTTTTTTTTTGGACACCATAGGCCATCCTGAACCAGCCAAGTCTTGCATGCTTGGCTGGTTTGCTTTTTTACTAAAAGCCTTTTGCTCAAATCATAATAAATCAATTTCATTGCCCGTACCAGCCACTTTTGCTAAGATAGCATTCGTCTGCACAGGCTCGTGAAGGGAGGCAACCCGAAGGATTCGATCGCAATCTTCCAAATCGAAGTTAATTTGATAATCTGGAAAACAGTGAGACAAGATCGCACAAACCATCTGGGCGGTCTCCTGATCGGAAATGTCCGTTCTAAACACGGCTACTTCACTAGGCAAGCAGGGATATTCTTCATCATTTTTCATGGTATTTGGTTTAAAAGGTTCTCCGTGGTAAATGGTCAATTATGTTTATTACTTGCAGGTAAATGTCTGCACAAGTTAAGATTTTTGAGAGCGCAAGTCAAGTATTACTGCCAAAAAATTGATCTATTGCTCACTTTAAATGACCAATTAATTTAGCTAATTTCCCTCTCCTCGTTCAAAGACCGTATCCACATGAAGAATATTTTTAACTTAAAAAAGTAAATGCCTAACATAAGCTAAAAAAGATATTTCAGACCTTTGCTATTTAAACCACCCATTCTACAAGAATATGCATACAAACCGAATGATGAGATATTTATTAGTAATGACTTTAATTTTAGGTTTCGCCCATCAGCAAAGTGTACAGGCACAAGCTTGGACACGCGCCAAAGGAGCTGGCTACGCCCAATTAGGTTTTAGCACTATTGAAGCAGGTAGCTTGTACGGACAAGAAATCTCGACCATTGAGCTAAGAAGAGAAGTATCTGATGTTACCTTGCAGGGATATTTGGAATATGGAATTACCGATAAAATCACACTGAACGCAGTGCTACCTGTTAAGATTCTAGAAACCAGTGATGACTTACGGAATGTGGAGCTGCCCACAGATACGCTCCCCGCTGGCTCGTTGACGGGGCTGGGTAACATCAGTATCGCAGGTATCTACGGACTCAAACAAGGTGGAAAGTTTGTATCTTCGGCCAAACTCAGGGTTGATATTAATTCTAGTGATTACGATAGCGAAACTGGACTTCGCACGGGCTATGATGCCTGGGGATTCGCGCCTTCTATTTTGGGAGGAGTAGCCTTGGACTATTTCTTCGCTTCCTCAGAACTTGGTTTCAATTTAAGAACCAATGATTATAGCCATCAATTCTTTTTCAATCTGCAAGGCGGGGTGCATTACAAGCAAAGAATATTTTTTATTGCTGGCCTCGAGTACTTACAATCCTTTGAAAACGGAGGCTTTGATGATGGCAATGCTCTTCAGACGGGATTGTATGTCAATGACCTAGAATTCACGGCTTTCCAACTCAAACTGGGAGGTTACCCGATTGAAAACCTCGGGCTTTGGATTTCCACGGGAGGAGGTTTTGATGGAAGTTTTGTAGCACGTGCGCGTGCCCTCTCCATCGCGGTCAGCTATCAGTGGAATTAGCATTTGTCCCTTGTGAATTTTTCTTCAAGCGTTTTTATGCCTAGCTAAATGCTTCCTGTACATTTAAAAGCTTAGCAAGCCACATAAAAAGGACGATCGCTTGATCGCCCTTTATTTTTTTCCTTTCTAAATATCAATCGGACTGGTTAGGATGAGTGATATGTATGAATAGGAGTAGAAAAGTCTTTTGAACTCGTCTTTAAAATCTTTTAATTTGACCCATCAAAAATTAAATTGATTTAAAAATGAGAAAGCAATATTTAATCTGGGTTGGATGTATCGTGTTGAGTGCTTGCCAAGGTGGAGGAGAACAAGCTCAAAATACGAGTACAGATACAGATACAACCGCCCTGGTGGATACACAAGACAGTCTATTATATCCCCAAGAGAAACATTTAAAAAATATAAGACAACTCACTTTCGGAGGCAATAACGCTGAGGCTTATTTTAGCTTTAATGACCAGCAATTGGTTTTCCAATCTGATTATCAGGCCTGGGGCGTAGAATGTGATCAAATTTTCTATTTTCCACTTTCCCAAGAAAATATGAAAGCCGATCCTCCTCAAATGCTCAGCACTTCGGAAGGGCGCACTACCTGTTCTTATTTTTTGCCTGGCGATACAAGCATTGTCTATGCTTCTACTCACTTGGCCGACCAAGCCTGTCCGACCCCTCCCGAGCGTTCGCAAGGGCGATACGTCTGGGCTATTTACCCGGGTTATGATATTTTCACGGCAGACCTGGAGGGGAATATTATTCAGCAATTGACCAATGCTCCCGGCTATGATGCCGAAGCGACCGTCTCGCCTCAAGGCGATAAAATTGTATTTACCTCCACCCGTTCTGGCGATTTAGAGCTTTGGACTATGAACATAGATGGTTCCAATCTCCAGCAGATTACCGATGAACTGGGCTATGATGGTGGAGCCTTTTTCTCGCCAGATGGTAGCAAGCTAGTTTTCCGTGCTTCTCGTCCTCAGGGCGAAGAGGCTCAAAAGACTTACAAAGATTTGCTCAAAGAAGGGTTGGTAGAACCCACGGATCTGGAAATATTTGTTTGTAATGCCGATGGAAGTGAGATGCGTCAAATCACCGAATTAGGTCAGGCCAATTGGGCTCCCTTCTTTCATCCTTCGGGCGAAAAGATCATTTTTGCCTCTAACCACAAAGCCAAAAGAGGCTTTCCTTTTAACTTGTACATGATCAATCTAGATGGAACCGGACTGGAGCAGATTACCTTTGATGAGACTTTTGATTCCTTCCCTATGTTTTCTTATGATGGTAAAAAGCTGGTTTTCAGCTCCAACCGTAACAACGGAGGCACAAGGGATACCAATATTTTCGTAGCCGATTGGGTAGATTGAGCTAAGAAATGCTTGATAGAGGGGCTTGTAAGGTTTTTAGAAGGCATCAAAAAAGGTTGAAGTAATGGCGGGTTTTGCGCCCGCCATTGACCTAGATTTGGATGTACCGCCCGAAACAACTGCCACCACGAAAACCCTAACTCCTAAATTACCGATCTTAGAATTTCTCCAAAGCGATAAACATCTTCAAAGGTATTGTACATCGGTACAGGTGCTAAGCGTATGACGTCAGGTTCGCGCCAATCCATCCAAACTCCTGCTCGATGTAATTGATCAAAGAGTGCTTTTCCTTGTTGAGGCACCACGATGGACAATTGACAGCCTCTTTGTGTGGGCTCACGAGGGGTCAGGATCTGAATCGGAAAGTCCTTCTCTCGGCTTATTTCCTGGATGATATGCTCGAGAAAGCCCGTCAGTTTTTCGCTCTTGGCACGAAGAGCAGGCATGCCCACCTCATCAAAAAGCGATAGTGCCGCCCGGTGCGCCGCTAGCAACAAAATAGGCGCGTTGCTCAGTTGCCAAGCATCTACATTGGGTTCAGGGACAAAAGTAGCAGGCATCTGGAAGCGCGTGGCCTCTTCGTGCCCCCACCAACCTTCAAAGCGAGGCAGGCTCCTGTTGTGGTGATGCTTTTCGTGGACAAAAATGCCAGAAATCCCCCCTGGGCTGGAGTTCAAATATTTGTAAGAGCACCAAGTAGCAAAATCAACCTCCCATGCGTGCAGTGCCAGCGGAATATTGCCAATAGTATGCGCCAGATCAAAACCTACCCTCGCCCCCACTTGGTGGCCTGCCTGCGTAATGGCTGGCAAATCGAAGTATTGACCTGTGTAGTAATTGACCCCACCAAAGAGAATCAGCGCCAGTTCTTCTCCGGTTTCGTGAATTTTTTGGAGAATATCTTCTGTTCTCAGCGTCGCTTCGTCAGGGCGAGGATGCAAATGGATGATTGCCTCCGAGGGATCAAAACCGTGAAAACGTGCTTGCGAGGCGACGGCGTACTGGTCGGAGGGAAAGGCTCCACCCTCGATTAAAATCTTATTGCGTTTCTTACTTGGTCGATAAAAGCTCACCATCAATAAATGCAAATTCACGGTCAAACTATTCATGACCGAGACTTCGAGGGCTTGGGTGCCTAAGATAGAAGAGAGCGATTTGCGGAAAAGTTTGTGATAATCCAGCCAAGCTTCTTTGGGGCGAAAATGCCCTTCTACGGCGTATTCTTCCCACTTTTTCATTTCCATTTCCACCATCGAGCGAGCGGCTTTGGGTTGCAAGCCCAGAGAATTACCATTGAAATAAATAACTTCTTTCCCCGCCTGAGCCGGGATGTAATATGCTGCGCGTAAATGACCGATTGGGTCTGTTTTATCTAATTGACGTGCAAAATCTAATGCGTTCTCGTATGTCGTCATGCCTACTAAAAATATTTAATTGCGTTGCTACCGATGAATATTATTCATCAGGCTTTGTATCAAATTTACTCAATAATCAAATGGTTCACATGAAAACTTTCAACGCATTCTCATTGGCATTGATTTTTTTTCTGGCAGCTTGTCAAAATGAAGACTTACCGACCTCGAATATGCCCGAAGTGGCGCCGGGTGAAATGGTGATTGATCTCAACGGCGAAATCATCCACTTTGATTTTGTCAAAAATGGCTTTGATCGGGTGGGCAAAAAATCCTTTGAAGTGAGGCGTCAATCTCCCTCTGGCGTTACAATGAAGATACATTTTGATATTTCTATGGACTTGACTTCGGGAGAGGCGCGTAGCCTAGAAGATTTGAATTATCCCGCTTTGATTCAGGCGCCTACTTTTGCTTCCATTCAGATTGATCGAGAGGCACTGAGCTTACAAAACAATCCCAATCTCACCACAGAGAAGCCCATTTTAAAATTAGAAAAGTATGAAAATGGCCTGCTCTATGGTTCTTTCCGAGCACTGCTCTTGGAGGTGAGTGCCAGTGAGTTGATCGAGCCGGGAGGCGAAGTGGCGGGTAGCTTTTGTTTATCAGTAGGAGCTGTTAATTAGGTTCAACTTGATTGTGGACTAGTGTGTAAGCACCCAAAGAATAAATTGGTATAAGAAGATATTTTCTTGGAGAAGAGCTTGCATAAGCGGCTAAAAAGCACAAATTTTGGCTCTCGAATCAATTAGAACTAATAGCAATGCTACACTTAACACACAAGTTATATCTGATTTTATTCTTTGGTTTTGTATTTACTGCTTGTCAAGAGTCTGAGTCTACCCGTACCACAGATGCCACTGAGGAAGCTGAATCTCCACTATTAAGTGAAAAAGAGCTGAGTCGACAATACGTATATAAAACGCTGGAAGATGCTTTTAAAAGCCCCGAGAAGGTGATTTCACTTAATCTCAAGAAACAAAACCTCACCGAGCTTCCTGCGGATTTTAGCCAACTAAAAAACCTACAATCCCTAACGCTGACCGGCAATGCTTTCAAGCAATTTCCTGTACAAATTCTCGACCTCGATAAATTACAGATATTGGATTTATCAGTAAATTCTTTGGAAGAAATTCCCTCAGAAATAGAGCAACTCAGCTACCTGAGAACGCTCAAACTGAATTCAGGAAATTTTAGCACCCTGCCCAGTAGTATTCAAAATCTCAAACGACTGAAACTCCTAGAACTTTGGACTTGTAAAAACCTCGAGAAATTGCCAGCCGAAATCGGTGGATTAGAGAGTCTAGAATCTCTCTCTATAAGCGATAGTCAGCTTACAGAACTTCCTCAAGAAATCGGACAACTCGAGCGTCTCCAGTTTCTAAACCTGCTCAACAATGAGCAATTGACCCAACTACCACCAGAGATAGGAAATCTACGTCGCCTCGTTAATCTAGATTTGAGGAAGGGGAATTTCACGGATTTACCCGAAACCGTAAAAAATTTAAAACAAGCCAAAATGGTCTTAATGATGGATAATCCCGTACCCGAAGAGAATCAAGCAAAAATCAAAAGCTACTTTCCTTCGCAAACGCTGGTAAATTTTTAGCCTTAAAACAAAAAAGGGATCGTTCTGATCCCTTTTTTATTCTATTTGCAAGCAAAAAATTAGTCAATACTATAAGTAACGCCCAAAGAGAAAGAACGACCCACTTGATAAGATTGAAAAAGGTTGTCATTGCCTTTAAACTCTTGGTTAAACTCGTAGTCTGGGTTTAACAGATTTTGAGCACGGAAGCGCACACTAAAGTATGGGCCAATCCTTTTCCTCAGGGTAACATCCAAAGTAGGGCGCGGTTGTTCAAAAATATCGGGTGGTCCATTACCGACCGCTACGGCTAGTCTCTCTCCAAAAACATTGAAGTTGGCATTGGCTTGAAAGCCAATTTCCTCGTTATCGTAATTCAAGAAAGCATTAATCAAGAAGTTAGATTGATTAAACAGCCGTCGTGTATCTTCTCGGGAAGGAGCGATGGATCGGATTTGGTTTAATTCTGCATCAGGAATATTTACCTCAGAATCAGAGAGTGAAACATTGGTTCCTAAGAAGAAATTGGAGAAAAAAGGACTGATAAAACCTAAATTTTTTCTGATTTCTATCTCAATTCCGTAGACAGTTGCTTCATCAAAGTTATCATAAATCCGCTGGGGGTTAGCCGCTTCTACTAAATCTCTTAATCCAATTGGATTGTCTAGGATTTTGTAGAACAAACTAAATGAGAACAACTCTCCCGGACTAGGATACATCTCCCAGCGTAGGTCAAAATTATCGGTTAGCGTTCTTTCCAAAGTATCATTACCAATGATAATTACGTCCCCAATAAAGTCAAAGCTCGGGAAAGGAGCCAATTCACGGAAGCTAGGACGAGCCAGCGTACGGCTATATCCTAGACGAATATTCATCCGATCCGTAACTTGGTAGGTCAGGTTGACCGCCGGTAAGATATCGTTGTTGTCCAATTCGCCTTTGGGGAAACTGATAGGATTTTCATCAAAAGCATCACTTTCTACTTCTATATCCGTCCTTTCATAGCGTAGCCCCGCCAACACTCTCAGTTTAGGAGCTACTTGCACATCTCCCATGAGGTATAGACCCAATACGGATTGTTGCCCTGTGTAGCTATTTTGCGTTTGAGTGGTGTTTCGGAGAAACACGTCTGGTCTATCTATATAATCAAGAATATCCCCATTATAGCTTCCGTCAATCACATTACGAGAGTAGAGGAAGATATCTTCGTCGAAGTCGCGATCTTTGAAAATAAAGGCCGCTCCGGTTTTGATCTTACTATCGCGTCCGCTGAATTTGAAGGGGATCGTGACGTCTAATTTATTATCCCAGTTGAATTCTTGCAAATCCCGATAATAACGAGCGGGATCAATGTTGGTCGTTTGGTTAATCACAAAGGAAGTATCCTGAGGGATTCCGTTCTCGAAATTACGCAAGTTAATATTGTTGGCGATAAAACGGCGGTCGGGCTCTTCCTGACGAGAAAGGGTAAAGGAGCTAAGCCAGTTGATCTTGATGTTGTTAGGGCCGATAACGTGCTCAGCCTTGAGCTGTGCCGTAGAGAGCGAACGCTCTATGTAGGTAAGCGCCACACTACGAACCAAGCGGGGAACATCCTGTTCTGGGTCAACCACCACCGGAGCGGCGGCATCATTTTGTCCCAAGAGGAAGAAGGCATTGTCATCCGCGCTTTGGTTGTGAATAAGGTTGAGGGAGATTTTGTTTTTATCAGAAATTTTGTAAGAGAAATTAAGCAAACCACCCCAAAGAACGGTGGTAGAGGATAATTGACCATTGAAGATATTCCGAGGGGTAAGATTGTCAACATTGTTTTCATTACTAGTTAAGTCGTATGCCCCAGTCTGATAATTATCTGAAAAAGTGTTGCTAATTCGGTAGCTTAAAGAGCCAATAATCCCGAAGGGACGATCAAAGACATCAAACTGATCTCCTATGGAAAAAGAATAACTTTGATTGAGAAAAGGGGTGCGCGTGTCTAAGGCTAAGATTCTATTGAAATCAGTCTTAGGAATTTCTTCCCCTGAGCTACTATTGGCAGCCGAGGAAGGTAGTTCTCTCAGGCCATCGTCAAAGCCCAACCAATCCAAATCTCCTCCTTCGTAGGATAAGTAGTCAGAGTTAAAAGTAGATTGATCATTGAAACTAAAGGAGGCACTGGCCTGTACCGTAAAGCGATCTGGAAAATCCTTGGTGATGATATCCACGTAACCCCCAGTGAAGTTAGCCGGAAGATCAGGAGAGTAAGTTTTGACTACCAAAAGGTTATCAATCAGGTTACTGGGGAACAAGTCCATCTGTACCGAGTTACGATTCGGATCGAGACCGGGCACCTGTGCCCCGTTTAGTACAGTGTTGCTATAGCGATCGCCCAATCCGCGGACATAGACAAATTTACCACCTTCTACCGATACCCCCGTAACTCTTTTGATAGCTCCGGCGGCATCGTTATCACCCGCGCGGGAGATGAGCTCGGAGGAAATCCCGTCTTGTACCAAGCCTGATTTTCTCTGCAGAGTGAGGATGGCGGCTTCGGAATCCCTTTCCGCTTTGGCTTCCACTACGATTTCTTCCAGTAATTCGGAAGACTCTCCCAGCTTAACATCAAGTAGAGTCACCTCTCCAGGCTTCACTTCTACCCCAGTTACGGTTTTGGTTTCGTAGGAGATATAGGATACTTAGATGCTGTAAGTTCCTGGTTCGATATTGGCGATGCTGTACTTCCCGTCTAAGTCGGTGGGAGCACCCGTGGTGGTTCCTTCCAGAACGACGGTAACCCCGATGAGGGTTTCTCCCGTTTCAGCATCCGTTACTTGCCCCCGAATTGTTCCGGTTTGGGCAGAGAGGTGCCAGGAACATAACCCTAGGCACAGGTTAATCAATAGTAATTTTAATTTCATAGATTTTTGAGTTTTGGCTCTGAGTTCAGATAATTGATGGGTGAATATGCACTTAAAAAAGTAAATTTCCGAAACTCAAGGGAATGAATTTCGGAAATTTGTGCATCCATCAGACATTATAATCTGAAAAATGATTTTGGAGGACGCTTACTCTAAGTTATTTTCAACGGCTGTCCAACCTGTGTACCAAGGACTTGCCGCCGCAGGATCAAAAGCTCCTTTGTAAGATACGGTCTCAAAGAAACCAGCAGGCATATCAGGTACAGTAGATAAGTCGCCCATCGTTGCGTTTGCTTCACTAGGAACAAGATTGGTACGAGAGATTACATCAGCGATTACCATGTTACCAGCGGCACCGAAATAAGTTCTTACATCATCAAGGCTCGCTTGGTCAGAACCATCTCCTACGGTGCTAAGGATCGTGCTATCATTAGCACCTACGCTAGCGAAGATGTTATTTTCAATCCTTAATTCACCAGCCTGGAAGCGAGCGTAGCTATCTTCACCGCTTGCTAAGTTCTCGATGGCAATTCCGTTCACAAAGTTAAAGAAAATGCTATTGTGGTATTCTCCACCCGCATTATCACGGATGTTCAGAATGTTTTCTTCATCATTATCCGGGTTATTACTACCTACGAAAGTGGCGTTGTAGAATTTAGGGGTAGCGAAAGGCATTCCATCCTCAGGACTAGTACCTCCGTCGTGCTCACCACCTTGGTTACCAACTCCAGCTCCTTGATATACCAGAGCAAACTGATTGTTACCACGGTAACCGTCATCATAGTCAAATGAGTCATCACCACAGACAGATGCAATGAGGTGTTTCGCATTTACCGTTCCACCGAACCACTCAATGGCATCATCGAAGTTAGCAAATACCTCTACAAAGTCAATCGTAGTTCCAGAACCTACACCCGCAAGCGTAAGACCGTTGATCTCGTTATTACCTTCCAAGAAAGTACCACCGTGGCGGATTGAGCAGTAAGTTAGCGTTCCAGAGTTATCATCGTCAGCAGTTCCTCCATATACACCCAAACCAATCGTAGCGGGAATACCTTCTACGTTTTGGTTTCCATTGGAAGCATTGTTTCCAGAGGCACTACCTAGAATGATCACACCACCCCATCTTCCGACTTCAGTTCCTAAGTTTCCAACATACTCCGTAGCGTTTTGGATTTGGTCTTCAGAAGAAGTAAAGATGATGGGAGCAGCAGCCGTACCAGCAGCATTGATAGAACCTCCACGGGTTACGATCAAAGCACTTGCCAAAGCTTGCTGACCAGGAAGACCTTTCACAACGGTTCCAGGTTCGATAGTTAAGGTTTCACCGTCTCCAACGAATACATAACCATCTAGCAAATAGATATTGTCAGAAGTCCAAGTTGTAGTACCAGTGCTATTTTCTTCACCACCACTTACGACGATAAGGGGCTTAACTGGCTCCTCAGAGATCGCAATGGTCAATGACTCTATCTCCGACTTAGAAGGAGATTGTTGGTCAACTACGGTTACCGTTACTACGTCTGTACCTGCACCAGCAGAAGCGGGTGCCGTGTATTCTACTTCATAAGTACCACTGGTTGTTCCTGTCAATGCAGCGGCATTATCAGCACCGATGGTACCGTTACCAGCCGTGGTAGTGATAGATGCAATGGAACCAGGAGCATCAATAGGGATACTTAGAGTTACAGTCGTCCCTACCTGTACTTGGTTAGGAGTAGCTGCACCCACTGAAGGACGATCGAGGCTCGGAGTACCGTCACCATCACTGTCGTCATCACAGGAAGTAGTGAGGAAAAGTCCTAGTACTAATAATAATAGTAAGTTTAAACCTTTCTTTTTCATAAGTGATTTCTTTATTTATGATGTTTGATTTTACGTGGGGCAAAACTACGAAAGGATTCGAAGCTAACTCCAAGTCTTCGAGCATTTCAAGATTTGTTAAAATAAGGGGGAGGGAAATGTCACGTTTTTAAAAGTCACTTAACATTAACTTAACAATAAGTTAATAAATCAAGCTAGAAAGCCACTCACCTAGACCTCTCAGGGAAGGGTTGAAATAGAAGTTGAAGAAAGTATGGTGATTTTGGTGTACTCCAAGCTGACTACATTTTCAAATGAAGAGTAGCCTGCTTATGACTAAGGTGTGATTTCATTTATGTTGAAAACAAATTGACGAAACCTGCCTTCTATTATAAAGACTATTCAAAGACACGTAAATATACGATAATTATTCAAAATAATTTCGTTTTTATCAGTAATTAATGGCAAAAGTTTCACGAAAATAAATACTAAGCAATATCGTGAAGCAGATGTTATGAGATAAAAATTATAATTTGGCTCTAAAATCATGAAAAAACAATTACTCATCACGGGTGGAACCGGGCTCATCGGCACGCACCTCACTGCTTTGCTCCAAGCCAAAGGCTATCAAATCTCTTACCTCAGTCGTAGCCAGCAGGATATTCCCCAAGTAAAGGTCTACCAATGGGATATACCCAAGCAACAAATAGAATCGGGAGCACTCGCTTCTCACCAAGCCATTATCCACCTCGCAGGTGCAGGCGTGGCTGACCAACGCTGGACCGAAAGCCGCAAGCAAACCATTCTCAAAAGCCGAACGGAATCTACTCGCTTACTCCGACAGGAGCTAGAGAAATTAGAAACCAAACCCAAGGCATTCCTGTCTGCTTCGGCCATTGGTATCTATGGAAATGACACCGGCGAGGCTTGGATGAAAGAGGATGCCCCGAGTGGTGATGATTTCTTGGCCGAGGTGACCAAACAATGGGAGGACAGCGTAGATCAAATTGCAGAGCTAGGCATCCGTACGGTCAAACTGAGAATAGGCGTGGTACTGAGTGAAAAAGGAGGAGCCTTAGAAAAAATTGCACAGCCGATTAAGCTCGGCGCAGGAGCCGCCTTGGGTTCTGGGAAGCAGTATTTATCTTGGATTCATATCGACGATCTCTGCCAGATGTTTATCCATGCTCTGGAAAATGAAGCTGTGCAGGGCGTGTTCAATGCCGTGGGGCCACATCCAGCGACCAATGCGGAATTTACCAAAGCAACGGCTCAGGTTTTGAATCGTCCTTTGATCTTACCCAATGTGCCGAGTTTTGCACTTAAATTAATGCTGGGAGAAATGGCTTCCATCGTACTAGGAGGCAATCGAGTTTCTTCCGAGAAAATCCAAGCGCAGGGATTCCAATTTCAATACCCAACCCTCAAACCTGCTTTGCAAGATTTGCTCCCATGATCGCCAATTTCTGACTCCTCGCGGCTGACTATACTTGCAAATTGACACCTAAATGCTTATGATTAGCGTACTATTCTAGAAAGAAAATTGATGAACAAACTCCTTGCTCGATTTCAAATCCTAATCAGGCTCGCCCTTCCTCTACTAGTTGCTTTGAACTTAGCACTTACTTGCTATCTTTTTTATGCATTTGTCTGGGAGGCTAGTCAAAGTACCCCTCCGCATCAACAAACTGCCCAGAGCCATCAAAATCAACTGATTGATTACACGATTCCTGATAGTTTGTCTTTTGCTGGAGAACGGGTACCATTAGAAAACCCGATGATTTATGAGCGACTAGACAATGCCCTGGCTCATCTGGTCTATCGCCACGCCCGTACCTCACAAAACCTAAAACGTGCCCATCGCTGGTTTCCTGAAATAGAAGCCATCTTCAAAGCAAAGCAAATTCCTGACGATTTTAAGTACCTGGCAGTGATCGAGAGTAATTTACAAAATTTGATTTCCTACAAAGGAGCTACGGGTTTTTGGCAGTTGATGCCCGCTACGGCTCGGAACTATGGCCTAGAAATCCGAGAAGAAGTAGATGAACGCTACCATCCTATCAAATCTACCCGAGCAGCAGTACAATACTTCCAAGAAGCTTATCAAATTTTTGAAAACTGGACCTTGGTGGCGGCTTCCTATAATATGGGCATGGCAGGACTAAAAAAACGCTTGAAGCAACAACAAGCAGATTCCTATTATGATTTGTATCTAAATGCCGAAACGAGTGCCTATGTTTTCTATGCCTTGGCGACCAAGTGTATCTTCGAGCATCCAGAAAAATATGGATACGATTTACAAATTCCTGAAATCTACCGAGCACCTAACTTTCAGAAAATCAAAGTTGAGCAGTCGATTCCAGATTTAATTCAATTTGCCCAACAGGAAAATATCAGCTATGCTACGCTAAAATATCACAACCCTTGGCTCAGAAGTACAGCTTTGACCATACAAAAGCCCACTCAATATTACGAAATCTTGGTTCCTAAATAATAAAAGCACTATTCAAGCTGCTTTTCATTGACTATTCGGTGTTTTTTTTTACTATTGGTAAATGGAAAAAAAATTGATCATCGGGAGTGATTTGTTGGAAATTACCCTGAATCGTTTGTGTCAAGAACTGATTGAGAATCATCAAGATTTTCAAGAGTCGGTGATCTTGGGTTTGCAACCCAGAGGTATTCACGTGGCCGAGCGCATTCACCAGCGTCTCATCCATTTATTGCAAACAGAAATTCCATTGGGCTACTTAGATGCTACTTTTTACCGAGACGATTTCCGACGCAGAGATACGCCTATCAAAGCCAATGCTACTCAAATCTCTTTTATTATAGAAAATAAGAAAGTGATCCTGATTGATGATGTATTATATACAGGACGCACCGTGAGAGCCGCTCTTGATGCTATGATTGCCTTCGGAAGGCCACAAAAAGTAGAACTATTGGTATTGATCAGTCGTAAATATTCCCGACATCTGCCCATTGAGCCTCACTACACGGGGAAAGAAGTCAGCACCATTGATTCACAAAGAGTACTCGTAGAATGGGAAACACAGGGACATCAGGAGAATGGAATCTGGCTAGCCACACAATCTTAGCAAGGTTTTGAGGTTAAACCACATAAAAAAAATAGATTTGTATATAAATTGCTTCTAAATCAAAAGAGCATTTCCTTATAAAAATCAATAACTAAACGAATTGGATTCAGATGGAATATTTCACGCTGTTTATAGTGATTGCCGCAATCGTCGGTTTTTTTGTATTTCTTTATTTCGTTCCTATCAATCTCTGGCTAACGGCGATTTTTTCGGGCGTCCGAGTTAATTTATTCACTTTGGTCTTTATGCGCATCCGACGCGTACCACCTCGTCTCGTGGTCGAATCGATCGTGACAGCTACCAAAGCCGGTCTGAAAGTCAGCACCGACGAACTAGAAACGCACTACCTCGCCGGAGGAAACGTGCCACTCGTGATTAAGGCGCTCATCTCTGCCGATAAGGCCAACATTGATCTAGGTTTCAAACGTGCTACCGCCATTGACTTAGCGGGTAGAAATGTATTTGAAGCCGTACAAACCTCTGTAAATCCTCGTGTGATTGCTACGCCTTTCGTGGCTGCCGTGGCCGATGACGGAATTCAATTAAGAGCCAAAGCCCTCGTTACGGTTCGTACCAATATTGCGCAGCTAGTGGGTGGAGCCGGTGAAGATACCATCATCGCCCGGGTGGGGGAAGGTATTGTAACCTCCATTGGTTCGGCCAAAAGCCATAAGCAAGTACTCGAGAATCCCGATAGCATCTCCAAGTTAGTGCTCGAGAAGGGGCTGGATGCAGGAACGGCTTTTGAAATTCTCTCCATTGATATCGCTGATATTGACGTAGGTGATAACATCGGGGCAAAACTACAGATCGAACAAGCCAACGCAGATCTCAAAGTAGCTGACGCCAAAGCCGAAGAAAGACGCGCCATGGCCGTAGCCTTAGAGCAAGAAATGAAAGCCAAAGTAATCGAGGCCGAATCTCAAGTACCTCAGGCCATTGCCGAAGCCTTCCGCAATGGCAATTTGGGTATTTTGGATTATTATAAAATGCAAAATATCAAAGCCGATACCGAGATGCGTGAGAATATCGCCGGAGGCTCCTCTTCTGAAAAAAATAAGCCCTCCAAGCCGGAAAAATAGATTCAATTGTCAATTTCAAATCACAAATTTCACATTACCATTGACTCTTCCCGAGTTGATGGTAATTTGTTTTTTGCGGAATGGCAAATTTTTCTTGGGTAGTAAACCAAATGGTTTTGCCAAGGGTTAATTTTGTGAATATTTCTAGATTCTAACTCCTCAATTCTGTATTCTAAGGAAATGAAATTTAGCTTTTTATCTCTGATACTTTCTTTTCTCGCCCTACAAGCTTGCTCCAACTCTTCGAAAGCCTTTTTGGAAAAGGGTAAAAGTCTGATGAAAGAAGGCGAGTTCAAGGAAGCACTCCCCTACTTGAACAAAGCCGTAGAAAAAGACATCAACAACTACCAAGCTTTTAATACGCGGGGCGTGGCGCATTACAATCTCAAAGATTATCAAACCGCCCTGCTAGATTACAACCAAGCCATTGAGCTGGAGCCTGAAAATTACCAAGCTTATAATAACCGCGCGAATGTGCAAGTGGCCCTCAATCAATTCCAATCGGCCATTGATGATTATAGCAAAGCCATTGAGCTCAAGCCTGATACCAATGAATTATATACCAATCGGGGTTATTTGTATTTTAGAATGGAGTTGTTTGCTCAGGCACTCGATGATTTTGACCAGGCACTGGAGCTAAACCCCAATGACTTGGAAGCGCATTTCAATCGAGGGAGTATTTATTATCAACAGGGAAAATTCAAAGAGGCGGCTCGAGATTTCCAAGCTTGCCTACGCCTTGATGCCAAGTTAGCGGCGGCGCAGTATGGCCTAGGACTGACCGAAATCAATCTGAATGAAGAGCAAAATGCCTGCCTCCACCTCAAGCAAGCTCAGAAGCTTGGGCATCCCGAAGCCGGAGCCGCCCTGGCCAAATACTGTAAATAATTTCTCGATTTTCTATAATTGTCCCTGCCTGCTCCAAGTACGGCGTGAGCACTGCGCTGCTGATCCCAATTCTCCGTGAT
Organism: uncultured Cytophagaceae bacterium; assembly: GCA_964551015.1. Taxonomy (GTDB): domain Bacteria; phylum Bacteroidota; class Bacteroidia; order Cytophagales; family Microscillaceae; genus CAZKBP01. Next base: position 171,697 of record CAZKBP010000004.1, on the reverse strand, counting down.
ACATCTTTTGAATGGCCTACTCGAACACAGAGACACGGAGGGCTTTTGGGGCACTCCCATTAAAGTGTACAGGATTGGTACAATGCAAACGCAAGCTAGTCTTTCTCTTTTGAATGGCCTGCTCGAACACAGAGACACAGAGACACGGAGGGCTTTTGGGGCACTCCCATTCAAGTGTACAGGATTGGTATAATGTAAAGGCAAGCTAGTCTTTTTCTTTTGAATGGCCTGCTCGAACACAGAGACACGGAGACACGGAGGGGGTTCGGGGTGTTCTAGCGGAAAAATCATGCTCATTCAAGTGTACGGGATTGGTATAATTTGTACGCAGAGTAGTCTTTCTCTGTGGACGGTCGTCTGTGGACTGTGGACTGCGGACTGCGGACTGCGGACTGTGGACGGTCGTCTGTGGACTGCGGACTAAAAAGCATCCAAAGGATGGATTGGTATATTTTTTCACCCGCCTTAAAACTTTTTTCTACCGCCTTCCATCTCTGAGTTAAAGGGAATATTTTCCAAACCATATAACCATAAACCTCATTGGAAGTGGTGGAAACCAAATCATCTGATTTAATCCAGAAAGCACAGGCAGGCAGTCGTGTGGCTTTCAATGCCTTGGTGGGGCAGTGGTACGGCCGGATTTATAACTTTGCTTATAAATATTTTGCTGACCACGATGTAGCCAGTGAGGTAAGCCAAAAAACATTCATTTCGGTACACAAGCATTTAAAAAAATTGAGAGAAACTAACAAATTCCGTCCGTGGATTTATCAAATTGCAAGCAATCATTGCCACGAGGAGCGTAAGCGAAATCAGCGTCGCGCCACGGTGCCTCTTTACATAAACTCTAATGAAGAGGAAGAAACCACCCCACAGGAAGTCTTAGAGCTAGCAAACCAAGCCCGACCCGCCAATCCAGCGAAGGTTTATCAACAAAATGAGTTGAAACATATTCTACAAAAAGCTCTTGCCCAAATTAATGAAGAACAGCGCATAATCGTCATTATGAAAGAATACGAAGGACTCAAGTTCCGAGAAATTGCCGAAGCCCTGCAAATCTCTGAAAATACCGCCAAATCACGCCTGTATTATGGCTTGAAAGCCTTGCAGAAAATTTTGAAGCAATGGAATATTAACCCAGAAACCATCCACTATGAGCTATAAACCCGACAGAACCCAATGGATGGCTTACCTCTACGGAGAGCTAAGCCCCGAAGAAACCCAACGAGTAGAAGCTTATCTGGCGCAACATCCCGAAGCCCAAAAGGAGTTAGCAGCCCTCAAAGCAACCCAAAGCATACTTGGGCACTGGGCAGATGAGGCCGTAGAACCGCCCATGTTTATGCCAGAAGATACAATCGCTTCTCAGGAGCCTTCTTTGTGGAAGCAAGTTTTTAGCCCGCGTTTTATCCAAATCGTGGGGGGACTGGCCGCTACGCTAAGCTTGATCTTTTTGTTGGGAGCTTGGAGTCAATTTCAAGTAAATTACTCGGAGCAAGGACTACAACTTGGTTTTGGAATGGCTTCGGAAAACCCTCCCAACATCCCAGAAAAAGTCGTAGAACCTTCCCCAGCACCGGAAAAAACAGCCACCATTGATCTCAAAGAGGTACAAAAGCTGGTAATAGCGCAAACCGCCCAGCAGCGGGATAGCTTGCATCTGCGGATGACTTCTCTGGAAAATCGCCTCTTGGCTCAACTCCATCCAACGCCAACCAGCCCCGAGCCCAGCCAAGATACGCTCTTCCTACAAGCCCAAAACCTAGACATGAACTGGATGCTCGAGCAAATCCGAGAAGAAAACCTCCGCATGATGCTCCGCCTGACCGAACTATCCCAAGAGCAACAAGAGGCTTATACCAATGAAGTGTTGACCGCTTTCGCAGAATACCTAAACGAGCAAAGACAACGCGACCTCGAACTCATCGGCCTCAAATTCAACGATACCGAAGAGCAACAACTCCAAACCGAAAGAATCTTGGGAGAATTGATCGCCCGCGTAACAAATTGACGAAAATCAACAAGTATTGACCAAATATATTCAGTCCGAAATGCCCAGATAGGACACAATACGGACAACTCATAACTCAAAACGAATCATCACTATGAAACAAATCAGAGCAATGATTATCTTAGTCATTTTATTATTAATTCCTTTCCTGCTCATCTACGCCCAAAACATAGACGAGGCGCGGATGGAGCAGGATATCAAAGTGGCGCAGGGTATTTTGAAAAGCTTGATCGATCTTGAAAATCGAGAAGTTTTCTACCGAGGGGACGAGGGGAGCTACATTGCCAACTACGGAGTAATTCTAAAAATACCCCGCAAGGAGGAGTTTCCAAGGCGCCTCTTGATGAATCCTGAACAGCTAGGCTCTTGTTTTATTACCAAAGGAGTGAAAGAGTCTTGGATAGATCAACTCAGAGAGGCCATGCAAACTTTTATCGTGGACTACAGCGACCTAATAGGGCAACTTCGGCCTACCGATAAAATTCTGATCTTGTATGATAATAGCCAAGCCGATTACTTATTAGCTTTGGGGAAAAAAGAATTCATAAAAGATCGTTATAAGCTCTCCGCCGAAATAGACCGACAAAGCATTATCGACTACAAGAGTGGACGAATAGACCAGGAAGAACTTCGAAGCCGCACAAAGATCCGAGAAGAAGAGAGCGAGGAAGCGCATTCAGAAGATCGCCCAGACCTCAAAGTTATGGCGGGTATTTTTAAGACAATCTTTGAGAACGATGAGGAAAATTACTATCGCCTCTATCGCAATATCAGCTATGATTACATCGAGGGCTTTGGGGTTAGCTATGAGCTTCACTTTACAGATACTTACACCTTGCGCGGTCCTGTGGAGACACTCCTACTGCGTGAAAATCAGATCAAAAGAGGCAAAGTTACGATCATTGGAGATGAAGGGGTAATTGGTTATTACAAAAACGGCCAATTCAAAGAAACAAAAGACCGAGAGCAACCCACTGATTCTTTACTAACGATTCACCGAGATGCTCTGTCAAAATCTCTGGAAAAAATTGAGGAAGAAATTAAAGAAGGAATCGTTAGTTATGGTCGCACTTTAAAAAGCCTAGATTCAGATGAAGTGCTCCTTGTCAAAGCTTCTCTGAGTTCTCATTATTGGGAACAGAGCTGGGACGAACATGCTGAGAAAAAAACGCTCACCCTCAGCATCAAAAAATCTGTGCTAGAAGCCTATGACCGGGGCGAAATCAGTCTGGAAGAAGCACAGTCAGCAATCAAGGTGAAGAAATGACCTCAATAAAGTGCTTTTTGTAGTTTGTTGAAATCTGTTTTGTGAAACAAATAGTCAGGCAGGAAATGCTTGACTATTTTTTTGTTTCCTAACCAAGGCTCTTGTTTTAACTCATAAACCAGAGGCAACTTATCGCATTCGGTCGGCGGAGCGAATCAAATCAATATCCTTTTTGATGTAGCGTCGGGCTAGGATATTAAAAATCAAAGCTACTCCGGGCAGAAAATAGGCGGCTCCGTATTCGCCATACTCAGGCTCTGCAAAGAGTGCCTCGGCACTATAATTCTCAAAAACCATCAAGCCCAGTACGATACACATCAGCAAGGTATTAAACAAGACAACACGTATCTGGCTCATCATATTTTTATATTGAAAAATAGAATAGAAAGCCAATGCCGCCGAAGCTACGGCCAAAATGGCAATGTAGATATTAGATTCGCGTTTTACCACGTTTCCTTGTACAGTATAAGTCATGGAGTCAGCCGTAAGTACTACCTGCTGTCCCGTTTCGGGGTTGATTTTATGCCAAATCGGGAAGAATAAGCTGAGGATCATACAGACAGCCGCGATGACCAAAAATACGGATTGGATTCTTTGTATCATTCGTTTGTTGCTTTCGTTTGCTGAGGCAAAATTACATATTTTCCTCAAGATACCTAATCACCCAATTTTATCGCTCTGGTTCATTTTTCTTAGGGAGAAACATTAATTTCTTTAAATTTGGGACGAGGCGGTGGTTTTGTCTCGTAAAGTTTATTAATTTCCATTTTTAAAAAAATCATGCTAACCTTATGAGCCTTCTGGAAAACACCGAAACCGAAGAGAAAAGCACAGAAAAACTGCAGGACCAACTACGTGCACAGAATTTTTACCTGGCCGTATTAGCCATTATTGGGATTGGCTACATTCTCCAATTGACCCAGTCTTTTATGATTCCGTTTGTGATCGCGGTGCTCTTGGGGGTGTTACTTTCTCCGGTCTTGGTTTATTTGCACGAACAAGGCATACCCGAAAGCTGGGGAAGCCTGATTATTTTCGTGGGAATTTTTTTGGTGCTGACGGTTTTTAGTCTCTTGCTATATAGTGCAGGGCGCTCGGTCAGTGAAGATGTTGGGAAGTACAAACCAAGGGTGCAAGAGATCGTAACGAATGTCTCTTCTTTTACGGAGGTGAATTTTGGCTTTAGTATCAAAGAAGAAATTTCTAAAAGTGAAGGTCGTAATTTATTTAGCCTGCTCAATCCGTCTTCGGTCATTAATACGATCAATAAGGGGCTGGGTTCTTTTTTTATGTTCTTCTCAGATTTGCTGGTGATGCTTTTGTTTTTGATGTTTATCCTCTTGAGTCGCAAATTCTTAAAAGAAAAGATTTATAGCTTCATGTGTACCCAAGGGATGAGCGAAGACAAGAGCGAAGATATTGTCAACTCCATCGCGGCTCAGATTCAAGCCTATCTTTGGCTCAAGACGCTCATTAGCGTGGGTACGGGATTGGCGGTGTGGCTTACCGCTACCTTGTTTGGTCTAGATTTTCCGATTGTTTGGGGCTTTTTGGCCTTTGTCTTGAATTATATCCCATCGATTGGCCCCATTTTGGCTTCGATCCCTCCGGTTTTATTAGCCTTTTTTCAGTTCTATGACCATATTTGGATAGCGAGCGTGGTATCGGTGCTTTTGGTATCTATTCAATTTGCCTCAGGCAATATCGTAGAACCCAAAATCATGGGTGACCGCTTGAACTTGAATATCTTAGTGGTCTTGCTTTGTCTGTTTGTTTGGGGGGTAGTTTGGGGGTTTGTAGGAATGATTCTCTCCGTCCCCTTGACGGCCAGTTTGAATATCATTCTAAGTAACTCAAACCGGCATAAGCATATCAGTATTTTGTTGAGCAATCAGAATAAGATATAAAGAATTCATAATTAGAGGCTGAAAAAATAATACAAATCATCGCTTACAAACACAAACAAAATCATGGAACTAAAACCTTTCAAAAATTGGTGGTTATGGTCGGCTAAGGGGACATTGCTCGTACTACTAGGCATTTTGGCTCTGATCTTTCCGGGCAAAGCCATTGTTGTAATAGCACTTTTCTTGGGTGTAATGATCCTCGTGGCGGGAATATTTTTGGTGGTAGGATCATTTCTTTATCGTCGATACTACCGCTACTGGAGTCTGTGGTTTTTAGAGGGCTTGTTGGATGTGGTCATTGGCTTTATTCTGGTGGCTTATCCGGTGGAAGCGGCTGCTTTGTTGTTGTTTGTGCTGGGCACATGGTCTATATTATTAGGCGTGATACAGTTGATTTATGCCTTTATCACCCCTTGGCATCGTTTTTTCTGGGTTTTATGTGCTTTGCTTTCCATTGTATTAGGAATTCTAATTATACTGAATCCCTTTGCCGGAGCTGTGATGGCAACTTATTTTATCGCTATTCACACGATTGCCCTAGGAGGCATTCTATTTTATCTCTCTTTGGAGCTTAGAAAGTTACACGAAAACGACGATGACTTCCATTATTTGATCTATCGAGAATCCTGAGCACGATGGAAGGAATTGTATTTATGCTTTGTGCCTTAAAATTTTTTATAAATCTTGCGCAAGTAAAAGTCAACTTCAATTTCTAAGCACATGAATAGTCTGGAAATACTGGGAATTATCATCGGTACGATTTTTATTTATCTTTTATTGAGTCTGTTGGGTACGATCATCAATGAATGGATCATTATGTTGCTCAATCTTAAGGGCAAAAATCTAGTTCAGGCCTTGAATACGATGCTCTGCGACTCCAATAAGCAAAACCCTGACCTCATTAACTCATTTATGGAAAATCCTCTTTTCAAGAAATTTACCATAGATGGCAAGAAAAACCGCCTCCCTTCTAAGCTAAGTCACGATATGTTTTCACAAATTATCGTACATATCCTGACCAACGGCCAAAACTACCGCGAAAGCCTCGATGGTATTGAGCAGCGCATCAAAGACATTTTCCCAGAGGGTAGCGAAACCCGCAGCTTACTTTTGTCTCTCGTTACTAATGCTGGATCAAACCTGGATTTATTTAAAAAAGAGTTAGAAGAGTGGTACAATGCCGTTCAAGATCGAGCCAAAGGCTGGTACAAGCGCAAAACTCGCTACATTGCCATTATCATTGGCGTCGTCATCAGCATTGCCTTTAACGCAAACACTTTTAATATCGTCAACAAACTCTCTTATGATCCCAAGGTCAGAGCACAAATCACAGAACAAGCACGCGCTTTCATTGCTGATAATCCTAACTTGAACCTAGAAAGGCAAGCCACCTCTCCTTTTGAAAACGACTCGTTGGGTCAAAGCAGAACGGACTCTCTCTACCAACAAATGGGGCAAGTATTGAAAAAAGATTTGAGCCAAGTACAAACCTTCCTAGGTATGGGTTGGAGCCAAGAAAGTTGGGCTGAGTTCGCCAGCTCGCCCTACCACGTGTTCAAAACCATCGCAGGTTGGCTCATTACCGCGATTGCCATTAGCTTTGGGGCTCCCTTTTGGTATGATTCACTTAAAAAGGCGGTCAATCTCAGTTCCTCAGGACCAGTTCGTAACTACCGTTACAGCACCCAGTCCGAGTCTTCGGCGGAGGGTTGAGAAAATTCACGAAATAATATGCTATGAAGAGAGAAGAACCCACGATTTGGGCGAGCCTCAAGCCCGGATTAATTTTCGTACTGGTCATTTGGTTGGTCAAAATTACCGAAGAAATACTGGGAATTCGTTTCGTGGCTTTGGGAATTTACCCACTGCGTGCCGAAGGGTTGATTGGGGTTTTGACTGCCCCTTTGGTACACGGTGACTGGATACACTTGGTTTCCAATACTTTTCCACTGTTTATCTTGATGGCCTTTATCTTTCATAGCTTCCCCAAAACCGCTTATCCCCTCACCTTCTGGCTTTTTATCAGCACGGGTTTCTGGACTTGGTGCTTTGCTCGCGAATCTTACCACATTGGTGCGAGTGGCATAGTTTATGGCTATGCCAGTTTTCTGTTTTTTAGTGGCTTTTTCCGTAAAGACCGCCGTTACTTGGCTTTCTCTTTTCTGATGATCTTGCTCTACAGTGGTATGCTCGCGGGTTTGGTTCCTAACCAGGTAGGTATCTCTTGGGAGTCGCACTGGGCAGGGGGCATTGCGGGTTTAGGTTTTGCTTATTTCTTTCGAGATTGGGATTTACCTGAATCTTATTTTCATTGGATGGATCAAAACACGGAACCCGACCCAGAAGAAGAGCCGAAAATCTTCTTGGAGTATATGAAAAGGCTCGAAGATGGCCAGTAAAAGCCTTCACGCAAGGGAATTACCCATTCTCGAGTCTCCCCTCTGCAAATCCTGAGTTTCTCCCTCCTTGAATCTTCAATCTTTCATCTCTAAGCTACCCTGTAAGTTTTGAGTCAGAAGTGAAGCTTACCCGTGTAAGTGGGGGCACTGATTTTGCCACTTTTTGGACTTAAACGGAACACCGACCTACGCTACTAAGGCATTTCCCTCAATTATCCTTAAAGATTTATGGCATCTATATGAGAATCAGGCTTTTACTCTTGACTGGTTTTTGGCTTCATTTGGCCAACCTGTGGGCACAAAATGGCGATCTGTACCTTTATAATTATTACAATCCTATCTCTAATACAAGCCACCACAATGTTGCCGCGCTGCAAGACGAGCAGGGCGTGATGTATTTTGCCAATACCAAAGGAATTATCACGTATGACGGCGTGCGTTGGGAAATCAGTAATACCCTCACCACTCCCTATTCTTTGGCTATTGATACGGCCATCAGTCATAAAGTGTACGTAGGCTGCAAGGGAAGCTTTGGCTACATGGAAGAGAATATATGGGGGCGCAAAAAATATGTTTCCATCTCGGATGCAAACCAAGCTTTTGGTGAAATCAAGCAAATTCTAGTTAACTACCAACACGCCTTTTTTTATTCAGATGAGGTGCTCTATCGAGTCTCCCTCGAGACGCAAAAGGTAGAAAAAGTTTGGATTGCCCGTAAGGGCGAACCTTATGCTGGCGTGTTCATGTGTCGCCAAGAAATCTATCTGAATATTACCGGAAAAGGATTGCACAAAATAGAAGGAGATGAACTAAAAATGGTGCAAAAGGGCGAAATCTTTGCCCAAGAATACATCAACTCCTACACAAATTATGATCGGATTCACGTGCTCATTGGTAGTACGAGTAACCAGCTTTATCTATACACAGGCTTTGTATTTAGTCCCTACGAATTTGAGGCACAAGATTATGTGACGGAGAATTTGTTCAGTTCTCTTATGGATATTTCTGAGGACAAATTTGCCCTCGCCACGGTTTCGGGAGGCTGTTTAATTATTGATAAAGAAACGCATCAAACCATTCAAACGGTCAATTACCAGACAGGGCTACCTGATGATGAGGTACTGGCCATGTCCTTAGATCAGCACGGGGGGCTTTGGCTCTGCACTGAATATAGCATTAGCCGTGCTGATATCAACCTTCCTATTCAAAATTTTGCCGAATATCCCGGACTAGAAGGCAAAATTACGACTCTCCTCAAGGCGGATGGCGTCTTATACGTAGCCACCAGTGAAGGGCTATTCTATCTAGAAAAAGTAAGAGCCTACGAAGACCTGATTACAATCGTAAAGCAGGAAAGAGAAAAGCTCACCGAAGTACAAACCACCATCGAGAAGACCGTTCAAATCACCAAACTCAAAGAACGAGAGCGAGGGTCTAGATTCTGGCAGGCCATCTTTGGCCCCCGAGACGAAGAAAAGATAGCCGAACGCGCCCGCAAAAGAGCCGAACGCCGCGAGAGACGAGCGGAGCGAAAGAGAGAAAGAAGAGAACAGAAAGGTAAAGAAGTTGAAGAAGAGGAGGAGGAGGAAGAAGAGGAAGAAGAAGACTTGGTGATGACCTCCAGCCTTCAAAAAGAGGAAAAAGACCCTGTCTTCCGCACCCAAACCACCTACCAATACATTGCCAAGAATCTTAGGAAAGCGTATGCCCTGCAATCTATTCCTTATGTATATAAAAAAATCCCCGGACTCAAAGCCAAGTGCGCCCAATTACTGCCCTTTGGTAATAAAATCTTGGTAGCCACTAATATCGGCTTGTATGAAGTAGAAAACCAACAGGCGCGCCCGATCATCAGCGAAGATAATGTCCATTTTATCTTCCAATCCGAGGTAAAGCCAGAACGATTTTACGTGGGTACGGCGCAAGGCTTAGTATTTTTAGTGTATAAAAATGGGGTCTGGGAGGTTTCCGAAAAGCTCAGAGATGTGGTAGATTTTAGCATTCATTCCATTACGGGAGATGATCAAGTGCTGTGGCTTGGTGGCGAGAATCAAATCTTTAGAATCGAGTTAAATCAAGAAGGAAAACCCATTCGCTCTCAGAAACATGATTTCCCTCATAATTATGCCGAAAGTATTGTGGTAAGGCTTATTCAAAACCAACCTACTTTTTTTACCTCTGATGGCATCTACACCTACGACGACCAGAAAGATACGCTCTTTCTGAATACGGATTGGCAAAAATATTTCAATCCTCGTTCTACTGTCCTTTTTCATCAGGCGGGCTATACCTGGACTCGCCCAGAATCTCGCTGGGAGAACATTCACGACCTAGAAGCTTCTGATCAATATCGGAGTAGTTTTTTAAGCCTTTTCCGAGATATTGAAGATATTTACGTGGATCAAGATAAAAATATTTGGATCATCAACGATCAAGCGCTTTATCGTGTAAAAGTAGATGCACAGCTCTACCGCCCGGCTGATTTCCGCATTTTTGTACGCAGTGTTAAAGACTTGCAAGGCCGACCATTACCTGTCAAAGATTTACAACTAGACTATAAGCGAAATGCCTTCCGTGTAGAGATCGCTTCTCCTTTTTATCTTAGTGAATCTGCTACCGAGTATCAATATCAGGTTGAAGAATTGGGTGGCGAGTGGTCTGCCTGGAGTAGTCAGCCCTCTTTCTCTTTTCCTTACTTGCCAAGTGGGAGCTACACACTACGTTTCAAAGCCAAAAATATCTTCGGACAAGAAAGTGAGGAGGTGACTTACGCCGTAGAGGTCAAACCGCCCTACTGGGAAACTTGGTGGTTTTACCTAGGAGCCATTTTATTGGTCTTATTGCTCGTGATTACCTTCCTGAAGGTACGTACCAATGCCCTGGCGGCGGCTAATCGGAGATTGGAACAAAAGGTGGATCTCAAAACAACAGAAATTGCCCTGCAAAAAGAACAATTGGAGGTGGCTTTTACCGAAATTAAAAAGAAAAATAAAGACATTACCGACAGCATTCGCTACGCCAAACGCATTCAGGATGCTATTCTCCCTTATGAAAAAACGATCTACGCCTCGCTCAACGATAGTTTTATCTTATTCAAACCGCGAGACGTGGTGAGCGGTGATTTTTATTGGTTTGGCGAAAAAGCTGGGCTTAAAATTATCATCGTCGCTGATTGTACGGGACACGGCGTACCCGGCGCGTTTATGTCCATGATCGGAGATTCGCTCTTGCACCAGATTATTCACGAGAGACACATTGTAGACCCAGCTGATATTCTGTATCACTTGGATAAGGGCGTGATCAAAGCGCTTAAACAAACCGACCGCGAAAAATCACAATCCGATGGCATGGATATTTCTATCTGTGTGATTGATGAAGCGCATAAGCAGTTGACCTTTGCGGGGGCACATAACCCACTTTACTTCGTCAAAGACGGCAAGGTAGAAGTAATCAAGGCAGACCGTTTGGCGATTGGTGGTTTTCAACAAGGAGAAAAACGCTTCCACAATCATCATCTACCCTTGGAGGAAGATATGTACTGTTACATGACCTCAGACGGTTATATTGACCAATTTGGAGGACCAGAAAATCGCAAATTCATGCGACGCCGTTTTCGTACACTCCTAAAAGAGGCCGCACACCGCTGTGGTGCCGAGCAAAAAGCTGTCTTCAAACAAACCATAGAAGCATGGCAGGGCGACCTAAGGCAGTTAGATGATATTCTGGTGGTTGGCTTTCGCCCTAAAGTCTAGAGAAGGCTGTCCAGTTTGATGCAAATCCATATCTTTAATACAAAGGTAGATTCTAATTCAGACACAGAAACAGGCTCTATTCTGCGGACCGTTGTCTGTGGACGGTGGGCTAGAGGATGGATTGGCCTTACTACAGGTTTGAACATTCATTCTTGATTCGCCTCAACCTTGGACAAAAGCCAAATCTTCAAATTACAATTTTTTCTTACAAGGTAAGATTAGTGAGGTAGGGTTTCGTGCTTATATGCCCCTTTTCCTCTCCTATGGCATATAATCGGCAAAATTATTGTTCATCTTGTATAAAATACCAACCATAGGGTATAGTCTCCATCTCATCTTAAAATTGCCACAAACTTTACCAAGAAAGTATAGAACAGGTTTCTATGGTCTTTTCTTCTCTGGACTCTCTGATACGACTACGAAGTGTCTGGATAAGAAAATGCTGGGGGAAAATTGGTAGTTAAGCTCCGAAGAGAGGGGCATCACTAGCATCTCCAAGCAGACCAAAACTTAGAAGGCATTACACCCAATACGAGTATTATCTCCACAAAGAAATGTAGCATCCATGAGGAGCTTTACCTTACTTATTACCCTTATTCTGATTGGCTTATCCTCTGTTTTTGCCCAAAAAGGGGATTTTTTCCTCCATAGTTATCAATCTCCGATTTCTAATACAGACAATCAAAATTTTTCCGCCATCCAAGGGTCGGAGGGTATCATGTATTTTGCCAATACCAAGGGCGTCATTACTTACGATGGGGTTCATTGGAAAATCATCAATACACTCAGTACGCCTTACGCGCTTACCAAAAGCCAAGACGGGACGATCTATGTCGGCTGTAGCGAAAATTTTGGCTATCTCAGTACAAACCTGTTCGGAAAACGAACCTACAAATCCATCTCTTACGCCAACAAAGACTTTGGTGAAATTACGCACGTGTTGAGTACAAAGGATAAAGTGTATTTTTACTCGGAAAGGGTCGTTTTTGCGGTATCCCAAGCTACCAAGAAAGTGGAAAACTACTGGATGGCCACGCAGGGAGATCGCTTTCGGGGCATGTTTCTTCACCAAGAGCGTGTATTTGTGAATAGTGCCCACCGAGGACTTCAGTACCTAAAAGATGGTAAACTGGTTCCTTTTAAAGCTGGGCAATGGTTATCCAATCAAATCATCAATACTTCTCTCGTGTTTGATCCCAACAAAAAACTCACGCTCGTAGGTACAGATGATAATCTGCTTTATCTTTTCGATGGTCAAAAATTTGAACCCTACGAGATAGAAGCCCAATCTTATCTCGAGGAAAGTTTACTCACGAATGGAATCAACTTGTCAGACCAGACCTTCGTGCTCTCTACCCTGTCGGGAGGTTGTTTGATTATCCATAAACCCACGGGAAAAACCGAGCACACGATCAATTACCAAACAGGACTCTCGGATGATGAAGTACTCTCGATCTGCAAAGATCAATACGGCGGCCTCTGGATCTGTAATGCCAACGGCATCACAAGGGCAGATGTGGAGCTGCCCATCTTGCGCTATTCAGGTTATCCTGGCCTAGAGGGAGAAATTACCGCCGTGAGCGAATTAGATAAAACACTTTACGTAGGCACCAGTGAAGGTGTTTTTTACCTAGCCAAAGTGGATAAGTTTGATCAGATTGTCACGCTCATTAAAAAAGAAAAAGAAATCAGAGTGGTCAAAAGAAATATTCGCACCACCATCAAAGTAAAAGACCAAGAACCAGAACCAGAGCCAGACCAAGAAGAAAACCCTGATATTCCTAAACTAGGCGAAATCCTAGACAAAATACAAGAAGATCCCGATATGAGCGAACGCAAAAGGCAGCGCCTAGAGCGAAGAGCTCAAAGAAAAGCCCGAAAAGAACTCAAACGTCTTGAAAAAGAAGAAGAGGAAACCGAAGTAGACGAAAACGAGGAAAGAAAAAACAATGACCCTACTACTGTCGCGCTTGATACCCTGACCGTGGTAGAGGAAGTGCCCGTAGAAACCCGCTCCCAAAGGCAGATCAATACCGAATATGTGGATACTCCAATCAAACTAAAAGAAACTTACGCACTGCAGTCCATTCCTTACATCTTCAATAAGGTGGAGGGCATTAGTGTCAAATGTAAGCAACTCTTACCCTTTCTAGATAACATGCTGGTAGCGACTACCTTAGGACTCTATGAAATTACCGAAAATACCAGCAGCCGCCTCATCCTGAGAGATGCTTCTATCAATTATATTTATGCTTCACCCCAAGATAAGGAACGTTTCTATGTGGCTACGGATCGCGGATTGATTTCTATTCTCTATCAAGATGACATCTGGAAAATTACCCATCGGCTCACCGACTTTGGAGATAGCCAAAAGGCCATTCACTCGGTGGTGCAAGAAGGAGCGTATCTTTGGCTAGGTGGCGATACTCATATTTATCGGGTAAAATTGGATGCCAGAGGAAACCCCGAAGGATTTAAAAAATATGATTTACCCAATGACTTTGTAGAAAATGCAGTGGTCAGGGTCATCAATAAAGTCCCTGTATTTATCCTGTCTTCTGGTATTTATACCTATGACCAGGTAAAAGACGATCTAGTAAGAGACAAAGACCTCATTCGCTTTTTTAACCCTCGCTCACCAATCATTTATGCACAGCCGGATTACACTTGGATCAAGCCTTTGGATGGCCCCTGGATCGATGTTCAGCGAGAAAATGCTATCCCAAAAGAGCAAACGGTCTTTCTTTCTTTCTTCTCGGACATACAAAATATTTATGTAGGTCAGCGTCAAAATATCTGGGTCGTGGGTGACAATGCGCTTTACAAAATCAAAGCCGAGGCACGCATGGATTTCGACCGTCGCTTTCATATTCTCATTAGTCGGGCTAGACATAAGAAAACCGATCTACCCTTGGAAGGGCTGCGTTTGCCCTATCAGAAAAACTCTATCAAGCTAGAGCTAGCGGCTCCTTTTTTTCTAAGAGAAGCTGAAATTCAGTACCAGTACCGCTTGGAGGGTTTGGAAGAGGAATGGTCAGAATGGGACAATGAATCAGATATTTTTGCCATTCTGCCCAGTGGAGATTACAAGCTCCGTGTTAGAGCTAAGAATATTTTTGGACAGCTAAGTGAAGAAAAAGTTTTTGCCTTCGCCATCGCGCGTCCTTTTTGGCAGGCTTACTGGTTTATTTTAATCGTGATTGTCAGCACGGGAGGTATTTTTTACGGCCTTATCAAATTGCGTACGCGTGCCCTCACTCGTGCCAACCAAAGGCTAGAAATCAAAGTAGACGAAAAAACCAAGGAAATTTCTCAACAAAAACAACAACTTGAAGTAGCCTTCCACGAAATTTCTGAGCAAAAGAATCAAATCCAACTTACCAACCGAGAACTCAAAAAAGTCAACCTGACCCTAGAACAGAAGGTTGAGGAAAGAACGGCCAAACTCAAAGCTACCCTATTCCAGTTATTACAAACCAATAAAGAACTCGATACTTTTATCTATCGCTCTTCCCACGATCTCAGAGGGCCGATCTCTCGGCTGATCGGGCTTGTTAATTTGGCTAAAATGGAAGACGACCGAGCATCCATCCTCAAGAATCTCAACCTCATCGAGTTTACAGCCAAGCGCATGAGTAAAATGCTAGACAAACTCATGAACGTGCATTCTATCAATAGCGACTCTACTGATTATGAGCGATTTGATCTGCAAAATTTTCTGGATGATATGCGTAATCGCCTGAAAGACATCCCCGGAAGCGATGCGGTATATATTATTTTCAAAATAGAAGGCAAACCAGAAGCCTACACCGATGAGGTCTTGCTGGGGGTTATTCTAGAGAATTTATTAGAAAATGCCATTCAATTTCAAGACCCTAGCCCTGAGGTGTTTTCTATTGTCAAGCTCAACGTAGAATCAGATGCAGATCACATCTACCTGAATGTAACCGACAATGGCTTGGGAATTCCCCCCGAGCATCAAGATCAAATTTTCGACATGTTCCACCGTGCCTCGGAGCGTTCACAGGGCAATGGCTTGGGACTGTATTTGGTCAAAAAAGCGACCGAAAAACTCGGCGGGCGCATTGAATTCAAGAGTGAAAGTGGCAATGTAACTTCCTTTCGGGTCATCTTGCCTCAGCACCAAGCACAGGAAGAAGCACCCGAACCTGTCTTGATCGGAAGCTAGGACTTCAAGCAATTCACCTTCCCATTGCGTAGAGAATGCCACCTTCCAGATGCTTTACAAAAAGCTCCTCGGTAAAAGAAGCCTTAGTATGCCCTCCCCCGGTATAAAAAGCACGCCCTCCGTCAAACTCCTGATACCAAGCCATAGGGTGAAAATCTCCATTCGTCCCACCTTCGTAGGAGCTTTCGTCTATTTCTATCAGTACATTAATCGTAGACTGAATATCTCGGAAATTATACCACTCGTCTCTACGCATCCATTCGGCGGGCAGGTCTTGGCTAGCAATGTGGCTTTGATCCACTACCTCCAGGGTCGCGTCTTGGATTTGTGGATGCCCGTTAAAATAAGCTCCTACCAACTGTCCATACCAAGCCCAATCGTATTCGGTATCTGTGGCGGAGTGAATGCCCACGTAGCCTCCCCCGCTTTGGATATATTGCTCAAAAGCAGCTTGTTGGCTTTCGTTCAAAACATCACCCGTGGTACTCAGGAAGATCACAGCCTTGTATTTGGATAAAGTATCTACTTGAAAATCAGCAGCATCTTCGGTCAGATGCACGATAAAATCATTGGCTTGTCCGATTTGCATAATGGCCTGCTGCCCGTCGGGAATGGAATTATGGCGAAAGCCCTCCGTTTTAGAAAAGACCAGCACGGCCTCATCTGCTGGCTCTACGGGTGGTTCTTTCATAGAAGTTTCCGAGCAGAGCGTCAGGCTCAAGAGACAGATTAATAAGAATAGATTCAGAAAAATAGCTTTAGAATGCATAAGGTTTGGAATTGGTTTCTTGGTAAATTTAAGGATTTTTGGGGAATTGACGTGAACCAAGCACGAGAGCCGAAACCAAACCAAGCAAATTTGCACCTTGGCCCATTCAAGATGTCTTTACAATTCTGGCAAAAATACAATTTCCTAACTGCACCAATCCGCAGGCTTTGGCTCTGGGATGCCCGGCAAAAGCTGGAGAAAATTGCTCCTTATCTTTCCAAAAACGAGCATATCTTGGAAGTGGGCAGTGGTTTGGGGACGGTAGCCCATACGCTCAGGCAAGCGGATTATCAGGTAGAGCCTTTGGATATTCAAAATCATAGCCTTTTTCCAGAAATCCAGCCCACCATTTACGATGGCAGGCATTTTCCCTACGAGGATAATCACTTTGATACGGTCTTGATTTTAACCGTATTGCATCACACGCCTCATCCCGAGCAAATCGTGGCCGAAGCCCAAAGAGTAGGTCGTAAAATCATCATTATAGAAGACATTTACCAAAATATTTTCCAAAAATACCTGACTTTCGCCGTGGATAGCGTGGTGAATTGGGAGTTTGTGGGGCATCCGCATAGCAATCGAACCGACCGAGCCTGGCGTGCTACTTTTGCCAAACTTGGTCTGGAGATCAAAGCCTCTTATGCTTATCGCTTTGTGGGCTTTTTTCGGCAGGTGCTTTACGTGTTGGAGCGAGCAGAGCAGTAAACCAGCGTTTGTCAGCGCCCAATACCCATCCCTCTCTCTGATGTATACGCTTAAATAACAGTGGATTACACCCCGAAAGCCCTCTGTGTCTCCGTGTCTCTGTGTTTGAATAAGCCACTCAGATGTATGCAAGGAGAAGATGGCTGGGTATAAATCTTGTAAATGATGATGGCTTTACCCCCCCCTCGGTACCCCCCCTGACCCCTCTGAGAACCACCTCGAGGGCCTCAACTAACCACCTTTAGGTGGTTCCGAACCGTCTCTAAGTGGTCTTGAACCACCCCTAAGCCCTTCATCAACCGCCTTTAGGTGGTTCCGAACCGTCTCCAAGTGGTCTCGAACCGTCTCGAAGCCCTTCATCAACCGCCTTTAGGTGGTTCCGAACCGCCTCGAAGCACTTCACCAACCGTTTTTTTCTCCAATAAAAAACTCCTAGCTCCTAACTCTTAGCTCCTGACTCCTAGCTCCTCAACATTACTTCTTTCTCCGCTTCTTCTGAGCGATAATAGAACGCGAAACAAAATCTGCCGAAGTATTGGCCGATTGCACTTCCCCATAGCTCACATCAGATTCGGATTCTGCTTTTTGCATGGCGTCCATACTGGCTCCTTTATCTTTGAAATAGGCTCCGGCTGAGGTTTGTTGTTTCTTGTCTCGGGTTTCGGTTCGTTGCAAATAAAAGTGGGAAATCATGTGGTAGACCACGCCCTCACCGTGTTCAAAACGAATGATAACGGCTTCTTCTCCATATTTTTCTTTGAGTTCTTTGGAGCGAATCAAGATTTTTACTTTGTCCTGATCCAAGATTTTAATCGGATAAGAAGAACCTTCTAGCCACCAAACTGGATCAGCTTTCTCATCCAAAAAGCCCGCAATCACGGGGTCTAAGCGATCTAAGGCTTCAATCCGCACGACTTCGTCGGCGGTAGGTTTGCCATTATAAGCTACTACCCCAGGGAAGGCTACTTCTAGTACGTTTTTCAAAGCCCAGTCGGTGGTAATCAATTGTCCCCCCTGATGCACGAAGGTGGCGAGTTTACGGGCGACTTCGGCGGGAAAGTTTGAGGCACAATTGACAAAAACGGTTTGCTCGGGCGAAAATTCAGCCTGGGCTAATTGCTGATCGTGATTCAGGCTGATAAATGGAATCTTGAGGCTTTCCAAAACCAAGTGGATATGATCATAAGTACCATTGATTACGATCACGTCGTGCTTCTTGAGGTCATCTAAGATGTGGATATTTTCGGCATCTTCGTGGGCGAGTCTTTCTCGGACGAGATCATTGGCGAGTTCGTAGGCTTTTTTCATCAGATTAAATTTTTTTGGTGAGTATGACTGTATATACTCGCCCAGATGGGGAATATTACAAAAGGAGCTATTTTTTATTGTAAAGCTTGATTGTGGTAGTAATTGCCAGCACTGCCACACGTTCGGCTAAAGCTCCAGACTTTAACTCCTAGCTCCCAGTTTCTCCAATTTCCATTCTCCCACATTCTTCTCTTCGGTATCAAAGGCGAGGCCGAGCAGCAAGATTTCTTTATCTGAGCCTTGGTAGCGTTGGTAGTATTTTTTTTGGTGAATTTGGGCGATGGCTTCTTCGGCGGAGTGGAGCTTGAACTCCATCACATAGATATACTGATCGGTCTGGATGACGGCATCTACGCGGCCATCATTGGTTTGGACTTCGGATTGCACCGCGAAACCCAGCAATTCTAACACTAAATAAATGATAGAATGATAATAAGCCTCCAGATTGATAAAGAGGTTATAGGGAATGGACTTGAACACCGAGCGCAGAACTTCAATAAACCTTTCCGTGTCCTTCTCTTGCAAAGCCCGATGGATCTGTAAAATTCCCCGACTGGCCAATTGCCCTGGCCCAATGCCCATATAATCGGCCAGATGATAACGCAGAAAGGACTGCTTTACTTCCTTGTTGGGAAAATCGAGTATGTAAGTATAATCGGCATAGCTGTAATATTTGATCGCTTTGATGGTAAGATAGCCCGTCTGGAGCAGCAGACCGTAGATATCCGTGTCTTCTAGCGAGAGGTTATCAAGCACCTCAGGAAAAACTTCTATTTGCTCAAACTCCAGAGCGGAAACCTGTTGTTTTCTGAGAATGTTGAGCAGGAAAGTCGGCGTGCCTGTCTCGAACCAGAAATTGGAAAACATCTGTTTCTGAAAAAAACTCAAAACCGAAAAAGGATTATACAAGAAATTTTCCCCATCCCAAGAGTAACCATTGTACCACTGCTGAATGTCTTGGAGAAGCTGCCCAGAGGCTAGCCCTTTGTGGGTTTGTAGGTGCTGGATATGGACAGCGAAGTAATTCTCCAGTTCTTCCTGCGTGTAGCCCAGCATGGTCGTATAGGCAGGGTCAGTGCTGAGATCGTAGAGGTTGTTGAGATCAGAGAAGATAGATACCTTCCCAAACTTGGACACGCCCGTCAGCAGCACGAAGCGCAATTGCGCGTCTTTGGGCTTAATCACGCCGTAAAAGCTTTTGAGAATATCTCGGTTTTCGTGAGCAATCGCTTCTTGATTCTTGTCCAAAAAGCTGGTAATGGCCTTATCATATTCATCAATCAGGAGCACGACCCGACCCTGCTGCTGATACAAGGTATCAATGAGTTCGGAAAATTTTCCCCGAAAATTATCGGAAACAAGCGTTATTTGATAGGCTTGGGCAATCTCATCCAAGGTCCGATCCAAGGCAGTTGCCAAGCCTACTTCCTTAAATTCCATTGTATTAAAATCCACTCGGATGACAGGTGCTCGGTAAGCTTCCCAGTCTAGTTGATCTTCAATCCAAAGCCCCTCAAAGAGATGCTTGTCTCCTTTGAAAATATGATACAATTTGGAAATCAACAGGGATTTACCAAAGCGGCGCGGGCGGGCGAGGAAGTAATACTTCGGCCCTTGAAGTAATCGGTAGAGAAAAGAAGTTTTATCTACGTACAAATTATCATCCTTGCGTAGCTCGCTGAACTCTTGTATACCGACCGGAAGTGCTTTCATAGAGTGAAGATACACAATTTTTGACTTAAAAAGAAAAAGGCCTGAGCAAGGAATGCCCAGACCTGTAAAAAAATGGAGGAGAAGATAGGTTTTTAGTTCGCAGCTACAGATTCTTTTTTGTGGTGTTTGCCAAATTCCATCCGGGCGATGGTACGGTTGTGTACTTCGTCGGGGCCATCGGCAATGCTCAGGGTGCGGATACCTGCGTACCAAGAGGCTATCCTATGATTGACACCCGCGCCGCCAAAGGCTTGAATGGCAATATCAAGTACTTCACGTGCCATGCGAGGGGCGACTACTTTGATCATCGCGATCTCGGTACGGGCGACTTTATTTCCTACGGTGTCCATTTTATAAGCGGCCTCAAAAGTGAGCAAGCGCGCCATGTTGATTTTAGTGCGACACTCGGCTACTTTCTGCTCCCAGTAAGATTTTTCGTAGAGGGGAGAACCAAAGGCTTCACGCTCCATTAATCTTTCTACCATCATACCAAGGGCACGTTCGGCGGCTCCGATGGTACGCATACAGTGGTGAATGCGTCCTGGGCCAAGGCGACCCTGAGCGATTTCAAAGCCACGACCTTCTCCTAAAATAAGATTCGCAGCGGGCACGCGTACGTTGTTCATGACGACTTCGGCGTGTCCGTGTGGGGCATCATCGTAGCCGAAAACGGTGAGATGGCGCACGATCTCCACTCCCGGGCGATCGGCTTCTACCAAGATCTGGGATTGTTGGTTATAAGTACGTTCGGAAGGATCGGTTTTTCCCATCACGATGTAGACTTTACAGCGAGGATCCATCACACCCGATGACCACCATTTGCGACCGTTAATCACGTATTCATCTCCATCTCTGACGATCGAGGTTTGGATATTACGGGCATCCGAAGAAGCCACGGCCGGTTCGGTCATCAAGAAGGCCGAGCGGATTTCTCCTTCTAATAAAGGCTTCATCCAGCGTTCTTTTTGCTCATCACTGCCGTAGCGATCGAGTACTTCCATGTTTCCCGTATCGGGAGCAGAGCAGTTAAATACTTCGGAGGCCCAAGGCACTTTGCCCATTTCTTCGGCGAGGGGGGCATATTCGAGGTTGCTGAGTCCGGCGCCTAGCTCACTATCTGGCAAGAAAAAATTCCATAAGCCCTGCGCCTTGGCTTTTTTCTTCAATTCTTCAATGATGGGAATGACCTGCCAGCGATTTTCGCCAAAGCCTGCTAATTGCTCATCGTAGGTGCTTTCATTCGGGTAAATATGCTGATCCATGAAATCTTTCACACGGTGGATCAGTTCTTTGGTCTTGTCGGTATGTTCAAAAATCATAAAGATAGAATGATTATAGTGTATGTTCTTTCTTTTTCGGGTTATAGAACTAAACTTATATAAAATTTCAGAATAATGCCAACGGGAGCCACATTTTTCAAGAAATAGTCTCTAAACAAAAGTCTGCTGGACGACATATTTGCCTACTATATAACTTTATTTTTGAATTGTGGGAGTGATTAGATTTTCTTCGGTTAGGAAGTATGATAAGCAATTTATATTTTCTAATTTTAAGAAATGAAGCCCAACACTACTCTAAATTTCTCCTAATTCATCACTTAACCTCCAAACACAGCTTTTATGAAGACCTTTGGTATTTATTTGTCACTCTTTTCATGTCTTTTCTTGTCTGGTTGTTTTCTGTCTCGTGACTATTTGGTCGAGTACGATTACAATTACCATAGTGATTTTCAGAAGTATAAGACTTTTGATTTCATGGTACATTATAATCAGGATACGGTCACGGCTCAAAACAGTGCACTTCTAGAAGAGGCCATCCGCTTTAGAATGGAACTGCTTGGCTATCAGTACCAACCTAATAATCCTGATCTGATGATTATCTACAAGATATTCTTCAAGGATTTTAAATTCCGTGGTTATGAGCAACCCAACTTCCGGCAGTGGGTCAAATATCCTGACTCTACCGAAACTTATGATCCCGTGAAGTATGGCCTCAAAAATGGGACTTTACTAATACACCTAATCGACCGCAAGCGTCGTAACACCGTGTGGCTTGGATACGCCGCAGGAATCAAATCCGCTACCAACACGGCCATGAAACGTACACTTAAACACGCGGTCATTTCTATCTTTGACCGCTACGAGGTTTTTGCTTTAAAAGGGGCTGATCCCTACGGTGATCTGGCGGAGTAGTAGAGACGCTACCCAATTGATCTTCCTTTTCTCCCACATTATCTTTAGCTTTGTAGCTATCGCTGACTAATTCTCTAATCTATGAAGGTTGATACGATGCGCAAAGTGGATCGGTACGTGGGCATACCACTCACTTTTCTATTTTCGCTGATTTGGTGGCCTTTCTCGCTTATTAATACGACCCGGCGCGGCCCCAATCTTACACACACATTATTTATTGAGCTTTCTGAAATGGGCAGTGCCATCTTAGTAGATCCTGCCCTACGCAAGCTCAAAAATGAAGGCCAAGCGGAGTTATTTTTTGCTATTTTCAAGTCTAATCGCAAGAGTGTTGACATTCTCCAGACTGTTCCCAAAGATCATGTCTTTGAGATGCGCTCTGATAATTTTTTCGTACTCACCGTAGATGTAATCAAGTTTATCTTCTGGTGTCGTAAGCATAAAATTAATACGGTGATTGATCTGGAGCTATTCTCCCGCTTTACGGCACTCTTGACGGCTTTGAGTGGTGCCAAGTCTCGGATTGGCTTTGCGAGTTTGCATGACGAAGGGCTTTATCGGGGCTTTCGTCTCATCAACTATCCAGTTCGCTACAATGCCCACGTGCACATCGCTATCAATTTTATTTCTCTGGTGAATACCGCTTTGGGCTACCACGAGCAGGCTTATCCTACCCGAGCGGTCCAGCCGAGTGAGTTGCAATTAGCCAAAGCAGAAGTATCATCCGAAAGTAAGGAAAGGGTTTTGGCGAAAATACGTCAGCTCTATCCGGCCTACACCCGTGAGAAAATCTTTTTGTTGAATGTAAATGCCTCCGATTTACTTCCCCAAAGAAAGTGGATGCCTGAGCGATTTGCCGAAATTGCCAAAGCATTTCTACTTGAACACGAGGATTGGATCGTACTGGGTACTGGCTCGCCCCAAGAAAAAGCGTATGTGGAAAACGTGGTCAAGATGGCCGACCATCCTCGTTGCTTGAATTCGGCAGGAACATTTTTGTTTGAGGAGTTGGTGCCGCTCTACAGCCTTTCCACGATGATGCTGACCAATGATTCGGGACCAGCCCACTTTGCCTCAGTTACAGATTTGAAGACTTTCGTAATTTTCGGGCCAGAAACGCCTGAGCTTTATGGTTCTCTGGGCAATGCGGAAGCGATTTATCTCGGCTTACCCTGTTCGCCCTGTGTGAGCGCAGCCAATCACCGCAAAACTTCCTGCCTGCCCCGCCCTTGTATTACGGGCATCAGCACGGAAATGGTCAAGCAGCGGATCGATGCCTTTGTGGCCAAGACCGTGAATGCCTGATTGGACTCATTTATAAATCTTTACTTCTTTTACCATCATATTTCCTAAAAAGCGAATATAAACTATTCCCCCCGGTCTTTCCTCTGGCACCTTGTGCTTGGTATACATCTCTGGGCGTGGCTCCTATTGGGTATTTGTATTTTACATCCTCGGCCATTTCTCTTCCTTTGATTTCTTCTCGGGGCTGAGTACTTTGCGCATTGATGTCCGCCCCTTTTTCTAGTAGTATTTCGGCTGCCACTGGGTTCTTGCCTTTGGCAGCATAATGCAGAGGTGTCCAGCCGTCTGCGTCTCTGACATCAGGATTAAGCTGATATTTCTCAATCAAAATGCGGATAATGTCGGCGTCCTTTGCCTTCTGGGCCATTCTATGAAGTAAATGAGGTTGGTTCTTAGCCAGCGTAGTGTCAGGCAGGTAATCATATCTGAGGAGTAAGCCTAAAATCTCGCTCTCATCTTCGGTAAACCAAGACCTCGCGCTCTTTTGATCAATCAAATCCCAAGGAGTGCGACCGTCCTCATCTTGCAGTGAAGGATCGGCCCCCGCTTCCAGAAGCACCCGAGCCACGGCAAAGCCATTGATGCGCTTCACGGCAAAGTGCAAGGGCGTACGACCGTCCTTAGCAGGTTCGTTGACTTTGGCTCCTTTGTCTATCAGCAGCGTTAGCGTTTCGGAATCAGCTTTCTGAGCGGCTACGTGCAGGGGGGTCAAGCCTTTTTTTTCCGTTTTTTTGGTTAATAATTCGGCATCTTGGGAAAGTAATTGGTTGATTTGCTCCGTTTTGCTCTGGCGAACTGCCTTCAAAAATTCGGTATTTTCGGAAGGATCAGGTTTTCCACAGGCAAAGCAGACTACTGATAGTGTGAATAACCAAAAGTATCTTTTAAGGAATTGCATTTTGAGTAGGTTTGGTAAATAAAAAAGCGATTGAGGTAAAATTAGAGCTTTTTTTTAGAATATTCTGCTTCACTAGAATTTACCACCTCATCTCAGTACATATACAAGATTTCCTACTTAGATAGCTTAGCATAATCTATATGGATGAAGTACTCTACGAATTTATCCTCAGCTATCTTGAGGATATCCCAAGTGGGTAGACTGGTTTTTACTTATTTCTTAGTAAAAATGCTCTATTCCTGTATAAAAATTACGTATATCTTACATATTGCACGAGTTTTGTCGTTACTCTATTAACACAACGAACTATTATTTTTCAACCTAAATACTATGTGTAGATTATTTTCAAGACGGACAGCACCGGATTATGCTGTGATTCCTGGCGATTTTGCCTACCCTCAACCCTCTCTTTTACAGGGGACTAGATTTCATAATTTTATCTTTCAGAGTAATTACGAGGCTTTACAAAAGGTCTGTGATACTTGGTTTAATATCCCTTCCCGAGAGAAGATCATTTATCGCCCTTTGGTAGATAAGGTGATTCTGACCTATGCCAATTATCGCTCGGCGGCTTCCGAAGTGGAGCCTTATCGGAGCCACGGCTTTGTACCCTATCAAGAAATCATCTTTGCTTTCTTCGTACTCGGGCTAAAAAAACGAGGTTCTCGCTGGGTTGCCCAACGGATCAACGCGTTCGTGCCTTATATCTTTTTAGATGATATTATCCCCACAATCATCGGGCGAGAGATTTTTGGCATGCCCAAAACCCAAGCAGGCATTGTGGCTCAAACCGACCCTGATCAGGATTTTCGCTTTGCTGCGGAAGTGACCACGCTCAAAAAGTTTGCAAGCACGACGCCAGCCACCTCCGAACGCCTGATTAGTTTGGAGCAGAACAACCGCCCGAGAGCAACGGAGTCGGAAGTTTGGCAAGATGAGGAAGAAACTTTCAAAAAAATACGCCAAGCTATTTTTCCCGGGGATACTTTCCCCCTTCCGAGCCTGAGCTTGGCTATAGAACTTTTTCGCTTTTTTGCAAAAAAACAATTGCCCTTCGTGTCTTTAAAACAAAACCGAAGCATTAGCGATGGTACCAAGGCGAGCTATCAAGCCATCGTGGAGTTTCCTTGCGAATTACAGAAACTACATCGGGCGGGCTTACTTTCAGGCGATTATACTTTGCATCTGGAAGAAAATGACCTCTTTCCCATGCGCCGAGATTTGGCTCTGGATGCAGATCAAAAGGGACAAAAAGCCGAATTTGCTTTTTATCTCGATTGGGATTTCAGCTTCGAGAATGGCCGTGAGCTTTGGCGAGGATAAGATCCTGACAAATGATAGACTCAGGCATGGCAGATTGAAAAATTAATAAAGGATTTAAAAACAAAAACCAATAGATAAAAATGGGTTCAAATTCATCTCAGCGAAAAAAAATCGCCGTACTCGGTGGAGGTATGTCTTCCCTGACTTCGGTGCTAGAACTAACAGAAGCCAAAGATTGGCAAACACATTATGATATCACGGTTTATCAACTGGGCTGGCGATTAGGTGGTAAAGGAGCCAGCGGACGCAATCGTGAGCAAGCCGACCGGATCGAGGAACATGGCTTACATCTCTGGTTTGGCTTTTATGACAATGCCTTTGATCTGATTCAGAAATGCTATCAGGCCAATCAAAGGCCATTGGGCAAACCACTCGCCACTTGGGAGGAAGCCTTCAAACCCCATGATTTTATTGTTCTCGAAACCCAAAGAGAAGGAAAATGGGAACATTGGCCTTTCGAGTTTCCACGCAATTCTGAACAACCTGGCCTGCATCCTGACTCTACTCCACCTTCGATTGCGGATTATGTAAAAATCATCGTGGAATGGATGTGGGAAATGTACAAGGTATATCGAGCTAATTATGGCCTGAGTGCCCAACCACCTGCCAAGGAAAGAAATTTTTTAAGGAAAATTTGGCGTCAGGTGAAGGGTTTAATCCAAGCTTCGGTAGTGGAATGGGGGGAAGAATTGCTCGAGCGTGCCTTGGAGAATGCTGAAAAGAATCGCGGGGTACTTCATAACAAGTTTCTGATTGAGGTCTTGAAGTGTCTTGACCGCTTTATCGAAGGACTTTGGAGAGATGTAGCAAATAAGATTGAGGGGAATCAAGGCTTGTATCGCAGTTGGATTGCTCTAGATTTTGCCGTGGCACACGTACGCGGTATTATCAAAGATGGCGTGGCCGAGCAAGGCTTTGATGTCATCAATAATTATGATTATCGAGAATGGTTGCAACGCCACGGTGCTTCTGACATCACGCTGAATTCAGGGATCGTAAAGGGCGTGTATGGACTGGTTTTCGGGGGCTATAATTTCCATCAGGACGAAAAGCCACTCTACACCTTCGAGGCGGGAGTCGCTTTGCGGGGTGCCTTGCGGATGATGTTTACTTACCGAGGTGCGATCTATTACCGCATGCAGGCGGGCATGGGAGATACGATTTTTGCACCTATCTATGAAGTTTTGAAAAAACGCGGGGTCAAATTCGAGTTCTTTCATAAAGTCACTAATTTGAAGCCCTCTGAGGATAAAAGTCATATTGCCGCCATAGAAATCACCCGTCAGGTAAATCTAAAAAATGGCGAATACAAACCGCTCTACAATGTCAAGGACTTGCCTTGCTGGCCGAGTGAGCCTTTTTATGAGCAAATTACAGAGGGTGAGGAAATCAAGGCGAAAGGCATTAACCTAGAGTCCTATTACGCAGACTGGGAAGGCGTAGAAAAGCTCACGCTCAAACACGGAGAAGATTTTGATTTAATTATCCAAGGAATTGCCATAGGAGCTATCCCTCATATTGCCCAAGAGATTTTAGCAGAACCCACACGAGAAGATTGGCGACAAATGGTCAAACACGTGACGGCTTGCCCTACTCAAGCTTTTCAAATTTGGCTCAAACCCGATGTGGCTGGCTTGGGTTGGAAGTTTTGGCCCGAAGATATGGCTCTCATGGGTTCTTATGAAGAACCCTACGACACTTGGTCGGATATGAGTGATTTGATTATTAGAGAGCGTTGGCCGGATGCTCACTTCCCGAATAATATTTCTTATTTCTGTGGCCCGATGGATCGCCTAACTTATCCACCTTTTTCGGATCACGGGTTTCCCGAGCAGATGACGGAACGTGCTAAGAAAAATGCGCTCTTCTACATGAAAAATTTGACTCGCCATATCTGGCCCAATTCACAAAACGGCACACCCGATAATTTTAACTGGGAGCTACTCCTGAGCCTGCAAAACCAATCGGGAGAGCAACGCTTTGGAGAGCAATTCTTCCGAGCCAACATCGAGCCCAGCGAGCTTTATGTGCTTTCCGAAACCAATAGCAGCAAATACCGCCTCAAAACCAACGAAACAAGCTTTGAGAATATGCTCTTCACCGGAGATTGGATTGATAATGGGTTCAACGCGGGTTGTATCGAGGCTTCGGTCATTGCGGGCAAACAGACCGCCCGGGTGATTCTAGGACACAATCGTGCCATCCCGGGCGAGCAAGATCAAGTATAGATTAAATAGCCAACTAATATAAAAAAGGGGAAAACTACGTACATCGGTCTACTAAGATATAGGGATCGAATGTCAGGTTTTCTCCTTTAACTTTACTTTTGATTAGTAAATTCGTACATTTGTTATAGCATATATTAGTAGCATCTGAAACTATCTAGCTTTTACTTCCGGCACCCAAATAGCATCTCTTAAAAAATCTATTGTACTTGACTTATTGTCTTCATGCTTGCTCATTATCTTAGATCCTTGGTATTGATTCATGCATGTGTTTGGGCTTTTTTATTTGAAAATACTCAGGCACAATCGGCATTTATACCGAATGATGAGCATCAATCTGTTTTGTTCACTCCTAAAATCAGCTTACTGCTCGATCCAAGTGCTGAACTTAACCTTGAGCAAGTGCTAAGCACTGATTATCAAAGCCTTTTTACCGAAGCTTCGGCGCAGGTTCCTAATTTCGGCTACACTGACGCAGCCATTTGGTGTAAGCTCGAGGTGCGATCAGAAGCAGACTTTCCGATGTATCTACAAGTAAATTATGCCCCGATTGATCACATAGATTTATATATCGCCAATCTAGAAAGCGCAGATGCGCCTGAGCGCTACACCCACCAAGGAGGAGGTGAGTTGCTGAATTTTTCACAGAAGTATTATCACCACAATCTTTTTCTATTTCCTGTATCCTCGCGGGAAGTGAGCCCTCAGATTTATCAAATATATCTTCGTATCAAAAGCTCCAAATCTTTGCAAGTCCCGATTATGGTTGGTTCTTGGCAGGGCATTACGGAGTATAACCATCGTAGGGATTATGCACACGGTATGTATTTTGGCTTTTTGATGGTAACCTTTCTGTACAATCTCTTCGTGTATTTCTCGGTCAGAGATCGCTCTTACCTCTATTACATTGCCTACATCTTTTGGCTGGGATTGAGTATTGCTGGGGTTACGGGCTATTCTTTCGAGTGGCTGTGGCCAGAACAAGCATGGCTAAATTACTTGATGCCAGCGATTACCACCAATTTGGCTGGGGCTTTTGGGGCTTTATTCGCAGTAACTTTTTTGCAAGCCAGGGAATACAGTCCTAGATGGTTTCAGGTATTTCGCCTTTTTCCTACCTTGTTTCTCAGTTTTGTACTGCTAAGTTGCCTTGGGTTTCCTGCTTGGGGGTTTCAGTTGGGGCAGGGGCTTATCTTTTTATTGTGTATTTACACATATATCTTAGCTATTCACGCTATCCATAAAGGTTTTCGTCCCGCCATACTTTACATATTGGCCTTTAGTGTCTTTTTTTTAGGATCGGGCATTTATATTTTGAAAGATTATAATTTGCTCCCATATAGCTTTTACACGCAAAATACCTTACTACTTGGCTCTGCGATAGAAGTTTTCCTATTTTCTCTGGCACTAGCTGATAAGATCAATTTTTATAAAAATGAACAAGAAAGAGCCAAGGAAGAAAAACTCAAAGCTCTCAAAGAAAATGAACGCCTGATCACCGAGCAGAATATCAGACTAGAAGAAAAGGTAGAAGAGCGTACCCAAGAACTACAAGAAAGCAACGAGGAGCTAAATATTACGCTACAACAACTCAGAGATCAGCATCAGGTCATCGAGACCAAAAATAAAGATATCACCTCGAGTCTCAATTATGCTTTTCGCATCCAAACGGCCATGCTCCCTCGCGCAGAGCGCATCAAAACTTGCCTGCCTGACCACTTTATCTTCTTCAAGCCCCGAGATATCGTCAGTGGAGATTTTTATTGGTTTCACGAAGAAACAGACGAAAACGATTGTCAAAAAATGATTATCGCAGCCATAGATTGTACGGGGCACGGTATCCCGGGAGCTTTTATGAGCATGATCGCTGATTCTTTGCTGAATTATATTGTGTTAGAAAAAAATATTAAGAAGGCAAACCTGATCCTCAACGAGATGCATCGGAGTGTATATAAAGCTTTACAGCAAGATGTGTCCGAGAACAAAGACGGGATGGATGTTTCGCTCTGCGTGATTGACCAAGCGAATCAGACCCTAGAATTTGCGGGGGCGCATCACCCCTTGGTTTATATTCAGGATCAGCAACTGCATTACATTAAAGGTGATAGAAGCTCCATCGGGGGGTACCCCTTTGAGAAAGAGCAAAGGTTTAGCTGCCACCAAATCAAGTTGGATCGCCCCACGGCTTTCTATCTTTTTTCAGATGGGTTTCCAGACCAGTTTGGTGGGCCAAAAATCAAAAAATACATGATCAGAAGGTTTAGAAATTTTCTCTTACGCATTCACCAGAGACCGATGGAAGAGCAAAAAACGCTCTTAGAAAATGAATTGATCACTTGGATGGGCACTACTGAAAAGCAAATAGACGACATTTTGGTCATGGGGGTTAGTTTAGATTAATTACGTATCTTTATCCCTGTATAATCTATCTTATCATTCTAATCTATTTGTTCATGGATACTCAAATTAATCTATTCAAATTTTTAAAAATATTTACCGTGGTCTTGGGGCTAGCCTTGTTGATAAGTGCTTGTGGCTCTGGCGGGGGGGAAGAACAGGAAACCGATCAGCCCGACCAAGAAGCAACCAGCGGTGATGATGAAACCACAGAAAGCAGCGATGGTATTGATTTGGACGCTACTTCCGATGATAGCGAGGAAACAAACGAAGAAACAAGTACAGGCAGTAGCAGTGATGAGGCACTCAATTACAAAGAACTACAAACTTATTTACCCAAAAATATCAAAGGATACCAGGCCGAGGGTGGCCCCGAAGGCCAAAGCTTGAACGCCCAGGGCATGTCTTTCTCTCAGGCTTCTCAAACCTACACCAAAGACGGCCAAGAAATGCAAATCTCTATCATAGATTATCACTTGGCGGATGTACTGCTCGGAACCATTATGGCCGGTTGGAATATGTCTTTCGAGAATGATGAAGAGAAAGCAGGTAGTGTATCGCTCAAAGGAGGCAATCTCAAAGGCTGGGAAGTGTACAAAAAGAAAGATCGTGAAGCTACTTTATCACTGGCGATTAATGAGCGGTTTCTCCTAAATATCAACGCGGAAGGTCAAGACGGCACGGATTTTATCAAGTCCGTAGTAGAAGCCTTAGACATTGATGCTCTGATGAAGATGTAGGAATAGTGCTTGGCTTTTGGCAGCTTCCTTTCCAAGATCTATCTCCTGACCACAGCTCTCAGGCCAAAAGAAAAGATGGATACAGCCTCTGCTTGTAAAAAACATTACTACCAAGAAATCTAGGTGGTGTTGCGAAAAAGAGGCAAATATATTCGGAAGCTGAAGGCTTATCAGCATAAAAAAAAGCCTGCTTAATCTAAGTAGGCTTTTTTGCTAAAATAATAAAGTGTTAAACAGGTGTGTTTGAATAAATTTCTCTTGTTTGCTATTTATATATACCGCCAAGCCGCGAAAAGTAACTCTAATATTACCTATCAATAAAAAAAAATTAACAATCAAAATATAACACACTAACTTTCAGAACCTTACTAGCTGATTTTTTTCTAAAATTTCTTTATTTTTTGGGTTTCCACCGGTTAAGCTTGCCCCTGAACTACATTTTTCCTAAAAACCATCGCTAAATTCATCGGAGAAATCTAATCTGATACGGAAATAACCCGTGATTACGTGATAGCTCACAGATTTTATTAACTTTACACCTTATAAATCTTGGAAAACAAAGAGCTAGGCAAATATTGGAAGCCTGCTGCTTCTTTCCCAAGTTTTGATCAATTCAAATCTACTACTTATGAATGTAGAAAAAGCAAGTAATTCACTTTCCGAAAGAGTTAATGCCCTCTCGGTCTCTCAGACCATCGCTATGGCTCAAAAAGCAAGAGAACTTACCGCCGAGGGCAAAAAAATCATTAAGCTGAGCTTGGGTGAGCCTGATTTTGGCACCCCTGAACATATCAAGGAAGCCGCTAAAAAAGCAATCGATGACGGTTTTACCTTTTACCCGCCTGTACCCGGCTTCCCTGAACTCCGCCAAGCCATTGCCGATAAACTCAAAAGAGATAATCAACTGGATTGGCAAGCACAGAATATTATTGTTTCCACGGGAGCCAAGCAATCTCTCGCGAATATCATGATGGCACTCTTGAATCCGGGCGATGAAGTCGTGATTTTTGCTCCTTATTGGGTTACTTACAGTGAAATCGTCAAGTTGGCCGAGGGAAAACCTGTCATACTTCCCGGCAAACTGGAGGACAATTTCAAAGTAAATCCCGAAGATTTAGAAGCGGCCATCACCCCTCGCACCAAGGCAGTGCTTTACTCATCTCCCAGCAACCCCACGGGTACAGTTTACAGTCGAGCCGAGCTAGAAGCACTCGCCGAGGTGATTGCTCGCCACGAGTCTGTACACGTGATTGCCGATGAGATCTATGAATATATTACTTTCACCGAAGATTACTTTAGTATCGGTGCTGTAGACAGTATCCGCGAACGAGTCATTACCGTGAACG
Organism: uncultured Cytophagaceae bacterium; assembly: GCA_964551015.1. Taxonomy (GTDB): domain Bacteria; phylum Bacteroidota; class Bacteroidia; order Cytophagales; family Microscillaceae; genus CAZKBP01. The sequence continues at coordinate 139,251 of CAZKBP010000004.1, read as the reverse complement.
GTTTTTCTAAAGGCTTTTCCATGACTGGTTGGCGAGTAGGCTACATGGCAGGGCCGCTTTGGCTGGCAAAAGCCTGCGACAAAATACAAGGTCAGGTTACTTCGGGTACTTGTTCCATTGCCCAAAAAGCGGCTCACGCGGCGATCGTAGGTGACCTCACGCCTACCCGTCAGATGACTCAGGCTTATCAAAAACGACGCGACATGGTGCTAGAGCTTCTCAAAGAGGTCGAGGGCGTAAAGACTTACATCCCACAAGGAGCCTTTTACATTTTCCCTGATATAAGCCATTATTTTGGTAAATCTGATGGCAAACAGACCATTCATAACGCTGACGACTTGTGTATGTACTTACTCAATGAGGCGCAAGTGGCTCTGGTTACGGGTTCTGCCTTTGGTGCCCCTCATTGTTTGCGTCTTTCTTATGCTGCTTCTGAGAGCGACTTAAAAGAGGCCATCCGAAGCATGGCAGAGAAGTTATCCGTTTTAAAATAATTTGAGTCCCGTATCGGTTTATATTTTAGATAAAAACTAGATTGATAAAGTTCCGTGGCTCCTCTCCTCACGAGCCATCTGGTACTTATGGGCCATGTGTCCCCGTATGATAAAACTTGATATATGAAGGTTGACTCATTAACAGACATTTTTCGATCTTTTGACCAGCTCAAAGTCCTCATTGTAGGGGATGTGATGATAGATTCCTATCTCTGGGGCAATGTGGAGCGGATTTCGCCCGAGGCTCCAGTTCCCGTGGTGAATGTCAAAAGACGAGATAAGCGTTTGGGAGGAGCCGCCAATGTGGCCGTCAATATTCAGGCCATGGGGGCGATCCCTATCCTTTGTTCTATTATCGGTCAAGATGTGGATGGCGATGACTTTTTGCAATTGATTCACGAGCAAGGCATCCCCGCAGAAGGTATTTTGCGAAGCGAGCATCGGATTACCACGATCAAGCACCGCATTCTTTCTGGTCATCAGCACATGCTTCGGGTAGATTCTGAAATCAACTCCCCCATTGGTCGTGAGGATCAACGGGCTCTTTTGCAACGTATTCAGGAGATTCTCCCCCAATGCTCCGTGGTGATTTTTGAAGATTACGACAAGGGGATTTTGGATGAAGTACTCATTTCTCAAATTATTCAATTAGCCCAAAAGCACAAAATTCCTACGGTGGTGGACCCCAAAAAGCGGAATTTTCTCAATTATCGCCAAGCTACGCTGTTTAAACCTAATTTGAAGGAACTACGGGAGGGACTTAAAATTGAGGTGGATAAAAATGATCTTACCCAGCTTGCCCAGGCCGTGCGTATCCTGCGAGAAAGGTTAGAAATCGAGCAAGCACTTATCACTTTATCCGAACAAGGTGTTTATATAGACAAAGGGAAAGAAAGCTATCATATCCCGGCGCATCTGCGTAGTATTGCCGATGTATCGGGAGCAGGAGATACCGTGGTGAGTGTAGCGGCTCTGTGCGTGGCTCTAAATTTGCCTATAAAATTTACGGCCGCCCTAGCCAACTTGGCGGGAGGCTTGGTATGCGAATATTTGGGAGTAGTCTCTGTGGACAAGGCCCGCTTGCTCAAAGAAGCTACCGATCATAATCTAATGCCTTTATGAGCACATCTCGTACGCTTGAAAAATTCAATGAACTGCTTTACAGTAGCCGAGAAAAGATCTATTCTATTCTCGGTATTACAAATAATATTACCTTATTTATTGCACTGGGCACTCTGGTGTATTCCATTGGTTTTGACCTAGAAGCAGATGAGATCAGTCGGATTTTTGATTGGTTAGAAATCCTCATCGTGATTTTTATCCTTGATTATTTTATCCGTATGCTTTATTCTTTTCAGCGGATCAAATATATCTCCGAGAAGAGGTTAGAAAGTGTGCTGGTAGCCATTACTTTGTTTATTGGCTTGGCTTATCTCTTTGGCATTGATATTCTCTATAATTTATTTCTACTTTTCAATTTTGCAGACTTTCGGGCTTTCTATGAGTTCTTTATTGCGAGTTATTTAGTAGTGCTGACGCTCATCGGGATTGCCAACGCGAGCCGGGTCATTTCTAATGTCAAAATCAAGCCCGCCACGACTTTTATTGCTAGTTTTATTTTCCTGATCTTGATTGGTACGTTCTTGTTGATGATGCCCGCAATGACCACAGAGGTGGGGAGTATGTCTTTTTTATCGGCATTGTTTATCTCCACGAGTGCTTCTTGTGTTACGGGTTTGAGTGTAGTGACCGTGGCTTCTTATTTTACCTTTAAGGGGCAATTAGTGATTTTAATCTTACTCCAATTGGGAGGGATTGGCATCGTATCTTTTGCGACTTTTTTTGCCACGTTTCTGAGCCAAGGGGTGGGCATGAAGCAGCAGGCCATTATTCAAGATGTATTGAGTAGTGAATCACTTTCTTCGGCCAAGAAAATGCTGCAACAAATTATTATCCTCACTTTTAGCATTGAGGCCATTGGGGCGGTTGCGCTCTTTTTCTCCTGGAGTCCTGATGTCAATTTCTATACTCCCGTAGCTCAAAGTGAAGAGTTACAAGTGCTTATGGAAAAGGACGCCGAAAAAGCACTAGCGTCCAATACGACCTTACAAACCGAAACGGGGCCTTTGGATATTCCCCTGCGCCCTTCTTCTTACGAAGCTAATCGTGAAGACAGTAGCCAGTCCGATACCAATTCTGATTTAGCCTCCGAAGAAGAAGGTGCACCCGCGGCCTTAGATATTCTGATTATAGACTCCGCTCCTCCTCCCGAAGAAAGTATTGCCGACCAGTCCAATATCAAGATCAACAATGGCTTAGGCAATAAGATATTTTATTCGCTTTTTCACTCTATTTCTGCTTTTTGTAACGCGGGTTTCAGTCTTTTCCCGAACGGCTTGGCCGAACCCTACGTAGAGAATAGCTACGTCATGCATTTGGTCATCGCGCTGATTATTACTTTTGGTAGCTTGGGTTTTTCTACGATTCAGGATATTTTTTCGCCAAATCGGATGCGTGAACGCCTCAAGATGCCCTGGAAACAATGGTCGCTTACTTCGCAGATTGCTGTTAACATGACCATTTTCCTCACAATTTTGGGTGCGGTCGGTTTTTTCTTTTTCGAGCAGACGCATACGCTGAGCGACAAGAACTTATTCGAGTCCATCGTGGCTTCTTTGTTCCAGTCCGTAACCACACGCACGGCTGGTTTTAATACAGTGAGTTTAGCCATTCCTGACATTGCCCAGCCTACCTATATTATGATTATTTTTCTGATGTTTATCGGTGCGGCTCCTGGCTCTACGGGTGGAGGCATCAAGACCTCGACTTTTCTCTTGTTGGTAGTCTCGGCTCTGGCCAATATCCGCGGTAAAAAAACCGTAGAGTTGAGCCATCGTTCTATCTCTAATGATACGATTTCTCGGGCTTTCTCAATCGTGGCTTTTGCAATTGCTTACAATGTTGCTTGTATTTTGGTGCTCTCGATTGTACAGCCAGATATTTATTTGCTGGACTTATTTTTCGAGCAAATTTCAGCTTTTGCCACCGTAGGACTTAGTACAGGCATTACTTCTTCACTAAATGTATACAGCCAAGCTATTCTCATCGTTACGATGTATATCGGGCGGGTAGGAACTTTGACCTTGGCCTTAGCTCTGAGCAAAAAGGTGATTAGTACTTCCTATCAATACCCGACGGCGCACGTGATGGTAGGGTAGAATGTGTGATGTATTCACGATAAATTCTAAAGATCAACAGAACTTTTATTCTTTTAAAGCCATCTCTAATTAAGAAATCAAAACAACGCTATGAAAATTTTATATCATCTTCTCTTATGCAGCCTCTTATTCAGTCTATCTAACGTTTTGAAGGCTCAAGAAACGCCCGAAACACAAATCAACGGCATGCCTCTCAGTACGATCGCCGACTTGGTTCAGGATAGTACCGGGGTTTATTATTATCCCCGATTAGAAAAAAAATTTAAGGCTGGAGACAAATCGCTCCAACCCATTGATTATATTATGCTCTATTATGGTTTTAGTCAGGATGAACGATATAATCCCTATTATCATTTTGGTCTGGAGGATAGCCTAAGTGAACTTTCCGAAGCCCAAAAAGGAGAAGCCGCTCTCGCTTTGGCTGACCAAATTTTGCGAGAAAACCCGGTTTCTATCTTCGCTAATATTGAGAAAGCTTACGTGCTCAATGCTTTGGGTCGTCAGCAGGAAGCTTACCAACATCTGGAGCGTTATCGTTTGCTCATGGGCGCCATGGAGGCCTCTGGTCAAGGAAGTTCTTACGAAAAAGCCATTCAAATTATTAATCCCAAAGACGCACAAGCCATCTTGTTAAAATACAAGTTAACGGAGCTATCTAAATCCATCAATGGGCAAAATGGCCGCTATTACGATGTATATTTGGTTAGAAACGAGAAAGGAAAACAATATCCAATCTATTTTGACATTACCATTCCCCGTACAATTGGCATGAAAAAATTTCAGGAAAAAACCAGTGGGGAAAATTCAGAAAACGACTAAATCACTCTGCCGTCAGGCGAATAAAATCCATATCCTGCCAAAGCCACTCGAACTCCTCCTCCTGCCGAGAGCGGGTTTTGAACTGGGGGTTCAATCTTACGGCTCTTTCTAGGTATTCCAAAGCTTCGGTTTTGCGCTTTTCTAGGCTGTGTAAGCTGGCTAGGTTATAGTAAATACTATCGCTGAAGCCGTTCTGAGGGTTCCGTTCTATGCCATCTTTGAGCACTTTGATGGCCCGGCGGTACTGTCCTTTTTTGGCATAAGCGTGGCTAAGATAGATCCAAGCTTCCTGAAAAATGGCTCCTCGGTTGATGGCTTCCTCGAAAGCTTGGATAGAACCTGGAAAGTTGCTTGTATTATAATAAGCAATGCCCAGATTATACCAAGCCGTGTAGTTATTCGGGTTAATTTCTAGCGCCTTTTTACAAGAAAGAATGGCCTGTTGGTAAGCTTCCACGCGTAAATAGGTGTTGCCCAGATTGTTCCAGCCTCGATCGTCCTTGGGGTCTAGCTCGGTAAGTCGCTGAAAAGCCTCGATGGCCTCTCCGTAGCGTTCCTTTTTCACGTGGGCAGTACCCAATTTAAACCAAGCGTCTCGCTCGTCGGGGTTGATCTTGATGAGCGATTGAAAAGCGGTCAAAGCTTGGTCTACGTCATTCATTTTCTCATAAACCAACCCTAAATGGAACCAAGCTTTTCTAAAATCTTCTTTCTCTTCTACCGCCTTACGGAAGTATTTAATGGCTTTCTCATATTCCTCGATGGCGAAGTGGCTTGTTCCGATATTGTAATAATTTTCGGCCTTGTTTTTCCCGTTTTGGTATCCAATTTCTTTCTCTAGGTATTTGGCAATGTTCTCGTATTTTTCGGCCAAAGTTCCTTCTACCAGTTCTTTGCGATCTTCTACAAAGAGCATATTTTCGCCAAAGGCCAAATCCATTTTATAATCTAGCAGGGTATGCTCGAAGTAGCGGGTTTCATCAATGTCTTTCTCGAAGTACATTTCCGATAAAGGCTTGATTAAGAAGCCAAAAGCATCTCTAAATTTACGAATCCATTTATCTGCTTCGTGTTCCAGAGAAAGCTCTAAACGGGAAAGAATTGGAAAAATAATGGGTTTGCGAATCCCTGCTTTACACACGTAAGGCGAATTGCGGATATTGTGTACTACTCGCAGCGCTCCCATGAAGTTTTGCTCGGTCGGGGCGACCAGAACCACGTTCACGTCCGGCATTTGAATGTTACAGATTCCTGAATAATCACTGAAACCCGTACGACTATCGATAAAAATATAGTCATAGTCCATTTTTTTGAGTTCCTGCTTGAGATACTCTATATAAATTTTACCGTCGTGATTTTCGTAAAAGGCTTCCCAGTCAAATTGATGGATTTGGTCTTGGTAATTTCCTGTGTAGTTACCCGCGGGGATAATATCTACTCGCCCGCCTTGGGTATGCGATTGAATTAGGGGCGTAATGTGGTCTTGGTCAAATTTGGGCAAATGATTGTGATCTAAGCCTTTTTCACTGGTGGATTGGGCTTCGTACTCGAGAAAAAGATCAATCAAGCCTTTTTTCTGAATATAATCATTGCCTTTGCCAAAATAAAAATGTAGCCCGGGTGCCTCCAAGTCCCAGTCTATTAACAATATTTTCTTAGCTTGGTAATAGCAAAGGTACCCAGCTAGGTTTGCTACCAATTGTGTCCTGCCTACGCCTCCTTTATATGAATAAAATGATATAATCATCTTCACTCAAAAGTTGATTTCAAAAAAGAAGTGAATTCTTCTCGATTTGTTTGTATGGAATCTGGTAAAGGTAAATTGCTAAAAGTTTCTGGTATTTTCAAGCATTTTACCGCGATATTTGTCAGTCTTCTAAAAAAAAGTTCCTGATTAGGAATGTTCAGCTCTACATTGGTATACTCCCGTTCGAAAATCTCATAAAAGCTAGTATGTAAATGCTCGAGTGCTTCCTGTGTCAAAAGTGCTTTGGCATCACGTGTTATGGCCTTATTCTGTTGATCTAGGGGTACGAGGCAAGCTCCAATTTCTCTCTTGTCGAAGATGGAAACAAATTCCTTATTTTCAGGAAAATAAAGAGAAAACGCATCCAGAATCAGCACCGTCTTGGGGCTAATGCCATCTTTCCAAGCCGCTTTGTGCCTTTTGTCTTGTAGTGGATAGCTATCGACAAACAAAGCCTCAATCTTAAAATTAGATGCTTGATGATACTGAGCAATCAATTCCAGAATGCTCAATTTTCCGAAGGGCTTCCAGTCTTGAGGTTCTACTCCATAATGTGCAAGCGGAATCACTTCGCCTGCCTCAGGGCTCTCGATCTGCTCAATCCTACTCAAAGTATTGGTGAGGACTAAGAGATTTAAGGTTCGATCTTTTTTTTGCCAAGTGTAAAGCTCTCGGATCAACTCTTCCATTTCCTCTGATTGCGCTACGTTGATCGTGACGGAAGAATCGATAATTTCCTGTAAGCTGATATTCTGATTTCCCTGGATTTTGATCTTGTTAATTTTCAAAGCAGAACAGAGGGCTTAATTTTATAGGAACTCCTGATAGATATAACGTGCAAAAATAGTGATTTTTTATCTGATTGAGAAATTTATTTAGAAAGGAGGAGACAGGAGTTAGAATTCAGGAGCTAAGAGGGACTTTTCTCCTGAATTCTAGCTTCTAACTCCTTTTTAGTAGTTCCGAAGTACCTTTTCGGTGTTTAGCTTGGGGGTTGCAACCCCCAAGCTAAGTATTTCGGGGTTCCGAACTGCCTTTTCGGAGTTCTGAACTCTTCAATTCTAGCTCCTCAATCCTAAATTCTAGCTCCTAGCTTCTAACTCCTCAATCCTAACTCCTAGCTCCTAGCTCCTAAATCCTCCCCTACTGTGCCAAAACTCGAATCTGGATATGGTGATTACGCCCTTTGTCATCGCTACAAGAGATTTTCATCATTCCAATTTCAGGCTCGAAGAAAATAGATTTTCCAGCGGGTGAGGCTTGGAAAAAAACATCATTCAAGTACCAGTAAACCGTTTTTACTTCGGGAGCAACCTCACAACTCAGTTCCAGTTGAGGTGGAGCCGTTTGGTCAATGAGATACATTTTATCAGCAGATGGAGATACAATACGTGGAGCATCTTGCTGGTCATCTTCCCAACGAGTACAGGCGGGGTTATGAGGTGGCAGGGAGCGATATTTGATCCCTTGCCCTCGATAGAGTGCGGTCAGTTCTGGGGATAAGTTCAGGTAGTGTTTCTTCTGGTAGCCCTCCTGTGGCAAACAGGTCATGCAATAAGACACTTGCTCGTCCGTAGATACCAAAACTTCCTTCATGTGGTCGCAGGTTTCTGTGGGAGAAATTAAAGGAATATAGGTATCGATGACTTGATTCTGACAAAAATCATTGGGTATTTTGCCCGTTTCGGAGCAGACCCATCTCACGCCTAAATTTGGGGGTGCTGCGAACCAATCTTTTTCTGGGTTATAATTGATGGTGTTAAAAACCTCAAAAAGTAAGGGAGTGGCTACACTTGCTCCCACGAGTTCGTTGGCTCCTTTTCCCGAAAAATTTCCCACCCAAACGCCCACGGTATAATTAGCATTGTAGCCCAAGCTCCAAGCGTCTCGCCGGCCAAAAGAAGTGCCTGTTTTCCAAGCAATTTTGGGTATCCGAAACGTATTCTCAAAGCCACTAGGTAAGTCGGGTCGGGTTGCCTTGGCTAAGATCTCTGTGATCTGATAACTGGCTTCGCGCGAAACCAGACGACGCTGGTAGCGAACGCTATCGGTGGCCAGCAAGCGAAGTGGCTGATACACGCCCTGTTTGGCAAAGCAGGCATAGAGTCCGACTAACTCCTCGAGGCTAGCTCCACAGCCTCCTAAAATGAGAGAGAGTCCTAGCTGAGACTCCTTGCGAGCGATAGACCTGAAATCAGCTTGTTTGAGCTTCTGAATAAAAGTAGTCAGCCCAATCTGCTCAAGTACTTTTACAGCCGTGGTATTGAGCGAACGAATAAGCGCTTCTTCCACGGTTACTTTGCCATTGTATTGTTGGTAGAAATTTTCTGGTGCAAAGCCTCGAAAATCACTGGGTACATCTGCTAGTACGTACTTGGGCGTAATATGTCCTTGATCTATCGCTGTCGCATAGGCCAAAGGCTTGAGGGTACTTCCTGGCGATCGCGTAGCGGTGATGCCATCTACCTCTCCGGCGTGTAGCTTGTCGCCAAAATCAGGCGAGCCAATGTAAGCCCGCACGGTTCTGTCTCGATTGTCTACCACCAATACCGCCGCGTGATGTATGCCTAGATAGCTTAACCGCCTTACATAATTGGCCGTGAGTTGCTCTACCTTTTTTTGCGTATCTGCGTGAATGCTCGTGTAAAGTGAATTTTGCTGGGGATACAGTGCCCTCAAACGACGAGCTAAATGGGGAATAGCCCGAGGAGGAGACAAGCGTGTAGCTTCCAAGGGTTCGGAGAGGGCACTTTGAATATTTTTCTTTGTGAAAAGATGCGCCTGTGAAAATTTTCGTAGCCAGCGATCTCGGACAGATTTGATTTCTGCATTGTTTTTCCCGATGACGAGGCTCGTGGGTCGGTTTGGAATCACGGCTAAGGTCGTGATTTGTGCCAGACTTAATTGATCGGGCATCCGATTGAAATACAGGAGCGAAGCAGATTTTACCCCTTCTATATTTCCTCCGTAAGGCACCAGATTGAGGTATAATTGTAATATTTCTTCTTTACTCAGATACCATTCTAATTGTAAAGCGCGGAACGTTTCCACGAGCTTATTGGTGAAGCTCCGAGATTTAGGCACTAACAAGCGAGCCACTTGCATGGTGATCGTAGAAGCCCCGGAGGTAGTTTTGAGTTGGATCATATTGTTCCAGAAAGCTCTCACTACAGCAAAAGGATTGACCCCGAAGTGATAATAAAAGTATTTATCTTCTTTGTGGATAATCGCCTGACGGAGTTCGGGCATGATTTCGCTTAACTCCGTTTTGAGTCGCCACTTCTCATCCGGGGTCAAGTAGATATGCAAAACCGTGGAGTCTTGATCTAGGATGACCTGCGAATGCTCAATCTCGGTGTGAAGCGGGAAAATTGTATTTAGCAATGCTAGCACTACTAGACTGGCTATCAGCAATCCTAATCCTCCATAAAGTATATATCTGGCATTTAATCTAAGCCAAGACCTCTTTTGGGAAATATAAGCTTGGCAGGATGAATAGATTAGCGAGCATCTGGATAGCATAAAAACAAGGATCGATTACTCGAAGTTAAGCAAGGAAGGGAGAAAGGACAAATTTTTACCCTTAATGTATAATAGAGATCAATTCTTCTTTGCCGATAACTCGCCCAGTTTCATCTAGCAGTTCGTGTTTCACGATTAATTTGTTTTTCGTATCCAGATAAAGTTTATGGAAAATTTGGTGTGTACTCGAGGTCTGATATTCTTTAAGAAAAATATAGCAGGTATCAAAGGCGAGAGATCGGTTGGAGTCATAATCTTCTTGAATATCACTAATACACATGGAATAGGCTCCTCCCTTATCCACTCCCTCCCAACAATCTCCTATCTTTCCAAGGATAAATTTTTGTTGGTTAATGAGAATGCTATCACCTTGACGGTCAATAATGATGCGATTTTCTTCGCTGTCCTGTCCCAGCCATTCGCCAGAAATGTTCACTTGTTTATAAAATAACCTAGTTGAAGCATCATAGCCGTTCTGGACAGGAACTGCTTTCACGTAGCTCATTTCACTCTGCTCCACGTAAGTGTACTGCTTTACTTTTACCTTTCCCCTAGACAGATAGATTAAAAAGAAGGGGATCACGAAAAAGGTCAAAATCATGTAAGCAAAGCCAACACTTCTGTTTTTCAGGGTGGCTTTTCCTAAGTTTCTGGCTATTTTGATGGGCATCTTCCGGATTCTCTCGAAAGGATAAAAAATAAACACGCCAATGACATTAAAAAACATATGAGCCAAGGCAATACTCAGGGCTGCGTCAGATTTAGAAATCGCTGCGATCAAAGCGGTTAGGGTAGTTCCTATATTTGCTCCCATAATGAAGGGGAAAGCTTTCTTGAGGGATAGCTTGTTAGTGGCTACCACGGGAACAATCGAGGAAGAAATGAGCGAACTGGACTGCACCATTCCGGTGATCAAAGCACCCAACAACAGAGATTGAAAAGAGCTTCGGAAAAGATAGGTTTCCAGACGACTTGGGTATTGATCAATAAATATCTGCCGACAAGTAATAGATATGTAACGAAGGGAGATAAACAAGATCGCTACCGACAAGAGTAATACTATTAAGCCGTTTCCCTTGGTAAAATTATAGATACTCGCCTGGATGTCAAGCAAAAAAGGGAACCAGACATTTAAATCTGAAAATTGCAAGGAAGCACCGGGGTTGATGAGTGAAGCCACGGCAATGGATAAATTGGAAAGTAACCCGAAATAGTACTCTAGTGGTAGTAAAATGACCGCTGTGAGTATATTAAAAAAATCGTGAATTGTAGCGGCGGCTACGGCCTTGCGAAATTCTTTCTTGCGGGTTACATAACCTAGGGATACCATTGTGCTCGTAATCGTAGTACCAATATTGGCTCCCATAACCATATAAACCGCATTCTCGAGGCTGAGGGTGCCCGAAGCTACAATGGCAACAATCATGGTCGTGGTCGTAGAACTACTCTGCACCAGAGCTGTGATGAGTAATCCTATAAAAAGGCTCAGAAAAGGATTAGAGGTAGCAATGATAATCTGTTCCACCACTGCGACATTCAGCCACTTGAAGGAGATTACCATCCACTGCACCGAGACTAAAAAAGCAATGACCAAGACGATCAGCTTTAGTACAGTCACGCCATAAAATTTCCCTTTCTCTACCTTCATTCTTGTACAATCGGCAATCCGTGTGTTAGTATATGATCGTTAAATATTCGCAAACCTATAGAAAAAACCTATCCAAATCATCTAATTAAGACGAAATGATGATAAGTTAATCCTTGCTTAATTTTGAGATAATATTTTTTGGGAGAAAATTTCTCAAATATGAGCTAGCTCTTGTACAGCAAGCCAAGCCATTAAACCTGCCCCAATCTCGAGCGCGTCTTCGTCAATATCAAACGTAGGAGTATGTACGGAAGAAACGATTCCACGGGTTTCATTACGAGTGCCTAATCGGTAAAAACAAGCATCCGTTTGCTGTGAATAATATGCGAAATCTTCTCCTCCCATCCATAAATCTAGCTTTACAACGTTCTCTTTTCCCATGTAATCTTCGGCAAAAGATTTCAGGCGGCGGGTCAATTGTGGCTGGTTACGGAGGTGGGGATAGCCTACTTTCACGTCAAATTCGCAACTCCCACCCATGGCTTCGGCCATTCCTTCGGCCATTTTTTTCATACGGCGGTGCGCTTCCAGACGCCAAGTCTCATCAAAAGTACGAAAAGTACCTTCTAGGTACACTTCATCGGGGATAATATTGGTCGCGCCTTCGGCTCTCACCGTTCCGAAAGAGAGTACAGAAGGCATTTTGGGGCTAGCGTGGCGGCTCACGATTTGCTGCAAAGCCACCAAGATATGGGAAGTAATCAATACAGGGTCAATACACAGTTCAGGCATAGCTCCGTGTCCGCCTTTGCCTCGCACTTTTACATAAATTTCATCCGCGCTGGCCATGTATTGTCCTTCTCTGAATCCGATTTTCCCCACGGGCAAAAAAGGCATCACGTGCTGCCCAATGATGCTACTAGGAGCCTGATGATCTTGATCTCCTTCCAGCACTCCTGCTTTAATCATCAAAGAGGCACCTCCCGGAAACTTTTCTTCACCCGGCTGAAAAACCAACTTAACAGTTCCCTCAAAATCCTCACGAAGCTGACTGAGAATACGCGCTACCCCTAACAGAGAGGCGGTGTGTACATCGTGCCCACAGGCGTGCATCACCCCTTCGTTTTGAGATTTGTAGGTCACATCGTTTGCTTCTTGAATGGGGAGCGCATCTAAATCAGCGCGAAGGGCTACGGTGCGACTTTCTGGATTCTGCCCTTTGATATAAACTACTACTCCCGTATCAGCCACCTTCTCCTGAGGTGCCAAACCATAAGCGGTCAGTTGTTCTGCTACAAAACGAGCCGTCTTGTATTCTTGAAAGGATAATTCAGGATATTGGTGAAGATGACGACGATGGGCGATCACCTCTTCTTTATGTCGCTTAGCCAGCGTTTTGATTTTTGTGTTTAGGCTCATGAATCAGTAAGTCTTTCAAGTTTAATTTTCAAATTTACAAAAATTATATCAACTTCTTTACTAGGTTTATGGTCAAATTCTAGCTCAAGTTTTTTAATTTGTTGGAAAATTAAACTTATGTATATTTCCTTCTATCCAGGTCCTTCCAAAGTATATCCGCGCATCGTAGATTTTGTCAAAGAAGCCCACGATATGGATTTGCTCAGTGCCAACCATCGTAGTCCAGAGTTTGTAGATACCTCTCAGAAAGCGATTACGCTCGTAAAAGAAAAGCTACAAATACCCTCAGACTACGTGGTGATGTATGCCTCTTCTGCTACGGAGTGTTGGGAAATCTTAGCACAATCTTTAATTCAAAAAAAGAGTTTTCATATCTACAATGGTGCTTTTGGGCAAAAATGGATGGATTATACCCAAAAATTGAAAGCGCACCTACCTGATGCACAGATTCAAGGCTTTTGTTTTGATGTGAATGAAGAGGCAGACCTGACACGCCTCCAAACCGATCGGGCTATTCCCGAAGACAATGAAATGATCTGTTTTACCCAGAATGAAACTTCCAACGCGACTGCGGTGGACACGGATATTATTCGCGGCTTCCAGGAAGCCTACCCAGACCAACTCGTGGCCGTAGATGCGACTTCCTCTCTCGGGGGGATCAAGTTAGATTTTGGCGTGGCCGATCTCTGGTATGCCTCCGTACAAAAATGTCTGGGTCTGCCCGCAGGCATGGCCATCCTCATTTGTTCGCCTCGAGCCGTAGAAAGAGCTTATCAGATCAACGAAAGAAATCATTATAATAGCTTGGCTTTTATGCTGGACAAGATCCAAGAAGCCCAAACTACTTACACGCCCAATGTTCTCAATATTTATTTGCTCATGCGCGTGCTAGAAACCCGCCCGAGTATGGAAGAAATTCACGAGAATACCTTGCTCCGAGCAGAAGATTACTATAATTTCTTTGGTAATTTAAGAAAATTTAGCCTCTTGGTAGAAAATCCACGGGTTCGCTCACAAACTGTAATCGCGGCCAAAGCCTTCGAAGATCGCATTCAGAATCTATTGCGAAACGCCAAAGCACAGCGTATTATCTTGGGCAAAGGCTATGGAGAGTGGAAAGACACGACCTTTCGGATCGCTAATTTTCCTGCCATCGATGAGCCTGAGATTTTACTTTTAAAGCGTTTTTTCTTGGAGAATAGGAGATAGAATTCAGGAGTTAGGAGATAGAAGTTAGGAGTTAGGAGTTAGGAGATAGAATTCAGGAGTTAGGAGTTAGAATTTAGGAGATAGAATTCAGGAGTTAGGAGTTAGAATTTAGAAGCGCCGAAAAGGCAGTTCGGAACTCCGAAAAACTTAGCTTGGGAGTTGCAACCCCCAAACTAAACACCGAAAAGGCAGTTCGGAACTACTAAAAAGGGGTTAGGAGATAGAAGCCAAGAGGAAAGTCCCTCCTAGTTTCTAACTCCAAGCTCCTCAATTCTAAATACTTTTTTAACAAACCTCTGGCAAGATTTTTCGTCTTTAACTAAATTGGTACCCAAAACTAAAACATTCCAAAGTGGCTCAACATTTACCTATCAGCCGTCAGGGTATTTACCTCGCGGCCATTCTACTGATTGTTTCTCTGCCCACCCAAGCACAGTTTAAGCTTCCTTTCAGCAAACAACTGGAAGTTGAAATTATCAATACTGACTTGAATCAGCAGGATACAACCATTGTCATTGAATATAACCTCAAGGGAAGCAAGAAGCGATACTATGACACACGCTTGTATTACTCCAACAATCGAGGCAACTCTTTCAAAGGCCCGCTTCGTTCTATCGAGGGCGATCTGGGAGATAGCACCCGTGTCGGGAATAACAAGGTAGTCAACTGGTCTTTCCGCAAAGACAATCCTTATTTTGATGGGAAGCAAATTATGTTCAAAATAGAGGCTACCGAAGTTCCTAAGATTGCCACGGGTGGCCCGTCCAATGCTTTCAAATCACTTTTGGTGCCCGGGTTGGGAGATACAGAAGTACGAAATGGATACAATTACGGCTGGATCGCAGTGGCTACTTACGCTTGTTTAGGTGTAGGTACTTACTACCATTTCCGAGCTAGGAGCAAAAATAATGACTATCGTGATCGGGTCGCCAACACGGCGTCTGAACATAATGAGTTGTTTGATCAAGCAGAACGCTCACAGAATATTTCACGTGGTTTCTTTATCGCGGGGGCTAGTATTTGGCTTGCTGATATTATTGGTGTATACATAAAAGGGCTCAAAAACCGACGTAACCTAGCCAAAGCCGCACAGGAGGAAGAAAACTCAGAAGAAACTTCTTTCAACTGGATTCCCGAGATCATACCACAGAGTGATGGCCAGTTTAGTCAATTAAGTTTAGTTTGGCGTTTTTAGTAAAAAAGATGAAAAAGCTATATTCTAAGGTTAAAAACGAAATTGTAAGCCGAATCAATTGGGGCTTGGCCAGCATGAGTATCGTGCTAGTTGCCTGTTTGGATATCGAGCCCGTATCTTTTATAGAGCTTGATGCTAATTTTGCCGTTTCACAAGCTGTAGCTCAGGTGGGCGATACGATCCAATTCTTTCAATTTTCTTCACAGGTGGCCGCTAGCTACGAGTGGGACTTTGGCGATGGTAGTACTAGCGCCGAAGCCAATCCTAAGCATATTTATCAAGATAGTGCCAGTATCTACAACGTGCGCCTCATTAGTACCAAAGCCGATGGTGTTACCAAAGATACGATTACAAGGTTCATCACCGTCGTACCGCGTACACAAGCTGCTGGTAACTTTCAAATCCTAGGTGGAGCAGATACAGACGATACGGGTTTTAGCTACAGCATCCTACCAGATGGTTATATTTTTGCTGGCAGAAAAGATCTGAACACTTTGTTATTGATTCGCACGGATAGAAACTTCGTGGAAGATTGGCGTCAAGAATATTCTAGCATTGCCGATGGCCGAGGCGAAATTGTAGTAACTGATATCAATCCTACCATCGATGGTGGTTTTGTATTGGTAGGTTATTATGATTACAACTCACTTGAAAGCGACTCATTTATTCTCAAGACTGACTTTGAGGGGAATGAAGAGTGGCTCACGTTACGCAATACAGTAGCCGATCAAAGATTTAACCGAGTCATCGAGCTTAACGAGAGTTTCTTGGTAGTGGGTTATGAAGCAGAGCTAAATGGAACCACACTGGCCGAACCTGACTTGCTCATTGTAGAATACGGCGAAGGTGGTATCCGGCTTTTTGATGCTCCTTTGGGTAATAAATGGCGGGTCAATGACTTTATATTTACTTTTGATGGCTCTTTTATTCTTGCGGTTACCGAGAACCGCCGCCCTGTGGCTTATCGTCTTGAGCCTGATTTCGGTACGGCACAAAAATTTGAACCTAGAATCAATGGTAGAACTTTTAATGGTGAAGGATTAGGTGTGACTCAGGCCGAGAATGGTGATATCTTACTCGCTGGAAAGATTACCTACGAAAACGCCCCCGCCGATAGTATGAATGCTTTCTTGGCGCGTTTTGATGATTTCGCGACCCAAAGATGGATCGATCAACGAGTCTATTATCACGAACAGTATAGCAAGGCGATTGAGGGCAATGATGGTACTATTTATGCCACGGGAGTGCACGAGAACCCCATTACCAACAAAGACATACTCGTGGCAAGATACAGCCCTTTCGGCCAACTGCAAGGAGTACGCCTCTTCGGTGGAGCACAAAATGACCAACCCTACGACATGAGTTTAGAAAGAGACGGCACTTTTTCTATCGTGGGGGCTACTCAGAGCTTTAGTAGCGGATTACGTGATTTTTATTATATTAGGATAAATAATGAACTACAATAAAAATATTCAGTGATGAGAATTCATATATTAGAGCGTTTTATCTTATCGTTAGCGATCCTATTGCTGGGCTTTACGTCCTCGATTGCCCAAAACGAAGAGGAGGAAGAGCGAAACCTGCAGTCTGCTTCTGCCTACAGCCGAATCAAAAATTTTGATATTTCTTTCCTATCTAGCTCCATGGATGCTTTTGATTTTGAAGACGTGGTTGGCTCTGAAAATTACCTGCTCTTGATCGCCGCCGACAAGTACAAGTTTTGGAAATCGCTTAACAACGCGGTGAGAGATGCAAGGGATGTGAAAAAGGTATTGATGGAAAGATATGGATTTAAACAAGAAAATATCTACGAACTCTTGAATGAAGAAGTAACCGATGCTAATATAGAAGCACAATTTGAGAGCCTCGTAGGGAAAGGAACCAACATAGACAATCTGCTCATCTATTACTCTGGACACGGCTTTTACGATGCCTCCTTCGATTTAGGTTACTGGGTTCCTTACGATGGAAAAACACAGAGTGGTGCTACTTCTACTTTCATTCCTAATGATCGTATCCGAGACTACATCAAGCAGATGAAATTCCGACACGTGTTCTTAGTGGCAGACGCTTGTTTTTCGGGTTCACTCTTCTCGGAAACCAGAGGAATTACCAAAGAAGAATCTGTAAAATCACGCTGGGGCCTGAGTTCAGGTAACTTGGAAGTAGTATCAGATGGAAAAAAAGGAGCAAACAGCCCCTTTGCTGGTTTTTTGATTCAATACCTAAAAGAAAACCTGAAAGACAAAATTTTTGTAGAAGAACTAGCCTCTTTCGTGGAAAAACAAGTAGAAGAAACTACCGAACAAGATCCACTCTATGGTCAGTTGAGTGGCGTAGGTAGCGAAGGCGGACAGTTTTTCTTTACTCTTCAGGGTACAGAAGAGGAAAAAGAAGATTCTAATACCAAGAAATAGCTTTTTCCTGCTCTCTTCTTGGGTGCTGAGTCGTCCGTGTTCCCACGCCTGAGCTTTTCCCAAAATAATAAATAATCAAAGAGGTTGGCATGATGATCGTGCCAACCTCTTTGATTATCTTTCTATAACATCTACCAAATCTAGCCAAACTTGATACGCTTGGCAATCTGCTTGGAAAATCCAGCCCTCTAAGCGTTCTAATTTCGGGTCTTTAGGACAGAGATGAAGCTTGGCGATTGTTTGTCTTTTCTGGCGTTCATCCAAGTACAAAATAGGGCCACTAGGATATTGATTCTGACGGTCTTTACAGACTACATAGCCACAGACTCCTCTCACTGAATGAAGCTCTTCAGGTTTGGTCAGGTAAAAATAATGACCTTGGTAAGCAGGGCACACCAGCCCTATGTCAAAATGTAATATAAATCGCACACGCTCCTCGCCGATAGCACCATCGTAGATATAAGTTTGTTTGCGAATCAGAGATGAACTTTGGGTATGATTATGACCAGCCTCTGCAGAAAAGGCCAAATAGAAACTCAATAGTAGTTGAAGAGACAACATAGTATTTACTCTGGTTTAATGATAACGCAAAGTAAGTAAAACTCGACTATATTCCAACTTATCTATTAAAAAAAGAGCTGTATTTTAGCATATGATAGTATTCTAATAGTAATACTATAATGAAGGAGAAAATGATCACTTGCTATTTGGCCTTACTTTTTTTTCTATAGTCTGCTAACCATTTTTTCTTAGTTTTTCCCAGTCTTTCTTTTGTTGATCGCTTAGGCTTTTGGGGACTTTAATCTCTATTTTGGCATACAAGTCTCCGTACGTTCCTGCTTTCTGATAAACAGGCATTCCCTTATCGCGGAGCCTTAAAGTTTTGCCACTATCGGTACCCTGCGGGATTTTTAGCTGTAAATCACCGGCGAGCGTCTGTATCGTAACTTTGCCTCCAAGTACGGCGGTAAAGACATCAATTTCTAAATTCAAATGCAAATCGTTCCCTTTTCTTTCAAAATGAGGATGTGATTGTACTTGCACGTCAATTAACAAATCACCAGCGGGCGCTCCTTCGTATCCAGGTTCACCCTTGTCCTTGATGCGGAGTTGCTGGTCAGAAGCGATACCAGGTTTAAGACTAATCTTTAATTTTTTGTCGCCTACAGCAATGATTCTTTCGCTTCCGTGATAAGCTTCTTCCAGGCTCAGGCTTACTTGTGCTCTGAGATTTTGGCCACGCCGCGCTCGTTGACGGCTCCGCTTGCGTCCAAAGGATTCTCCTCCCCCAAACATCTCCTCGAAGATGCTGGAAAAACCTCCTTGGCCGAAGACATTTTCAAAATCTTCTGCATTTCCTTGGTAGGTATAATAAGAGCCGCTCCCGCCTGCATTGCTAAATTGTTCGGCGTTTTTCCAATTTTCCCCAAAACGATCGTATTTTTTCCTTTTTTCTTCATCCTTCAATACTTCAAAGGCTTCTCCGATTTCTTTGAAGCGTTTTTCGGCCTTTTCATCGCCAGAATTCCGATCAGGGTGATATTTTTTAGCTAAATCTCGATAAGCTTTCTTGATTTCCTCCTGATTCGCCTCTCGGCTGACTCCTAATATTTGATAATAGTCTTTTGCCATAATCTGAATTTTTCGTCTTGCCCTGAGGTTGAAGCTCCTTGGGGCGTGTTTACCTAGTTCCTTCCTGAAATATTAATATATCAATCCTAATACCAGCCCCGCTTCGGGCGTCTAAATCCCTTTGAAAGCGACATCTCGGCTCAAAAGCTAAGCGATTTTTATAAAAATCTGACATTCTGGCACATTAATACCTAAAAATGGGAACATCTGCGCTCTCAATCCGCAGGAGTCGCCAGTTATTCGAGACAAATATCCATTTCAAGCTAATTTTTGCCAGAAATGTTCTACAATTTTAGCCCCATTGGGGATGGTACGGGTGGCCCAAATAGTTTTGATTTTCAAAGCTTCTTCCTCGTTTAACTGCCAAGGAATGTCTGTTCGCGCACGTAATCTGGGTAATAGATCATAGAGAATCAAGGCAGCCGACACGGATACATTGTAGCTTTCGGTGAAGCCCCAACTTGGAATTCTCAAAAAAACATCTGCTTTCGCCCTCACCTCAGCACTTAGCCCATAACGCTCTCCTCCGAAGAAGAGAGCAGATTTGGCCTCGAGCTTGAAGTCTGTTGGTAAGATTCCCTGTGCGTGCGGCGTAGTAGCCACAATTTGGTAGCCTTGCTCTTTTAGGGCTGCTATGCAGGCCAGAGAATTGTTTTCCGCCTGATTAAAAAGGTGTAAATCCATCCATTTTTCGGCACCCTTGGCTATGCTATGGGCAACTTGCGTGTGCTCATTGGCCGCGATAACATACAAGTCCTGAATCCCCATGCATTCACAGGTACGCGCGATTGCACCCATGTTCCTGTCTTGAAGCAAATCTTCTAGCACTACGACCAAATGTCGAGTTCTATTGGCGAGCACTTCTTCAAAAAGGTTCTTTTTATGCTCGGTCAGGTAAGGTGCCAGATACTGCCATAACTTTTGTACTTCGGACATCAATCTCGTTCTGTTTTATCCCTGTTCTCTCAGATAGAAAATGAAATCAATAAGCGGGAGTTCTTTTACCAGAGGCTTGAGCAGCAGGATTAACTGCCCCCGATGGTAAGCAGCGTGTAGTAATAAATGGCTCAGAATTTCGTGCACGGGTGTTTCAAAACGGGTTCCCTTGGAGTTTTGATAGATTACTTTTCGGTTCCAATCTGCTTCTTGATAGCTTTGAATCAATTGGCGAAATTGGGCACCATTTTCAAGTAACAAGCTTTCCCAATCAGATATCGGGTAATTTGACCAAACGGCGGGCGGATTGTCCTGCTCAGTTAGCCGGTGATACCAAACTTGCTGCGCAGCTAGTAGGTGAGAAAAAATGGCAGACACTCGATCGGGTAGTGAAGGAGGTTCTTGGGCTAAGCGAGCTACTTTCAAGTTTGCCCAATCTTCATAGGTGTACATTTTCAAGAAATAGGCTTGCATCGATGATCAGATTTAGGAGTGGATAGAAGAACATATGTATGCTAATTTACCTAGAGGGCGGGCGGACTTTGAGTTTGGGAGGTGAAGTATCTCCAGGCTTGGTCATAAAAAGTATAATTACTAAACCCCATAAAGCCAGAAAAAGAGAAGGCAAGAACACCCAGAGTGCTTCCGAAGGTGCGATTCTCTCCTTGGCCATACTCCACGCCAATACCATCACGAGCATGCCGCCAATGCCCAGCGAGAGCATGACTTTGCCCGACCCACGCAAGCCCGCCTGAAAACGGTATGGAATCAGTACGATCAAAACCGTCAAAAAAGTAGCTACCCCTCCGTATACCAAGGGAATCGTGTAAATATTCCACTCCCCCACCAAGACCGTGGCCAGTGTGACCAGACTACCCACTCGGAACAGGATATCTATTCCCCACAACCACGGTGGGTCTTTCTCTTTTCGTTTAGAAGTTTTTTTATCAATTTCTGTAAAGAGGAAAACTCCCAAAAAAAAGACATTGATTCCTGGGATTACTCCGATGCCAAACATTTTCCAAAATCCTACCGAGACAAACCAAGCCGAAGTCGGGTAGTACAAGGGGGCTAAGGTAGCCGCGGCAAAAGGGGTACTGATGCCCAGCGCAAGTAAGCATTTGGCTAAGATGTTTAAATGATTGTGAATCAGCAAGCTTCCCAGAGAAATCAGAATAATTTCGGCGCCGATGACGATATGAATATTCTCGCCTGTGTAATTTGCCCAAATGACGGCTATCCCTACTCCCAAACCAAGGAATGATAAGGTCAGCCAGGGGAAACTAAGCTTCTTTTTTTTCTTTTCTTCTTCTAAGGTAAGCGTCATATTGAGGCTTGATTTGGTAGTTCGCAATCTGTATTCTGCCTTATACTTTATTGAATTGAATTGATCTCGTGCTTGTTCAAAATCTCCTTGCCAAGATGGATAAGAGAGCAATCCAGGTGATTTCGCCTTCTTCAATCATCAGGATACAATCATCTTTCATCGTGCCAAAGGGATTGAAAGAATTATAAACTTTATTATCTTCTACAATATACAGGCATTCTCCCCGGCCAAAACCATTGACAGATTTGTAAATCCGGTTCTCTTCTACCAAAAATACCACATTCCCCAAATAATTGCCAAAAGGATCGTCTGACTCATAAAAGTAATTTCCGTCCATCACGAAAGCGCAGTCCTTGGCGATGGTACAAAATGCCCCAGAGGAAGTGAACACTCGGTTTTGCTGAATAATATAGATACAATTTCCCTGATTACAAAATGCGCCACTGCTGCGATAAATTTGATTTCCATTCTCTACCTTGGCAATACAATCGCCACGCACGTTCCCCCAACGGTCTTGGGAGCGATAGATTTTTTGTGCCAGCAGGATTTGAGGCATCCCCATTAGGCAGAGAAGAACGAGTATACTTTGTTTTTTCCACATAAGTAGTTGTTGGTTATGAGCTACTTTTTCGGGTCTTTAACCCTGAAATTTCCCAGTTTTAGAAGCTTTTATAAAAGCCAAGCTAGCATGCATTTATTGCAAATGAATGCGATACTTTTTCTAACAAAATCTAGTGCTTTTTTATTCCTCTTTTCCTTCTTGGTGGAGCAAAGCTTGTAGGTAGTAAGCTTTTTCTTTGACTACCTGGGCAGAGGTAGGTAGCGGTTTTATAAAGCGTACGGCCGTGAAGCCATTTTTGGTATTTTGGGGAATGACTTCCCGTTTTTGAAAAAAGATTTTGTCTCCTTTCTCCTTTGCCTTCCAAAAAATATAAAACAAAGCCCCTTCTGGTACAATGGCTTGTTCGGGTAGGCTTAGCAAAGCTTGGTTCGCCAGCTCCAGCTCGGCCTCTACAAACATCCCGGGCAGCAATTTTTGCTCGATGGCTTTATCCTCGATATGGGCATGTACCTGCACGGTTTTGGTAGCTTGCTCAAAGCTCTTACCCACCAGGAAAACGGTAGCGGGATAGGTTTTGTCTTTTAGGTTGGGCACGCTAAAATGCACCTTCTGCCCTTCTTGGACTTGCAAAATATCTTTCTCAAATACCTGAAGCTCCAAATGTTTGTGATCTGTACCTATGATTTCAATCAGGGGAGAACCTTGATTCACGAAGGCACCCATTCGAGCCGATACGGCTTTGACATAGCCGTCAATCGGGGAGGTCACCGAAATCAGGGAACTCATACTTTCGGCCTGAATAGAAGCGGGCGAAAATCCCAGGAAGCTTAGGCGTTGCTCCAGGCTAATTTTTTGGGCTTTTTTGATGGCCAAGTCAGCCTCTGCCCGTTGGAGTTCTTTTCGCGCGTTGATACTCTCTTGTCTGAGTTTGTTTTGCCTTTGATAAGTTTGCTCGATATAGGCTAATTCCTGCTGGGCGATAAGGTACTGCTCTTGAAGATGAACATATTCGCTGTTTTCTAGCACGAGCAGACTCTGACCGGCTCGCACGAAATGCCCTGGCAAAACCTGAACCGTGCGTACGAAGCCCTCGGCCTTGGCGTTGACCTGCGCGTGATGAGAAGGAGGTACATCTACCCGTCCATTGGCACGGATGCTTTGCCCCATGTTTTTCGTTTCTAGTTTCCCGTAGGTTAGGCCAATAGCTTGGATTTGCTCTTGACTAAGCACGATTTCTGTGCTTGGGGAAATGGGCTCTTTATTTTTCTCCTCATCGGTTAAGGTGGCGGGAGATTGGCACTGTACGAGTCCGACTAAGATCAGCAGGGATACAATATGTATGTTAAGATTCATGATCATTATTTTCCAGTAATGTATTGTAGTTCAATTAGGTAAGTTTGGTAAGCGTGTAAGTCTTCTAAATAATTTTCTAGTAAACTCAGCCCTTGCAAGCGATTTTGGATCAGTTGCAAATAATCAATTTCTCCGGCTTGGTAGCTCTGTTCGGCCTGATTGGTAATCTGCTCCGCCTGTACCAAAGCTTTCTCTTGATAATAGCTTAGCGAATTATTGAGCTTAGCGAGTTGTGCTTGAATAATCAGGAGATTACCCTTGATTTGGCGTTGTTGGTAGGCGAGTTCAGTCTGCATTTTGGCCTGCTGGAGCTTAGCGGCTTCCAGAGCTGCCTTATCTCCACGATTGAGCAGGGGAAGGGAAAGGCCAAAGATAGCGGCGTGCAAGTTGTTGCTTCCTCCCTCTTGCATATTGAAATAGCCCAGGCGAAAATTGGGATAAAGTCTTGTTTTTTCCAGTTTCACCTGTGCATCCTGCGCGCTCAACGCTTGTTTGCTTAGTTGGAGCATTGAATTATTCTGCAGATTCAGGGTATCGGCAAGCCTCTGAGGTCGAGGAAGTTGCTTGTCCTGAATATCCACGGCTGTTTCCCGATTAAGGAGCAGCGCTAATTTTTGTTGTTGGATGCTGATTTCGCGGGTAATTTGCTCGATCTGATTACGAAGTTGCCCAGCTTGAACGCGTGCGTTCAACTGGTCTAAACTAGCACTTTCACCGGCCTGTACTTTGATTTCTGTGGTACGGGCGGCGTTCTGGAAAAGGGTATCTTGTCTCTCGAGTAAGGTTTGTTTCTCATGAAGATAAGCCAACTGCCAATATACCTTTCTCACTTCTCGCCTCAGTTGATCTTTTTGTAGGTTTTGCTGTTCAGTTTCTAGCTCGACCTTTTCACGATGATAAACCTTCCTTCTTTTATAAGAAACAGGTAAATCAAAGCCCTGGACTACCTGCAAATTATAATCTACATTGGCATCATTTACATTTCCATATTGTAAATCAACCTGAGTTTTAGGCAAATCAAAAGCACCTTTGCTCAAGGCATCGGCTTGATTAATCGCTAATTGATGTATTTGAATACTTTCATTTTGTGCCAAAGCCAAATCAATAGCTTCTTGTAGATTAATAGTTTCACGACCTTGCGCCAAAAGGGGCTGACCTCCAACTCCTCCGACGAGGCATAAAAGGATGAGGAGCCAGGCCTTCGGGCGATATCTGGGCAATTCCCCTTCTGCCAAGCTATATAATACTGGGAGTAGAACCAAGGTTAACAGGGTAGCACTGATTAATCCGCCAATCACGACCGTCGCCAGGGGCTTTTGCACTTCGGCTCCAGCTCCCGTGGATAAAGCCATCGGCAAGAAACCCAAACTAGCTACCAGGGCAGTCATCAACACGGGGCGAAGTCGTACTTGGGTTCCAAGTAAAATACGCCGGTAAAGATTTCTCAGGCCTTCTCGTTTAAGCTGATTGAAATAACCAATCAAGACTAGGCCATTCAATACGGCCACGCCAAATAAAGCAATGAATCCCACCCCAGCGGAAACACTAAAAGGCATACCGCGCCACCACAAAGCTAATACTCCACCCACGGCTGCCAAGGGAATGGCTGTAAAGATTAATATGGCCTGTTTTACCGAGAAAAAAGTAAAATAGAGCAAAATAAAAATCAACCCTAAAGCAATCGGTACGGCTACCGCGAGGCGTTGCCTGGCTTGTTGAAGGTTTTCAAACTGTCCGCCATAGCTCAGGTAATAAGCTGGTGGTAAATCTAACCGAGTTTCCAAAACGGCTTTTATTTCTTGGACTAATCCTTCCACATCTCTCCCCTGCGTATTGACACCAATGGTAATGCGCCTCTGGGTATTGTCTCGGGAAATTTGCCCGGGTGCATTTTGATAAGTAATTTCGGCTACTTCTTCCAAGGGGATTTGCTCCCCATTCGCTAGCGGAACATACAAAGTTTTGATGTTTTCCAGACGCTGGCGGTAATTTTGGTCATAGCGAAGTACTAGATCAAAGCGTTTTTCTCCCTCGAAGACCACACCCGTTTTAGTGCCGGCAAAAGCCGTTTGAAGTAATTGATTTAAATCTACTACTTGGAGACCATATTGTGCTAATCGTTCGCGTTTGTATTTGACCAGCATTTGCGGTAAGCCAATTATTTGCTCCACTTTGATCTCCATCGTTCCGGGAATCTGCCGAATCAGCGTGGCGGCGATCTGAGCTTTTTGGTATAGCATATCTAGATTTTCACCGTAGATCTTGACGGCTATGTCGGATTTCACCCCGGTAAGTAATTCGTTGAAACGCATCTCGATGGGCTGCTGAAACTCAAGGCTCACGCCCGGTATGATGGCTAAGGCTTGGCGCATGGAATCGGCCAGAGCTTCTTTGCCAGAGGCCGTCTGCCATTGGCTTTTGTCTTTGAGAATGACCATCAAGTCATTGGCTTCCAAGGGCATAGGATCAGTAGGTATCTCCGAGGTGCCTATTTTGGAAACAGCCGTTTTGACTTCGGGAAATCGCATTAAAATCTCTTCCATTTGCTGAGATACCTCGATCGTTTGGCTCAAACTAGAACCCACGGGCAAGCGCACTTCTAGGGCAAAATCCCCTTCGTCTAGCTGCGGGATAAACTCCCCTCCCAATTGTTGGAAGATTGCCAAGGCTAAAATCAGTAAGAGACAAGCCAAAGTAATCACTAAGTATCTAGCTCTTAAAGCCATTAAAATAATCGGGCGATAGGCTAGTTGTAAATACTCAACCAAACGATCTGACCAATGCGCTCCTGAATGCCTAGACCCGCGTAAGACCCACGCTGACATGGCGGGAACGTAAGTCAGGGACAATACCAAGGCTCCAAAAATGGCAAAGCTAACGGTTTGCGCCATAGGGCGAAACATTTTACCCTCTACGCCCACCAACGTCAACACGGGCAAATACACGATCAAGATAATGATCTCCCCAAATGCAGCTGATTGGCGGATATCTTTGGCGGCGGCATAGACTTGCTCGTCCAGTTCTGTTTGGGAAAGTTTCTGGGTGAATGCTCCACTATGCAAACGATACAAAATGGCTTCTACCACAATGATAGAACCATCTACCACCAAGCCAAAGTCAATGGCTCCCAGGCTCATCAGATTGGCCGACACTCCAAATACGTGCATCATCCCGATAGCAAATAATAAAGCAAGTGGAATCACTGAGGCGACCACCAAACCAGCCCGAAGATTTCCCAAAAAAATCACTAGAATAAAAATCACGATGAGTCCCCCTTCCAGCAGATTAGTTTGGACGGTACGAATCGCACGATTGACCAAGGCCGCGCGATCCAGAAAGGGGGCAATTTCCAGTCCTTGGGGCAGACTATTTTGTACCTGTTCAATGCGTGCTTTTACCCGATCGATGACCTTGGCGGAGTTAGCTCCTTTGAGCATCATCACGATACCACCTACCACTTCTCCTTTTCCATCTTGGCTCATGGCACCGTAGCGGGGAGCGTGGCCAAAGCGTACCTCAGCTACATCGCCTATCAGTACAGGCATTCCCTCTATATTTTTGATGACAATCTGGGTAAGTTCCGAGGCTTCCTGAATCATCCCTTCTCCCCGGATAAAATAAGCTTGGCTGTTTTTCTCGATATAGCTTCCCCCTGTATTTTGATTGTTTTGGGATAAGGCTTCCAGCAAGTCTGGTATTGTGAGATCAAGCGCACGTAGTTTTTGTGGATGAATGACTACTTCGTATTGTTTGACCAGCCCTCCAAAGCTATTGATTTCTACCACGCCCTGGATGCCAGCCAATTGGCGCTTGACCACCCAATCTTGAATGGTGCGTAGTTCTGTCACAGAATACTGATCTTGGTAACCGGCTTGGGGTTTGAGTACATACTGATAGATTTCGCCCAAGCCTGTACTCACGGGAGTCATTTCAGGTTGTCCCATTTCGGGGGGAATTCCCACCTGAGCTAGTTGCTCTCTGACCCATTGCCGTGCCAGATAAATATCTACCTCCTCTTCAAAGACGATGGTAATCACGGAGATTCCGAAGCGGGAAATAGAGCGAATTTCCTTCAATTGCTGGAGGTTAGAAAAGGCTAGCTCCAAGGGTGCGGTGATAAACTGCTCAATCTCCTGCGCCGAATAATTAGGAGATTGGGTAATTAATTGGACTTGGTTATTGGTGATATCCGGCACGGCATCGATGGGGATGCGTGTCAAAGCGTAACTACCCCAGAGTACCAGAGCCAGAGTCAACATTGCGATCACTAATTTATGATGGATGCTAAAAGCAATCAAACGATCAATCATGATGTATGAAAATGAGGTGAAGACCAGACTTCTCGGAAGCCTTGCCTAAATAATTTTGAGGATTATCCCGTGCCCTTGTTTAGCAGCACGAGCCATTAAAGAGAGGAATGATTGGAAAGCTCAGGAGGTCTTAAAAACTTAGAAGATTGGATAAAATGATAGAGGTTCTTACTGTCCAAAAAACTGTCTATTCTTGGAGTTTCACTTGAAGTCAGCGTGGCAGACCAAAAAGAAGGTAAAAAATTAAAAATTTGTAAGCCTTGGTGGTCGTGTTGCTTGAGAGGGAGCTTTTGGTGATCTTGGTCAGCCTGCTGGTGTACCTGAGCGTTGGTTCCATTTCCATAATGTTCTGCTAGAAAATCTAAGAAAGCTTGATTGGAATGCTCTTGGTAATAATGCTGGATTAAGTAGGGAATTTTGAAAAGTTCCTCCACATCCCCCTGAGGAAGCAGACTTCCGCAGAACAGCAATAAGGCTAGTGATAAGGAGAGTAACTTTTTCATGATTCACATCAGGTTACTATGCAAGTATCCGAATAAGTAGCCGCATTGTCAATATGCTTTTTGAATTTATATTCAATCTCAATAAAAAAAGCCGAGCACAGAACTCAGCTTTTCTATTAAATCATTTGTTTACTTCTATTGATCGTGTCCACCCTTCTGGCAGCAGGCAGGCAGCTCGTCGTAGGCTTTGTTTTCGGCGGGTACGTCGTCTGCGTCATAACCCACGCCCGCGATCACTTGGCGGATACTATTGGCATCGGTTTTCTTGCCGTTGTAAACCACCATCACTTTTTTGGTTTCTAAATCTAACTCTGCTCTTTTGACTCCTTTCTCGAAAGCAAGTGCTTTCTCGATGCGTTCTTTACACATTTCGCATTGAGCAGATGTTTGGATACTCACTTCCTGATTACCTTTATTTTTACCTTTACCTTGGTTAGACTTTTGCGCCTGGGCGGTAAAGGCAAAGGCGGTAAACAATAAAACACATAAGATGAATTTAGATGTTTGCATGATTTTATAAAATTAGTTAAAGATTGAAAATTAGAGATTTTATACATTCTTAGCACGAGGAACCGTGAAGCGAAAGCCCGCATAAATCATCCTCCCCAACACGGGGGCATAGACCAATCCCGCGTCAAACTGCTCCTGAAAAGGATTGCCCGCATTGACAATAGGATTGTCCTGACGATAGTTCAACAGGTTTTCTCCACCGAGATATACTTCCCAGCCCCCCTTGAATTTTTTGGTAACCTGTGCATTCACCTGAAAATAGCTGGAGCCACGCTCTGGCTGTCGGAAATCGCTGGGGCTATCACTCGTATTGGGGATGCGCTGTGAGCCAATCCACTGGGTGGTGAGATCAAACTGCCAAATATCGTAAAAAGCAGCATAGGCCAAATTCACGAAAAAGCGATGGCGGGGCACGAAGGGCATCTCTTGTAATGTTCCGTTGATTGTGCTTTTGACATCGTAGTATTTGTAGGCCACATTCACATCAAAGCTTTCTAGGATTTCATACTCCAAATTGGCTTGGAAGCTATTGGCGAAAGCCCTTCCCGATAGATTATAAAAAGAAACTTCCTGTGAACTGGCGTCCAAATCTAAGACTACTTGATTTTGGAATTCAGTGCGGTAAAAATCCAAAATCAAGGTTCCCTTCCTTTCTCCTGTTTGGAATTGATGGACAATACTTCCTCCATAATTCCA
The DNA here is from genome assembly GCA_964551015.1 of uncultured Cytophagaceae bacterium. Lineage (GTDB taxonomy): Bacteria > Bacteroidota > Bacteroidia > Cytophagales > Microscillaceae > CAZKBP01. Next base: position 109,794 of record CAZKBP010000004.1, on the reverse strand, counting down.
GGCGATCTCTGGCTCCAGGTCATTTTGTATAAACAAGCCACGGGAGCTAATCAGGTAGCTCATGTTCTCAGCAATCGGATTAGCCACCCGAAAACCTCTTCCTGCCGAAAGGCGAGCAATCGTTTTAGGACTGAATTCATATTTAAAATGCACTCTGGGGCTGAGGAAAGTACCGTAGAGATTATGAAAATCCGCGCGGATGCCCGGCACGATGGCCCAACGCAAACTGGGTTGATAGGTGTATTCGGCAAAAATACCCGGAACGGACTCGGTTCTTTCCCGATCAAAATTTTCTTCTGAATTTATAAAACGTTGCGAATAGAGCTCATCGTAGTGATCCAGCAGATAGCTTACTCCTGCCCGAAGTTGATGTTGTGGATTGAATTGGGTTTGATAAATCAAATTTGCCCAAACATTGCCCTGCCGCGCATCGTAATCGCTTAATCCCCAAAAAGCTTCTTGATCGTGATACATACCAGTAAGGATAAGTCCTAGGCTACTATTTGGATGCTTTTCTGGTAAAAAGCCCAGTTTGGCAAATCCCTCCAAGCGATTGACTCGTAGCCCATAGCCATAAGCATTTTCCGAGGAGCGTGTATCTCCTCTCTGAAAATCCATTTGCCCGCCGATACGATCATCGTGTAGGGCTTTCACGCCTATTTGCAGACGGAAGGTTTCACCCATGTATTTCCAGCGATTGAGTACATTGAACTGGCGGTATTCGGGAACATCGCGGAAGCCGTCCTCATTTCTATCGATTCCATTTCCCAAGTGGCTGGCGTGTGCCAACAAAGCCGTGCTCCATTCTTCACTCAAAGCGTGAGCTATGTTCACATTAAATTCCACGCGTCCGTTGAGATTGGTGTAGCCATTCAGGAGGAGCTTTTCGCTGTTCTCGGGCTTGGCGAGTTCCACGTTGATTTGCCCCGTGAAAGACTCGTATCCATTGACCACCGAGCCACTTCCCTTATTAATATCAATAGATTTGATCCAAGAACCAGGAATGAAATGTAAGCCTTGTCTGGAAGAGAGCCCTCGCACATTGGGAATATTTTCTTGCATAATTTGCGCGTAGACCCCGTCGAGACCCAGCATTCTGATTCTTTTCGTACCTGATACTGCATCGGTGGTGCTCACGTCTACCGAGGCGTTGGTCTCGAAGCTCTCGGAAAGATTACAGCAAGCGGCCTTGCGTAAATCTGCCGTGGTCAATAGCTCGGACTGTAGGGGTCCGGTATCCAAGGAATTATCCTTGACCACGATGGTCTCGAGGGTTTGGTTGGAAACTAGAAAAATCTTCATAGGTACTTTTGGGGTCGCCTTGATAGTATCCGTTTGATAACCTACATAACTGATTACTAATCGGGTAGCCTCAGGACTTGGAGAGATGGTGAATTTCCCTTGAATATCCGTAGTTGCTCCTTGCTGGGTGCCGAGCCAAACCACATTCGCGCCTACAAGCGGAATTTTATTACCTTCGGAATTTTGCTCTAATACGGTTCCTTTGATTTCCTGTGCTTGTGCTCGGAAACTGCAAAGGAATATGAGTATGGTTAATATTTTATATAACAAGCTTGCTTTCATGATAGTCAATTATTTGAAAATGACTCGTGAGAATCTTTGAAAATTGAGAAAATAGAGAGGATAGAAATGAAGTGATAAGCACCTCATTTTCAAGGAGAGGAAGGTTAGGAAACTAAATAAGCAAGCTTTGTTTCAAGAGGATAATTTGTCTTCCCGTGTTTGGCGGGGACGAGTCCGTGTAGAGATGAATCTCTTTCTCAAGGTAAGCAGCCAGAAAAGAATGCTCGTATGAAGGAACAAATGGTAGCAGACCAAAGAAAGAAACTTGCTGATCTAAATCAGGCTGAATAACTACTTTGAAATCAACTTTGAAGAAATCTGCCGAGAAATCACAACAAGGATCCACAGGCGGAGCCTTGTCCTTGGTATGATGCTGATCCTGAGCGTATTCTGGCCACATCTCTTCGCAGCAGGTAGGAGGCGGGCTAAAAAGAGCCACTTGGTCATCCATCTCCAGCATCGCGCAACTGCGCTTATGCAAGGGAATACCCACCGAGGCAATCAAAATCTGAAAGCTCAGTAGATAAAGGAGGCTATGTTGGTAGATGGATTTCAAAAATGCGTTTTATTTTGACCTATTGTTCTAACATACAAATATAAACGATGTTAAGCCAAAAAAGACTTATGGTATTTTAGAAAAAAATTATCATTTTTCAAAAAAAAGAAGATTTTGAAATCAAATCAGCATCTCAAGGAAATCGCAAGCCTGTTTTTCAAATTGGGACTCATTGCCTTCGGAGGTCCTGCGGCTCACATTGCGATGATGGAGGAAGAAGTAGTCAATAAGCGAAAGTGGATGAGCCGAGAGCATTTTTTGGATTTGGTGGGAGCAACCAATCTGATTCCAGGCCCCAACTCTACCGAGATGACTATGCACTGTGGACACGAGCGGGGCGGTGTGGCGGGCCTATTCGTAGCGGGGATTTGTTTCATCTTTCCAGCAGCTTTTTTGACGGGTTTGCTGGCTTTCTTGTACGTAGAATATGGCTCCTTACCCGAGATTGAACCCTTTTTGTATGGGATCAAGCCCGCCGTGCTCGCCATTATCGCAGGGGCGATTTACAAATTGGGCAAAAAAGCTTTAAAAAACACACTGCTGGGTCTCCTCGGAGCTTTGGTCATCATGGCCGCCTTTCTGGGCGTTTCTGAAATCACGGCCATTCTTGGGGCGGGTGTACTGGGTTTGTTGATCTTCGGAGGGCGTGATCTCTGGCAGGGTGAAAAACTTTATAGCTTATCTCCGCTCACCCTGATCTTGGCTTCCGCTTGGGTCGGTGGTAAAGCGACAACCCCTAAACTGTTTCTGGTATTTTTGAAAGTAGGAGCCGTGTTGTTCGGGAGTGGTTATGTGTTGGTGGCTTACTTGGAAGAAGATTTGGTCAGGCAGTTAGGCTGGCTTACACAAAATGAGTTGTTAGATGCCATCGCCATCGGGCAGTTTACTCCTGGCCCCGTTTTATCCACCTCCACCTTTATTGGTTATCAGATTCAGGGATTTTGGGGAGCCATCGCGGCGACGGTTGGCATTTTTTTACCTTCTTTTCTTTTTGTGTGGATACTAAACCCGATCGTACCCCGTCTGAGAAAATCTAAGTTAGCCTCTTATTTTTTGGATGCGGTTAACATCGCAGCCGTAGGGATCATGATAGCGGTGACCATTCAATTGGGCCAAAACGTGCTCACCGATTGGCGAGCCTGGGTGATCGCTCTTTTAAGCATCGGAGCTACTTTTGGGCCTAAGAAACTGAGCTCGCTCTGGATTGTGTTGGGAGGGGCGGTTTTGGGCTACGCACTGTTGCTCATTCCCATTTAAGCTTCTTAAACTTCTGACCGACTCAGGACTTTAGAAATACGGACACAGATTTGTATTAGTTAGTAATGCTAACTATATTTGCTCTTGTAAATCATTCATCACAATCAAAAGCAAATTCAAAAATGGAAAAAGCAATCTTTTATCACGCCGGATGTCCAGTTTGTGTCAGTGCCGAGCAAGATCTACTCAATCTCTTAGATACTCAAAAAATGGAGATAGAGTCTGTTCATTTGGGTGAGCAACCCAGTCGATTGGCGGAGGCCGAAAAGGCCGGACTCAAATCCGTGCCCGCACTCCAAACCCCTCAGGGACATATGCTTCATATCAATTTCGGGGCAAGTCTCGAGGAACTGAAAGCTTAAAAAATTTTTTAACTTTAATAGTTAGTATTACTAATTAAATATCTATGAAAAATATTTGTCTGTTCTTAATCATTTTGCTATTTACTCCATCTTTTCTGAGCCAAGCTCAAATCAAGCCTCACGCTGCTGCTGCTTGGAAAGAAAGCGAGAATTTGAAGATTACCCGTGCTTCGGTTGCTTATCAAGAAGACCTAGATCTCATGGTTTTTACGATAATGGTAGCTGGAAAAGCCGGAGCAACGCGCCCGGAGGCATTTGGCCAACTAGATGGAGCCCCTGTTTTGGGTTATGTCTTCCCTACTTCGCTCAAATCTACGGATGTAGGCTTTGGTGCAGTGGAAGGCATCGTAGCTCTGGCTTTGACCTCTCACCCTGATTTTGATGACACGCCCTTGTGGGATGAAAACAGCGACCAAATCCTAGATAATGATGGTCTGGTTTGGCATCCACACTGGGTAATTTTACAAAAGGACGATCGGGTCAAAGGTGGGCTTTCGGTGAAGCAATTTGAACCTAAAGACCAATCGGTCAAGCTACCACCTACGAATCCGGGAATGCCTATGTATATGGATTCACCGGGCTACCCCGTATTGACCCGAGGTAAACAAATACAAGTAATTGTACCTGCTTACCGGATTAATCATCAGAAAAACTTCAAGTTCGATGGCGTAACGGCCTATATGCAGGTCAATACTAGCCAAAAAGACCAGCCGATGTTGGGGGTTTATGAGGTCTATGACATCGCCTCCGAAGATTTATCTTTGCCTTATCAAGTAGAGCAATAAGTATTTTATAGGGTCTGCGTTTGAGGAGTGGGGAAACTTTTTTGTTTCTCCACTCCTTTTCATTTTAAATTGATCCTCTTATTCTAATCTTGTTTGCGGATGAAGCATTCCCTTTTTGATCCTGAGATTCAAAATCAGACTCTAGAAAACAAAATTGTAGTTGCCCTAGAAAGAGTGTCCGAGGCTTTTCGGGTGGCTCTTTGGGAAAAAAGCAAGCACTTCAAGCTTAGCCCGATTCAAATTCAGATCCTTATTTTTGTCCGATTTCATCCAGCAGAAAAGTGCAAGATTAGCTATTTAGCCAAAGAGTTTAATATGACCAAAGCTACCATTAGCGAAGCGGTACGAGTATTGGTACGCAAAAGCCTATTAAGGCGTGAAGTTTCTCCCGAAGATGCTAGAAGCCACACGCTTCGCCTCAGTCCAGAGGGCAAGCAGATGGCTGAGCAAGCTTCTGATTTTGGTGAAGAAATGCAAACTGCTCTGGGGAAAGCGGATCCCTCCGAATTGATGATTACGTACCGCAGTCTGATGAGCATGATTGAGAGGCTAAATCAGCAAGGTCTGATCCAAGTGCAAAGGATGTGCTTGAATTGCCGCTTTTATCAGCCTCCCACGCAGAACCACGCCCAGTCGTACTGTAAATTTTTGGAAAAGGAATTAGTTTCGTACGAATTGCGTGTAGACTGTCCCGAACATCAACCTATTCCTGAATAATATTATGCCCACTACGCTCTACATCAAAAACATGGTTTGCCCGCGCTGTATCAAAGTGGTACAGGAAGTGCTGGAAAAACAAAATTATCAAGTTCAATCCATCGTCTTAGGTCAAGCTGTGATCACCGAGTCCGAAGCGGCAATAGATTGGGCAAAGCTCCAGAGCACACTGGAAGCAGAGGGTTTTGCGCTATTGAAAGATAAAAATCAGCAGCTGATTGAGCAGGTCAAAAATCTGATCATTGATTTAGTGCAAAATGACCGTTTAGAGGATATGAACCTTAATTTATCAGATTACTTAGTCCAACAAACTAATAAAGATTATCATCACCTGAGTCAGCTTTTCTCAAAGCACGAGCACATTACCCTAGAAAAGTATTTTATCCATCAGAAAATAGAAAAAGCCAAAGAACTGCTACTCTACGAAGAAATGAATCTGAACCAAATTGCCTATACGCTGGGCTACAACAGTGGGGCTTATCTATCTGCTCAATTCAAACAAATCACAGGAATGAATCCTTCTGAGTTTAGAAAAAAAGGGCTTTTAGAGCGCAAGCCCATAGATGGCATTTAGAAAACAAACGGAATGAGCATTTTGACTCGCTTTTGATAATCCCGATAGGCACTCCCGTAGAGGGCGATTAGCTTCTGCTCTTCCCAATAGGTTCCGATTACTAAATACCCAAATATTGCAAGCACGTTAATTAAGGTATGCAAGTGAAAAGAAATCAGTAAATAGCCTAACAGGCTCAAAATGGCACCAAAATATAAAGGGTGACGAACCCAAGCATTCATTCCCGTGGTTATCAAAGGGTCTTGTTGTTCGGAATTTTTAAGTTGCCGCGTGCCTAAAAACTCACCCCGATCATAATATCGGAAGGCATTCACCATCATCAGCAAGCCCAATAATATCAGTACATAAGCGAAGTAGGTCAGTACAGGAGGTAAAGAATATAACAAAATATCAGGGACTGTATGCTGGTAATAAATCACTCCACCCAGAGTGAACACTGCAATCAAGTTATATATTAAGCGATAATAAGGGTAAAAAGATGGAAATTTCTTTTGAAAAGCCCTTTTTACCCAGAGTGAAGCCAATAGACTGTGCATACCGAAGAACAAGACCCACAGTAGCACCAATGTAGAGTAAGGATAAGCTTGATACACTTGCCTTGCCTAATATTTCCTAAAAATACTCTTTGGGCATTTGTTTGAGGTTGCTGACACGGCTATTATCAATATAGCCTACCACGAAGGCTTGCGCTCCTTGATCAATGAGACTTTCTGCCAATTGTTTAGCTTCTTGATAGCTGTTGAACTGGCCGATCATGTATTTAGTCAGCCCTCCGTCGCCTTGTTCTACGCTGAAGTTAACATTTTGGGATAATGCCTCAGCGATTCTCTTATTTTGGTAGGCACCAATCTGTACTCGGAAGAAAACTCGCTGTTCCTTGCCGTCCACGGAGCTAGTGGTCAATCTGGTACCGTGCTGAATTTTTTCTTGCTCGAGCATCGCGATTTCTTGATCTCTATCGGTCAGTTGGCGGTTTAATTCGTCCAAAACTAGACCCTGAGTGCTCAGGAAGCCTTCTTTATTTGAAATTTGCGCGTCCAAAGCCTGATCTTCCATTTTCATACGCTGATAGCGGTTCAAGTCGCGTTTGAGGTCACGAAGCTCTTTTTTGAGTGCGCGTTCTTCTGCTTTACTCATTTCTTGAGCAGAAACCGAAGGAATAGTCGTGCCTACAAAGAGGCAGAGGAAAAGGCTAAATAGGAGGCAAAAATTTGTTTTCATAAGTTTAGAGATGAGGGTGGACTCTAATTTTAGGATGAAGTTATACAAAAGTGGGCAATCCGACAATTTATTTTCTTGATTTTTCCTACATGCTGGGATGATCCGTTAAAATCGTTTATTTTGCATTTTTGATTATAAACTTTTCTTACCATACAATAAAGCTAAAAAAGTGATTGAACAAATTCAAAAAGCGCATCGGTATATTGTCTCCAAACTTGATTTCAAGCCTCAATTTGGAATTATTCTGGGAACAGGTCTGGGTGGATTAATTAATGAAATTGAAATCGAGGAAACGATCAGCTACGACGATATTCCCAATTTCCCGATTTCTACGGTTGAGTCTCATCACGGTAAGCTTATTTTGGGGCATCTGGCTGGCAAACGTGTAGTGGCTCTACAAGGGAGATTTCATTACTATGAAGGCTATACGATGCAGCAAGTGACCTTCCCGGTCAGAGTGATGAAAATGCTGGGCATCGAGCGTTTGTTTGTTTCCAATGCCGCGGGCGGGTTGAATCCTGACTACCAGATCAGCGAATTGATGCTCATCCATGACCACATTAATTTATTGCCTGCCAATCCTTTGACAGGAAAAAATCTAGATGAATTTGGTGTACGCTTCCCCGATATGTTGGCTCCTTACGATCAGGGGATGATTGAAAAGGCACTCCAAATCGCCCAAAAGCACCAAATGCCGATCCATCAGGGCGTATACGTGAGTGTACCCGGCCCCAATCTGGAAACACCCGCCGAGTATCGCTATTTAAGAATCATCGGGGCGGATGCCGTGGGCATGTCTACCGTGCCCGAGGTGATTGTGGCTCGGCAGATGAATGTCCCTACTTTTGCCGTTTCCGTGATTACCGATCTTTGTTATCCCGAAGCTTTGAAACCAGTTTCCATAGAAGAGGTGATCGCCGCCGCCCACGAAGCGGAACCCAATTTGACTTTATTGATGAAGGAATTGGTGGGTTTGTTTTAAAGGAAATCTTACCGTGGTGGTACTTGCCACCACTGTTTCATTAAAAATTTCATAGAAAAACGAAAATTCCCAAGCGAGGATTGAAAAAACTCTAATTCATCTGAGAATCCAGCTGAATAAATTCATAAAAAACAAAAACCTCCCCAAGTTTGAAACTCAGGGAGGTTTTTTGGATCATAGATATGATAAACATATCAAACTTTAATTTCTACATCTACCCCACTGGGTAATTCCAGCTTCATCAAAGCATCAACCGTTTTGGCACTAGTAGAATAAATATCTACAAGACGCTTATAGGTATTTAATTGGAATTGCTCCCGCGATTTTTTGTTCACGTGGGGAGAGCGCAATACGGTAAAAATTTCTTTTTTGGTGGGTAAAGGAATGGGGCCATTCACTACAGCACCCGTGGACTTTACCGCCTTCACGATTTTCTCAGAAGACTTGTCTACTAAGTTATGATCGTAAGATTTTAACTTGATTCTAATTTTTTGATTCATATCTTCTTAGCTTATGAACGAGCAGAAAGACACATTTATCTTTCTGCTCATTTTTCTTATTTATACGGCGGCTCCTTTGGTTTTAGCAATTACTTCATCAGCCAAGTTATTGGGTAACTCTGCATAATGAGAGAAAGTCAGTGTAGCCGAGGCACGACCCGAAGAAAGGGTACGCAAATCAGTTACATAGCCAAAGAGTTCAGATAAAGGCACATCTGCCCTAATGATTTGAGCACCTGCCTTGGGTTCCATTCCCTTCATAATTCCTCTTCTTCGGTTCAAATCACCCGTTACAGGTCCCGTAAACTCATCTGGAGTTACGACCTCTACGGCCATAATCGGCTCTAGAATTTTAGGCGTGGCTTTTTTAGCGGCCTCTTTAAAACCTAAGCGCGCTGCCAACTCAAAAGACAATGAGTCAGAATCCACATCGTGGAAAGAACCATCGTACAAACGGACTTTCATACTCTCGATGGGATATCCAGCCAAAGGTCCGTTAGACATTGCTTGCTCAAAACCTTTTTGGATCGCGGGGATAAATTCTTTAGGAATTGCACCACCTTTAATTTCATTCACGAATTCTAGTCCAGGAACCATTTCACCTTTTTCATCTGGTTCGCGAGGAGCCAATTCAAAAGTAATATCGGCAAACTTACCACGACCACCGGTTTGTTTCTTATAAACCTCTTTGTGATCTATGTTGGCCGTAATGGCTTCCTTATAGGCTACCTGAGGAGCACCCTGATTGATCTCCACTTTAAACTCACGCTTCATACGGTCGATGATGATCTCCAGGTGAAGCTCACCCATTCCCTTGATAACGGTTTGCCCCGTCTCTTCATCCGTTTCTACACGTAAAGTAGGATCTTCTTCTACCAGTTTGGTAATGGCATTGGACATTTTGTCTACATCAGCTTGCTTCTTGGGCTCAATGGCATAACCAATGACTGGCTCAGGGAAGGTCATTTCTTCCAATACCACCGGCTTGCCTTCTTCTACCAATGTATCTCCAGTCTTGATATCTTTGAAACCTACACCCGCACAGATATCGCCCGCTTCTACCTTATCAATTTGCTTTTGCTTATTGGCGTGCATTTGTAGTAAGCGAGAAATACGCTCTTTTTTACCCGTACGCATGTTGAAGATATAAGAACCTGACTCCAAAGTACCAGAGTAAGCGCGCATGAAACAAAGACGACCTACATAGGGGTCAGTTGCGATCTTAAAGGCAAGTGCCGCGAAGGGTTGACCCTGTGCTTCTGGACGTCTTTCTTCTTCCTCTTCTGTGTCAGGGTTGAGTCCTTTCACGGGAGGCAAGTCTAAGGGAGAAGGCAAGTAAGCGCAAACCGCATCTAGCAACGCTTGCACTCCTTTATTTTTGAAGGCAGAGCCACAGAATACAGGCTGCATGGACATATCAATGACCGCTGCACGAATAGCCGCACGGATCTCAGCCTCAGTGATAGAGTCTGGGTCTTCGTCAAACTTGATGAGCAAATCTTCGTCATAAAGAGCCACGTTCTCGATCAATTCTGCTCGCCACTTTTCGGCTTCTTCTTTCAAATCTTCGGGAATATCTATGGTTTGGAAGGTCATTCCAAAGTTATCTTCATCCCAGATGACTCCTTTGTAGGTAACCAAATCCACTACGCCTCGGAAGTTATCCTCTGCGCCGATCGGAATTTGAAGCGGAACGGGATTTCCTTTGAGTTTATCTTTGATTTCGTGAACAGCTTTAAAAAAGTCGGCACCAGCGCGGTCCATTTTGTTCACAAAGCAGATGCGAGGTACTCTGTATTTGTCTGCCTGACGCCATACGGTTTCAGACTGAGGCTCTACTCCGGCTACGGAGTCAAACAAAGCCACCGACCCATCTAATACACGAAGTGATCTTTCTACCTCCACGGTAAAGTCCACGTGCCCAGGGGTATCAATGATATTCACACGGTATTCTTTGGAATTTTCATCAGGTTTCCCTTGGTCGGTAGGATATTGCCAGAAGGTGGTCGTAGCAGCCGAGGTAATGGTAATTCCTCTTTCTTGCTCCTGCTCCATCCAGTCCATAGTGGCGGCTCCTTCGTGAACCTCGCCGATTTTGTGCGTGATACCAGTGTAGAAGAGAATCCTTTCGGTGGTAGTAGTTTTACCAGCGTCAATATGCGCCATGATACCGATATTTCGCAGTTTATTTAAGTCAGCCATGGTAATTGTATAGATTGGGTTTTAAGCTTTGGGTATATATCAAACTAACGAGGGTTTAGCTTATACTGTTTTTAAAATCTAAAGTGTGAAAATGCCTTGTTTGCATCTGCCATGCGGTGTGTATCGTCCTTTTTCTTGACAGCAGCTCCCTCGTTTTTAGAAGCGGCCATAATTTCACCTGCTAAGCGTTCGTGCATGGTTTTTTCGTTCCGACGACGAGCAGCATTGATCATCCACTTGATGCCGAGTGATACTTTGCGGTCGGGACGTACTTCGGAAGGCACTTGAAAGGTAGCTCCCCCCACGCGTCGGCTTCTTACTTCTACGGCAGGCATTACGTTGTTGAGTGCTTTTTTCCAGACCTCGAGCCCGTTTTCGTTGGTTTTTTCTTGGACAATGTCCAAGGCTCCGTAAAAAATTTTGTAGGCAGTGCTTTTTTTGCCTTGCAACATGAGGTTATTCACGAACTTAGTAACGAGTACATCGCGGTACTTGGGGTCGGGTAGTAAATACCTCTTAGGTGGTTTTTTCTTTCTCATTTCAAATCCTATTTCAAATTTCTATCTTACTTTTTCTCTTTTGGCTTTTTGGTGCCGTACTTGGAGCGTCCTTGCAGACGGCCATTCACACCCGCGGTATCTAAGGCTCCTCGAATGATGTGATATCTTACCCCGGGTAGGTCTTTCACCCGGCCTCCACGAATCAGCACGATGGAGTGTTCTTGCAGATTGTGTCCTTCTCCGGGGATGTAGGCATTGACCTCTTTTCCATTGGTCAATCTTACCCTCGCCACTTTGCGCATCGCAGAGTTAGGCTTTTTGGGCGTAGTGGTGTATACACGGGTGCATACGCCTCTACGTTGAGGACATCTGTCCAAGGCGGGAGATTTAGACTTACTAACTAATTCTTTTCTTCCTTTTCTTATTAATTGTTGAATTGTAGGCATTTACAAATAGATTTTGTCCGAAACAACACATACCTTCCGAAATTCGGAGTGCAAATTTACAAAAACCTCTAATTTATTCAAATGCAATTAGATCATTTTTTGGAAATTAGGAGCTAGAAGTAAGAATATAGGAGATAGAGTACAGGAATTAGGAATTAGAAGGATATCGATTTGCAAAAAGCAGGAATAATTACTTTTCTTATTTTAGAGAAAAATCATCAAGAAAGCGATAGCACTACTTCACCATTCCCTTCAATTCATTCAATTTCAATAAAGCTTCAATTGGGGAAAGCGAATTGACGTCTAGCTTTTTGAGGAGTTCACGGACGCGCTCCAGCTCGGGGTCGGCAGGATCAAAGATATTGAGTTGGTAATTACTCTTAGGCAATTGCTGCACCACTTCCTTGGTGTCTTGTTGGGAGCGATTTGCTTCCAAATGTCGCATGATTTCGTCGGCTCGGAGCACGATTTGCTGGGGCATACCCGCCATCTGTGCCACGTGGATGCCGAAGCTGTGTTCGGAGCCACCTTCGGCCAGTTTTCGCATAAAAATGATTTTTTGCCCACTCTCGCGTATGGTCACGTGATAATTTTTGATGCGCGGGAAGTCTTTGGCTAGTTCATTCAGTTCGTGGTAATGTGTTGCAAAAAGCGTTTTGGCCTTGGCCTTGGGATGATTATGCAGGAATTCCAAAATAGACCAAGCAATGGAGATACCATCGTAGGTACTTGTGCCTCGCCCAATTTCGTCCATCAAGACCAGACTGCGATCGCTGAGATTGTTCATGATGCTGGCTGTTTCCATCATTTCTACCATGAAAGTAGATTCGCCTTTGGCCAAATTATCCGAGGCTCCGACCCGGGTAAAGATTTTATCGACCAATCCAATTTCGGCCTCCTCAGCAGGTACAAAACAGCCCATTTGTGCCATCAGCGTAATCAAAGCCACCTGACGGAGCAAGGCTGACTTACCCGCCATATTTGGCCCCGTGATGACCAAAATTTGCTGTTCCTCATCATCTAAGTACGTATCATTGGGAATAAAAGGCTGATCGGCAGAGAGTTGCTGCTCGATCACGGGGTGCCTTCCGGCTTGGATACGAATAGACTTATCTTCTTGAATCTTAGGGCGTTTGTATTTATGTTTGAGTGCCAATCCGGCGAAAGTAGCCAAGCAGTCCAGCATGGCAAGGATGCGCCCATTTTGCTGAATAGGAGCTGTAAAATCCCCCGCTTGGATCACCAGATCATTGAAAAGCTTCTGCTCGATGATGCAAATCTTTTCCTCAGCGTTGACAATTTTATCCTCATAAATTTTAAGTTCTTCGGTGATGTAGCGTTCGGCACTCGTGAGCGTTTGCTTGCGAATCCAAGCTTTAGGTACTTTGTTTTTGTGCGCATTGGTTACTTCCAAATAGTAGCCAAAGACTTTATTATAGCCAATTTTCAGAGAAGTAATGCCGGTTTCCTCGATGGCATGCTGGCGGACTTTTTCCAAATAATCTTTGCTATTCTGGACAATATCTCGGAGTTCGTCTAATTCTTTGTCCACCCCGGGCTTCATCAGGCCACCTTCATTGGTGAGGGCTTTGGGTTCGTCGAGGAGTTCTCCTTCGATTTTTTGAAGAAGAAATTCACAAGGATTGAGTTGGTTGGCAAATTTTTGGAGTTGGGGAATTTTTTCTTTGCTCAATAATAGTTTGATAGAAGCAGTTTGGGTAAGTGCTTTTTGGAGTTGAAGCATTTCCCGAGGCTTGATGCGCCGAGAGGCTACTTTGGAGATCAAGCGTTCTACGTCCCCGCTTTGTTTGAGAAAGTCGCCAGTCTTTTCTAATAACTCCGCATCTTGCGTAAAAGCCTCCACCGTGTGTAATCGCTCCTCGATACGGCTTTTATCTTTCAGAGGTAGAGCCACCCATTTGCGCAAAAGCCTGGCGCCCATGGGCGTAACCGTCTTATCCAGCACATCTACCAGTGCGACGCCTCCTGCTTGCTGTGGAAAGAGCAATTCTAGATTTCGGATCGTGAATTGATCCAGCCATACGTAGCGATCTTCCTCAATCCGAGCAATGGCGGAAATATGTTTTAAATTACTCTGATGCGTTTCGCTGAGGTAGTGCATCACGGCTCCGGCGGCGGTAATTCCTTCCTGAAAATCGGCCACACCAAAACCTTTCAGCGATTGCACTTGAAAATGCCGAGTGAGTAAATCAAAAGCAAATTCATATTTAAAAAACCAATCTTCCAGAAAATAGACATTGTGCTTATCGCCAAATAACTCAGGAAAATCTCGTCGTTTGGCTTTACTATATAAAATTTCAGATGGTTCTAAACTTTGCAAAAGCTTATCGGCATATTCTTTATTGCCTTCTGCCAAAAGGAACTCTCCCGTAGAAATATCCAGAAAAGCCAGCCCATAATGTTCTTTCTTTTGGTGAATGGCCGCCAAATAATTATTGCGGTTCATCTCCAGCACGTTGTCATTGTAAGCTACGCCAGGGGTTACGAGTTCGGTGATGCCTCTTTTGACGAGTTTCTTGGCAAAGCGCGGGTCTTCTATCTGGTCGCAAATGGCTACGCGCTGGCCGGCTCTCACTAACTTGGGCAGATAAGCCTCCAGAGCGTGGTGCGGGAAACCCGCTAGTTCAATCTCCGAAGCGGCTCCGTTGTGGCGTTTGGTGAGGGTAATGCCTAGGATTTTGCTGGCAACAATGGCGTCTTGGCCGAAAGTTTCATAAAAATCTCCTACTCTAAACAGCAATAAGGCTCCAGGATACTTGGCCTTGAAGCTGTTGTACTGCTTCATCATGGGGGTCTCTTTCGGCGTCTTTTTGGGCATTTTTAATTCCTAATTTCAAATGACAGATGGCAGATTTGGATGACCAAAGATAGATTGCAAATTCTCAATCAAGCTCAGGTGAAGCGAGTAAAATCGAACTCATCTTTTCACAGATGCTGAACAGCCAAGCTGCTCTTTGTGATCTTCTATTTGCAATTTTTTGCTCATAAATCAAACAAAGATACAGGTTATTGTCGAGACTTGAAAGTTGAGAATTTATCAAGACTCGGATTTTTAGAGGCGTTTGCGCTCACGGTGCGGACGAGTCAAGAAGCTCCGCAGGAACAGCCAAGCCGCCATGGCCGAACCCACACTAAAGCCAATCAAACTCAGTACGGGCAATCCCAGAAGCGTAGCCGCCTGTCTAGGTGCTGCGTTGACCATCAGCGCGGAGGAGAGAATCAAGGTACAACTAATGAGGGTCATCACGAGGCGATTCGTGAAAATTTCCATCTGACGCACCAACTGCTCGTAGCCTTTGATGACAAGATGGATGTTTAATTCGCCACTGCGTAATTTTTTGAGAATAAATTTAATCTCAATGGGGAAAATATAAAGCAAGGAAATCACTTGCGAGAGAGAATAGCTCAGTTCGGAGCGTTGATTTTTGAAAGAAAATTGCTCGGCTAATAGTTTTCGGCCATAAGGCTTGATAAATTTCAAGGTATCAAATTGCGGATGAAGGGATCGCCCGATGCCCTCTAAGATCGCCAATGTTCTCAGGATCAAAAAGATAGGGCCAGGAATCTGCAAGCGATATTTATAAATAATCCTTTGCAAATGCCCTGTAAACTCGGCCACGCCTGCTTCATCCCAACCGTAGAGCATAAAATCCTCGATCAAAGCATTGAGATCATTCTCGAAAAGGCGAATATTATCAATCTCATTTTCTACCGCAAGTCGTCGCAGGTGAATCGCCATGGCTTTGGCATCTTGGTTGGCCAAGCCCACGAAAATTCCCGCTAGGGCAAACTTCTGGTGCTTCATCAGCTTTCCGACCATCCCAAAATCAATCAAAACGAGAGTGCCATTGGGACGCACTAAAATATTACCAGGATGAGGATCGGCGTGAAAGAGGCCATAATCAAAGATTTGCTTGAGATAAATATCCATTCCTCGCTCAACGATCTGACGGGAGTCCAACCCCCAAGCCAGTAGTTGTGCGCTGTCTGTGATTTTGCAACCACTAATAAATTCAGCCGTAAGCACCTTGTCCGTAGAATACTCCGAATAAGGTTTGGGAATATAGAAGTCTGCTTCTTCTTGATAAATCTCACGAAACATGGTCATGTTCCGCGCCTCGATCTGGTAGTCCAGTTCTTTTTTCATACTGGCCTCGAAGGTATCCACGATTTCCAAGGGATTGAGCAAGCCAATATTTTTAAAATAACTTTCTGTCAGGCGTATAAAATCACGAAGTAAGGCCAAATCTGTACTGACCTGCGCTCTGACCCCTGGCTTTTGAACTTTAATTACTACATTTTCTCCATTCCTGAGTTTGGCTCGATGTACTTGTCCAATCGAGGCCGAACCTAAGGCTTGTTTGTCAAAGTAGCTGAACAATTCCGAGAGTACTGTCCCAAATTCAGCTTCTATGATGCTCTCGATTACCTCGAATTCTACGGCGGGTGCTTCACTTTGTAATTTCTCGAATTCTAAGATCAGCGGGGCAGGGAGTAAATCTGGACGATTGCTCAGGAGTTGGGCAAGTTTGATAAAAGTAGAACCCAATTCTTCCACCACGAGTCGGATGCGCTCCCAGCGAGTATATTGAACCACAGGCTTATCCGGACTGAGTGGAGTATTCGAGTTACGAGGAGCAATCAGACGACGAAGGGCGGTATTCGCAATAATATCATCGAAGCCGTACTTGATCAGGATATTGATCATCTCTCGGATTCGATTTAGGTTTTTGACGGTTTTGTTGAAAAACATAAAACAGCCCTTATTTAGGTAGTTGTTTCTTGTGTGTTGTCAGTTACAGGTTTCTTTCAGGCTTTATCCAAACAGTATCTCAACGTGAGGAAGCATAAACAGAATTACCCAAAAAATAGAAACAAAATTCAGAGAAGGTTTCTCTGCTTAGCATCAGCCACGAACCTTGGGGCAAGGTGGCCTATTTTGAGTTTCTTTAACTTTGTAAAGATAAAAGGAAATTTATGAAATAAACCAAGTGGAGCCGAGCTTAATTCTTGAGGAGCTCCTGCTTAAGGGCGTCAACTTTTTTTTCTAGCTCTATAATATGTGCTTTGAGGGCTTCTACTTCTTGCTTGTTAGCGAGATCTAGTTGGTCGCTGAGTTTATGAAAAATTTTACCGAGTTGACCTTCAAAATCCTCTCGTCTGTCTTCTGTATCTTGAATAAAACTCTCATAAACCTTCCTGCCTTCTTCCAAAGATATTTTGCGGTCTTCTACCAACTGATCAATCGTTTGACGTAGATTTTGACTAGTCAAATAGATGAAACCCAAGGCACTATAAAAAAGCTTTTGAATGATATTTTCCATTGCGTATTCTGAATAAAGATAAATTCAAACGCAAGTTAAAAATAATCTGCTACATGCCTAGGAAATTGATGAAGATTGAGAAAATTGTTGCTGTTGTTTCTAAAAAGCATAGGAGGCAACGACTAGGGAGGGAGGGAGTAAGTCGTTGAACCTCCTATTATCCTTCAACCAGCTATGTAGTATTGCAAATATATGAAATTAATTTAACAAGCAAAGTAAAAATGAATTAATTCAACTAATTTGACATATTTTTTGATAAAATTACCAAAAAATATTCCCATAGGATAGTAAAAATACTACCTTAATTGATGGCTGAGAGGGGAAAGCGTCTCGAGACAAAGTGTGTGCCTGTTGCATGGTCTCCTTCCTCAAAAATTGATTAAAACGTTTTTTGCAGGATACGTATATACAAAAAGATTCCTTCCTAGTCATTCGTCCAAAATCATTAGACTCAGCACCGAGTCATACATCAATTGTTTGTGTTTATTTATTGCGTTGTTAGGGTTTTGCCTTCGGGCAAGCCCCTAGCCACGCTTTTTGATGAGATAGAAACCTTCGCAAGTTTTATTTTATATTTGTGAATCACCTATTGACGCTTGAGTCTATGCTAAAACGCTTTGTATTCGGTTTGCTTGGTTTCTATCGTAAGCTAAGGCTGTGGTTTATTCGGCTCCGGGGCAAAACCCCTGAGGATATTCACGCCCAGCGGATTGTGCAAGGTAAAGCCTGGGATGAGTTCTGCGATAGTCTGAAGGCAGCTGGGGCTAGTTTATTGTACAAAGGCACCCCCCGTGATGCTTTTCAGCAGGCAGAGGGCTATCGCTATCTCACTCGTTTGACCAGAGCAGGGCTAGAGGCTTTCATCGAGTACGCTGATCCTGCTTATCCCGTATTGCATAGGATGGTACACGAAACAGTCAAAATGGGCGCCGATAATCCAGATAATTATTATCAAAATGCCAAAATTAGCGGAGCCTACGAGTATCGGATTCGAGGGCATCGGGGCAGCGTGCATTACCTGGGCTTTGGTACGCAGCAAGGCGATTATGGCAAAACCGGAGGCTTAGCTCCTTCGGGTTATTTGGAGGGAAAAGATTTACAGCTAAACCCTGATGGAACTTTTGAAATCATCCTGAGTTGCCAACCCCAAACAGGCAATTGGCTCCCTATGGAGCCAGATACAAGCCTACTCATTGTCAGGCAAACTTTTTTAGACAGAGAAAATGAAGCCTTGGCTCAGCTAGAGATCGAGTGTCTGGAAGGAAATGTGCAACCTGCCCCTCTTACGCCCAAGCTGATGGACGAAGGCTTGAACTCTGTAAGCGCGCTCGTGGCGGGGGCTTCCTTCTTGTTTTCCAAATGGGCTCACGGTTTTCAAAAACATAGCAATCAGCTTCCTATGTTTGATCCAGCGGTATCTAATGCCGCGGGAGGAGTGGCTGGGATTACTTATTATCATAGTCACTGGAAACTAGCGTCCGACGAAGCACTCGTCATTGAAGCCCAACCGCCCGTCTGCGATTACTGGAATTTCCAACTCAATAACTACTGGATGGAATCGCTAGACTATCGCTACCACTCTATTCATATAAATAAGCACACGGCGATTTACGAAGCAGATGGTTCGGTACGAATCATTGTGGCGCATCAAGACCCGGGCTTACCCAATTGGATACAAACGGTCGGGCATCAGGAAGGAACCATGTGTTTTCGGTGGAGTAATGCAGAAGCTACTCCACAGCCACAAACGCGCGTGGTCAGATTTCAGGAATTAGCTAATCTAGTTGCTACTCAAACATGAATCATTCACGCATCGTCTCTATACAGCATCCAAAATCTTATCCCTGGCCGATTCGGCTCTTTAATTTTTTTGGCAAAGGATGGATTCATTTGGGAATTTCCAAAGATTTAAAAATGGATGCTCTACTGGCCTCAGCACGTCGTCAGACTGGATTGGAAGATTTTGGAGAAGATACTTTTCGGGAACCTTTGGAAAAACTTTTGGACTCCATCAATCAAGAAGCGCGTTTGCACCCTTTCGGGAAAATGATTACTCGGATTCGCTTGGTAGATATCCTCAAAAATCGCCTCCGAGCCGAGTATTGGTTCCGCAAACACCCCGAAATCCTAGAACAAGAGTTAGCACCTGTGTATGTCATCACGGGTTTGCAACGCACGGGAACCACCAAACTACAACGCCTACTCGCTGCCGACCCGAGCACACGTGCTCTGTATTCTTGGGAAGCTTTGCATCCGGCTCCCTTTCTCCAAACCAAGCCACAAAAGCCTGATCCACGTTTAGCGAAGGCACGATTAAGTGAAAAAGCACTTCGCTATTTGGCTCCTGATTTTTTTGCCATTCATCCGGTAGAGCACCAGTTGCCTGAAGAAGAGGTGCTATTGTTAGAGCATTCTTTTCTGAGTACAGTACCCGAGGCAACCCTGCATGTACCCTCTTTTTCGGAGTGGGTAGCCAAACAAGATCAAACTCCAGCCTATGAAACTTTGCGCCGTTTGTTGCTTTTGCTACAGTGGCAGCGTTCGGCTAAAAGATGGATTTTGAAAACACCTCATCACTTAGAATTTTTGGATATTTTACATCGGGTTTTCCCTGAGGCTAAAATTATTCAGACACATCGCGACCCTTTGGTAACGCTGCCCTCTTTTTGCAGCATGGTTTATCACGGACGCAAAGTATTTAGTGACCAAGTAGATGCTCAGGAAGTAGGTCAGCATTGGTTTCACAAAGTGCATGACATGCTCAGCCGAGCGATGGAATATCGTAGACAAGCTCCTGCTGCATGCTTTTTGGATGTTTATTATGAAGATTTGATTACAAATCCTTGGGCAGTCATCGAGCGCATCTATGATTTGATGTCGGCTGATTGGGAAACAGAAATCCGTCAAAAAATGGAGCAAATTCAGCAGATTCAAACCCAGCATCGCTACGGCATTCACCAGTACCGGGCCAGAGACTTTGGCCTGAATCAAAGGGAAATGCAAGTTAAATTTGCAGCCTACCGAGAACAATTTGGTTTAAACAGCACAGACAAAATCTCATCCCATGACAAATAAAAAGTATCAAAACCCCTGGAGTGCCACTTGGAACGGCATTTTGGAGCTATTTCGCCAGAGAGAAACCCTCGATCCACTACCCAAAGGCATAGACCTCAGTGGGCGCACGGCACTGGTAACGGGTGCGAATTCTGGTTTGGGCTTTGCGCTCGCTGTGCAACTGGCCGAAAGAGGAGCTAGGGTTATCATGGCTTGCCGCGGTGGCATTCCCGAGGCGGGCGAAAAAGTGAAAAAACTCACTGGCTCTCAACAGATTGAAATGCTGCCCGTAGATTTGACCGACTTGCATACGGTGCATCAATTAGCCAATGAACTCAAGGCCAAAAACATCCAATTAGATCTAGTGATTGCTAACGCAGCCATCGTGCCTCGGCAATCTCGTCGCACGCGGCAGGGCTTGGAAGAAATGTTTCAGGTGAATTATTTGTCCAAATTCGTATTGCTGAATCGCTTACTGGAAGATGGCACGATTCCCAACCAAA
Organism: uncultured Cytophagaceae bacterium; assembly: GCA_964551015.1. Classification (GTDB taxonomy): domain Bacteria; phylum Bacteroidota; class Bacteroidia; order Cytophagales; family Microscillaceae; genus CAZKBP01. The sequence goes on along the minus strand of CAZKBP010000004.1, from coordinate 89,206 downwards.
GCTGGGCGGGCGTGGAGCGAACAACTGAACAACTGCCTCGCTTGGTTTTTGTATCTTCGGAAACCCATCGCTCTGCACCCGAGATTGATTGGACAAATTTTGGGCAATACCAAGACTATAGCATCTCTAAAAGTGTCGCCCTGTACGGCTATTATAAAATGATGACCAATCTTTATTTACAGGAGCTTTCTCGCAGGATCAATCAGGATGAGGTACAAGTAGCCATGCATTCGCTTTGTCCGGGGCCGATCAATAGCAATATTGCCCGAGAGGCTCCTTATCTGTTTCAGCCCTTAATCAAAGTTGTATTTAGTCTGTTTTTTCGTAGCCCTGCCCATGCGGCTGCCCCCGTGATGTATTTGGCGGCTTCTCCTGAAATTGAGGGAGAAACTGATCTCTACCTGCATCTGATGAGTCCCAAATCGGTTGACGAAAGGGTAAAAGACCAGCAGCAAGCCCGTAAACTTTGGGAAGCTAGTGAACGGTTAATTGCTCATCTCAAGCTAAAAGTAGCAGACTAAGTTGGCTCGATATTTCTATTCCATGGATTGCTATTCTGGCATTCTTTTGCTAGATTTAGCTAGCCTTTCAGAAACAAATCAGTATCCTAGGTCAGAAAGACATTACATTCTTTCCAAGTAAGCTCTATGAAAAAAATAATATGGGTTTGGGTAATTCTCTTGGTTGAGATATGCCCTTCGTGGGGGCAAACCCTTCAAAATATCCAGCGAATAGAAAAAAAAGCGGAGAGGATCGTGCTTCCCGTCTACCAATATCAGACTCAAGCCCCGAATTATTTTCAAGTAGATATGTATTTTGAACAAGCTCAGGTCTTCAATGAAGAAGCGCTTGAGAAACTGCCCGCCCGTGATATTGTAGCCATTGACTTGGTTTACACCTTGTTCCCAGAAGAAAAAGATTTTACAGACCTCAACCGCAGACGCTTGCAAGAGCTGGAGAAGCTATTTCCTACCTTACTCAGCAAGGCGAATATTACCTGGCGTTTTGTAGGTCAATCTCAGGCAAAATCCCGAGAAGCAGCCAAGCAACTTTTCCATGGCTTTGTGATTTATCACCAAGCTTTTCAAACCTTAAGTAAATTATCCAAACCTCATCTTTACCCCGTACTGACTTCGGGTAACCAGTTTTCGGGCGAAGAAATGGACTATGGCGATCTGGATATTTTACGTGCGATTTATTTACAGCAGTACCTTCCACCTGATTCTACCGTATTTAAAATATTTGAGCGTAATCAAAAACGCTGGGGCAAAACCGCCGTGATTATAGATTGGACGGGCAGTATGTATTCTTATGGGGCACAAGTACTGACTTGGTTGCAATTGCGTCAGGAAGAGCGAGAGCGTTTTCGCCATTTTGTCTTCTTCAACGATGGTGATGATAAAGTCGCTGGGCAGAAAGTCATCGGTGCCACGGGAGGTATCTATGCTTCTAATTCTGGGGATTTTGAGGAGATTATCCAGACCATGTATCGTACTCAAGCAAACGGACAAGGGGGCTACAATGCTGAAAATGACCTAGAAGCTCTGCTCTACGGGCAGCGTTTTTGTCCAGATTGCGAAAATTTTATCCTAATCGCAGATGCTCAATCCTCCATTCGTGATTTGGTATTGCTTCCTCGTCTGATTAATCAGTATCAAGCTTCTCAGCAAAAATTAAGTATTATCCTCTGTGGCGCATCCTCTGATATGCTGGGCGATTACTTGTATCTGGCTACTCAAACGCAAGGTTCTATTCATACGATTCAGGAAGATATTCACAGGCTGGATGTAAAGGAAGAAGGGCGCGTTTTTCATTTGTTTGACAAGGATTATCAGGTCTCTGAGGGTTATCTGGAGTATATTTCGCCCGCCAAAGCCAAGCGACTTCTCAAACGCAAACGATAATTTAAGAAACAATTTCCCGAATTCTACAGGTTTTTACTATTTTGGGGATTTAGGCACGTGGAGATCATTTTTTGAAATCGAATAAAGCCTGATGAAAAGCCAAAGAATTACCCTCATTGTACTCTTGGTCGTATCTGCCTTTCTCTTGATTGAATTTGTGAATACCAGATTACGCACCAAGAAAAAAAGTAAACCGGAAGCCGAGGTAGAAACACCCGCTGCCACTACCTCGCAAGCCGATAGCACGATTTCCGTGGCAGACTCGATTGCTGCGCTTTATGCCCCTGCTGCTTTCAAAGATAAGCAAATGAAATACGAGCGCGTTCGCAAAGCCTATCAAGCGAAGGGACAAACCGTGCGTGATCTCTACGAAGAGAAAAAAATTGATCCAGCCTCATTGCAGCTTTACCTGCGGGTTTTCAAGCAAGAAAAACTTTTAGAAGTCTGGGCTAAAGACAAAAGTCAAACCCAATTTACCTTGCTAAAAACCTTCCCAATCTGTCAGATTTCGGGGGAACTAGGCCCCAAGCGTAAAGAGGGCGATGAGCAAGTGCCTGAGGGTTTTTACCGTATTGTTACCTTTAATCCCCAAAGTCGTTATCATCTTTCATTGGGTTTGAACTATCCCAATCGCTCCGACCAAATACTTGGAGATACTACCGATCTGGGAGGAAATATTTTCATTCACGGGGGTTGTGGTGGTATCGGAGGAATACCGATCAGAGACGAGTCAGTTCAAGAGCTTTACACCATGGTTGTAGATGCCAAAGCCGCCGGAGCGGGGCGGGTGCCCGTTACTATTTTTCCAGCTAAACTGGAAGTAACCAATCTCAAAGCACTCAGTCAACAATATGCAGATCAACCTGCCCTTATTCAGTTCTGGAAAAGCTTGCAAGACGGTTATCTTTTCTTTAATGAATGTAAAAAGCTTCCTTCTATTATTATTACTGATAATGGCACTTATGTCTGCAAAACGGGCTGCAGTGGTTAGCTTTTTAGCGGTTAGCAATCAATTTTCAGCTCTTTGGGCGCAAATTGATCGCTAACCACAAAGCACTCAAATCTAGGCTTGCTTCTCTTCCTGAATCAATTGGATAGAGGCCGAGTTGATGCAAAAACGCAGACCGCTGGGCTCGGGGCCATCTGGAAAAACGTGTCCTAAATGCCCTTCACAGACATTGCACATTACTTCCACCCTTACCATCCCGTAAGAGGTATCTTTTTCGTACTTGATAGCATTTTCTTTGATTGGTTCGGTAAAACTAGGCCAACCCGACTGGGAGCTGAATTTTTGCGTAGAATCAAACAAAGGCTCCCCACAACAGATGCAAGCGTATTTGCCCGGCTCGTACACATTGCAGAGTGCCCCCGTGAAAGCAGGCTCTGTTCCTTTCTTTCGGGTAATTTGGTATTGCTCAGGTGTCAATTGCTCTCGCCATTCCGCGTCGGTTTTTTTGACTACGCGGTCGGGAGTAGGGCTGCCCTGATTGGCCATTCTGATTACGTCGTTCCAGTTCATATTATATTTTTTGAGAATTTAATCTTTGATGATAATCTTATCCTGTCAATCTTTCACTCCTAAATTTAATAAAAACAATCCGAAATGAAATTCAATTTATTGATTTTCAAGTAGATAATTGACTTTATCCTTGTAGTTAAATGTTAATTCTTCGTTAATTTTAAAATGTGTAGAGACAAATAATGTATATACAATGTTTAGAATTTGAATCTCAAACTAAACTCAACAAATTTATGAAAAGTATACAATTAATCTTCGCTGTTTTAATGTTTTTGGCTTCTAGCTTCACGAATCACGTAGGCAAAAAAGAATCTTACCAAGTATCTGTCGCGGATAGCGAGGTACATTGGTATGCTAAAAAAGTTACGGGTGCGCACGATGGTATCGTTATGATCCAAACGGGTAAACTTGATTTTGAAGATAACAAACTGACGGGAGGAGACTTTGTCATCGATATGACCACCATCCAAGTGACGGATTTGGAAGCAGGTTCTGGTCCCAATAAAAAATTGACCGGGCACTTACATTCTGAAGATTTCTTCCATACTGCGCAGCACAAAACAGCTAAATTGGTCATCACGGAAGCTGAAGAAACGGGTAAACAAGCCGTATCGGACAAAGCCCGAGAATACAATGTGAAAGGAAATCTCACCATCAAGGGCAAAACCAATCCCGTGGAGTTCGTGAGCTATGTGAAAAACGGAGGCGAACAGGCCGAAGCTCGTGCCACCATTGTCTTTGACCGTAGTAAATACGATATTCGCTATGGCTCCAAAAGCTTCTTTGATAACTTGGGGGACAATGCGATTTATGACGATGTGAAAATTGAAGTCAACCTAGTAGCAAAGAAATAAGTAGATAGCTTGCTGCTTTTAGCCTTTGGCGTTCAGTTGCCGCAAAAATAAAATTTCTTGTTCAAAGCATCCATGCGAAAAAAGCCATTTCCAATCGTCAATCATTGGAAGTGGCTTTTAAGTACGAGCAAACAATCTGCGGCCACGGGATTTTTTCTTACAAGATTAGATCAGCACAAAAGTACGATGACACCCGTTTGGATAGATTTGCGTATAAAATCTAGAACTTGACAAAACCTAAGCCTGGTTTTGATCGTTTATAACTTATCTCATTTTTTATTAAATTATTTTAACAAATTAAATCTAATTCAGCTTTTTTAATTTCATTAGTAATGGCTAAAAGTAATAAGGTAAAAAAGTTTAAAAACTTATACCAAGACGACTTCAGAGCGATTTCCCCTGCAAAAGCTACCCGGAAATCAAAAAACAAATCTAAGAACAAGCAGGTAGAGCGTCTCCGCAATTTCAACCCACAAGATTTAAGCGACTGGGACGAAGATCAAGATTAGATTTTACTAAACATTACCTGCGCTTAGTCGTTGTTAAGACTATGAATTCGCTACGTATCTTCATAGTCTTTTTTTGTTTATGGCTGGGAGCCTGTCAATCCGCTTCTCAAAAAGGAGAAGAGATACATCATCCCAATTTTGAGACCTCTGATGCTTCGGTATTGTTTTTCAAAAATGTCCGTCAATTGTATTATCAATTAGAAACCCAGCCGGATACGAAGATGCGTCTTTATCGGCTCAAAAACGCCCTCGGCACGAACCTAGAGAAGACACTTTTCCCCGTGATTGCGCACAATTGGCGTTACGATGAGGCTTACCTGATTTTAGAAAGCAAAACCTTCGCAAAGAGTCGCCAACCTTTGGTACTTGACTGGAAAGACCCGATTACCCAAAAAAGTGGTCAATTCACCTTCAAATTTGGAAACAAGGAAGAACATTTTCGCTTTGCAAGCAGTGTTTATCGGCAAATCGAGCAAGACAGGCAGATTACCTTGCAACAAGGAGAAGAAAGCCTTCCCTTCCTCCAAAATCAGCAGGAAAGAATGGCTTTCGAGAAAGTCATGAAAGACTATTATCGCTTGGTGGGCATATTGTAAATAGCAATTAGCTCTTAGCGTTTATTCCTAGACTTAGATGACTGCTTTTTTGTGCTAACGCAACCAATTATTAAAATCTACCAAAGAATTAGGGTAATCTACGCCTAAAACTACGTCATACTCTTTCAATTCTTGATTATTGAGCGTGCGAGGATGATGGACAGCATTGGCGGGTACATTTTCCAATTCGGGGAGCCAGTGTTTCACGTATTCACCCTTAGGATCGTAGCGTTTGGCCTGACTCATGATGTTAAAATAGCGATTTTCGCGCGGGTCGTTGCCTACGCCTGCCACGTAAGTCCAGTTGCCCCAGTTGCTACATACATCGTAATCTATGAGTTTTGACTCAAAATAGGCAGCCCCCCAGGTCCAATTCACCCGTAAATCCTTGACCAAGAAGCTGGCTACATTTTGTCGCCCTCGGTTAGACATAAAACCAGTTTCATTTAGCTCACGCATATTGGCATCAATAAAAGGCACACCCGTTCGGCCTTCTTTCCATTTTTCAAAAAGCTTGTGATGATCCTTGAGTTGGAAGTCCAGGCTATTTTTGATGCCATTCAGTTGGAAGATGCGATTGCCATATTTGTGTGCAACAAAACGAAAATAATCGCGCCAGATCAACTCAAAAATCAGCCAATAAGTAGATTGATTTTTATGAACTTTTTGCTCGAATCGCTTGACTTCTTCGTAGATACGGCGTGGGGAAAGACAGCCGTGTGCCAACCAGGGTGAAAATTTTGAAGAATAATCTCCTCCCAGCAGGCCATTTCGAGTTTGTTTATAATCCTTAATCAGTTCTTGCTCCCAAATGTAATAGTGTAATCTCTGCAGGCCTTTGCTTTCTCCTCCCTCGAAGGGCAGCACCCCCAGAGAGCTCGCTTCCTGTGCTTCTAAACCCAGCTCTTGGTATGAAGGAATATCACCCACCGGGATTCCCCCCAAGGGATCTATTTTGGGAATACCAGCAAAAGTTGATCTGACTTTGGCTCCTTTTTCTACGCTTTTGCGAAACTGCGTAAAAACATCGGGTAGATTGGAGGTAGGATAAGGTAAATCTTCTATGTGAAAAAGCGTGGCATTCCAGAAAGTCTCGAGAGAAATGTTTTCTTTCCAAAGTGCAGACTCGAGCTTTTCTTCCACTTTAATTTCTTCATCTGTAACTTCTTTGCTAGCATAAACAGCGGTAACTCCCAGATGCTTGGCCAGGTCGGGAATCACTTCTTCGGGCTGTCCTATTCTTACGACTAGGTCGCCTCCTAATTTCTGCAAATTTTTTCTTAAATCTTTGACAGACTCGATCAGAAAGCGGGCACGGAAATAATCTGTTTTAGGGAAACCTAGCTCGGTGCGTTGGAATTGCCGGGGATCAAAGCAATAGACAGGAATAATCTCCTCTGTCTTGCTAAAGGCTTTGTGTAGAGGCTCGTGATCGTGTAGCCGGAGGTCATTGCGAAACCAAATGAGTATCTTTGCTGATTTTTGTGAATTCATATTTTGTGGCTTTTAATAGGGACAACTACTCGATAACTGGTTTGGTTTTTAATCAAAGCACCAGATTGGGTATGATTTTAGTGCTTTGCACTTTGGCCTCTTATCGAACGGTATTTGGCAATTCCCCAAAAAAATCAGAAATTAGGAATATAAATGCTTGGCGGTCTATTCTGAATAGATTGCTTCTGATCAAAGACTACTATCATGAGTGAAAATAAGACAGAATCACGATTGTGGATCAACTATAAGTCTTTAAAGAGTAGAATCACGCTTAGCTTTCTACTGCTGGTCATTTTTATGATCTTATTCACCTGGCTCAGTTACTACCAAGCCAATCAATTACTCGTACAACAGCGTGCTTTGAGTATCTCTTTGAAAAATGCCCAAGAGCATACTTCCTCCTTGATAGAATCTACCAATCGCAGCAATCTTCTATTACAACATCAGTTGATAGATCGCCGTACCGAAGTTCGCCCTCTTCGCAAGAAAATCTGGAGAGAAAGCATCCAGACCGCCATGGACTCTTTGGAAGCACATCAAGCCGAATGGAATACTACCCAACTAAAGCTGAAGTTTGCCACCATTCTGATGGATCTCAAGAAGCTCAAAAAATACCAAGACGAAGTAGAAACCTTGATTCGTCAAGAAAATCAAGCAGGCTTTGTTCCCAATATCGTTCCGGATGTAGCGGATAATCTCTCCTTCAACACCCCCATTACGGCTCATTCCGTGTATCAACGGAAGCTCTCTAGCCTGAGCGAAACTGGACTGATGAACCAATTACATCTGAAGTTTGAGGAATTTGAGGTATTGCAGATGCTAGATTATCAAAACAGACAAGAAGCCCTCAATAAAAAAGTGCAATTCTATAAAATTTTAGGGCTAGTTCTACTCATTTTACTCATCGCGGTGATTACCTACGTGGGTTTTACCTTGGCCAATCGTTTTGAAGGCAAAATCAGTCAGCTCAGAGATTACGTATGGGCTTTTAGTAAAGGGAATATTCCTGACCAAATTGAAGCCACCCAAGACGAAACGGGGCAAGTACTCCTGGGCTTACAAGAACTCGCTGATAATTTGATCAAAATCAAAGAATTTGCGCGCACGGTAGGGGATGGAAAATTTGATAAGGATATCAATATCTTTGATAATCAGGGAGAGTTGGGAAGATCACTCAGCGAAATGCACAATGGCCTGGTGGCCGTGGCCATTCGTGATCGGCAAAGAAACTGGATCAACGAGGGAATTGCGCTCTTTGGTAGCCTACTTCGAGAATATAGCGACGCGCAAGTACTTTATGATAAACTCATTGCCAATTTGGTGAAATATCTGAAAGCCAATCAAGGAGGAATTTTTGTACTTAATGACCAAATTCCAGACCAACCCATTCTCGAACTGATGTCCGTGTATGCTTATGATCGGAAGCGATTTGTAGAAAAAACCGTTCGACCCGGACAAGGATTGATTGGGCAGGCCTGGCTAGAAAAAGAGGTGATTTATCTGGAACAAGCTTCGGAAAATTACGTGCAAATTGTCTCAGGGTTGGGTGGAGCGAATCCACGTAGCGTACTAATCTCACCCATGATTAACAATGAAGCAAAGGTATTGGGAACCTTGGAGATTGCTTCTTTTCATCACTTTGAAGCTTATGAAATAGAATTTGTCAAAAGAGTCAGTGAAATGATCGTGGCTGCTATTTCTGCCCTCAAAAATAATGAGAAAAATCGCCTTTTACTGGAAGAAGCACAAAGAGCAACCGAACAAATGCGCCAGCAAGACCAAGAGATGCGGAACAACCTCAAAGAATTGATGATTACCCAAGAGGAAATGAAAAAAAATCAGGCAGAGCTCAAAGGCCAGACCACGGCCATTGATTCTACCCTGGCGACCGCTGAGCTTGACTTAGATGGAAATTTTGTGAAGGCCAATGAAATATTTTTAGAAGCAGTCGAATATCATAAGGAAGAATTGATTGGACAGCCATATTCGGTCTTAGTAGACGACCGCGAATCTAACTCTCCTGAGTATCAACAATTCTGGCAGAACCTCTTGGAAGGCAAAACACAACACGCCGAAATCAAGCGGATGAGCAAATACGGACAAGATGTTTGGTTTAATGCTACTTTTACGCTAATCCGCGACGAAAAGCAACGCCCGAAGCGAATTATCAAACTCGCTATGGAAATCACGGAGCAAAAACGACTGTCCTTGAACTATAAAAATCAGCTAGAAGCAATCAATAAGTCTAATGCGTTGCTCGAGCTGAATACCCAGGGCTTTATCATCAGCGCCAATGAAATATTTTTACGTCTGATGGGGTACAAACTAGAAGAATTGAAAGGGGTTCACCACGATATACTCCTTCCCGGTGAAGAAAAAACTTCTCCTGATCATAAACAATTCTGGGAAAAGCTCAGCAAAGGAGAGCATATCAGCGGTAAATTCAAACGAATTTCCAAAAATGGCAGAGAAATTTGGATACGCGGGAGTTATAATGCCATTTTTGACCTAGATGGACATCTCTACAAGATTTTAGAACTGGCTCAAGATGTAACCCACGAAGTAGATGTAGAAAGCCAAATCGATAAAGCCGAGGAGATTATGCGCAAACAAAAAAGCGAACTCCTCGTGGCGCGCGAACAACTCAAAAGAAAAGATGAAGCCCTTGCCAAAGCCCAACAACAGCTCAAAGCATGGCAGGAGGAAGCTAGTAACTAGATAAGTAAGGGAGAGGATACAAGCAAGAGAGCAAATCCTGAGCATTTCGTATCAAATCCAGCCTTCTTCCTCAAATTTATCTTCAACTTCTTACGATTAGTCTGCACGAATTACTAAATTTGCAGTTCTAAACATTGAAGCGATGAGTAAAAGTAAGAAAAACACCCAAGGCAAGCACAAGAGAAAAGCTCAAAACCAGACCAATGTTGATCTTCTAGAAAATCCAGATGCACTAGCAGATCGCCTACTGACCACCGAGCAAACCCTCAAGAAATATCGCTATGTAATCGGAGGAGTGGCGGCAGTAATCATCATTGCGGTAGGAATCTATTTCTATTCACAATATTTGATACAAAGTCAGGAGACAGAAGCGCAGGAAAAAATGTTTCCCGCTGTTTATCTCTTGCAGGCTGACTCTCTGACAAGAGTGGTAGAAGGAGATGATACCTACCCTGGCATGAAAGAAATCTATAATGATTACTCTTGGAGCTATGCGTCCAATCTGGCACATTTCTATGCGGGGATTGCCTACATAAAAGACGCCAAATACGAAGAAGCCATTGAAGAACTAGAAGCATTTAAGTCCAGTGATTTGCTGGTACAAGCGCGTGCTTATGCCCTCACGGGAGATGCTTACATGGAGCTTGAAAACTATAAATCAGCCGCTGAATTCTACGAAAAAGCGAGTAACTATAAGCCTAATGATTACTTCACACCTTCTTACTTGATGAAAGCAGCCCTCGCTTACGAGAAGCTGGAAGATTACAGCACAGCGATTGAAACTTATGAGCAATTAATCCAAACCTACCCCAGAGCAACCGAAATCAATGACGCTAAAAAATACAAAGCACGGCTAGAGGCCATGTCGAAATCCTGATTTCTATCTAAGGATGATTAGAGGATGAGAAATTAAATTTCCTTTTCCTGATATTTTTTTTAATTTAGTCCTCTAATCATTCAAAACCATTGACGCTCTCGTTATGGCGAGTACCCTCAAAAATCTGAGCGAATACAGCTCCAAAAATCTTCAAGACATTAGCCACAAAAAATTCGCACTAGTCGTTGCCGAATGGAATGAGCAGGTGACCGAAGCACTCTTAAAAGGTGCCACGGACACCTTACTTCAACACGGCGCTCAACCCGACCATATCATCGTCAAAACTGTTCCTGGCAGTTTCGAGCTGAGTCTGGGAGCTCAATGGATGGCGCAAGATGCTCAGATAGACGCGGTCATCTGCTTAGGCTGTATCATTCAAGGAGAAACGCGTCATTTTGACTTTATTGCCCAAGCCGTGGCACAAGGCATCACCGAAGTCAATCTCAAATACGGTAAACCAGTTATTTTTGGTGTTCTCACGCCAGATACCTTGGAGCAAGCCCTAGATCGAGCCGGAGGCAAGCACGGCAACAAAGGAGATGAAGCAGCCATTACCGCGATCAAAATGCTTGGATTTTAATGGCTTAATCACCCCTCAGAAAACGTGGTCAATCTAATGACTTCCGCCCTCGTCTTGATACAAAAAATAATCAATCACAGACTTTATTAACCCGAATCCCAATTCTATGAAAATCTTCAAATTTGGGGGAACCTCCGTAGGACAACCTGAACGCATGAAAAAAGTGGCCCAATTGGTCAACACACCCGAAAAAAAGATAGTCGTACTCTCGGCACTTTCGGGCACGACCAACGCCCTCGTGGAAATTTGCCAACTTGCGCACGCGGGACACAAAGCTCAGGCTGGAGAAAAAATAACAGAACTAGAAAAGCATCATCAACAATTTGCCCAAACGCTCCTCCCTGAAACCAATGCCGCCACCGAGGAGATGATACACCAGCATTTTATGCTAATCAGAGCCGTGGCACAGGCTGAAAACTTTGGCGAAAAGGAGGAAAAGATTGTGCTAGCACAAGGGGAATTGCTCTCTACGCATTTTTTCCAAGCATATACGCAATCCTTGGGGATGAAAACTTTGCTCGTGCCCGCCTTGGATTTTATGAAAATTAACGAAGAGGCCGAACCAGCCATCGACTATATCGCCGAACATTTACAACATTTTTTAGATCGCCACCCCGAAGTGCCGATTTTTATTACCCAAGGGTATATCTGTCGTAACGAAAAAGGGGACATTGATAACTTGCAGAGAGGCGGAAGTGATTACACCGCTTCCCTGATCGGGGCGGCACTTCGCGCCGAAGAAGTTCAGATTTGGACGGATATTGACGGTATGCACAATAATGATCCACGCTTTGTCAAGAATACTTCACCCATTGATGAATTATCTTTTGATGAAGCCGCCGAATTGGCCTATTTCGGTGCTAAAATCTTGCATCCTGCCTCCATTCATCCGGCTCAACTTTACAATATTCCCGTTAGACTGCTTAATACCATGAAACCAGAAGCGAAAGGAACATTAATTAGTACGAATACCTCACAGAGTACAGTTATAAAATCAATCGCGGCCAAGGATGACATTATTGCCATCAAGATTAAGTCCAGTCGTATGCTGATGGCCTATGGTTTCTTGAGAAAAGTATTTGAGGTCTTCGAGAAATACAAGACTCCCATTGATATGATTACTACTTCCGAAGTAGCCGTATCGCTTACGATTGATGATCCTAGTTATTTGGAGAACATTGTAGAAGATCTAAAACCCTATGGAACTTTGGAAGTAGATCGAGATCAAACGATCATTTGTGTGGTGGGTAATTTCGTCTCAGAAAATAATGGTACGGCTTCCAATGTGTTTAATGCGCTAAGAGATGTGCCGATTCGCATGATTTCTTTTGGAGGAAGTAAGCACAATATCTCCATGCTTGTCCATACTGAACACAAAAACAAAGCCCTCAACCTACTCAGCCAAGGACTCTTTAACGTCAAAGTGTAAATATAAAGGAGATAGAATCTGGGAGATAGTATTGGCTTTGCCTTACTATCTCCTAAATTTTTCCCTTCAGTTCTTTTTTGTTTATTTTTTTGATTTTTATGAAAATCGTTTGATTTCTCCACTTTTTATTCTGGCGAAATAACTCTTCAGATCTTTTTTGATCTCAGGAGCGAGTAGATAAAGCCCCAATACGTTGGGAAAACACATCGCAAAAATCATTGCATCTCCAAAGTCAAATACTTTACCTACACTCAGCGCAGAACCAATCACCACGAAAATACAAAAAATGACTTTGTAGGAAATATCCGCGTAAATATTTTCTCCGAACAAGTATGTCCAAGCCTTTAAGCCGTAGTAAGACCAAGAAATCATCGTGGATAGTGCAAATAAGATCACCGCAATGGAGAGCACCACGGGAAACCAAGAAATAACCGAGGCAAAGGCACGAGAAGTAAGTGAGATTCCTTCGGTAGCTCCTGGGTCGTAAGAATCTGTAATGACAATCACCAGGGCGGTCATTGTACAAATTACCACAGTATCGATGAAAGGTTCTAAGAGTGCTACAATTCCTTCACTGACTGGTTCGTCCGTTTTAGCGGCAGAGTGAGCGATGGAGGCTGACCCAATCCCAGCTTCATTAGAGAAAGCTGCTCGCTGAAATCCTGTGATGAGCACTCCGATAAATCCCCCATAAACGGCCTTACTCGAGAAGGCTCCCTCAAAAATACGGGCAAAAGCATTAGGCACTTGCGTGATATTTCCGAGAATGACAACAATCGCCGCGGTTACATACACGCCGACCATAATGGGCACTACTTTATCTGTAACCTTGGCAATACTCTTGATTCCTCCAATGATAATCAAAGCGACCACTAATGCCATGACAATTCCAAATATATAGCCTTTACCGTATAAGAAACTAGCTTGATCTCCGGTTACGTTGATAAATTGCTGGGTGGCTTGGTTGATTTGCACCATATTTCCTCCTCCAAAAGACCCTCCGATACAGGCAATCGCGAATAACACAGCCAAGAACTTGCCTAGCCCTCCCATACCTCTCTTTTGCAGACCCTTATCCAAGTAATACATAGGCCCACCAGACACGGTTCCGTCCTCGTACTCGTTCCGGTATTTAACCCCCAACGTACACTCGACAAACTTGGAAGACATCCCCAAGAAACCCGCAATCATCATCCAGAGCATTGCCCCCGGGCCACCTGCTGAAATGGCTAAGGCTACCCCCGCAATGTTTCCTACCCCGACTGTACCCGAGAGGGCTGCCGTAAGTGCTTGGAAATGGGACACCTCTCCGGCATCGTCTGGATCGTCGAATTTTCCCCTTACCACGTCTATGGCGTGTTTGAAACCAGTGATGTTGACAAACCCCATATAGACCGTAAAGACCATGGCTCCAATCAAAAGCCACAAAAGCACAAAGGGAATTTGCTTATCCTGAATCTGGCCTTTATTATCTTCACCTTCGTAGGTATAAATCGGGAAGAAAACTACGGACATAATGGCATCCGTGACGGGTGCCATCACCGCGTTAATTTGTTCATCTATGGTTGATCCACTTTCTTCGGTGCCCACTGATTCGGGGGTTTCTACAACATCTATCGAGTCTTGCTTCTCTTCTTGAGCCCAAGTAGGAGAAACCATCAACACTAAACCTAGCAAAGCTAGTACACAACAAGCGATTATATTTTTCATGAATTATGGATGAACTATTTTTTCAAAACAGGGGGCAAATTAAAAAATAACTTTTAAAAAACAGTGAAAACAGCATATTTAACCACGAAAAATTTCAACTAGTGCCAAGTCACCACTTTTTATTTGGAGGGAGGGAGCCTTAGGTCGGTTTCCATTCTTACTTGTTCTTGTGTGTAGTATCTTAGTTTTTTCAGGTGTTCCAGAGTATGCTCTTTTTCTTGCTGTAGGATGGCGTGGAAGGTTTGGCCTTTCTCCTCCATTTTTACGGTTTGTTCTTGAAGAGAGTCGATGCGCTGTTGATCTTGGAGCAAAGAGGTTTGAGCGCGGGCAAGCATCAGCTGGTATCTGTTTTTGAGGTGCTGAAATTCTCTCAAAAGTCCTCCTTCTATGGATAAGAGGCTATCTGCTTTTTGAGCAATGGCTAGCTGCTCCTCGGCGAGTTCCTCGGGACTTTTTTCAGAGGCTTCTTCCTCTGGTGGGGATGAGTTAGCTAGTCTGATTTGCACTTCCAGCATCCCTTTCACTTGCGAATAGATGAAGCCATCTGCACGAATCAAACTGTCTAGTTGCTGAATGCTTAGGCTTACTTGCCTGGCTTGGATGCTTTGGTGCATGGCCTCTAGCTGCTCAGCAAATCCCTGTGCCAGAGCAAGCCCGACTTCTTGTTCGTAGGCTGAGGTTTGTACGTTTTGTAGAATTTCATGTTTTTTCGCGATGCGTCCTTGATAAAGTACCAACAGTTCTTGTAAATGATGTACTTTTTGCTGGCTTCTTTGCCATTGTTGTTGTTGGTAATCAGCTAGGGTTTGCATTTTCTGTTTCAGGGGTACAGGTTGCCAAGAGGTGCTTTGCATCCAGGTAGGTAGCGGGAGGATACATAAGCCGAACCAGGCATAAATCAATCCAATGAGCCGGATGGTTTGAAAGCTTCCAAGGGTTTCAAAACTTTTGAGAAGGCGGGCTTGTGTCCACGATACCTTCAAAAATGTTTCTTCCATCCTTCTTTGCTCTACTTCATCCAAATAGGCCTGATACAATTGCTTGCCTTTTCTTTGCCAGAAATAAAAAATGCCAAACAGAGGCATTTGCAAACCCACAAAAATAAAAAACAGCAGATAAGCCAGCCAATTAGGAAAAAACCAAAAGAGAGGAAAAAGCAGTAAGCAAATATTCAGCCCTAAAGCCATCACGAGTAAGCAGACACTGAGTAAGTAAAGCCCTTGGTTAATTTTTTTCAAAAGACCCCAGGTTTCTTTTTGATGAGATGAATTAAAAAAAGAAAAACTGCTTATTGGGTAAGAGGAGCGTGGGTAATTTGGGTACAAAGCAAAAAAACAAACAGGCATCTGGTTAGGACATGAAGGTTGAAAATGGTGAATGTTCTAAAAAAGATAGTTGAGAGAAGAAATACCTAGCCAATTTTGCTATCTTTTACGAATATACGAATTTTTCTCCAAACCAGATTAGCAAAATACCCGATAGACTCGAATAAAAAAGGTTTCCCCTATCTAGGGAAAACCTTTCTGAATACAACTGAAATGGCTTCTGTATTATTTTTCTACCCGTAGGTTTTCGTAAATTCCTCTAAGATTGATAGGGTGCACATCCGAATTGTTCACCTTGTGGATAGGGTTCGCATCGATTTGAGTTAGTATATCTGCACCCTGCGGGCTTTGGTGTGCCAAGTGTACTTGTGCTTCGTGGGAAATACTATTTTGCATCAGGTCGGCACAAGCCGTATGAAATTCTTTTACTAATTCCTTGGTCTGCTTATAATAATTAATGACCATTTTATTAAACTTATTCGCGTCGTCAAAGGAGGCATTTTGCTTATCTGTAATTTGTACCAATTCAGAAAACTCTTCTTCGGCCATCTTCTTGATATAGTTAGTCAATGAAATGCCCTTGTTGAGGTAATTGTCTTGTCCTTCAAAAGGCCCTGTTTCTTGTAGGCTAGCCATGGTTTGGTTAGCGACCTCAATGATTTCTTGACGATTTTTTTCCATCGCACTGCTTTGCTTTCTTTTCATGGCCTCAAAGAAGCCTGCATTCACGTTGGATACGGTCAAATAAGATAGATAAACCTTACGGCAATAGGCATTTACCTCGGCAATCTCACTGAACAAGCACATGGCTTTTTCCTTATCCAGATCATTTTTCTTCAAGAAGTTGCGTTGTGTCTTGATAAATTCTTTTCCAGCATCGTGGAGAAGCTCTTCATTGTTTTCCTGAATCTCTATGTACTGCTTGATGGTGCTGTAAGAAGACCGATCACTCACGTTGAGCGAGTCTGCCAAGCGATAAGCTGCTTCGTAACTTCGTTTGAAGGCTTTAAATACATTGAGAGCAGTTTCTTTTAGGTGAATATCACTGTGAAAACTGGGCATAGCGTCCAATCTAGAGATGGAAGCGTCCAAGTGGTCAATGATCACTTGGCGTTTTTCTTGATCTCGTTTGGTTTCTAAGTCAAACAGGAAATTGGAGATAAACCCCATATTGTCATTAATGACTTTCACCTGTTCGGCTAACAGTAGATTGTGATATAGTTCGGGGTTTGAATAATCCTGTGCCCAGGCACGCTGACTCATCACCATAACTAGTATCAAAAATAAGATTTTCTTGAGGCTGACAATATTCATAATTCTTAATTTTAAAAAAAGTCTTTTTGTCTATAATTAAATGCTATTAGTCTCTGACTGATGTCTGCTCAATGCTACTCATCTTGCTTGTATTAAGAGCAATAAAATATCTCTCTTGGCTTATCACCAAGTATCCATGAACTGTAATTTTTTTTTAAAAAGGATGGAAGAAGAAAAGAACCAGACTCATCACTCGAAGATAAGTCAGGGCTTGTGTGTTAAGATAATTTTGTCAATGCATATTCAAGCTCAATATACCCAAAGTTTATACCACACTCTGATGATATAAGCGTGTGGCGATGTAAGGAGTATTTCCAAAGGTTAACCGATTGATTATGGGGTATAAACCGTTCTATTATTTTTTTACAGAGTTGATCTTTGAAGCCATTTTGTAGCGTACCCGATTAAAATAGGGAAACTATTTCCCAAAGCGGGATAGAGGTTCCTCATCCAGCCCCTGATTATGACTTCACAAGGATTCTGAGGGCGATACTGGCGAATAGGCACGAATTTTACGAGGGACAATTTTTGTGGGAAAATCGGGCTTTTTCCTTCCCAAATGCAAGAAATGTCTCCCAATCTGAAACTGAGCAAGATTTTCTTTCAAAATAGGTGAAAAAACAGTCAAAAATTACACACGTGCCAAAGTTCTGCTTTCTCCTAGGAAGTAATCATTTGGAAGTGGGCTGATAAGGCCGAATCAAGCCTTCCTGTACCACAGAAGCAATGAGCGTTCCCTCTCGGGTAAAAATGCTTCCTCTACACAAACCTCTGGCGTTGGAAGTGCTTGGGCTATCTAGGCTGTAAAGCAGCCATTCGTCCATTCTGAAGTCTCGGTGAAACCACATGGCATGATCTAAGCTCGCCATCTGCACATTGGCAAAATTAGCTACATCACCGTGGGGTAGAATGGCCGTACCTAGCAGATTATAATCCGAAGCATAGGCCAATACGCAAAGATGCGCTCCAAAATCATCTGGCATTTCTCCTTTGCTTTTCATCCACACTTGCTTCAATGGATGGCGCTTACCAGGATGAAGGGGGTTGAACTGTTCGACGGGACGAAAGTCAATCGGTCTTTCAATATTGTAGAATTTTTTAAAACCTTCTGGCCATTCGTCCCCGTATTGCGCGATCAACTCTTCTCTACTGGCAAGCTCTTCTGGCTGGGGTACTTGGGGCATGCTAATCTGGTGACTGTAGCCTTCTTGGCGGAGTTGGAAAGAGGCCGACATATTAAAAATGGGGCGTCCTTTTTGAATCGCTTTGATGCGTCGGGTAGTAAAGCTCCCTCCGTCCCGTGTGTGCTCGACTTCATAAACGATGGGCTTTTGAATGTCTCCGGGAAGAATAAAGTAGGCATGAAGCGAATGCGCTACTCTTTCCTCAGGCACCGTACGAATCGCCGAGTGTAGTGCTTGCGCCAACACCTGCCCTCCAAATACGCGGGGGCTCCCGATGCTGGTGCTTTGTCCACGAAAAAGATTATCCTCAATTTGCTCTAAATTCAAGAGATTAAGCAGTTCGCTGACTTCTTTCATAAACGGTGTTTAATTTTTTTAACAAAAAATATTGCGAATAAAATCTGCATCAAACACGGGAAACATCATTTATTCAAGCTTTGGATAATTTCCTGATATTCTTTCGGTTCATTAATATTTTTGAGCCAACTCGCTTCAAGCGGAGCCACTAAACGAATGACTTGCTCCTGCAAAATGCGACGAGGGGATAAAAACCCTTTTTCTAAATACGTCTCGAGCACTTCTAGACAATGAGGCTCCCAAATGGTTAGCAGTGGTTCTGGTGTTTGCCTCTCAGGGTTGATAAACGCCGTGGCCATGCGCTTCGGGTCGCGCTGCTTTACCAAGCAAGACAAAGCCTCCTGATTTAATAAGGGCAAATCACAAGCCACCACTAGCCAAGCTTGAGTAGAATCATGATGTATGGCTCTCAAAATACCAGCCAAAGGCCCCAGAACGGCTTGTTCGTCGTAGAGATAAGCATAATCAGATGACCAATTTTGTGCTTGCTCTTCTCGACAAGAAATGAAAACCTTGGCACAAAAAATTTCTAACAAATGATATAAATGTTCACGTTGAGGGCGACCGTGATAAAGCAGCCCACTTTTATCGACGCCCATTCTTTTGCTTTGTCCACCCGCGAGTACAAGACCATTCATGGTATTTTGGGATGTATGATTCGTGCTAAGTTTGGAAACTTAGCACGGATTTCAGAAATAAACACACAACTAATCACAGACAATGCTTGGCAAGCATTCATCTCTAGACCTTCTCTAGGTCTCTTAATTGCAGATTCAGGGCTTTGACAGAAATCTGTACCTCCCACACCGAGAGTCCTAAGGAGATCATTAGTAAAATCAGACTTGTTCCGAAGATGTATTGACCCGTGATGATTCTTCCCGTGAACAATACAAACATGCAAACCACACATAATAATAGGCTCGTGACCCCAAAAATCTGCATATTACGGATCAAGATAACCCTTTTTTTCAAATTTGCAATCTGTCTGATGAGAGCAGGATTGGGTTGGTGCTGATATTTACTATGAAGGTTACGGATGAGCGAGGCAATCGCTAGAAAGCGATTGGTATAGGCCAATAACAATAGCGAAATCGCCGGAAAAAGTAAAGCTGGCGTAGTCAAGGAAATGTCCATACTTTCTCTCGAGGATGACCTTAGAGCTCTTGAATGCTTTCGTCTAAAATCTCCCAAGTATGATCCGCCAAAAGGCTCACCTTAGAAATATACTCGAAAGGAGAAGTCTTGCCCCATTCTTCCGGTGCGACCATGGAGAGCACATAGACGCCGTTTTTACGACGATACAAAAAGTAGTTATGCCCTACTACAGGTTCAAAATTCATTTCTGCCTCGTAGATTTGGCGGGATACTTCGGCTCGTTTTTGGAGTGCTTCGGCTTGATTCGCCAAGGTCTTCATTTGATCATAAAGTTGCTTGAGTTGGCGGGTAGTTTGTTGCTCCATCGCCGACATGGCCTTGCCCTTGATCATGCCTGATTTTGTAGGCTTAATCACGAAGCCTCCTACGGTATGAGCGTAGGGAAGTGTGCCAGGATTTTCAGAAACCTTATCTTCATCAATGGGATTAATGATTTCTGGTTCTTCGGGTTTATTTTTTTTTGTATCGCTCATTTCCTTTGGGTTTTCATTTCTAACTGGGCAAATATAGAATTGTTTCACTGGCTTCGCAAAGTTAGGAGCAGTTTGAAAGCCCAAGTGATTGATTTCAAACTCTAAATTTCCAGAGAGGATAAGCCTCTCCCACTTGAAAATCAGCCCTTTCTGCGGGCAGTTCTAAGAAAGCATCACAATCTACCAGATTAGCAAAATCACCCGAGCCATGTCCGGCCAAGGGTTTGGCTAAAATCACCCCATTTGCATTGATGTGTGTTTGGACGGGCAGAAAAAGCGTCAAATCGGGTGGAAAAGTATGAGCTTCCATCAACTGTGCATAAGCACGAGGGCGTTCTGTCTTTCCGATAATGCGGTCGATGTAGGGTAAAACATAGCGATGAAAACAAGCCACCGTAGAAACCGGATTCCCCGGCAAGGCGAAAACGACTTTATTTCCTTTACGCCCAAACCAAAAAGGCTTGCCAGGTCTTTGCTTCACTCTATGAAATATTTTCTCTACACCCAGTGCTTCCAAAGCTTGTGGCACATAATCGGCTTTGCCCTTCGAGACTCCGCCACTCAGAATTAGGATGTCCGTGTTCTTCATCAAATTGGCAATGCCTTGGGTGATGCCTTCTAGATCATCTTTGAGGTGATAGAGAGCCGTATCACAGTGGCGTTCCTTCAGGGGTGCTTGCAGTGCGTATACATTAGAGCGGCGGATTTGGTGTGGAAGTGGCGTTTCGTAAATTTCCACCAGCTCATCTCCCGTCGAGATGATACTTACGTGAGGCATTTGGCTAACTTTAAGGGAGGTTTTTCCGACACTCGCCGCCACGGCTATTTCAGGAGAGCCAATTTGCTTACCGATCTCTACCAAAATATCGCCAGCTTTACGGTCAAGGCCCTGAGGATGAATGTTTTGTCCTTTTTTGATTTCTACGTTTTGTATTTGTGCAGAGCGCTGATCACGTTGCTCTTTCCAGAGGATGTCTTCTACTCGAATCACGGTGTCTAAGCCCTCGGGGCAAACGGCTCCGGTCATGATTTCCACACAATTTACAGTCTCGTCTAGTTTCACGGGAGGGCTCCCCGCCATTTGGGTAGTTTGTACGGGAAAATTGCGTTGACCCTGCTCCCAATTTTCATAGCGAATGGCAATGCCATCCATCATTACACGTGGAAAAGGGGGGAAATCACGATCGGCCATAATCGGCTCTTGGAGAATGTAACCCTCGGCCTCCTCGGTATATTTTTCTTGAACAGGAAGCTCAATCAAGTTATTAAAGATCACCTCTTCGGCAACCGCGACGGGAACCAATGTATCGGGCATATTTTTTTCAGAAATTAGGTTTTTAGGTTGACCCCAAATTTACAAATTTTAAAATAGTTGCTCGTGATTGGTACTTAGTTTTTGATTTCTTTTACCGTAAAGCCAGAAGTCCTATCGTTTAGGTTCGGAACCCAAAAATATCCGTCTAGAACCCTATCGTTTGGGTTCGGAACCCAAAAATATCCGTCTAAAACCCTATCGTTTAGGTTCGGAACCTAAAAATATTAGTCTAGAACCTAAAAATTAAGGTTCCCCACCCAATTATTTGGATTGAGAACCTAAAAATATCGATCGCAAGGCAAGTAATTGCCTGTTTGTACTCCCAAGTGGTCTGATGCCAATGGGGCTAAATTTAGCTAAGCTGTAAGGGCAAGGCACGTAATCTTTTGCCCGTCAGGCGGAAAACAGCATTGGCAATGGCGGCTCCAATTGGCCCCAAAGGAGGCTCGCCCACGGCTCCGGGTCTATCCTCATTTTCTAAAATTACCACATCAATTTCCTTAGGAGTGTGTTTTATCAAGGCCATTCGGTAAGGGCCGTAGATGATGGGGCGAAGCTCAGCATCTTTTACAAACATTTGCTCGAACATCGATGCGCTAATTCCCATGGCCACACAACCTTCGCACTGCGCTCTGATCTGGTCAGGATTCACGGCGACACCCGGGTCAATCACGCAAGTTACTTTATGTACTTTGATTTCATCATCTTCTATGGAGACTTCCACCACTTGTGCCACGGGCGTACTGGCATCGGTGGAGGCGGCAAAGCCCATAGCGCGGCCATTTTTGACCTCATCGGTGTAGCCTGATTTTTCGGCAGCCGTCTCGATAACTTTTTTCAGGCGATCTCCGGCTTTGTCTTTTTGGATATGATCTAGGCGAAATTGCACGGGGCTTTTACCAGCTTTGAGGGCTAGTTCGTCCATAAAGCTCTCAATGGCAAAAGTATTGGCGAGCAAGCCCAAGCTTCGCCACCAACTCGTGGCAAAAGGCAATTTGACGCGCCAAGAAACGGCTCGGTGGTTGGGTATGCCTTCATATTGAATCATGCCACCGCGCCAAGCACCTACGTCTGAGCCAAGGATTGGCCCCGCAATGCTGGGGAGCAAGGCGGAGCCAAACATCACGTCCCCGCTCGATAGATTGTGTTCCAGAGCCTCAATCTGTCCTTCTTTGCTGAGTTTGGCCTTCATCACGTGATGCGTGGGAGGGCGGAAAGTATCTTTTTGAAATTCTTCTTTGCGGTCAAAGAAGCATTTCACCGGTTTGCCCACGGCCTTGGACAAAACGGCCGCTTGGATGGCATTGGGCGTGTGGAGTCTCCTTCCAAAGCCTCCGCCCAAGTAGGTAGGAATGATATTGACCTGTTCCTCGTCCATCCCCAGGCGTTCGGCCACTTCGGCTCTGGTAATTTTGATCACCTGCGTGGACATCATCACGGTGGCTTTGTCCTTTTCTACAAAGGCAACAGCCCCGTTGGGTTCTAATTGCGCGTGCGCACCGATGGGGCTGGTGAATTCAGCACTTAAAAAGCTTTCATCGCCGGCTTCGGCGGCATTTTCCAAGATACTTTTAGTACTTCCTTGAGTTTGGATGACCATGGGAGTTCCCTTTCCCACTTTGATCATTTCTTCTATATCTTCGGTTTGCCAATTTTTCTCCACCTCCCATTTTACTTGGATCGCTTTTTTGGCTTGTTCCGCTTCAAACTGAGATTTGGCCACCACGCCCACAAAGTCTTTTTCCTTGACAATTTTGACTACGCCGGGCATTTTTTCGGCTTTGCTCGTGTCGGCACTTATGAACTTAGCTCCAATCTGTGTCGGTCTGACGATGGCTCCGTAGAGCATATCGGGCATTTGGGCATCCATACCGAAGATGGGTTCGCCCATGACTTTGGCTTTGAGGTCAACCCGCGCGATGGGCTTTCCGATAAATTTATAGTCTTTCAGCTTTTTCAGAGGAGGGGTATCGGGAATGTCCCAACTTTCTACCCCTTGAACGGTTTCTCCGTAGGTAATTGATTTACCACCACCCGAGATGACACCGCTCTTCACGGTCAGGTTCTTGGGGTCTAAGCCCAGCTTCTTTCCGGCTTCTATCTTGAACATTTCACGCGTAGTAGCGGCCAATTCCCGTAAGGGCTGCCAAAGACCAGAAATAGAGGTGCTACCTCCGGTACTCATTCCGTCTATATTTCCGGTGGCGGTTTCGGCATGAACTACTTTAATTTGATCCAGATCTACTTCAAGTTCATCGGCAGCAATCTGCGCGAGTCCTGTAAACGCACCTTGCCCCATCTCTACCTTAGGGCAATGGAAAGTCACTTGATTATCTTTGGTGACTTGAAACCAGATTTGCGGATCGTCGGTGTTGCCATCGTAAGAGCCTTCCATAGAGTTGATAGTATCATAGAGATAGCGCCGGATGGGGTTACGAAGCAGGAAGGTAGCCCCGACGATGACTCCAGTGCCACCAACTAAGGAGCGTACGATAAATTTTCTGCGAGAGAATTTTTTAGCCATGAGATTAGGATTTAGGAGAGGATTGGGCGTTTTTGATTTCAGCTGCACGATGGATTGCTTTCCTCATGCGGTAATAAGTAGCACAACGGCAGATATTAAGAATATTCTTATCAATATCTTCATCCGTGGGATTGGGTATTTTCTCGATGAGTGCCGCCGTGGCCATCATAAACCCGGGTTGGCAGTAGCCACATTGGGGCACGACTTCCTCGATCCAAGCCGCTTGCACGGGATGGGGGTTTGCCTCGGTACCTAGTCCCTCGATGGTGGTAATTTCTTTGCCTTCGGCGTATTTGACAGCAAAGGAGCAGGAGCGAACTGCTTCGCCATCCACGTGAACGGTACAGGCTCCACAGGCGGCTTTGCCACAGCCAAATTTGGTTCCTTTCAGATCAAGTAGATCTCGGATGACCCAAAGGAGTGGGGTGGCTTCGTCTGTATGGACTGTTCGCGCTGCCCCATTGATAGTGAATGATATTTTCATAGGATTAATTTTCTAGATTATTCTTCGGGAATGATCGCTCCGCCGGCGATCCATTTTTTCACGGCGGCAATATATTCTTCCTTGGGTACGGGAGGTTTTTCACGAGGATTGCCCTCGGCATCCACGCCGGGTTCCCAAGCCCAGAGCACTAATTCGTGCTCGGTTAGGTGATGCATGATATCTTCGGGGCTGCGGTTGCCATTGCGCTCGGGATCCATCATGGATTGGGCAATCTCGATACGAGAGAGCCCTTCCCAGCGCATACTGTGCGGTGCCAAGGCCCATTCTGGGGCACCCGGTACGCCGGAGTACTCGTTGTTAGTGCTTTGGTGGCAAGTTTGACAGTTGGTGGCTCCCTTGCCATTGGAGCGTGTAATACCAAAGCGGTGGGCGTGTTGATCGGTTCCTTGTTTGGGAACATCGTCCGAAGGATGACAGTTCACACAGCGAGGATGGGTCAAGACATCCATCATCTTGTCAAAGGCTTGGCTAGACGTGGCGGCTTTGGCTAGTTTAGGCTTAGGGCTTGTATCATCATCTTGGCTGAAAGCAAAAAAAATGCTTCCCAGCACGAAGAGAGAAAAAATAGCCCAAGGGTAAGGCTTGTTCATAGGAATCAACTTTAAGAACCTGAGAAAAAATAAGAGTTCAACAAAATTAAGTAATCACTTGCGAGGAAAGTTGTCTATTTATTTCAAAGTTTTTGCTTAAAAATGCCAAATTTAATTTTTCCGCAATGCGGTAGGGGTTTTTCCAAAATATTTCTTGAAGGTGCGACTGAAGTGCCCCAAGTCCTCAAAGCCCAAATCTAGGTAAATATCTGAAACCTTTTTGTCAGTATTTAATAATAACTCCTTGGCAGCTTCCAGACGTTTTTTCACGATCCATTGGTGAGGTGTATCTTGGAAAGCCGCCCGGAAATCTCGATTAAATTTGGAGAGGCTCCTACCTGACATTTGCGCCAGCCTCTCCAGAGGAATATTGTAAGTATAATTGTGATGCATAAACTCGACCAAGTCGGCGACTTCGGGCTGAGAGAATTGAAAAAAGTAAGAAGCGTATTCAGGATGATACTTGAGAATGCCCAAAAGTGCCTCTTTGGTTTTCAGGCTAATCAATTGCCGGTCCAAGCCCTCCGCTGCTTCCAGATAACCGATGATACTGTCAAAAAAACCCTGGAGAATTCTGTTTTCTTTTAGCTTCAGTACATTCAGGGAGAGTTGGCGTTTTGGCACGGCCAGCGGTGCGTAACCTAAATCCGTCAGGGCGGTTCTGATCAGGTGATCTTCTAACAAAAAGCCATACACTTGAGCAAATCCTTCTTGTTCGTTCCAAGTTTTGAAGTAGGAGCCTTTGGTGTATTTTTTTACAAAAAAAAAGTTGTTTGTATCAAAGCTGAACAGTTTTTGGTCGGATCTAATATGCATTTGCCCCTGTTTAATATAAAAAAGAATATTACCAGGATAATAGGCGGGGTGTTCTCCTTGATCACGGGCTTCTAAAGAAGCAGCCACGGTGACCCCTTCACACTCGATGAACTGATATTCTTTTTGCATTTAGCTTTATGCTAATTTTGATTTAAACCATTCAACTGTCCTTTTCTGCATCGAGACAATTACGCTGATGCCATTGTTGCGCATTTTTGAGGGTACGCACTACTGGATACAGTAAATAAACACTCAGAAGTATAATTAATAATCGTTTATGGCTCGGCTTTGTTATTTTTATCCACATGGTATCTAATGTTTTTACCAGCAATAAAAAGAAAAAAGGATAAATCACGGCCTCGAAGCGGCTAATGTCCGAGTAGTAAGCCGCTTCCATGAAAATTAGAATTCCCCAATATAAAAAAATAATAAGAGCAAGGCTCGAGATAAATTTTCGCTTCCACATCAGGATATCTGCTTGTTTTTTCCAAAAAATAAATCCCATTAAAATTAAGATAAGCAAAAATAAGGAAAGTCGTAATCCCCAAGGAACCGCCAAAGGCAGAAACCACGCGCTCACGGCCTCGGTGTGCTTGTAGAAATTCCCTGCTAAGTCTTGGCCCACAGAAGTCCAAGCCGGGTTGTAATCAAAGCCTTTTTGGGAGTAAGCATACACACTCCAAACCAGCCAGCCACTTCCTGAGCAGATTGCGTACGTGAGCGTTTGTATCCAAGAAGCGCTCACCACCCACCGCAGACTCAAAGCCATTCCCAATACAAAAAAAATCCCCGGGTTTCTCTGTAAGCAAAAAAGAAAGGCCATAATGATCATCAGGCCAAGATATTTCCACTTGTGTTTCTCCAAAAAGTAATAGAAAGCCCAAAAATGCCCTGCCATCAACAGCAGGAAAAATGCCTCCGACCACACAAAAACGGAAACCATCAGTAAAGGAGTGCTCATGACCAAGCTCAAAGCATATAGCACTTTTGGCGTTTGGCTGGTGATCAATTTGCTAGCCAAGAAAAGCAGTATTTCCAAGCTTAATAATAAGCTAAGCGCATTCAGATAACTGGCATAAACCGTTTGATCTCTTCCTCCCCAAGACAACAGGAGTGGATACAAGGGAGGTCTTTCTATATACAATTGTCCGTTGGCATTGTGTGGGATTTTTACCTGGGCGAGATCTCGGGCAGCTTGCAGATAATCGTGGGAGTCATAGGTCAGGCCAATCTGACACCAGCAAGCGTATTGCTGTAAGATTATTACCACCCAGGGCAGACTGTAGTAGAAAATGGCGAAGCGTTTATTCACGATTCAAGTGATGATTTTGGTAGATTAAAGTCCCATTTAGGATATGAATCTGCTCATATTGAGCAGGCTTTTGCCCGGCAGGCCAGTCTTCTTTTTTCCATAAGATAAGATAATCATAGGTTTCGGGAGGCTGGGGTGAAGCTTCAGTATAAAAATTGCAGACGGGTTTTTCTGCCTGAAGATATTTCCAGCGGATGGCTTCTTCCAGGTAAATTTCTGAAGGAACCATGTAAATATTCTTGGGTTGATGATTATAAATCTCATCGGCTATTTCTTTGGTTTTTTGACGAGCAATAGCTTCTTGGTGAGCAGTCGTTTGTTGGTAATAAGCATATTGCGCTATGGAAGCTAAACTTACTAAAAACAGTACAAATAGTAACTTCCGTTCTTTTTTAAAAATATCCCAATCAAGACGCTCCATCGTCCAGCGGATCAAAATAGCCAAGCCGATTCCCCACCAAAAAGTGTAATAAGTCCAGACTCGATACGGCGGAAAGGTTCTTGTCCACAATACCAGCAGCAAAGCCGCCACTAGGCCCCAGACCAAGAGCCTGATCCACGCGCTTGCTAGATACCAATTTGATTGAGAGGAAGATAGAATTTTGATCATTGGAAATATCCCGAGCAATAAAGCCCAGTAGCCTCGCTTGGGCAAGCCCAAAATCCACTCCATAGACTCGGCCACAGCCACCGGAAATTGCGACCAGTAATCCACCCAGCGTTTGGGCATGACATAGGGATCATTCGTCAGCGCTTCCATCCCACCCAAACAAAAAATAGGGGAATAGAGCAAAGCCACCCCCACTCCTACCACCCCGATGGATAAGATTACTGAGAAAAGAGATTTCTTTTGACCAACTGACCAAAGCTCCGCCCCAACCCAGAGACACATTCCCAGAAAGGGGAATAAAAAGACCGGAACCGTATAAGCTCCTAAAATACTAGCCACACTAAAATGAAAAAGATGAATCTTTCGCTGATCCCTCATGAATTGAAAGAGCGAAAAACTCGCCCATAAAGCCCAAAGACTCATCAACATATAACCCCTTCCATAAAAAGCAAAAATACTGGAAGGCAATAAAAGTCCATTCAATAAAGTAGCTAAACAAGCCACCCGAAAGCCAAAGAAATACCGACTCCCTGCAAACAACACAAGAAGCGTCAGGAAATTCACCAATAAAGGTGGCACACGCATCACCCACACGGGATTGTGACTTAAAAGATCGAGACTCCACGCTAATAAATTAGCCAAAAAATGATTATTGGGCACCGGATAATACCAAGCCGTAACCCAGAAGCCCTGCCGGACAAAAAAGACATACGAGGTAATCTCATCAATGTGCCAAGCGTAGTGATTAAAAAAATACAAGCGATGCACCAAGATCACTCCCCATAGATACATCAGCCATCTGCGCTCTTTTCTAGACTTTGGGTGAAGTAACCGCCAAGCTTGCCTAAGATACTGCTGCTCGGCTTTGACCAATCGCAAAAGTTTAGCTGAGTAATAGCTACTATGGTAAAAGATAAGCAACCACATGATGACTAACCAGCCACTGATCAGCCAAATCAGCCATCGAGCCAGCTCGTATCTAGGCCGTGTCAAATGTTTTTGCGCGAAGTACTCTAGGCGGTACAGTTGAGGGAATTGTGCTTCTATCCAAGTCAAGCTCGTTGCATAAGATACTTGCCACAGCAGATAAGCCATGATCCCCACGAAGATGCTGATTCCAAGGAGAAAGCTCAGAGATATTACCTCGATAAAGATTTTTTTTCTGTGCATTATTCTATCTTTGAGAAATCGCTTGGCCTCAAAAATAGACGAAAAAAATACATGGAGAAAGATAAAAAACTAAGCCACGTAGATGAACACAATCAACCCACCATGGTAGACGTGGGGGCTAAATCTGTGAGCCAACGCTATGCACACGCCCGATGTTTGGTTCATCTTGGCTCAGAAATTACTGCCTTGCTGGACGGAGAGGAAATCTATACCAAGAAAGGAGCTGTATTTCAGACCGCTATCATCGCGGGCACCATGGGAGCCAAGAAAACCAGCGAGCTAATTCCTTTCTGCCATCCCATTGGCTTAGAAGATTGTAAAATCAAAATTCAATTGAACCAGCAACAAGAGGCACAAATTGATTGTTTTGTCAGTGTGCAGGCCAAAACCGGCGTAGAGATGGAAGCCCTCACCGGAGCAACCGTAGCGGCTCTCACCATCTATGATATGTGCAAAGCACTTTCCCATGACATTACGATCCGAGAAGCCCAACTGATGGAGAAAACTGGCGGTAAAAAAGATTTTAAACGCTAATCTTACATCACGCAAATTTGCTAGCTTCTTTATCCTCAATAAATCGTATTTTTGAGCGTTTTCTAAATGAGCATCAAGAAAAATATTTTGTGCATATTGCTTGAAATATCTTCATATAATTTGTAATTTCGTTCTCGATAAGATGATGTAAGGTTTGGAGTAGATTTGATCTATCACTTGAACAAACTACACCTAACTCATAGCTTGTTCCTGCGAATTTTTATACATTAATCACTTTACTAAGATAATATTTATACTTATAATGGTTCGAAACACTGCTTTTGGACTGTAATTTGATTAGCATAAAGTGATTCAAAACACAGTTAGCCCAAGATTAGTGGCTTCTTATGCCAAATCTCAAGCTTACTCAGAATTAGGATTTTAGCTAACGTTGCTCCATCCAAGACCAAGGATTCTCATACAGAAAAGAGAACTCGTAAAGGCAGGCCACTTTATGTATGTGATTTATCAAGAAATAATGCACGATATATCTCTAAACTTTGCTTGCTAGACTTTACATTGCTTTTAGATTCAAAAACAATAATTTGCGATCCCAAACATGAAAAAAATTAACTTCATCCTCCTGAGCTTAGTAGTTTGCGCCTTACTTGCCCTTAACATCCCCGTTGAGGAAAAAACACCTCCCGCTATTGAAGAAAAAGAAAATTTAGAGACACCCATTCCTACCACCCCCACTGCTCAGCCACTCGATAAGCAAGAGGGAGAATCCATGATGAAACCTGCTTGGTATCGTTATTTCAATCCTCATACCGTGGAAGTAAAATCTGAAAAAGAGCAGGCTGTTTTGCAATTTACAGAAGGAAAGCCTAACCCTTCTCCTCAATTCACCAATTATGATTTGGTGAATACTTCTGACAAAACTGTTCGCGTCCGAACCCAAAATGGCAGCCTGATTATGATTCAGGAAGCTCTCGATAAGAAGGGCAAATGGCGCCCTATCGAGTACTGGAACTACGACTGGGGCATGGGCAGTGTATTTGATTATCTGGAATTGGCCCCCAAAGAAGCCATTCTCGTAAGTGTACCCCGCTACACGGGTGATTTTGAAACCCAGATTCGCTTGAAAATAAAAACTGGCGAGGCAAAAGAAGATACAGATGTATATTACTCGGCTCCTTTTACTGGAAAAATTGATCCCAATCAATTCAAAATTGAGCCCGACAGGAAAACAGACAAGATTAGCTACTTAGGCGCTAAAGAATAAGCCCCAAACTTACACGAGCCAATAAATCCATGCCACCTCCTGAGTTAAGAGGGTGGCATTTTTCGTGTCATTTAATTGCCTATTTATCCGAATTATACTATTTTGAAAAGTAATTCCAAAATGAATGGCACGCTCATTTGAATAATTACAGGAATGCTTTACAAAGAAAACGTATCACTCGCAACTCATAACGAAGCACTTAATTAACCTCCAAGCCCCATGCAAATAATCCAAAACTTGTATCGAAGCTCCCTCTCTCTTTTGACAGATTTGTACCAACTGACCATGGCTTATGGCTATTGGAAATCTGGGCGAGGTGAGAAAGAAGCGGTGTTTCATCTTTATTTTCGTAAGAATCCTTTTGAAGGAGGTTTTACCTTAGCTTGTGGTTTAGAAACAGCCATTGATTTTCTCAAACAATCTAAAATGAGCGAGGATGACATTAGCTATTTGGCTACTATCGAAGGGAATGACGGCCAACCCCTCTTTGAACCTGCTTTTCTAGAGTATTTGTCTAAAATGGAGTTTACTTGTGATATTGACGCCATCCCCGAGGGAACGGTCGTATTTCCACAAGAACCACTCGTGAGAGTACAAGGCCCCATCATCCAGTGCCAAATTCTGGAAACTCCCTTGTTGAATATGATTAACTTCCAAACCTTGATCGCGACCAAGGCGGCTCGTTTGTGCTTGGCTACCAAGGGAGAGCCTGTACTCGAGTTTGGTTTGAGACGCGCCCAAGGAATTGACGGAGGGCTTTCAGCGAGTCGAGCCGCTTATATCGGCGGTTGCGCGGCTACTTCCAATGTGCTAGCTGGGAAACTCTACCAAATTCCCGTGAAGGGCACCCACGCCCATAGCTGGATCATGTCTTTTGATAGTGAAATGGAAGCCTTTGAGACTTATGCCGAGCATTTACCTAATAATTGTGTTTTTTTGGTAGATACCTTTAATACTCTAGAAGGAGTCAAAAAGGCCGTGGAGGTAGGAAAGAAACTGCGTGCCCGAGGTTACGAAATGGCGGGGATACGCCTGGACTCAGGAGACTTGGCCTATCTCAGCATCAAGGCGCGTGAAATTTTAGACGAAGGAGGGTTTCCCGAGGCAAAAGTATTAGCCAGTAATGATCTCGATGAGCATATCATCGCCAGCTTAAAAGAGCAAAATGCCAAAATTGCCGTGTGGGGAGTGGGTACGAAGCTCGCCACAGCCTTTGAGCAACCCGCCTTAGGGGGAGTCTATAAAATTGCTGCCATTCGCGATGAGCAAGATACTTGGAGCTACAAGGTCAAGCTGTCTGAGCAGACCATCAAGATATCTAATCCGGGGATTTTGCAAGTACGTCGTTTCCGTCAGAAAGGAGAATTTACGGGAGATATGATTTACAATATTGATAAGCCCTTGCCTTCAAAACTCGTCATACTCGACCCCATGGACCCTACGAGACGGAAGAAAATGACCCCCGAAATGGAATATGAAGATTTGTTGCAACCTATTTTTAGAAAAGGAGAAATCGTGTATGAACTTCCTAATATTGAGCAGATTAAGCAGCGAGCGAGTGAGCAGTTAGCGGGCTTTCACGGAGGCGTAAAACGCTTTGTAAATCCACACAGCTATCCGGTAGGCTTAGAAAAAGGCTTGAGCGATGATAAATACGATATCATTATGAAATTAAGAGGACAAGAGGATGATTAAAAAAAAGAGCTTCTACCCGAGAGCCAACCCCGAAAAACAAACTTTATTTTGCCTAGCTGTTTCTAAAAAAAAATTAACACGAAAAAACGATGACAGATTTTATCAAGGTATTTTTGTTACTGGCTGGGGTAGGACTCTTTTTTTGGGCTTTATTTTTCTTGAGCGCAATTTTAGGCGTCTTTGGAATGATACTCTTTGAAATTGCTTTGGGAGTAGCAATTATCGTGAGTGCTATTAAGTTTTTCAGGAGAAATTGATAAGGTAGGCACAAAAAAAGATTCCATCGGCCCGTCTTGGGGCTAACAGAATCCGGTTACTAATTTACAAAATACAAAATCTCTATATGTGAAAATCTATATTTCAAATTAAAACTGTTCGTTCAAATGTCTATGTATAGGTATTTCTCCTAATAATTCAAATCACGAATTTTCTCTTTACCTAAGAGGATTTTGCTTTTAAGCAGTAATTAACTGCTTTACATGGCAACGGAAGCAAACCAATAACAGTTCCCAAGTTCTACTCTAATCTTACTACGTACTTGTTATTGTACAATTAGTGTTCCTCTTAGTCCTTATCGATACGGAAAATTCTTAGTAAAGTTCTTTGAATGCGTATGAATTTGCCTAAATTTGCAGTTTTCAGTGTGAAATAATTCATAACTCCGTTATTACAGTTGATTTAAGAAGTCAGGCTGATTTCTAACCGACTTGGTTTCTTATCCTTTACTTACGTTGACGACTGTTCCCGATCTTTTACGTCAAATTTTTAGAATAAAAGCTAGCAACCTTCGCCTCCTCTTTCGTATACCGAAAATCATCATCCACCCATCACCCTGATTAGATCTTCACAGGCACCTCATTTTTCTCCCTATAAATCAAGTTAATGCCGTGTTAATGCCTATGAATCCTCAACCCTTCACTTCAGATACACGTTAATTCGGATAGTTTAGAACCCAAAACGCAAAATAATATTAAATCATGAAAAACTATTCTGGAACAATATTCGCCCTCGGTATGAGCTTGTTCGTGTTGTTTTCATTCAACTCCTGCAAAGCCCAAAATTCTGTCAAGAACAAAGATTTTAAAGCAATCCGTTTGGCACGTAAAGAAGCCAAGAAGAGACGCAAAGAAGGTTGGGATGTACCTCCTGGTTCTATCCCTATGGAAAAACTCTTCGAGAATGCCTGGACGATCGAGTCTCAATTAGATGATGATGGTTCGCAAAAATTCTTGATGGCAACTGGGTCAGCCGTAGCGGGAACCAAGTCAGCCGCAGATGTAGCCGCGATGACCGCTGCTCGCAACGAATTAGCTGCCGCCATCCAAGCCAAAGTTTCTCAATTGATTGAAACCAAAACGGCTAATGACCAGATTGACCAAAATATCGCTAACACCTTAGACAAGACGATTGCCAACAGTAAATCACTGATTCAAGCCAACTTACAGCAGGTAAAAACCGCTTACAAAATTTATAAGCAAGTACAAGATAAACAGAATAAGCGTCAAAATATAAGAGTAGAATTGAAGCTTTTCTACAGCCAAGAAGAAGCCTTCAAAGCGGCTCAGAAAGCAATTCGCCAGAAACTGGAAGAAGAGGCTGACGATTTAGGCGATGAGCTTGACCAAATTTTGAATGATATCGGCTGGCCTGAGTAAGCCTCGCACCCGCGATCAAAAATAAATTCATATCTTTATCTTACTGAACCATGGTCATCGATCATGGTTCATTCATTCAAACCTCTTCCTTATGAAATTTGCTAAACAAAATGGACTTATCCTAGCATTTATTCTGCTTTCTCTTCACGCTTTTGCTCAAAAAAGAGACCGAGGACAACGCGTAGAGGCCAAGGTCGAAGTACTCATGGAAGGTAATTACAGCAAAAA
Organism: uncultured Cytophagaceae bacterium; assembly: GCA_964551015.1. Classification (GTDB taxonomy): domain Bacteria; phylum Bacteroidota; class Bacteroidia; order Cytophagales; family Microscillaceae; genus CAZKBP01. Next base: position 55,029 of record CAZKBP010000004.1, on the reverse strand, counting down.
AACCATCGAGGCCAAGGCCGTGCAAGCCGCCAAAGTCAAGGCCATCGGAGATGCTTTTGGCTACGCCATCGTACAAGGAATTAATACGCAGACCAAAACCACCACGAACAACGGAGTTATGACCAGCTCTTCTGTGAGTGAAATCAGTAACACGATGGTGAAAGGAGAATGGGTTGCCGATGCAAATGGCTACCCCGAAACGCGCTATATCATCCGCGAAAAAGGAGAAGAGCAAGAAATCTGGCTTATTTGTGAAGTAAAAGGCTGGGCACGCCCAATTGAAGTAGCCGAGGTAAACTTTGAAACCTTTGCTTATAATTGTCAAGAACCTCAAAAGTGCAATGACGGAAATTTCAGGAACCACGATAGTATGTTCTTGTATTTTAATGCCCCTGTAAGTGGGTATTTGACGGTCTTTATGTTAGAAGAAGGACTAGTCTACCGCTTACTGCCCTACGCGGATATGCAAGCTCCTTACGAAAGCCACGTGCCCATCCAAGGGGACCAAGCTTACTACCTATTCTCGCCTGAGCATCGGGAGTATTTCCCGGGCTATGCCTTAGTGGATGAATATGGCTTGGTGCTTTATGAAGAGGGCGAGCCACTTTCCAATTTTGTGTATGTTATTTTCTCCACAAAAGCTTTTAATAAGCCGATTTTACAAGAAAAAGACGGTATCAAATACACCGAATTGGATGAATTTCAGGAATGGATTAATAAAAACCGAGGTTTAGACAAAAACTTTCAGGTCTATCAATTTAATATTCAAGTTACAGAGTAAGTTTGCCTATGTCTCCCCAAAAACAACTCCGTGCTTTTATGATCTTTATTTTACTGGAAATATTCGTGGTGATGTTTTTGTGGACATGGCATGCGGCTCCCCCGGCTCAAACTTATCAGGCCAAGCAACAATTAGTGCAGAAATTTCTCATCAGTGATTATTGTCTAAGTACGGAGTCTCGGCATACTCGACATTTATCTAGCCCCGAGTGGATTGCTCCTTTCCAAGATTTTCCTGGTTATTTGGAGCATTTTCCTTCTTCTTCTTTTTTTCAAATCAACCCCTATCAACAAAAAAAATTTTGGCCCAGCCCATCTGAAAGCCATCCGCCCTCATCACCCTGAGCCTTCTCTGGATGATGTTCAAGAGAGCAGTGCTGGCTTTTCCGAACTTAGCAAAAGTTACATTTTACTTGAAATGTAAGGTTTCTTGAAGTTTTGCGAAGAAGACTTTCCAATAGTGCACAAAAATTGTGAATATTGGAGATAAATGAAATGTCTAGGATGAAGCCATCATCTCATTCAAGTGTTGTGCCGTAGTTATAGCACTATCAACCTGAGAGAAACATACATAGAAACAGCCTAAGGGCTGCTTTCTCCTAGCATTGCCAAAACTGGTGAAGCCACTAAAGGCTTCCGATCAGTCTTTATAAATCGTGGCTCGAGTCTTAAGTCTCTTACGATAAATCTCCAATGGAAAACAGCACAAAGAAAAAATATGCCTTCAAATATTGGTCTCTCAAAGCAAAATTGAGCCTGCCTATTCTTCTATCTATTCTTATCAGTTTGGCTATTTGGGGAGTAGTCTTTGCTTACCAAAAAAATTTAGATCAACTCACTTGGATTTCTGTGCTGATCTCTTTGAATTTTTTCCTGCTCTGGTCTCTTTGGTTCGTGATTAATTATTATATCGCCCAACCCCTCAAGGCCTCTACCGAGGTACTCCAATCACTGGCCGATGGTAATTTGGAAGTAAAGCTAAAAGAGGATACAGAATACATAGACGAGATTAGTCAGGTGCATCATCTGCTATTCAAGCTTACCAACAGCTTACAAAAAGCACAGGAATTCACAAAAAATATCGGAAAAGGGAATTTCGAAGTAGAACAATACAACGGACATATCAGCGAAGCTCGCCACAATGGCCTGTTTGATTCCTTGATGAGTATGCGAGATCAGCTCAAAACCGTAGCCGAAAGCGAGCGAAAACGCAACTGGGTAACCAAGGGAATGGCCGAGTTTACCAAAATCTTGCGCTCAGATGATACTGATCTCAAAGAACTGGGCCGCAAAATCATCACCGGACTGGTAAGATACCTCAATGCCCACCAAGGCGGTATCTTCGTCCTTAATAATGAAGACCCCGAAGAGAGATACCTGGAAATGGTCGCCTGCTATGCCTATGACGAGGCGCAGTATCAGCAAAAAAGAGTACAAGTCGAGGAAAATTTTGGAGAAGGATTAGTCGGACAAACTTTCCTAGAAAACGAAACCATTTATCTCAGACAAATCCCCGAAGAGTACCAAACGACCATCGGCTCTGGCTTGGGAGATTCCAGACCAAGAAGTATCCTTCTGGTTCCCTTAGAACTCAATGGCAACAATGAAGGAGTAATAGAAATTGCCTCTTTACGTGCCTTCGAAGACTATGAAATCGAGTTCGTGGAAAGATTAGCCGAAAATATTGCTTCTGCCATTCTTACGATCAAGATCAACGATCATACAAAAAAATTGCTCAAAGAATCGCAAGAACTTACACTCCGGCTGAAAGATCAAGAACAGGAACTCCGCCAAAACTACGAAGAACTACAAGCCTCTCAGCAGGAAATCGAGAAGAAAAATCAACTGATTGAAGAGCAGAAAAAAGAAATCGAGAAGGCACTCAAAGAGCAAACCGAAAAAAGCGAAAAGCTCGAGGCTCAGGAGGAGGAAATGCGCCAAAATATGGAAGAATTGGTCGCCACTCAAGAGCAAATGATGATTACTCAGGCCGAACTCGACGGCCAGCTCAACGCGATCAACAAAAGTAGTATCTCCAAAGTAGAGCTAGACTTAGCTGGCAATATTATCAATGCCAATCAAAGCTTCTGCCAATTGATTAGCTGTGAAATCAAGCAGCTCAAGGGACAGTCTTATCGTAAGTATGCTGATCCTGAATTTGCCTCCTCTGACCAGTACCAAGCGTTTTGGGAAAGCCTCAGCCAAGGTAATGCACAGGCTGGAGAATATCGCCTCCACGCCAATAATGCAGAAACCTACTGGATTAATGCGGTTTTCTCGCCCGTTTTCAATAAGAAAGGAGAAAGTCAGAAAATCATTATGCTGGCCTTTGATGTGACGGATGCTAAGAAACTGCTCGAGGAAACACAGAAACAAGCAAAAATTTTACAAACACAAGAAGAGGAACTACGCCAGAATATGGAAGAGCTCAAATCTACTCAAGAAGAGCTCAACCAAAAATCCAGAGCCATTATCGAGCTTAAAGAAGAAGAAGCGAAAAATGCTCGCCTGAAAGCCAAAGAAATCGAGAGCAAAAACCAATTAATCACTTCCAGTATCCAGTATGCCCAGAATATCCAGCGAGCCATTCTTCCCTCCGAAGACAAAATCCGTGAGGTTATACAGGATTTCTTCGTCATTTACCTGCCCAAAGATATTGTATCTGGCGATTTCTATTGGTTTAGTCAAGTCGAAGATAAGTCTTTCTTCGCCGTGGTAGACTGCACTGGACACGGAGTACCGGGCGCCTTCATGTCCATTATTGGTAATACTCTACTCAATGAAATCGTGAATGTGCAGAAAGTGCTCGATCCGGGAAAAGTATTAGAAAAATTACATCTAGGGGTACGTACTAAACTACGTCAGGAAGAATCCTCTAATCACGATGGAATGGATATTGTCATCTGTAGACTCGAGCAGGGAGCAGGAGAGGCCATACACCTTACTTTTGCGGGTGCCAAACGACCGCTTTATTATTACCGAGATCAAAATTTAGGAGAATTGAAGGGAGATCGTAAGTCGATTGGAGGCTGGCAAAGGGAAGTTTTTCGTACTTTTCAATCTCACGAGATTACCCTGCAAAGAGGTGACTCCATTTTCCTGACCACTGACGGACTGGCAGATAATCCTAACAATCGTCGCAAGAAATTTGGACTAAAAAGATTCAAAAAAATTATTACCGAAAATACACACCGTCCTTTGAAAGAACAAAAACTAGTCATGCTAGATGCCTTGGTCAATCATCAACAAGAAGCAGAACAAAGAGACGATATTACGGTATTAGGTATCAAATTATAGTGAAGATGCACTATTTACTTAATTTTGGAACTTGGGGACTTCGAACATCATGTTTTTGATAAATTGTATACTTTTTGCTTAATTAGTATCGTATTGTAGCTTAACCATGAATACCCATATCACAAGTGATTTCAATTTTTTTGAGTATCATAGCCAGATCAGTCAAGATCATGTGGTTCTCTCTTATAAAGGACCCTTCACGGATACACTTTTAGCTGAATTTAGCCGAGATATTCGCACGAAATTGCAAGAAAATCCCAAAGCTAGAAAAAAAGTCTTTTCTATCTTTATGGAGCTGGCACAAAATATCTTATTTTACTCCAAAGAGATTAATCACTTTGGTAATAGAGATAAAGTGGGTACTTTGGTCATCGTGAAAACCGAAACAGGCTACCGACTCATTACGGGTAACCTAGTCTTCAAAAGAGACGTAGAGAAGTTGGTTGCTAAATGCGATATGATTAATTCATTAGACCGAGATGGACTCCGAGCTTACAAGAGGCAACTACGAAACGACCCTCGAGGCGAAGAAAGTAAAGGTGCAGGCATCGGCCTGGTACAAGTAGCACTCACCTCAGAAGGCCAGCTTGAAATCAAGATCAAAGAGCTAGATGAACAATATGCTTTTTATGCACTGTTTGTAAATATAGAAACTGCGAAGGAAAATGCTCATGAATTACCAGCTCCTTAGCATCGGCCATCAATATGTATTAAGAAAATCAAGATACTAAGCATCTTATAATTTCTACTTAAAATATGGAAAATCTAGAGATTAAAGGCGAAAGCGGTGTGTACTTTATACCGGAGGTCAAGCTCAATGCTTCCACGGGTATTTGTGAAATTTCCGGTGAATCTTACCTGGAGGATACGGACGAGTTCTACAATAATATTATTAATTGGCTCGAGAATTATATTGAGGAAATAAATCGTCCGATCACCTTCAACTTTAAGTTGACTTATTTCAACACGAGTTCCTCGCGTAGTATCCTCAACGTGCTTCGGGTTCTGAAAAAATACGAGGAAAACGGAGGGCAAGTAACAGTCAACTGGTATTATCCAGAAGACGACGAAAGCATCGCCGAAGAAGCCGAAGATTACATGAAAGATACAGGATTAGAAATCCATATGTTCGAGTTTGAACCCGAAGATTAGGTCGGAAGTATTTCCAACCTTTTCTGTATAAGAAAGAAAAATCAAGACAATCCCTGTTTTTTACAAGCCTTCTCTCCCTTCTTGAAAAAGTCTAGTGAGGTTTTTGTAAGAGAAAACAGAAGGGCTTGTACAGATGATGAGCATCGTTCATATGCTCAACCCCTGCTCTCATAGCAATATGAGTAGCCGTTTTAGAGGTAGGTACCAACTAAATTGAATAGAGGAGCTTCAAGCATTTAGACTCTTGAATTAATGAATAATTATTTCGCGGTTAATCGTTTTTTACTAATAGGCACGCTTTGGCTAGGAGTCTTGGTTGCACAGGCACAGACCCCCTCGAGCAAAGCGGAGCGCCTCGAGAATCTACTCGAGTATAGTAAAATCGATACGAGCAAGGTGCTTATCCTGAATGCACTCTACGAAGAGTACCTGAGTTCCAACCCATTAAAGGCGAAAGAATACGCCGAAACTGCTTTGAAACTCTCAGAGCAAAATAATTTTCAAAAGGGCACTATCCTCAGTTCAGAAAATATAGCCAAAATTTATCACACCCAAGGCGCGTATAGCCAAGCCAATGAATATTACATCCGAGCCTTATCTGAACGCCTAGAAATCAATGACCGCGCTGGGGTTGCACAGAGCTATAACCAACTGGGCAATAACCAAGTACTACTCGAGCAATACGACCGAGCGATTGGCTATTATCTCAAGAGCATGGAAATCTCTCGTGAGGATAAAGACGTGAAAGGGCTGGCTACCACCTATACTAATTTGGGCGGAGCTTATTATCGAAAAAATAACTTTGAGCGCTCTGTCTTTTTCCACCGTGAAGCATTAGCCTTAGCTGACTCTCTGGAAGATTGGAATATCATTGCCATTAATCTGAATCGTTTGGGAGAAACCTATTTTCGGCAAGACGATTACAAAGAAGCCCTGCGTAGCTACCGACAACTCTTGCATCTGGGCAAAAAAATGGGCGACAAGGTAGAGATTCAAAAAGCCTATCAAGGCTTATCACACGTGTATGCCGAGCAAGGGGATTACAAAAAGGCTTATGAATATTATCAATTTTTTGTGGATGTAAAAGAATCCCTCTTCCAAGAGATTCAGGATAAGAAAGAACAATTCATTCAGAATACCCAATCCGAACTCGATCGCGCCAAAAAATTAGAACAATTACAGAAGGATAAATACCGCCAACAAAATATTATCATTTACGCTGTCTCCCTAGCCGTCGTATTCTTGCTCATCATCATTGCTATCCTCTTCCGTAATAACCTCTTGAAGCAAAAAGTCAATCGCTTGCTAGAAAGACAAAAACGGGAGATCGAGCGCAAGAATATCAAGCTAGAAGATCAAAAACGGAAAATAGAAAATATCAGCGATTCTATCAATCGCAAAAATGAAACCTTAGAGGCTACTTTTAACGAGATTGAGCGCAAGAACAAAGATATTACGGCCAGTATCAACTATGCCAAGCGAATTCAAGAGTCGATGCTCCCGCGTACCGCCAAGATTTCAGAGGCATTGCCTGACCATTTTATTCTCTTCAAACCTCGTGATATTGTCAGTGGAGATTTTTACTGGTTTTCTCAGGTAGATGGCAAAATTATACTAGCCGCAGTGGATTGTACTGGACACGGAGTACCCGGGGCGATTATGTCCATGCTAGGAGATTCTTACCTCAATCAAATTATTAATACACAGGGTATTACCGAACCAGACCTGGTCTTGACCGAGTTACACAAAAGCATCGGTTTGGCTCTCAATCAGGATGAAACCAACAATCAGGACGGGATGGATGTGGCTCTCTGTGTGATTGACCACGAAAAGAAAATACTGCAATTTGCCGGAGCCAGCCGGTCTATCTACTTGGTTCAAGACGGAATTGCCCGAGATATACAGTCTAGTAAGCTCCCGATTGGTGGTTTCCAGAAAGATCGCCCTCGGATTTTTACCCGGTATGAATTTGACATCAGCATACCTACTTCTTTTTACATATTCTCAGATGGTTTTCAAGATCAATTTGGTGGGCCTCGTGGTAGAAAATTCGCGAAATCGCGCCTCTTCAAATCACTGTATGCCAACTATCAAAGGCCAATGGCTGAGCAGAAAGAACTCCTCAACCGCACGCTGATTGATTGGATGGGCAAAAACCGACAAATGGATGACATCTTGTTGATCGGCGTAAACGTATAAAAATCAATGAAAGCTGCTTAATTAACCCAAGATTGAACGCGCAATAACATGGAAGATATTTTCATCAAAGAAGCTCCTACCACTCCGGAAGTGCGTTTTAACTTCCAGGAGGGTGAACTCGAGATCAAAGGGGTCTCCATTCCCGAAGATACCGAAGAATTTTATAATCCTCTGACCGAAGCCCTGGAGGAATATCTCAATACTCAGTTTCCCTCTAAAATCACCATGACCTTCAAGCTCATCTATGTCAATACCAGTACCTCTGCCGTGCTTGGTAAAATGATCAAAATGTTAGAGCCACTGGAGGGAGAAGACCGAAGCGTCCACGTAAATTGGTATTATGAATTGGAAGATGAGGATATGAAAGACTTGGGAGAGGATTTTAACTCTTTTTCCAAAATCCCTTTTGAATTAATTCCCTGTGAAGAAATTACCTAAATATAACCTCAGGAGCAGAGTTACCCGACTTTGCTCCTGCTGATTCCTAACCTGGTACACGCAGAGCACTACTTGTTTCTGTCCTTCTTATTCGGTTAGCCCATCCTCTCTAGATTTATCGCGTACCCTCGATATCCTCTGTATCTCCGTGTTCGAGTAATACCAATCCACATTTTTAATGCGTATACGATGGGTTCTCATTCAAAGGTAAGATAGTCTATCCCGTGGACGACCGTCTGTGGACTATCGTGCGAGCTGTATGGGTATAAGCCTTCAGATGTATGCATGGAGAATAGGATTGATACAAAATCTTCTTTACATTAGATGTATCGTTAAATATTCATCTCTGAGCCATCACCTGATTAAAGTCTTTGAAACTAGGCTCAGGTGAACGATGGCTGACTGCTTAATTAAACAACTTTTTCTTGCTACAAATACTATCAAATGATAGTAAATGAAAATAAAGTGTAATTTTATTGAAATAATACTCTCTAAATATTATCTTAGTACCTATAGTAATATTTACAGATTATCTTCAGCTTTGCAAATCCTCGAACTTTATGGAAGTCTCTCTCCTCGAACAGAGCCGTGCCGCCCTTAAGCAATATTTTGGCTACGAACAGTTCCGTCCCTTACAAGCAGAAATCATTGGGCAGATATTAGCTGGCAAAGATACTGTCGTGCTGATGCCCACCGGTGGGGGAAAGTCGGTTTGCTATCAATTGCCTGCATTGATGAAGCCCGGACTAGCGATCGTGGTTTCTCCACTTATTTCGCTCATGAAAGATCAGGTAGATGCCTTACACGAAAATCAAATCCCCGCCGCTTATTACAACAGTAGCCAAAGCGCAGAGGAACAAAGCCAAGTAGAAAATTTGTGTCGACAAGGAGAAATTCGTTTACTCTACGTCTCTCCCGAGAAATTACTTTCTAACAATTTTCTCTATTTTTTAGAAAATTTGCGTCCGCATCTTTTTGCCATTGATGAAGCACACTGTATCTCGGCTTGGGGGCATGACTTCAGACCTGAATACACCCAACTCAAATGGCTCAAAACACGATTTCCAGAAACGCCCGTTATTGCCCTCACCGCCACCGCAGACAAGATTACACGCCAAGATATCTGTCAGCAATTGGCACTGCAAAACCCAGAAATATTCATTGCGTCTTTTGACCGTCCCAATATTAGTTTGCACGTCACCGCGGGTACCAAGCGTGTTGAAAAAATTCAGCAATATCTACAAATACGCCCACAGCAGTCTGGCATTATTTACTGCCAAAGTCGCAAACAAACCGAAAAATTAGCCCAGAAATTGAAGGAGGCTGGATTTAAGGCGGCTGCTTATCACGCGGGCATGGACGCACGAAGCCGTGCCAAGGTTCAAGAAGCTTTTATCCGAGATGAAACGCCTATCATCTGCGCAACGGTAGCTTTTGGTATGGGGATTGACAAGCCCAACGTGCGCTTTGTTATTCATTACAACATTCCTAAAAATTTGGAGGGCTATTATCAAGAAATCGGTCGGGCAGGAAGAGATGGCCTCCCGAGTGAAGCCATCCTGTTTTATGCTTTTGGCGATGTGATCACATGGCGCAATATTATCTCTGACGGGCAAAACGACCAACAAAAAGCGCTTAACCTAGCCAAATTGGAGAGAGTACAGCAATTTGCGGAGGCATATATCTGTCGTAGGCGTATGCTTCTGAATTATTTTGGAGAAAATCCGAAAGAAGACTGCGGAAATTGTGATGTTTGCAAGAGCCCACCCCAGCGCTTCGAAGGCCGTGTCTTGGCGCAAAAGGCACTCTCTGCTTGCATCCGTCTAAAAGGACAAGCTGGCCTTACTACGCTCATTGACGTGCTACGGGGTTCACGCAATCAACAGATCATAGAAAAAGGCTTTCATCGGATCAAGACTTTTGGCGTAGGCAAAGATATAAGCTTTGAGCATTGGCGCATCTACCTACAGCAAATGATCAGTTTGGGAGTCTTCGAGATCGCTTATGATCAAGGCAATACCCTCCAACCAGGCTCCCTGAGCAAGGATATTCTCTATGAGAATACGGAATTGTCGCTCGTGAAAGCTACCCAAACTATCCACAATCAGCTGAGTAACCAAAAGCCCCAAACCAAGACAGAAATTTTTGAGGAAAAGCTATTTACAAGACTAAGAGCACTGCGCAAACGCCTAGCAGACGAGCAAGACGTAGCCCCGCACGTGATCTTCGAAGATTCGGCTCTGCTAGAAATGAGCCGAAAACGCCCCACGAATTTACCTGAGTTTGCCGGAATCAGTGGGGTATCTCAGGCGAAGCAACAGATTTACGCGGAAATATTTATACAAGAGATTTTGAGTGCCTCTGTAGAAGAATTTCAAAACGGAAGTAACCTCAAAGGACTAAGCCAGTTGGTGAGCTATTATTTATATCGGCAAGGGTATCGTCCTGAACAAATCGTAGCTAAGAGGGCAGAGCAGGAACCTAAGCCTCTGAGTACGGAGACAGTATACAGCCATCTGACACAACTCTACGAAAGAGGCTATCCCGTAGATTTACACGCCTTTATCCAAGAAAGGGAGGTGATTGAAATCAATCAGTGGATCGCAAAACAAGGGGAAATATCAGGTTTGAAAGGCGTCTACGATCATTTTCAGGGAAAGTACTCCTACGCCAGAATCAGAATGGCGATTGCTTTAGGAAATAAGAATAATTTCTGAGGTTTAGTGTATTTCTTCACTAGAATCGTCTGAGGTGGAAGGTGTTTTTTGAGGTTCTAGCTCCGTTACATCTACCAGATTGCCTTCTTTCCAATCCTGATAACGGCTTTCTATGCGCTCGGCTAGCTTGTCATAATTTTCCCAACTGTCTTCCACGTGATACATCGAGGGAAGATCAGTGGCTAGAATATCTTGGTAGTCTTTGCGATACAGCCCACTTTGATAATAATAAACCGAAAAGGCATTGCCTTCTTCGCTAAATAATTCTTCTCCCAGATAGCCATCCCAAATGGCACTCAGGATAGAGCAGGTGATCTCCCTTTTGATAAAGCGAATAACTTGGTGTGCCTCTTCATCCTCGAAAATTTCGCTGTATAAACCTTTTTCCAACATCCATCCTAGAAACATACCAATATGAACATATGCTTGCTCGATAGGTAATATACTGGGAAAATTACCAAGAAAATGGTGTTTAGCTCTATCATATATTAGAACTCCAGACTCACTTCTGTCTATTTCGTCAGATGAAGGCATGCGTAATAATATCAATATAATAAATAAAGATTTCTGCGCTTACTTCCTCAAATATACTAATTTAATAATTTAATTATTCAGAAGAAGGTCTTTTTTTACAAAGCGTCTCAGCGCTTACAGATAGGGGGTAATCTCCTCAAAAGTAATCATATGTTCGTAAAAAGCTTTTCCAATGATCACAGCGGGTATGCCCATCTCTTGAAGCCTTTCTACATCCTTGATATGGCTTACCCCACCACTGGCAATGATCTCTAAGTCGGGAAATTGCCGGTGTAGCCGCTGATATAAATCTTCCGAAACTCCCTGTAGTGCTCCGTCTTTTTGTATATCTGTGCAAATGACCGTTTGGATACCGTGTGGAAGGTAATTCTCTATAAATTGGAAGATATTGAGACGGGTGAGATCTTGCCAACCGCTAATAGCGATTTGCTCATCTTTGACATCTGCTCCTAAGATGATTCGGTCTGCCCCGTAGGTCTCGATCCATTTGACAAATAAATCTTGGTTTTTGACAGCGATGCTTCCACCCGTGATTTTATGCGCCCCACTCTCGAAGGCTATTTTCAAATCTTCATCCGTTTTAAGCCCACCCCCAAAATCTACCTCTAAGTTTGTCTCCCGGCAAATGCTTTCCAACACCCGCCAATTCACAATATGCCGCGCTTTGGCTCCGTCCAAATCCACTACGTGCAAATAGCGAAGACCTGCTGCCTCGTAGCGGCGGGCTACCTCCACAGGGTCAGCATCGTATACCTTTTTGGCGGTGTAATCTCCTTGCGTTAGGCGAACACATTGGCCATCAATGATGTCAATGGCAGGAATAATTTTTATCATAAGATTGAAAAGTAGATCAAATATTTAAAAAATTTTCCAACAGTTGCGCTCCCGTTTTCCCACTCTTCTCTGGATGAAACTGCACGGCATAAAAATTATCTTTTTGAATACCCGCGCTAAAAGGCAGAATATACTCGCCACCCGCGATGGTGTGCTCACTATGCTCTACATAATAGCTGTGTACAAAATACACGTGGGCACCCGCAGGAATTCCTTTGAACAAGGCTCCTTTTGGCTCGTGCAAAGTGTTCCAACCCATCTGAGGAATTTTGATATTTGTCTCGGTGGGATTAGGGAATCTAAGCACCCGCTCGGGAAGTAAACCCAGACAGTGGGTGTCATTCTCTTCTGAATATTGGCACATCAACTGCATTCCCAAACAAATTCCCAGAAAAGGCTGTCTTAAATCTCGGATGATTTGATCAATCTTTTGTGCGCGCAAGTAACGCATGGCTGTACTCGCTTCTCCCACTCCAGGAAAAATGACTTTATCAGCCGAGTTGAGTGCTTCGGCCTCATCTGTAATGAGCGGTTGGATGCCCAAGCGCTCTAGTGCGTAAGTAAGGGAACGAGTATTCCCAGCATTGTATTTGATGATAGCAATTTTCATATTTTAGACTTTGGCATATAGGAGCTAGGAGTTAGAATTTGGGAGTTAGGGCAATGAATCATATTGAATAAGTCAATTGCTAATTGAGAACCTACAATATTCTTTTCATCACAACAATCCCTTGGTAGAAGGAAGTTCTTTGCTATGAGGGTCGCGCTGGATCGCCATTTTGATGGCACGCGCCCAAGCTTTGAAGATGGCTTCTATCATATGATGCTCGTTTTGACCTTCCACCTGAATATTGAGCGTACAAAGCGCGTGGTCGGAGAAAGATTTGAAAAAATGAGCCATCATCTCCGTGGGAAAACCACCTACCTTTTCCCGTCGAAAATCTGCTTTCCAGACCAGCCAAGGTCTACCCGAGAAGTCAATAGCCACCTGCGCCAATGCCTCGTCCATGGGTAGTAAATAAAAACCATAACGCTCCATTCCAATCTTGTTTCCGATGGCCTCTTGAAAGACCTGACCTAGTGTAATCGCTGTATCCTCGATGGTATGATGCTCATCAATGTGTAAATCTCCCTCGGCCTTGATGACCAAATCGCACTGGGCGTGTTTGGCCAATTGCTCAAGCATATGATCGAGAAAGCCAATTCCGGTTTGGATTTGTGCCTGCCCTTGTCCATCTAGGTTTAATGTGATCTGAATATCGGTTTCTTTGGTTTTACGATGGATGCTGGCGGTTCTCTCGGGCTTCTGCAGAAGCCCTTCTTCTAGAGATAAAAATTGATAAATTTCGCTCCAATCGGTGGTAATCAGCTCGATGACTTCTTCTACGGCGGGGTCAGGCAGGTTCAAGTCTTGACTAGGATCACTGATCAAAATCCCTCTGGCTCCTAGGTTGTAGGCCAATTGCATATCAGAGATACGATCTCCAATTACAAAAGAGTTGACCAGATCATATTCAGGATTGACGATGTACTCTTCCAGCATCCCGGTACGTGGCTTGCGAGTCGGCGCGTTCTCATGCTCGAAGGTACGATCGATGTGTACTGCCAAGAACTCGATTTCTTCTTTCTCCAAAATATGCATCATCTTGTTGTGCGGTGTCCAGAAATCATCCTCGGGAAAACTAGTAGTTCCTAATCCATCCTGGTTCGTCACCATGACCAGTTCATAGTCCAATTCTTGATGAATACGATAGAGATGATGGATTACCTTGGGTAAAAACTCCAATTTTTCCAAAGAGTCTACCTGATGATCCTCAGGAGGTTCTACGATGATAGTACCATCTCTATCAATGAACAGGATTCGCTTCATAAATTAGCCTGAGTTAAATTTTAGAGAGAAGGCACAAAAATAGGAAAAGCCTTGCATCTGCAAAAGCCCTGGCTTGATTAAATTTGCGTACTTAGGCGAGTCAAGTTTTATGATAAACTACGAGAAAAACGAGTGAGCTTAGAGCTTGAGCACCAAGACCGTAATATCATCTCGCTGGGATACGCCCTCCATATAATTATTCAGTTCTTGGGTGAGGCGTTGCTCTTGTTGCTTGACAGGCAAATGGATGATGCGACGTACAAATTCCTTGAATTGTTTTTTACCGTACTTTTTCTGTGTTTTATTATGTTGATTGAAAAAGCCGTCCGTGGTCAGATACAGGAAGTTTCCTCTTTTCAGCTCGAAGACGTGATCTTCAAAAGAGCGATCTCGGTTCATATGTCTACCTCCAATGGTGCGCTCACTACCTTTGATTTCGTGAATGTCCCATCCGTCGCTGTAAAAGAGGGGACGATTGGCACCTGCAAAAGTAATTTGCCAATATTCTTCTTTTTCGGGATGAGGCTCAATGCAGCACAGGCACACGTCCAAGCTATCATCGCTGAGACGATGCTCTTGGTGTAATGCCATCTTAAACTCGGTATTCAGTGTTTCTAGAATGAAAGAAGGCTCTCCGATGCGTTTTTTCTCTACTACCTCATCCATCAGGGTATTACCAATCATAGACATAAAAGCCCCAGACACCCCGTGACCAGTACAGTCTACCACAGCCACGTAATACTTGTCGTTCATTTCGCTGAACCAATAAAAATCGCCAGATACATCGTATCGCGGTTGAAAGAGGACGAAATATTTTTTAAAATAATTGCTAATCGTATAGTCGGGAAGTACAGCTTGCTGAATTCGTTTGGCATAGCTAACTCCGTCCATGAGGATTCGCTGTTTTTTTTCTACGCGGGCTTTTTGTTCTTGAATTTCAGCGATACTATTTTGTACCGTCTCGATCATGTAGCCTACATCTTGAGAAAGCATCCCCAGCTCGTCGTTAGATTTGATTCGGCTGAAAGAAATATCTCGGGAAAACTTCTGCTCGATTACATTATGAATGGAAGCAGAGAGCTTGCTAATCGGGCCACTGAGGCTTCGGGTCACAAAGAAGGCCAGAATAAACACGAGGAGCGTTCCCAGCAAAATCAAAACCGACTGGGCAATTCGGTTTTGGGTGCGTACATAGTCAACTTGTTGGTGAATAATCAGGTTAAGTTTCTGAATTTTATTCGCATTTTCTTGGCCTAGCTCGTAAAGTTCGCCCTTTAGACCTTCTTTGTTGGTAAATCCAATCTCTTTCTCGATAGCTGCCAGCTCTGTAAAGCTATTTTTATATTGGCTGAGGAGGCTAACTAACTGGGGATTGCCTTTTACCTCTTGACGCAGAATCTCTACGGCGTTTTCTAGTTTTTTGATGTACTGTTCCTGTTTGCGGAGTATGAAGTCTTTTTCGTGGCGGCGAATCATGAGCATTTTAGCGCGGTCGTAATTATAATCAGCATCCTCGATGTTGTGAATATACTCGCGCATTTCTCCCTCGAGGGCGTAGTCTTTGAACCCCCGCTTCTTGATCAGCTCGACCAATTGGTTGAAAATGGTGTTGTAGCGATCAAAATCCCGAATCAATTGGTCAATATCTTGGTCAATATCCAAGGAGCTAATCACATCCGCCTTTTTGAGTTGATTGAGATCAGCTTTAATAAATTGGATATGTTCTTGTCTTTCGTCTAGATTTTTGCTTTCTCCGGTCTCGTGAAAGTTTTCGTTGATAATATCATCTTTGAAAAAGACATACTCGAGTTTTTCTACTCTCTGCAAGTTGACATTGATCGTGCTTAAGTTATCTAGTGTCTTTTGTATACGTTGCTCCCTCATATCGAACCACAAGTCCGCTAATACCATAAAACCTGTCGTAATCAGAAGGAAGGTAAAGAAGGCGAAAAGTAGCTTGGAGCGAATCGTCCTGAATAAATGCAACATGTTGATCTGTATTTCTATCTGTACCTAAATCTACAATTTAGAATGTAAGGCTACTTTAACAAAGTGTTATTTTTGTGTGAATCTAATGCGTACCATCCTCAGAAGTTAGTACAGAAGATTCATAACAATTTCAAAACCAAAAACGAGGGAATCAGAAAAATTATCTGATTTTATCATTCCTCTCTTAAAGAATCTCGATTTAATGCTATTTCCATACATAGACCTTCCACGATAAAAAACTGCCCTATAATGTAACTGAGCATAATCCAAAAATCAGCCTGTGGTATCCCCGTCACAAACTTGTTAAGCGCAATCAAACTATCCGAAAAAATAAAAGACCAAGCTCCCAACCACACTAAATAGAAGCTAATCGTGCCCACGTGCCCATAACGATTCAGGGCGAGGGCTCCCATGGCCACAATGATGAGCGCGTAAATTAGTACGGGGATTTTTAGTCTACCCAGATAACTGTGCAAAAAAAGATAGATGATGGAGGCCAACCAAACGTGAAGCAGGACAAAAAGTGGGCGTTTTTCTAGCAAAGTTCGATTTTTCTGGCCTCGAGTAGAAATTAGGTAATTAACGATGTAGAAAAGATGCCCTACCAAGAAACTGAACAAACCTAAGATAAAGAAGAATGCCTGTGTGTTCGCCATCAATAGCAAAAGATCACCCACCCAGCAAAAAAATAAGGCCCAGATTAATAGCCAAACCCTGCCTAAATTTAGAGCAGGAAATCGAAGGTAGACATAATAAATCAAAGTGGGCATCAACAAAGGTTTGAAAATATAAGAAAGCAAAACCCAATCCCACCATTTACTCATTAACTCTCCGACCACCAAGATCGTAAAAAACAGATAAAACAGGGACAAACGCTTAAATCCTTCGCTGATAATGTAACTTTTCTCCATGTAGGGAAATTGAGAGATCGTGTACAAATATATAAAAAAAAGAAAAATCGCTTAGATAATTCTAAGAAAAGTCTAGTACTAGCCAAATGCTTTCGTGTAGAAATTTAGGCAATCTACTCACACGAAAGAAATGCAGAACCCACGACCCTCTTGAACCGCTAGGTCTTAGGGTCAATATCCTCCAGAGTAGGTTTGAATTCCGTTCTGCCATTGAGGCTATTTTTTTGGATGGGTGGATGCTTCTGCAAAAATTGAACAATTTTCTGTGGGGTATCGGTGATAAACAGTAGTTTATGGTAATCTCGCCCCCACGATAGCTGTCTGAGCAGTGGGAAAATCAGCGTGTCAATCTCATAGCGTTGGCGACCTAAAAAAATCATAGGACTATAATAATTATAAGTGCCGTAATGATTCTGGGCAGCATCCATAAAAATTTCTTGGGTAGTCCCCGCGCTACCCGGGGCAAAGATGATCCCATGCAGAGAAATAGCCAACAAGGTGTCTTCGCGAATACTGTTTGAAAAATACTTGGCAATGTGGGTAGCAAAAATATTGCTCGGTTCGTGCCCATAAAACCAAGTAGGGATCGCCAAACTAGCTTGGCCATCAGGATATTTATCCAAGACTCGGCGGGCATTGTTCAGATATTCAGCATCCTGATAACGGGGGGCTTTGCGCAAAATGGCCAGCGCATCTCGGAACTCAGCCGTCTTTCTCCCTGCCAAATAAGCGCCTAGGTTGGCCGCCTCCATGATGCCCGGCCCTCCTCCTGAAACTACGAAATATCCATTTTCGGTAAGTAATTTCGCTGTCTTGGCCGTTTTCTCATAAAATTCATCCGTTCTTGGAATATTATGCCCCCCCATAATACCAACACAGCGTCTTTCGGATAAGCCCTGTCTACCTGACCCAATCAATACCCTTAGCGCGTCGTCGATGGAGTGGTCGTGAATTCTTTGGTATAAAGCCTCTTTCACACTGGGATTAAAACGGGTTTTAGAAAAATGTTCATAAATCTGATAGTCCAAGCTATCCTCTAAGCTTTGCTGATAACCTTTCATGAGCTCGTACCAAGTATAGAGTCCTTTGCGATAGGGATTGTAGGGCAAATGATTCTGCCGGATAAACATGGTGGCTCCTTTCTCACGGAGCTTTAATTCATCTTCAATATGTAATAGACAGCCCAAAAAAGTAGTATTATCAATCAATATTTCATCCCAAGCAATGGGAACCTGAGTCAAGTCTACATCCTGAATAGTACAATCTTGAAGGGATTGGTCTAGGCTAATTTTAGTCTGTAAGGCGTGAAATTCTTTGATAATAATTTCGTTGCTTTGGTCGAGCTTCATTATAAAGATAGGTTTTTTCGTGAAAGAGTAGTCAGGTAAGTCACTATATGCAAAAATTGAACATCTTCTTATCTACATCATTGAACCATTTCGGGCATAAAAGGATGTACCATGAACTACGAAAACTGGTGGTAAATGTATTATTTAATGTCAAAAAATTTCCATTTTACCCTGAATTAGGCACAAAAAGAAAATTTACTACCATAACCGAGTAGCTTGATTTATAAGAATGATTGGGAATAAAGAACCTTTCTGTAAATTTGAGAGTTCAATTTCTGAGGAATATATTCAAGATTCATATCCAAAGCGCAGCTCAAAATTTTCCTCGCTGTTCGCAAATGATACGCCAAGCTCACACCAAAATTTAAACATAAAATTATACAGAATTATCAAAAACCACTGATATGTCTGTCAGACTGCAGTATGTAAATGATAAAACCATCGAGGTTTCTGATCAAGATTTAGGGAAAACTATTCTCGAGCTATCCCTAATGCACGGGATCAATCATATCCATGCCTGTGGCGGAAATGCCAAATGCTCTACCTGCCGGGTGGTGGTACTAGAAAACCCCGAAAATCTTAGCCCACCTAACCAGGCCGAGGTGAAGCTTTCCTGCCGCAAGGGCTTTGCCGATCAAGTACGCTTGGCTTGTCAAACCAAGGTTCAAGGAGACGCTAGCATCCGAAGAGTCGTCCTAGACGAAGATGACGTGGAGATGGCACTGACTCAGTCCATCAATACTAGTGGCATCGAGAAAAATATTGCGGTGCTATTTAGTGATTTAGTAGGCTTTACCAGCTATACCGAGAGATCTTTGCCTCACGATGTGGTGCATGTGCTCAATCGCTACTTTTTTAAAATGGGGGGAGCCGTACTAAGGCATCAAGGGCACATTGACAAATACATCGGGGACGGATTGATGGCTTTATTCGGGATTGGGCAACAATCTGAAGAAGAAATCTGTCTCTCGGCCATTCGGGCGGCCTTGGAAATGCGTAATCAGCTAGAAGGCTTAAATTTATATTTGGAAAAACACTTTAAAACCCAACTCGCCTTTGGCGTAGGGATTCACTTCGGCCCTGCTATTTTGGGTAACTTCGGACACCCGCAGGTCATGCATTACACCGCCATTGGCGATACCGTGAATACCGCCAGCCGGATCGAGAGTGCAACCCGCAAGACCAAAACCGATATACTAATTTCCGAAGAGGTTTATCAGATAGTCAAAGGTCAGGTGAGCTTCCTGGCTCACCACGATCTTCCCCTCAAAGGCAAGCAGGGGTTGTACCGACTCCATTCGGTCAAAGGTCTGATGGAGAAATCCCTGCCAACCTCTACTGAACCAAAGCTAGAAAAACTTCAAAAAAGACTAGCCCAATTGATTACTAAACGGCTCGCCCCCATGTTTTTGAGATTGGTTTTTCACGATGCTTGGAAAGGCGGGCAAGGAACTCTGGGGCTCGCTGCAGAACTCGCTAACAAGGAAAACCGAGGACTGGAAATGGGTGTGGAAATGCTCAAAGACTTACAAGAACAAATCCGCGAAGAAGAAAAGCAAGCCATTTCTTTGGCGGATTTAATTGCGATGGCTGGAGCGGTGGCCGTAGAAAAATGCGGCGGGCCTGCGATTCCAGTCGCTTTGGGTCGTGTAGACGCAAATAAACCTTCTTCCCAAGAGCTTCCACAAGCAAATATGAGCGTACTCCAACTCATAGAAGTATACCAGGAGAAAGGCTTGAACAAACAGGATTTGGTAGCGCTTTCGGGTGGGCATACATTAGGCAAGGGGCAGGGTCGGCCTTTCACCGAAGATATGTTTAGCTTCAGCAATAGCTATTTCCAAGACTTATTAGCCCGAGGGCATCAGGCTTCCGAGAGTTTGCTACCAAGTGATTATGCCTTGCTGAACGATGAAGAATGTCTATTTCTAATTATTGAGTATTCGCGAGATCGTGATCGGTTTTTCCGAGATTTCAGTACTGCTTATCAAAAGCTAGTAGCACCCCGGTGAGCAGGCCGCCTCCATTGACAGCTATTAGCTCCTTTTTTCTAAGCCAAGGCTTCAAAACCTAAAAAGCTGGTACAAGACGCACACCCATCAGAAAAATTAATAACTTCATTTAAACTTTGAAATACCAAAGGATCATCTTACCTTTGAAGCAGTTTGGTGGTAAATTCTCAATCGAGAAGGCACCTTAATAGGGAATTCGGTGCAAGACCGAAGCTGTCCCCGCAACTGTAAGCTTTCAAGGTTCCGAGTATGAAACCATTCGCGGTTAATCCCTGCCACTGTCAGAAATTAGGAGATAATCATTTTTGATTACAGATTTCTCACCAAGATGACGGGAAGGCAACCACGAATTAGCAAGCCAGGAGACCTGCCAAGCCTCTTTTCTCAATACTTTCGGGTGAAAAGTAGCGAGATCTTAACGCTTAGTTAACTTTTTATGTATTTACAAAAGCTATCAGTAGTAGCTATCATGCTGCTCTATAGCTGTTTGTCAATCGCTCAGGTGGACTCTAGCCTTTTTCAGCTAGAAGAAATACAGGTGGAGGCGAGTAGGATTGCTCGTTTTTCGGCAGGGAGCAAGTTTCAGACTTTGGATAGTGCGGACTTACGTGCCGATCCGAGTGCTTATTTGTCGGAAATGCTCATGGCCAAAAGCCCAGTCTACATCAAAGCCTATGGACACAAACAGCTAGGAAGCATCTCTTTTCGGGGTACAGGCGCAGGGCACACCGCCGTGCGTTGGAACGGAATGAATATCCAGTCTCTCACCTTAGGGCAGAGTGATTTTGCTACTTTACCTGTCTTTGCCTTGGATCAGGTGAAGCTACAATACGGTTCGGCCAGTGCCCTACACGGGACAGGAGCCATTGGAGGGAGTGTGCTTCTCGATAATCAGTCCCCGACTTGGCAAAAACATTTTCAAGTAGAAGCCTCACAAGAGTTCGGGAGCTTTGGGCATCGCTTCTCGGGCTTGGCATTTTATTATGGTAATCAGAAGCTGAGCGGACAAACCAAACTTTATCATTTCAATCTGGATAATGACTTTGAGTTTGAAGACCTTCGGGGCGAAACTCGCCAACAGAACAATGCCAGCGTTCGCTATTATGGTTTCAAGCAAAGACTGAATTGGAGATTCAATGCTAAAAACATACTCTCGCTCGATGCTTGGTATCATCATAACTACCGAGAGATTCAACCTCCTATGACCAATCCTCGCTCCGCAGGTGAGCTTGAGGATGAAGATTTACGCTTGATTACTACCTATCAACACCAAGCAGGTAGCGGACAGTGGACAGCAAAACTCGGATTTGTACACGATCAGCAATGGTACAATCAGGTAAATGAAACCTCGACGAAACGCTACTGGGGAGCAATTGACTATGAAAATACCTGGGGCAAATGGACGCTCCGTGCAGGGAGTGATCTCTATCATATTGGCACTCAGGTAGACAGTTATGAAGATCAGATACAAGAAAACCGACTTGCAGCTTATACTTCGCTTGTTTATCAAGCGCTGGAAAATTGGCGGTTGAGCTTAAATCTGAGACAGCTTTGGGTAGAGGGCTTCAAGGCTCCTTTCACGCCTGCCTTGGGTAGTGATTGGCGGATTTTTCAAAAAAGAAAGCAAGCAGTTCACTTCAAAACCAGTCTGAGCCGAAGCTATCGCATTCCTACCCTCAATGATCGCTTCTGGAATCCCGGGGGCAACCCCAACCTCGAGCCCGAAGATGGCTGGAGTGCCGAAGCGGGGATCACTTACCAAGGCCAAACCGGAAACTGGCAATGGCAGACCGAGGCAACCCATTACCAAATGTGGGTCAATCAATGGATTATCTGGCAACCACAGGGTTCGGTCTGGTCTCCTCAGAATATCCGTAGCGTGCGAGCACAAGGCTGGGAGCTATCTGCGAAACTTCATTATCAATACCAGCAATGGACTTATGAAATAGCGGGTAATTATGCCTTTACCCGTTCTGAAGACCAGAAACCCGTGGTCGCTGGCAACGAAAGCCAGGGGAATCAACTTCCCTACGTGCCTTTGCACCGAGCCTTTCTTTCTCAAAAACTGCAATACCGCAGTTGGCAGCTAGGCATGAATTTTCAATATACGAGCCTTCGCTACGAGACACTCAGCAACAGGAAAGGGCCACTTTCTTCCATTCCTGCCTTTGCCTTGATGAATCTAAGTTTAAGCAAAATCATCCCTTGGCGCAAGCATCAGTGGCATTTGCAAGTAAGCATTCGCAATGTATGGGATGAGGATTACCAAAATTATATCTTCCGAGCCATGCCGGGAAGAAATTATCAATTCAGTGTGCGCTATTTATTCCAAAAATAATTTTTAACATTTATCTCTTATCTATTTTTTTATGAAAAAGCTATATCCAATTTTTTTCTATTTACTGAGTTTCACGATTTTCTTCACAGCCTGTGATGATGATAACGACTCGGTTAACCCTTCGGGTAGCTCCCGTGTAGTCGTCATCAACGAAGGGAATTTTAACAGCGCGGACGGAAGTCTGAGCACTTATAACCCAACGGATGGCACCGTCAATCTTACTGTTTTTGCAAACCAGAATGGCTTCCCAATTGGTGCCACGGTGCAAAATATGTCTGCCCATCAGGGGCTTTGGTACGCAATCACTGCCAATCCAGATAAAGTGGAAGTGATTAGCCCTAGTAACTTTGGTTCCATCGCCACCATCGATGCCGGTACAGCACAAATTCCTGCACTAGAAAATGCTTTCGGCTTCGCAGCCGTAGGTAACAAAGGCTACGTAAGTAACTGGGGTACTTTTAATGATAGTACTTTTATTTTTGAAAACTCTTTTATTGCCGTACTGAACCTAGACAATAACACGGTTACGCAAAGAATCGATCTGAATGAGCAACCCCAACATTTACTGGCTGTTAATGACCAAATCTACATCGCCAATGTGAGCAGTAACACGCTTTTTGTGCTGAATCCTAATACAGATTTGATAGAAGATACCATTGTCGTAGAAAACGGCCCCGATCAGATGCTCCTCGATGCCAATCAGAAAATTTGGGTCATTTGCCGAAGTGGGAGTTTAGTCAGAGTTGATCCCAGTGACCATAGCGTAGAGGCGACGGTTACGGGCATTCAAACCACAGGTTTTAATGAAAAAATGGCCATCAACGGAAGTGGAGATAAAATCTATTATCTCTCTTCCACGGGTTTTGATCCATCCACGGACGAGATTTATGAATTTGAGATCAGTGCTACGACTGCGCCTACCACGCCACTCATCAGTGGGCAAAATCTTTATGGAGTGGGCATTGACCCCCTAGAAAATATCATTTACGTGAGCGATGCGGCTGCTTTTCAAGATGATGGCACGGTAACGCGCTACGACACAGATGGGAATGCCCTCAACACTTTTGATGCAGGTAGGGGCCCTAATGGCTTTCTGTTTCAGCCATAAAAGTTTTAAACTAATCAATCTAGCAGGTTTTCCAGACCTGTTAGATTGAGAATGAAAGCAAAAGTATTTTTATGCCTCAACACGAAGAAAAAAGTTGCCCCCGCTGTGGGAAAATGTTTGAATGTAAAATGGGCACGATTACCGAATGCCAATGCTTTGCGGTAGCCTTGACCAAAGCAGAGCAAGCTTACCTGTGGGAAGCAGGCTGGAAAGACTGCCTTTGTGCGGATTGTTTGCGAGTGCATAAGGAGAAGGTAAATCTCAAAGAGTCAGGCACTTAAAATAAACTCTAAAAAATCTGCTTTCTCTCCCCAGTATTGGTGAACATAGCTCGCCCAGACATTTTTCTTCTGGTAAATGGGTGCTGATACAGGCATTTTGCGGGCATTCCAAGCTTCTCCCCATTTTTTGAGAGGGGCTAGTTCCTTGGCCTCAGAGAGGTGAAATTCGTGTCCCTTGATCTCGAAATCCGGCATTTGTAAGGTGCGATAGCCAATTTGTAACCCCGTAAGCGCCGGCATGATGATCTCTAAATCTAGGAAGCCGACCATTTGGTAATGATCTTCTTGGTTGACTTGAATCTCCCGGCTGAGGTACATCAATCCGCCACATTCCGCGTAGACTTTCCCGCCCATTTCACAATAATCGAGGATAGATTTGCGCAGGCTTTCATTTGCTTGCAAAGCTTCCAGATGTGCTTCGGGGTAGCCTCCAGCTAGGTAGACCAAATCACAACTCGGTAAGACTTCGTCACGAATGGGGCTAAAATAGATCAACTCTCCGCATTGGGCGAGCCTTTCTATATTCAAATAATACAAAAAACTAAAAGCCCGATCTTTGGCCACAGCGATTTTTAGTTTTGATGGAGCGAGGCGGTTGGTTAGAGAAGCTTCTTCGGCTCCAAAGGTATGGAGTTGGGTAGAGGAGCGTAATTTTTCTAAATCTAGGTAGGGTGGAATCTGCTCGGCCACCTTAGCAATCAATTGCTCATAATCCATGTCTTGACCCAAATCTAAGCCAAGGTGCCTTTCGGGAAGCTCCCAGTCTGGATTGGAGGGCAAATAACCTAAACTCTCCAGACCCACATCTTGACAAGCTTCTAATAAAAATTGATAATGAGCTTCACTATTTACCTGATTGAAAATCACTCCGGCGATGGCTACCCGTCGGTCAAAATTCTTAAAACCATACAAAAGCGGAGCCACCGAATAGGCTAAGCGCTGAGCATCTATCACTAAAATCACAGGAATATCCAGACAAAGTGCTACCTCGACACTGCTACTTACGGCTCGTTGCGCTCCGTCGTAGAGACCCATCATGCCCTCCACGATCGCCAAATCTGCTTCTTTCAAGTAATTTTTGTAAATCTTTCTTGCGTGTAGTGGGTTGCTCATATACAAATCCAGATTCAAGCTCGGGCGGCGAGACGCCAAGTAATGCAGATGCGGATCAATGTAATCAGGGCCGCATTTATAGGCTTGAACGATGCTTCCTTCTTGGGTAAAATGACGCATCAGTGCCAGACTGAGGGTCGTTTTGCCGGCACCCGTTTGGGGAGCGGCGATGAGGAATTGTGTTTTTTGAATCAAAATGAAAATCTAAAAAGCTTGAAGAGAAAATACTTGGATTGTAATCACCAAAAAACAAACCGTTTTTTACAAGAGGATTCATCAAATCAAGAAACAAGCTAGCAAACCTTTGCTCAACTAGGTTTAAATATTTGGCTATCTGATAAAAATAGCGTATTATCATAGCAATTTTAACAAAAGACAAAAATGACTTATGTTTTTCGATCTTTTTAGCAATAACTATTCGTCTCCAAAATCTAGCTCTGAGTGGCAGCTTGACTTTAGCCGCCCGCCCACCCGGAAACAACTGCCACCCGGACTAAATAAGCATCTAGATCAAAATCTCCACAAATTACTGGAACCCCCAGAAGCTCACGGCGACCTTCTGAAAGCAACCTTGGCTAAATATCACACGCTGGCAGAAAATCAGGTATTTCCGATACAAGGGCACGAAGAGGCATTAGGACTCGTGGCGCGGCTTTTTTATCAAAAGAAAGTGGGAATCATTACGCCGGCTCTTCCTGCTTACACGGCAGTGAGTCAGCGCTATAAGCAAGAAATTAGCTATGAATCTCACCCCTTGCGAGAAGCCACCTACATGCACAATCAACTGGTTTATTTGAGTAACCCGAATCGTGTTCACGGGCAAGTTTTTTATCAGGACGAGTTGGAACCACTCCTGAGTAAATACGCGGAGGTAACTTTTCTGTTAGATGAGACTTATATGGATTTTAGCCCCGATGCAGAAACCTTTGCCCCCTTGGTGAAGCGTTACCAGAATCTAATCATCGTCCGAGATTTGGGAGAACGTTTTCAGATGCCTAGCCTCCAATTGAGTTACATATTGGCGGATAAAAAATGGATCAAAAAACTCAGCCAACAGAGCTCAGGCCCGCTTAATATCTTGGTACAGGAAGTGGCTAGCTATCTGCTCGATTACGAGCTAAGTAAAGATTTGCCCCTTGCCCAGTGGATGAGGGATAAACAAATCTTAGCAGAGGAACTAGCCGCGCACGAAGCCCTCTCCATTGACAAAAGCAGCACGCCCTATTTTATCGCGAGTTTGAAGGAAATTAAAGCAGGCAAACTCAAAAATTTCTTAGAAGAGGAGAGAAGTATGAACCTCCAAGTTTTAGATCAATTTCCTGGATTGGACGAAACCTATTTCCGTATTTTCAGCCAAAGTGAGGATAAAAATCGCTCCTTAGCCAGTGCCATTCAAGATTTTCTGCTCTTAGAAACTTCTCAAAAATAAATCAATCTGCTCATGGCTCAAAAATTTATACTCAGTGGGCTGGTCGCTTCTCAAAAAGGAGAATGGCGTACCCTGCTCAGCCAAAAAGGCTACCTAGTGATGCCCAGCGAGTGGGATTTGCTCATACAAGAACAAGAGAAATTACCCAATCCTATCCTGCCTTGGACACATCCTCGGCACTTCGCGCACCTCTGCTTGGGGCGCATGTGGAAACAACACGAACGCGCAGACAAATACCTTGGCATTTGTTTTTTGGAGAACGGACTGCCCGATTTGATGGCCTGGTTGGCGTATGCACGCGTATCGGTTGAACCTATATTTTATCAACAACTAGAGCAAAGTAATTATCAGAAGTCAGTATTTCTTATGCCCCCTCGGCAAGAAAATTTTTCCTCAGATTCCAATAATCCTTGGACTTATGCACAATTAGAGGAGGTTTATCAACAATTTTGGCGTACTTATCAACAATTGGGCTTTCAAATCATAGAAATCTCAACAAAATCTACACTAGAGCAAATACATTTGATCGAGCAAAAGTTAGATTGAAAATGAGTCAGGAGTTGTACGCCATAGGTGCAGCTCCCAAAAAGAATGCTCACAACTTACAACGCTTAATCTGCCAATCTTTTTTGCACTTGGGCAAATACATACACCAAGGCGAAACCAATGGTACACATAAAGATTGCATGTACCCCCGCTGCCGTTCCCATTTCTGGTTGGTTCAAGAAAGCGGTGGCAATCGTGATGCCCAGCACGTTGTTTTGTACGCCCGTTTCTATGGAAATAGCCACGCGCTGTGAGAAGGGCAAGCCTAGGCTCCCCGCACTGAAAAAACCCAAGGCAAATGCCAAGATAATAAGCATCAACACGGCTGGCCCCGCCTGACTGATAAAAACCGCTACTGAACCTCGCTCACTGAGTTGCTGCACTACAATCGCCAAGGCTAATAAGATAAAAATGACCGAAACCACACTAATTGGTTTTTGTAGCTTTTGGCAAATTTGTGGGAAACGTGCTTTGAGCAACATCCCGACCGCCACGGGCAGAATGGTCAATTTAAACAGATTGAAGATGGTTTTTCCAATATCCAAAGAGATATTTTGAGTAGAACCTACCCATTGGGATAAGGCTAAGTTGACCAGAATAGGAATGCTAAATACAGTAATCAAACTCGAGAAGGCCGTCAAAGTAATGGACAAGGCCAAATCTCCTTTGGATAAATGGGATAACAGGTTAGAAGTAGCTCCGCCCGGACAAGCGGCGATAATCATCACGCCCACGGCAATATTAGCGGGCATAGGTATGGACCAAATCACCAGAAGACCGAGCAAAGGCAAAAGAATTAATTGATTGGTCAGACCGATGATAACGGCCTT
Organism: uncultured Cytophagaceae bacterium; assembly: GCA_964551015.1. Classification (GTDB taxonomy): domain Bacteria; phylum Bacteroidota; class Bacteroidia; order Cytophagales; family Microscillaceae; genus CAZKBP01. The sequence goes on along the minus strand of CAZKBP010000004.1, from coordinate 27,302 downwards.
GGGATAGATAGTAATCCTCTGAAAATCAGACCAAGAAAGCGTAGTGCCCATGCCCCACATCAAAAGGGCAAGAATCAAAGGAAGGGTGAAGGAAGGATGGAGATAGGCTAACATACGCAACGAAGGAAGTTTGGATTTTATTGATGCTCGATTTCCAATAAAAGAGCGACCACTTGGCCATCTTGGCTACTAGCCTGAAATGCAACCTGCTCTGTGGCTTGGCGCACTTTTTTCCCCGTGATTAATTCCTGATTTAAGATTTTGTTCAGCTTTTCGGTAAAGCTTCCTTTCAAGTTTTGCATCTGGCGATACAAGCGCTTAGTATCCAGAGGATTTTTAGCGTACAACACACAGAGATAATCCTTGCCCGCTTGTTGGTCCAATTGTATGTAATATCGCTCATCTGGAATCGCCACCTGGTTAGACTGATAATTGAGGGCAGGACTAATGCCTTCTTCATTGGGAAAAATCCGAAAAACTTCTCCTGTCAAATCTGTTCCCAAGGCATAAACAAAAGCGGGCTCTTGATTGGAAATATAAATCCGAAAACGCGTACCCGAAGGATAGGCTTTTTGGAGTCGGTAGTACAGAATATTTTGATCTTTGTGAACAAAGGAGGCCGTCATTTCTTGATTGGCTTGGGTAACTAATTTCAATTCACCCGCCAAGTCCAAGGCTTGGGTCTGGGGCGCCTCCGTGTTGACAATCTCGTAAGCGTATTTAGCATAACTGGCAAAGTCGCTGTATTTGATCCAGATAAAACCCGCATTGCCCCAATCACTTCCCCAGCTGTTCATCACCTCAAAAGCACCTTCATCTTCGTACTTCTGATTGTCATAGCCAATTACACACATGGCGTGTCCGCCATAATTATTCAGAGGACTCTCGTTGGCGTCGGGTTGCCAGTAGTCTTGAGCCTTCCAAAAAGAAGGGGGGCACTTGATGCCAAAAATCACGGGGCTATTTTGAGAAATGGCTTTCTTGACCACTTTCAGTTTATAATTGGGACTGTCCGAAATATCAAATAAGCGATGGAAAGACTGAATTTTGTAGGCACCTGCCTGTTGATTCAGCTCATCATTCAAAGAAGCATTCTCTGGACACAAAGGATGAAAACGCTCGTAAAGAGGAACGCCTCGGCTCTGCATAATGGATAAGGCATCTGAAATAAAAGTCCCATAGCGACAAGTAGTATCCTGAGTTTGCCGAATCAGACGATAGAGGTAAGTGGCTGAGAGCGCATTCTTCGTGATTTCTTCTTGGGTTTTCCAGCCTTGTTTCTGCGCTTCTAGGATGGTGCGAGCCGCGTAGGCACTCGACCAACCTACACAAGTGGCATAGGTTCCCTGATTTTTGGGCTCTGGGCAATAGGCCTTGAGCGAATAGCTAGACGGAATATCCCCGTAATCACGGGCGATAAGGGTGGCTTTCAGGGGAATTTCTTGATAAGCTGCATCGTCTATCAACAAACCAGTGCCATAATCTTGGGCAGAGGCAGAAAGACCAATACAACAGACTAAGCTAACGCGCAGAACAAAAAATACTTTTTTCATCATTCGATCTTACTAAAATTCAAAATCAAAAATACCATTAATTTACTATATTGCACAGGTGGGAAGTAGACTTTAAACCAAATCTTCCCCTCCGAACAAGAGATTTATGAGAAAACTATTGATCTTATTACTGCTGGGAGTGGTGGTTTATTACGTGTATTATCATTTCTTTTCGAGTTATACCCAGCCCGACGCAGTAGACAAGCTCAGGGCTAACTATGAAGCAGAAATCGAGCAAATTTGTCAGGAAAAAGCCTTGCCCTCAGCCTATTTCAAGGCTCTGGTGATTTTAGAATCCTCTGCCGAGAAACCCGCTGCCCAGCGTTTCGAGTCCCACGTTTTTGATAAACTACAAGAAGTACAAGCGGGCAAGAGAGCACGCTATGGCAAATTTACCACCCAACAGATGCAACTCCTCTCCGAGAACACCATTCGTAAATTGGCCACTTCTTGGGGGCCGCTTCAACTGATGGGCTATCATTGCATCCCGATGGGGATTAGTTTTGATCAACTCACTGGCCCTGAGGCATTAAGCCATGCCATTGATTGGGTAGATCGCACCTATGGCCAGTATTTAAGAGCAGGGGATTATGAAAATGCTTTTCATATTCACAATACGGGACGGCCTATTCCGGTTACGGGCGAAACCCAAACTTACGATCCTGACTATATTGTCAAAGGCATGGAATACATTGCCTATTTTGAAGAAAATTCTTAAAAAATAATTGAATGAACCCAATTACCAAGACTTACCATCTGTTGATATTAGGACTTATTTTTTTGAATGCGAATACACTCTTAGCACAGTCAGAAAATGAGGACGTACAAGCCATCCGACAAGTACTGAGCGAACAACAAACAGCTTGGAATCAAGGCGACTTGGAGGCTTTTATGCAAGGCTATTGGCGATCGGATAGTTTGAAGTTTATCGGTAGTCGGGGCATCACTTACGGTTGGCAATCTACACTGGATAATTACCAAGAGAGCTACCCTGACCGATCGGCAATGGGTGAACTGACCTTCAAGATTATAGAGGTAAAAATACTAGCCGAAGATGCTGCCTTTGTGATTGGTCAATGGGCTTTAAAGCGTAAAAAAGACCGACCCAAGGGGCATTTTACTCTGCTTTGGCGCAAGATAGACGAGGAATGGGTCATCGTGGCCGATCATTCTAGTTGAAAATAAAGATTTTTCGCAATAAAACCCACCCATTCGTAGCCTTGTGAGTATTGGTAGATCAGTTTTAGACAAAAAATACCTAATTTGACCAAAAATTAAGAAAAACTATTCCATGGAATATCCATTCAAGAATTTGGTCTTTGAAGGAAGTGGCGTGCTGGGAATTGCTTACCAAGGAGCCTACGAAGTATTGAGTGAGAAAGGAATAATGCCACAGGTGGAGCGTGTTTGTGGTAGCTCGGCAGGGACGTTGACTACCTTGCTCATCGGCTTAGACTATTCTACCTACGAAAGCTACGAGGCTCTGATGGAGCTTAAATTCAGTAATCTGAAAGACGGTGGCTGGATTGGATTGTTAAGACTTTTTACCGATTTTGGATGGTATCGGGGAGAAACCTACACTAATTTTTTCAAAAAAATTATCGGCGAAAAAACGGGTGATCCCTTTATCACCTTTCGGGAGTTAGCGCAAAGAGATTTTCGTCGTCCTTATTTTGTCGCGAGTAACCTTTCACGGCAGCGGAGCCAAATTTTTTCTCTAGAAACCACCCCCGATATGTCATTGGTAGAGGCCGCCAGGATGGCGATTTCTATTCCTTACTTTTTCGCGGCTCCCCGTTATCAAGGCAATATCATCATAGAAGGAAATTGGTTGCACGATCACGCGCTTCACCTTTTTGACCAGCATCAGACTGCCCCACGTGTGCCCGAACTCTCTGAAAGCCAAGATTATGATCCTAAGCAAACATTAGGATTTTATTGTGCGCCTGAGGAGAAGTTACAGAGAATCTATGATTTCGTTAGTTTTACCGAGGGGCTACAAACCATTCAGGGCAAACAACAAGCCGATGCCCTCAGAGAGCAGGAAGAGAGGGCCGGGAGAATGGTATTGGTCAAAAACCTGAATACGAATCCTTTGGATTTTAATTTGAGTCAAACCCAAAAAGTAGCCCTTATGAACCGTGGAAAAGAAGCCACCTTGCGTTTCATGGACAAGCATTTTCCAGAAGAGGAGTAGTTTGCGAAATACAACAATCAACCATTTACCATTTACCCTCTGAGCCATTTTTTTAAATTTCGCTCTTGCGCAAAAGTGGGCTTATCTTCAACCACCAATTGATAGCGAGGATTTTGCTCTGCGTGTAGGTTGAAGGTCAAGGAACGAAACAATCCATCTCGGATTACCTGCAGATATATTTTTGTCCCCTCTTGCTGATGGCTCAGGTATTGAGCCAGGTCTTCAATTTTTTGCTGATCTACGGTTATAATTTCGTCGCCCACATTCAGTCCGGCTGAATAAACCCTACTTCCTCGCTTCACATAGCTCACTTTTTTCTCCTTTAAGTCAAACCCCCAATTTAACAGAGATTTTGTTTCTTCCTCTTTTTCTTTTGGCCTAAGAGCCAATCCCAAAGGAGTAAAGAAAGAGGGATAGTCAATCGCATCTGTACCGTGGATATATTGATCAAAAAACGCTTGTAAACTCTGGCCATAAAACTGCTCCAGAGAGCTTCTGAGTTCTTCCTCACTAAAACCACGATCGGCTTTTTTGTAATACTCTTGGTACATATGGCGCATCACATCATCCAGATTGTATTGAGCATCACTGCGATGAATGATGCTCAAATCAAGCAACAGGGCGATCACTGCTCCCTTGGTGTAATAAGAAATGGTAGCGTTGGGGGAATTTTCATTCGGACGGTAGGCTTTGATCCAGGCATCCATACTGGCTTCAGAGAGGGATTGTACATAATTGCCTGCTTGGCTCTCGATATGATTAATGCGGTCGGTTTGTACTTTGAAAAATGCTTCGGAATCAATCAGCTGCGCCTGCAATAAGATAATTTTTTCATAATAAGAAGTAAAACCCTCGGCCTGCCAAAGCAAGCTACAGTAATTTTCGTGGGAATAATCAAAAGGACCTAAGGGAAGGGGGCGAAGTCGCTTCACGTTCCAAAGATGAAAATACTCATGTGCGACCAAACTTAAAAAACGTTGATAGCCTTTTTCTTGTTGAATTTGCTCTCTGGAAAATTGCAGGCTACACGAATCAGCATGCTCCAAGCCTCCCCCGTTTTCGGCTCCCAGATGAATGATAAAGGTGTAAGCCTCACAAGGATTTTCTCCAAAAATATGCGTAGCACTACCAATAATCGTCTGAAAATCAGGAACAAATTTTTTGGCCTCAAACTCAGGAAAACCCTGCACGGCCAAATGGTGCGGAATACCCTCCGCCTCAAAATGAACCGACTGGAAATTGCCCACTTCAATGGGAGAGTCTACCAATACATCATAATTAGGCACTTCCAAATGAAAGGGATTATCCTCTGCTGACGAGAGACTGGTGGCAATGCCTGTCCACTCAGGCGCAGCGTGTATAACCAAGCTAGTGGATTGCTCTTGTAAGCCATCCGCGTACATGAAAACACTAGCCCCGTTGATAAAAGCATGGTTCACATCTAGGAAACTAGTACGAACGCCCATGTCAAAGGCATACACTTGATACCTCACCGAAAAATTCGAGATTTGATAGGTGAACACGCGCCAAGTGTTTTTACTGATTTTTCGGAAAGATAAAGGCTGGTCAGTGGCCTGAGACGCTTGGAAATTTTCCACGTGACGGGCAAATTCACGCACCAAGTAAGAACCGGGCGTCCACACGGGCATCACGAAGTCTAGGTAGTCCTGCCCTTCGGGAGTTTGGTAATCTTGCAGTTTGATCTCCACTTCAAAATAATGCGTATGCGGCTCAGGAGTCGACAGATAATAGCTTAATTGAGGCATTTTGTGTAAGTTTAAAAAGTAAATGATAAAATCCGTATCAAGAAGCACTTAGCCCACCGTCTACAGTATGAATACTTCCGGTAATGAAGCCACTTTCTTCTCCTGAAAGAAACAAGACCAGATTCGCTACCTCGTTGGCTTTTCCGTAGCGTTTCATGGGGATATTTTTTTGAATCAAGTGCTGGGCTTTTTCGCGATCACTTTGAGAAATAGCATCTTCCAGTCCACGTACCATATCCGTCTCAATCGGGCCAGGATTGATGGTATTCACTCGAATATTGAGCTTAGCGGCCTCGATCGCCACGGTACGCATCAGGCCTACTACGGCGTGTTTACTCGCTACATAAGAAGCGGCTCTCACCTGGCCGCGTATGCCCGCTACCGAAGAAACCATGACAATACTGCCTCCCCCACTTTTAGCCATTTCGGGGATCGCGTACTTGATACTGAGCCAAACTCCCTTTACATTAACGGCCAAACTACGATCAAAGTCTTTTTCTTCCACTTCCCAAGCAGGAGCAGGGGTAGTAAAAATCCCTGCATTACAAACTAAAATGTGCAATGCCCCGTAGGTCTTGATGGTACTTTGGATGTATTTCTCTGTGTCTTCGGCCTTGCTTACATCGGCCACTTGGTAGGAGCAATCGGCTTCTCCAAGTTCTGCGCAAAGTTTTTGGAGCTTGTCCTCGTGTAAGTCTACCAAAAGAAGTCGGGCTCCCTCGGCTCGGAACAGGCGAGCACACGCCTCCCCGATTCCTCCCACCGCTCCGGTGATGATGGCTACTTTTCCGACAAGTCTTGGCATAGTCAAACAGATTTTGGATTTCCACAAAGCTATTAAAATTCGATATGAATCCAAGCAAACGCTACCAGAACCAGCTTGCAGAGCTGCTTTGGAACTTCTTTTAATTGAAAAAATAGCTCAGAATAATTTCTTATTTTCAACATCATTCACGAACGAAGCACGTAGATACTAAAAAATCCGAGCAGAATTTATCAAAACTCCAAGCAACCTATGCTTTCTAAGGTGAAAGACATGAACAACCTCAAATCTGTAAGCCATTATATTAACTGGTGGCAAGAACTTGACAACGAATGGAAAGAAATATTTTTAATCAATCTGGCCTTATCAGACAAAAATGCCAGAGACAAGCTCCGAAGCGTGAGAACAGCCAGACGCTATTATTATATTCACCCCAAGTTGATTTATCAGTATCTCTTCGAGCGGCCTTTTCAGCTTGAAGACCAAACCGTTGAGGAAGAAGACCTCAAGGCTATCTTAGAATTGGATGAAATTCTTTGTCAGTACACCGCCATTCGCGATCTGGAGCCTTTGCGTCCGCTGAGCCAACTACGATTTCTATTTTGTCATCTGACCGAGATCAAAAGTCTTGCTCCTTTGGCCGAAAATCATCATCTGCAGACACTCAACTGTGCCAAAACAGGAATTCGTGATTTAGAACCGCTGGCACATTTGCAACAACTCGAGAATCTGATCTGCTCGGATACACATATTGAGAGTCTGGAGCCTCTCAGATCTCTTAGTCAGCTTAAAATTTTTTGGTGTGAGAAAACCGATATCCGTGATATAGAAGCGGTAGAAGCTTGTACGGCCATGGAGCAAATCAACTTTTCTTTTACCCGAGTAGAAAATCTGGAGCCATTGAGCCATCTGCCCGCTCTCAAGGTCATCAAAGCTGGACTCTCACAGGTCAAAAACTTAGAACCACTTTCTTATTTAGAAAAATTAGAAAAAATTTACCTCTGGGGGACAGCAATTACTAGTCTGCAGGCTCTCTACACGGCTCCTTATTTGCGCAAGCTCAGTGTCCAACATTGCAAAAATATCCTTACTTCCACAGTTGAAGAATTCAGAGCGCACCAGCCCGACTGTGAGGTTTTAGTTAGATAACATCTGAATATTACTCCGCCGCTAATACCTCTACCTCAAAGATCAGGATAGAATTGGGAGGGATGTCACCACCTGCTCCTCGCTCTCCATAGCCCAAGGGAGAAGGGATGTAAATAGTGCCTTTGCTACCTACATTAAAATTCAGCAAGCCTTGATCCCAGCCCTTGATTACTTGACCTCTGCCCACGGTAAAAGGGAAGGGTTCTCCACGGTCTAGCGAGGAATCAAATTTCTGCCCATTGAACAATTTACCGGTGTAATGTACGGTCAACTTCTGTCCTGCTTGTACAGGTTGGCTTTCGTCTCCTTTTTCTTCGAGTACATAATATACCCCACTGCTATCTTGCTGAGCTTCTATGTTATTTTCTTGCAAATAGGCCTCAATAATGGCTTGTTCTTCTTTAATTTTTTCGGCGGCTTGTTTTTGGGCTTCGGCGGCTTGTTTTTCGCGCTCAGCTTGCATGTACGCCATCATTTCTTGTCGCCAAGCTTGGTAGCCAGCTTCATCGAGCGTATCCAAAACTTCTACCTTGAAAATAAGGCTGGAGTTTGCAGGAAAAGCACTGGTAGCACGACTACCATAAGCCAGCTCGGGGGGTAAATAAAGGGTGCCTTTTCCGCCAAGGCCAATTTTAGGAATTCCCTGATCCCAGCCCTTGATGACTTTCCCTTGGCCTACTGGAAAAGCAATGGGGAAACCTCGTTCGTAGGAAGAATCAAAGACATTTCCATTCAACAAAGAGCCTTGGTAATGAACCTTAACGATTTGCCCCGGTTGAATAGCGGTGGTATCTCCTTGCTTCTCGATTTCATAATAAAATCCCTGAGGGGCAGGTTGACAACTAACTCCTTGCTCCTGAATGTACTTATCAAGTGTGGTTTGTTCTTGAGCAAAACTCCAGTAGGGAGTCAAGCTTAGGGAGGCTACTAAAAGTTGGGAGAGAATACTTGCAATGGTTTTCATAAACAAAATTTGGGTTTGGCTACTGGCAAAGATACCCTCGAGGAGAGAAAAGAAAAATGAATTCGCGAAAAGAAATTCCAAACACTTAGTTCCTCTGAGGCATTTGGGATTGCTAGCATTTTTCTTTTTTTTGACTAACTTTATTCGATAAGTACTAATCTACATATCCATAATTAAAATTTTATGAAAGCAGTTCTGTGTAAAGAATTTGGACCGATTGACCAATTGAGCGTCGAGGAGATTCCTTCTCTAGAAGCCAAAAAAGGACACGTGGTGATCAATGTGAAAGCCTGTGGAGTCAATTTTCCTGATATCCTGATCAGTCAGGGGCTTTATCAGTTTAAGCCGCCCTTGCCTTTTTCACCCGGCGGAGAAGTGGCGGGGGTAGTCAAAGAAGTAGGAGAAGGAGTAAGCCATCTCAAGCCCGGTGACCGGGTGTTCACGGGTGCGGTCAATGGAGGTTTTGCCGAAGAATTACTGGCTCCTGCTCAGGGTGTATTCCCGATCCCAGAGGGAATGGACTTCGTAACGGCCTCCTCGATTATGATGACCTATGGCACAACTTATCACGCCTTGGTAGATCGTGCTCAAATCAAAGAGGGAGAGACCATGCTCGTGCTAGGAGCCGCGGGTGGTGTAGGTCTGGCCGCAGTGGATATCGGGCGAGCTTTAGGAGCCAAAGTAATCGCAGCGGCTTCTACCGACGAAAAATTAGCACTGTGTAAAGAATACGGAGCCATCGCTGGCATTAACTATTCCCAAGAAGATTTGAAGAGCCGTGTGAAAGAGATTACCGACGGAAAAGGCGTGGATGTAGTCTATGATCCCGTAGGAGGAGATTATGCTGAACCTGCCTTTCGCTCCATCGCCTGGAAGGGAAGATATTTGGTCGTTGGCTTTGCCGCGGGAGATATTCCCAAATTACCACTCAATTTGCCCCTGTTGAAGGGTGCCGAAATCGTGGGCGTATTCTGGGGAGCTTTTACTCAAAGAGAATCTCAGAAAAATATGGGCAATCTACAAACTATCATGAAGATGTTCCAAACAGGGGAGCTTAACAACCACGTACACGGTACTTACCCTTTGGAAAGAGCAGTAGAAGCCCTTAAAGAAATGGCTGACCGTAAGGTGAAGGGCAAAGTCGTGCTCGTTACCGAGTAGCACCAAGACAATATTTAGCAAATATCCACGTCATGAGGAGTAGGAAATCGGCTGAATTTTTACAGGTATCTAATTTCCCCTGAGCAAGAAAAGAGCAGCAGAAGCATCTGCTAAAACTTTTTTAATAAACAAAATTGTCGAGCAGGAAGCATCAGATAAAAACCTGAAAATATTAGCCGTTTTCGGAATCATGACGTATATTTGAATAGCGTCCCTAAACGCTATTTACTATCTGAACCTAAATTACAACATTATGAGCGATAAACATTTGCAAGCTAGAAAAGCGCTTACTTTAAATACAGGTATCTTCAGTCTCTCTTCTTTGGCTTTGGTAGGGACTACCATTGTAAAAGCGGTTGCGGGCGCAGCTCTCTTTGGTACACTCAGCTTTTGGGGTATCCTAGCTTTGATTCTCATTGGTTTATCTTATTTCAGAGGTGCTTGGAAAGCTTTTGGTAACTTAGAATATTCAAAATCTAAGCGTAGTGGCCTCATGGCTTCTCTCTCTGGTATTGGTGCGGCGATCATCGCTTTTATCATATAAGGTCTTCATCCAAGATATTGAGTCCGTTAAGCTTTTAACGGATTTTCTTTTTTATCCTACCTATATCAATCGCTATCGACCCATTCACAAGTATTGATTAGATGAATAATATCCTCTTTGATAAAATCAATGACAGGAGCTAAAGAATCATTCTTGGTAGCAGTCCGAAAGTATAAAGCTCCTCGCAAAAAATGCTGGGTAGAGTCGCTGAGGTAGAACTGAAATTGACTGGGTACTTGCCCTTCCAATTCGTACACAGCAGCCGTTTTGCCCAAGGGTGTTTTGACAATGCTTTCCTCGATAGAAGAAGCTTTAATCATATGCTTATTAAGCAGGCGGTGAGAATCGTCTACAAATTCACGGAAAAAAGTGGGGTCTTGTTCTACGGATTTGTAGGTTAGTTGAACATCTGCCTGAAAATCTGGATAAATGATATAAATCCAATGGGGTTCAGCAATCCCAGAAGAATCGGGGCGGATGTAGGCGTGCTTTGAATACTCAAAAGAATAAGGATGCTTCCTCTCTATTTTTTGATAAGTGTGCTCGGGCAAATCAATCCGATTAAACCCTTTGGGCTTAGGAACATAATCTACCGAACCTCCACAAGCTTGTAATCCGCACAGCACAATGGTCATTGCCCAGATTTTCAAACCTATGGTTGTTGATTTCTTTGATGTCATATCTGTCAGTTATGCTTCTAATCTGTAACGACGAAAGTCTCCCAACCATCATACTCCCCATCGTATCTACGTGCTAACTTTTGCAAGAGTGAAGTAATTTCATAAATATTTTTTACACTGACGAAGTCTTCACGCCAAATCTTGAGCTGATAAGGAAATGCTCGATCCTCCACTTTTTTTTGGCTATCAATCTGAAAGTCTTTGCGGACGATCTTGTTTTTGAAACGTTCCAAATCTTCTTCTTGTTGAAAATAAATCCAGTGGTCAATTCTTCTGGCTTGAGTCAGATCATCTCCAGCGGCCTGAAGTTGCTCAATCGTTTGTTTATCTAAGATTTGCTCGTGGATTTCTTCTCTGGGAAATAAAAATTCCCGATAACAACTCCAGGTGCTATCTACCTCTACACTTAGGTAGTATTTTTGTCTGGGAAATTCTGAGGCATAGAAGGCTTTCATCAAGTCTTCCACCCCCTTGATAGACTTGAGATAAAAGTACTCGGTTTGCTCATAATTGTAAGTAAAAGCGCCCACGTAGATAAACTCGTATTGTTTTCCCAAGACTTCTATCAGTCGCTCTCTGAAGTCTGTCAGCTTTTTCACAGTCGGAATTTCGGGCAGCCCGTTAGAAAACTTGCTCCTGTAGACGAGTCCGGTGATGAGTAAAATTGGAAATTCAGCCAAGGGAGCCTGCTCTATCAAATCCATTCTAAAGCTAGTCAGGCCGGGTAGGTTGTTTTCGTAATTATCAGAATACATTTCCCAGTTTTCTTCCAGAGCCTGAGCAGGAAGCTGTTGCTGAGAGAGAATAACTGTACTGATAATCATCAGAAGAAAAAACAGCCTAAAATTCTTTTTCATTTTCCACCATTTGATTACGGATGCCTGTTTGCTACTATTGCTCATCGCCTCTTAATATTTGTACCTTCACGATTTTGATTTTTTTCTTACTTACAGAGACAATAGTAAAGTGAAATTGTTCGTAAGCCACCTCTTCATTAAGCTTAGGCATTCGTGAAAAAAGCTCTAACATCAAGCCTCCCAAAGAGTTACTCTCGCCCTTGACTTCCTCGAAGAGATTACAGTCTACATCCATTACTTTGCAGAAATCAGTGAGGGCAATTTTACCTTCAAAGAGATAATTATGGTCATCGATACGAGTATAAAGCACCTCTCGGCTATCGTCAAATTCGTCATTGATTTCACCCACGATCTCCTCGATAATATCCTCCATAGTGATTAAGCCGGCGGTTCCACCATATTCATCTACCACGATCGCCATATGCACGTGTTTTTCTTGGAAATCCTTGAGTAGTTTGTCAATTTTCTTATTTTCAGGCACAAAGTATCGTGGCCTCAGCAACTTATTCCACTGAAAGTCTTGATTCATTTCCAAAAAAGGTAGTAAATCCTTGACATACAAGATACCTTCAATCCGATCGATGGTATCTTGATAAACAGGAATACGGGAATAACCAGAGTTTTGAATTTCTAGGAGTAGCTCGTGAAAAGGTGTTTCGATATTCAGGGCGGTAATGACAGTACGAGAGGTCATAATCTGATTGACCGTGATACTTCCAAAGTTGACGATTCCTTTGAGAATTTCTTTTTCCTTATCACTGGTTTCGCTATTGCTGGGGATTTCATCGATAAATTCGGGAAGCTCTTCAATATGAATTCGGTAGCCTCTCCGTTTGACTCGGCGCTCAATAATATTACCCATGCTGACCAGCATCCGAGAAAGGGGCATCAGTGTATAAAAAGCAGAATTAATCAGATAAACTGTACGACGGATAAAGGACACACTATTTTGTGTAGCGTAAACCTTGGGCAATAATTCACCAAAAAAAAGCAAGAGAATCGTAACCACCACCGTCAACAGGAAAGTAACTTCCCAGGCCAATGCCTTAGTGCCAAAGTAACGCCAAGTCATGAAGGTAGAAAGGGTTACGAAGCTTACGTTAATCAGGTTGTTGAAAATCAGGATGGTAGCCAAAAGTAGTTGTGGCTTATCCAAAAGTTGAACCGCGGTACGCTCCGCTTTGTGGTCACTTTCTTGGCATTGTTCATACTCATCACTCGTGAGTGAAAAAAGTGCGATCTCAGAGCCAGATACCATGGCTGAAAGCAGCAAGAGTACCCCCAAGATGACCGAATTTATGATATAAAAAAGCAAATCTGGGTTAGTTCCCATACTTAAGAACAAACCCAGTAAATTGAGACTCGTTTCAGCGTCGGTGTCCAAAGCCTATATTCTATTATACAAAATATTTAGAAGGGTAGATCGTCATCTCCCTCGGTGTTCGAGAAATCTGGTTCGGCTACGGCATTACTTGAACCATCCTCACTTGGATTTGTACCTCCAGTGCCTCCTAGCAGCGTCATGCCCTGACCGGATACTTCTAAGGCGATACGATTATTTCCTTCTTTGTCTATGTATTCGCGGGTACGCAGGCGACCCTCCACGAAAACCTGAGATCCTTTTTTGAGGTATTTCTCAGCCACTTCCGCGGTATTTCCCCAAAAAGAAACACGGAACCACTCCGTTCTTTCTTCTAAATTCCCATCTGATTTCGTATATCTTTCGTTCACAGCGATGGAGAAGTTAGCCACTTTCCGACCCTGATACTCTCTGACTTCGGGGTCTCGGCCTAGATTGCCGATTAGCATAATTTTATTATAGCTTGCCATAATGTGTGTTTGATTGAAGATTTATTGATGCATCTTTGCGCTATGATTCCCTACCTGAATGGGCACAAGGCACAAAGATATATAAAAGTAACTAAAAAAATTTTTCTTGCAAATACTTATCTATCAAAATAGGCTTAGGGAGGTCTTCTACTTGTGCGAAGTCATACCAAGCTAAGTCTGGCGAAATTTCCTCGAGCTTGAATGTTTCTTCTGCACGCAAGTGCCAAAATTGAATCTGAATACGCTGATGGGTAAGCATATGTTTATAAGTCGAGGAAACGAGTTCCAAGTTAAGTCGTTCTAGCAGTGAGGTTGGCAAAGCTTCGGGAAGGATGTCTTCTGGCTTGCCTAATTTTTTCTTTTCAATTAAATAAAAATCATAGAGTCCTTGCCAGATATCCTTAGCTGCTCGCTTTTTCAAGGCAATCTGCTGATCTGTTTGCAAAATTAGATAATGAAAATACCGGTTCTTGATTTTGACTTTATTAATTTTCACAGGTAATTCTTGCTGGCGACCCTGATGATAGGCCTGACAGGCTTCTCTCAGGGGGCAAAACAGGCAATTAGGCTTGGCTGGGCTACAAAGCATGGCACCGAATTCCATCAGGGCTTGATTATAGATGGCAGGTCTATCTGGGGGAATAAGTTCTTGAGCCAGCGCCGAAAACGCTTTATTTCCCTCGCTACTGGCAATGTCTGTATCAATTCCATAAAAGCGCGCGAGCACCCGGTACACGTTCCCATCCAGCACGGCTACTGGTTCATCAAAGGCAAAAGAAGCAATGGCAGCCGCGGTGTATTTGCCTATTCCTTTCAGTTTGAGCAGTTCCTGATACTGGCGGGGAAAATCCCCCCCCAAGTCTTGCACGACCATCTTCGCGGTAGCGTGCATGTTACGTGCTCGTGAATAATAGCCCAATCCTTGCCATAAGCGCAGCACTTCCTGTTCTGAGGCCTGAGCCAAATCTTCTACGGTAGGATATTGCTCCACGAAACGTTGGTAATAGGGAAGCCCTTGCTTCACCCGTGTTTGCTGGAGGATAATTTCAGAAAGCCAAATCCGGTAAGGCTCTTTGGTATTTCGCCAAGGCAAGTCCCGGTGATTTTTTTGATACCATTGGATAATGTGCTGGGCAAACGTTTCTTTTTCCATGCGGAGGCTCAACTTTACGGTTTCGGACTTATTTTGTTTTTAAAGCGGTTCAGCGTTCACTTTGTTGTTCGTATCTACCTAAGACTACTGAGAGCACCTACTAGCTTCTTTGGTAATTTGCTGAGAAATAGGACTTTTTATATGTTTTTTTTTGAGAATTGTTTTTAAAATATAAAATCAAAATTTAGATTTGCAAAACCTAAATCAATGGTTCTTAGATTTTTATAATTACTAAACACAAATTAAAGTGACGAAAGCGGAGGTAATTTCAGAGATAGCCGAAAAAACAGGTGTGAATAAAGATGATGTGCAAAGCACCGTAGAGGCATTTTTTAAGGTAGTACAAAAATCAATGGAGAATGGAGAGAACATCTACGTTCGAGGCTTTGGCAGTTTTATCAATAAGAAACGCGCCCGCAAAGTAGCTCGTAATATCTCAAAGAACACCGCCATTATCATCGATGCACATTATGTTCCTAGCTTCAAGCCATCTAAGGCCTTTGTTGAAAAAATAAAAAATAGTGATTCTTTGAAGACCAGACTTCAAGAAGAAGAACAAGAACAAAAAGCGGATGCCTAAAGCCCAAATTATTCTCTTATTAGTTGCTATTCTCTTAATTGTAGGGATGTATCAGCTACCCAAAGTAGTGGTGAGCGACCAAGAAGATATAGCAGCTTCCAGACAAAATACCCCCCCCTCCAATGAGGATATGGCTGATCTTCATCAGACTCCTCTGCCCACTTCACTGCAAGCTAAACTTAAGGATCTTAAAAATAGTTATACTAATAGCGATAGTCCGCAAAAAAAGGTTATCTTTGCGGATTCTATCGCCGCTTTATTCAAAAGTGTGAATCAATATGATAGCGTAGTTTATTATAAGCAAAAAGCTGCCGAGCTAGCACCAAATCTGAAGCGAAAGCTACAAGCAGCCAATGCCTACTATGATGCTTATAATTTTTATGCTGTAATCAATGAAGCTCAGGCGATTAATTATGCCGAACAGGCTCGGTTGCTCTATCAACAAGTACTTGAAGAGGATACTTCTAACTTAGATGCCAAAGCCAAACTCGCCTCTACCTACTTTTTAGGAGGGAACCCGATGCAGGGAGTTAGGTTACTTTTGGATATTTTGGAAGAAAATCCAGAGCACGAGTTCACACTTTTTCAACTGGGTCTGCGCTCTATGCAGTCCGGACAATATGATAAAGCCGTAAAAAGATTTGAGAAACTTCTATCTGTAAACCCTACCAACAGCGAAGCCAAAATATTCTTGGCACAAAGCTATGCCGAATTAGGCGAAAAAGACAAGGCTATCCCCTTGCTAGAAACGGTTAAAAACACAGAACAAGATTCACTTCTCCGATCCGCGGCTGATGATTATCTGAAACAATTGATTAATTAATTATTAACCAAAAAATTCTAGAAAATATGCCTTGTGGAAAAAAAAGAAAAAGACATAAGATCGCGACGCACAAAAGAAAAAAGAGATTAAGAAAAAATCGCCATAAGAAAAAGTAATCTAACTCCAGGCTTCTGGTTCTGATCCATACCTTGTGACTATACTCTTTTTGTGAGCTCCCAAAGCAGACCGCTCTATACGGGCGATCTGTTTTGTGCTACGTGCAAACAAACTAAGTCACATAGTTCAAGGGTGGATCTTACTTTAATGCTTAAAGATCTTGAGTAATGAATTAGCCATAAGTTCTACCAACAAAGGAGATAGAATTGTCTTATTGCAGGATAAGAAGATCGTAGAGTACCACGTTGAGGAAAAAGATAATGATTTTACCGTAGGTGATATTTATCTGGGAGTGGTCAAAAAAGTAGTTCAAGGCTTAAATGCCGCCTTTATTGATATCGGCTACGAAAAAGATGCCTTTTTACACTACTTAGACCTAGGACCCAATTTTAGCTCTCTGCACAAATTTAGCAAGGCCGTAATGGCCAAAAAAAATATTCCATACAATCTTAATCACTTTAAGATTGAACCCGAAATCAATAAGTTTGGTAAAATCTCCCAAATTTTTAGCAGAAACAACCTCGTACCGGTACAAATCATCAAAGAACCCATCTCAACGAAGGGTCCACGCTTATCTTGTGAAATTTCTCTAGCAGGTAGATACTTAGTATTAGTACCTTTTTCAAATTCTGTTAATGTTTCTAAGAAAATAACAGATAAAGAAGAGAGACAAAGATTAGTTCGTTTGCTTTCTTCCATTAAGCCACCCAACTTTGGCATCATCGTACGCACAGCCTCACAGCAAAAGGATGTTGCCGAACTAGACAGAGACCTACAAAGTCTGGTCAAAAAGTGGGAACAAGGAATGAAAGTACTTCGCAATGCGAAGCCCCGTGAAAAAATTATCGGTGAAATGAGCCGTGCCTCCTCCATCCTGAGAGACATGCTCAACGAAAGTTTTGACAACATCATGGTAGATGACCGAGTCATTTATGATGAGGTGAAGTCTTACATCAAAACGATCGCTCCCGACAAAGAAAAAATTGTAAGATTACACAATGGTCGTTCTCGTTTATTTGAGAATCTCGGTGTAGAAAAACAGCTCAAATCCCTCTTTGGGCAGTCGGTTAGCCTCGAAAATGGTGGCTATCTGATCATTGAGCACACCGAAGCCCTGCACGTGATTGACGTGAACAGCGGTAACAAATCTAATACTGAGCAAGACCAAGAAGCAACAGCACTCAGCGTAAACTTAGAAGCGGCCAAGGAAATTGCACGTCAGTTACGCATACGTGATATGGGCGGTATCATCATCATCGATTTTATCGATATGAAGAAGCCCGAAAACAAGCGTAAGGTCTATCAGCAGATGAAAAATGAGCTGAAAAAAGACCGCTCCAAATCTACCGTGCTGCCCCTGACCAAGTTTGGCTTGATGCAGATTACAAGGCAGCGTGTCCGACCTGAGCTCAATATTACCACCAAAGAGGTGTGCCCCTCCTGCCAAGGAACGGGCAAAATCTCAGCGAGTATTTTGGTTTCGGATGAGATTGAGAACAATCTGGAGTACGTAATCACCAAGCAAAATGCGAAGAGTATTGGCATCACCTTGCATCCTTATCTGCACGCCTTCTTTACGCAAGGGCTGTATTCCAAAAGAGTACAATGGCTCTTCAAGTACGGACGCTGGGTAAAGCTGATTGCCGATTCTTCTTTGCCGCTGGCTGGCTATAATTTCTTAGATAAGTATGGAGAAGAAATTGAGCTGAGAAAAAGCCAATCGGAAGATAAATAAATCTTTTAATTTTTGAATCAGTTCCGAACAGACCCTTGTTCGGAACTTTTTTTTATGGCTATTTTGAGCAAATCCTTATCTTATAAAATGAATCAGCCCGCTTTACGTTCAAGTTTATATGTATATTAATACCAAATCTTTTGCAGCATCTATGAGAGTATATGTGCTTTTTTTGAGTCTAACCTTTCTCTACGCTTGCCAAGGCAGTGAGGATTGTCCATTAAATGTGGATGTTTCGGATATCAAAGCAGAAGTAGAGATTATCCGATTAGAGCAAGAGATTTTTCAACTAAAATCCAAAGCCGAAATTGAAGAATTTCTGAAAAAATATCCAGATTTTGCTCGGCAGTATATGCTTACTGATCAACTTCCGAGTGATACTATTGCCATAGATCAAATTTATACGATGATTCAAGAGCCGCATCAGGATACACTTTATCAAGATGTAGAAGCCAAATATAAGGATTTGAGCGACCTAGAGGCAGAATTTGAGCAAGCCTTCAAACATATCAAATATTATTATCCAGACTTCAAAATCCCAAAAATTTATACTGTTACCACGGGTTTGCACTCTTTTTTTGGAAGGGATTTGTATGTTTCTGATGATCTAGTCGTGGTTAGTTTGGACTATTTTATGGGCGAAGATGCCCGCTATCGTCCTCCCACCGAAGAAATGCCTCAGTACATTTGGCGACGCTACGGAGCACATTTTATCGTGCCCTATTATTTGTTACAACTTTCGCAACGTTACAACCAAACGGATTTCAAAGATCAATCGCTCTTGGCGGGTATGATTGCTTACGGCAAAGCCTACTATTTTATGGAAAGTATGATCCCCTGCTTGGCCGATTCTATCGTCACGGGCTACACAGATCAGGATATTCGCAACCTAGATGATCCCAAAAATCGGGAATACCTCTGGACTTTTATGATTGATAAACAAGTATTATTCTCCACCAAACAATCTGACAAAAGAGATTACATCGGAGATGCGCCCTACATGGCGGTGATTGGCAAGGACGTACCCGGGGCGATTGGGCGTTGGTTTGGCTGGCGCATTGTACAAACCTATATGCAAAAGCATCCTGAAATGACCCTGCCCGAACTTATGCAAAAAGAGCAAGCCCAGGAGATTTTTAATCAATCGGGATACAAAGGCGGATAGCTTAGTCGCTAGTTGTCCGTCGTGCGTTATTAGTATTTTTTGGGCGAATTTCGTTTGCAATTAATAATTTTTTTAAATTTCCCTGTCTTTTTTGAGGAAGTTGATGGCAAAATCATCACGCTTACCACAGACAAATACATTGCAAATTCGTATATATTTGCCCTACAATCCATAACTTGCAATCTCTAACCTGCAATTTGAAACCTGTATGAATCCTCTGCCTGATAAACTCCAAGCCTTCGAGCGATTATTAACCATCATGGACGAGCTGCGTGAGCAATGCCCTTGGGATCGTAAACAGACCATCGAGAGCTTACGGCATCTGACCATTGAAGAAACTTACGAGCTTTCGGATGCCATTTTGGAAAATGATCTGGAAGAAGTCAAAAAAGAATTAGGTGATCTGATTTTGCACATTGTTTTCTACTCCAAAATTGCTTCCGAAAAAGAAGCCTTTGATGTAGCAGATGTCCTGAATAGCGTGTGTGATAAGCTCATTCGCCGGCACCCGCACGTGTATGGAGATACCGAGGCAAAAACCGACGAAGAAGTCAAGCAAAATTGGGAGCAGATCAAACTTCGTGAAAATAAAGGAAAGAAATCCGTTCTGGCGGGCGTGCCTGCTTCACTTCCTGCTTTGCTCAAAGCCTACCGAGTACAAGAAAAGGTCAGAGGTGTGGGTTTTGATTGGGAAGAAAAACATCAAGTGTGGGAGAAGGTAAAAGAAGAAATGGAAGAATTTGAGCAAGAATATCAAGTGGAGCAAGCCGAACACATAGACCAAGAGAAAGCCGAAGGCGAATTTGGTGATTTACTCTTTGCCTTGATCAACTATGCTCGCTTTATGAGTATCAACCCAGAAACGGCTCTCGAGAAAACAAACAAAAAATTTATCCGCCGATTTACTTATTTGGAAAATAAAGCCAGAGATTTAGGGAAACGCCTGGACGAAATGAGCCTCGCCGAGATGGATGTATTCTGGGAAGAAGCCAAAATCTTGGAAAGAAAAGGCCAGTAATATTTGCTTTTCTGATGGAACGCTGACTAACGGGGCGCGTTGATGCGGCGAATAATGGGCTCAATATTACGATACTCTAGCGGAATACTCAAATCGGTAATCTTATCTCTAAGCAAATGACGATAATTACGTGGGTTGATCTCCTGAATCTGCTTAGAAGGAGCAAATTGTACGTAAAAAACCTTTCTAATTTCATAATCCGGATAGCCCTCCTCGAAGTTGAGTGCTTGTTGTTCTTTTACTTTTTCCAAATAAAGCGACACTGGCTCTGCCTCGATCACGGGGTAGACTTTGATCCAATCCCCCTCGATGGTTTGCTTGAGAATAGGATCTTCGTAAGCTGAACTCTGAAGGCAGATGGTCAGGCAAAAAATAAGGAGCGTACGAAGTGCAAAGGTTTGATAGGAGAAAAGCTTAGAAAATAAATACTTTATCATATTTCATTTGGTTTTTTCTTCAAAACCAATAAAGCCTATGCTTTGGTTACGATTACTCGTAAAAAATTTGCTAAATTTTCTTTATTTCTACTTTCTTTGAATATTGGAGCATCAAAATTCATTTTTAAAATATTTTCCACAAAAAAAACTCAGCTTTACACTATAAAATTGTTAAAGCTGAGTTTTTATTAAACAAAATGCTAAGCTATCGCATTTGACGATTTCATCAATAGAAGTTGAGGTCTTACACGGTCATCAACTCGGCTTCTTTATTCTCGAGTAGCTCATCTATCTTGTTGGTAGATTGATCTGTGTATTTTTGTACCTGCTCTTCGGCTCTTTTGATGGCATCTTCCGAGGCTCCTTCTTTTTGAAGGTCTTTGAGTGAGTTGTTGATATCTTTTCGGATATTGCGAACACTTACCTTACCGTGCTCTGACTCCTGCTTGGCCTGCTTGACCAACTGTGTACGGCGTTCTTCGGTCAAGGGAGGAACATTAATTCGGATTAATTCTCCATCATTTTGTGGATTAAAACCTAGATCACTATTCTGGATCGCTTTCTCGATTTCATTGATGATAGATTTCTCGAAAGGTTTGATCATTAGGGTACGGGCATCAGGGGTAGTCACCGAGGCGACCTGATTGAGGGGCGTATCGGTTCCATAGTAAGTAACTAAAATGCCATCCAACATGGCAGGCGTAGCTTTTCCTGCGCGGATTTTACCCATTTCTCTTTGGGTATGTTCTATGGCTTTGTCCATTTGTTCCTTGGCTTCATCCAAGTACATCTTAATTTCCTCTTCCATGATTGTTTGTCAGTATTTAGTGAATCAAATCAAGTTCTGAATATACTACATAGAGATTAAGGTTCCTACTTCTTCCCCTTTGACAATTTTGAGTAAATTGCCTGGCCTATTCATGTCAAAGACAATAATGGGGAGTTGATTCTCCTTACAAAGCGTAAAGGCAGTCATATCCATGACATTGAGCCCTTTGTCATAAACTTCTTCAAAGGAGATGCTGGAGAACCGCTGTGCGTTGGTATCTACCTCAGGATCAGCGGTATAAACGCCATCTACGCGTGTGCCTTTCAAAACTACATCGGCCTCGATCTCAATGGCTCGTAAACTAGCGGCTGAGTCAGTAGTAAAATAAGGACTCCCGATTCCTGCCCCGAAGATAACCACTCTTCCTTTTTCTAAGTGTCGCACGGCTCTTCTACGAATATAAGGTTCGCAGACTTGTTCCATCTTGATACCAGACATGAGGCGGGTATAAATTCCTAGATTTTCCAGGGAGCTTTGCATCGCCATTGCGTTGATTACGGTAGCCAGCATCCCCATATAATCTCCTTGCACTCGGTCGATGACCGTTCCGATGGCCTCGGCTCCTCTGAATATATTCCCCCCACCAATGACGATGGCTACTTCAATTCCTGCGTCGGCGATTCTCTTGATTTCCTGAGAGTATTGATTGAGGCGTTCAGGATCAATACCGTGTGGTTTGTCTGCTTTCAGGGCTTCACCGCTTAATTTTAGGAGTACTCTTTTGTATTTCATGTTGTCAGCAAATGTAGGGTTATTACAAAGATATATAGAAATCGATCATATTCTGAAAATAGTTAGGATTTTAGTGGGCAGGAAGGCTAGGTGTCTGATTAGCGTGTGTAATTTCCTTCAGCCACTGGGTTCATTTTCGTTTTTTTGCCTTTCGTATATACGTATTTTGCAGGTATATTTTGTCTAGCTATGCTTATTTGCTTAATTTTAAGCCAACTCAAATCCCTAATCTAATCAAATAGCCATTATGAGCGAAAATAAGAAACAAGAAAACGGCACCCCTGCTAAGGCAAATAAACAGGACTTTTCTATTGATGCGGTCGTAGAAATCCCCAAGGGAAGCCGCAATAAATACGAATACGATTACGAAAGAAAAATGATCCGTTATGATCGGATGCTTTTCTCTTCGGTACACTATCCGAGTGATTATGGCTTCTTTCCCGAAACCCTAGCCGAAGATGGAGACCCCTTAGATGCCTTAGTCCTAGTAACGGAGCCGACCTTTCCGGGTTGTGTGATTGAAGTGCGACCCGTGGGGCTTTTTAATATGCGCGATGAAAAAGGCCGCGATGAAAAGATTCTCTGCGTACCCGTGAGTGATCCCATCTGGAATCATATCTTCCGCCTAGATCAAATTGCTCCTCATTTAAAGCTAGAAATCGAGCATTTTTTCCAAGTATACAAGGACTTAGAGAAGAAAAAAGTTGGGGTAGATGGCTGGGATGATGAAAAGGCAGCGATGGAAGCCATCAAAAAAGCACAGCAAATGTATCTAGATAGCAAATGGAAAACGAACGTTCTAAAATAATTGACCCAATCTTCTGAGAAAACCAAGTGAAATCTCGCCATGTATTTTTCACTTGGTTTTTTTCTGTAAAAAGCAACCGAAGCGGTCAATAAATTAACCCAAAAAAGCTAAAAAACACTACTAAATTAGCTCATCAATAAGACTGAGGTCAACTCGGGCGAAAGTGTAATTATCCAGATTTGTCTGCACTTTGAAGTAATATTTTCTCATTTATTTAGCTTTTTTTTAGTAATTCTTAGTCTATCTTTGCCCCCATTGATCTGATATTCCAATTTAAACATCAAATATCTATGACATCTGCTACCATTATCCTAGTGATTCCCCTGCTAGGAATATTATCTTTATTATTTACTTTCACTAAATCCAGTTGGGTTGCTAAGCAGGAAGTAGGCTCTGAAAAAATGGGGCGCATTGCCAAAAATATTTCAGATGGAGCCATGGCTTTTTTACAAGCGGAATACCGTGTATTGGCCGTTTTTGTGTTGATAGTAGCCATTCTTTTGGGTGTAAGTGGCTCCCAGGAGGCTTCTTCACACGTTTTGGTGGCACTTTCTTTTGTTGTCGGTGCAATTTGCTCTGCTCTGGCTGGTTTTATCGGGATGCGGGTAGCTACCAAAGCCAATGTACGAACAACCAACGCAGCCCGTACGGGGCTAAGTCAAGCCTTGAAAATTGCTTTTACGGGCGGCTCCGTAATGGGCTTGGGCGTGGTAGGTTTAGGATTATTGGGAGTAGGTGGATTGCTTTTAATCTACAGCAATATGTTCCCTTTTCAGGAAGCCAGCGAAATTAGTCGGGTTCTCAACGTGATTACTGGCTTTTCTTTCGGCGCTTCTTCTATTGCACTGTTTGCGCGAGTAGGTGGAGGAATTTATACCAAGGCTGCCGACGTAGGAGCTGACCTCGTGGGAAAGGTTGAAGCAGGCATTCCCGAAGATCACCCCTTGAACCCAGCTACCATCGCCGATAACGTGGGCGATAACGTAGGAGACGTGGCCGGAATGGGAGCTGACTTATTCGAGTCTTATGTAGGCTCAATCATCGGAACCATGGTACTGGGCGTAGCCTTTATGACGAATGGCAATTTTGCTACTCAAGATGCGCAATTTGCTGGATTAGCCGCGATATTGCTTCCTTTGGTGCTGGCGGGTGCGGGTATTATCACTTCCATCATCGGTACTTTTATGGTGAATGTAAAAGAAGGCGGAAATCCGCAGAGATCACTGAATGTAGGAGAATTTGGCTCCACGGGTATCCTCGTGGTAGTTTCTTATTTTATTATCACCACTATTTTACCAAGTACTTGGACCTTTGGTGAGAAAGAATTTTCTTCCTTGGGTGTTTTCTTCGCCACGATTATCGGTGCGGTAGCTGGTTTGTTGATCGGTCTGATTACAGAATACTACACAGGAACGGGCACGGCTCCCGTGAAAAACATTGTCAAGCAATCCTCTACGGGGGCGGCTACTAATATCATCGCGGGCTTGGGTGTGGGTATGCGCTCTACCATGATTCCCATCATCATTATCGCGGCGGCGATCATTGGTGCTTATGAATTTGCTGGACTGTACGGGATTGCCATTGCGGCCGTGGGGATGCTCGCCAACACAGGAATTCAGCTAGCAGTGGACGCTTATGGCCCTATTTCGGATAATGCGGGAGGAATCGCGGAAATGAGCGAACTGCCCAAGGAAGTAAGGCAACGCACCGATAAGCTCGATGCCGTAGGGAATACCACGGCGGCCATCGGAAAAGGATTCGCGATTGGTTCAGCCGCGCTCACGGCTTTGGCACTCTTTAGTGCTTTCATGGTAACGGCAAATATTCAATCCATTGATGTAGCCAAACCGACCGTAATGGCGGGCTTGTTCTTGGGTGGGATGCTGCCCTTCCTCTTCTCAGCCATGGCCATGGACGCAGTGGGAAAAGCCGCTCTCTCTATGATTAACGAAGTACGTCGCCAGTTTGATGAAATTCCTGCCTTGAAAGCCGCCCTGGCGGTGATGCGTAAGAACGACGGAAAAGAAATGGAAGAATGGTCAGCCGAAGATCGAGCAACTTTCGAGAAAGCTGACGGGGTGGCCGAGTATAAAAAATGTGTAGAAATCTCGACTGCGGCTTCTATCCGCGAGATGATTTTACCCGGGCTTGTGGCAGTGATTGCCCCTGTGGCCGTGGGCTTTATCGGTGGTGCTGAGATGCTAGGTGGGCTTTTGGCGGGCGTAACGGTGGCTGGAGTACTGATGGCAATTTTCCAGTCTAATGCCGGAGGAGCCTGGGATAATGCCAAGAAAATGTTTGAAGAAGGGGTAGATATTGAAGGAAAAATTTTCTACAAAGGCTCTGAACCGCACAAGGCAGCCGTAGTAGGCGATACCGTGGGCGATCCCTTTAAAGATACCTCTGGGCCTTCTTTGAATATTTTGTTGAAGCTCATGTCCGTGGTTTCTTTGGTCATTGCTCCTTATCTTCTTTTCTAAGAAAATAGAACATTTTATACAAATCTGACAAGCTTGTAATATTCTGTCAAAAGATTCATTAACAAAGCGTGTTTTTTCCTTAAAAAAGTCTGAAATTCGGAATTGGAGTTTCAGACTTTTCTTTTATGGATTTTTCTATCGAAAAAATACTAAGTTCAACCCCTATTCCGGGCTTTCCTGACCTGACTTTATCTCGCTTATTGCTAGATCTCTTGGTTTTTGCCTTGATCTATCTCTTGGCGCAGTTTTCTATTTGGTCTATCAAGAATCTGCTAAAGAGACGCTTCCGCAACATAGATGAGGGTAAAGGCTATGCCATGAAGCAGATTTCTACTTATCTGATTTATGCCATCGCCATTTCGTTAATTCTAGATAAGCTACACATTGGCTCGATTATTTTCACCAGTTTCGCGGGCTTATTCGTGGGCTTGGGTTTTGGTATTCAGCAAACCTTCAACGACTTAGCCTCGGGCTTAATCTTACTCTTCGAGGGGAGCGTAAAGGTAGGCGATATCATCAAAGTAGAGGATTGGGTGGGGCGAGTGACCTACATTGGGGTTCGCCATTCACAGGTACAGACCCGAGATGATATATCCATCATGGTTCCCAACTCTAAACTCATCGTGCAAAATGTCGTCAACTACAGCGGGCAGACCAATATCACGCGATTCAAAATCACGGTGGGGGTCGTTTATGGCTCAGACATAGAGCTGGTGAAGGAAAAGCTGATAGACGCCGTGCATAAGCACCCCCGGGTGGTCCAAGAAGTGCCCAGACTCTTACAGCACGAAGATGACCTACCAACAGAAGGAACTTGGGTATATTTCCGGGATTTTGGGGATAATAGCCTCATCTTTGATATTTACTTCTGGACAAGACACGTATGGGATGTGGATATCGTAAAAAGTGATATCCGCTTTGAGATTGATCGTCTTTTTCGCCAGTCTAAAATTGTCATTGCTTTCCCGCAGCGAGATGTGCATCTCAAGATTGATGATGGAGATCTGGACAAATTCCAGCAATTAAGCTCTAAATAAGACTAACTGAAACTTTTGCTATGAATGACTGGATGAACCGCTGGGAAGACTTTCAGAAAAGTGCCGAACCCTGCCTGCGTTATATGACAGCCGAGGATTTGATGCACATCACACACATTTCCCTAAAAAACAAATTCTTATACACGGAAACACCCAAAGTCGCCTGCTCTACCATCAAACGCTTGCTTATAGATGCCGAGTACGAGGGTCAGGTAGCGATGGCAGAAGGGGAAAGTATGCACTTTCGGGAATTTTCGCCACTTTTGAATGCCCGACAGGTGGGAGATTTTGGAGCGTTTCTAGTCAGAGCAGATATTTTCAAATTCTGCTTCGTCCGCAATCCCTATACACGTCTTTTGTCTGCTTATCTGGATAAAATCCTTAGCTCCAAGCCACAAAGTCGCCCTGTAATGATCCAATTGGGTTATGGCTTATTCTCGGATAAAGTGCTTTCTTTTGAGGAATTTGTGGATGCCGTCGTAGAACAACCCGTGCGCTACATGGATTGGCATTGGCGCACGCAGTATTATACCACCGTGCAATACGGGATCGAGTATGACTTGGTGGGACGCTTTGAAAATTTTGAGGAAGATTTTAGGAAAGCCATTGGACAAACCCCGATTGATTTTGCGCGCTATTATCAAGTCGTCAATCCACACGCTACCCGTGCGAATGATTTACTAGAAAAGTACTATACTCCCGCCCTCCGAGAGAAAGTTTACCAAAAGTATCAGGTTGATTTTGAGTATTTTGGCTATGAGAAATGATGCCCATCCATCCCCAACGTACGCTTACCCTCAGTAAACAGATGGCTTTATTCAAATAGCAGACACATCCCAAACGTATCCAGACACGTCCCAAACGTATCCCGACACGTCCCAGACGTATAAAAAACAAATATAAAAAGAAAACAGACACATCCGA
>CAZKBP010000003.1:0-276717 GCA_964551015.1 uncultured Cytophagaceae bacterium | reverse complement strand
CCAACGATCGTCGTTGAAAGATCTTTCCTCTTGAGACTTCTCCAACGAGCGTCGTAGAACGATCTTACCGCTGGAGACTTCTCAAACCATCGTCGTAGAACGATCTTACAACTTGAGACTTCTCCAACTCCGCGAAGTTTCCCAACTGCACGCCCGTGTTTAGCGATATTCTATGCGAGCCACACTCGATTTTGCTTCTTGCCAGAAATAACGAAGGAAAGATTTTTTTGCTGAAATCTAATCCAAAAAACCATTTTCTTCCAGAAAGTCCACGATGTACTGGATGGAACCGTAAGCAGGGCGATAATACTTATAGTAATAAGAAGTGCTTTCTAAGGTTTCATTATAGCCCAGGTCTCGAACTCTTGCCCCGTGTCCGCGTCCGTGCCCAGCCGATTGCAGGATTTTGATGCTGTAATTTTCTTTTCCCGCGGCTCCGAACAATTCCTGAAATCGCTGCACTTGTTTCTGATAAGGCACTACTGGATCATCTTCACTTAGAATAGAGAGAAAAGGGCCTTGGAATTGCTTCAAATCCTCTCCTGGATCGTAAGCAAAGCGTCGAACCCACAGTTCGGGGATTTTCTCTGCCGAGGGCGGAATGTCGGTATCGGCCAGCCAATCGCGCCAACCATTTTGCTCGGCTAGTACCAAGAGTTCTTGCATCCGCGGATAAATCTGCTGCGGGTCTTCTTCTGAAAAAGTCAACTCTGTGTACTCCAGGGCTTCTTGCAGTGCCGCCTCCGAATAATTATCCACGAGGGCAAAAGCTTCCACGCCATCAAACTGCTGCTCGCGCACACTCGTGGGCGGCCCTACCACCGTCGCCATAAAAGCCACCGGAACTTTACTCCGCCGGGCGGCATCGGGCACGATCCAAGCACCAGCACTGTAGCTAAGCAAGCCAATGCGCTCGGGGTCGATCTCTGTCTGCTCAGCAAGCATCTGGATCACGGCCACCAAATCCTGAACGACCATCTCGTGGTTGGATTGCACGCAGTCAAAGCCCGTGGGCGCACTGCCCCGCTTGTCGTAGGCGTAGGTAGCAATGCCGTATTCGGCGAGCTTGCGAGCGCGGGCGGCCAGATATTGCCGGGGACCGCAGCCTCGTCCGTGCACCAGAATCGCACAAGCAGCTGGCTCTTGTAAGCGGGAAGGCAGGAAGAGCGTACCACCGAGCTTGGCTCCAGCCCGATTGACGACGAGTGCCTGCTCCTCTATCTGAGGGCGGTAAGGCCGGAGGCTCTTTTTCAAGTGAAAATTGATGGGTGGGTAAGCCGAGCCAACCGTGCCCACCATTTCCATAAAGGAAGAATCCAAGATCATTCGTGCTTGCCCGTAGATGGCATCAAAGCGCACCACGTTTTGTTCCACTTCTAATTTTCGAACCTGCGCCGGGCGGAAAGTCCATTCGGGAATCATGATGGCAATCACCATAGAGTCACCTTGCGGGTAGATTTCGGCTTCCATCACTTGGATGGAGTTGCCCGTGCGGATAATGGCTCCCCGCCAGAAGCCCGCCAGAGAGTAATCTGGGCTAACTTCTTGGGCGGCAGAGGAAAGACTGGATAAGATTAAAAAAAGATAAGCGGATAGATAAAAAAATCGTTTCACGTATGTTTTGAGGGTTTTTAAGATTCAAATCAATTTCAAATGAGAGTACAGTGCGAATTTGCCCCGGGCTTAGTTGCTTTGGTTTTTGATTAAAGCGAGCAATTCTGCTTTGGGGTAGAGCTTCACGCGTGCGGTTTCCGCTAACAGAAACGCCACGGTGTCCTCATCATAATAAGTAATCACGTTGCTGAAGGGAATTTCTTCCAAGAGAATCGGGTCTGACCATTTTTCACCTTCTTTCAAGGCAAAATAGGTTCCATTGGTCGAGTTGTCTTTAATGCCATGCTGGGTAAAAAGCATGGTTTCCTCGTCCAAGATGAGCGGCGTGTAAGCCACGGCATTTTCACGGTCGGGATAGATTTGCTGTGGTTTCTGATAGCGTCCATTCTCGAAAGCAGATAAAAATAAGCCTCCTTGGGAGCGGTCTTTTCTCACGAAAGTATAATAGTAGAAATTCTCCTCCTCATCCATGAAATAATAATACATGTTATCCAACATCAATTGCTGAGAGAGGTAAAAGGGAGAGCCGAATTTGTCCTTGCCATCAAATTTTCTTTTAATCGTGTACTGCTCCCTAGAAAGCGGATCAAAAGTATTATAAATGATGTATTCTCCCCCTTTGGAAAATGCCGCCCGATTGGGGTCATCCACTGGCAAAGTATCAAGTTGCCACCCTTGCTCATTTTGCGAAATCATGTACATAAACCGTTGTCTGGTTTTACGCTTGTACTCAGAGATCAGAATTTGTCCTCTAGGGTGGAAACTAATGGTCGTCGGGTAAATCTCCAGTGAGTCTAATAATCGATTGACCTTCTGGGCTGGACTTTCCAACCTTAGCAAATGAATAAAAAGGATTAGTAGCCAAGTCTTTTTCATGAGTTTTAAGATTTCATTGTAATGTTTGAGAGATTATCTGAACTCATTATCCTTATTCCGGCTGGCTCCAATCGACCTTTAACTTCGCAAGGGGCATCACCTGCAGATCACCTGCATCCACAAACAGCACTCGCTCGCCGGGCAAGACGGTCATCCCCCAGCCGTAAGGTAAGTTATCGAGTTTCTTCCTCTGGTTCCAGCCCGATGCTGTCTTTTCATAAAAATAAAAGCCACGGTCGAAATCTTCTCCTCCGCTTTTAGTAATGAACAAGCGGTCTTCCTCAACATTGATGTAAACATCAAAGGAGGTGCTGACCTCGGACGTGCTGACTTCATCACTCAGCCAAACGGGCGGGCCATAATCGCCATTTCCCAAAGGATCGGCGTAGTAAATTCCCTTTTCCAGATGGCCCCGGGCATAGAAGTAAAGCCGGCCACTGGCCATGGGGCAGAAGTAGCCCGCATTGATATTATAGAGCGATTTGATTTCTTTCATTTCGCTCCAGCCCGAGGCGGTTCTATCGACTCGGTACACGTGGCTGATATCGTCTTCGCCTTCCCCGCGCTTCTCATATTTTTTGATAAAGATCGTCTGCCCGTCGGGGCTGATCGCGAGGTTGTAGACCGTATCCACGAAGGGAGCTTTTTCTACCTGCCATGTTCCATCCACCCACTGAGCGATGTAGGGCACTTTGTCTTTCCAGTTTTGGGTGCGGGCAAAGACCAGGGTTTGGCCATCGGCGGTGATGGAGGGTGAAGTTTCCCGAATATCCGGCAGAGAAATCACGCCGGGAGCAAAGGTTTCCCATTCGGGAACCTGACCCGTTTCAGGGTTAATTTCTGCTTGCGCGAAAATGAGACAGGGAACGATCGCAAGTAGTAACAAAATGAATCCTTTTTTCATCTTATCGTATTTTTTGTGTAAAAATTTTCAGAATTATTGGTCATCTCTCAGGGATTTGACTGGGTTGGAGATCGCAGCCCGGTAAGCCATAGAACTCACGGCCACGAGTGCAATCGTAAGGGTAAGGGCGGCGGCTCCTACAAAAACCAGCGGGCTAACCTGAATGCGATAGGCAAAATTGGCCAACCACTGCCTTACGCCATAATAAGCTAAAGGAGAGGCAATCAAGAGGGCAAAGCCAATCAGGTAAATATATTCTTTATTAAACAAAAGCACGATCTGACTGATGGAAGCTCCCAGTACCTTGCGAACGCCTACCTCTTTCTTGCGAAGTGTCGTCAAGTAGGCCGAAAGCGCAATCAGACCTAGCAGGGCCACCATAAAAGCAATCACACTCAGGCAAATCGTAAGCGTGGCGATTCGGCGCTCCTGCTCATAGAGTTCGGCCAAATTTTCCTCCTGAAACTCGTAGCGAAAAGGTGTCTTTTGGTTAATTTCCCGATAAGCTTTACCAATTTTATCCAGTAAAGGCAACAGTTGATCCGTTTGGAAATGCACGACCGCTTTGTGAGTCCAGTCAATGTCTCTCTCTACACTTAGGAAATAAGGTCCTACGGCTTCGCGGAGTGAGAAAAGATGAATGTCCTCAAAGATGCCCGCGATGGTTTTGGGGAAACCCACCGTTCCATCTTCTTGGGTGTATTCTGGCTCAGTAATAATTTGGCGACCGATCAGGTCTTGTTGATCTATTCCGTGTACGCGAGCTAGCTTTTGGGCAGCAGTTTCGTTAATGAGTAAAATCTCGTCGGGTGCCTGACTAGGGTCGTCCAAGTATTTTTGATAAACGGTGGGAATGTCAAGATTGTAAGCTTTGACGGCACCATAGTCCATAAAAAGGCTGGTGGCATCATCAAAAACTTCCTCGGTTTGATCTAGCTTGTAAGTAAGCTGGTTGAAAGGCTGGCGACCAAGAGCAGAACCCGCCCCCACGGCCTGGACTTCGGGCATTTTTTCCAATTTTTCGCGAATTAGGGAGTATTCATCATTTTCTAGCAGGACATAAAGCAGACCTTCCCGACGGTAGCCCAGGTCTTTTTGATCTACGTAGCGTAATTGCTCATTGATTAAAAACGTTACACTACCTAGCCCAATCAAAAGGGCAAACTGGAAAGTAATCAGGGCTTTGCGTAAAGTGAAGCCTCGGGTTTTGGCTTGGATGCCATTCTTGCGGAACAGTTGGGTGATTTTTTTCCCAGATAAATAAAAAGCCGGGTACAAGCCAGACAATGTCCCCACGAGAACCGCCCCCAAAGTCAGACCCAAAGTATAAAGAGGCATTTCTATAAATAAATTCTCCAAAGACACGCCCATGAATTGGTTAAATTCTGGTAAGACCCACCGCAATAAGATCAAAACCAGCGGCACGGCTATCAAGCTGAGCAACACTGATTCCAGCAGAAATTGCTGTACAATGCTACGTTTTCCTGCTCCCAAAACCTTGCGCAGACCAATCTCACGGGTTCTTCCGGTATTCATCGCGATCGAGAGGTTGGTATAGTTGGTAATGGTAATGATGAGAATAATCAAAGCCATTGCCCCGAATACATACAAATAACGTAGTTCTCCGGGCGGTTTCATCTCGTAGAGCAGATCGGAGTAGAGATGAATGCTCGTGATGGCTTGTAAGAAATTTCCTCCGAAAAGCTCACTCTCTGCCAGGCGGGTATTAATCTTGTCAATGGATGCATTCATGCGTTCAGCCACCTGCTCAGGGTCGGTTCCTGGTGAGAGTTCTACATAAGTCCTCCCGCCCCAGTAGCCAATCTTAGGCTGGTGCAGGAGCATACTGAATTCAAAGTGCGAATTGGCAGGAATATCCTCAATCACCCCAGCGATGAGGTAATTTTCCCCTTCAATTTCTAAGGTTTTTTTGAATAAGTCAGGAAGAGTTTGCCAATTTTTGCCATAGATTTTTTCTATGGTGCTTCTGGTCAGTACCGCTCTCCCCGAACCGAAAGCCACTCTCTGCGCATTCCCACGGATGAACTGCCAGCTAAACATCTCGAAAAAGGAAGCGGGCGTGTTGGTACTCAAGATTTGTTTGACCTCCAGACGCTTGTACCCATTGTCCACGAAGATCGGTTGATCAAAAATATAAAAATGCGTCGCATTCTTGACGCCGGTGACCGCCCGCATACCCTCTATCTGTTTCATCTGTACTTTGGGGGGTGCACTGTAATAGCCGTCAAAACTCACCACACTATAGTCTTGGGAGCGAAAAGTGCGAGCAACCCGATAAAGTCGATCTGATTTTTCGTGGAATTGGTCATAACCCACCTCATATTGGATGTAGAGGAACACCACCGTGGCACAGAGCAAACCGATGATTAATCCTAGGAGATTAATACTTGTATAGAATCTTTTACGGGCAAAACTGCGGAAAGCAACCTTCAGATAATTGGGCAGAAGATAGAAGAAATCAAAACGTTTTTTCCAGGGCGGGCGGCGATGCGTGCGACGGCGTGCTTTGTAGAATTCATCCGCTACGGCTTCGGCACTCTCGAGAGACTTGGCCTTGGCTTTCTGGAAAGCTGATGCTTCGTCCATCCCTTGGATCAGGTAATCGTCAATACGATCGCGGAGGCTGCACTCGAGCTCCTCGATATAGCCTGGCTCCAAGCCAGGATGGCTCCGTAGTTCTCGGTGCCAGCTTTGGATAGCTTTTTCTAGATCAAATTTCATGGTTTGATGGTACTTGTAAAATGATTGGTAATGGTTTGTGGGGGCTTTTCAGCGCTTGGATTCATATTCCCCGAGGCTATTTTACTAGCCATGAGAAAGGGCTGATCGTCTCTTTACTTATCCCAGATTTAATTGCGGAGAAGGACCCCAGAGTAGATTCAGGGCTTGATTCACGTTCACCCATTGTTTCTTTTCTAAGGCAAGTGCTTCTTGACCCGCTTCGGTGAGGTGATAATACTTGCGTTTGCGGCCATTCTCTTGAATCACCCATTTGGACTGGATCACCCCTTCACGTTCCATCCGATGCAGAACAGGATAGAGCATAGCATCTGTCCACTCAAGTTCCCCTCCCGAAAGACGCTCTACATTCTTGATGATCTGATATCCGTAACTCTCCCCGTGCGATAGAAGCGAAAGAATAATCGGTCGGGTAGAAGCCGCTACCATTGCTTTACTTGCCATAGTTTTAAGAATTTAATTTTACCTAATATCATTAGGCAAATATACCTAACAATATTGAGTATAACAAACCTAATGCTGTTAGGTATCCAAAAATTTACTGATCCCTCGTCTGATTTCTGCTTTTGAAAGAATTTTCCCAGAAAATTGAGGCTGACTAGAAACATGGGCGAACCTAGATTTGTCTTTCCTAAAGAACTCTATATATTCAATCTCTAGGCTTCGGCCTTCAGTCTTGCTATCCACAAACTCCTGTCCTATCGTGGCTTTAAACAAACCTCAAAATATCGATTGCATGTCTGGAAATTATTGCCTGACAGCACTTTTCCAACACGCAAGCTGGAAAAAATGCCCTCCGTCAAATTAAAAAAGGCAACTTAAGCACGGCGTTTCGGTTTTTGAGTCGAGGATTCAAAGAAGGATACCAAGCGTTTGGCAGTGTCAAAAATATGTCAGAAGCTCTCAAAGAAATCCAAAATGCCGAAAGCGAATTCCTCCGCACAGAAGACCCCATTGCCTCTCTGGGTGTGCTCTATGTCCTGCTCTATCTTAAGAAATATAATAAACTACCGCCCGAGGTGGAGATCTGGCCACGCTCGGCAAGAAGCTAGTTTGGGATAGAAAATCAGTAGCACCCAGATGACCGATTCTTTACAGTTTCTCCAAACTCACTGCATTGACAAAGCCATCCGAGAGTCGGATTTGTATGCCTTGTTGGTTTTTTGCTTCTAGCTTGAATTTTTTGGCAACCATTTTAAAATTTCCTACTTCTTGTCGGGGCGAAAAACCGTCCAAAAGTCTCTGCCCCTCCGCATCCACGATAAAAGCTCGGCTCTGCCCCTGATTGATCTCGGCAAAGTATAGAGTTAGCTCATAAGTACCATCGGGCACATCAAATTTTAGTGCGTGCCGACCGTCTCGTCGGGTCTGGAAGAGAGGGTCCAGTTCAGAGTTCTCAATATTACGGTCTGTACCAAAGCGTCCTCCGTGTTTAGAAATGGTAAAAGCTTCTCCTCCTAGGTAGCCATAGCTTCCCTGGCGGTAGGCTTTTTCGGGTTCCCAGCATAGCTTTCTCGTTTTATCCACAAAATAGAAAGGCGCACCTAAGTTCATGTAGATGGGGGTGAATGGCTCTTTTTCGCGGAGCAAATAAGGATGTAAGCGAAATTGAATCTTTATTTTGTCTTGATAGGTTTTGCCTCTTCGCTGCCCACGAGCCTCCAGCGTGTTTTCTCCTGCTAAGAAAGGCACATCAAACTTGGCAATTCCATCCACCACTTTCTGCGTAGTCAAGGTTCTATTATTGAGAATGAGTTCTATTTCGGGCAAATTGCTAAATACCTGCACCTCCTGAAAGCTAAAAGGTGCGCCCTCGGTTTCGGCCTCTCCTACCCGATACTGCCAATTCTGGCTGGCAATGTGTACCAAAGGTTCTTCGGGTTTCCATAAAACCTTATACAGATAATATACATCCTTAGGTTGGCGATCAAAGGTAAAAATTCCCTTACTATTGATAAAAGGCACGGCATCGCCCCGAATATTGGAGCTAAAGTCGTTCAGATTCCAGATGGCCGACCCGATCAGGTAGGGACGCGTGGTTTGCAGTTCTTTTAGATAAGTTTGGTGAACAAAGAAGGCATGTTCTTCCGAAAAATCAAAGCGTTTGGGTTCCAGAGAGTGAATACGCGGATCGCTTCCGGCTCCGTATTCTGAAATCAAAGTGGGTCGGGGTGGGTTTAATTTTAAATTTCCATCCAAATTCCCCACCAGCGGCTTGATTCCTCCGTACCAACCAAAATAAATATTAAAACCCACCACATCGGGTACTTGATTCATGCCCGAAGCATTGGTCAGGTTAAAATTCCCATGTTGCGCCAGCGCCGTCAAGCGATTGGGGTCTTCTGACTTAGCTACCTGCTCCAGTTCCTGAGCCAGCGTAAAACCTTGACTGATCTTGGCTTGATCTTGTGCCTTGGCGTACAAGAGCACCTCATTGAGATAGCCCCAAATCATCACCGAGGGGTGGTTGTAATGCTGGCGAATCATTTCACGAAGCATTTCTTTGGCATTTTCCCGAAAACCTTCGCTATTATGGATGGAAGTTACTACTGGAATTTCTTCCCAAACCAGCAAACCCAGGCGGTCACAAGCTTCTAACACCGCCGGGTCTTGAGGATAATGGGCAATGCGGACAAAGTTAGCTCCCATGGCTTTGAGGTTTTCCATGTCCTGAATATGCAGTTCATTGCTCAGGGCATTTCCCAGTCCCGCGTAATCTTGGTGGCGGCTCGCGCCTCGGAGCACATAGGGTTGTCCGTTCAGCCGAAGCCCTGTCTGCGCATCGAGCGACCACCAACGAAAGCCAAGGGGCAAAGTGAGTACATCCGAAGCTCTTTTCTGATCGCCCTGAAAAACTTCTAACTGAATTTGGTACAGATTCGGATTTTCAGGACTCCAGAGTTGTGGATTGTCGACTTGAAGCGAAAAAGAAAAATCTGCGAATTGCCCCGCTTGTGCCGAAAGCTTAGCCTCTTGATTTTGGACTAATTTTCGCAGGGGGTCATAAATAATGGCTCGGACTCGGAGCTTCTCAGTTTGTTTGAACTCGTTG
The DNA here is from genome assembly GCA_964551015.1 of uncultured Cytophagaceae bacterium. Classification (GTDB taxonomy): domain Bacteria; phylum Bacteroidota; class Bacteroidia; order Cytophagales; family Microscillaceae; genus CAZKBP01. The sequence goes on along the minus strand of CAZKBP010000003.1, from coordinate 267,511 downwards.
TGTACCCGTCCACGAATGGTAGCCGTTCCTCTCTGTGCGCTGACCTGAGGGGTTTCCACGAAAACCCCTTGGGAGCCTTTATTTTGCATATCAAAATGTATTTTGTCCGTGCGAATCAAAAACACATCCCGATAGATGCCCCCGAACATATTAAAATCTCCATCAATGGGGGGCAAATCTCGGTTGAGGGCATTACTGACCTTGACCAAAAGCTGATTTTGATTGGGCTTAAGGTAATTATTTAAAGAAAACTGGAACGCCGTGTAACCTCCTAAATGTTTTCCCAGAGAGTTGCCATTTAAAAAAACCTCGGCCTCCTGCCCTACCCCTTCAAAATGAAGTGTATAGGCAAATTGGGCGGGATCGAAAGTTTGATCGAGGTCTTTTTTGTACCAAGCTTCGCCTCGGCGGTAGCCTTTTTTTTCGTCTACAATATCTTGGTCATTCCAAGTGTGGGGAAGGTTTACTTTTTGCCAATTTTGGCTGGAAGCTTGGGCGGCTTGGGCAGAGGGAAAATTACCCAAATAGAATTGCCAATCTTGGTTGATATTTTCTTGGCCTCTCCCACTCTGGCCGAATAAGGCATTTCCCGAAAGGAAAAAAAAGAGCAAAAGGGCTGGACATACGGTTGGTTTCATGGGCTAAATGCTAAGTAGTTGTCTGTTATGGGTTTCTGTTTTAATAATTTAGCTCCTGTATCCTCTCGCTTTTTGATCAGAAAGCACACGATGAGAGGATCGGAGGGCATGATTCATTCTACGAAAATTTGGAAGCAAAATAAATAAAAAATCCTGTCAACTGTGTTGGTAGAGATAGAAAGAAAAGCGATCCTTCCTACCCTAGAGGCAGGAGCTAAGAAGTGTAGCGTGCACGTAAAGGCCAGTCTTGGCGGTTTGCGCTGTATCTGTGTGTCTCTTTATCTTTATGTCTCTATTTGTCTCTGTGTCTCTGTGTCTCTGTGTCTCTTGTCTTTATTTGTCTCTGTGTCTTTATTTGTCTCTGTGTTTGAATAAGCCTAGTAAGGCCTCTGTGTCTCCGTGTCTCTGTGTTTGAATAAGCCTCGTAAGGCCTCTGTGTCTCTGTGTTCAAAAAAAAAGTATTATCTATTTGGTAAAGGAAAGCTATTTCGCGATCAATTAATCTTTGAAACTCAAAATCAACATGGAAAAAATTGAATTTAGCAAGGCCGAGTTGGAGAGATACAGCCGTCACTTGCTAATCCCTGAATTTAATATAGAAGGACAACGCAAGCTCAAAGCGGCCAGCGTGCTGGTGGTGGGTTCAGGTGGTTTGGGTAGCCCGCTGTTGCTTTATTTGACCGCGGCGGGTGTGGGCACGATTGGCATTGTCGATTTTGATGTTGTAGATGAATCTAATCTGCAAAGACAAGTGCTCTTCGGGGTAGAAAATATAGGCCAACCCAAAGTAGAAGCGGCTCAAAAACGCTTGGAAAGCCTCAATCCCCACATCAAAATCATGCCACACAACACGGTATTAACCTCCAAAAATGCCCTCGAGATCATCCAAGATTACGATCTTGTGGCGGATGGCACCGATAATTTCCCTACTCGTTATCTGGTCAATGATGCTTGTGTATTGTTGGATAAGCCCCTCATCTACGCTGCTATTTTTCGTTTTGAAGGACAAGTATCCGTATTCAATTATCGCGATCAAGCAGGAAACTTAGGCCCAAATTATCGTGATTTGTATCCTAGTCCTCCCCCTCCCGATATGGTTCCTAGTTGTGCCGAAGGGGGCGTATTGGGTGTTTTACCGGGCATTATTGGTAGCTTGCAGGCCAATGAGGTCATCAAGGTGATCACGGGAGTGGGTCAACCACTTTCGGGGCGTTTCTTTGTATTTGATGCGGCTTCTTTTGAGACACACGTTCTGAAGATCAAGCGTCATAAAAATAATCCGATCAATGGTGAGCATCCCACGATCACTAAACTAATTGATTATCAGGAGTTTTGCGGTGTTCCTCAGCAGCAAGAGCGAGAAACCAGTTCTATCAAGTCAATCGGGGTTCAACAATTACAGGAAATGATTCAGCAAAAAGAAGATTTTCAGTTGATTGATGTCCGCGAACCTTATGAATACGAGATTGTCAACCTTCAAGGCGATTTGCTCCCTCTCCATACCATTCGCGAAGAAGTGGATCGAATTAGCCTGAACAAGAAAGTCATTCTTCACTGCCGTAGTGGCAAGCGAAGCAAGGAGGCCATTCGGCTTTTAGAAGATCAATATGGATTTAAAAACCTTTATAATTTAGAAGGAGGTATCTTGGCCTGGGTCAAAGAGATTGACCCTTCTCTACCAAAGTATTGATTCTAAAAAAAACTTAGTGGATGTGATAATCTACTGGGTTTTTATGTGAAATCACAGCCTTGCCGAGTTAAGATCATTTGGAAAACGTCTCTCTTTGGGAGATATCCCCTTGAAAAACTCAGAGCTCATCTCAAAATGAGACTAAATTCTTAGAAAAGCTTTCTCTCCTTGTAAGAAAACAAGAAGGGAAATCAATCATCCGTACCATTTTTGTAGAATAGAGGGTAAACTATCTTCCCCTTCCTAAGTATCTCGAACCAAACTTCCAGCTTTGCGTTCTAACCAATGTATCCTTTTGTAGGAGACGAGTTAGTTTTACCCAAGAAATAAAATCCTTCATCTAGCATTTTCTCATCTCAAAATTTATCTCTGAACGCTACTTATACGTAAGTATCAGAGAATGCAATTTTAAAATCCTGAGACACGATTTCACCAAAATAAGGATTCTTTCCATAATAGCAATATCACTTGTCTTTACTATCTTTTTTTGAGACAAGCTCCCGGTCAATATGTATCAAGAAAGCCTAAAAGCAGGTTTTTGGATAGGATATTGCCTCGAGCAGACGATTTAGTTTGGACAAGCCATTAAAAAACTAATCTAGTATATTGCACTAACAACAATCATGGTTTACTCACACAATCCTTTACTAGCCGGAAAGACTACCATTTTAGATCTAAGATACCAGCAAACGCCGTCCAAGATGCCTACAATCCATCTCTATCAATTTGGAGTGTACCAAGCTGAATCAGGCTGTGGCGTGAGAGAGTACTTGTACCAGCTAGCACAACTTCTCAAAGATCAGGTACATATTCACTTTATCAACTTTGCCTTGGAGGATGCCCAAGACTATCAGGTAGTGAAAGAAGAAGAAAATATTGATGTACATCTTTTTGGTAAAATGCACCTGAAAGGATGGTACTTGCCTAACACCTTTTATCGCTGGTTAGATGAGCTACCCTCACAGGAGAATAGTATTTTTCACCTGCATAGTATGTTCAATCTGGCTAACTACCATCTGGCACAGTCGCTCCATAAGCGCAACATTCCTTATGTTTTTACGCCTCACGATTCTTACAGCCCTGAGAGCTTGAGAAAAAATTATCTTCTGAAATTGTTTTTTCTTAAAACTCTGGAAAAACGCCTTTTAGACCAAGCCAAGCTCATACACGCCATCACCGAAGAAGGAGCCGAATATATTCAACGTTATAGCCACAATCAGGTGATGACAGTAACTAATTTTGTGAATGATTATGCTCCTACACAGCATACTCCTGACCCTAAAAAATACATTTGCTTTGTAGGAAGATTTGATATTTACCAAAAAGGTATCGACTTACAGATCAAAGCTTTGAGAAGTTTTTATGATAAAACCTCTTCTCGATTTCCCTTGTACATGCTGGGCAATGCTTCCGAGCAAAAACAAAGACAGGTAAGGCAGCTTTGCAATCAGGCGGGGCTAGAAATTGGTCAGGATGTAATCTTGACGGGTAAGGTCTCTGATGAAGACAAGCATCAATACCTGAGTGAAGCTTATGTCTATATGCAACTCTCTCGCTACGAGGGTTTTGGATTGAGCATCGTGGAAGCACTCTCTTTTTCTAAGCCTATTATTATCACCGATAAAGTGCCCATTCACGAGCAGGTAAGTGCCTATGGTGCAGGCTTTGTGGTTCGTCATGTAGAAGAAGCCAGAGAGGCACTTCAAGAGATTTACCGAATGTCGCCCGAAGCCTATCAAGAAATGTCCCAAAATGCACGTCTGTGCTACGAAGAGAATTACCACCCGAAGTTAATCAAATCAGGGTTTATAAGTATGTTTAAGCAGGTGCTGCCCGTGCAAGTTTGAGGTGGCTTTGCTACCGTGCTTAGCCGCATGGCTCCCTACCCACTGGGTTTTGGAGGCACCGTGGGTTTTGTTAATAAAAGCAAGCATTCCACTATTTTTGGCATGGTTGATGTGGATTTTTTGAGAGCTTTCGTCATTTTGGTTATTTGCTGGATAGGGATTATTTCTCAATATAATCAAGTTATAAGTCCTTATATTTCAAATAATTCGTTTGACAAAAGCCTGATTTGCTTTTTGGCCTTACTTCCAAAATTAATTTCGTGTTTTGCTTTAAATTTTTAGCTAAAAATTTGATTATTAAAGTTTTAGGTATTTAGTTTGAAGTATAGAAACAAAATTCAGGATAACTACGCCTTTTTTAGATAAAAGCCAGAAGCAATGGCGTCCAATGCCTGTAGCACCGGGACTCAAATATTAAAACAAATTACTCTACTATGGGAGAATTGAGGCAAGCGATTTTTTACGACTGGCAGGGATTAGCCACTCCCGCTACCGAGTCAAAGCCCGCACGGGACGCGGTTCGCACGCGTTGGGAAAGCGAACTCATTCAGTTTACACTGCGTCCTTTCCTCAAAAAGTTAGTCCAACGCAAGCAAAAAAAGCGACAAGGTATCCGTATCCTCGAGATTGGTTCGTCTTATGGGCAAAATTACGGCATAATCAGCCGTATTCGCCAAGATGCCTCTGAACTATCCCTAGAACCTTCTTATCTTCTCCCCGAAGAAATGATAGAGCTGTATCTTGGCTTGGAGCAGGATTTAGATCTGGTAGAAAGCGCCAATGAACTACACAAAGACCAAAAACGGGTTCGCTTTATCAAGGCCGATTATCACGAAGGATTGGGTATGTTCAAAGAATTAGAAGCCCCCTTTGACGTGTATTTTTCTGCCTGGGGGGCACTTTCTCGCTTGACCCCACAGGAACTATATGATCTCCTCAAAGATATTTGTGAGCACGCGCATCCGCATAGCTTGATTGTATTGGATGTCAAAGGCAAATATTCTATTTTGAATAGTTTTATGGCCGATGCCCCCGAGGGCTATGATTGGAGTGGGGAAGAAATCGCTCATTTGGTTGGTGAATTATCTCGTGATTTGGATGCAAATCTAGAAATTCTCCGACAGGTAGATCGTTCTATTTTAGTTGCTTGTCCTGAGGACCAGCGCGCTTATGGCAATTTCTTTAAACATATTCGCCAGTCAGTAAACAGCTTGTTAGAGCCTTTTGTACGTACTGACTTGAGCAAATTGATTCTCAAGCCCGAAATTTTTCCCGACACTTCACACGCCCAAGTAGAGTCTTTTCTGAGCCAATTATTGAATAGTTGGAATTTGATGATCAAATATGCCCAAAAAAGACTGCAAGCTCCCATTGCTCCCCACGACCTGAAAGACTGGGCGAGCTTTCCTCCCATTTTACAATTTGGCCTTCTCACGCTCGATCGTTTGATCAGAGACAACGAGTGGATTGCTTACGGTGATCCCAGAGCAAATCTAATTGAACCTCATATTGCATACATTCTCAGAAGTTTGGAATTTGAATTACAGCAGGGCTTAGGTTGTGGACAGCATTTATCCGTCCTACTCCGTGTGAAAAAATAATCGCCAGACTCCGCAGAATCGAGTAAGCAATCACCCACAACGACAAGCCATTTTACCATGATCCAAATTAAAAATTTGACTAAGAAATTTGGGGACTTTACCGCCGTAGATCAAGCCTCTTTTGCTCTGGAGAAAGGACAGAAGCTCATTCTGCTTGGCACCAGTGGTAGTGGCAAAACAACGACCCTGAAGATGATTAATCGCTTGATAGAACCGACCTCTGGCGAGGTTTATATTAACGGCGAAAATGTCATGCAACAATCTCCTGAGAAACTTCGACAAAAGATTGGCTATGTGATCCAAAACTCAGGACTTTTTCCACATTACACCGTAGGGCAAAATATTGCCATTGTGCCTCAGTTATTGCATTGGGAAAAATCCAAGATTAGCCAGCGCATTGACGAACTACTCGCTATGATGGGCCTCCCCACTGGTGATTTCAAAAATCGCTATCCCCGCGAGCTTAGTGGCGGACAGAAACAACGGATAGGGATTGCCCGTGCCTTGGCTGTAGATCCACCGCTCATGCTTATGGATGAGCCTTTTGGCGCGCTTGACCCCATTACTCGGAGCCAGATTCGTGATGAATTTGACCATCTAGAAGGTATTCAAGAAAAAACCATTCTAATGGTTACCCACGATGTATTTGAAGCGGTAGAACTAGGAGATATGATCTGCTTGATGGATCAAGGGCAAATTCAACAATTGGGCACACCCGCTGAATTAATCTTTTCCCCCCAAAATCAATTTGTGGCTGATTTTTTCGATTCACAACGCTTTCAGTTAGAACTCAAAGTGATGACGCTGGAAGATATTCTTCCCACGCTTACTTCTCACGAAATTGCCGACCACCCAGTTTTACCTTTTCAGACCGAAACCGACCTGCTTATGGTCTTGGAAAATGCTGCTCAATCTCATCAGCAAGAAAAGCCACCCATCATTCAAATCCAAGATCGCCAGCAGAAAACACTAAAAAATACAACCCGCCAAGAAATTCTAGCGGCTTTTTATCGGAATAAGCAGAATTGAATTGGCCGTGAGCAATCCGCTCTTCGTAATCAGCATTCAGTTGAAAGGATTCTCTATTTTTATTTGCAAAGAAAGCAAATTCCTATATATTTGTTATACGAATAATTTGTTCAACAAATTTTAACCAAAGCGATTACATTATGGCTATTATTATTACGGACGAATGCATCAACTGTGGTGCTTGCGAACCAGAATGCCCCAATACGGCTATCTACGAAGGTGGTGTAGAATGGACTTGGGGAGGTGGTAATGAATTGAAAGAAGTAGAAATGGAGGATGGAGCTGTTATTTCTGCCGATACGCCCATGGAACCTATTTCGGATGAATTCTACTACATCGTACCCGATAAATGCACCGAATGTATGGGTTTCCACGAAGAGCCACAGTGCGCGGCGGTCTGCCCCGTGGATTGCTGTGTAGATGACCCCGATTATCGTGAAAGCGAAGAAGAATTACTGGCTAAAAAATCTTGGCTACACGCGGAGGCTTAGTGGGGCTTTTCTTTTATATTTTCTAAAAAATTTTGTAATCTGGCCAAGTCCTGTTTCCTTTGAGACAGAATCCTTAAACTAGGTTCATGAAATTTTAGCAAATATGGACAAGTATATAGAAATTAACGGCATTCGCCTTCATTACTTGGAGTTTGCGGGTGAGGGGCCGACCATTTTACTCAGTCATGGGCTTACGGCTAATGCCCACGCTTTTGACGGACTCATCCAAGCAGGGCTTAGCCCCAAATTTCGTGTAATCAGTGTAGACCTGAGAGGTCGTGGCCTGAGTAGTCAGCCTGAGGATTATAGCATGATGGCTCACACTCAGGATATTATTGGACTTTTGGACAATTTGCATATAGAAAAAGCGATCATGGGGGGGCACTCCTTCGGGGCTTTTATCACCATGCATCTCGCTTATCATTATCCTGAGCGAGCGCAAAAACTGCTCTTAATGGATGCAGCGGCACAGATGCATCCCAACACCCGCGAAATGCTACAACCTACCCTGAGTCGTTTAGGCAAAAAGATTGCTTCTTTTGAGACTTACATAGAGCAGGTAAAGCAAATGCCTTTTCTGCAAGATGCTTGGGAAGATCATATGCTTAGCTACTACCGAGCCGACGTAGAAGAACTCGAGGATGGGAGCGTCCTGCCTCGCTCTAAGCCCGAACACATTGCCAAAGCCACCGATGCGGTACTGGGAGAACCTTGGGCGGATTACATTGCCGGAGTCAGTCAACCTGCTCTTTTGATAAATGCTACTGGCTCGTATGGAGACTCAGATGCCCCTCCCCTTCTACCCAAAGAAAATGCGCTAGAAACCGTTGATATGATGCAAAATTGTCAGTATCAGGAGGTAGCGGGCAATCATCAGACGATGCTCTATGGAGAGGGTGCTCAACAGATTGTCCGAGCGATTGAAAATTTCTTAAGAGCAGATAAATAAATACCTTTAATCGTAACGCAACTGTAAATATTTTTTGACGAAGAGGCACTAAATTTGAACATATAAGGCTCGAGTTTGTGTTTCACCATAACATTATGAAATTTTTACACGTGAAATATTTAGGTCTGATCTTCATACTGTTTGTGGCTCGTGGCTTAGTTGCACAGGATTCGCAACTAGTGTATCCATACGAGGTAAAACGAGCTAAACTGGAAGGTGATATTAACCTTGCTTACGTAGAAAAAGGGAATGGAGCCGAAACTTTGCTCTTTGTACACGGCTTGGGCAGCTACCTAAGGGTTTGGCAACCCAATCTAGATAGTCTTAGCAAGCAGTTTCGTTGTATCGCGCTAGACTTACCGGGCTATGGGCTATCTTCCAAGGGAGATTATGCCTATGACATGAGTTTTTATAGCACAGTACTGATCAATTTTATTGAAAAGCTGGACCTACAATCGGTAAATTTGGTAGGGCACTCCATGGGCGGACAAATTGCGATGACCCTTGCTTTGGAAAAGCCCGAGTTCTTGAAACGATTGATTTTGGTCGCGCCAGCGGGTTTAGAAACTTTTTCGGCAGATCAAGCAGAGCTCCTCAAGAATTTTACTTCTCCAGAACACATCCGCAATACTTCCGAAACCAAAATCAAGGCAAATCTGGCGCAGGGCTTTTATCAAACACCGGAGGAAGCTAAATTTATGGTAGAGGATCGGATCAATATGAGACAAGCTCGAGATTTTGATACTTACGCGACGGCGGTTTCCAAATCGGTATCGGGAATGCTCGCTGAACCCGTGTTTGATCGTCTGGGGGATATCGTTTTGCCTGTTTTGATTTTATTCGGGGAAGAAGATGCGCTCATCCCTAACCGCTATTTTAACAACTCCACCACGACTGAGAAACTAGCCCAACAAGCCGTAGCAAAGATGCCCAAGGCACAAATGAAAATGATCTCAGAGGCAGGTCACTTGGTACAATTCGAGAAATACGAAGAAGTGAATCAGGCTATTCTCAAATTTTTGATGGGATCCTAATTTTTTTATAAAAACGCTTTTATTTATCTCGATTTATAGTTTACTTTGCAATCCTATTGAAAGGAAATGGCTTCGTAGCTCAACTGTATAGAGCATCTGACTACGGATCAGAAGGTTCCAGGTTAGAATCCTGGCGAGGTCACTTGATAGTCAGGCACTTATGAACCAAATCGCATAAGTGCCTTTTTTTGATGCATACCCTATACATACAAATCGCTAAAAAAGAGCCTCATCGCTTTAATCATTCCGCTTTCATAGACAAAAACCTCCCATCTCCTCAGCGATCTCCTGGTGAGTGCCCATCCGGTTAGAAAGCAAGAATTTCTCTATTTCAAAGTCATCTATCAATTCTGTAAAGTCCTGATTCCCTGTCAGAAGCCTTCCTAACCAAATAGCTTTGCCTTCAGGTAGCGAGCGTTCATTTTGGCAATATTAGCGATGGAAATGGCTTCGGGGCATTCTACCTCACAAGCTCCAGTGAAGGTACAGCTTCCAAAACCTTCGGCTTCCATTTGGGCGGTCATGTCCAGCACTCTTTGCTTGGCTTCTACTTTTCCCTGAGGGAGGCTGTTTAAATGGTTAATTTTAGCGGAAGTAAATAAAGCCGCTGAGGCATTTTTGCAAGTAGCGACGCAGGCTCCACAGCCGATGCAAGCCGCCGCGTCCATGGCTTGGTCAGCGATTTCTTTGCTAATCAAGATCGCATTGGCCTCGGGAGCCGTACCGGTTTTGGCACTGATATAGCCTCCCTGCTCTATGATTCTATCCAAGGCGGAACGATCTACAATCAAATCTTTGACAATGGGGAAAGCCGATGCTCGCCAAGGTTCTACCACGATGGTATCGCCATCTTGGAAGCTCCGCATGTGTAGCTGGCAAGTCGTAATATGGTCGTGAGGCCCATGGGCTCGTCCGTTGATAAAAACACCACACTGCCCACAAATTCCTTCTCGGCAATCGTATTCGTAGGCAATTACGCTTTCGCCTTTCAAAACCAATTGCTCATTAAGATGATCCAAGGCTTCGAGGAAAGACATATCCTCGGTCAGTTCATCTACTTGGTAATCTTTTAACTCCCCTTGATCTTGGGGTGAATCTTGTCGCCAGATACGAAACGTAACTTTCATGAATTCTTTATTTATAACTTCTTACCGTCGGTTCTACAAATTCAAAATCAAGTGCTTCTTTGTGTAATTTGAAAGTTCCCTGCTGGTATTCCCAAGCGGAGACATAAGCATATTCTTCATCTACCCGAAGGGCTTCTCCATCCGCCGTCTGGAATTCTTCTCGGAAATGCGCCCCACAAGATTCTTCCCGCTGCAGCGCGTCGGTGCACATGAGCACACCCAGCTCGAGAAAGTCTGCCAGTCTCAGGGCTTTCTCGAGTTCGGTGTTTAATTCATTGGCTTTACCCGTTACTTTGACTTCTTTCCAAAAGGCTGCTTTGAGGTCTTGAATTCGGGTGAGAGCCGCCTCGAGCCCAGCACGATGGCGACTCATCGCACACTCTTTCCACATGACCTTGCCCAATTCTCTATGAAAATGATCCACTGTTTTGTGGCCTTGCACTGAGAGTATTTTTTGGATATGTTGCTCTACTTCTTCTTCTGCTCGAGCAAAAGCAGGATGCTCAGTCGTGATAGCTTCCTCTTTGAGGACACTAGAGAGGTAATTATTGATGGTATTGGGCAGGATAAAATAGCCATCTACACTGGCCTGCAGCAAAGAATTGGCTCCTAATCGGTTGGCTCCGTGATCAGAAAAATTACACTCCCCGATCGCATACAAGCCAGGAATGGTGGTCATCAACTCGTAATCTACCCATAAGCCTCCCATTGAGAAATGCGCCGCCGGAGAGATCAACATCGGCTCTTGATAAGCATCCAGCCCGGTGATTTTTTGGTACATCTTGAAAAGATTCCCATAGCGATCTTGGATCGTATCCAGACCCAGCTCTTGAATGGCATGTTGGAAATCTAGGTAAACCGCGTTTTTGAGCCTTCCTACCCCGTAGCCCGCGTCAATCCTTTCTTTGGCTGCCCGTGATGCAATGTCTCTCGGGGCTAGATTCCCAAAGCTAGGATAGCGTCTTTCCAAGTAGTAATCTCGCTCGTCTTCGGGAATGTCCTTGGGCTTTCGTGCATCTTCTTTTTGTTTAGGAACCCAGATGCGGCCATCATTCCGTAAGGATTCTGACATCAGAGTGAGTTTAGATTGTGCTTCACTGGATTGGGGAAGTGCCGTGGGATGAATTTGTGTGAAACTGGGAGCCGCGAAAAAAGCACCCTTCTTATGTGCTTTCCAAATGGCACTCCCATTGCAACCAATCGCCAGCGTAGCCAGACGAAAGACACGCGCATAACCTCCTGTCGCCAGCACCACCGCGTCCGCCGCAAAACGCTTCAGAGTGCCACTCACCAGATCACGAGCAATAATTCCCTTGGCTTGATGGTTCACTAATACCAAATCTAGCATCTCATGCCGAGGAAACATTTTCACCTTCTGGGCACGCACCATTTTCCGCAATTGTGAGTAAGCTGCTAATAGCAATTGCTGACCCGTCTGCCCACGTGCGTAGAAGGTCCGCTGTACTTGCACACCCCCGAAACTGCGATTTACCAAAACACCTCCGTACTCTCGGGCAAAGGGTACGCCCTGCTGGGTAAAATGGTCAATCAGAGGAGCCGAAAGCTCTGCCAAGCGATAGACATTGGCCTCTCTGGATCTAAAATCTCCTCCTTTGAGGGTATCGTAAAACATCCGCCACACGCTATCCCCATCGTGTTGGTAGTTCTTGGCCGCGTTGATTCCGCCTTGTGCCGCTACTGAATGTGCCCTTCGAGCCGAATCTTGATAGCAAAAGCACTGCACATCGTATCCCAGTTCGGCCAAGGTAGCGGCGGCTCCGGCTCCGGCTAGTCCTGAACCGACCACGATGATTCGTAATCTTTTTTTATTGGCAGGGTTGATGAGTTGGCTATGCGTTTGGTAGTTACGCCATTTATGCTCGAGGCTACCCTCAGGAATTTTTGCATCTAAATTCATAAATTTTATCTATTTGAAATAAACCACGAAGGGAATGACCCCAAAACCCACGGAGATAACAACGGCATAAATTAAAGAAATTTGCGCAAGTACCCGTAGTCCCTTCCGATGGTAAAAACCCAAAGTTTTGAAAGCACTCTTGAGGCCGTGATGTAGATGAAATCCCAGCGGAATCGCCAATATCGTGTAAAACAGCACAAAGTAGATATTCTGGAATAGATCGTAGCTCACCGCATACACGTCCAAATGACCTGCCTGATCTTGGCCTACCTCGGCTCCCATTCCTAATTTGATGCGTGCCCAGAAATTAGACAAATGCACGACGATAAAGAGAAGAATCAACACGCCTAAAAAGCCCATGTTCTGAGAAGTCCAAGTACTATTGGCTCGGCTATGATTGAGCACATATGAATTAGGCTTGGCTTTTCTATTTTTGATGGTAATGATCAGGGCGTAGATTACGTGCAAGAGAATGGATAAATACAGCACGTAAGCAATTACTTGAATGAGTGGATTTTCGCGAAGCCAAGTCGAGTAAGCATTGTAGGTACTCTTGGCTATATCTTGGGGTAATAAAAGGATGCAATTGGCGGAGAGATGCACGATGAGAAATAAGCAAAGGAACAATCCGCTGGTGGCAATGATGCCTTTTCTAAGAAACATGATCGCGTGTTAGTTTTAAGGTTCAAATGGTAAGTTTTTGAATTCGTGGTTCGGGTCGTTTGGTGAAATAGCTGCTTTTCCCGTCATCCCGTATTCCGCAGGCCAGCCGAGATGGAGTTAATCGTAGCTAATATGCTAGCAAGTAATTGCGCAGATACCTCAGAATCAGGGTTTTCTAAGCCCCGCCAAGCTTTTAGGTATTCCATTTGAATTTGATGTAAAATTTGTAATTTTTGTTCGCGGGTACGTAAATTTTCCAATTGGCTGACTCGGCGCACTTCCGCGGATTGCCCAAAAAGCGTAGAAATTTGCTCGAGCCCTTCCCGATAATCGGCCTGTATTTTTGTCAGCAGTTCATCTCTCAAATTGGCATCCTGTACCAATGCCGCATAAGCCTCCATGGTGGCAGGGTTGGCGATCAGGAGGTTGGTTTCTACGTGGATTAAAACATACCTCAGAAAAGGCCAGTGATCGGCTGTGTTTTGTAGTTGCTCGTAAGCCTCCGGAGATTGAGTTTGCAACTTTTTCAAAGCCGTGCCCAAACCAAACCAACCCGTTAGGCCAAAGCGAGATTGATTCCAGCTAAATACCCAAGGGATTGCCCTGAGGTCCGCCAGGGAGCGAGTACCCGTGCGCCGAGCCGGACGAGAGCCAATATTACTTTGTTCTAAAATGTCAATGGGCGTAGCTTCGGAGTAGAAATGTATAAAATCGGAATGTTGAATGAGGCTCTGAAAATGCTCCAATGAATATTCAGCTAATTGCTCGATAATTTCCGTTGGAAAGGAATCCTCCGCTTCTTGAAATTTTGCCCGCATAGCTTGGCGCGCTGTCCCAGATAGTAGCATTTCCAGATTATAAGTGGCATTCATCAAATTAGCAAACTGATGCGCGATCGTTTCTCCTTGCACCGTTAGTTTGATGTGTCCACTCATCGTGTTATAAGGCATGCTTTCCAAAAAACGGTGATATTTCCCCCCTCCTCTACTGATCGTACCACCAATGCCGTGAAAGAAGCACAGTTTAACCCCGTGTTTTCGTCCAATCTCGCTTAGCTTTTTTTCTGCTTTGTAGATATTCCAACGGCTGGCCAAAATCCCTCCGTCCTTGTTGCTATCACTGTAACCCAGCATCACTTCTTGGAAATTTTCGAGCGCAGTATCTTCAAATCGCTTTTGCGTAGCAGGGTGAGCTAGAAATTTATCCAAAATTTGTGCGCCATTTTTCAGATCATCAATGGTTTCAAATAGCGGGACGATTTGCAAGGCATGTTCTAGCAGCCCCACTTCCCTCAAAAAGACATAAACCACCAATAAATCGCTCAGTCCCCGAGTCATACTGACGATCAGAGAGCCAATGCCCTCGGTTCCAAAGGCATCGACGTGCGCTCGCAGTACCCGGTAATAGGCCAATACCTGATCGGCCTCGGGGCCACAGGGAGTTCCTTGAGCCAAAAAAGGCCGCTTGCTCTTAAGTTCGTCGCTTAAGAATTGAACTCTTTTTTCTTCCTCCCAATGCAAGTAGTCTGCCTGTTCCAAGCCAGCAGTACTTAAAACTTGACTGATTGCTTTTTCGTGATAGGCGCTATTCTGTCGGATATCCAATTTGGCAAGGTGAAAGCCAAAGCATTGCACTTGGCGTTCAGTGTGGAAAAGGACATCCTCGGCTACCCTATTAGCCCCGATCTCAATCAGCGACTCCCTCAGCAGCATCAAATCTGCCTGTAGCTCCTGAGGAGATGCGTAGTGAAGCTCAGAGGTACGATGCGCTTGTGTATTTTCAAGTTGTAAGATCAAGAGATTGATATACTGCCGCCAAGACTCCATGGGGTTGCGCTCGATGGCCTTCTTGCCAGCGTCTCCCAGTGCCTCGGTTTTTGCTTGAATCGCTGTTTGCAAGGAAGCTGGCACAGAAATTAGATTATCAGAAATCGTCATCTTAGCGGCCAAAGCCTCGAGTTGTTGGTGAATCAGGTTCAAAGCGACTCCGCGATGTAGCTCCAGAGTATCTTTGGTAACTTCGGCGGTCACGAAGGGATGTCCATCTCTATCCCCGCCTACCCAGCTCCCGAAATGCAAGCGAGGGTATTGTTCTGGTTGAGATAATTTGTCCGCATCAAAACCCATGGCTATCCAGATGTTTTTCAATCGGATATCACTCTGTTGTAAAGCGATCGGGAATACTTGACTAAAATAGTAGAGCACGTTGTCACGTTCGGCGGAGATATCTGGTTTTTCCAAATAGAGTTCGCCCGTTCGCCACCAGCGTTCTAAGATGGCCTTTATGCTGGTTCGGATGGCATTTTTCTCAGCTTTGGACCAAATAGAATTTTCATTTTTGACCAACAAAAGATACAATTCACGATGCAACTCCAGCACCGAAACGCGCTTGGCCTCGGTAGGGTGTGCCGTGAGTACGGGCATGATGTCCAATTGAGGCAAGAGAGCAGCCATTTCGTCCTCCTCGAGTCCCTGTTGCTTCCATAAGCGGAAGGTTTCAGCCCAAGAGCCTCGAATCGCATCCATGCCGTACTGATCCTCAAGACCTCTGCGGAATTGGGTCGCGGCGTTTTCTTCCACCAGGTTAGTTAATTGGAAATAAATGCTGAGTGCTTGTATTAATTTATCTTTGGGAATGTGCTGTGAATCTAGAGTTAGATTGTCTTCGGAAGCATGAATCAGTGTGGCAATTTCTGGTTCGGGCACTTCCAAAAGCATTTCCCGATAGCAGTTCAGTAAAAAGTCTAGATCATTTTTTGTTTTTTCTAATCCTTTTTTCTCAATTTCTTGGTTCATCATTGCTCAAAAGATAGATGGGTTGAGGAAGCACTTCAAGGCAAGGTAGCGAAGCCCCTTTGCTATAAAAACCCTGAAATGCTGTTGAAATTAAGCCTTTGACTTGCACTCACTAATCTAGCAGTTTATCGCCAAAAAAACAACCTTGATAGAACCAATTAGACTCTTGATCGCCTTGGCTAATCTCTACAAAGAGATCGGAGGGCGTCCCCTTTTTTAATTTTTTGAATTCTACAAAATATTCACTCCCTGCTCCTCATAGCCTCGGAGCAGGTTGGGGTTTAAACCGTCCTCGACAATCAATACGGATAAATCGTGATACGCACAAACCACGTAATGATCGGCCGTGTTGATTTTATCTTCTGTGGCTAAGGCTACAATTCGTGTAGAGGCCTCCACCATTTTGTGCTTGACCTGCGCTTCTTCTCGGTCTGGAACCGTCAGCCCAATCTCGGTATGGATACTACCTACCCCCAGTATACAAATGTCTGCACGCACATTTTCTAAGGCGGTGATCGCTTCTAAACCCACGGTTACCTGAGACAATTTGAATAGCTTTCCTCCCAGCAGGATTACTTCTACGGTGGGGTGATTGCTCAAAGCCAAAGCAATGGGTAATCCATTGGTAAAAACGGTGGCTTGTAAATCAGGTGGCAAACTACGTGCTAAGGCTAAATTAGTTGTTCCTCCGTCTAGGATGATCGTTTGGTGATGCTCGAGTAATTTGAGTGCCTTTTGTGCCAGCACTTTTTTTTCTGGAATGGCTATCTTTTGTCTTTGCCGGTAATCGGGAGAAAGGGTAGATTTGGGAATGGCGCCTCCGTGTACTTTCTCGATCAAACCTTCTTCGGCCAACTGATGTAAGTCTCGCCGGATGGTATCGTCCGAGACGCCCAACTCTTGGCTTAGTGCTTGGGACAAGACACGGCTATTGAGGCGTAGCTTCTCCAGAATGTATCGGAAGCGTTCTTCTTTGAGCATAAAATTTCACGATTTCTTAATTTGTATGTACGCGTTTTTGTGCGTTTATTTGCATTTATATTCGTGAATATGCAAATTTAAACAAAAGAAATGGAAAAAAAACGCATTGCTATCGATATGGATGAAGTCTTGGCTGATTCTCTAGGCCGATACATGGAATGGTATCAAAGAGATTATCAAATAGAAATCAAGCGGGAAGATTTGAAAGGAAAAACCTTTCCCCGAGGTATTACCGCTCACCAAGAGGTTGCCAGAGCTTATCCGCACCGCTTAGGTTTTTTTAAGGATTTAGGCGTGATGCCAGACAGTCAGGAGGTGGTCAAGCAGCTCATGGAGCAGTACGAAGTATTTATCGTGACGGCGGCGATGGAGTTTCCTACTTCTTTTATCCATAAATACGAGTGGTTGCAAGAGCATTTTCCTTTTATTCCTTGTATGAATTGGGTTTTTTGTGGGCATAAGTATATGATTCAGGCCGATTATCTCATCGATGACCATCCTAGGAATTTACGTCCTTTTACAGGGAAGGGTATTTTGTTTTCCGCTCCGCATAATCTATTAGAAACGGAATTTACCCGAGTCAATAACTGGCGCGAAGTGGGAGAAATGCTTTTGTAAGCAATTGTAAATGAAGAGCTTGACTCATCGCAATTGTTCCTTTTCATAAATAGGAAGCATCCCAAAGTTTGCCATTAATCATCGAACCAAAATCATATGAACTACATTCAGCTTCTTGGCCTTATGGCTGGAACGTTGACCACGATTGCCTTTTTGCCACAGGTCATCAAAACCATCAAGAGTAAATCGGCCAAGGATTTATCTTTGACGATGTTTTTGGTTTTTTGTGCTGGAGTGATGCTTTGGTTGATCTATGGATTGCTAATTTGGGATTTACCGATTATCCTAGCTAATATGGTTACTTTGGCTTTGGCCTCGATCCTGCTTTTTTGCAAACTGACTTTTCAGGAATAGCCTCGACTATTCCCAAAAGGTGCAATCCTCAAAGTTTTCATCATAGCTGATCGCTAATTGAGAGGCATTCTCTCGCATCCAGTCTTGGATAAATTCTTCTCGCTTGGCTTGGAGCACGATTTGACGGAGGTAAGCAAAGTCATTTTCTAGGCTTGCACGGTGGGCAGGCAATTTAGATTTGAGATAGAGGAGACGAAAACCAGCTTCTCCCTCATCATCTCGATAAGGAAGGGAAGGAGAAATCTCTTCTACCTCCATGGTATCAACCGTAAAAAAAACATAGGAATCTAATGCGTCTACGGGCAAAAGATTATCCCCTAAGTTGTAGTAAAAAAAACCATTATTTTCAGCCGTGCGCCGATCATCTGAAAATGCACGAGCCGCTTCCTCGAAACTAATTTCTCCGGCTATCATCTCTTGACGCAAGCTATCCAGAAATGCCTGCGCCAAACTGGGATCGGCATCTAAACCATATTGCCGCCTGAAAGCTTGGTTTTCGCTCGGCAAAACCACGAGTTGGGCTACCTCTACCCTCACCCCTACTTCGGGCATTTCATCAGGCGGCGTATCTGAAAAATAATAGCGCACCTCTTGGGGGGTGACTTCTACCGATTGTGTAAGTATCCGTTCTATTTTAGCCACCAACAATTGTTCTTCTACGACCGGGCGCAACTCACGGAGGATTTCTTGCAGCCTGACCTCGGGAATATTAGACGGAGCTAATCTCAGTCTTTCCCTGAGTTCTGCCTCTATGACCTCTTCAGGAATTTTGATGGAATCCATACGCGCCTTGGCCAGCAGTACTTTATTGGTCAGTAAAAATTCTAATAATTCACAGCGTATGGTTTGTGGGTCATCATCGGAAGCAATTTGACCATCCGCTTGTAATTGGCTGTAAAGTTTTCCCAATTCGGACTCGAGGATGATTTCATCATTGACCTGAGCAATAATCTGATCTAGTGTACTTTCTTCCTGAGCAAGACTTAGATCGAGCATGAAAAGACCTAGAAGAAGTAACCAACCGCGTTTTTGCATAAGCTTTGTTGTTTATGAAGTTGTCCAAAGTTGCTCTTTGGGTTGCAAAATTCATATTTCACCACTCAATCAACGCCTCTGAACAACTTCTATTCTAAAAACAGCAAAAACGCCGAAAGATTCAAAAGTGCCAGCCGAAATATTTTTGCTTAGCAAACCCGATAAGAACCGTAAGCAATATCCCAAAGCATGGGCACAGGAGTATGTCCTGACCAGGCTAGTTCTTTTCGTGCTTTTTGGCTGTCCAAGCGATTATTTTGTGATAGAAACATAGCCGTAAAAGGGTCTAGATAATGCAACGCCTCTTCGGCACTCACGGAAATGGTTTGGCAGTCTTTGCCTACCGCCACGGCCACGGCCTGCGCTATGTCTCTGATGGAAGGTTCTTCGTCGCCAGCGATGTGATAGATTTCTCCAGATTTGCCTTGTTCTAGCGCATCCACGTAGGCACGGGCAGCCGCTTCTACGTGGAGTGTAGAGGTAAAGAAATTGCCCTCTTCTACGAAAATTGATTTTTTGGTTTTACGCGCAGATTCTAATAAAATTGGCAAAAACACACTTCCATCTTCTCCATACACAAAAGAAGCCAGGCGAAGCTCCATGATTTTTAGACTTTGGTTGGCCGCTTGTCGGATTTTTTCTATCATTTTTCCACGGATGCTCCCCGGATGAGCTTCCAGAATAGGAGCACTTTCATCCAAACGGTTCTGCGTGCCACTATCTCCTAAGAAAGCGGTGCCATTACTCAGAATCAGGGTAGTTTCCTGATTGGTTAATTTTTCTACAAGCTGCTCTAAAAAAACGCCTTCATGAGCCACAGATTCTGCCCAAGTCCCTCCGTGACTGGGAAAAGCGGCGTGAATCACGGCAGTTTTATTGGCTAATTGATCGAGCCACACTTGAGGTTCTCGCAGATCACCTAGCACCGTGTGCACCTGAGGAGGAAGTTGGTTTGCCTTTTCAGGATTACGAATTAGCGCGTAGACTTCATAGCCACTTGCGATTAATTGTTGGGTAATATGCTTACCGATATAGCCTGTGGCACCCAAAAGAAAAACATTTTTAGTACTTTCCTGCATAATTTTGTTCTTTGTTTTGTTACAAAAGAAGCCTGACAAGACAGAAAAATCAATAACGCACCAAAAAGTAGGTTTCACATGTACCCTCGAACCCCCAATCCTTGCGCCTACATGGCCGCTACCAAGACCCTCAAAGTGATGGGCAGCCGTTGGAAAGTACTCATTCTATGGAAATTGATCGATGAAGGCTCCCAGCGCTACAGTGAATTAAAGGAAGCACTTTGTAGTGTTTCTGAAAAAATGCTTTCGCAAGTGCTCAAAGAAATGAAGGAAGACCAATTGATCGAGAAAAAAATCGTCATCAAAAAAGCCCCCCAGGTGGTCTATTACTCCATTAGTCCTTTGGGCAAAGAACTACGCCCGGCTATTCAAGCTCTGATTGATTTTGGGCATCGCCTGCCTTGATTTTGGCAGTAATGCCTGATCTGAGTTTAACCTACTGATCTATGTTCTTCAGATCATCTTTACGCACCTCAGACGCGCAGTGCCCACGCAAAGGTTGTAGATACGTTTTTGAAAGCATTCCAAGAAAATGAGGAAGATGTGGAAAAAAGAGGCATTTTTTTGTGGAAATATGTACTCACTCCCCATCCAGTCAAAGGAACGCTTGTTCGGCTCCTCAAATATAAGAAATTGATAATAAATCACTTATATGAAAATTCTTGCTTTTGGAATAAAAATAGAACTACCAAAAACATCTCTCAAATCATACAACTAAAATTATTTCAAAATGGCAACTACAGTGAGTGCAAGAAATACAGGAGCCTTGAAATGGGCTAGTTTAACCGTTTTTCTCATCGGATTTTTCTTACATATGGGTTGGATTTTCATCTCTGGCCTGACCGGACCAATCGGGCTCTGGCTCATGGCGATCGGAGCCGCTCTGGCTTTCGTAGTGGGTTACTCCACAAGTCGGTGGATCGGAGCTATTCTCTTCCTCCTCGGATTGGTTCTGTACACGGGATTTCTTGTGACCAATATCAGTCTAGATTTTATTGATATTCGGGGAATAGAGTTGGATGAGAACTTCTGGATGATGATTCTTGGTTATATCGTCTTGTTTTTTAGCGCTCGCTAAATCGGGTTATACTGGCAATCCACTTGCTTTTAGATTGATATTTTTCTGATTCTTTTCAAGTGATACGTATCTTTGTAGGTACTGAGTATCGCCAGAAAAGAATCTTTTTTTGTATGGGAAGTTCGGTTTCTAATTGTCCTTTTTGTGAAGATAAAATCTTAGCGGCAAGCTTTGCGGCGTCTTCACATTTTCGTGCCATTTACAATCTCGCCCCCATTCTCCCTGGGCATTCATTGATAATTCCCGAGTTTCACTATCAGAGCCTGCTGGATATGCCCGAAGAATTGCTGGGTGAGATGATGATTTTTAGCCGGAAGGTAGTGCTGGGACTCAGGAAGATTTTCAATGCGAATGGCTTCAACTGGACGATTCAAGACGGTACCTCGGCAGGACAAACCGTGTTTCACGTACATTTGCATTTAGTTCCACGCCAAGTGGGAGATTTGCCTGAGCCTGGCGATTGGTATCCACGAGTAGCAGCCCAAGAGCAGAATCTCTTGGATAGCGAACTCCGTCCTAAGCTTTCTGACGAGGAGATGCAGCAAATCGTGAAGTATCTAAGACAATTTTATGCATAGTTTATCCCGTTTTATAAAATGACTCCATTCGTTTCTGTTGTCGTGCCTTGCTACAATGCCGAAAGCTTTATCTCGGAAACGATTCAATCTGTACTGGCCCAAACTTATTCCAGTTGGGAGTTGATCATCGTGGATGATGGTTCTCGGGATGATTCTGCTAAAATTATTCAATCTTTTCAAGACGAGCGAATTCGCTATTTTTATCAGGAGAATGCGGGCGTATCTTGCGCCAGAAATACAGGTATTGCTCAGGCGCGGGGAAAATACATCGCTTTTTTAGATGCAGACGATCTTTATTTGCCTGAGAATCTAGAAAAAAAAGTCAACTTTCTGGAAAATCACCCCGGGTGCGTACTCGTGCATTCCGATGTGATTGATTTTGATTCTGCTACGGGCAAACCACTCGCCATCACTTCAGGAACAGCCGGAAAAGTGCTCAACGACTTATTGGAAATGTCTAAAACGGTCGTCTATAGCCCCACGAGCGTCATGCTCCGGCGCGCAATCATGGAGCAACACGAGGGGTTTGATCCGAATTTATCCACATCGGCCGATTGGGAAATGTGGGTACAAATGGCTCGGCGAGGAGATTTTGGTCGAGTTGCTGAGCCTTTGGTGAAATACCGCCTCCACAGTGCGCAAATGCACCAAAACATTCCGCGCATGGAGCAGGATATGCGCTACGCTTTTGAGAAATTGAGAAAAGAGCAGGTTTTCCAAAGTAAAGCCCATTACCGCTATTGTCTGGCGCGGCTTTCGCTCATTCTGAGTGCTTGCTATCTCAAGGATGCCCGAAACTATGGAAAATTCCTGCAATTTTTTGGTAAATCTCTTTTCAATCATCCTGCTCCTTTGCTAGAACGCCTCTTTAAAATCAAAAAAAATTAGCATATTCGCTTTTCAACTCACATCACCAAAGCGATGCACAACTCTAGCTACACAGGAACTTATCAGGTAAGAGCTTATGAGGTTGATCCTTTTAAGCAAGTCACCATTTTTACCCTTGCCAATTATTTGCAAGAAGCCGCTGGCATTAATGCGGCTCACTTGAATATTTCGGTGGCTGACTTGCAAGCCAAAGGACTTACTTGGGTCCTGATGCGTTTGAAACTGACCGTAGATCGCTACCCCCTCCACCAAGAAGAGGTTCAGGTAAAAACCTATCCAGCGGGCTTCGAGAAGTACTATGTAAATCGGGATTTTCAGGTGAGAGATGCGCAAGGCCATTTAATCGCGCACGCCACGAGCGTGTGGTTAGTGATTGATTTGGAAAAGCGAAGTATGATTAGCGTGCCAGACTTTATCAGGAAGGTTCCTTTGCCAGCGGAAATAGAATTTTATCCACGCGCCAAGGGAAAGTTGCCCAAGATGGAAGAGCCTTTTTCGACAAGAGAGTTCCGAGTGGGTTGGCACGATTTGGATGTAAATCATCACGTGAATAATGCCTATTATGTCCAATGGGTCATCGAGTGCTTGCCCGAAGTTTATCTTAGGGAGCATCAACTACACACTTTGGATATGATCTATCGGGCCGAAAGTTTGTGGGGCGATCAAATCTCGGGCAAAGTTGCCCAGCTCGAAGATCGCCAGCATCTGCTCCATCGCCTGGAACGGATCAGCGACGGAAAAGAACTCGCCCAAGCGACTACAAGTTGGAAAGAGATTAAAACCTGAGGTCTAAGAGACTGCTCGAATTCCAGACTTAGATTTTATGATGCCGCTTTTTCCCGCCATACTTCGGTAGGCGGCTCAAAAGGAGTTTCATCTGCAAAAAAACAGACTGTAATACATTTTCAAAATAAAACTCAAATCGCTTCCAAAAGAAAATGTCAGACCTACAACATTTTTCCACCCTGCCTGCTTACTGCCAAGGCATTGGGATTCCTGCTCCTAAGCAAGACGATTTTGATACGCGCTGCTTTGAGGAAAACATGAAGACCGTCCGGCAACGAATGCCTCCCTTTAAGCACGAATTTTATGCGGTTGCGCTCAAGCTAGAGGGTAGCGGCTACGCTAGCACGGGTAACTATAACACCAAAGACCTCAAAGCTACGGTCTTCTTCAACTCTCCTTACCAAATTCTACACTGGGACATCGCCCCCGATTGGAAAGGTTTTTACATTATGTTTAGTGAAGATTTTTACCGCCGTTTCCATCCTCCAAAGCGTATTACAGAGCAGTTTCCTTTCTTGCTTAATGACAATACTTTACCCCTTGAGGTTACTGAACAGGAAGCAAAGCATTTTTTTAATACTTTCCAAGATATTTACACAGAGTACCATCAAAGCTTAGCGCACCGTGAGGAGATTATTTTTTATCATACCAGTATTTTACTCAGAAAAGTAGCTCGCCTCTACTACCGCCACCCTGCCGCCCAAAACCATAGCCAGGTGGAGCGGGACAATGATTTAGATATAGTTTCTCGCTTTAAAACTTTGTTGGAAACAGCCTTTTACCCCAATCAAAGCCCTCTCGAGGCGAATCTGCATCAAGTCCAATTTTACGCGGAGCAAATGCATATGCATCCTAATCATTTGAATGCAGTGATCAAGCGTATTACCGATATTTCGGCTTCCAAGCATATTCAAAATCATTTGCTTAGTCTAGCCAAAGCTAAGCTCAAAAATACCAATCAGTCCATTAAAGAGATTGCTTATGGCCTTCGCTTTAATTACCCCAATCATTTTTCATCTTTTTTCAAAAAGCTCATGGGAATGAGTCCAGCCGCTTACCGACAAAGCTGATGAAACTCGCTCATGAAGGAGTGATGCCCATACCCTCAAGATTTGTTAACTCTTCACGCATGGAATCAGCCTTTGTATTTTCTCAGGAAAATGATAGCTCAACTACCTGATCGGTAAGCAAATAAAAAGACCCCCACGGGATGTGGAGGCCAGACCAGCCTGACTTTTTCTATGGTCAAGTACTCGATGCAAGCTGATCCTATCTTTAATACTCAGTATTGTCTATTTGGATGAGGGGTGGCAACATTCCACCTCTACGTGGCTTTGATGCACATGAATCTCAGGACTAATATAGGGAATTCCTAAATTTAATCCTCTTAAAATAAACAAAAAGGCCAGCAAAATGGTAAAACCGGGCAACAACCTTTTGTATATCAAGCTTTTGAAGCGTGGTTTTACGAAATTACCGAGTAAAGATACGACCAGCATCGTGGGGAAAGTACCCAGACCAAACAAAGCCATATACAGCATTCCATCTACTACTTCGCCCGTGGCAATGGCTCCAGCGAGTGCCAAATAGACCAAACCACAAGGTAGAAAGCCATTCAACAAACCCACGAGTAAATAAGAGGAAATACTTTTTTGGCGAAACAAAGCACTAAATTTTTGCTTCACCCAAAAATTTAACTTTTGAAAGGGCTGCAAAAAACCAAAACGGTGCGATATGCTGCTCGGAAGTAACCAAAAAACCAAAATTCCCAGCCCAATCAGGATAGAAAGCCATTGTTGTGAACTACTTAAGAGCAGCCCCCTTCCTGCTAAACCCACGATTCCACCCAATAGTGCATAGGTAAAAATCCGTCCTAAGTTATAGAAGATACGGCTCAACAGGATGTGCCAGAGGTTTCGCTTTTTGAGAGGCAGCGCAAAAGCAATGGGGCCACACATGCCTACACAGTGAAAACTTCCTAGTAATCCAACCAATAATGCAGAATAAAAAAGCATAATTCTAATGAGTACTGAGACATAAAATCCTGAAAAGACTCAAACAAATAGCGAACAGCCGCCAACTGACAACTTTAGATCTTAGGCATTCTTTCTACGGGAACGGAGCGACCCTTGCCCGAGCGGAGAATTTTCACAGAGCCATCTTTGCTTACTTGTAGTTGTTTTTCTACATAATAAGCTTTATCTCCTGATTTCCAGTTGATTTTCAGGCGCCACAGTCCTCGAGCCAGATTTCCTACAGGTAGGGCTTGGAAGCCTTTTTCGTCCAGGGCGAGGGGCATTTTCAGGTCTTGATGCCGTGTGGCGGGACGAAAGAAAACCACTTCTCCTTCACTCTGATCGGTCGGAATTTGTAAATCTAGAGTTTGATTTTGCGCGTTGTAGTCTAAATCTAACTGGTGATCGAGATGGCTTACATTGACCATTTTCTCAATTTCTTGTTGGTAAGCAATTTCTTGTTTGTAATAATCTTTGGCAATGAGGTTGACTTCGTACTGATGGCTCATCACCACCATCGTCAGGATCAAAGCCATAAATCCAATGTAGGTTAATGCAATTCTATATCCCCAATTCATAATTTTAAGGTTTTTCTTGGTGAATTATTTCAATTTATTACTGGGCTGGCCCGAGGAAATTGGTGCGAACGGTTTCCATCAATTCATCTCCCGACCAGACCTCGATCACAATGCGTGTTTTGAGTCCGTCTAGCTCCGAAGGCGGTATATCTACTAAGAAAGCACTTTCGGAGGTGGTATTTTTAAGTGCCGTAAAATCTTCTCCGGCCACTTGGATATTTCCCTTGACCTCTTTCAGCTTGAAGCTAATGGGTAAATTTTCAAAGGATTTATTGGCAATTTGTACATTGTAAATATTGCGAATATCTCCATTAGGTAGTTCATTAAACATGGCGCCGGGTACGCGCAGAATGGTGGCCTCAATCAGGCTACGGCTGGCTATTAGGTAAGCATCCAAGCTCAATAAAGCAATCAATACGGCAGTATAAGCCATGATGCGGGGCGTGAATTTGAACTTGGTTTGATTAACAATATTATTAAAAGAAGCATAGCGAATGAGTCCTTTGGGCTTCTTGATTTTTTCCATCACTTGATCGCAAGCATCAATACAGGCCGTACAATTGACACATTCCATCTGGGTTCCATTCCGAATATCGATCCCCGTGGGGCATACTTGCACACAAAGTTTACAATCAATACAATCGCCTTTGGGCTTCTCCAAATCATCCAGCGTAAGGGCTTTCCCGTTGTTAGGAGAGGAAGCTTTCTTTTTGAGCTTACCACGCGGCTCTCCTCTCTCAAAATCGTAGGCAACTACCATAGAGTCTTTCCCCAAAAGCACACTCTGTAATCGACCATAAGGGCAAACTGCGATACAGGCCTGCTCTCGGAAGTAAGCAAAAACCCCATAAAAGATAAAGGTAAAAGCTACGAGCCCCATAAAGCCAGTTAAATTCTCGCTTGGAGGCTTGCTGACCACCTGAGCTACTTGATCGATTCCAATCAGATAAGCCATCGCCGTATGCGCAATCAAAACGGCAATCGCCACGAAAATGGCTTGTTTAGTTACTTTCTTTCTAATTTTTTCGCCGTTCCAAGCTTGGGCGTTGAGTTGGCGCTGTTGCTTGGCATCGCCTTCAATCCAATATTCCACTTTACGAAAGACCGACTCCATGAAAACCGTTTGTGGGCAAGCCCAGCCACACCAGACCCTCCCGTAGACCACCGTGAAGAGAATCACGAATACGAAAAAGGTAATCATAGAAAGAGCCAACAAGTGAAAATCCTGAGGCATGAACACATTCCCAAATAAAATAAACTTACGCTCGAAGATATTGAAGAGGAAAAAGGGATGCCCATTGACCCAAATGAATGGGGTGGCAAAAAAGACCGTTAGCAGCAGTGCTGATACGATCAAACGACGGTTATGAAACCATCCGCTGGGTTTTTTGGGATAAATCCAGATACGCTTTCCTTCCCCGTCTACCGTGGCGATACTATCGCGGTATTCTTCGTTATCTATAATTTCTTCTAGGGTTTCCATAAAAAGGACTTTTTGAAACAATTAGCTTGATGAGGACATGTTTTCGCGTTTTTCTTGGATCAGCTCGATCATGGCTTTGGAAATTACCTGATATACCTTTTCCCAAGCCGCCTCGAGTTCGGGCGTCCATTTATCGCCCAAGAGTTCTTGGTGCATGGCTAAGAAAGCTTCTCCAAAGGGTTCAAAATGCTTGGGTAGCACGCCATAATCCACGTGTCGCCGTCCTAGGTGTTTGATTTCTTCTTTGACTTTGTCCAGTTTAGAAAGCTTTGTGATAATGAGCGAAACAGCAAACAAAAGTTTACGATTTTGGGTCTCCATTTCGTGCTTAAAAAGCGAGCGCAAGTCAGGATTTTTCTCGAAAAGCCGGTCATAGAAAATCTGACCGGCTTGTTCATAGCGAGTAACGAGCGTTACCCAAGAATCTTTTACTAATGCTATTTGCTCATCACTCAGTTGCATATGCTTTTATTTACTTGCTTCTTCCTCTTCTTCTGGCACGTATTGATCTCCTTGTGGTTCTTTGGCGTTGGGCGGGTTGGTTCCCTGTAGGCTAAGGATATAGCTAGCCACATTCTGCATATCGCCAGGTTTAAGCTTTTTCTCCCAAGAGATCATCCCTTTCTGGGCTACTCCATACTTGATGGTAGAGAAGATATGCTTGATATCCCCACCGTGAAGCCAATACTCATCGGTCAGGTTTGGTCCGGTTCCTCCTTCGCCTTGGGCACCGTGACAGGCCACGCAGTTTTTGTCGTAAATTTCTTTACCTGCGGCCAGTGCTTCGGAGTCGTCACTGAGGAATTCTACATTATTTTCATCAATGTTATCAGCCATTAGCTTTTTGTATTCAGCTACTTCAAAAGAGGCTTTCTCCATGGCGATTTCGTATTCTTCATCAGAAAGAGGCGAGATCTCAAGCACGTGATAATTAAACATATAAATAATACCAAATACCACCGTACCGTAGAACAAGTAGACCCACCAAGGTGGTAAGTGATTGTCTAGCTCACGGATGCCATCGTAGTTATGGTCCAGCATGATAGACTCTTCTTTTTCCAGAGGAATGGCATTGGTCAGTTGCTTGTCAATGCTTACCCAAAGGCTGGGTGCTTCCTTACCTTTCATCTCCTTAAAGACGACCTGGCGTAATACCACCAAGGTGTACAGCACCGTGATGAGCACCAGAATGGTCACAAAGACCGTAGTACCGATCAGCATCAGGAGCATCCACTCCTGTTGGGACAGTTGTGCTTGCTGAGTAGCGGCCGCGGCAGCTTCCTCAGCTTCTTGCGCCCAGGCTACTCCCCCACCTAAGAGCAGGGCAGTGGCTAGGCTTGCTTTTTTGAGTAAATTTTTTGATTTATGAAGAAGCGTGTTCATAGTTTTCTTGCTCGTTTTTTGATTTTAGGTCCAATTCTTCATCCGATTCTAAGGGCATATTTTTCATCTTGTCAATGTAGCCTTGGTTGACTTTAATGAGCCAAATGATCATTAATAAGAAAAAGGTGAAAAATATGATCAGAGAGATAATCGGATAGATTTCTACGTTCTGGATTCCTTCGAAATAGTGTTTAAACATGGCTTTATTTAGTTGCGGGTTGTCGGTTGTGAGTTGCGCGTTGGAGGGTTTTATTACCCTCATAACTAGCAAGCCACAACCGGACAACTGTTTTTATTCTTCTACTACTTTGATATCGGTTCCTAAGCGTTGTAGGTAAGCGATCAGGGCTACGATTTCTTTATCAGGAGAAGTCTTTACTTTGGCTTCTTCTGCCAATCGTTTCACAATGGCCTCGGCTTGCGCCTGTACTTCGGCTTCTACTTCACCTTCGTAACCCTCAGGATAAGGCACACCCAACTGACGCATAGCCGTAACTTTCGGGATAATGCTTGAAGTCTGGTAATCATTTTCTAGCAACCAAGGATAGGGTGGCATAATAGAACCTGGAGACATTTGCTCTGGCTCCAACATATGGAAGTAGTGCCAGCTATCGCTTCTCAGGCCACCTTCGCGGTGCAAGTCTGGCCCAGTACGCTTAGAACCCCATAGGAATGGGTGATCGTACACGAATTCACCTGCTTTGGAGTATTCACCGTATCGCTCGGTTTCATCGCGGAAAGGACGAACCATTTGCGAGTGGCAACCCACACAACCTTCGCGGATATACAAATCTCTACCGTGTAATTCTAATGGAGTATAAGGCTGTACCGAAGCGATGCTAGGCACGTTGGATTTGACCATCATCGTGGGTACAATCTCAATGATTCCTCCGATCGCCACGGCAATAAAAGTCAAGACGGTGAAAAGAACGGCTCTTCTTTCCAATCTGTGGTGCCAGCCCTCATTAGGCTTCGCCACGTATTTTTTGGCAAGTGCAGGCGCTTGTGCTTCTTCGTTAGCGATAAATTTACCCTGAGTTGCGGTTTTCCAAAGGTTATAAGCTAGTAAGAAAGCACCGGTCAAATATAAGGCTCCACCGACCGCACGGAGCATGTACATCGGCAAGATTTGCGTAACCGTTTGTAGGAAGTTACTATATACCAAGAATCCATCAGGCGTGAATTGCTTCCACATCAAACTCTGGGTAAAACCAGCAATGTAAAGCGGTAAGGCATAAAAGATGATTCCCAAAGTACCTAGCCAGAAGTGTGTATTGGCTAGTTTGCGAGAGAATAACTGAGTTCCCCAAAGCTTGGGCACCAACCAATAAAGTACTCCAAAGATCATAAAACCATTCCAACCCAAACCTCCCACGTGTACGTGAGCAATGGTCCAGTCGGTATAGTGCGATAGCCAGTTGACATTTTTCAAAGAAAGCATCGGCCCTTCAAAAGTAGCCATACCGTAAGCCGTAACCGCTACCACCAAGAATTTCAAAACCGGATCTTCTCTTACTCTATCCCAAGCTCCTCTGAGCGTCAACAAACCGTTGAGCATTCCTCCCCAAGAAGGGGCAATCAACATAATAGAAAAGACCGTACCCAAGCTTTGTGCCCAGTCTGGCAGTGAAGTATATAATAAGTGGTGAGGCCCTGCCCAGATATAGATAAAGATCAAGGACCAGAAGTGGATAATCGAAAGCTTATAGGAATAAACCGGACGATTGGCCGCCTTAGGCAGATAATAATACATCAGCCCCAAGAAAGGTGTGGTCAGGAAGAAAGCCACTGCGTTGTGTCCGTACCACCATTGTACCAAGGCATCTTGCACCCCAGCAAATACATAGTAGCTTTTGAACCAACCAATGGGTAACTGGATGGAGTTGAATACGTGTAGAATCGCCACGGTAATAAAAGTCGCGATGTAAAACCAAATAGCCACGTACATGTGTCTTTCACGACGCTTGAGGATGGTTCCGATCATGTTGATCCCGAAGGCCACCCATACCAAAGTAATGGCAATATCAATCGGCCACTCTAATTCGGCGTACTCGTGGCTCGTGGTATATCCTAGGGGCAATGTAATAGCCGCCGCCAAGATAATGGCTTGCCAGCCCCAGAAATGAAAACGGCTCAGCGCATCGCTGTACATTCTGGCTTTGAGTAATCGTTGCAAGGAGTAATAGACTCCGGCAAACATAGCATTTCCAACGAAGGCAAAAATGACCGCGTTGGTGTGTAAAGGTCTGATTCGGCCAAAAGTAGTATAAGGAATACCAAAATTAGCAGCAGGATAGAACATTTGAATGGCCATCAGCAAACCGACTGACATGCCGACGATTCCAAAGATCACCGTAGCGATGATGAAAAGTTTGACCACTGTGTTATCGTAGCTAAACTTCTCAATCTGCAGGTCTAAGGATTTTTGTTGGGTATCTCGTGTTAATACTTTCCCTTCCATAAATATCGTTTTTGAGGAGTTAGAAGTTTAATCTTGTACGAAGGTAGCCGAGATGCCTTGGGATTAAAATGACAAAAGTCAGTTTCACCCAAAATCATCTAATTTTCTTCCTACACCCCGCGAAAACATCGCTAAGAACACCTCTAGAAGATTTAGGCTTGACTTAGATAAGTGCTTAAAAACACACTCGAACTTTCGCTTAACCCTGATTAGCAGTAGGTTTTTATCGATAAAAGATTTTTTAAGCTCACTGATGAATCCATTAGCACCATACAAAAAGCTTTCAACGCCATCTAAAAAGTTTTTAAGCCCGCTGATGAATCCATTAGCACCATCTAAAAAGTTTTTAAGCTCACTGATGAATCCATTAACACCATACAAAAAGTTTCTCACGCCATGCACGAGCGCATCAACACCGTCTGAAAAGCGTTTGCAGTCATTACGAATATGTTTTCTTTTTCCGTAAATTGGGGTGATTTTTGCCAAACTTTACGTAAGTAATCAAGATTCAGAATCCACAAAAATCAGTTGTATCAAATCGGCTAGGGCTGGAAACCATTGTCAAGAAAGCCCTAGAAAGGAAACCAACAACTCATAACCCAAAAGTCCATGAAAAGAGGCTCTTTTGTTTATTTGTCTTTTTTACTAATCATTTTCCTTGGGATGGCTCCTCCCCTTCTCTTTGCCCAGAGAATAAACTTAGAGTTTGACCACATTACCCTCAAAGAAGGGCTTTCTCAGAGCCATGTCTATTGTATCTTGCAAGATCGCCTAGGCTTTCTCTGGTTTGGCACCCAAGATGGCCTAAATCGCTACGATGGTTACCAATTCAAGATTTACAAAAAATCACCCGAAGATACCAATACGATTAGTGCTAATAATATGCGTACGCTCGTGGAGGATCGCTGGGGGAGAATCTGGGTGGGAACCGACCAGGGACTCAATATCTTTATCCCAGAAAAGCAAACCTTTGTACACCAGTTTCAGTATACTCCCGAGACTCCGGCAAGCTCGCAATCCCTGCACCAAAAAAACATTTCAAATCTTTACATCTATCAAAATGAGTACTTGTGGATTAGCACGCCCGAGCAAACTTACGTGGCCAAGTTGCATGAGAACCTAGACTCTATTACTTTCCGTACCATTCGCCTTGCCCAAATACAGGAAATCACCGAAGATGCAGGTGGTCAAATTTGGGCAGGTACCGAGCAGGGACTCTTCCGGTGGAACGCTAGCCACGCCCGTTTTCAAGCTTTTCCTCTCTCCGAGTCCGAACCTTACCCTGTGATCTTAAGCCTACTGGGAGATCAAAAACAAAACCTTTGGGTGGGCACCACGGACGGTCTGATGCAAGTTTCTGAGCAAGAGCGGGTACAAAAAGTAGAGCTACCTTTAGATGCTACTGCTTCATTGGGAATATTTACCTTGGCATTGGATCAGGAACAAAATCTTTGGGTCGGGAGCAATCAGGGATTATTTGTCAAAGATCAAGCGGGCAACTGGTCTCATCACCAGAAAGATTTACAGAAAACTGGAAGCCTGAATGCTAACCTGATTTTTGATATTTATCCAGACCACCAAGGGCAGGTCTGGATCGGCACTTATATTGGTGGTGTGAACAAGTATGACCCTTCCCAAAGAATGTTTCACCACTTTTCCCAAGACAACTCTTCGCTGTCCAGCAATAACATCAAGGGGTTTTGCCCCGCCGATAGCAATCAGTTCTGGGTAGCCACTTACAATGGCGGAATTGATATTTATGATGTAAATCAAGACCGTATTCTGTCGGGTTTCCGAAAAGAAAATTCTAATTTGCCTAACAATGACGTGCAAACAATCTACCGCGACCGTCAGGGAAATATTTGGGTGGGTATGCTCAATCAAGGCTTACTCAAATATCTGGGTGGGCAGAATTTCAAAGCCTATCCTGTTCACAATCAAATAGATGCTCAGGCAAAGAAGGCACTCCTACATCCCAACGTCCGTGTCATTTATGAAGATTCTCAAAACAAGCTCTGGATCGGCACCAAGGGCGGGGGGCTGAGTCTTTTAGACCGTGATACCGATACTTTTAGGCATTTTCTCCACGATGCCAAAGATTCTCTTAGCCTCAGCCATAACACGATCTATGCCCTGGCCGAAGACAGTGAAGGTAATCTCTGGGTAGGCACTCGTGGCGGCGGACTCAATCGCTTTGATTACAAGACAGAAAAATTCTATAGCTATCAATACGATGAGCGAAAATCCAACAGCCTCAGCAATGACATCATCATGGCTGTCTTCGAGGATAGCCGAAAACAATTGTGGGTTGGAACCTACGGAGGCGGTTTGAACCAATTTGATCGCGAGCAGGAAACATTTACCCGCTACGACCAAGACGATGGCCTGTTCAATGATGTCGCCTATGGTATCTTAGAAGATGAGAGTGGCTATCTTTGGATCAGTACCAACAAAGGACTTTTCCAATTAAGTCTGGATCAAGATTCCGTGATCGCCAATTATGATGTATTTGATGGCTTGCAAAGTAATGAATTCAACGGGGGTGCTTACCTCAAAAGCAAAACCGGCCATATGCTCTTTGGGGGCATTAATGGCTTTACCAACTTTGATCCCGCTCGAGTCAATGCCCTCAAGGAGATCGAGGCACCTTCGGTCGTACTGACTGATTTTCAAATCTTTAATGAATCCGTAAAAATTAGTACAGAAGAATCCGCGGTACTCTCCAAGCATATCACCCTGACAGATACGATCACTTTGGATTACCATCAGTCTATTTTTTCTATTGAATTTGTGGCTCTCAATTACAAACACCCCGAAAAAACCCGCTACCGCTATCGACTCTTGGGTTTTCAGGATGGCAAATGGAATTATACCACTACCCAACGCTTAGTGACTTACACGAATTTATATCCAGCTACCTATGTCTTTGAAGTAGAAGCAATTAACAAAAACTCCGATTGGAGCAAAGCAGGGCGAAGGGTCTTGGTCATCCAAATTTTACCGCCTTTTTGGCTCACTTGGTGGTTTTGGACGCTATGTATCATCGCTTTTGTCGGCATCATTTATATGATTTCTCGCTATCGTATCAATCAAATCCAAAGAAGAAAAAAAGAACTAGAAGAAGAGGTACAGCGGCAAACGGCGCAAATTCATCAGCAAAAAGAAGAAATCCAAGCCACCTTGGATAACCTCAAGAGCACTCAGACCCAACTTCTAGAAGCCGATAAAATGGCTTCGCTCGGGCAACTCACCGCGGGTATTGCCCACGAGATCAATAATCCAATCAACTTTGTCTACGCAGGCATTGGCTCGCTCAAAACCAATATCCAAGATTTGATAGAAGTGCTCGAGAATTACGAAGAGGTAGACGCCCAAAATGTAGAAGAAAAGTTAAAGGAAATTATGGAATTGAAGGAAGACATGGAATTCGAGGAAGTCTTGGAAGAAGTCAACGAACTGACCGAAAGTATCAAGCGTGGAGCCGAGCGCACCGCCGAGATTGTTAAAGGCTTGCGTACCTTCTCCCGCCTAGATGAAGACGATATCAAAATGGCGGATATGCACGAGAATTTAGACGCAACCCTATCCATTCTCCGCAACCAGTACAAAAACCGTGTGGAAATTGTCAAAGAATATGGCCATATCCCTTCTATCGAGTGCTACCCGGGTAAGCTTAATCAGGTATTTATGAACATCATTTCCAATGCCATTCAAGCCATTGAAGGAGAAGGAAAGATTTTTATTAAAACTGAGCAGGCAGGAACTAGCAATCAGGAGTCAGCAGATCAAGCCCCTCTCTCTTCTGTCCTCATTCGTATCCGCGATACCGGTAAGGGCATGCCCGAGGAAATTAGAAAGCGTGTTTTTGAACCCTTTTTCACCACCAAAGAAGTAGGTGAAGGCACAGGCCTGGGGCTTTCTATCGTGCATAGCATCATCGAGAAACATCAGGGGAAAATCGAGGTGGAGAGTGAAGCAGGCGTGGGTACAGAGTTTATCATCACCCTGCCTATCAAACAGCCGAATGCCGTGATTACGGATTAAAACCTCGAGGATTGGAAAACGAAAAAAATTGAAAAAATTCATTCGTATCGTTACCCTCTAGCTTACAACTCTCGAGTTTAGAGATTCCCAAAACAAACCACTCTCTTTACTTCCTGTTTAGTCAGTGACTGAACATTCACTAAAAAAGACATCTTATGCGATATGTACATGTTAAAAAGGCTACAATCCCCGCCTTGGGTTTTGGTACTTGGCAACTCAAAGGTCAGGAAGCCCAAAAAATGGTGGAGAAAGCCCTAGAAATCGGCTACCGACACATCGATACGGCTCAAATCTACGGAAACGAGGCAGAAGTAGGTCAAGGATTAAGGCAACTCCCGGGGAGCCGAGAAAACTTATTCGTGACCACCAAAGTCTGGTTCGAGAAACTTTCTAAAAAAAACTTTCTCCCCTCGACAGAAAAAAGTCTAGAAAAACTAGGACTAGGTTATGTAGATTTGCTTCTCATCCACTGGCCAAATCCTAACATTCCTATGCAAGAAAGCGTGGAAGAGTTGATGAAAGCCAAGGAGAAAGGCTACACCAAATCTATCGGGGTCAGCAATTTTCTGCCCAAAATGGTGGATGAAGTGATTGACTACGGAGCCGAAATCATTACGAATCAGGTAGAATATCATCCTTTCTTAAATCAAAGTGAAGTATTAAAAAATGTGCGTCAGCACGGAATATCTTTAACCGCCTACAGCCCGCTGGCTCGTGGAGAAGTCACAGATGATCAATGCATCAAAGAAATCGCAGACAAACACCATAAAACCGCAGCACAGGTATCGCTCCGTTGGCTCTTACAACAAGAAGATGTGGTGGTGATCCCTAAAACTGGCACGGAAAAATACGCGGAAGAAAATTTTCAAATTTTTGACTTTGAACTTTCTGCGGAGGAAATGAACCAGATTTTTGAGCTCAACCGAGCCAACAAAAAAATGGTTGACCCTGACTTTGCCCCCGCTTGGGACTACAGCTAAAAAAAACTCAAAACTCAAAATTCAAAAACAAAATAGCATGAAAACACTCATTATCGGAGCCAACGGACAAATCGGGAAATTTTTGGTAGAACTCATGGCCAAACAAGATCTCGAAATCAAGGCCATGGTGCGCAAAGCAGAACAAGAAGCAGATTTGCAAGCATTGGGGGCGGAAACTGTGATTGGCGACCTAGAAAAAGACTTTTCCCACGCTTATGAAGGTTGTCAAGCAGTCGTATTTGCGGCAGGCTCGGGAGCACACACCGGGAAAGACAAAACCGAATTAGTAGATCATCAAGGAGCTATCCGCTCCATAGATTTTGCCGTAGAAAAAGGTAGCAAACGCTATCTGATGGTCAGTGCCCTTCGTGCCGACCAACCCAAAGCTTGGCCGGATAGCATGGTACATTACTTTGAGGCCAAATCTAAGGCCGATGCCCACCTAAGAGAGACAGACTTGGATTATACCATCCTCCGTCCGGGCCAACTCAATCATAAAAGTGCTACACAAAACATAGCTCTCTCCGAAAAGCTTCCTTCCTCTGGCGAAATTCCCCGTGAAGATGTAGCCCACACCTTGCTCGCGCTACTCTCCCAAGAAAATACTTATCGGAAAAGCTTGGACTTATTAAGCGGAGACACACCCATCCAAGAGGCAGTCAAGCAGATTTAGCGTAGGCCTTCAATTAACTTTCATAAGTCAGTTAAAAGCTACCTAGAAGCTCAAAACATCATACCTACCAAACGCTAAACACTGGAAACTAACTGCTGAAAGCTAATCACGGGTTGTTATTCTTAGAGTTTTTTTCTAAATAGCCTACTCAATCCAGAAAGATAAACCTGATGAGACAAGACCCACAGAATATTTCCCTTACGGGAATTACTGATTACAAGGCTTTTTCGCAGCATGTTAAAATACTGACCGTAGAAGCTAAGCTAAAAATCGTCATTTACAGCCACGAGATTATTCAAATTCACGCCGTTCGTAATGACCAAGAATTTGAAGACTTTAGCTATGCGGTGGTCATGGAGCCACAACCTATCGACTGGTCTCAGGAAGAGCAGGAAGATAAATACTTGATTCAAACTGACAAAATCAACTTATTTGTTTACAAAAATCCACTGCGAATCCGCTTTTTGGACAAAAAAGGGAACTTGCTCAATGAAGACGACCCCGGCTTAGGGATCGCTTGGATTGGTGATGAAGTCACCAACTATAAAAAATTACAGGAAGGAGAACGATTCTTAGGGCTTGGCGAGAAAACCGGTAATCTAGACCGCCGAGGCCGCGTGTACGTCAACTGGAACACGGATCAGTTTGGCTACGGTCCAGATACGGATCCACTTTATGCTTCTATTCCTTTTTATGTAGGCTTGCATCAGCCAAGCGCCTATGGTATTTTTTTAGACAATACCTACCATACCAAATTTAATTTTGGTGCTTCTAATGACCGTTTTTCCTTTTTTCAGGCGAGTATGGGAGGGCTACGCTATTATTTCATTCACGACGAAAGTCTGACCAAGATCGTTGAAGCCTACACCGCGCTGACTGGAAGAATGAAAATGCCCCCTTTGTGGAGTCTGGGCTTTCAGCAATGCCGCTATAGCTATTATCCCGATCAGGAAGTATTGAATGTGGCCGAAAATTTCCGCAAGCGAGATATTCCCGCCGATGTCATCTATCTGGATATTCACTACATGGAACGCTACAAGGTATTTACTTGGCACCAAGAGCGATTTCCTGATCCGGCCGGTTTTGTGAAGCAACTCAAGGAGCAGGGCTTTCACGTAATCCCCATGGTAGACCCGGGTATCAAGATAGAAGAGGGCTACGATTGTTATGAAGAGGGTAAAGACAAAGATTTATTTGTAAAATATCCAGACGGAGGACTATACACCGGAGCCGTTTGGCCGGGATGGTGTCATTTTCCCGACTTCACAAAACCAGAGACGCGGGCTTGGTGGGGAGATTATTATCAAAGCCTCGTGGAGATGGGAATCGAGGGCTTTTGGAACGATATGAATGAGCCCGCCGTTTGGGACAAAAACTTTCCCGACCTGGTAGAATTTGATTACGACGGATTAGGAGCCACACACAAAAAAGCCCACAATATCTACGGCTTACAAATGATTCGCGCCACGCACGAGGGAGTTAGTAAGTTATCTCCTAATCGGAGAGCTTTTATCCTGACCCGTTCGGGCTTTGCTGGCTTGCAACGCTACGCCGCGATCTGGACTGGAGATAATGTTTCTTATGAAGAGCATATGTTCTCAGATGTGCGTCTGATTAATAGCTTAGGACTCAGTGGGGTCGCTTTCGCGGGTTGTGACGTAGGAGGTTTCGTGGGAGAAGCTTCCATAGATTTATTCTGCCGCTGGGTCGCTTGGGGTGCTTTTTCGCCTTTTTTCCGATGCCACACGATGATTAATAGCCGAGATGCCGAACCCTGGACTTTTGGAGAAGAGGCCGAAGAGATTGCCCGTAATTTTATCAAATTGCGCTATCGCTTACTACCTTATTTTTATTCGCTTTTTAGGGAAGCCTCCCAAACGGGCGCACCGATTAGTCGTACCTTGGCTCTGGACTATACTTGGGATGATTTGGTCTATCATCCTACTTATCAAAATCAATTTCTCTGCGGTCCTAATCTCTTGATTTGCCCGCTGGATAGTCGCCAAAATTATCATAAAATCTATTTGCCAGCAGGTGAATGGTACCATCTCTTCGTAGATCAAAAATACACAGGATCACAAGAAATGTTTGTAGAATGTGCCAAAGACGAAATTCCAGCTTTCGTACGCGCAGGTGGTATGCTCCTGATGCAATCACCCATTAGCCACACGGGCGAAAAACCAGAAAAGACCTTGGAAATTCATCTTTATCAAGGTGATACGGGTAGTAATTTCACTTATTACGAGGACGACGGGGAGACACTTGCCTATGAACAACAGGCATACTACCAGAGAATCTTACGATACGAGCCGGCTCAAAGTCAGCTACTCATCGAGGCCAAGACGGGGCAAATGGGCAGTCATTTTGAAAAAGCAAAGATTTATTTGCACGGTTTTGATCCAGATACTTTGAAACCCAAATCTGGAGGTCTGGACTTGGATATTCACCAAATGGACTACCGCTTCGTGGAGCCGATTTCTAATTTTGACCCCTACGAAGATAGCGAAGACCTTTCCAAAGTAGTCTCTGGTTTGGCTTATGTAGAAATTGATTGGAGCGAAGACGAAATCGTGGTGAGCTTAGATTAAGCTTGGATTTTTCTATTCCTCGATTCGTAAATTGGTCAACTCGCAAAGTCGTAGGAGATAATTCTTCGCTTCTTGGTATTTGGTTTCTTTCTCCATTTTCTCGTTCCATTGGGGAATGAACTCGTGGCTCATCCGAAAGACGAGATTTTGGATTTCGTTGAGATCAGGATAGATGCTTAATGAATAAAGACATTCCAGAATCCGATTCAAATGGTGAATCAACTCAAAATTTTCTGGCTCTTGGTGGTAATAATTCTGGATTCGTTCGTATAAATTATGCTCCGCCACGTGAGAGATTTTAGCGTGATTGAGCGATACGCTCCATTTTCCTACTTCGTTCACCAAATTATGCAAGCGATCGGGATGTGAAGAGGTTACATTAAAAAATCCTTCAATGTCTTTGTTGATGACAATTTCTAGATTTTGGCGAAGCATCGGGGGAATGGGCAGGTTGGCCGAACGCATGACGTTCATCAGGTTGTAGTTACGATCATAAATATTGTGATAAGCATCTTCGGCATCATCCATACTCGAGGAGAGGATTTGATTCAATACTTTAATACGCTCATCCTTAAACAAATCCCAGATAGAGAAATTTTTGGAGGGAAAATAAGTTTGCATGATCTGCAATGCGTCAGAGAGATTACTCATATTAAAGGCTTCTCTTACCTTATCTCGCATGGTATCAAAATCCTTTCGGGAAAGCTGATTCGAGGAGCTACCAATGATTTGATGTTGCCCCAAGTAGACCACTACGAAGCTAAAATACTTTTGAGAGAGGGTAATTTTAGAAAATACCGTGGTACGCCCGATGGCCATGCGCTGAATCCCCGCCTCGAGCCGCTCGAAGTATTGATTGGCCACATCGTAATTCATGATACTCATCCTACCCGGATTATCGGCAAAGAGTGAAGCCACGGCATAGTGCATCCCTACCTTGGTGAGGGTCAGACGGGCAGGCGTTGTAAATTTTTGGTAAATTTCGGCTCCATTGCCGTGTTCTGGCAGATTACTGCTTGCTTCTTGCAAGCGATCCAAGAACTCAGGTTCCAGCAAATGGTCACTCACCCGTTCTCCCAATTGAATCGCTCGGTTGGCGTATTGCAGTACCTGTACGGTCTCTATTCCCGATATTTCATCAAAGAACCAAGCACAACTGGTAAACATCAACAGGGAGTAACGTTGCATTTCCAAGAGGCGCATCACCCGCGTTTTTCCGTGCTCAGATAATTCTGTCTGGATATATTCTTCAAAAAACTTCTCTAAATTCTCGGGAGCGCGATTCATCAAAACGGAAATGTAAGCGTTCCGAATTTTCCAAGGGTCAGGATGAAAAAGTGCCATTTCAGATTCATACACCTCTATCAATTCGTCTCTGAGCCAATCCAGAGCATTACGCAGAGGCGTCCGCCAAGCCTGATTCCATTCTAGTCTGCCTCCGGTGCTACAACCACAATTACTTTTCCAGCGTTCTACCCCATGGGCACAACTCCAAGAACTATCCTCATAAATTTCCACCTCGTGTGTGGGTGCTACGAGGCTCATGTATTCGCTGTAGTTGGTAATGCGTGCGAGGTCATTTTCTTCTATATACTGTAAGCAATAGGCCAGTGCCATGTCTCCGTGGCGGTGGTGATGACCATAGCTTTCTCCATCGGTAGCGATGTGTACCAACTGCGCTTGGTCGCCCATTTCTTCACTAAAATTACCGACTAGGTAGTTGGCAAATTCTTTTCCATCCTTCAATAAGCCCTTAAAAGCCACGGCTTGCGACACATCTCCATCGTAAAAAAATAGTACGATTTTTTTTCCAGAAGGCAGTCGGCAAATATAATGATGCTTAGGATTCACGCCTTCCAGCCAATCTTGCTCACCCAAGCTACGATAGCGTTTGGCCTGATTGGGAGCTAGTACTGTGAATTTGATGCCGTGCTCTACTAATAGCTCCAGAGATTCTGTATCCACGGCTGTTTCGGCCAGCCACATGCCTTCGGCTTCTCGCCCAAAACGACGCTTAAAATCTTCCAAGCCCCAGATAATCTGAGTTTCCTTATCTCTTCGGTTGGCTAGGGGCATAATGATATGGTTATAAACCTGTGCCATCGCTGAGCCATGTCCATTAAATCTTTGTAAGCTTTGCTTATCGCCTTCCAGGATATATTGATAGCTTTTGGGGGCTTTGTCTTTCATCCAGGAGAGAAGCGTAGGGCCGAAGTTAAAGCTGATTTTGGCGTAATTGTTAACAATATCTACGATCTTACCGTCTCCATCCAAAATACGTGAGACACCGTTTGGGTTGTAGCATTCGGCTGTAATTCGTTCGTTCCAATCATGAAAAGGCTCGGCAGATTCTTGCAACTCTAC
Source organism: uncultured Cytophagaceae bacterium (assembly GCA_964551015.1). Classification (GTDB taxonomy): domain Bacteria; phylum Bacteroidota; class Bacteroidia; order Cytophagales; family Microscillaceae; genus CAZKBP01. The sequence goes on along the minus strand of CAZKBP010000003.1, from coordinate 225,763 downwards.
CTCTTCCAGCCAAGGATTTTCTCGAGGTGGTTGGTAAAAGTGCCCGTGTATACAGATGTATTTACTCATTTCTTTGTAGTTGTATTTCAGGTTGCAAGGGGTCTATTTCGCGATTCCCTGCAAAGAACAAAAATAACCGTAATTCAAAACTTATCACCTGCCTCTCGCCACCCGAAACTTGAAGTTTATTTTCCTCTCAAAACGAGCATGCCCAAGGGAGGTAATTTTAGATTAATAGAATACTCACGACCGTGGGAAGTAATTAGCTCGGTAGGGATTTTCTTTTTGGTTTCGTAGCCACTGCCCCAATATTTCGGATCATCGCTATTGAATATTTCTTCAAAACCCGCGCTGGGATAAACACCAATCCGATATTGATCGTGCGTGGCAGGAGTGAAGTTGAGTACAATGATCAAGCGGTCTTCCTCATCGTGTCCCTTTCGGATATAAACCAAAACGGAATGCTGGGCATCATTTAAATCTATCCATTCAAAGCCATCAGGACCAAAGGGAATCTCGTGCAGTGCTTTTTCCTTTTTCAAAAGTTGATTCAAGTCTTTCATTAACTGCTGCAAGCCCTGATGGGGTTCAAACTCCAGCAGATGCCATTCTAGGCCGCTATCGTGCCGCCACTCGGAGGTTTGGCCGAATTCGCCTCCCATGAATAGTAATTTATTGCCCGGGTGCGTGTACATGTAGCTGTACAGCAGACGCATATTGGCAAAGCGTTGCCATTCGTCTCCGGGCATTCTTTGGATCAATGCCCCTTTGCCGTGTACTACTTCATCGTGGGAAAGCGGTAACAAAAAATTCTCGGTAAAAGCATAAGCTAAGCTGAAAGTAATATCGTTTTGATGGTACTGACGGTGAATAGGGTCTTTAGAAAAATACAAAAGTGTATCGTGCATCCAGCCCATCATCCATTTCATCCCGAAGCCCAGCCCTCCGTTGAAGGTAGGACTAGAGACCCCGGTCCAGGCCGTAGACTCTTCGGCAATAGTTTGTATATCAGGGAAAGCTCCATAAATGGTTTCATTAAATTCTTTCAAAAAGCTGATGGCTTCCTCATTTTCACGGCCACCCTGTTCATTAGGAATCCATTCACCGTGCTTACGCGAATAATCTAAATAGAGCATAGAAGCCACGGCATCCACTCTCAGTCCGTCAATATGATATTTATCCAGCCAAAAAACGGCATTACTAATCAAAAACTCCCTGACTTCTGTCCGCCCGTAATTATAAATATAACTACTCCAATCCGGATGAAATCCCTTACGGGGATCGGCGTGTTCGTAAAGATGTGTTCCGTCAAAAAAAGCTAAGCCATGTTCATCCCCAGGAAAATGAGAAGGAACCCAATCCAAGATCACCCCGATCTCTTTTTGGTGAAAAGCATCTACCAAATACATGAAATCCTGTGGTGTGCCGTAGCGTGAGGAAGGAGCATAGTAACCGGTAGCCTGATAACCCCAAGAACCAAAAAAAGGATGCTCCATCACGGGCAAAAACTCCACGTGCGTAAAGCCCATCTCGGCTACATAATTGACCAGTTCATCGGCTAGTTCGCGGTAATGATAAGAACGGTATTGCTCCTCCATTTTGCGTCGCCAAGAACCCATATGTACCTCATAGATAGAAAAAGGACGATCCAAGCGATTAACTTCCCCCCTTTTCTCCATCCAAGCCTGATCTTTCCATTCATAATCTAGATTCCAAACTACGGAAGCCGTTTTGGGTGGCACTTCCCAGAGATAAGCATAGGGATCGCCTTTCTCAAGCACCTGCCCCTCATTAGAAAGTATTCTATATTTATAAAAATTTCCTGGTTTCACGTTGGGGATAAAGCCCTCCCAAATCCCTGAGCCGTCCCAGCGTACGAAGAGATGATGCTCTTCTGCATTCCAAAAATTAAAGTCACCGATGACCGAAACTTTCTCGGCATTGGGTGCCCAAACGGCAAAATAAGTCCCCGAAATTCCCTCGATTTCGGTAGGATGTGCACCTAATTTTTCGTATAATTTGAAGTGTTTTCCTGCTCTAAAGAGGTGAATATCAAAATCGGTAAATAAACTGTAGGGAATAACTTTCAGGGTTTTGAGTGTGTCCATTTTTTGAATTAGGTATTTATTAATCGCTGAAATGTTTACATTGCTTAGCATTTGTAAACTTATTCAGTATCTATCTTGAGGTAAGCGTTTCAACATTTGTTACTAAAGTGCCATGAATATAATCATTCATTCAAAGCTCTACAAATTATATTATTAAAGAAAGAAAAAATACGTAAATCGTAAGATAGGCGAAGTCCATCTTGATTAGATGCCAATATCTCCCACTTTAACTTAATACTATGCTACGCGAGCACCACAAAATGTTTATGTACAGTCTTAGGCCAGAAGAAGAATTACTCCTGAGAACGGTTTTGTCTGAGGATAAAGCCCGTGTCCAAGAAGGTTTTTCGCTTCTTTCTACAGAATCCCGATACATGCGCTTTTTTAGCTATCTCAAAGAACTGAGCAAGTCTCAGCTCGAGTATCTTACCCAAGTAGATCAGTGCAACCACGTGGCCTGGGGAGCACTAGACCCGAATGCGCACCCAGACTTAGGGGTGGGTATCGCTCGTTTTATTCGGCTAGACAATGATACTTGCTGTGCTGAACTCGCTATCACCGTGATTGATGCTTATCAGGGGCGAGGAATTGGCAATCTCTTGGCTGCGATTATGTATCTATTAGCCAAGGCCCATGCCTTAGAATATTTTATCGGTAGTGTGCTTCCTGAAAATCAGTATGTACTCCGGAAGCTGCGAGATATGCAAGCCGAAGTGCGCTTCGATGGCAATGTGTATCAATTCCGCTTACCGATTCAGCAAGATGTAAGTGTGTGGCCAGATACATCTTCTATGGAGCGTTTTAAGAAACTATTAACTGACATTGAGCCTTTACTTTTTAAATAGCAGTCAGTGCTTAGCCCTTGGTTTCAAAACAAGGTAGCCATACAACCATACAAGAATAAAAAACTGAGCAATGTCCAAAAATCTTCCGCCCTTAGCCGAACGTATGCGCCCCGAAAGTTTAGAGCACTTTATGGGTCAGTCACATTTAGTTGGAAAAGGAGCTATCTTCGCACGTTTGCTCCAAGCGGGTAAAATCGGCTCTATGATTTTCTGGGGCCCACCTGGCGTAGGCAAAACCACGCTAGCTCGAATGATTGGCAAGCTCTTAGAAAAACCTTTTTTTACGCTGAGTGCAATCAGCTCCGGTGTGAAGGAAGTGCGCCAAGTCATTGAGCAGGCCAAGAACCAGCCGGGGAGTATTCTTTTCATAGATGAAATTCATCGTTTTAACAAAGCGCAGCAAGACGCGCTTTTGGGGGCGGTAGAAGACGGAACTATTACTTTGATTGGAGCCACGACTGAGAATCCATCCTTCGAGGTCATTTCGGCTCTCCTCTCCCGCTGTCAGGTTTACATATTAAAAAATTTGGAAAAAGAGGAATTAGAAAAGCTGCTCCAAGAGGCGATGCAAAGGGATGAAATTCTCAAAGAAAAAGAAATTCACATCGAGGAAACCGAAGCCCTCCTCAATCTCTCGGGTGGCGATGCCCGCCGTTTGTTGAATCTTTTTGAAATGACTGTGAATGCCATCGGCCAAGAACCTATCGTCATTACCAATGAAGCCGTGCTCCAAAATGCCCAGCAAAAAACCGTGCTCTACGACAAAGACGGCGAACAACACTATGACATTATCTCGGCTTTTATCAAATCTATGCGAGGCAGCGACCCCAACGCGGCGGTCTATTGGCTGGCTCGGATGATTGAGGGTGGCGAAGATCCCAAGTTTATTGCCCGAAGAATGCTCATCTTGGCCTCCGAAGACATTGGCAATGCCAACCCCACCGCCCTGGTCATAGCGACCAACTGCTTCCAAGCCGTATCGATGGTTGGTTATCCCGAAGCTCGAATCATTCTCTCCCAAACGGCTACTTACTTGGCTTCCTCTCCCAAGAGTAATGCCAGCTATCTTGCCATTGACAAGGCTTTGGCTTTGGTCAGGAAAAAGGGGAATTTGCCCGTGCCTCTCCATTTACGCAATGCTCCTACCAAGTTGATGAAAAAAGAAGGCTACGGCCAAGGCTACCAATATGCGCATAATTTCCAATACAATTTCGTGAATCAGGAATATTTACCCGATGAAATCTCAGGGCATCAATTCTATGATCCTGGCCAAAACCCGCGTGAAAAAGAACTCCGTAAATACTTAAAAGCCCTTTGGCAAGAAAAATATGGGTATTAAATTTATTTCAGGGTTACTCTTGGTTCTGACTGCTATCAGTTTAAGTATTTGGTTGAGCGTTTTTGATCTTTTCAAAACGAGAGCGGAATTTGGCAAATCAATTGAGCATTGACCACCTTAGCGCTCTACACTTCCTCAGATTGTTTTTTGCCCGTTACGAAGCGCCAAATCAAGCCGCCCACGGCCGCAATACCAAACACGAAAAAGTTACTAAACTTAGCCAATTCTGACCAAAAATTGGCCTCGACTTCGGCCTCACCCGTAATGAGATCGGCGAGGCGGTAGTGAGAGCGAACATCCACTTGGGGATCAAAATCTTCGTATCGATTTCCTTTGGTAAAGCTAACACTCTGGATAACAGCAGGAATGTACTTCTTGACCCTCTCTAAATAATCTAGAGGAGCAATGGCGTGCAAACTGAGAACCCCTTCACGCCCTAGCAAGCGGATATCATAGTTTAGAGTCGGGGATTGCTCTGCTCCAAACTGGATTTTCTTAGCCCAGCTAAGTACTTTGCGTTCTGAGTCGTAGCGGGGGGGCGCCACCCAGCCGAGCAGATTAAGGGCTGGATAGCCTTTTTCTTCCCGATAAAGGTTAGCTTTGGCTACGCTATTTTGCATCCGTTCGAGTAGTTGATCCACGGCAAGTTCTGCTTCTAATTGGTCGTCTAAATAACCTATTTCTTCATAATTCAGATTGAAAGCCCAACTGCTAGGATCAGTGGGTTCCTGATCTTCGGGAAAAAGCATGCCCAGCGTCCGGAGAGCTTTTGGATTAGCCCACAAATCATGAAGCACGTACTCACTTTGTGCTTGATCTAAGAATTTGAAACCCGCAGGTATTTCCAGTAGGAGCTTTCCGTCCAATAGAGCTACTTGCTCATATTGATAAGTAAATCGGTTTCCTAGGGCATTAAAATAACTAGGGCTGATGGTTTCAGAAGAGTCAAAAGCACCTGAATCTAGGGAAGGTTGTGCTAAACAAGTAATCCCAGAATAGCTGCTTAAGAAGAGGATTATCGAAAGAATCTTCTTCATAAAAATATGTATTTAATCTAGTGTCAAATTAAAATTGATAAAAGACTGAGATTGCAGACCAGATGTAAGGTTGAGAGGATGTTTCCACGAGAACGCCTTCAAATAGCACTCCAAAACAAGGAGATTAGTTTCAGGATTGTAAAAATTTCTACCAAAGCACGAGCTAAGGGAGCCATTTCATACTTTTAGCAGATATAAATCAGGGTAGATGATAGCTGAGGAAAGAGGCACTTGGGTAAGTTATAGAGTCAAAATGGAAAAAAGCTTCCCAATTTTGGAGGAGGGAAGCTTTGGTTAAATATTTTCAGAAAGACATTTCTAGAAGTTAAATCCTACCCGTGTGACCCAAGGCGTACCTCGCCAAGAAGTATCCGAGTGATTGAGATTATAGAGTCCCAAAAAATAAATGCCTCCTCGGTTGCCGATGGGTACTTGTGCCCCGCCGCCAATCAAGGGAGCGTACTGCCATTCTCGTTCGGTTTGCCCGTCTGTGTTGAAAAATTCCACGTTCAGTCCTTCAAATTCTGCCCAAGCAAAGATTTCGTCAATAATAAAATATTGACCGTAAACTCTTCCGCCATAATAGCTAGAATTGATATTAATCGTGCCGTTGCTGAATCGCTGCTCAAAATCATAATAGAGATAATTGAAGCCTAAACCAGCCGTAAATTTGTCAGTAAAGCGATAACCCACGGTCGGAGCTATATCAACAAAAGTAGGATTACCAAAGCCAAAGCCTAGGTTCCCTCCGAAGGTGAGACGTTGAAAAAAGCTCTGATCAGAAAGCTCAGAGGGTCTAGATCGTTTCGTTTTTTGTGGAGTATCGACGGTAGCCTCTACTTGCGTACTGTCGGTTCTTTTTTCTTTTTCTCTTTCTTCTTTGGGAACATACTGAGCAGAAACCCAATGGCTCATCAGAACGCCGAGCAGGATCAAACTCACTTTTAAAAATGCTTTCATGGAATGAAGGTGTTATGTAAATATCAGAAATACGTTTGCCTAAGTGCGATGATTAATAACACGATTAAACTAAATCGCGAATATTTGAATCCAAATTAATTTTTATATTTGTAGCTATTTATTATAAAAAGCTATTTATGAAAATTTTGTTCCGAGCAGCCATATTTATCGCGGCAATATTTGTCTGTGATTGGTTATTACCAGGCATCGCGATCAAAAACTTGGAATCAGGCTTGATTGCGGCTTTGGCGCTATTGGCAATTAATGTCTTTATCAAGCCCATTATTCGTTTTTTTACCTTTCCGATCACCATCTTGACCTTGGGTTTATTTCCATTATTCATTAATACCGTGATGGTTTTGTTAGTAGCCTTTTTTATAGATGGTTTCGCGATTTTTGCCGGTGGTTATATCTTCAAGTTTGTTTGGGCTTTTGCTTTTGGTATTCTTTTATCGATTGTCAATGTCATATTAGAACGTCTCGCTAAGTTTGTCATTTAAACCTCTATGTCCGTTTTTGCTCTCCCTTGCTTGGTTTCCAAAGACCTTGCCCCGATCAAAAAGAGTTTCTGCCTCTTCCTCTGGTGCTTGGGGCTTTTCTCGTCGTTGCAGGCACAAATTTCCCTCCAGATACAAGATCAAAAAGGGCTACCCGTCGTGGGGGTGCTCATCTACAACCAAGGAAAAACCAAAGCTTACAGTAGCAATGCGCAGGGAAAAGTAAAGCAGGCATATTTTCAGCAAGGAGACACCATTTTTTTTCAACATCCTAATTACCAACCGAGTACCATTAGCTATTCCCAACTATTGCTACAAGACCATCAAGTAACACTCCTTGAAAAAAACACCAACTTAGACGAAATTGTAGTTTCGGCGAGCAAATGGGAGCAAAACGCACAGGAAGTCCCCGTGAAGATTACTCGGATAGAGTCCGAAGAAATTGCCTTTCAAAATCCACAAACCGCAGCCGATTTGCTGGGCATTTCTAAAGAAGTGTTTATCCAAAAAAGCCAACTAGGCGGGGGTAGCCCTATGCTCCGCGGCTTTTCAGCTAATTCCGTCTTGTTGGTCGTGGACGGCGTGAGAATGAACAATGCCATTTTCCGAGGAGGAAATCTGCAAAATGTGATTTCTCTGGATGCCAACAGTATCGAGGAAGCGGAAGTTTTGTTTGGCCCCGGCTCGGTTATTTATGGCAGTGATGCCTTGGGAGGTGTGATGGATTTTCACACGCTGCGTCCGAAGCTAGCCACAGGCGAGCAAGCTGAGTTTTCTGGGAATGCCTCAACTCGCTTTTCCAGTGCCAATCGTGAAAAAATGGCACATTTGGACTGGACTCTGGCCGGCCAAAAATGGGCCTGGCTGAGCAGTGTTTCCTTCAGTGATTATGATGACCTGCGGATGGGAAGCCAAGGTCGCGAGGAATATACCCGACCTGAATACGTGGATAGAATCCATGGTCAGGATACGGTTCTGCTCAACGCGGACAAAAATCGTCAAATCCCCACTGGCTACCACCAATTAAATGTCTTACAAAAGATTCGCTTCCAGCCCCGCGATGACCTAAACCTCGAGTATGCTTTCCATTATTCTCGTACTTCGGATGTACCTCGCTATGATCGTTTGATTGAGCGCAGAGAGGGGCAATTGCGCTTTGCTGAATGGTACTATGGGCCGCAGAAATGGATGATGCACCGTCTGCATGCCCAGTACATTCACCCTACCTCTTTTTTTGACCAAGCGCAATTTACATTGGCTTACCAAAGCTACGAGGAGAGTCGGCAAGACCGCCGTTTCAAAGAAGACGATTTGAGAAGTCGTACCGAGCAGGTGGATATTTTCACGGCTAATTTAGATTTTGACCGAGATATTGGTCAGCACGGAGCCTTATTCTACGGAGTAGAGGCGGTTTATAATCAAGTCGGGTCTTCGGCTTTTGTACGGAATATCAGCAATGGGCAGCAGGAGCGTACTTCTACACGTTATCCAGACGGCTCCGAGTATGCTTCTTGGGCGGTTTACTCGAGCTACAAATATAATTGGAAGGAACAGTTTACCTTTACGGCGGGTTTGCGCTTTAATCAAGTACTTATCCGTGCGGATGTGAGCGAAAATGAAGCTTTTTTTGATTTTCCTTTCGAGCAAATTGACCTCAGCAATGCCGCTCTCAATGGTAGCCTGGGGATGGTTTATCGCCCACGTACAGATTGGCAAATTAACTTGAATCTATCCACGGGTTTTCGCGCGCCCAATATAGATGACGTAGCCAAAGTTTTTGACTCAGAGCCCGGGAGCGTCGTAGTACCCAACCCGAATCTACAACCTGAATATGCTTACAATTTAGACGTGGCACTTATCAAGCGTTGGCAGCAAGGACACGAAATTCAATTAAATACTTTTTATACTCAGGTAGATGACTTGATGGTAAGGAGGGATTTTCGCTTTAACGGTCAAGACTCGATCTTATACGATGGTCAGTTGAGCAAGACCGAAGCGATTGTCAACGCGGCTAGCGCACGCATTTATGGTTTCAGCACGAGTCTGAGAGCTTATCTGTTGCCCAATTTGTACCTACAAACTCACTTGACTTATACTCAGGGCGAAACGGACGAGGGAGAAGCGGTTCGCCACGTGGCACCGCTTTTTGGTAGTACGCGTTTGGTATGGACTCCCTTGAGATGGAGACTGGAGTTTTCGGGAGATTATAGTGGTGAAATTCCTTATGATCGCTTGGCTCCTTCGGAGCGAGATAAGCCACAAATTTACGCCACGGATGCCAACGGAAATCCTTTTTCGCCAGCTTGGTACACACTTCATTTGAAAGCGGCTTTCCAAATCACTTCTTTTCTGGAAATCAACACGGGAGTAGAAAATATCTTGGACAAGCGATATCGCCCTTATTCTTCAGGAATTGTCGCTCCGGGGCAGAATTGGATGATTGCTTTGAGAGGGCAATGGTAGCTTTCATTTTTTTACTTTAACATTTCAGTAACAAATCACATGGGTTTCTATCTCTAAATTTGATTTATATTAATCCACAAAACTATGCAAACTACTTTTCGTGTTTATTTATTTGTTTTTAGTGTTTGTTGTATTTTTTCTACAGCTTGTGCACAAGAGGACAAATCTAAGCGTCCTAGCCCTCCTGCCGAAGCCAAAGGTAAAATTGGCTCTGCCGAAGTGGTCATCAACTACAGCCAACCCGGCGTCAAAGACCGCGAAATCTGGGGAGCCTTGGTTCCTTACGGTGATGTGTGGCGCACTGGAGCCAACGAAGCAACTACCTTCGAGGTGAGCGAAGATGTGATGATTGAAGGCCAAAAACTACCCGCGGGCACCTACGGTTTGTTCACGATTCCTAATGAAGATGAATGGACAATCATTTTCAACACAGATTCCAAACAGTGGGGAGCCTATGATTACGATGAAAGTAAAGACGTGTTGAGAGTAAAAGTAAAGCCCACGGAATCCGAAGAATTCACAGAAAGAATGACCTTTGAAGTGGATAAAGAAAAAGTAGATTACATGTGGGAGAATCTACAATTAAGCTTCAAAGTAGAACCTGCCTCCTAAGTAGTTTTGGGTTGTGAGTTGTGAGTTATTTTTTCTTTGCCTAGTGCTTTACTCCTGATGTTTTGCAATTTTTCATAGTTGGGTACGCACGGTTAGAATTTCTCACAAAACTTCCTTGCGTTGGTGCGTACTCACAACCCATAACCCATTACTCCAAGCGCATCACCGATACCTGATAGCTGGTGGCTAGTTGTCCTTTCTTATCAGAAATGTCCCAAGTTCCCTGTTTGACTCTCGTTTGACCGGGCTTGATTTTAGGATTAGAATCGGTACAGACAAACAATTTGGCCGATTTGATCATCTCGCCATTCGGTGCAAACCACTGCAATTCTACCTGTAAGTGTTTGATAGAGCGTGTTCCTGTATTTTTGAAGGCGAGTTCTAGTTTCTGGTATTTACCATTGCGGCTGCTCAATCTTTCTCTAAGCTCCAAGTCCATATTCGCGGGTTTTGCGTTAGGCCAGACTAAGGTTTTACTGGGAGAGGCTTGATAGGCAGCGGTCATTTCTTCTCTTTCTATCAAAGACACTGATAACCGGATAGAACGAAAGTCAGGAAAGCTTCCGGTGTCCTTGTAATCGGAATAGTTGAATGGAATGAGATCTCCATTGCGTGCGGCAGCTGAATAATTATTAATCACATCCACATAATCGGTAAAAATAGGTTTTTGCGTGGCATCCAAAAACTCTACCTTCATCTTGAGTTTGTCAATCTCGTAGCCATCCACTCGGATAGTGCCAAGCACCTTACAGTTGTAGCTCTTGTCATACTTCGTGTAAATGCTAGTCTGGGGTTGATAGGCAAGCCCCTTGGACTTATCGTCATTCACGAGCGTAACTGGAAGTGCGATCGCATTCAGGTTAGTATCCATGCCTGTCTCTTCCGTTTCCGTGTAATCGACCGCAGGGCTGTTGTCATCTGGATCAATAGGGGCAGATTTTTTAACTTCAACTTGCACCGTGCTAGAAGAGGACCTTGGGCTCAAGAATAGTACTAGTGTTACTGCCACGAAGAGCAAGCTTAGGCCAACCACGGCGGGTAGCCAGATTTTTCGTGTATTTGCGGAGCTTGGAGAGGCAAGCTTGATCGGGTTTCTTTTGAGATCACTGATGAGTTTGAGGGCACCGCTGTGGTCGGCTTTGAGCTGTAAACACTGGCGTGCGTGCTGAATAGCCAGTTCTTTGTATTCCTGTTTTTTTTGTTCTTTCCAAAGTCCTTCGTAAGCTTGGGCGATTTGATATTGCGTAGCCACGTGGCTGGGTTTGAGGGTCAAGGCTTGTTTCAACTCGGCAATGGCGTCTTCCCAATTTTTATGCTTGAGAAAGCCTTCTCCTCTTTGGTAGTAATCCTGAAAAGTTTTTTCTACCGCTTGCCAATCACCTTCAGAAAGCCCCATCTCCAGCGCGATTTCTTTGAGCTCTGCTTCACTTAGCTCACGGCTTTGTTGTTGCTTTTGGATTTCTAAAATTTTGTCAAAGTAAGCACGTAGGTTCTTGTCTGAATCTGCCATGTGAGTTATGGGTTGTGAGTTATCTTTTATCCATTTGAGCGTCTTGCTAACATGTAAGCGTTAGTGAGACCAGGTGCTCTTGCTATCATTGCGGAAAGCTACCTTTCAACCCTATTTACTGAAATGAAGCGTTTTGAGTTTTAAAAAATCCTAAGCTTATGGTAATAAATCTCTCAGAATACTAAACTCCGAGGCGGGGGAAGCTTTGTTCTCTTTACAAATCAGTTATTGATGCATCTGTTGGTTAAGGCGATCATTCCACTCGGATGAGTAATTAGGCGTTTCTAATCTTCTTTGGCCGTGCTTTTAGCATTTTCATCTTTGATGGCCACCTTCTGACCGTCTTTGAGTTGTTTGGAGACGAGATTAAAAGGCCCCGTTACGACTTGCTCTCCTAGTTTGAGTCCTTTTGTGACCTCGATATTTTCAAAATCACTAATGCCCGTTTCTACTTTTCTCTGTTCTACGGTCTGCGTTTCTTCGTTGTAGACAAAGACCACTTCTTCTATTTCGTTTTCTTCACGGGCGGGCGCATCTGTATTCTTGACCTGGGTAGCGGTGGCTTTTTGCTTGGATCCTTTCTTGTTCGTGTTTTGGGTCGCATTGCGCGTAGTAACCGCGGCGATGGGTACGGTGATGATACCCTCTTTCCGATCCGTGACAATGTCTACCGAGGCCGTCATGCCCGGGCGGAAAGGCGGTAACTTGCTCCCTTTGCGAATCAAATCTTGGTAAGACTCATTGAGAATGCGAATCTTTACCTCAAACTCGGTTACGGCATCAGCGGTAGCCGTCTCGTTGGCCGTATTGGCGATTTCGGTAACGAGGCCATCAAATTTACGTCCGGTACTGCTGTAAGAATCTACATCAATGATAACTTTCTGACCGATTCGCACCTTGACGATGTCATTTTCATTGACATCCACCTGCACTTCCATATTATTAAGATCGGCGATAATCAGCATTTCCGTACCCGCCATGGTAGCAGTTCCTACTACTTTTTCACCCTTCTCTACGCTGAGTTTGGAGACCGTACCACTCACGGGGGCGTAGACGTTGGTACGGGAGAGATTGTCTAGATTCTGCTGCAATAAAGCCTGAGAATTTTCCAAGTTGAAGCGAGCAGCCTCTATGCTTTTCTGCGCGGAAGCGGCTTGTTCTTTGGCTACTAGATAATTTGCTTCTGCGGTCTGAAAATCTGCCAGAGAGATCACTTTCTGCTCATAGAGTTCCTTATTGCGTTCGTATTCGTTTTTGCTTTGGAGTAGTTGTGCCTTGCGCTGGGCATAATCGGCCTCTGATTGGGAGACATTGGCTCTGCGAGACTTGACCGTGGCGGCGGCACTTTCTACGGCGGCCTCCAGATTATCAGGGCGAATCTTGAGGAGTAGCTGCCCCTTGACCACGGAGTCTCCTTCTTCAATGAGTACTTCGGTGATTTCGCCCGAGACATCGGGGCTGATTTTTACCTCGGCCTCGGGTTGCACTTTGCCCGAAGCGGTGACTTTCTCTACGATTTCTTCCTTGGATGCTTTGGTAATGGTTACTTCCATAGCCTTGGACTTGCCAATTAAGCCCACCCGACGAGCGACAAAGGTAGCAACGATGAGAATAACGACCACGATAATTAGATTTCTAAGTAAGCGATTGGATTTTTTCTTTTTAGCCATGGGTATTCAAAAAATAAATGGGTTTCCCCGAGATCAGATGTAAAAGTTTAAGATACTACTGCTTGTGGCATAAGTCGTAAAGCTAGGAAAAATATTACAGCCTAGAGACAAATTTTTATAATGTTTTCATAGCAAAAATTGACGATAAAGTAGGTTTTTAGCAAGAAAAAACTCAGAGTGATTAACTCTGAGTCAAGATGAGAAAAAGTTGGTGGTTTTACTCAAAACCCAAGTCTTTGCCTTGGTAAAAATCCAATACTTTTTGCCGGAAAAGATAATCATATTTTGCTCGAACCAAATCGGAGCGGGCATTATCTCGGTTGATTCTGGCTAGGTTGTAGTCTACAATGTTGGCGGCACCTGCATTGTAGCGTTTTTCGGTGGTGATAAAAGCCAACTCGAGAGACTCAACTTGTTTTTGACGGGCACGGTAGGTATTGACTGCCGCCTTGGCATCTACATAGGCCTGCTCAATGGTTTGGCGTAATTGAAGCTTTACATTTTGGGCATTCAGCTCGCTGATGCGTCGGTTGATTTTGGCATTGGTAATGTTGCTTTTGGTAAGCCAACGATTAAAAATGGGAATATTCAAGCTTAAAGAGACTTGCTGACGGAAGTTATCTCCTAATTGGTCAAGAAAGGGATAATCTGAATTGGAGATGAAACCTTCAAAATTAAAAGTATCCAGTACGGGTAAAGCTGGATCTCCGTTTACAAAGCCCACTCTCTCTACGCCGAAAAACTCAGTGGGTACTGATTCAGCACTGGCACTAGAATAAATAGAGCTTAAGTTTCCACTTAGCGTCAAGGTAGGATATCGCCCCGCTTTTGCTACCTCGAGGGCATATTGATTTTGCTCTACACTTAGCTCAGCACTCTGAATATTAGGTTGTGTACTCTCAGCCGTTTGGTATATATTTTCAGCACTCTCGACCACTGGACTCACATCTAGTGACTCGATAGGTACAGATTCTATCTCAAAGTCTGGACGAATCTCTAAGTTCATGAATTGTTGTAAATTTACCTTAGAGATTTGTAACTGATTTTGTGCATCCACCACGGCCAGTTCATTATTCGCCAAGGTTGCTTCCAGATCAATCACGTCGTTTTGCGCTACGGCACCTGCCTCGAAGAGTTTACGGGTACGCTCGAGTTGTTCTTGGGTCGAGAGGACGTTTTGCTCGGCCACGGCTAGTAATTCTTGATTTTGTAGGATATTCAAATAAGCCAAAGCTACATTTAGTGAGAGATCATAGCGTGTTTGTTGGGCATCCAAACGGCCCACCTTTACGGCTACTGCATTTTGTTTGATGGTATTGTTAATGCGAAATCCATCAAATAAGGTGACCGAAGAACTGAGATTGAAGTTATTAGAACTCACTCGTTGATTTACGAAATCATTAGAAGACGGATCAATAGAACGTCCCCAGTTGAAATTTTGGCTAGCAAAAGCATTTAAATCGGGAGCACGAGAAATTTTGGATTGCAAATAATTATTTTCACTAATTTGCACTTGCAAATCGCTTTGTTGGACGCCAATATTATTTTTGACGGCATACTGAATGCACGCTTCTAGCGACCAAACCCCATTGTTGGGTGTATCCTGAGCAAGGAGGTGAGGTGAAAAAATCAAGAAAAACAGCAGAATGATTAGTTCTAGTGCTTTTTTGAGTGATTGTATCCTAGACATAAGGTTTTCAGGTTTATAAATACATTAAATTGATTCTTCTTGGTCGTGTTGGCTGTGTTCAATTTAGATACCAGCCTAGCTTTTCCCTTAAAAATCAGCTACTTAGCTCCTGTAATGACTTGCGCTTAGCTCTTACTTGTTCATAATCGATACAGCTTTTGGTCATTTTCGGACATAATGAGCGCAGAACTAAGCCTCGCATAGTAACTTGCATTACAAAGTACTGTAATTTTATTTCAATAAGCAAATATTTTTGGAGATAATTGTTCTAAGAAGTTCACCTAAATGAGCAAAAGTCTGTTGGTTGGGGATGAGATTTTTAAGTCTTAGTGCAAAAAGGCGGTGATTGCCAGCCAGAGTTGGTCAGCCAAGAGGTGGGTGGCTCGTAAATCCTTGCTCCTAACACCCAAACGTAGAAGGGTATTATATTCTACATAAGTGGCTAAATAAACAATGTTTGGCTCGAAATTACACTTCAATGTATTCGGTGTGTTCTTTTTTTTAGCCCTTCTTTTTTTAGAATCCCTCAATCGCCCTTCAATTTTCCTACGTTTCAAGGTCTTATCTTACAACTCGCGGTTCATGGTATTATTATTGGGCTTTTATCCCCCAAAAGCCACAGACTTTCTCAGAAAAATAAGCCAGAAGAGAAGTTTTATCCTTCTCAACATTGGATCGATACCATTATGCAACTGTAGCCAAGCAAAACGTAAATTATTGTTAATCATTAATCCTATGGAGATGAATATGACCCTTAACCAATCACTGGAAATGATCGATAACCTCTGGTCGGAATCGATTTCCTTAGATGAAAAAATCATTACACCTGTCACCATACTTAAACAACAAGCTCGTTATCTGGGCGAAATGACTCAAAATGCCGTAGGCGCCGAGGTGAGCCTGATCGAGGATTTGCATCGGATTAGTTATGGTTTGGGGCCAAATAAATTTGTGTATGCCTTTATGGTCGTGGCTCCTGCTCTGAATAATTACCAATACAAGCTATTTACCATTATTCACGATATTGTGCCTTATCCTTTGGAGCTTTTTTTCTTTGATGAAAAATATACTTTGACCGATGAAGAAGAGTTTTTCGAGATTTTGCGTTATGCACTTTCCGACGACCGTACGATCAAAGTGGTTCGCTCGCTCGTTTCTCAAAGTGTTTAAGAAAATATTTCCACATTCGGCCAAGCTTCCGATCTTATTTCATTTGCAACTTGTAATCTGTAATTTGCATTATGAAAAAGATTTTAGGCATTATTCCCGCCCGCTATGATTCCAGTCGTTTACACGGGAAGGCACTGATTGATATTGGGGGCAAAACGATGGTACAGCGTGTCTATGAGCAAGTCAGTAAATCCAAAAGAGTACAGGAAGTAATCGTGGCTACTGACGATGAGCGCATTCTGCAAAATATTGAATCCATCGGCGGAAAAGCCATGATGACCTCCAAAGATCACCAAAATGGTACCGACCGCTGCGCTGAAGTAGCCGCTAAGCTGAAAGGAGATTTTGAAGTAACCATCAATATTCAAGGTGATGAGCCTTTTATCAACCCTGAGCAGATCAATGAAGTAGCAGCCCTATTTGATGATCCGCAAACACAAATCGCGACCTTAGCCAAGCGAATTCATACTTACGAAGAACTGATGGACGAAAAGGAGGCCAAAATTGCCCTGAATGAACATCATCAAGCCGTCTATATGAGCCGTAGCCCAATTCCTTATTTGCGTGGAGTAGCTATGGAAGAATGGCCGCAGCAAAGTGATTTTTACAAGCACATTGGTATCTATGGCTTTCAAACGCAAATTCTAGCCAATATTTCTAAGCTTCCGCCTTCTCCTCTGGAATTGAGCGAGGGTTTGGAGCAATTGCGCTGGCTTTCGCATTACCAAATCAAGGTTGGAATCACTGAGTATGAAACTTTTGCCATTGATACAGCTGAGGATCTCAAAAAGGTAAAAAAGTATCTATAAAAAGCCATCTCGAGGGCTATGGCGCAGCGGGCACGTAGGTAATATCGGCGAAGGTCTGTTGAATAAATACTACCAAACGCAATGCATCTTCTGAGATACTGATGATGGAAAGCTCAATAGTGTTGGCCTCGTCTGAGCCTTCAGAATCGGTGCGCTCAATGATGATGGCGGTTTCTGCTTCGTTGATACGCCAAGTTCCTTCCACGGTCTGAGGAGCAGTGTCATCACATTTTTCTAGTCCTTCATCTTCCAAAAGAACGCTATTTTTAAAAAAAGTAAGTTGATCGTCAACACTACAAATAAAATCGGGATCATTGGTTACGTCTATATTTCCCACTAAGATTTGTTCTATTTCCCAAGATTTTCCTTCTACATTGGCCAGTATGCCTGATTTAGAATTTTTGATGACAATAATTTCTGAATTATTGAAGCCATTTTCCGTTTGGCGTAGTTGGATTTCCACATTGCCTTCCCAGTTGTTGAGGTTCCCCCGAACCACATTGACAAAGTAAGTCGTGTTGAGTAGGTTAAAGAATTGCAAAGAACCATCTTCGTCGGTAGAATCTGCTTCATTGATGGCATTTTGCTCCAGCTCGTAGTCTTCTCGAGTGAGGAATAGACTGACGCGGGCATTTTCAATCAATTGACCATCGTCGTCCAGTACCAATAGCTCTAAATCACCGTAGGGAGTGGGCGTATCACAAGCTGAAAGGCATAAAAATAGCAGCGATAAGCCATTCAGCACCCAATAAAGTTGTTGTTTCGTTAGGGTCATGGTATCCATTCATTTCTAATTGCAAATTACAAATTTCAAGTTAATTGTCCTTAAAGAACGCCCGAATTTACCATCTAGTAGGCACGCTGTGCCAGTTGTACTAAGGCTTGGCAGTATTGCGTTTTGTCAAATACGAGGGCTTGCATGGTTTCGTATTTCCAGGCGTTTTCCGCGTGTAGTGGTCTTTGCCACTGCTCAAAATTTTTCCAGATTACAAGGTCGCTTTCTACTTGAATTTGCGCGAGAAAAGCCCAGTTTTCGGCCAGTCCACTTTCATTACAAACCAAGAGCACCGACTTGCCCTGCGGATGCGGATAGGCCGCGTGAGGCTCACCGAGTAGATGCCTCGAGGGCAAGCCCGCGATTAGAGGGGGAATGCCTTCGTAAGCCCCAGCCAGACGCGGTACGCCCTCGGCCTCGGCGTAGGGAGCCTCGATTTTGGCCAGTTCATCCGTGAGGTTAAAATAATTGATAAAAATATCCACTACCTGATAATCTTCCACGGCAGAGGTGCGGGTCTCGAAATAAATATGATCTCTCATCTTATGAAAATAAGCAAAAAAGTGGGGCGAAAGGTTTGGAGAGGAGTGAATTCTTGGGTTTTCGTGATTTGTTAATATGCTTTGCTTTTACAAAAATTGCGATCCTGCTTGAAAATATTTAATTGAGCATTCTCAACTTGGTTCAACTGGTCCTACACGTATCAAAATCTTATTCCTCTCACTCTTAAAGTATCATCAAGTATTTCACCTGATGCTTCAAAAAACCTAGGGCGGTTAAAACCAGCACCAACACAAAAGATTTTCTCATCACCAAACCACAGGCCCCTCCAAAGGTTATTGATTAAGAATCATCCAAAAGCCTTGACAGATGCCACACCTCCCACTCGAGCAACGCCTCCAAAAATTTGACAAAAGCCGGGGCAATATGCATTACCTCTTCGTACCCAAAGAAATCGCCGAGCAATTCGAAGGAGATCGCCCTCGCCTCCTCTGTACCATCGAGCAAAAAATAGAGCTGGCTTGCGGGCTGAACCCCTACGGGGATGGAAATTTTTATATCATCGTCGCCACGCGCTACCTCAAGCAAATGGGCAAAAAAGTAGGCGATCTCGTAAACTTTGAACTCACCGAAGACCCCAACCCGCTGGGCGTGGAAATTCCCGAAGTACTCACCGCCTTGTTGGAGCAAGACAGCGATGCCAAGGCCCTATTTGACCAACTCACCGATGGCAAAAAGCGTAGCCTCATTCACACCATTAATCGCATCAAAGACATTGACAAGCAGGTAGAAACGGCTCTGAAATTCCTCAACCAAGGCGGACTGCCCCGCCGCTCGCCTCGCTGAATTCCTGTGCATTACTCCCAGATGAGTAAAAATTATCTCTATCTTTACCAAAAAATGGACATATATGGATCAATTTGAATTACTCAAAATCAGTCGGGAGAATCTGCTCGAACGAGTACGAAACTTTTCTGAGGCGCAACTCAATCATATTCCCGAAGGCTTCAACAACAATCTCATTTGGCACATGGGGCATTTGGTCGTTACCCAGCAACTGCTTTGCTACCGCCTGTCAGGACTGGAGGCAAATGTGAGCGAAGATTGGATCAACCGCTATCGCAAGGGCACCCAACCCGAAGGCTTAGTAGGGAGTGAGGAAATAGAGCAAATCAAAGCTCTGCTCAGAACCAGCGTAGCCCAAATGCAGGAAGACTACCAATCGGAGCATTTTCGGGAGTTCAAGACTTACCAAACCAGCTATGGCGTAATGCTGAAGAACATCGAAGACGCGCTGGTCTTCAACAATTTACACGAAGGCGTACACTACGGTTATGTACTGGCAATGGCTAAGCTGATTTGATGAGTTGCTTGCTATCTGCTTCTTCGGGGAGGGCTGCTCGTGGTCTGGCGTGAGGCAAATAGCTTAACGCTAAGGGCTGAAATGGCTTGAATCTTGTTTTTTCTTGAAATCAATGTGTTGTTAGACAATTAAGCATCAAGAAAAATCTATGAAAATTGAAGAAGAAACTGGCCCTGGAGCCTTCTCGAATGAACATCATAAATTGAGAGTCAATCTGCTGTTTACAGCCAATTGGCTCAAGGCCCACGTCCGGAGTTTTTTAGACCCATTTAACCTGACCCAACCCCAGTACAATACGCTTCGTATCTTGCGGAATCATTACCCTCAGCCCCTGACCACGCTACAAATCACGGACGAGATGATTGATCGCCACGCGGATACTTCTCGGATCGTAGAGCGATTAAGAAAAAAAGGATGGGTCATGAAAAAAACCTGCGGTACGGATAAACGCAGGGTAGACGTGATGATTACCCATCAGGGTTTGACACTTATGCAAAAAATTGATCAGCAATTTTCTCAGATGGATGCTTTCACGGCTCATCTTAGCACCGAGAAAATCGATCAACTCAATGAACTCCTAGATCAATTGCGTGCTTGTGATTGAACAAAAAGCCCTTAGTGTTCAGCACTCAGCTCTCAACTAGCTAGCCAAAAGCTGAGTACCAAATCCTAGGCAATTATTTGATAAAACGCACTCCAAAATTAATGGCCGAGCCTGCCCCGTCCCGACGAGAAGCGATGAAATTACCATAGCTTAGCTCCAATCCCACTTGGGGCGTTAATTGGTATTTGGCTCCTAGCCCCACTTGGGTAAACCATTGAGAAAGGCCAAATTGTGAATCAAAGCCATTATCCAGCGTCTCGTAGCGAGGCGCATACTGAGCAAAACCAAAAATGGTGGTTTTGGAAGTGGGAAAATAACTCAGAAAACCACTCAGGAAAAATCGTACGAAATTATTATCCTGCTGCGAGTTACGATTAATCCGGTAGAAAATAGCTTCCTCGATAAATACCTGAAACTTGGGACCCAAAGAAAAATCTGAGAAAAACTGGGTAAGCCACGTGTAGCGGTCGTGCGCGATGAAACGCCCGTCTCGATTTTCCAAATCATCGGCAATGGGAATCCACAGAGAGCTTTGCACGGACACTCTCGGGAATTTCTTGAAAGGTACAAACTTCACCCGAGGAGCAATGTACGAAATCACGGTTTCCCGAAAGTCTACTTCCCCAAAAAAATGTTTGAAAGGAGAGCCTGACTCCAAGTCTACCGAAGCAGAATTAATGTGCAAGTCCAAACCTACATTGACTCTGGCACTCTTGGAAACCCCGTAAGTAAATTGAATCATGGTACTCAGGAAGTTCTGTCGCTGCGCCAAGCCAATTTCATCCCCTTCTGTGTTGCGGACTTCGGTTTGCGTGTAGAGATTATTGAAAAAGTTAATTTCAAATTGTCCCTTACGGAAAAGTGCCGAGGGCGTAAAAACCTGCAGATTAGAGCGCCCCTTGGGATTGGGAGAGAGCGGCATGTCGTCTTCCATTTCTTTGACAATGTTCAAAGACCAGTCGTAAGTGTAAGTGCCTACTTTGATCTCCGAATCCAGTTTTTCGCTACGGTAAGCATTGATAAAATCCAATACCGAATCGTGATTGCGCAAGAAATCACCGCGATACCAAGTGAATAATTCGGAGATTTCTACCTTTTGTCCATCATTTTCTACTCGGATAAACTTCGGATCATCCAGAGCCATTCGGGTGCGTATGTCCAACTGCTCTTCCAGATTTTCGGGGCGATAGGCCTCAGGGGCAAGCGGTGGACAAGACTTGGCCGCACACACTAACACGAAATGCAAACGAGCATCCTGAGTGGTTTTGAGCAATTTATCCTTCTCTAACTCATTGAGTGTAAGGCTTTCGCCGGCGATCTGATGTTTTTCACGATCAAAGAAACCAACCACTGCTTGTGGGGAATTGGTCGGGTAATGCTGAACAATGCCATCGATGACATTTAGATTATAAGCATTGATATAAAAAGCTTTTCGCTCCGAGTCAGAAAGGCCATCCAGAGAAAAATTGGCAATCGCTTGTACGAGTGCTTTTAATTCGGCTGGGCTTTTGATGATGGCAGGATAATCTACTTTTCCTTCCTTTACATATTTTTGTAAAAACTGATCCGTTTGATCGAGGAAGCCATTCAGGTCGGTTTGCGCATGAAGAGGCACAAAACTCAGCCAAAGGAAGCAGACACTTGCAAAATATTTCACGAGAAAGAGATATTTAGAAGCTTTCATAGCGAGCCTCCACTTCTAAGCCTAAATAAGTACCCGTAATTACTATTTGGTCTTCGGTTAAACCCGTGACTTCTCCTTGAAAATTTTCTCCATCCAGCACGAAGCTTAACTGAGCATTATTAAAATCCAAGCTCCAGCTACCTGCTGCTTGGGCTTGATCTTCGCCCCCACAATTTTGTACGCCTCCATTGAATACATAAGAGCCATCTGTACTCAGCGTCATTTGATCGTCTAAGCGGCAATTCTGAAAGCCATTCAGTCCTTCTAAAGTAAATTGAACGGCTTGCCAAACTTTGGTACTGTCTCCGGTCAGGAAGTTTACGAAGGTAGCTTCATCTGCGGGTAGTGAGTTAGGGCCAGTCACGGTTCCAGATGGATCTGGCATTCCCCCATTATCGGGTGGTGGAGGGGTATCCAATTCTACGACACCACAAGCCGTAAATAAAAAAATCAACGAGAAAAAGACAATAGAGCAATACTTGTTCATTTGTAGGGATTTATTGGTTACAGGAGTAAAAGTAAAAAACGAAACCCTCAAGAAATGTCACTCCATTGACATAAAGGTGGATTCTCTTGGTCTTCAGTCCAGATTTGTTCTCTCCTCGGGCAATCCTTATCTTTGTTTGTAAAATTGCTTACTTCTTAGGCTTTGGTTTAGATTTCTCTCCAAAAATTTATGCTCTCTCGAAAAACTAAATACGCGCTCAATGCCTTGATTCATTTGGCAAGAAAGCTTGATCAGGGGCCTATCTTGATTAGCCAGATTTCGGAAGAAGAGCAAATTCCCAAAAAATTTTTAGAAGCCATTTTGCTAGATTTGCGCAAAGCGGGCATTCTCAATAGTAAAAAAGGAAAAGGGGGTGGCTATTACTTGATCAAAAATCCAGAAGAGGTAGATTTAGCCACCATCGTCAGGCTGTTTGACGGTGCCATTGCTCTCTTGCCCTGTGTGAGTGAAAATTATTATGAGCCTTGCGAAGAATGCAAAGACGAATCTTTTTGTGGCCTAAGAAGCGTGATGCAGGAAGTCCGCGACGCTACCGTACAGATGCTCCAAGATACGACTCTGGCCGACATCTTGCGAAGAGAAGATCGTTTGAGAATTTTCCCTCATCCACCTTCCTGATGCTTTCTGGTTTTCTTCTGATTATCTCTGTGTTTTTTTATGAAAATGCCTCAGACGCTAAGAACTTTTCCTAGACTTTGTCGTAATACCCTATTAAATTGGTAGACTATATCTACTTTTACTACGGAGTCCACGGTCGGCAGTCAACAGGCCACGGTAAGCCCTAAAAACAAGCTGAGGTCTGTCGTTCGTGGATTGTGGACTAAAAAACAAACTACACCAAAATTTGTATGGAAGCAGGAATTGTTATCTTTAGCATTATTCTGGCGATTATTCTTTTCGTCACGGAGATTCTGTCCGTGGATATGGTAGCAGTTCTGATTATGAGTATGCTCATGCTCAGCGGCATTATCACCCCAGAAGAGGGCGTAGCAGGCTTTAGCAATTCGGCCACGGTGACGGTCGCTGCGATGTTTGTACTCAGTGCTGCGCTGATTAACACGGGTATTGTCAACCGCTTGGGAGTCAAAATGAGTGATTGGATGGGTGCTAATTTTTGGCTCGGGCTTTTTTTCCTGATGTTAACCATCGGCGTGGTTTCGGCATTTATCAATAATACGCCCGTGGTAGCCGTATTTATTCCCGTGGCGGCACAGATTGCCTCTTCCCTTCATCGTCCGACTTCTAAATTTTTGATTCCTGTTTCTTTTGCCTCCATTTTTGGAGGTTCTTGTTGTTTGATTGGCACTTCTACCAATATCCTAGTGAGTGGGATGGCCGAGCAACAAGGCTTTCGGGCTTTTAGCATGTTTGAGATGACCCCCATGGGTTTGGTCTTTTTCGCCGTAGGCATGGCTTATATGCTCATCTGGGGCGTAAAGCTCATCCCCGCTCGCAATGGACAGGAAGATTTACAAGGAAGATTTGACCTCAGGGATTACATCAGTGAGATTATTCTGCTGGAATCTGCCCCCTCCGTGGGTCTGAAGATCATGGACTCTCCTTTGGTGAAAGAATTAGAGTTAGAAATCATAGAGATCAGGCGAGGTGAAGAAAAATTTATCTTGCCTCCCTTGGATATGGTCTTGCTGGCCCAAGATCACCTCAAGGTGCGCTGTAATGTGGAAAAAATCAAAGCCCTCAAAGATCGCATCAAGGTCAATGTGAACCCACAATGGACACTTGGTGATGAAAGCGTAGAAACAGGTAATACCAACCTAGTAGAAGTAGTAATCACTGCTAATTCAGAATTTGAAGGGAAAACCCTCAATGAATTGGAATTTAAAAGAAAATACCGCGCCGTGCCTCTCGCCATTCGTCAACGCGATGAAATTCTCCACGAGAACCTCAACGATACCATTTTGAAGACAGGCGATGTACTCTTGGTAGAAGTCAAAAGCCACCGCCTGGAAGACCTCAAAAAGTTAGAAGCCAAGCAAGGAAGTCCCTTTATCATCCTTTCGGAAGAGTTAATGCAGGATTATGATCCTCGAAGATTCGCGCTGGTGATTTCTACCCTACTAGTCGTGATCGTCACGGCCACCTTCGATATTGTGCCCATTATGACCGGTTCAATCGCGGGCACGGCTTTCTTGATCCTCACGGGATGCTTAACGACCCGAGATGCTTACCAAGCCATTGACTGGAAGGTGGTCTTCTTACTGGCAGGCTCACTCAGTTTGGGCGTGGCCATGCAAAAGAGCGGAGTGGCTTTGATACTGGCCGAAGGGCTGGTCAACTCGATGCAGTCCTTCGGGCTTACGGCTATTGTTTCTGGCTTATATTTGATTACTACCTTATTGACTAGTTTTATCTCGAACAATGCTTCCGCCGCTCTTTTAACTCCGATTGCCATTGCCACGGCCCAAGATTTGGAAGTGAGTCCCCTCCCCTTTTTGATGGCGATTACTTTTGCGGCCTCGGCGAGCTTTATGACTCCGATTGGCTACCAAACCAACACGATGATCTATAGTGCAGGGCAATATAAATTCATGGATTTCATCCGTGTAGGTACGCCCTTGAATCTGTTATTCTGGATTCTGGCTACCTTCTTGATTCCTTGGTTTTATCCTTTTTAGTGGCCACTACTTCAGCTTCCAAAAAATCCCAAAAGAATAACTAGGCTCAGCCAAGATATTCTGACCCGAGAGAGGGAAGGAGGCATTGGCCAATACGCCGTAACGCTCTTTTAGGGTATAGATTAGCTCAGGCGAAACGATTAGGTACTCGGTATTATTGGAGAAAATGCCATTCATCGTACCAAGGGCATCGCCATTTTCAAAAGATTGAATACCATCCATTTTAACAATGGCCGTCCAACTAGGCGTAAAGCTATAGCCAGCCTCCAAGCCGTAGCGAAATTCATCCGAAAAATCATTGGTGCGATTATTAAAGCCTACACTAGCTCCTAGATAAGCTCGACTGTTGGGAATAGCATAGCCCGCCTGCAATTGGATAAGTTGGTTGAATTCACCATCTCCTGTCTGGAGTAGTTGCGTATCGCCCCCGCCCGTATCGCCCGTGGGCAAGCCTAGGGTCAGGCCAACACTGAGCACGAAAGGTTTATTTTGAATCAGGCCGTAGGTTACCCCTACATCTATATCGGCGATGGAGTTAAATTCATCCCCCGGGATGGTATTACCACTTGGCTCAAATTGGACTTCATTTAAAGTAACACGCATGAAGAGCGGCAAGTAAGCCTTGATTGTCCAGCGGTCACTCAGTCCATATTCTCCATAAAGACTAGTGATGTAGAGGCTAGTCGTGGTGATGTCTATTTCTTCTCCGTCAGGGGCAAAAAAGCGGTTAGAACGCATGAAAGCTTGCCCTAATTTGAAAAAGCCCTGCCCTTTGGGAGATACCCAGCCACGGCTTTCTCTGAGAACTTTATTGAATGAGAAAGTCTTCGTACCAGCGGGAGTATGCCAGCGATACCATTGGAGGCTATCTTTGGACAAAGTATCAGATTTGGCAGATGCGAAAGGGGCAGTACTCAAAACCCCTAATATCAAAAACGAATAGATAAAAAATAATTTGCGCATGGTTATATTAAGGTTCTAGTTCTGCGGCTCCGAAAGGAACACTAAATGGACGACAAAAAATAAGTACAAAATTGTATTGCGTCAGACTCACACCCGCAGGAACCGCGTAGCTCTGTGCACCCGCATTACTTTGCAAAGGCCCTAGCTCTATCCCTCCCCCAACGCTGGTACGACTATTACTCAGATAAACAAATAACCCAGGCCCATTAGAAGCCCCAAAGTTCTCTTGCAAATCTAAGGAAAGGGAAGTGCCATCTTCTAAAATCCTCAGCACAGCAGTTCCTTCGGTACGATAACCATTCTGACCTTGAAAATCACCACTTCGGCTAGCGGTCATACTCGGTTCACTAATCGCCACGGTCAGGGTATTGCTCGTAACTTCGTCTACGACTGCAGTCACTTGCACCGTACCGGAAGCTAAGGCAGTGGCAAGCCCACTTTCATCAATCGTCATCAGAGCGGGTTGATTGCTCTGCCAGATGATATTATTGATATCCACAGCATTTCCTTGGGCATTGGTAGCTGTAGCTGAAAATTGAAGATTATCTCCGACCTCGAGGGAGTTACTAGGTGCGCTGATGCTCACGTTAGCTACTTGGTTCACATCAATTACCCTCACGCTAAGAGGTTGACTCTTGATGTCACCAGATTGAGCGGTAACGGTAGCCTCCCCTGCGGAAAGCCCTGTGGCTAATCCGTTTTCATCAATACTCAACACTTCGGAATCGCTGCTACTCCACTCGAAGCTGAGTCCATCTATGGCATTGCCCTCATTATTTCTGGCAACCGCCGTGAAGGTGAATTCCTCTCCAATTTCAATCTGGTCAGTGGGTGCATTTAAAGTGATGCTAGCAATCTGTGTATTATCAGTTACCACCGTAATTAGTAAGTCATTACTCGTAATACCCATAAACTCTGCGTGGATGAGGGTTTGCCCAGTGGCAAGTGCCTGCACTAATCCCGTTGGGTCAACCGTGGCCACGGTAGTATCACTGCTTATCCAAGTAAGCTCGGTATTGGGAACAGATTCTCCGTCTGCATTCATGATGTTCGCTTCGATGGTAAAAGATTCTCCAATCAAGAGCGAACTCTGGCTTTCAGGGGTCTGAATCGCGATCTCTGCTACTGCCTCAGGGTTATTGATCACTTCTATCTGCATACTATCCCGTGTACCTTGTGCGCTTGCGATAATTGTCGTTTGTCCTAGGCTCAGGGTACTCAGCACTCCATTACCGTCAATCACAGCTACCGCCGGATTCGTACTTGACCAATCAAAGGTAGTACTGACCTCTTCACCTTGCGCGTTGGTGAAACGAGCAGATAAGTTGATGGATTGATTTATAAAAACCTGAGAATCATTCAAGCCCAAAATTTCCACTTGGGATAAATCGGTAGGAGCTAGTGTATCTGGGCGCACATCAGTTCCGATACAGCCGTGTAGTATGAGGCCAATCCACATCTGCCCGAGTAGGATAAACATTTTCTTCATGATAATGGAAGTAGGTTGATTACTTCCCAAAAGTACACACTCTCCTAGCCAAAAATTGTCAAACCCAAGACATTTACGTGTTTTATCTGCCTCTATTTAGGTATCATACCCATCCCTATTCTATATGCAGACATTTGAATGGCTTGTTCAAAAACACAGAGACACGGAGACATAGAGGGGTTTCAGGGTATTCCCGCGGCAAATCCACTCCCATTTAAGTGTATACATCACAGAGATGAATGGGTACGAAACGCATCAAATGGAGACAAAAGCAGCTTCAAGCTTAACTTAATTGGAGAAACTGGCTTATGCACTTGAGCCATGATCTGATCATCAGATTTGAGCTTGAATTCTATCATATTTTGATTTACATTAAGCAAAAAAACAAACCTTAGTCTATTCTTCTATGAAACTAAATCAAGTACTCATTGCCGAGCTTCAGCACGAAGCCTCCCTTAATAACCGTGTCTTTGAACGCATTCCTGAGAAAGCTTTTGATTGGCGGCCTCACGACAAATCTATGAGTATGGTACAGTTGGCTTCTCATACCGCCGAAATTCCGAGTTGGGTGGTGATGACTGTCAACCAAGACGAGCTGGATTTTGCCACAGCAGATTATAAACCTACCCAAATAAATTCAGTCCAAGCACTCTTGGAGATGCATCAAAAGGGAATAGATGCCGCCGTGGAAGCCTTAAAAGACAAAGACAACGAGCATCTGATGCAAATTTGGAAAATGCGCCACGGGGACAAAGTTTTCTTCGAATTGCCTCGTGCAACCGTCATTCGCAACACCATCATGAATCACATGGTGCACCATAGAGGCCAACTTACGGTCTATTTGAGAATGAATGATGTACCTCTGCCCAGTATCTATGGCCCCACGGCGGACGAGCCCGGGATGTAACTCTGGCTCTGGTGCCACGTTAGCAGGAAAGAGTGCTTAGTTCGCTCTTTCTGCTAAGGAAAAACCAGCCAAACCGCTAAGGACTCTCAGGTGTTGCACTTAAAATAGGAAGCAATTTAAGGCAAAGCTTTTGAAGAGGAAATCATAAACAAGCACTTACAACCGACCACCATCTAAATTCAAGCGTCTTATGTGGCTAGATTCGCAGGAGTCTTGGATAGAAAACTCTCAATTGATTCACTATGACCCCACTTACACACATCCCAACTGGCTAAGCGCCCAGCCTACGGCCGACTTAGATATTTTTTGGTTTTTGCTGAAGCCACAATCCGATTGGCAATTCTTTTCTTTTGCTTATCCAGGAGTGAAGACGAGTGTACGCTATCGCAAACAAGACCGGCATTTACAGATGTCGATTTACATGCCAGCCGAGATTTTGGATGGAGAGTACGAAAAAGAAGATTTGCTCTATCGCTGTTTGATTTATTTGGGAAATGCCTCCATCTACCAAGACCTTTCCGTACCGCCTCGTTTTGAATATAAATACAATATCATCGCTTCCTTTGAGGAGGAGATTGAACTAAAATGGCCGAGCGATCAAATCTATTTTGGATTTTATACTTCTACTTGGTATTGATGTTTGATTAGTCATTATATTAATCCAAATGAATCAAAGTCATCTCGGGTGGACAGTTAAAGCGAAGTGCCGGTACACCTTGTGCGTGTTCAGCTCCGATACCAGCGGAGATGTTCATATGGACTCCCTCCCATTCTCGATAGCCATTGACCCACGCGCTGGGAATCCGACTCATGGTAATCAAGGCTCCATAGAAAGGAATTTTTACCTGTCCGCCGTGAGTATGTCCAGCTAGACATAAGTCCACAGGCTGTCGGGCCAGGTCTAGGATATAATCAGGTGCGTGCCCCATCAAAATATGTAAGCTTTGATCTTCTCGTGCTTGGAGCCAAGTTTGCACTAAATCCAGATTTCCATAGCGAGAACTAGCAAGGGAAAGCCCCAATAAACGAATATCAGTGCCGGGAATTTTTAAAGAAGTATTAGAAAGGGTTTTTACGCCCGACCTTTCCTCAAAATCACGGGGAGCTAGGAGTTCATCGGTATCTCCCACGACGTTGTAAATGCCCAAGGGGGGCCGTAGCTCAGCAAATAAATCGCCCAGTGCGGCTAGCTCAGCCTGATAATTTTGATAATCTCGAACCTGAATCAGATCGCCCGTGTGGATGATGAGATCGGGCTTGAGAGCTTTCATCTTTTCAAAAACGCTTCTTTCATAATTACCGATGCCATCACTCTGAATATCAGAGATATGTAGAATGCGAATGGGTGTTTTTAGTTTCTGGGTATGCATCTTTACCTCGTGTACCTGTAATTGGTAAGGAGCAATTTGGTTGCTGTAATAGCTGAGGAGAAGAATCAAAAGCGCAAGGCTACCTACCACTAGATGAGCCAAGCTTAGCCGTATTTTTCGTTGCCAGCGGTTCCAAAGCAATCCCAACAAAACCACAGGGAAAAGCAAGCCATCCACATAAAATATCATCTTGATTAGCTCGAACAGCCCCAAGGTGTTGAGCAAGTAACCAAAAGCCAATACGGCATTGACCAGCATCACGAAGAGCAAGAAAGAAGGTAAAGGAGGCATCATCTAATAATAGAATAATCTAAAAGTTGCTCTAGCTCGACTTAGGCCGAAAAGCTTTAATCACCTCTTCATTTACTTCCAAGTAAGGCCCCTCGATCAGGTCAATACAGTAAGGAACCGCCGGGAAAACCGCATCCAAGCATTCGCGGATCGCCTTGGGCTTACCGGGCAAGTTGATAATCA
Source organism: uncultured Cytophagaceae bacterium (assembly GCA_964551015.1). Classification (GTDB taxonomy): domain Bacteria; phylum Bacteroidota; class Bacteroidia; order Cytophagales; family Microscillaceae; genus CAZKBP01. The sequence goes on along the minus strand of CAZKBP010000003.1, from coordinate 195,779 downwards.
AGGTTTGGTTACGAATACCTGCCGTCTGGCGGGAAAGAATGGCCGTGGGTACGTATTTGAGGCTTTCTTGGCGCATCAACTCCCCGAAGCCGGGCATCATCTTTTGGCAAACTGCTTCGGTTGCTTCGGGCGTTACATCGCGTTTGGCCGGTCCAGTGCCCCCTGAGGTTACAATCAAACAGCAACCTTCTTCGTCGGCCATCATCTGCATGGTGGCTTCTATTTGATCTTGCTCATCGGGGATGACTCGGTACACATCTTCCCACTCAGAACGAAGATAGGCTTGTAAAGTACTGCGGATGGCTTTGCCGGGAATATCTTCATAAACTCCTCGGCTGGCTCGATCCGACACATTGATAATACCAATCTTGATCGGCTTGGTTGGTTCGCTGTTCATAAATTTTCTTACTTAGTTGGTTAAGATCAGAAATAAATTTTAGGCTTGCCCCAAGTTAAGTCAAAATTATTCCCGTGCTTGGCAATTTCACAAAAAATTTATTTCAAAATAAAAGAATATCCCTACTAAATTTTTTTTTCTCCGTATACATGGAACAACACGTACTTGCAAAAATAAGAAATCTAAATTCCGAACCAACCTACCCTATATTTATGCGCTTCTTCAATTTGATGCTCATCATCGGTGTAATGGTATTATCTGTACTTGCTTGTGGTTCCAAACAGAAAAAAATTGGTGAAAACGAGCTAGCTCAGACCATGCTACCCAAGGATTACGAACCTAAGGATACGACTTCTTTCGAGAGCCAGTTTGTTTTGCACTTTCGCTCGGCTGATTTGCCTCTTGAGATTTCTAGCCAATATCAAATCGAGGATACCATCCCGGTGGATGTTGTTTTAGATAACATCTTGGAGGCGGCAGCTCTTGCTGATCTGAATGCCTTTGAAGATCTCTGGGGGAACCCTGAAATTCAAGAAATTACACGCAAAGGATTGCAAGATCGCTACATTGATGTGGAAAAAAATGCTTTTGCCGTCATCAATTTTGGCTATCTCTACACCCTACCTCTCAGCGAAGATTTTCACTCCTTGGTCTTTAAGTATATTCCCATGTTTATGGAAGGGAGTTATGTCTATACCTATTTGGCAAACTACACCCCCGAAGGCAAGCTCATCGATGTGGTGCGAATTGGAGGCACGGCCGGCTACGTAGATATGGAGCAAGAATGGAAAAGCACTATTCAAGAAAATGGAGAAATCGAGGTAAAAACCCAAGTGATCAAAAAAGGGGATATGTATGGCGAGGACAGAGATTTTGTAGAGAAGGCACTCGTCAAATATCAAATGAGCCAAAGCGGTAAGTTCGAGATTATCAACCAAAACTTTTCCAGCTTCTCAGGTAGTTTTCAGGCAAAAAATTCGGGAGAAGTCTTCCGTATCGAAGAGTATTTTGGAGATGTCAACATTCTCTATCAACCTGATCCTGAAAGTGTGAATGAAAAAGAACTTGAAGTGCTGGAGATTGATCGCCAACAAAACAAAATTACCACTCGTTTGCCCAACTCAGATCAGAAAATGGTACTCAGCTATGACTCTACCCGTAGTCACTTTGTATGCAACCAGAGCCAAGGGAAGGCTAAGGAATTTGTCAGAATGGAGTTGTAAGTAAATCGCTTTACCGTGGTTCCGATGCTCAAATTCGTGTATGTGATCTATTTAGCAATACCATAAATCATTGATATTCTCAATATCAATGACAAAAAACGAGACAAAAGAAATGAAGGAAAAAATTAGGAATGTATTTCCTTTGATGTTCGTGATTCCCTTGATGTTTGCTTGCTGTTCTGAGAAAATTTATGAGATAACTATTACAGATTCACAATTTAGTTCAGCAGGAGGAACGATCAGCTTCAACTAAAAAAACGATTTACCAAAGACTATAATTATTGCTAAACAGTGTGTAAGCTCCGTTCAAACAGGGCTTATACTATTCATATCATACACGAACTCTTAGCAATCAATCAGTAGTGTGAATATGTCAGCCTCTCATGAAGTTACTACCCTGCTTCCTCCAGAGGCAAAAATACCTCAAAACAACTGCCTTTGTCTACTTCACTATGTACCTCGATATGACCCTCAAGTGCTTCCACGTGTGTTTTGACCAGGTAAAGCCCTAAGCCTTTGCCTTTTTGATGGAAATGAAAACGCTGGTAAAGCGCAAAGAGTTTTTCTCGATGTTTTTGAAGGTCAATACCCAATCCGTTATCTTCCACACAAATCTTGATATAACCTTTGTGCAAGCTCGTACGCACCACGATACGCGCTTCTCTTTCTGGCGATCGGTATTTGATCGCGTTGGAGATTAAATTATGAAAAATGCTATGCAAATAGGCGCGAATGCTGTATACCTCAGCTATTTTCTCTAGTTGGTGCACAATCTGCGCTTGACTCTCCCGGGTTTCTGCCTGCAATTCTGATGCTACATGCTCCAGTAATCGATGTAGATTAATTTTCTCCCTAGGTTCGGAGAGATGATTCTTCACCTCTAGCACGCCGTTGATATCTTCTACTACGGAATCTAATTTCTGCGCCGATTCCATCAGATAGTTTAAGATTTGTTGGTTGTGCGCACCAGACATTTGCTGATAATCAATGATATTAATCAGCCCCAAAATATTGGCTACAGGTGCTCTCAGATTATGAGATACAATGTAAGAGAATTGAATCAAGTCTTCGTTTTGCTGGCCAAATTGCTTGATGAGCAAATTCTTTTCTTCTTCGGCTTTCTTTCTTTCGGTGATATCCTGCCCGATGAGCACTGTACGTTGTTGAGGTAATTTTACCTTGATCCAGCTAGTGGCTAGTTGTTCTTCGGTGGCCGTAGTGATTGGGTAGTCTCGCCAAGAATCATCTGTCCTAGAAAGCAGGTCCTGAGCAAAGTCCACAGATTTACCCTCCGATTTCAAAGGCATCTGGTCAGGCGATATAGCGGCTGCCATAACGGAACGATTCAGAGTTGTTTGCCAGGTTTTGTTAGCCATTTCTAGCTTTCTCTGGGGGTTAAAGAGCGCGATCATCAGAGGGAGATGATCCAGCAGGGTTTGCAGCGTTTCTTTCTGATGAATAATTTCTCTTTCTGCATTTTTTCTTTCGGTAATATCGCTTGTAATCCCGTCTACACGTAGTGCTTGCCCTGCTTCGTCTTGTACGAGCCACATTCGATTGAGCAACCATTTCTCCACGCCATCGTGGCGATTGATTCGGAAAGACACCTCACTGTAACCTTTTTCGCGTACTAATTGGAATTGTTTTAACACCTTGGGAAGGTCTTCTGGATGTACCAATTTTGACCAAAGACTAGGGTCTTGCATAAATACTTCGCTTGGGTATCCATAGAGTGCCTCAGAGGCGTTACTCCCGTAGAACAGGGTCTTCATGTCTAAGGAAACCGACCAGACCAAGTCTTTTAAATTATGTAGGATTTGATTGAGTTGATATTGACTCTGTTGCACAAGTCGTTTGGCTTGTTTTTCTATGGTTTCCTGCGCTTCTTGTAATTGATGATTGGATTGATTCAACGCGTGATTGGAAGCCTGGAGTTCTTCATTGAGTAGTTTGAGCTTTTCATTTTTCTTACTAAGCTCTTGATTTTGAGCAAATAGTGCCTGATTTTTGTTCAACGCCTTTTCTTCTAAGGTTTCATTAAGCTGGGTAATCTCTTGTTCGTACGCGATTTGTTTACTTACATTTTTGGCCATCACGAGCCGAGCTTTTTTCCCTTTGTAATTGATGGGATTGCTGGTAATGTCCATGTAAATTTTTTCGCCAGATTTAGTGAGATGCTGCCACGTACCTGAGTAAAGATAAGTGGGCGGAGAGGTACGAACGGCTTTTCTTAGCTTGACCCAATCCTCTCGGGGACGAATATCTTTCAGGGTCATTTGCAAAAATTCTTCCCTACTGTAGCCGTACTGCATTTCCGCGGCTTGGTTAACTTCTAAAATGCGCATCGTCTTCGTTTCATAGATCCACATGGGCAAAGGATTATCATGAAACAGCTGTCGATAACGATTGACCCACGAAGCTTGGATTTGATTAAGCCAGCGCAGCAAGAGGTAGAGGGCTGCCGCACTCAGCAAAAGAAGTACGATGCATTTCGTGTCCTGAGGTAGTCTAGCATAAGAAAGAGAGCCAATCCAAAAGCTCAGTATCTGTTCATTAAAAAATATCCATATGGCTCCTATGACTAGGTAATAGGTGGAAATCCTACCTGCCGAATAATGAGATGATAATTTTAGCATAGCACCTGAAATCAAAGCTTGTTTTCTGAATGTTCAAAGAATGTTAGTGAAATATACGTAAACTTTTCATAAAAAGCCATCCTGCTCCTTCATACCTCGTGCCGATTTATCTAGGCGGGGATAATTTATTAAAATCTGTCAAGATTTGAGAAAAAATACTTATCTTTAAAAGAAGGTAATAAAATATTATATGGCGATTAGTGATTTTACCGCAGAAACACCTGAAAATTACGAACAAAAATGCCTCTGTATCTTGGTTTTAGATACCTCAGGCTCCATGGTAGGAGAGCCAATTGACGAATTGAACCGAGGTCTGCAAGAGTTTCGCTACCAAGTAGTCAAGGACGAAACCGCCGCCGAAAGGTTGGAAGTGGCCATCATCACCTTCGAGAGCAGAGTGCGTTGTATCCAAGAAGCCACCTTGCTCCGCAATTTCGAGATGCCCAAGTTACAAGCCAATGGCTCTACCCGCCTAGAAAAAGGTGTGAAAGAAGCCATCACCAAAGTGGCTCAACGCAAAATGTGGTATCGCAAAACTGGTCAACCCTACTACCGACCTTTCATTATCTTAATGACCGATGGAGACCCGGATGCAGATCAAGATATGGAAAGCCTCATGTTTGAAGTCAATCAAGGAGTGAACGATAAAAAGTTCCTGTTTTTTCCCATTGGGGTGCAAAATGCCAATATGGAGCTACTTCGCTACATCGCCCACCCGAGTACACCTCCTATGAAGCTGAAGGGATTAAATTTTGTTGATTTTTTTCAGTGGCTGAGCAATAGTGTAGGGGTGATTACTCGTTCCAAAGATAGCTCCACGGTACAACTCCCCGATACAGGTAATTGGGGACAAATTGCTATCTAAGCCTTTTTTTACGGATAGATAAACACCAAAACAATAGCCTAGCTTCTGGATTTTATATATCTAAACGGATAACCTTTTTCTTGCCTTATTGACCTGAGCAAGGAAAATACATTCACGCTTAAATCACTGATAACATTAAAATGTATGTCGCTTCAATTGCAAACCAGTCAGTGGATATCCATTGAAATTGCCCCAGAACCTCTCGGAGAAGGAGCCGAAGGAAATGTCTACGAAGTAAAGGCTCCAGCCGCTTGGCAGGGTTATGTCGTCAAAATCTACAAAGACGCAGAAGCCGCCCCCCTCAAGTTGGAAAAGATTAAATATCTAATTCAGCATCGCCCTCAACTCAAAGACCCTTACGCGGTCATCTTTCCCGAAGAACTAGTCTATAATCATGGACAATTCATCGGTTTCTTGATGAAAAAGGCTCCCGGCGCTTACGATTTAACCTCCCTGTGCACCCTCAGCGACTCCACCCGACTGCCCAAGGAATGGCATTACAAATACAGTCGTAAAAGCCCCATGGGCATCAAAAACCGAATGAAAGTATGCTACAATGTAGCAGCTGCTTTCAATCAGATACATCGTACCCGCCGTTTTACCTTTGTAGACATCAAGCCCGAAAATATTAAAATCAGTTTTGACGGTAGAATCTCGATCGTGGATATTGACTCCATTTCTATCGCCGACGGCTATGATTTATTATTTCCTGCCGAAAAGCTGACCCACGAATACAGCCCTGCCGAGTACCTGGACACCAATCTTCAAGAAGATTTGGTAGATGAAACTTGGGATCGCTTTTCTATCTCGATTTTATTTTACAAGATATTATTTGGTCTACATCCTTACGCAGGTACTTGCAAAGGTTCTTATGAGAATCATGTTTCCAATGAGCAAAAAATCGTCGAGGGTTTGTTCCCTCACGGCGAAAAGGCTGAGTTTTTCAGTACGATTCCCGAGCCACACAAAAAATTCAAAGAAGCTCCTCGCAAAGTTCGCAAGCTTTTCCTGCGTTGTTTTGAAGATGGGCATCATTTACCTTCCAAACGTCCCTCGGCTGCAGATTGGTGCAAAGCACTGAGCAAGGCTCGCCCTCGTCCGCGACTCGTACCTACACTCAGCACAAAATTCAAATTCAAAAAATCTCCAAAAGTAGCTCCCAAACCAAAACCCAAAGTGGAGCGCATCTCTCATTACGCTCCACACGCCTTCAGTGGAAGCTTATCGGCGTTTGCCATCGTGGGGCTATTGTTCCTTATTACCTTCTCTACGGTGAGCTTTACCAACTATTGGCAGATGCAAGACCTTCGGAAACGCTATGCTGACGTAGATCAAGATGCTAAGGAAACTCCTTACCAAAAGAAACAAAAATTTGTAGATCAATACGATTATGTGGAGTTTTTTAGAGAAGGCATCGCCAAAGTGATGCTCAATAACAAATTTGGCTACATGCACGAAAGCGGTCGGGAACTGACCAAGCCCCAGTACGATTGGGCTTATGATTTTCAGAACGGGATGGGCCGCGTGGAGAAAAATCACCGGTATGGATTCGTGGATCGAGACGGCAGAGAAGCCATCGCCACTAAATACGATTTTGCGGAACCTTTCCACGACGGACGAGCCTTGGTCAAGCAAGGAGATAGATACTTTTTTATCAACAAACAGGATCAACCACTTTTTGAGCTTGATTGCGATGCGATCAGCGAATTTCGTGAAGGAATGGCTATCTTCAAAAAAGAGGGTTTGTACGGCTACTTAGACACAAAGGGTAATCAAGTGATCTTGAATCGCTACGATGAAGCCTATCCCTTCCACGAAGGCTTAGCGGCGGTACGCTATTACGATCGCTTTGGCTATATTAATCAAAAAGGAGAAGTAGTGATTGATTTCCGATTCGACTCGGCTAATAGCTTTTCAGGAGCCAAGGCGCGCGTAACCATCCGTGGCAAAACCTTTCAGATTGACCGAAGGGGTAAAATCATTCCCCAAGAAGATCTTCCTCAAAGAAAACCCTAGCGCGTCAGATGCTAAAATTACTTCCTTACTCATACTGGCATTGATATAATGATTTTAATGCTTATTTTTACTGAGTAAAATAAAAAAAGCTTGAAACAATTATGGCATTCGACGACTTTGCAGCAGAAACGCCCGATAATTTTGAACAAAAATGTTTGTGTGTACTCGTACTGGATGTATCTGGCTCCATGATCGGAGAACGGATTCGTGAACTAAACCGTGGATTGGATGAATTTCATCGTCAAGTACGAAATGACGAAATTGCTTCCCAAAGATTGGAAGTTTCTATCATCGCCTTCAATTCTAATGTGAAATGCATACAAGAACCTGCCCTCATTGATAAATTTGTGATGCCCATCCTCAAGGCTCGTGGTACTACCAAGCTGGTAGCTGGCGTGAGGGCAGCCGTAGAAAAGGTAGAAGCTCGTAAACGCTGGTACAAAGAAACAGGGCAATCCTATTACCGACCTTTTATTATTCTCATCACAGACGGTACACCTGATTCAGACCAAGATGTAGAAGGCATTACGCTGGAGATCACGGAGGGAGTTAATGAGAAAAAATTCATGTTCTTCCCCATTGGGGTGCAAGATGCTAATATGGAAATCCTGAGACAAATTGCCCACCCCAGTACGCCACCGATGATGCTCAAAGGATTGAATTTCATAGAATTCTTCCAATGGCTGAGCAACAGCATCGGTATTATTACCAAATCCAACGAAGGTGATAAAGTTTATTTCCCCGACACTTCTGGTTGGGGGCAGATGGAGATATAGATTGAGGGCGATTCACTGGGTAGCCAGTGCTCGCGTGCATTACAGGACAGACGAAAATTCATGGCAAAAACAAAAGAAGATCATCCCAGTGCTTGGACAGTGGTAGGGGCTTCCGTACCCGGACAATCTCACCTCAAAAAAAATATTCCCTGTCAAGATAGCCATTATTACGAAAATTTGGAAGCTTCTTGGGGAATCGCCATCGTGGCCGACGGGGCAGGCTCCGTAGATGCCGCTCACTTGGGTTCGCAATTCGTCGTGGAAGAAACTGCCCGCCTTTTTAAGGCACTCATTGCCGAGCAAAAATGGACAAAATCCTATAACTTGCCTTCCATAGAAACTTGGCACAAGCTCTCTCAGAAAACGCTACGCCAACTCAGAGCCGCACTCGAGGCCTATGCACGTCAACATCAGGTCGATCTTAAAGAACTTTCCTCCACCCTGATTCTATTGATCTTCCAGCCACAAGGCTTACTCGTAACTCACGTGGGCGACGGACGTGCTGGCTACTGCGACGCTGAGGGCAAATGGAAAGCATTGATCGAGCCTTGGCGGGGCGAATACGCTAATGAAACCGTTTTTATTAGCTCAGATATTTGGGATGAAGGAGAAATGGATACTTTCGTCAAAAGCCACGTGATTGAGGATGCCCCCCGCGCTTTTTCCTTACTCACGGATGGTTGCGAGAGGCATTCCTTTATCTGTAATGTCTGGGATGAGAAAACACAAAAATACGAAGATCCCAATCTTCCCTTTGATCGTTTCTTCGATCCCGTAGTCAATAATCTCCGCCAAATGGCCAAACACCAACTCAGTCAAGAAGAAATGCAAGCCAAGTGGGCCAAATTTCTTAGAGAAGGAAATCCCAAACTCCAGCACGAACCTGATGATAAAACCATGATTATTGGCGTATGCCAAGAGCCTTAATCAAATTACATCCAATAAATGACTACAGCATAAATCCAAGACCATCGATAAGCAAAATCTCGGTCAGCTCCGTACGTAGTGAAAAGCCGCCCCTGTACCACCTTGCATGCCCACGGCCAATTGAATATTCAAATGCGCCATCGCTTCTAAATAGCGAGCATTCCACAGCCCACCTACTTCTATCGGTGCAAAACCCATGGTTTGGAGCAACTGCCCAACCGTTTGATTGGCCTCGGCATGGTCACCCGCGTAGAAAGCCGTGATTGATTGGGTTGCTAGCTTGTCGGCCTCCATCATATCAGCAAAAATGGTATTGAATGCCTTCACTACTTTGGCTTCTGGGAGCATCCGGCTGATCTCTTCTCCGGCTGAGTTTTCGGCCCCCAAGACCAAGGGCGACCAATCTTCCTGCAAAGGATTGGTCGCATCGATTACGATTTTACCCTCTAAGAGTGGACTTAAATCTGGTAAAACCGTATGGGCAGCCGCGTAGGGAAAAGCGAGGACGATTACTTCTGCTACTCCAATGACTTCTGGATAAGTTTGTATTTTTACCTCTTTGAAAGCGTTCTCTACATTGGTTTTGGAAGCAGGTTCGCGTGAACCCAGTACCACCGAGTGCTTAGCCTTAGCTAGCAATTGACTGAGCTTTTGGGCAACTTGACCTGTTCCTAAAATGGCAATTTTCATATCAATTCATTTTTAAGTTATTGAGAAAATATTCTTTTTCTTTTCTACAAAAATCTGGAATATGTGGCTACTTTTGCAAGTAGTAACCAAATTGTAGGGTAGTTACCAAAAAGTTAGTAATATGAATGCCAGAAAGTTAAGCTCCACTAATTACGAAAACGAACGAAAATTAAACTTCGAGTGCCCCTTTATCTTCGCCATCAGTTTGATGGGCAAACGCTGGAAACCTGCCATTCTCTGGAAAATTTCACAAGGTTTCCATCGCTTTGGTCAGCTTCGCCGAGAAATCCCTCCCATTAGTCAGAAGATGCTTACTCAGCACCTTCGTGAATTAGAAAGGGATGAATTAATCACCCGTACCGTTTACGCGGAAGTGCCTCCGCGGGTGGAGTATGCTCTCACCGACCTCGGCCATTCCCTAGAACCAATCTTGCAGCAACTCAATGCTTGGGGAGAAGCAAACATGAAGATTTATCAAGAAAGATTTTCAACTAAAAAATAAAAGACAGACCTGCGGCCTACAACCCAAAACCGCTTGCAACTCCAACGCTTTTGCTTTTCTTTGGCAAAAAACACGTTTTTATGAAACACTCTACTATTTTATTTTTCTTGATCTTATTATCTCTGGGAGCGAGTTGTATTCAAGCCCAAGATACCACGGCTCCACCCGAATTTGACACACGGATGTACAAGATCATCGAGGCCGTTTCTCCCGAACGAATCGAGACTGATATTCGCCAATTGGTGAGCTTTGGCACCCGCAATACCCTCTCAGATACCGTTTCGGATACGCGTGGCATTGGCGCGGCTCGTCGCTGGATCAAGGCCGAATTTGATAAAATCTCTGCCGAATGCGGTGGTTGTCTGGAAGTTTTCTATCAAAGAAATTTGGTAAAAGCCGAAGATAATCAGCGAATTCCCGAAGATACTTACGTGGTCAATGTCGTAGCCATTCAGCGAGGTACGGAGCACCCCGATCATTACGTCATCATGTCGGGCGATATTGACTCACGAGCCTCTAGTGCCACCGATGCCACCATCGATGCGCCCGGTGCCAACGATAATGCTTCGGGCGTGGCCGGAGCTTTGGAAGCCGCTCGGGTTTTGACAAAATATAAATTTAAAAATAGTGTGGTCTATGCCGCCCTCTCAGGTGAAGAACAAGGGCTTTTTGGTGGACAGCGTATGGCCAAAGTCGCTAAAGAAGAAGGTTGGAATATCATCGGGGTACTCAATAACGATATGATCGGTAATATCGAGGGTATTGATGGCGTGATTGACAATAGTACCTTTCGGGTCTTTTCGGAGCCTACGCCTGTGACCGAAGATGAGCGCAGTCGTCGGCTTCGGCGCTTTTATGGTGGAGAAGTAGACGGTGCATCTCGTCAGCTAGCTCGCTACGTGGAGCGTATGACCAGTCAGTATATGAAAAATCTGGAAGCGATTATGATCTACCGCTTAGATCGCTTTGGCCGAGGTGGGCATCACCGCCCCTTCAATGATGAGGGTTTCGCGGGCGTACGCATCATGGAAACCCACGAAAATTACTACCGCCAACATCAAGATATCCGCGAAGAAAACGGCATCCAATACGGGGATGTAATCGAGGGCGTCAACTTTGAATACGCAGCCAAACTCACAGCTGTAAACGCCATTACGATGGCCGGACTCGCCTGGGCTCCCACTGCCCCCAAGGAAGTGAAAATCGGCGGAGCCGTCCAACCCTCTACCCGCTTAGCCTGGGAAGAGAGCGATGAGGATAACTTAGCAGGCTATAAAATTTATTGGCGGGAAACCACAGCTCCTCAGTGGCAATACTCCCGCTATGTAGGCAAAGTGAATGAATTCACCTTAGAGAACATTGTCATTGATAATTATCTCTTCGGGGTAGCCGCCGTGGGAACAGATGGTAACGAAAGTGTCGTGGTTTTTCCATCAGGCGTGATGCGCTGAAAACACTACATAATCTAATGCACTACACCCACGAAATGAGGATTTACACCCGAGATCGGACAAAAATCATCCGATTTATACGCTAAAGCTTCTCCGCCCAAGCCGAGTAAATATGCGTATGCCCGTAGCCCGAAAGTATCCGCTGGATTTCCTGAGGGGCAGATAAGCCTACTTTCGGGCATATTTCCTGAAAAAGCTCAAAGCGAATAGGATAAGGAACCCAAGTCGGAATGGGCCGTGCCAAATCGTATTCTACCAATACCAAACGACCCTTTGGCCTCAGATAGCTGAGCACATTCACGAGGGCAGCTTGGTGGTCAAGGGCATAATGCAAGGCATTGGCCATTAAAATTCCATCCAAGAGGGGTAAATCCATTTTTCGTGTAAAATCTCCTTCGCGCACATGTAATTCCTTTGCCTCGACCTGAGGCAAACGCCAGAGCATCATGGGGCTTTTATCTAAGGCATAAATTTGGCTCCCTTCGGGCAATAACGCCTGTAAAATTTGGGTGAAAATACCCGTGCCTGCACCTAAATCTGCCCAAGTACTCGGTTGCTCTGCGGGAATGGCGGTTTTTACCAAAGTAATGGCCTCGTCATGGCTCATAAGCTTGCTAAACGTTTTGTGTGATGCGATGAAAAACCCTAATTTTGTAAAAAATAGAAAAAACAATCGTGTCAATTTGCAATTCCTAACTGCAATCTGACCTTAATTAAATTCTGTGTATGGATACGCCTTTTCAAGTAATTTACGAAGATAATCATCTTATTGTGGTTAACAAACCAAGTGGCCTGTTGGTGCAGGGAGACAAAACAGGCGACGCAACCTTGGCCGACTATGTGAAAACTTATATCAAAGAAAAATATGACAAGCCCGGAGCGGTATTTCTGGGTATTGTCCATCGCCTCGATCGTCCCGTGAGTGGCTTAGTCATTTTGGCACGCACTTCCAAGGGTCTGGAGCGGATGAATAAAATTTTTAGGGAACGCAAAATCCAAAAAACCTACTGGGCCATCGTCAAAAGACGTCCTCAAGAGGAGCAAGCTAGATTGGTTCACTGGCTCTTGAAAGATCACGAAAAAAACAAAGTAACTGCCTACGACCAACCCGTGGAAGGTGCCCAAAAAGCCGAATTGAAATATCGGACGCTAGGTAAATTGAATGACCATTGGCTCTTGGAAGTCCAGCCGATTACAGGCCGCCCGCATCAGATTCGTGTGCAGCTATCTGAGATAGGCTGTCCCATCCGAGGAGATATCAAATATGGATTCTCGAAGCCCAACGAAGACGCCAGCATTCACCTCCATTCCCGAAAGGCTTATTTTATCCATCCAGTCAAAAAAGAACCCTTGATTTGTGTGGCTCCTTTGCCTCCTACACAATTCTGGGAGCAATTTTTAGCCTTTGATAATCCAGAAACCAAAGATAAGAATTTGGATCATTTGTATTAGAACGTTGGTGTAAGCCTAAGCACTCGGGACTGCCAATAGGTTTCTTTCAGAGTGACAAGAGGGAGAGAGCGGCTCGGGATGAAAGAACACCAAGGTTCACATACCTTTTCGCTTGAATCTAAAAATTATTCCCCCAAAAAGCCTTCTTCCTGCGCTATTTTTGCTTTTGTGCTTCACAAAAAGCTCTAAATTCCCGTATATAAAGATTCCATAAGCCTAGTTTGTCCCCTGACAAACCAGAAAAAACAAATTAAACCTCTATACACCATGGCCGACAGCAACCGAGAGCGCGACCTCGTGCTCGCCCCTAACGAATACGCTTTTATTTCCGATCAAACCAAAGGTAACATCAATGTCTACGTAGGTCCCTACAAGACCAGTCTGGCCAATACAGACAAGCCCGTGATTTTTGATGACGATACCAAACGCTTTGAGCGATGCACGCTCGATGAGTCCATTCAGACCTTTACCATCGCGCCCGAAGGCTGGTACGTGGTCATGAAAAACCCTCCCAAAGACGGCAACCAGCCCAAAACCGGCACCAGTAATAATCTCACTGAATTGAATATCGGGCGCAAAATCAATCTGCCCGGCCCTATGAACTTTGCCCTCTGGCCCGGCCAAATGACTCGTGTCCTAAGAGGTCACAACCTACGCTCTAATCAATACCTTCTGGTACGTGTCTACGACGAAGAAGAAGCCAAGCAAAACTGGGGCAAAGCCGTCATCAAAACCAAGGGCGGTGCTGAGCCTGACGACAATCCCGACGAGGTAACTAGCCCTGAGGAAACTCCCGACCTAACCATGGGCAAGAATTTGGTCATCAAAGGCGAAAATGTCTCTTTCTACATTCCCCCCACGGGCGTGGAAGTGGTTCGTAATGAGGAAGATGAATACGTGCGTGAAGCAGTTACCCTAGAGCGTTTAGAATATTGTATTCTATTAGATGAAGATGGGAACAAGCGTTTTATCCAGGGCCCCGCTGTGGTTTTTCCTGAGCCCACCGAAGAGTTTGTTTATAAAAATGGCGTGCGAAAGTTCCGGGCCATCGAGCTAAATGAAATGAGTGGCCTCTATATCAAAGTCATCGCTCCTTACACCGAAAGCAAAATTTCTTATAAAGAAGGCGATGAATTATTTATTACAGGCAAGGATCAGATGATCTATTACCCACGTCCCGAACACGCCATCATCAAATACGGGAAAAAGGAAAGACACTACGCCATTGCCATTCCTGCCGGGGAAGGTCGCTACTTCCTCAACCGCAAAACGGGAACCATCACCCTGCAAAAAGGACCAGCCATGTTTTTGCCTGACCCACGTGAAGCCGTGATCGTCCGTCGGGTTTTACAGCCCAAGCAGGTTAAGCTCTGGTTTCCTGGCAACCAAGAAGCCGTAGAATACAATATGAATCTGCAAAAGCTTACCAAAAATCAAGCTTCAGACTTTGTAGAAGATTCTGAAATCTTCGAGGGCAACCTAGCCTCCGAGTCTGTGGCCATGCCCTCGGAGCCTTCACGTAAAAAGAAAGAAAAAGTATCCAAAGAAATCGCCAGCGATGAGTTCGAGCGCGACCAACAATTCACGCCCCCTCGCACCATTACGCTGGATACGAAATACGACGGTGCCGTCACGATTAATGTCTGGACAGGCTATGCTGTACTGGTAGTTAGCAAAACCGGTACGCGTAAAGTCATCGTAGGCCCACAAACTTATCTGCTAGAATATGATGAAAACCTGGAAGCCGTAGAACTCTCCACGGGTACGCCCAAGACGACCGAAAACACTTTCAAGACGGTTTACTTGCGGGTACTTTACAATAAAGTTTCAGATGTAATCAAGGCCGAATCTTCAGATTTTACCCAAGTGAGTATTCAATTGTCTTATCGGGTGAATTTCGAAGGCGAGGCAGAGAAATGGTTTAATGTAGAAAATTACATCAAGTTCCTGACCGACCACATGCGTTCTTTCTTGCGTAATGCCGTGAAGCGTTACACGATTATGGAGTTTTATCGCCAGGGCATTGGCATCATTCGGGATACGATCTTGGGGCAAGCTGACGAGACAGGCAAGCGTCCGGGCAGGCTGTTCGAAGAAAATGGCATGCGCATTTACGATGTAGAAGTGCTGGACATTCGCCTCAGTGATGTGAGTATCGAGAGCTTGTTGATTGCCTCTCAACAGGATGTGGTCAAGCAAAATCTTCGCTTGGACTCTGAAAAACGTAAATTAGAATTCACCCAAGAGAGTGAAGGCATTAGCCAAAAAATCGCTCAGGCCAAATCCAAAACCCAACAGCAGACGCTGGATTTACAAAAACAAGAAGTCAAAAAAGAATTAGAATTAACTATTGCCAAAATAGAATCCGAAATTGCCAGCAAGCAAAAAGCCCTAGAAGCCAAGCTCAACGACCAAGATACGCTCAACCAAATTAACCAAGCCGAGATCAATCGTGAGCGTGAAAAGGCCGAAATGGAACTTAACCTCGCCCAGAGCGAACTCAACCAAAGCTTAGAAGCTCTCAAGGGCGAAGTAGAAGCGGTGGTCGCCAAAGCCCAGGCCGTTTCGCCCGATTTGGTAGCTGCCCTGCAGTCCTTCTCGGATAAAGCTTTGGCCGAGAAAATGGCGCAATCTATGTCTCCTCTGGCGATCTTGGGAGGCAAAAGCATTGCCGAAGTTTTTGCCAATCTCTTGAAAGGCACCAACCTGGCCAAAGTCCTAGAACAGAATACCAATGGCGTAGAAGGTAATGAGAAAATAAAGGAGTGAAAGCGTTAAAAGACAAAAGGAATAACGTGATGGCGGTACTAACCACCGCCATCACAAGCAAACAACGCCCAATAAAGCTAGCAAGCACGCCCAGACTTTTAGTGTAATGCCGAGGTTACTAGCACTACCAGCTTAATTGGCATTGACATACTTCACCAACATCCTTTTGGCCACGGGCAACAGCGTTTCGTCCAGAGGAAAACTCAGCTTAGAAGCAATCAAATAAGTCGCTGGGTTCGGTAGCTTTTGGTATTTGCGGATCAAGTCTATCTTGATACTCTCGAAGGTATTACCAATAGATTTGACGATATTTTCTAAGAATTGCGTATGAATAGCCCGAAAGGTTTCGTTGGCACTCTCGAAAATCGTCATCTGATATTCGTAAACTCTCATCTCGCGCATGTTTTGTTCCTGAATCAGCAGATATCCCTCCTGATGACGCAGGGGCGTGATTCCGACGGGGCTAATTTCTAAATTCTCTTCCACATATTCATAAATATCTTTCCCCTCTTGGAGTAGTTTTTTGACCTGAGGCAGGGCATAAAGAATGATTTCCTCCAGCTCTTCCATCAAGTCATCATCTTTAATCATTTTTTTGTAATGCAGGTGTAATTTTTCAAAATCTGCTTTGGTGATTTTCTTCGGAAAATTCTCAAAAATAAGCTCCTTGTTCTCTTTGAGAGATTTGAGATTCTGGTAGTGGAATACTAAGTCTGACAAGTGAGGATAAAGCCTGACACTGTCAAAATTGCCTTTGACCTCTTGTAAATAGGCCAAAAGCACGTATTTCTGGTATTCAAAGTCAATCAGACCTTGTGTCAGCCAATTTTCGTCTAACTTTTTCATAGGTTTTCAATCAATATCAAATCTTTGATTTTAGAGATAATCTTTTATCTTCTCATAAAAGAACTAATTATATGCCAATTTTGAGAAGAAATGCCGAATTTAATTCTCATATTACCTATTCCTAAATAAGTTGACAAATTATCGAGGGTGAAATTTTTTCAGGTCAGAATGTGCAAAAATGGCAGAAAATAGTGCCAAAAGTGGTAAAAAATGGCCTTGGCATAAGAAATGATAGTCAGTCTATTAAAATTTACATTATACAAAAAAGCATATATCATCAATCTTAAACGAAGAGAAAGATATGTCATTGAATATTAAACCATTAGCTGATCGAGTTCTGGTAGAACCGGCAGCCGCAGAAGAAACTACTGCTTCTGGTATTATCATCCCCGACACCGCCAAAGAAAAACCCCAAAAAGGTCAGGTGGTCGCGGTTGGTAACGGCAAAAAAGACGAACCGCTGACCGTCAAAGTAGGAGATAACATCCTGTACGGAAAGTACGCTGGTACAGAAATCACAGTGGAAGGCAAGGAGTATTTGATCATGCGTGAGTCAGATATTTTCGCTGTCATCTAATTTTTATTTCATCCACACTTATTCTCAATTCAAAAATTTATTGTTTCAACTATTAAAGATCTCAAAAAATGGCTAAAGAAATATTCTTTGATACCACCGCAAGAGATAGACTGAAAAAAGGACTAGATACACTCGCTGACGCAGTAAAAGTAACCCTAGGTCCTAAAGGTCGCAATGTCATCTTGGATAAAAAATTTGGCGCACCTACCATTACCAAAGATGGTGTAACCGTAGCCAAAGAAATCGAACTCAAAGACGCTATCGAAAACATGGGTGCTCAACTCGTGAAAGAAGTAGCTTCCAAAACTGCTGACACCGCCGGAGATGGTACCACTACCGCTACCGTGCTTGCCCAAGCCATCTTTGGTGCTGGTATCAAAAACGTAGCAGCCGGTGCGAACCCTATGGACCTCAAAAGAGGTATCGACAAAGCAGTTGATGTAGTAGTAGAGCAACTCAAAGCACAATCTAAGGAAATCAATAGCTCTAACGAAATCGCTCAGGTAGCAACAATCTCCGCTAACCACGACGAGCAAATCGGTCAAATGATCGCCGACGCGATGGACAAGGTCGGAAAAGACGGTGTAATCACCGTAGAAGAGGCCAAAGGAACCGAAACCGAAGTGAAAACGGTAGAAGGAATGCAGTTTGACCGTGGTTACCTCTCTCCTTATTTCGTAACCGACACGGACAATATGGAAGCTAATCTAGAAGGTGCTTACATCCTCATCTCTGAGAAGAAAGTTTCTTCTATGAAAGAGTTACTTCCTGTACTAGAAGCCGTTGCACAAACTAGCAAGCCTCTCTTAATCATCGCCGAAGACGTAGACGGAGAAGCATTAGCTACTCTGGTAGTTAACAAAATCCGCGGTGCTTTGAAAGTAGCCGCCGTGAAGGCTCCTGGTTTTGGTGATCGTCGTAAAGCGATGTTAGAAGACATTGCCATTTTGACAGGCGGAACTGTCATCTCCGAAGAGAGAGGTTACAAACTAGAAAATGCGACCATCGATTATCTAGGAACCGCCGAGAAAATCATCATTGACAAAGACAACACCACCATCGTCAACGGTGCTGGTAAGAAAGAAGATATCAACGCTCGTATTGGTCAGATCAAAGCACAAATCGAGAACACTACTTCCGATTATGATCGTGAGAAGCTACAAGAGCGTCTGGCGAAATTATCTGGTGGAGTAGCCATTCTCTACATCGGTGCTGCCACTGAGGTAGAAATGAAAGAGAAAAAAGACCGCGTAGATGATGCCCTACACGCTACACGCGCCGCCGTACAAGAAGGTGTGGTTACAGGTGGTGGGGTTGCGCTCATCCGTGCCATTAGTGCCCTAGATTCCGTAAAAACTTCTAACGAAGATGAAGCCACGGGCGTAAACATCATTCGCACTGCTCTTGAATCTCCCTTGCGTACCATCGTTGCAAACGCAGGTGGTGAAGGCTCCGTGGTGGTACAAAAAGTGAAAGAAGGAAAAGATGCCTTTGGTTATAATGCGCGCACCGATGTGTACGAAGACCTATTGAAAGCTGGGGTAATTGATCCGACTAAGGTAACTCGTTTAGCTCTGGAAAACGCCGCTTCTATCGCTTCTCTCCTACTCACTACCGAAGCCGTGGTAGCCGATGAGCCTGAAGAAAATGGTGGTGCCGCTGCGGGTGGAGGAATGCCCGGTGGCATGCCCGGCGGAATGGGCGGTATGATGTAATCGCACCACTAGGAGAATATTCCTCCCATTTTTTTAGCTGAAATTTTTTAAACTGTAAGACATCAGCCCCGAGGCGTCCGCCTTGGGGCTTTTTTGCGTGAATTTCTACCACTCAAACTTTATGTGATTGAAAAATACTTGACAAAACGTATTTCTCTCCTTAAATTAAAAGGAATAATTTTTGATCCTGATAAAAGTTAACGCTTGTATTTACTGATGTAGAATAAAACTATGAACTTTAAAAAGACATTCGCCCTTTTGATAGGAGCATTACTGATCACGCTATTATCTACCTTACCTAAATCGCATCATCTTTTGGCACAATATACAGAAAGCAAGGTCTACTGGGCCTACAAGAGAGATCAAAACGACGGAAATTACGTACTCCAAATCGATCGTGCTTCTGATGAAGGTATTCTGCTGGGTGACCAAGATCGTACCCTCGCTTTTAAGATGCTTTTTAGTGAGGCCGAATACAGAGAACTTAGAGCTATCCCCAATCAATTCCCTGTCAATGTACAGTGGTATCGCTACAATCGCGCCAAGCCCACCATCTTTGCGGTTCACAAAGTGCAACCCCAAGATATTAGCTCTTTCCAAAAAAATGGACAGACTTATTATCGTCTTACTTCCGTGCAAGAACAAATTCTAAGCGGAACTTGGGTTGTCAAAGTAACAGATGCCCTCGGGAATGCCCTTCGTTTTGAGAACCAGACTGAGTTTGAGGTCATTGTACTCTAAACTCCCAAATATCTGCTTTTGAATCTTCTCTTACTTATATTTCGTATAAGTAGTAAGACTAAGCAAATAAATCAGCATTGTGGTCTGAATCAGGGTTCAAGCCCTGTTTTTTGTATATAATCTCATAAACATTCATGGCAAACGAAACCCCAGAAAGTATCGAGACAGAGCATTCGCCTCTAGCGTATCAATCCACCAATCCTTATCGCATCAAACAGGCCGTGGAGAACGCCAATCTTATGCTAGCCCACGCTTCCGAAAAAGGCCTCAAGATAGATGCTGAATTGGTCGCCAAAATCGTGAAGGCCAAATACATTCAAAGCAATGGTGAATGGAATGCCACCAATGAAGCCGAATTTTGGCAAGCCTTTCGGGATATTTCCCAAACCATTCATCCCGTAACCATTGATAGCATCCTCGCGGCCAATCAAGAACTTGAAGAAAGAAACTGGTGGAGCCGTATGATGGGCATCCGCCGAGGTAAAACCCTGACCCGAAGAGCAGTTTCGGGCTACGTGCGCTGGTCTTTATTGGCTCTGGCGGCGATGTTGATTATCCAAATTTACTCATTGATCGGCACAACCATTCTCAACAATATCCGCGATAGCAATGCACGAATCAATAAAATGGAAGATGAAATTATCCTCCAACAAAAGCTAGAAAGCACCCAAAAAGCCATTGCCATCGAGCTCAACAAAGACATGGTCGTAGCCGAACGCGAAAAAAACATAGAGCTTCTCGCCATTTGGTTACGCCCCATTGATTTTGTTTTGTTGAATGAACCCGCTGACCTTTCCGTTTTGGAAAAAACCAAAAGTGAGAAAAACAAAGAGGACTTTGAGAAGATTAATGCACTGGGTACCAGCGTAACCCAATCGGCTCAGCACCCGATTCTCATCATTGGCTCCTATATTTTGCCGCTTTTTTATGGATTGCTGGGTGCCTTTGCTTACGTGCTCCGGGGCTTATCTGAAGAAATTAGAGAGATTACCTACTCTGTAGATTCAGATATTAAGTACATTCTCAGGATCACTTTGGGAGCCTTGGCGGGATTAGCCGTGGGTCTGGTCTTTGTGCCTGATACGGATCATTTTGTTACTTTAAACCTCCCTCCGCTTACGCTGGCTTTTATCGCAGGTTACAGCATTGAGTTCCTCTTTACGGCCATTGATCGCTTTGTTTTGGGGGTGAATAAGACAAAAGCGAAGAGCTAGGAGTTGGAATTTAGGAATCAGGAGCATTTTCTGTAATGTTGTTTTTTTCAACCGATATTCACGGTATGAGCCGAACGGTGTTTACTTGGCAGG
Organism: uncultured Cytophagaceae bacterium; assembly: GCA_964551015.1. GTDB lineage: Bacteria > Bacteroidota > Bacteroidia > Cytophagales > Microscillaceae > CAZKBP01. The sequence continues at coordinate 174,889 of CAZKBP010000003.1, read as the reverse complement.
GGTTTGGAGAATGGCGGACGGAACTAACCAACATCATTTCATAAACCTTAGCCAAGTACTCCCAAATCCAATTCAAAGTCTGGTAAAACCTGTTCTCCAGAAAGTTTTTGCTGGAAATCATCCACGATTTCAGGATTTTGCTGGAGGCGGTAAATGTAGGCTTTTTGATTTTTGGGATCGAGGAGCCAAGCCAGCCGACAGCCATTGTCCATCCATTCTTGCATTTTGGTTTGTGCTTCCTTTAAGCTGTCACTTTTTGACATCAGTTCAATCACAAAGTCGGGGCAAATAGGTGCAAATACTTCGCGTTCTTCTTGACTGAGCGCATTCCAGCGGGTGTTAGCAATCCACGCCACGTCCGCAGCGCGTACTGCAGTATTTGGCAACGTGAATCCCGAGGATGAATCGAATACCAAACCCTTTTGAGTGATTTGATTCCATTTCATCAACTCATAAATTAGGATACTATTCTTGTTGCCAGTTTCTGATCCAGTAGGACTCATAACGATAATTTTTCCGTGTTGATCTCGCTCAAATTTCAAATCGGGATTTTGCTGACAAAAATCAAAAAATTCAGCGTCTCCAAACTGAGCACTTTCGGGTATATTGAGGGTGAATTTATCCAGCATAATTCTTGGCTTTTTACAAATTTACAAAATCTTAGCGACATTTTTATTCACAAAAAAACCTTCCCAAATCTTGATGACTTAGGAAGGTTCTTTTTGATTTATCTTAAATGAAAAAAGCCTCGGGGCAGAACTGCGCCACTACTGTACTTTCTGTTTTTCTTTTTTATTTTCTTGATTGGCTTTTTTACGGCGTTCTTCTTCGGCATCTGCTTGGTCGTAGGCAGCGATGATCCGCTTCACGAGCTTGTGGCGTACCACATCTATTGCGGTAAGCTCTACAAAGCCAATCCCTGGTACATCACGCAAGATATTCAAAGTCTCAATCAAACCAGACCGCTGCTTGCGAGGTAAGTCTACCTGAGATTTATCTCCCGTTACGACTACCTTCGAGTCAGGTCCCATACGCGTGAGGAACATCTTGATTTGCATAGGTGTGGTATTCTGTGCCTCATCCAATAAGATAAAAGCATTATTCAGCGTGCGACCTCGCATGTAAGCCAAAGGGGCAATCTCGATGATGCGATTTTCCTGATAGTATTTTAGCTTTTCAGAAGGAATCATATCGTCTAGCGCATCGTAAATTGGACGCAGATAAGGATCAACCTTGTCTTTCATATCTCCGGGTAAGAATCCCAGATTCTCCCCTGCTTCTACGGCCGGACGAGTAATAATGATTTTTTTGACCTCTTTGTTTTTGAGGGCGCGCACGGCTAGAGCCACGGAAATATAGGTTTTACCCGTACCCGCGGGGCCGATGGCAAAAACTAAGTCATTGTTTCGGGAGGCTTCTACCAGCTCGATTTGGTTTTTGGTTTTGGCCTTGATGGCAACTCCTTTGGTACCATAAACCAGCACTTCCCCATCGGGTACTTCGCCTTCTTCTACTTTGGCCTTCTTTCCGTTAGGCTTGAGATAAGAGGAGACATTGTCCCGCGTGATTTTGCCGTATTTGTGATAATGGAGTAAAAGGGAGTTGATAATTTCGTTGATCTTGATAATCTCAGGGGTGGTGCCCTGAATTCGGAGTTCGTTGCCGCGCGACACGATTTTGCTCTTAGGGAAAGCGGCGGCGACTTCTTTGATGTTATCGTTTTCTACTCCTAAGAAATCAACTAACGATACATCATTTAGGTGAATAATTTTTTCTATCAAATGTGTTGCTGTATGATTTTTTGATTTAATGGTGAAAAATTAGCAAAATTCATTCTAAATATCAAACAGAATTGGTTTAATTTTCAGAACAGGGAAACCCTTGCGTATCTGAGTGCTAGGTAAGATTGTAGGAGTTATTTGGAAAAAACTGAAACTACTTTGCTTTCTGCTCGTCTCTATACTGGAAAAATGGTGCCATTATGACTCAACCCCTTGTCCGTATCGTCCGTATGACCTTCCAAGAAAATCAGGTAGCTACTTTCTTGGCCAACTTTGATCGCAATAAGAAAAAGATTCGTGCCTTTGAAGGATGCTATCATTTAGAACTTTGGCGGGATGCCCATCAGGAAAATATTTTCTGTACCTACTCGCATTGGGAGTCCGAAGAACATTTGAATGCTTACCGAGATTCTGATTTATTTAAAGAAGTATGGGCGAATACCAAGATATTATTTGCTGAGAAGCCCCAGGCTTTTTCGGTTTTCAAGCAGGAAGAAGTATAATTTTATGAAGTTTTTAATAAAAAAACGCCCATTTTTTTTGTACTATTCCTTTTTATTCTACCTTTGCAGATCAATTAAAGAAACAAATACTTTTGAGCCTGAGTGGCGGAATTGGTAGACGCGCTAGACTCAAAATCTAGTGAGGGCAACCTCGTATCGGTTCGACTCCGATCTCAGGTACTAACCACCAAAAAAAATGATACTGATATGAAGCACATTCTAAAGTCTAAGATCAGTAGATCCATCCACACAAAAGAGCATACTCTGGCAGAGAATGCCTCAGGTAGAAATGCCTATGGTTTCAACGCTAAATTCCAAGCATAACAAACGCTAAGAGTACAAAAAATCCACTCTAATTTCATATTAACCCATTTTCTTGATCGGTAGCTAGGCTATCGAAGCAGGGAACGTACATTCTGAAAAAGAGTGGGCTTAATCAATTTGCAACCAATTTTATGACGCTTATGATATATATCCTAATCTTTAAGACGCTATTAGACGTAGAGCTAGGCTATAATTATGACAAGCTCCTCTATCTGATTGCGGAAAAAGAGAGCCGTTTCCAGTGTCAAGTGGTTGATCCGTATAATATTACGTACGGAAGATACCAAGTAACGCCTCATCTGATCCAAAAGCTAGGTTATCAAATGCCGATGACCTGCGAACAACAAGACGAGATGATGATGAAATTATGCCGGTATTACGAAAACCTCATTGACCTGGAAAAGTATGAATTTAAATATTACCAAGGCGTTTTACTACATAAAACCAATATCATCGTAGCCATGCATTTCGCGCCTTATGGCACTATCCGTTATCTGGAGACCGGAGTGGATTTCAGCAATGGATTGATCTCCGTGAGCGAACTGCTTCAAAGCTACGAGAAAACAAATTTTTACGAAATAAAATAATCCACATCATATTATTTAAATTCCAAAAAAGAAACCACCACCCTGCAGAGGGCGGTGGTTTCTTGCTTTAGTTTGGTGCTCGGCTAATATTAGTTAAAAGGCCAACTCCCCCAAGATTCGCAGAAATTACCTTTATCATTCTGACCCAAGAAGTTTCTCAATTCTCCAATGTACAATGCATTCATGGTGTTCACGGGAACGTAGCGGAGATCAAAGCTATCTTCGGTCTCGAAGCTCTGGAGAATACCAAAGTGCCCTAGATTCAAGGTGTGCCCAAACTCGTGCAATACCACGGATTCAATATCAATAGAGCCCGGATTAGCCCCTAAAGTCCAACTAAATCCATCATTAAACCAAACCTCATTGAAGGACTTGTCGGCTTTTCCACGACGAGAGCGGATAACATTTCCATTTTCATCTACAAAGGTAAAGGCAAAGGCCACTCCCAAAACATTGGGACTTCCAAAAACAATATCAAATATAAAAGCAGGCAGGAAGCCCGTTACGGTAACATCAGCAAAGGGCTGTGCCGGTGGAAGTTGCCCACCAATAATCAAAATATTACTGGGATTTCCTTGGGTGAAGAAGTCGTGCGTGGCAAAGTCTATTTCTACATTTTTACAAGGTCCTTCGGTTTCCCAGATGTTGAGCATATCTTGGTAGACGGGTTCGGCTAAAATCGGACCATTCACGCCCGAAGACGTACTGAAAAGAGAAAAAGACAAGTAATCAATATCATTTAGATCTCCATCGCCGTTCCAGTTGCGGCGAGTATCTCCAGGCACCCAGCGTTGGTCTAGGGTAGACTCAAATTGCTGGTCGATGGTAGTTACTTGCGTAGCAGGTTGTGCTTCGGTATAGACAAAGATTTCGCTAAGTCTGTAAGGCTTATCTTTGAACATGGTCTCATTCATCACATCCATGACCTCAATGGTGGTGGTAGGAGATTTTTCTGATAAGGCTTTTAATAATTCAGTGGGCACGACTACCGTGGGTACCTCGGTTTGGCTCTCGAGTTGTGGGGTTTCTTCCGATTGGTTACAATTCGTCAGGAATCCCATTCCTAAGAAAACTAGGATGAATAATAAATTTTGCTTTCTCATAGTACTTGCAATTTTGTTAAATAATGATCTTACATGTATAAAATTAATGCTCTTAAAGATAGGGATGAAATGTATTTTATTCTAATTTATTCTGAAACTTCAATTATTCCAGCAGAATTATTTCTTAGCGATCGGGCCTAGAATCGTTCGCTTACGAACAGACTCTGTCCGATTTATGAACGTTTTTTTGATTTGACTCCAAATTAAAAGCTTGTTTATCAGGCATTTGCTAACTAGGTCTTAGCTTTGCGAAGTATGAAACAGTAGAATATTTTACCATCTAAACCATTGCCATACATGCTTAAGAGCTACTTTAAAATCGCTTGGCGGAACCTTCGCAGGAATAAAATCTACACGATCATCAATGTAACGGGGCTGAGCATCGGGATTGCCGCCGCCTTGATGATTTTCTTGATTGTATCGCACGAAACGAGTTATGATCAATTTCATCAGCATCGAGAAAATATTTACCGACTCATTTCTTACGATAAAATAGAGCAAGACTACAGCCCGGGCACACCTCTTCCTACTAGAAAGGCTTTAGAAATAGATTTTCCCGACCTAGAAGTCATTACCAATACTCGCTCCGAAAATGATGTGCAAATTGATGTACTCGCCCAAGGCGGTCAAGCCACACAGCGATTCAAGGAGGAAGATGGCGTCCTCTACACGGAACCAAGTTTCTTCCAAATTTTTGACTTCGAATGGCTCGAGGGAAATGCTCAATCGGCTCTAAGCAAGCCCAATTCTGTGGTACTCACCAAGCAGATTGCCCAAAAGTACTTCGGTGATTACCAAAAAGCTTTAGGCAAAACGATTAGGCTGGATCAATTTGAACTTCTCAAGGTCAATGGTATTCTGGCCGATCCGCCTACCAACACGGACTTCCCGCTGTGCGTGATTATTTCTTATTCCACTTTTCTCAATCGGGTTTCTCCTGAGCAAAAAAACGAATGGGGTAGCCTGAGTAGCTCGGATCAAATCTACGTACTAGCTCCTTCTAATCTCTCCCAAGAGCAGATGGAAAAGCAATTAGCTCGTGTAATAAAAAAACACACAAACGAAAATCGCCCCTCCGAAGAGTATGCCCTTATCCCACAGCCCTTAGCTGCCATCCATTACGATGATCGTGTAAATAATCTGGGCAACCGCACCGTGCCTTGGGAAATCATCATGGCTCTGGTGCTCGTGGGTGTCTTTTTAGTGGTAGTAGCCTGTATCAATTTTGTGAATTTGGCCACAGTACAGGCCGTAAATCGCTCCAAAGAGGTAGGCATCCGCAAAGTGCTGGGAAGTAATCGGGGGGAACTGATGAGGCAGTTCTTGGGAGAAACTTTCATCGTGGTCTTACTGGCCATGCTACTAGCGATTGCTTTGGTGGAATTGGCTCTGCCCGGTACTCGTAAGCTGACCGAATCTGAGATTAGCTTGAATTTCTTGGGGAATGCTTATCTGTGGATTTTCTTGGTGCTACTTACGCTCGCGATCACGTTGTTGGCGGGCTTTTATCCGGCTTTGGTCTTGGCACGTTTCCACCCCGTGAGAGCTTTGAAGCATAAAATGACGGCCCGAGTGGTAGGAGGATTTTCACTCAGAAGAGGATTGGTGATTCTGCAGTTTGTTTTAGCTCAGGTACTTATCATTGGTTTATTGGTCGCCATTTATCAAATGCAGTATATTAGCTCACGCTCTATGGGTTTTGATCAAGCAGCTATTATCAATGTACCCATTCCTCCCGACAAAAACTGGGATGCCAAGACCGAGAATATAGAGAGCTTGGAACAGAAAATCCGCCAAATTTCGGGGGTTAGGCACGTTACTTTCTCCAATCGTCCACCCGCCTCAGGTTCTAATTGGTACAGTGATTTTAGTTTTCAAGGCGAGGAAGATGGCCAAAAATTTGACACTAATATCAAAATGGCTGACACAGCTTACTTTTCTACCTATGATATAGAATTTTTGGCAGGGCGGCCTTACCAACCATCGGATACCATCAAAGAATGCGTAGTCAATGAAACCTTACTCAAAAAAGCCAATATTCGAAACCCAGAAGAGATTCTGGGTAAAAATGTTCGCTTCTGGGGTCTGCAAGCAAAGGTAGTAGGTGTAATCAAGGATTTTCACATGTTTTCGTTGCACGAACCGATTGATCCGCTGATTATCACCACGAACAAAAAGGGCTACTTCCGAATGGGGATCAAACTCGCCTCGAGCAATTTCTCCCAAACCATCGCACAGGTCGAGAAAGTGTACAATCAATACTATCCCGAGAATATTTTCGAGTATGAATTCTTGGATGAAAGCATCGCTGAGTTTTATGATATGGAGAATGTCTTATTAAAAATCTTTCGGGTGTTCGCGGGCATTGGTATTATGATTAGTTGTCTGGGGCTTTATGGCCTGGTCTCTTTTATGGCCGTGCAAAAGATTAAGGAAGTAGGTATTCGCAAAGTATTGGGAGCCACTATGATAGATATTTGTATGATTTTCTATAAAGAATTTTTCTGGTTGGTTTTGGTTGCCTTTGCGGTCGCCATTCCGATTGGCTGGTACGTGATGAGTAATTGGCTACAAAACTTTGCTTATCGTATCGAGCTGAGTTGGTGGATTTTTGCCATCGCAGGTTTGGGCGTGATTCTGATTGCACTGCTTACGATTAGCTCGCAAGCTTTGCGCTCAGCGAGGGTTAATCCGGTAGAAGCTCTTCGGGATGAGTAATGCGTTTCACAACAAATTAGGAAACTAAATTCCATGGCCTTGCTTATTTCAAGCGACGTTTCTGCCTCAGGGTTGTCTCTCACGAAGCCAGAGCTACGAGATTATAAAAAAAACTGCCCGACTAGAAGCCGGGCAGTTTTTGACTAAACAATAAAAACACATAATTGACTAATCTTCGGAATCTTAGAACTTAATTATCTTTAGTACCACGAAGCCGGAACTTCGGGGCTACTGAGTTGCTATTCTTAGAACTGCGCTTCTTCGGTAGAGCCTTTTAAAGCCACGGTAGAAGATTGACCAGAAGTAACCGTAGTTTGTACCGCGTCAAAGTAACCTGTTCCTACGAATCCTTGGTGCTTCACGGCTTTGAAACCTTCGCTTTGTAAAGCAAATTCTCTTTCTTGTAGCTCTGAGTAACCTGCCATGCCGCGCTCTTTGTAAGCACGAGAAAGCTCAAACATACTTGTATTCAAAGCGTGGAATCCAGCCAAAGTGATGAATTGGAATTTGTAACCCATTTCGGCTAGCTGCTCACGGAAAGTTTCCATTTCAGGTACAGAAAGGTTAGATTTCCAGTTGAAAGAAGGAGAACAGTTGTAAGCCAACATTTTGCCAGGGAATTTCTCGTGGATAGCCTGAGCAAACTCGCGGGCTTGTCCAATATCAGGCTTAGAAGTTTCCATCCAGATCAAATCAGCGAAAGGCGCGTAAGAAAGACCACGATCAATCCCTTGCTCTAAACCAGCTTTTACTTCGTAGAAACCTTCAGAAGAGCGATTACCGGTCATAAACTTATGGTCGCGAGGATCAATATCGCTGGTCAAAAGAGCCGCGGCATCGGCATCCGTACGAGCTACCAAGATCGTCGGTACGCGCATAACGTCTGCTGCCAAGCGAGCCGCTACCAGTTTGTTGATGGCTTCGGTAGTGGGTACGAGTACTTTTCCACCCAAGTGTCCACATTTTTTAGCAGAAGAAAGCTGATCTTCAAAGTGAACTCCGGCAGCTCCGGCTTTGATCATAGCTTTCATCAATTCAAAAGCATTCAAGTTACCACCAAAACCAGCTTCGGCATCCGCCATGATGGGCACTAACCAGTGGATATCGCCATCTCCGTTGACAGTTTGGATTTCGTCAGCACGAAGGAGGGCATTGTTGATTCTCTCTACCACCTTGGGAACAGAGTCAGCAGGGTATAGGCTTTGGTCAGGGTACATTTGACCAGCCAAGTTGGCATCGGCGGCTACTTGCCAACCGCTGAGGTAGATGGCTTCCAAACCTGCTTGTACTTCTTGTACGGCTTGGTTTCCAGTCAGTGCACCTAGACCGGCTACGTAAGGCTGAGACTTCATTTTGTTCCAAAGTCTTTCGGCGCCCATACGCGCGATGGAGTATTCAATCTGGTAAGAACCTTGCAATTTTACTACTTCTTCGGCAGTGTAAGGTCTCTCGATGCCTTCCCAGCGAGAATTTGTATCCCAATCTTTGATTAAATCAGATATTTTTTGTTCTTTTGTCATTGTAATTGTTAATTTCAGAAGTTAAAATTGATCTATTCCAAGCAGATAGCGGCCACTATCTGCTTTTTTATTTATTTTAGTTGCGGGTTTTAAGTTACAATTCATTCACCAAAAGTTCTTTATGAGAAAGCATTTGTAACCTGAAACCAGCAATTTATTACCGCTACACGTGCTCGTAAGCAGGTAGTGTCAAGAATTCTTCAAAGCTTTTTTCTTTGACTAATTTGTCAAAAATTTCAGAAGCCAGTTGGAATTTGCCGTTTTGGTAGCGTTCCTCACCGAGCATCGTCTTGATTTTCTCTAGTTCTTCTTTAAAAAGTTGTTCGTAGAGTTCCATATTGACTTCACGGCCATCCTCTAATTTGACTCCTTCCGTATGTAGCCATTGCCAAACCTGTGCGCGGGAGATTTCGGCAGTAGCCGCATCTTCCATCAGGTTATAAAGAGCGGCGGCTCCTACCCCATTGAGCCAAGATTCTATGTAGAGAATTCCTACGTTGATGTTGGTTCTCAGTCCGGCCTCAGTAATTTTTCCTCCCTCAATCTCAAAGTTGATCAAATCCTCGGCAGAGACATCATAGCTCTGGCTTTTTGTTTCATCTTTTTGGTTAGGCTTGTCGCCTAATATTTTGTTAAAAGATTCCATAGCCACGGGTACAAGGTCAGGATGTGCCACCCAAGTACCGTCAAATCCAGTTTCGGCTTCTAGATCTTTGTCGGCTTTTACTTTGGCGAAAGCATTTTTATTGACTTCCTCGTCTTTGCGGCTGGGGATAAAAGCAGCCATCCCGCCCATCGCGTGTACGCCTCGTTTGTGGCAAGTTTGTACCAGTAGCTTGGCATAAGAGCGCATAAAGTGAACTGTCATCGTTACTTGCGAACGATCCGGGAAGATGCGATCGGGGAAGTTGCGGAACTTCTTGATGGCACTGAAAATATAATCCCAGCGTCCGGCGTTCAATCCACACATATGGTCGCGGAGTTCGTAGATGATTTCGTCCATCTCGTAAGCAGCCAGGATGGTTTCAATCAAAACGGTGGCTTTGATGGTGCCTTTCTCGATGCCTAATTCCTCCTGTGCCATTACAAAAATGTCATTCCAGAGGCGTGCTTCCAGATGGCTTTCCATTTTGGGCAGGTAGAAATAAGGGCCTGTGCCCTTGTCTAGGAGAGTTTTGGCATTGTGGAAAAAGTAAAGACCAAAGTCTACAATACCACCAGACATGGGTTCGCCATCTACGGTGATATTTTTTTCATCTAAGTGCCAGCCACGCGGACGGACAAACAGTACGGCGTGGTCTTCTTTCAAATTATAGGTTTTGCCATTATCGGCGGTGAAGTCAACTTGGTGCAAGTTCGCATCGCGGAGGTTGATTTGTCCTTGGATCATATTCTCGAAGCTGGGCGAGTTGGCATCTTCAAAGTCGGTCATAAAGACCTTAGCTCCTGAATTAAGTGCGTTGATGACCATTTTACGATCCGTGGGGCCAGTAATTTCGGTACGGCGGTCTTGAATATCGGCGGGAGTGGGAGCCGCTTGCCAATCTCCTTCACGGACAGATTGGGTTTCGGGCAAGAAGTCAGGCATTTGACCAGCATCAATGGCCTTTTGTTTTTCTTCTCTTTTTTTCAAAAGCTCTGAGCGTCGGGAGTTGAAGTTCACATGCAACTTAGCGATAAAATTGAGTGCTTCGGGGGTGAGGATTTCTGAAAAGCCATCCTGCATTTGCCCATTAACTTCTATTCGATTCGCGAGTGTATCTTGCATTGTATTGGGTGTATTAGTTTTTGTTTTCCTTGCTAGCGAAATTTCGCTGAAAGTGAATTTACATTTCAAATATACGTGGGTGAGCCAAAAAAGTCAAGCGAAATTTCGCTGAAAGTGAATTTATTTTTCTAATCCTCAGAAAATCAGCTAGAAAAAATTCACAAAAAAACCTGTTTACTCAACCGAAACCGCTAGATATTGCTCTATCTGTTGCAAAACTTCTCGGCAAACCTGATCGATTTTATGCACCATGGCTGCCATTTCGGTGGCAGAAAAGTCATGGTCTTCATAATTGTCGAGATTTTGGATTTCGTGACTAATGACGTGAATACCCATCAAGCCCACCGAAGATTTGAGTTTGTGTGCAACTCGGCTCACTGATTGCCAATCTTGCTGCGCCAAGCTCTGATTGAGTTGGCCGACCAATTGAGGCGTTTCCTTATGAAAGACCTTTAAGACTTTTTGGATGAACTTGGTATTGCCATTGAAATTTTTTTCTAATTGTGATAAATCAAATATTTTAGGAGTTGAGGGTTTGGAGAGCGTGGTGGGCAAAGGAGCCGGCTCTCCTTGCATCGTTCCGATGGGTAGGGATAAGACTTTTCGGTCAGCGTTGCGGGTCAGTTGAGCCATTTTTTGGAAAAGATGTGCTGGTTCAAAGGGTTTGGAAATATAATCATTCATGCCTGCTTGTAGGCACCTTTCGTTATCCCCTTTGATGGCGTTGGCAGTTAGGGCAATAATGGGAATCGTGCTTTTCAATTCATCTCGGATGGCACGAGAAGCTTCCAAGCCATTCATGACGGGCAATTGCATATCCATGAGTATGATGTCTACTTCCGTATGGTTGAGTGCTTCTAAGGCCGCTTTGCCGTCGCCTGCCACGGTAACTCGCGTTCCCCATTCTTCAAGAATGGTACAGGCGTAGAGCTGATTCATTTCATTATCTTCTACCAGTAAAACGCTGAGTCCTTCTAGTAGCGTTACGCTCAGGTCTGTTTCTTCTGCTTGTTGTAAATCGCTCTCTGTCCCTACTCGGAAAGGAATCGTAAAGTAGAAAGTAGTACCTCTTCCGATCTGACTTTTGACTTGAATACTTCCGCCAAAGAGCTCAATGAGTTGTTTACTGATGGAGAGTCCTAAACCTGTACCACCATATTTACGATTGATGGTGGCATCTTCTTGGGTGAAGCTATCAAAGATCGTAGATAATTTGTCGGGATGGATTCCTTTGCCCGTGTCGGTAATTTGAAACTCGATCAAATTGAGACGAGGTCGGGCAGAGATCAATTTTGCATCAATCCGCACATAGCCTTGATTGGTAAATTTGATGGCATTGTTAATTAAATTGAGAAGAATCTGATTCAAACGCACGGAGTCGCCCATCAACACGTGGGCAATTCTGGAGTCAATCTGGCTGAATAAACCGATGCCCTTTTCTTCGGCCTTATACTTGGTTGCTTTGAGTATGTTTCGGAGTACTTCTTCCAAGCGAAAGCCAACGATATCTAATTCTAGTTTACCCGCTTCAATCTTAGAAGTGTCTAAGATATCATTGATAATGACTAATAGGTTTTTGGCGGAGGTTTTGACGGCGTTGAGATATTCTCTTTGCTTATCGGCGAGATTAGTTTTTTCCAGAAGGCGAGACATGCCCAAGATGGCATTCATGGGGGTTCTAATCTCGTGGCTCACGGTAGAGAGGAACTGCTGTTTGGCTGAGGCGGCTTCTTCGGCTCTTTCTTTGGCGAGAATCAACTCTCGTTCGGCTTTTTTTCGCTGGGTAATATCACGAGAAAAAGCGACGATGTAGGCTCCACCTGCGGATTCTACGTGTTTGACATTGACTTCTACGGGGAAGCGCGTACCGTCTCGTTTGATATTAGTGCCCTCAATGATCAGGTTACCTTTGTTTTTGAGTTCCTGTACGTGCTTTTCCCAGCTACCTTCCTCCTTAAAAATTTCTTCGATATCTCGGACATTCATCTCGAGCAGTTCATCCACTGAGTAACCCATGCGCTTAGAAGATTCCTCATTTACAAAAACCAAATTACCCTCTAGGTCAGACACTTGTACGGCATCACTTACTTGATTGATCCACTCTTTGAGTAAGCGAATTTGCTCTTCGGCGGCCTTGCGCTCACTAATATCTCGTACGAAGGCACTAAAAAAGGCTTCTCCCCGAATCACCACGGGTAAGATCGTTAGCTCCACGGGAAATTCTTCACCTGTTCGGCGGAGGGCGGTAATCTCGATGCGCTGTTTGAGGACAGGCCCGACTCCGGTTTTCAAGTAGTGCTCCATCCCCCGATTGTGCATGGATCGGTATTGTGGGGGGATAATTAATTCGGAAAGTGGTTTTCCGATTGCTTCTGGTGTTTTCCAGCCAAAGATCACCTCAGCCTGCTCGTTCCACTCGGTCACGTGACTCTTCCGATCAATCAGAATCACGGCGTCTAAGGCGGAGTTGATGATGGTACGAGTTTTGGCTTCGCTTTCTTTGATGGCTCTTTCTACCTTTTTGCTTTCGGTGATATCTTTGCCGTACACATTATAGTATTGCTCACTGCTGACCAGATTAAAAGTAAGGGAATAAATGCGTTCGGAGACCATGAGCTTGATTTCCTTATGGTCTGAATGGGAAGAGTGGGTAACTTTTTTAAAAATCCGGGTAGGGATTTTTTTGCCTACTTGTGTTTTCCATAAATTCAAGATCGGCTCACAAGCTTGGTTAGCGTAGAGCAAAGTGGCATCCATGGCTATGCGCAAGACTGGATAGGGATTTTCATCAGGAAATCTTGCCAGCATTTTAATTTTTTCTTCCCGCTGTTTGGCTTCGGTGATATCCTGAATTAGCTTCAGACCTGCTTCCTGTCCATCAAACTCGATGGGTTTGGCCTCGATGGAGACGTGAATCTCCGCTCCATTTTTGAGTCGATGCATTGTCTGAGCCTGATGAAGGCTTCCGTTGCGCAAGTTATGTACTTCTTCTTGAATCGTGGCTTGAAATTTTTCGTGGATAGGAAACAGTTGGTTGACCTTCATTTTCATAAATTCTTCCCGGCTGTATCCATAGTTGGTAATCATGGTATCATTGACCGCGAGAATTTGTCGGTTTTCCAGACTGTAAATGCACATCGCATTCGGATTTTGGTGGAACAGGAGCGTGTACTGCTCTTCGGTTTTGAGTCGCTGCTGTGCCTCTTGGATGGAGCGCTGATGATAGAGTGCCGCTTTGATGGAGATGGCAAAATTTTGGATAACCTTATTCAGCTTGTTTAGCTCATAATGGGTCAAATTACTGGAAGGACGAGCACTAAACAGCTTGAGAAAACCCAACCCTTCCAAGGCGAAGATCGCATAAGTTCCTTTTTGAATTCGCTCTTCGGTAATTAGTGAGGGAAAAAGCTCATCTTGGTCAGAGCAGAGCAGGAATTTTTTCTCAAAAACCGCTTGCAGAATAGGATGTTTCTCTGGAAGAAAAGTCTCTCGGATTCGCGTCTCTGGATTCGCGTAGACGAGCGAGTAATTTTGATCTCCAACTTGGCCAATAAGCTCATTTTTGACCCAGAGAGATGCAAACTCTAAGTCCTTGCGGCTCATGAGTACGTGCAAGAATTTTTCACAGTTGCTCCGAACATCCCAAGAGTGCCCAATGGAAAGCGAGAGTTCATAGAGTGAGGCAATATCCTGAATAATTTCTATTTTGAGGTTTTGATTTTCCATCTTTTTTAAGGTTAAAGCTCCGGGTAGCGGACAGATCTTGCTTGGTACGGAGACAGAGGCTGAGAATAACTGAAAATTGGGCTCATCCAGTCTAGCGATAGAGCATACTGACTACCATGGTTTTGTTGAAGAACTCAATGTATCCTTCTCCATAGGAAGAAATTTCGCCTAAGGTCAGCGCTCCGGTCGGGAGCAGTTCTTTATACTTTTGTTGAAAGGTATCTACTACCGCTTTGAGTTCTTCCTGAAAATCATTTTCCAAAAAGAGTACTCGGGAGATACAATCAAAGCAGAGGGCTTCTATTTGTTCTGCTCTGGGGATAGCCGTACAGCTTTGCGCGGCTTCTCTGGCCGCCTCAATGAGATTTTGCTTGTATCCTTTCAAGAGCATGAGGGCGGTATTTTCGGGAATTTCTCCCACACAAATAATTTCACCCTTTTCGCTCACGGTAATTGGATCTCTGACCACTGGTTCGGCTCCTTTCTTGGTAATGCCAAAAGGGTAAGCTTTGGCCACGGCAAAAAAATCTTCGGTATTAAATACTTCGCCAGAGTGTGCTTCTATTTGCTCTTTGTAGACTTGGTAAGCGTTTTCCCAGTTGATTTCCTTCACCTGATTACGATCCGCACTGGTTACTAAAAAAGGCCCGCCAATGGGTACCCACCCGTGCTTGACGGCGAGTTTGCTTTTCATCTTCACGAAGGCCACAATGGCGGCATCTTGAAAAACGCCTTCCCTGCAAAAAACACAGGGCTTTTGTATTAAACTCAGCGAACCTGCTCCGCCTCCGATGTAGTTTATTTTATCTCCCAAGCGGTGATACAAGCGAGATAAGAAAAGTGAAATACCCGAGGTAAGCCCATCGAGGAGTACCACGGCTGAACAATGAGACGTATCCAAATCTAGAGAAGCTGGGGAGGGAATTTGAAAGTGATCCTGATTTAGCTCCTTGATGACCATCAATTCGGGCAAAGCGGGTAATATCTTAATCAATACCCCGTGTTCATAGCGTTGCTTTCCTACCAACAGACCGGGAAACACGCCTCCTACAAAGTTTAGATGATATTCATTAAGGCAAGCAACCAGCTCGTGCAAATTGGTAGCTTCTGCCTCTCCCACCATAATGAGCACCAAGTCTTGGGCAGAGGGCTGCAGACTTAAAATGTAGTCTGTAATTTCTTGAGGATTCGAGGATTGGATGTACATGAGATTAATGAATATGCTTATTATAATGGTTGACTGAGAATGAATAGATGTGGAAATCTACGGAGCTTAAATCAAGTAGTTGATTTACACAAGAGGAAAGGAGTCTAGGTCTAGAAAGGAATCAGCCAGAAATGATACTTATACGGCAATTCGTATAGAAATGAAGGCAAATATGTGGATGTAAGTAAAGTCTAGTTCACCGTACTTTTTCTGTATCGGAAGTCCACGCTATGGCGAATGGGTTTGGTTTTTAAGTTTTGTAGTCTGTTTTTGGGCTGTAATTTTTTGAAGCAAGTATACAAACAGACGATGTCTTTTCATTTCCCCATTCAGAATCTATACTAGTCAGACTTAGAAGGGAATTCCACCATTCACTTTTTTACATCTTTGGTCATCAGTTTGAAGTCCCGCTCCCACCGGAGAGATGCAGAAATTAGCCATCTTTTTGAGAAATCATCAGCGTATATGTTTTTTTTGAAGTAATCTCTTCATCATCAATCAATCAGCAAAATCTATATAAACACCTAAAATACAGATAATTACAAATAATCGGCTTCATTTACTCTCACAAACAGCAGCCTATTAGCTTTTTTTAATGGAAAAAAAGTCTATGTAACTTTTTGATCTAATCTGGCAAATCTTTCTCCAAGGCAGGTAAGTATAGGATGGGTGAACAGTTCAACCTTTTAATATTTATTAAAGTCTAAAAAATGATTCCATGAAGCCCATTACTGTGCTAAGAACGAGTTTTAATTTATTTATTTTTCTCATTTTCTTGAATGCCTGCCGAAATATGGTAGAAGAGTTCATCCCCACATCTGAGCCTATCGGGCAATCAGAAATGGAACTACTCGATATTGATGAGAACTTTGATTTTGTTACTGTACAGAGCACGGAACTCCAGATTGAGGTGCGTTCCAACGCCGATGTCTCCCTGCCAAATGTCCCCGTGGATATTTATCAGGGCAACCCCGAAACGAATGGAAGTATCATTGCTTCTAGTACCACCAATGCCCAGGGTAAAATCACCCTCGAGCTTAGTCTCCCCAGTAGTTTAGATAGTATTTATTTGTATACCAACTATATAGGTTTGCCTCCGCTCCACGCTGTAAAGATAGAACCGATCATAACCAACTATACCATCGGAGGTGCTTCCGAAAACCCGACCGGTTCGGGTAGAACCTCTCGAAAGCATGGCTTTGACAAAAATGATCGCTTCTTTGAAAATGGCTACACTTTTTGGGGTGAATTTAATGGAAATGGGGTTCCCAAATACCTAGAAGAGCAAGATGACCAAATCCCGGCTAGTGTCTTGGAGACGGTCAATGCCAGCCTGCCCGAAGGCTTTCCCGTACCCACTTTTAACCCTCAGTATCTCGAAGAGGGAATTATCAGCAATGTGGTGTTTTCTGATTCAGCCGACTTATGGATTACCTTTGTACACGAAGGAGCCGGCTGGCGCAATGCCTTGGGTTATTATACTTATCCCAGCAATCAGCCACCAGCCAGTGCCGAAGAAATTGATTCGCTTTACGTGATTTTTCCAAATGTCTCTTACAAGGGAGGGGGAAAAAGTGGCCTACAGTCGGGTAATAAAGTATATTTAGGAAAATTCGGCCCCAATACCACGGTGGCTTGGTTTCTAGTACCCAATGGATGGAATGGAAGAACCGTTACACAGAAAAACGAGATCAAATACTCAGATAAGACCTTCAATACCTTCACCAGCTCAGAATACCAAAATCATATTGTTTTGCTAGAAGACCTCGCCAATGAATTGCTACTCATCGGCATAGAAGATCAAAGCCGTCCGGGGGGAGATAATGACTTCAACGATGCCGTTTTTTACGTAACGGCTAATCCCTTTTCTTCTGTCACCAAAACCCAATTAGCCAAAGCGAAACCTACCCGAGACGATAGTGATGAAGATGGGGTTTTTGATGTAGAAGATCACTATCCAAACGATCCTAATCGCGCCTTCAATCTCTATTTTCCAGCCCAAGATACCTACGGAACGCTGGCCTTTGAAGACTTATGGCCGGCCAAAGGAGATTATGACTTCAATGATCTCGTGGTAGATTATAACCATCACTTGGTAGTGAATGCCCAAAATGAGGCCGTGGAAATGAATACGCGTTTGATCGTTCGTGCCGTGGGTGCTTCTTTTCACAATGGTTTTGCCTTTCAGCTGGGCATTAACCCCGCCCAGGTTCAATCCGTAACGGGAAGTCGTCTTGGCCAGGGTTATATCAATTTGAATGGAAATGGCACCGAAGCTGGGCAGAGCCAAGCCGTAATCGTAGCTTTTGATGATGCTTATGACATCATGCAGCGTCCGGGTGGCTTCTTTGTCAATACAGAGAATGAGGGACCCAGAGTAGAAGATCAGGCCGTGGACTTGAGTATCCGTTTTAGCAGTCCTGTGGGCTTGCGCCAATTAGGAGATACGCCGTTTAACCCTTTCTTGATTGTCAATCGACAGCGAGGCTATGAAGTTCACTTGAAAGGAATGCCTCCCACCGACCTGGCCGACCCCGCGCTCTTTGGGAGTTTACAAGACCGTACCAATCTGAACACAGGTAACTCGTACCAAACCGAAAAACACTTGCCTTTTGCCTTACACGTACCTATCAGCTTTGATTATCCTTTGGAGAAAAAAGCCATCATTAGTGCGTACCAGCGATTTGGTGTCTGGGCCGAAAGCGGAGGGACAATCTTCCAAGATTGGTACTTGCCTTTGACCGGTTATCGTCAAGAAGAGAATATTTACACTAAGTGATTAAAAATTCAAAGGTTGGAAAATGAGAAGATTCAAAACTTTTAGCTTGTAATCTCCGCATTTTCCAATCTATCATCTTTCCATTTTCAATTCAAATCAAAACAATTAAGCTAGCATGAAACCTACCGTTTTAATCGTAGAAGACAACGAAATGATGCTCGTTTTCCTAGAAAGTTACCTCAGCGAGCGTTTTCAAGTAATCACCAAGAAAGATGGCCTAGAGGCACTCTCTTGGTTAGAAGAGGGAAATACCCCCGATGTAATCATATCTGATATCAATATGCCCGGCCTAAGTGGGATAGAAATGCTTTCTTCTATCCGTTCCAGTGCTTTTTTGCGAAGAATTCCTTTCATCATGCTCTCGGGTAAAAATAAAAGCGAAGATCGGATCAAATGCTTCAAATTAGGAGCAGATGACTATCTGACCAAGCCCTTCAACCCAGAGGAGCTAGAAATCCGCATTGACAAAGTATTGCCCTATAGTGTGTAAATCTTTGGCTGATTAAACCAGAAAAACTCATGGAAACAACTTGGCATGATAAGAAAATAATACTCTTGGTAGCTCCAAGCCCCCAAGAGCAAACCCGCTGGCAGGCGCAACTGGGCGATCAGTATTTGCTGGTTCACTTTGAACTTTGGCAAGAGGCTTATCAGTGGTTGCAGGAGGTCAATTTTCAGGTTGATGTGATTTTGTCAGATATGTTTTTCCCCTTCTGTCCGACGATGGAATACTTGACTAAAATCCGTGAAAAACTTGCTCCTACCGCCCTGCCCTTTATTATTTACAGTGAAGAACGTCTGGAAAAGCACCAAGAAGAAGCACGCCGCAGAGGTGTCAATGATTTTTATCAAGCTCCCTTCGAGCCAAAAGAGCTTAAGCCTCGTATTGAAACCCTGATTAAGCTCAAGCGCAATCGCCGCCGCTTACAAATTAAGCGTATGCAGAAAAAGGTTAGGACTCCTTGGCCCAAACGCCTGTTTGATATTGTCTCCTCCGCCACCGCCTTGCTGATTGCATCTCCAGTGATGCTTTTGCTAGCTTTACTCATTCGGTTAGAATCTAAAGGCCCTGTTCTTTATGCCTCCAAGCGGGTGGGCAGGGGCTATCAGATTTTCCCGCTTTACAAATTCCGTACGATGTATCAAAACGCCGATCAAATGGTAGACAAGCTCAAGCATTTGAATGTCTACCAACCGAGCAAAAAGGCCAGCGGAGCCGAGCAATGCAAACGCTGTAAAGAACAAGGTCAATATTGCTCGCCATTGCTTTATCACGACGGCCGTTTGATCTGCGAGTATATGTACAAGCAGATCGCCGCTGCCGATAGCAGCACTTTTGTCAAGTTCAAAAATGATCCTCGGATTACCAAAGTGGGGGCTTTCCTGAGAAATACCAGCCTAGACGAACTGCCTCAGTTGATTAATATCTTCAAAGGAGATATGTCATTGGTAGGGAACCGCCCGCTCCCACTCTATGAAGCCGAGCAACTGACCACAGATGAGGCTTTACAAAGGTTCTTAGCTCCGGCTGGCTTAACGGGTTTATGGCAAGTCTCCAAACGGGGCAAAGCAGAAATGTCGATCGAGGAGCGAATTGCTTTGGATAATGAATACGCAAGGAAGTACTCACTCTGGATGGATTTCAAAATTATTTTGAGAACCTTCCCAGCTTTATTTCAGCACGAAAATGTCTAATCTATGTCCATCAAAATTAATTATATAAGTGCTATTTGTTTAATGTTGTGGCTAGTAGGAAATGGGGGGCTGAGTTGGGCCCAATCTCGAGAATCCCCTTCTCTTCCTACTCTCACGGAGCAGCGATTTAGCTTGTTGAGATCACTCCCTAACTTGGATTCTTTGACGGAACTGGCAATTGCCCATTCGCCTCGTATTCAAGCACAAGATCATCTCATCGAGCGAGAAAGACAACGCAAGAAATCCTCTCAAAAGCTGTGGATGGACAAGCTCTTCAGTGATGTGGGCTATGCTTATTCCAATAGTTTCGCCAATGTAGTCTCTGGCAATACAGCCAATGGTGGTAATACCGTAGAGGCCAACAACCTGACCATTGGAGACAACATACGAGCCGGCGTAACCTTGCGCTTATCACTTTTTGATGTTTTGGGCAGAAGGCATCAGACCAACGTGGTGAAGGAAGAATTAGCGATCGCCCGCTTGCAAAAAGAAGAAATGATCGAGGAGATCAAAGTACAAGTACAATTGTACTACGATGAACTGCTATCTGCCGAAAGGCTCCTCCAGATTTACAGCCAGAAGAAACAAGCCTTAGACTTACAAAAGCTCATGGCCGAAAAGGAATTTGAAGAAGGACAATTGCCTATCTCCGAGTTAGGGCGGGTAACCGAATTAGCCTCTAACGCAGAAATTGACTTTGTCAAAGCCCAGTTAGATGTCAAGCGCGTCTACGAACAGCTTAGCAGCTACGTGGGGCTTTAGTAGACAGCAACCACGATCCTGAAATGTATTAATAGCCGTTTATAATCTGCAATTCCAAAAACTCAACCTAAAAAATGACGCCTTTAGATCTGATTCGATTGATCTGGTATCATCGCTTCTTAATTGCTTCTGTACCTGTGGTATTGGCTGTATCCGTCTATATGGCTACCGAAGACATGCCCGAATCATTTTCAGGAAAGACCATGGTCTACACGGGTTTTGCCTCGGGTTTTACCCTGGAGTCAACGGGAGGCAAGAGCGTGGATCGCTTCCTCGTCAACAGTGCCTTTGATAACTTGATCAATACGATCGAATCCAAACAGACTTTTAAAGAAGTGAGCCTAAGACTATTAGCCAATCACCTAAGCCTAGAGCAGGCAGATAGCAATATCATTGGAGAGCGAGCCTATACTAAATTAGGAGAGCTTTTGCCCGAAGCACAGGGAGCAGATTGGGTCGTGAAAGGAAACGCAGAGGCGACCTTCAAAAAAATGCAAGCGGTCATACGCGCCGACATGAATCATCCGCTCAAGCAGTTGCTCGCAAGTGATGCTCCTTATTACAGTATCAAGGCTTTATCCAAAATCTCTTCTAGCCGCATTGCCAGCAGTGATATGGTAGAGATTGGCTACGCAAGTGATGATTCAGGTATTTGCCGACAGACCCTAGAAATTTTGCTGGAAGTATTTATCAAAAAATATAAATTCTTAAAAGCTTCTGAAACAGGCGATGTGGTCGCTTATTTTCAAAAAGAACTCGCCAAGGTACAAGGCCAGCTCAATGGTGCCGAGGCGAATATGAAAGACTTCCGAGAAAGAGGACGCATTCTCAACTACTACGAACAAACCAAGGCCATCGCCGTCAAAAAAGAGGATATCAGTGATGAATATACTCGCTCCGAAGGGCAATGGAAAGCCGCCGAGCGAGTGCTGGCGCAGCTCGAGAGTAAGCTGAATA
The DNA here is from genome assembly GCA_964551015.1 of uncultured Cytophagaceae bacterium. Lineage (GTDB taxonomy): Bacteria > Bacteroidota > Bacteroidia > Cytophagales > Microscillaceae > CAZKBP01. The sequence goes on along the minus strand of CAZKBP010000003.1, from coordinate 153,459 downwards.
TCAGCCGAGACTTTTTATCAAAAAATCAAGATATTCTCCAAAGGAAACAAAGACTTTCTGAGCTTTCTACTCAATTGGCTCTCCAGAATATCAATCAGCAAAACAAAGACGATGTAGAGGCCATGCAGCGCGAAGCAGAGCGTTTAAAAACCACCCTCCAGCAGGATATGGTTTCGCTCTACGGCTTCACACACTCCACGCAGGGCGTGCCTATCGGGCAATTGCTAGAGTCTTGGCTGGATCATCTGATAGAAGTAGAGGTGCATCAAGCCAAAACTTTGGCTTTGGGGCAACGTTTGGCAGAAATTGATGAACTCTATGATGAATTTGCCCCCCTCGGCTCTGGTCTCAAGAAGCTGGAGCGTGAAATTGGCGTACACGAGCGTTCTTATCTCCAGATTTTGCACGATCTCAATTTGGCTTTACTTCGCCAGCAAAATATTGAGATTTCATCTAACGTAACCATCGTGGATCACCCCGAAGTAGAATCTCTGGGTAGTAAACGCTTGATCTTAGTAGTTTTGGCTTTCTTGGTGGGAGCCATCAGTATGTCCGCCTTGGTGATTGCCTTGGAACTGTTAGATAGCTCCATCAAAACGCCCGAGCGTGCCAAGAAAATGCTCAAACTTCCACTGGTTAGTGCTTATCCGCTCTACACTCGCGCTTACCGCAAGCGAAGTCAACGCATCGAAGGAGCGATGATGCGTCACAATCTGAGTCGTATCCAAAAAGCTCTGGTACAAAAAAATGCCCAAGCACCCTATTTACTTGTACTTTTCAGCACCCAAGAGCGAGAAGGCAAAACCAAAGCTGGACAAGCCCTCGCCGAGCGTTACCGAGAAGTGGGCTGGCGAGTGCTTCACTTGACGCCTACTCCGAATGAAGAAATTTTGGAGGATCAACTCGCTTACCGCGAAAATGAACAGCTATTAAAAGCCCAAACCGTCAACGATTTACTGAAGGAGCCAGTCCGGCTGGATTCCTTTGATTATATCTTTTTAGAATTACCGGCTTTGAATCACGGCCTCGTTCCGCTGACGCTGGTCAAAGATGCTGATTTGATGTTACTCACCATCCGCGCCAATCGGGTGTGGAATGGCTCGGACAAACGTATGCTCAAGGATTTCGTACAGGATTTAGGCGTAGAGCCGCATCTCCTGCTCAATGGCGTGCGCCCAGACCGCTTAGAGGGTATTTTGGGAGATTTGAAAAGTAGCTCTAAAAAGACTTTACTCAAAAGAATTGTCCGAAGAATAATCCGATTAGAATTGAAGGTAAATCCTTTTAAATAAAATAATTAGGAGTCTTTTTCTGGTTTCTGTTCACAGACCAGACGAACTCTCATCCCGAAATCCTGAGAAAGAAATCCACAAGCCACCACTAAAAATCAACAAGCCTATGCTCAAAGGAGAAAATATCATCTGTGTCGCTTTGCCCAGTTGGGAAAGTAATTATATGAAGACCATCGTGGAAATGATGTCCGTGTTGGCTCGTGATCATAAAGTATTATATGTTAACAATCCACCTACTTACAAAAATATCTGGCAGGAGAAGCGTTGGTCCGCGCTTGGCTCCTCTTTGGAAACCATTTTTTTGAAAGAAGGCGGACAAGTACACGTTTTGCATCCCAGTCCGGTTTTGCCCATCAATTGGCTCAAGCAGGAAGGGCTTTACCAAACTTTACTCGCGCAGAACGCCCGTGTCTTGGCTAGGAACATCCGAGGAGCCATGCGTGAACTAGAGATGGCGAACCCCATCGTCATCAATGCTTTTAATCCTTTTTATGGAAAACATTTGGCGGGTAAATTGGATGAGAAACACCTACTCTATTATTGCTACGATGAAATCAGTGCTGCCCCTTGGTGCCAAGCGCACGGAGCCAAGGCCGAAGCAGATTTCATTCCCCTGACCGACTTAGTAATTACCAGTTCGCAGGCACTACTCGAGCGTAAGCAAATGCTGCACCCGCACACCTTTTTAGTAGAAAATGGCGTGAACTTCTCTCTTTTTCACCAAGCATTTCACCTCAAAAAAAACAAGCACCAAGCCCAGAAAACCACCATTGGCTACCTTGGCTCTCTCGATGATCGTCTGGATTATGCCTTGTTGGCGCATTGCATCCAGCAACTTCCTAATTGCCAATTTTCTTTCGTGGGGCGCGTCCAAAGTCAGGTGGGTAGAAGAATCCTGAAAGCCTATCCCAATGTCAAGCTCTGGGGAGCCAAAAGCCCAGCGGAGCTACCTAATTATCTCAAAGATTTTGACGTGGGTTTGATTCCCTTTGTCAAAAATGAATTTACCCGCAATATTTATCCCCTCAAGATCAACGAATACTTGGCCGCGGGCATTCCCGTGGTGGCTACGGATTTTGCCCCCTTGGATGCTTTTGACGATTTAGTCTATGTGGCATCAGATGCCCACGAGTTTCTAGTGGGCGTTCGCTCGGGCTTGGAGCCAGAGGAGGCTTCACGCGTAGCAACTCGGGTGGAGATGGCTCGTTCGAATGCTTGGGAGCAGAGAGCAGGAAAATTGTCGGATATTTTAGAATCTCGTTTGCTTTATGAAAAAGTGGTTTAATCTCCTCCAAACCAAGCTTAGGAGTCAGCATAGCTTGATGGTCTTTATCAATCAAGTAACTTCGGCTGGTCTGGGCTTTATTACTTTCGTATATTTGGCTCGGTTGCTTCCCAAGTCTGAGTTTGGCGTTTGGATGCTCTATCTGACGGGTTTTGGGGTGATGGAAATGATCCGAGACGGCATGATTCACCAAGCCTTAGTTACCAAAACCGCCATTGCCTCCTCTGAAAAGCACGCTTCGGTGATTGGTGCTGCTTGGTGGATATCCTTGGTTACGACCGCAATATTTTCTGGGGCAGTTTGGGGAATGGGTTATCTGGGAGAAATTTGGATCAAAGAAGTTGATTTGTTCCTATTTTTTCGCTGGTATCCCTTGATGGCTTGGTGCGCTTTGCCTCTCAATATGGCTCAATGGATCAAGCATGCCACGCAGCAATATCACCATATGAGCATTACCAATATCTCGGTAAATTTCCTTTTTTTTATATTTCTCCTGTTGATCTCTGCTGGTTCTTTTTCGGTAGAAAGCGTGGTGATTTGGCACGTAGTTTCTCGTCTAGTGGTTTCTTTGATCGTTATTTTGATAGGTTGGGGGCGATTATACACGCTTCGGGTTGCGAGTAGAGAGAGTTTGTGGGAGCAATTTCACTTTGGTAAATTTAGCATTCTCACGGTACTGGGGACAAATTTGCTCCGAAGCGCAGATATTTTCTTGATTGGCATCTTTCTGGGGCCGACCTCGGTGGCGATTTATTCTCTCCCTTCCAAATTGATAGAAACGGCCAGTCTGCCCTTACGCGCGATGACGGTAACGGCTTTGCCCAAGTTTTCGCAATTGTATGCGCGCTCCGACAAAGGAGCACTGATTCGGCTTTTTAACCAATATTTAGAAACGTACACGCTGCTGATTATTCCCGGTTTGCTTTTGGCCTGGATTTTTACCCCGCAATTGATTTGGATAGTCGGAGGGGCAGCATATTTAGAGGGCGTCTGGGTTTTTCGTATCTTTCTCCTGTTTATTCTATTTTTGCCCGTGGATCGTTTTTCGGGAGTCCTGCTAGATAGTATCCAAAAACCCGCTGTGAATACTTTGAAAGTCTTGGTTATGGCTGGTATAAATGTGTTGGGCGATTACTGGGTGCTGGCGGTCGGAGGGCCTCTGTGGATGGTAGCACTGGTAAGTATTGCCAATGTAGTCGTAGGGATTGGCATGGCGATTTATTTCCTGAAAGTAGCCTTAGAGATTGACTTTCGCTACGTTTGGCAGAGGCGGTATTTTTTGAGGAAGGACAAATGGAAAGGCTCGAAGATGGTAAGTTAAAGACCCGAAAATGATCTTCTCTAAGTCTTACCATCTTCGAATCTGCTATTTTAACTTCTTTTCTCGAGGATAAAGATCATCCGATCGGAAGTAGCCGGTGTAAAGCTTTCCAATTGATAATTGCCAAAAGTGTGAATTAGATCCATGCCCGAGCGATCGAAATAATGTTGGAAAAGACTATAATCAATGGCTTTGACCCGTTCTTGAAAATGGTAGCTTTGTCCATCTGCCTCGAACTGTATGTCTTTGAGAATATACCTATCTTGTAAAGTCTTGCGGATACGAAACTGAATGCCTTCTAAGGTTTTTTCTTCGTAAGAAATCATTTCTCGAATCACTTTCTCAGGATTGAGAAAGTCGATCACGAAGCGTCCTTCGGGTTTAAGGTTGACCTTGGTGGCTTGGATAACATTGATATTTTCTTCATCTGTCTCGAAGTAGCCAAAGCTGGTGAAAAGATTCAGGATAAAATCAAAGCAGCATTCTTCTAAAACTTTCCGCATATCGTGCACGCGAAACTTGAGACTCGCATTTTCATATTGGCGGGCAAAGGCTATGTTTTCTTCTGACAAATCCACGCCCGTGACTTGCAAGCCTTTTTGGTTGAGATAAACCGCGTGGCGACCTCTTCCGCAAGCCAAGTCTAGGATGCGATGGCGAGGCTGAAAATTTAGAAAATCAGCCAGATTATTAATGAAGTTTTGTGCCTCTCTTTGATCTCGGTTCTGATAAAGAATGTGATAGTAAGGAGAGTCAAACCAAGTACTAAACCATTCTTCAGAGGAATGGGAGGGGTGATGGCTTACTGTTTTCACTTTTTTGAAGTTTCAGTAGTGTAGACTTATCAAGCAATTAATTAGACACATAACCAGCCTCGGTGTGGATTTGTTCGATTCACACGATTTTTATGTATTTGGATAATTTTCTTTCATATACTCGATGGAGGCCGAAATGAGTTGTTTCAGTACATCCAGATCAACATCTTCTAGCTTGTTGATGTAAAGACAAGATTTGCCCGTTTTGTATTTGCCCAGTTGTGCCAAAAGTGCATCGTACTGCTCAAAACCCGCCATAATGTACAGGGTGAGGCTCTGCTTACGAGGCGAAAATCCCGTGAGATACCAATCTCCTTCTCGCCCGCTTGCGTATTTGTAATGATAACTCCCAAAACCCACGATGCTTTTGCCCCACATTTGAGGCGATTCTTGGGTAATTTCTTTCATGAGTTCAAGCACCTTGAGGCTATCTTGGCGTCGCTTTTCGTTTTCTACTTGATCCAAAAATACGACTACATCATCTGCGTTGGGTTGGGTTTTGAGTTCTGCCATCGTTTTAACTTTTTTGTGATTCAAAAGAAAAATAAGCAGAATTTAGGACAATGAAAATATTTTTCACGAAAAGAGCCTATCTTCGTCTCTCAATCAAGCGTTGTTCACGATAAGCTACCACCAAACAGCATATGCAGGCATCTAATTCCAATCATCAAGTTTCTACAAAGCTGCCCAGTGACCTCCAATGGCTAGACCGCTTGTCGGGGTGGATGGATACCAAGTTTGAAGTGCCGGGTACAAATTTTCGTTTTGGGCTTGATCCTATTCTGGGGCTGCTGCCGGGGGTGGGTGATTTGACCTCCTTCGCTATTTCTGCTTACATGCTCTTTCACATGGTGCGCTATGGCACGAGTGGGCGTTTGGTGATTTTGATGCTTCTGAATGTAGCCCTAGACACGATGCTGGGTAGTATTCCGATTTTAGGGAATGTGGTTGATTTTTTCTACAAGCCTAATGCGCGCAACCTGCGTATTTTCAAAGAGCATTACCAAGAAGGTAAACATCGAGGCTCTGGCTTAGGGATTTTGATTACCCTCTTGGTGCTGTTTTTATTGACGATTGCTTTGATGATTTATCTAGTCTTCTGGGTGCTACAGACTTTATTCTCTTTGCTTTCTTTTTAAAACAGAGCAAGATTATCCTCTTTTGATTTTTTTCTTGGATTTGCTGGTGGGCAAGTTAAAAGTAACACAATGAAAGCCACCCCCACGGGCATTCAAGCGTCTGGGGTCTAGCTGTACAATTTCATGTTTTGGAAATTGTGTTTTCAAGATTTGGTAAATGGCTTCGTCCTTTGCTTTTACCGAAAGAGGCATTCCCTCTTGATAGTATTTTGCCGCGAGGATGACCCGATTGCCAATGACAAAATTCAGATAGCTAGCCGCCAATACGATTTGATAGTTTTTCTTATCTCTGGGATGCCTGATTTGCTGAAAAATTAATTCGGCGGCGGGTGCGCGGATGATTTTTAATTTGGGTTCAGGCTGGGCTTTCAGGATTTGATAGTTTTTTTCCAAACGCTCATAATTCATTTTATAAAGAGGATGTTTGCTGGTATCGGCGACGGCCACCTCAGCCAAGAGCACCGTATGCGAGTTCACAAAACGACAAAATTCATCCACGTGCCCTCCCGAACCTAAGGGGTGAATATTTTCATAAATAGGTCCTTTCTCAAAAATTCCATCTTCCAGCAAACCCTTTTCTAGCCAAATCACCTTTTTGATTCCATAATTAGTCTTCAAATCTGCTTCTATTTGATCCCGATCAAAAACTGAATCCATATTTTGGTAAAATTCCTCGGTGGCTAGCACCAAGCCCTCTCCATTGGATTCACGAGCTCCACCCACGGCCTTGATTTGGCTGGACCTAAGCGGCAATTTTAAACCCTGAGCGATGTAACGGTCGTTTTGGTCAAAGACCTTTTTGGGAGAAACAAACTCCACGGCCTGCAATTGTCCTTTTTTGTTTTTGAGAATGGCGGGCGCTGAATCCCGAATCCATTGATCTACCTTGGGCGCAACGCTAAAACGTAGGTTTTCTATACGAGCCTGGGCTTTTTCTAAGCTTTGGCTAACCTTAGCTATTTCCTGAGCCGATTGCACGAACACTCCAATTTGCTCATATTGGCTTAATTGACTAATCAATTCCTCTATGTATGGCTGAGGAATGTAAACGACATAGATTCTTTCGTTTTCTTCAAAATCTGCTACTAAGCGAAAATGGTTCGCATCAATAGCTAAGCAAGCACTCAAGCCTAGCAACAGCCAGGCAAAGTTTCTGCCCCGGAGTAAGTAGTGTTTAAAATATGATTTCATCAGCATAAACGATCAACGCATCCAAGATAAGCATTTGCCTGATAGCTTGTACTCAGGAAGAGAAGAATTTTTCTCGTGGTAGAGCAATCACTACCACGGAAAATAAGCTTTCTAAGTTGATTCAGTTTTGTTTTTTGGGGAGATTTGGTAGAGTTTTACCGCTTCCTCGATAGAGGCAAAGTTGGCTTCCATTTTTTGGAAACGTGCTTCGTAATATTGGCTAAATGCTGCTTCTATTTTTGTCTTTCTGTTTCAGGCAGACTTTCCAGTTAGTACGCTTGATTAACACCCCAATAGAAGACATTAGTAAGCTGATAGCGATTATAGGGATACTCCAATAAAAGAATACCCAACCTATAAAATAGTCAACAGTTAAAAAGAGATTATGAAAATAATCCTGAATATTCAAGTGACCCAATTCTTTATTCTGGAAACATTCTTCAAGGGATGAAAAATATACTAGAGTAGAAAGCACAATAAATAATCTGCTGTAAAATAAAATGAAATAAGCTAAACCTTCACTCTTTGAGACCTTATAGGCTTTCAACCGAAACTTCTCAAAGAAGCTAAGAACTCCGACTGTAAAAGAGATGATAATGACGAAAGGCCAGATAAAATACCAAAATAATATCTCCATATAATATTTTCGGCTCGTTCACAATCACATTACGCTCAAGTACTGACTAACTAATCGCTCCCAAAATCCCCTTAGAACCTTCTTCCTCGGTTTGCTGGATGCTGACCTCGAGGTTAAACTCCTCGATCTCAAAGTTCTGAGCATCTTTGAGGTTTTGGGTAAATTCTAAGGCTAGAGCTTGGGTTTCGGTATTGATGTACTCCTCGTGTTGCTGGAGGGCATCTTGCACGAAATCGTCTTTGGTGTGGACTGAGATTTTGATTTTATCCTGTACTTCTAATCCCGTGTCCTTGCGGAGATTTTGGACACGATTCACGAAGTCACGGGCCAAGCCTTCTTTACGCAAGTTTTCATCAATTTCCATATCTAAGGCCACAGTCATGCCTTGCTCGTTTGCTACCGAGAAGCCTTCTACCTCTTCGGAAGTAATGAGAATATCTTCGGGTACTAGATCGTAACCCTCTTTTTGGAGGCTTCCCGTTTTTTCCAACTGATTGACTTCTTCCTTGGAAAGTTCGTTGATGACTTTGACCACGTTTTTGACTTCTTTCTTGTACTTCTGGCCGAGTTCTTTGAAGTTGGGCTTCACGCTCTTGACCAGTACCCCTGAATCATCCCCGATGAACTCCAAATCCTTGACATTGACCTCGGAGAGAATCAAATCCTTCACGGCGGAGATTTGCTCCTGAGATTTATCATCCAAAACGGGCACCAAGATACGCTTCAAGGGCTGACGCACACGGATATTGGCTCCCTTGCGCAAGGAGTGCGTGAGGGAAGAGATGCGCTGGGCGGCTCCCATTTTGGCTTCCAGTTCTAAGTCAATCGCGGCCTCGTCTGCCTTGGGAAATACGCTCAAGTGTACAGATTCACTCTCGTCTCGTTGGCTGATTTCATTTAGATCTTTGAACAAGCGTTCGCTATAAAAAGGCATAATGGGAGAAGCCAGTTTAGCGATGGTTTCTAGACAGACATAAAGCGTCTGGTAGGCAGCGGCCTTGTCTTCATTATAAGCAGCTTTCCAGAAACGTTTGCGGTTCAAGCGCACGTACCAGTTGCTGAGATCATCAATGGTAAAATCTTGGATCAGGCGGGCGACTTTGGTCGGCTCGTAGTCCTCGTAGGCCGCTTCCACGGCCTTGATGAGGCTATTGAGTTTGGAGATAATCCAGCGGTCGCTTTCGGTACGTTTTTCCAAGGGAATATCCTCTTGCTCGTAGCAAAAATTATCCAAGTTCGCATAAAGCGAGAAGAATGAATAGGTATTTTTAAGCGTGCCAAAGAAGCGGCGCAGCACCTCTTCAATGCCTGCCAGATCAAACTTCAAATTATCCCAAGGATTGGCATTCGAGATCATGTACCAGCGCGTGGCATCCGCCCCGTACTGGTTTAGCGTATCAAAAGGATTCACGGCATTGCCCAGTCGCTTGGACATTTTACGACCGTCTTTATCCAGTACTAATCCCGTGGAAACCACATTTTTAAAGGCTACCGAGTCAAAGAGCATTCCCGCGATGGCGTGTAAGGTAAAAAACCAACCCCGAGTCTGGTCCACCCCTTCGGAAATAAAATCAGCCGGATAAGCTTGCTCGAATTCTTCCTGATTTTCAAAGGGATAATGGAACTGGGCGTAAGGCATAGAACCCGAGTCAAACCAGACATCGATCAAATCTGTCTCGCGGTACATGGCTTCTCCTTGGGAGGAAACGAGCACGATTTCATCCACATAAGGACGGTGTAAGTCAAAGCGATCGGGATTAAAAAAGGCATCAATGATTTTGGAATCCGTTACATTGCCTTCTTCATCTTTCTTGACTTCGCTGATATACTCGTAGGAGCCAATTGGATTTTCTTGCATCAGTCCGGCTTCCTTGGCGGCCTCGATCTCTTCGTAGAGTTCAGTGATAGAACCGATGCATTTTTCTTCCTGTCCGTCTTCGGTACGCCAGATGGGTAGAGGGATTCCCCAGTAACGTTGGCGAGAGAGATTCCAATCCACTAGATTTTCCAGCCAGTTGCCAAAGCGGCCTTCTCCCGTGGCGGCAGGCTTCCAGTTGATGGTTCTGTTGAGTTCCACGAGCCTTTCTTTCATGGCCGTGGTTTTGATAAACCAAGAATCCAGTGGGTAATACAAGACGGGCTTATCTGTACGCCAGCAGTGCGGGTAAGAGTGGAGATATTTTTCTACTTTAAAGGCTTTGTTTTCACCCTTGAGCTTGATGGCAATCAGTACATCCGTGGATTTGTAGTTTGGATCGGCCAGGGTTTCCTCGTCTTCGTACTCGGCTTTCACGTATTTGCCGCCAAATTCCCCTACTTCCTTCACGAAGCGACCTTGCTTATCCACGAGAGGCACGTCGTTGCCATTTTCATCTTTGACGGTTACGGCGGGCACGTTGTTTTGTTGGGTTACGCGAAAGTCATCCGCCCCAAAGAGGGAAGCTGTATGTACGACGCCTGTTCCGTCTTCGGTGCTGACAAAATCGCCCGGAATCACGCGGAAGGCATTTTTTTCTAATTCCTCATTAGTTACAAAAGGCATCAACTGCTCATAGCGAATCTCTACCAATTCAGAGCCAGGGAATTCCTGAGCTACTTGGTAAGGGATTTTTTTGTTGCCTTGCTTATAATCTTCAAGGGGTAAATCCTTGTTTTTGGGAGAGAAATAACGACCAACCAGTTCCTTGGCTAACACGACCGAAACCGGATCAAAAGTATAAGGGTTGAAAGTTTTGACTTTCACGTAAGTGATGTTCTCTCCAATCGCCAGGGCACAGTTGGAGGGCAAAGTCCACGGCGTGGTAGTCCAAGCCAAGATGCGTACGTCTTCATCTTTATCTTCAAATAGAAACTCAGATTGTTCGTTTCGCTTCACCTTGAATTGCGCCACGATGGAAGTATCGGATACATCTCGGTAAGTTCCCGGCTGATTGAGTTCGTGCGAACTCAGGCCTGAACCCGCCTTGGGCGAATAGGGCTGCACGGTGTAGCCCTTGTATAGAAGTCCTTTGTTGTGAAGTTCTTTTAATAGATGCCAAACCGTCTCAATGTAGTCATTATGGTAGGTGATATAAGGATTTTTCATATCCACCCAGTAGCCCATTTGGTTGGTCAGTTGGCTCCAGGCGTCGGTGTATTTCATCACCGTTTCGCGACATTTTTGGTTATACTCTTCGATGGAGATTTTCTTGCCAATGTCGTCTTTGGTAATACCGAGTTCTTTTTCTACGCTTAGCTCGATGGGCAAGCCGTGGGTGTCCCAGCCTGCCTTGCGTTTTACCTGAAAGCCTTGTAAAGTCTTGAAGCGGCAGAAAATATCTTTGATGGTACGCGCCATGACGTGGTGGATACCGGGCATTCCGTTGGCCGAGGGTGGCCCCTCGTAGAAGGTAAAGCGGGGTTTGCCTTCGCGGGTGCTGATGGATTTCTCGAAGATGCGGTGTTCATCCCAAAAGCGCAGAGTTTCACGCTCTAATTCGGGAAAGCTAAAGTCCTTATATTCTTTATATTGCTTCACTTGTATACTCCTGTATTTATAGGGTTTTTGACGAGTACAAAGATAGGGATTTTTTTGGGAAGGGGCGCAAAGGGAGGCAAGATCGGAATCTTAGCAGAGCCATAAACTAGGCTATGCGAAGTTTGGAAACTTCGCATTTGAAGTTGGCAAGATTCCCATCTTGCTGTTCTACAAATCAATCTCAACCGGATTACCTATGAAGGGAATCAAAAGTGCCTGGTTGTCGCAAGTGCCGTCTCCGTAATCAATGCTGAAGTTTAAGAAGAATAGATCATTCTCAAAATCCAGCCGACCCGATACTGGGTACGCCAGAGGCGGATTACAACGGGCTAGGCTCAGTAGTGGCTGTGCAGTTTTGACCGTAAAACTCAGATTAGCATTAAAATCTTGGATTTCGGCTTCTACAACACGTGTTTGTATTTCTTCTGCCGTAAAACGATGCTGATAGGTGATCTGCTCTTTCAAGGTAAGAGCATAACGTTCTCCTCCAGATAGAGTAATGTCGGCTCCGGTCAGAACTTGAAAAACCTCACTACCCGACTCACTCAGTTCTGGCAAAACGGTACTGCTCCGGTAGGCACTGAGGGTGGTTTGGTCGGCCAGTTGGATTTGATTGAGCACCAGTGAGTCTTTCCAACGATTTTCTAAAAGCCCTCCAAAATACAGTTCTATAGAACCATTTTTGAGGAAATCGTTCGGACAGTCAGGCTCGCCAAACTGTAAGGTAAGCGAATTATAAAAATCGTAGCTCCCAAAGCCTGGAACGGGGTTTTCCTGCGAGTTAACAAAAAAGAAAAAGGAACCACAGGGAAATTCTGCTCCTAGGCTTTTTTCTCCGCTACCTTTCCGAATTTCTTGGTAGAGAGAGGATAAAGATTGGTTGACAACCCCGAGCGCCTGTTCTAGGCTTTGATAAGTTTGCCATTGTGATTCGGCTGAGATGGTTTCGGCAGGTACAGGAGCGTTGGGTTCAATTTCCTGAGAGGTCTGGCAACTCCATACACTCAGCAAGAATCCAAAGAGAAGTGTATATTTTTTCATGATAAAACATTTGGTTAAGTATCTTCTAAAGAACGTACCCGCGTCTAAGGCAGTTGTGCACGGAGTATGAACAAATTGTTGTGATCTTAGCTGAGGTATTGCCCTCCGTTCACTTCTATGATCTGTCCATTTACGTAAGAATTGCTCATCAAGAAAAGAGCAGCGTGTGCAATGTCTTCAGATTCTCCCTTGCGGCCAGAGGGGATGCCTTTGATGGTCTTCTCAAAAAATTGCTGTCTTTCTTCTTCCTCTAAAAAATCCCAGAAACCCGAATCAATCAGGCCGGGGCGGATCACATTGAAGCGCAGGGGAGCCAACTCCACGGCCAAGGCTCTTGCAAACCCTTCTACGGCTTGGAAAGCGGCCGTTACGAGCACCGTTCCTTTCTCAGGTCTTTGGGCAAAGCCCCCAGTGATGAAGGTAATCGATCCGTCCTCACGCATTTGCGGCAGGGCTAATTTGGTGAGCAGATAGAGGCTCCAGAACTTCCCGTAGATATAAGTTTCCTGAATATCCAAGGGAGCCTCTTTAAAATCTCCAGTACCTCCGGGAGCGGCCGTTACGAAGATATGATCTAGTTTGCCTGTTTTTGTTAGCATCTCTCGGATGGAACCCTCCTGAACTACATCTACATACACCGCCCGTGCCTGATCAGAAAGTTCGGTCAAAGCTTTTTGTGATTTTTCTTCGTTATGGCCTGCAATGATAACTTTAGCTCCGGCTTTTTCGGCCATTTTGGCCGTAGCCAATCCCATTCCGGTGCTTCCACCTACGATCAGTACTTTTTGTGCTTTTAAGTCCATTTTTTTCGGATTAGGTTGTTTTTATATGAAACAAACACCCATTGGGATTGGCCTGCTACCTGTTGATTGATTCAACGGGTATCAACCCTCTATTTTTCTCCCGTAGCGTGCCTGAATATGTCGGGCGTTGTTGCCTTCAAAGCTATTAATCCGTTGGATTTGCTCGGGAGAAGCCTCGAAGATATTTTTGAGAATGACCCATTCTACGGTTTCTGAGAAGGGAGGCGTGGTTAATGAGCCCCGATAATGATAATAATCATCATAATCCTGCATGAGCAGTTCTTCCACATTGAGTTCCTTTTCGGGAAGTTCATTGGTTTGCCCGGCTTGGGTGGGGATAGCATCTAAAAATTCTGATAAGAAAGCATTTTCATCTCCTTCTTTGAAGTGAATTCCAATCACTAAATACCACGTGATGCTGTCTTTTTCCATGATATGTACCATGTGCATCTCCAAGGGGTAAGTAATGCCATCAATTAGGTGCTCGGCTGGCGTATGAAAATGAAATTGCTTGAAATCAAAGGTCGCTCCATCAAAAGTGACGGTACTCCCTGGATCATAATCCACTTCTACGGTGTGCCCCAAATTGGCTACCTTTTCCTTGGATGATTGATAATGGAGCGCTACCTCGTGCATCCCCCCTTCGGCTGCCTTGGAGACAATATTGATGGGAGATTGTAAAAGCCCGTGGTCTAGGCCGGGTAAGGTATAGCCCAGTTGCACCTCATCTTGTGCGTCAGGAGCTTCGGCTTTTACTAGATTTTTTTCTCGGGTGCTATCAACCTCATTATCAGGCTCCCGAGTAGCTTCATTTGTACCACAGGCCAAACATAAAAACCAGAGAGAGAAAAAGATAATGGTATGACGAATCATTTATCTAGAATTTTGAGGGAAAACTCCTATGTTTTGAGATTTTTTTTTTACTTTCGTATGCATATTCGCATCAAAAAAGGAAATTGTCAAATTTTTCTTTGCAAAACTCTCCAAGTTTGTATCATACACAACAGCCAGACCTGGCAGAGAAAATCTTCGGATTAAAAACACGAAATCTTTAGGAAATAGCTTGTTTTTTGAGAAGCATAATCTACCACACTTTTCCAGAATATTATCTACTTCTACTACCATGAAAAATATTGTTTGGGTCTTATTACTTAGCACTAACCTTTGTCTCCCGACCTTAGAGGTAGTAGGCCAACAAGTCCGTTTTGAAACCACTCCTGCTATTCCCTCATCTACCAATGAGGGAGCGGCTGAAACCATTACTTACGAACTTGACCTAATTAATGGGCTAGCACCTGCCGGGGGCTTTGTGGTCACCTTCGAGGTCTCAGGTACTTTGAATAGTAACGAATATACAATCACCGGTGCCACCAATGTGCCCGCTAACTCCAATGATTATACCCTTACACTTCCTGAGGGCGCAAATGGAGGAAGTTTCACTGTAACTATCATAGATGATCCCGTAGACGAACCAGACGAGGATTTGGTCATCACACTCACTGGCTCAAATGTCAATACTACCAATAACAGAGACGAACATACCCTCACTGTGGAAGATGATGACCCCCCTCCCATTATTACCATTTCTGGCAGTACGACTTCTGGAAATGAAGGGGACAATGGATCTACAGACATTACAATCACTTTGACAAGAAATTTAAACTCGGCTAGGACTTTCCAAGTAAATATCGGCACAGGTGGGACAGCGGGTGGTGCTGATTTTGCTCTTAATGGTTTAGATGTAGGCAATACACTTGAATTCAATAGTTCTGATGGCTTATCCAAAACCTTCACCCTAAGAATTAACGGCAACAATGATCCTGAAAATAACCGAACCGTAGTTTTAACTATTGAATCTGGAACAAATTATCAGGTAGGGACTACTTCGCAATTTACCTATACCATCCTAGATGATGACTCCCCGCCCGCTTTCTTGGTTGCGGGGGATGTTTTTGTGGAAGGCAACAATGCCAATTTGTTGGTAAATTTCCCAGATGGTGCGGATCAAGCTAGTGAAGAGGTAGCTTTTGTGGCCTTGCCTCCCGGCCAAAGCAGTTACGACTTTTCAGTAATGGGAGAAGGCAGTGATGAAAGTGACACGGATACAAGGACCAATGTCTTCAAGTATCGTCCTTTTGAAGGAGATCAAATTCGGGTAACAGTCAATTTTTCGGATGGCAAAACTACTATCACGGGTACTATTACGATCGTGCGTTCGGATCGAGTACTTAATCTCCCCGACGAAATTTGTCAGATTACACAGAGACAGAGTGAGAGTGGCAATACCTGTGCCAATGAGACTTACGACATTACCATTGTAGCAGGTGTAGTCTCTGATGTAGATAATGCCAGTGTTTTACTGAATGGCTCAGCCCTCCCCAGAAATGAGAATGAGTTTCTTTTAGACCCGAGTGAACTTGACCTTGCGCCCAACCAAGTTTATAATTTGGAGGTAAGGGAAAACGGGATCTTGGTGGCAAATCAAGATTTTTTCCTGAGAGGGTCTATCTCCCCATTTATTTTCAGCCTTAGCAATGGCCAGGAATTTTGCAGTGATGATACGCCTGCCGCTCTGCTCGGCCTTCCTTTCGGGGGTGAATTTTATATAGACGATACACTTGTGACCGAAGATCAGATTTTTGATCCAGGTATGGTTTCGTTAGGAGATCATACCATCCGCTATCTTTATACACAAGGCGGGTGCTGTAGCGAAACTGAACTGGATGTAACCGTAATAGCTTCTCCGGTCGTAGATGTCACCGTGGCCGAAGCTTGCCTGGGCGATCTTACCCAGTTTACCGCTACTCCCACGGGTGGTGCTTCTCCTGCGAATTGGGAATGGATTTGGGACTTCGGCGACGGTCGTGCATCAGAAAAGCAAAATCCGGCACATCGTTATCTGGCCTCGGGGGCTTTTGATATTAACCTAATCGTCAGGGACTTAGACAACGGTTGCACCTTTCTATTTAGCGATCAAATTAACATCAATCCTCGCCCAGAGCCAATTTTTACCTTTGAAAATTTATGCGTAAATGATCCAGTCATTTTTATTGACTCTTCCACCGTAGATATAGGCAACATCACCTCCTCTACGATTGATTTTGGAGACGGTCAAGATACCAGCTATATGAGTGGCCCTGAGATGATCCCACACATTTATAACCAACCTGGTGCATACCGAGTAAGTCTTACGGTGCGCACCGATGACTGCGATAGTACTGTGACTAAATTGGTCAATGTATTTCCTACTATCCGTAATTTTCCTAATACAGAAAATTTTAATCAAAGCAGTGGCGGATGGTTTCCCGGAGATACCGTCAGCGTGAGTTGGCGACACGGATTTCCGAATGCACCTCGTCTGGCGAATCTCAATGATTCCCTCTGGATTACAGATCTGAATTTGGCTAATTCTGAGATCAGCTACGCCAATCAGGAACAATCTTATATAGAAAGTCCCTGCTATGATTTTGGTAGCTTGCGTCGCCCCATGCTTTCTCTGGACTATTGGGTAGACACTGACCCTCGTGCAGATGGAGTGGTGATCTTATATAACACCGATAATACAGAAACAGGTGAATGGAAAGTACTCGGTCGGGTAGACGGAACCACCAGAAGGGTGCTCGATGGCAAAAACTGGTACAACTCCGAGGGCATTATCGGTAATCCAGACCTTCCCCGTGGCTCTGCCAACACCTTTAATGTAGGCTGGTCAGGTCAGGATACGACTGGTACCTCGGCGGCCTATGATTTGGATCAAATCGTGGCTGATTTAGCTTCACAGAGCGACCAAGTGGTTAGATTTCGCATGGCCTTTGGTAGCAATGACGGTAACGTGATAGAAAGTCCCAATGGTTTTGCTTTTGATAATTTCACGGTATCCGAAAGGGACCGCTTAGTGGTGATGGAGCATTTTACCAATAGTCGCTTTTTAGCCTCTTCGGAGGCTTTACAGGCAGAAACTCAGGCTCTGGAAAATATTGTCCAAGATGGTACTTCTACCAATACGGTGGATATTCGCTATCACGTTAATTTTCCTGAAAATGAAGACACAGATCTGATTTTTAACCAAGATAACCGGGGCGAGGTCAGCGCTCGTGCTTTGCAGTACGGTGTAGCCGAACTACCTCGTACCGTAATAGACGGGCTTAGCGATCCTGACCTTCGCCCGTTGGCGGATTGGGGAGTTGCTTTTCAGAACCAACGAACGCTGGCTCGTCCCCTTTTTGATGTAGAAGTGCTCCCTGAATTAGGGGAGAGTAATAGCGAATTAGCTGCCCATTTGAAGATCTTACGTAGAGATACAGCCTCAATCGCGGAGCCTCTGGTCTTACAGCTAGCAGTGGTACAAGTGCAGGTCAGGGACACTTTCAACAATGTGGTTCGGAAGTTAATTCCTAATGCCGCGGGTGCCTTTCGCTTCACCAGAGAAGATTTGGACAGTTTGTCTTTGGACACCACTATCGCCTGGTCTCCCTATCTCACGCTGGAGGTAGGAAATTTCTTTCTTTTGGCTTTCTTACAGGGAGAAGATAGTAAGGAAATTTATCAGGCAGATTCTGCTTTGATTAATTTCACGATTGAGTCTTCTTCAAATCGTTTTCAACATCCCAAGGGCAATTTGGATTTGGCAGCCCTGGAAGAGAGCGATTTGCTCGTGTTCCCTAATCCGAGTCATCGCGTAGTCCATTTAGCCTTTTCTGGAAAAATTAATCAGCCCATCTCTTGGCAACTCTACAATGCGCAGGGTATGGTGAGCAAGAAAGGGCAAATTTCTGAGGGGTATGCCAAGTTTAGGCTTGACTTAAATAGCTTAGAAGCAGGAGTTTACTCTCTACGCGTGGGGAAAATTTTCAAAAAAATTATTCTTTTACCGTAAATAAAAGCCCAAGTGAAGTACTCAGGCTTTTGGAAGTTATCTAATCAGGAAGATACAGGCTCAGCTTCTTTGGCTACTTTATAAATCTCATCTAAGGTTTGGTGGCGGGCTCTTTCAATCCTAGCCCAGCGTTTCTCAAACTGGTCTTGGGCATATGCCTTATAAAACTCAGGGTCTACATTAAAAGGAATGACTTCGTATTCGGCATAACTTTCCTCGATCAAGGACATAGCAGGCTGCATGACCATGTGCATCTGTTCCTCTACGGCCTGCCAAACCTCATCCCCGTGTTCAGCTACCAAGCGAGAGATCAGAAATACCCCATAGGCTACGTGGCGAGATTCATCTTGTTTGAGTTTATTGGCAAATTCTGAAAGGCCGGGCATAATCTGATGATCAGTCAAAAGCATGAACATCGAGTGGTATCCGGTTTCGGCCAGTACGCCTTCTACCACCATGTTGTAGGTTACCGAAGCCCTGGCTTGGTTCACAGGGGAGGCATCCACTAGTAGCGCGTTGAGCGCGTCGGGCAACATTTCATAAAAAATCTTTTGATAAGAAGGCATCAAATATTCACTCAAATCTCCTTGGGGTTGGATTACTTCGTGGATAAAGCGATTGAAGCCTTCCACGTGTTTGGCTTCTTCCCACAAGAAGGAGGTCAAGAACATTTCTTCCTCCAGCCTTCCTTCTTTGGCTACGGTCATGATGAGGGGCAAGAGATCAAGCGTTACAGCTTCCTCACCCGCTTGAAATTGTGAAACAAGGCGGGAAATATACTTTTTTTCTTCATCGTTGAGCGTTTGCCAGTCTTGAGCATCTTGGGAGAAATCCAGATCGGCGGGGTTCCAAATTCCGTATTTTTTAGCTTTTTGCCAGAGAATCATGGGAGGGGATTGGTAGTTTAGCCCCGTTCCGTTGGTGGTTTGAAAGGAGGTTCTCATTCTTTTTTGGATTTAAATGGAAAATTAGTGTATTATTTCCATTCAATATAAAAGAAAATTCCTTGACTCACCAGACAAATCAAGGAATTTTCATAAAAAAATAAGAAAACTAATTATTTCTGTAAGATCAATTGCACAGGTTATTGATGTTCACGCTCATCCCCAAACGAAAGCGCAGCATCTCGAGCGAACTTTGATAAACATGACCTACGTGATGCCGATGGACTACCTGCGTTTGGCTATTTACAAAACTAGCTTCTACGTCTCCTCGGGGGCGGTTCTGCCGATTAGGGCGATCCACACTCATATAATTCACAGTGGAGCCGACCTGATATTCAGCCTGAAAATTTACAAAAAATGTGTTTTGATTCCATTTAGAAACCAGCGAGGCCAAATCCCAGCGAAAGCCTAAACCAGTAGAAGCCGTAACCGACCAGTCAGATTGCAATAAATCCTGCTCGAGTACCTCACAGTCGGAGCGGTCAGTGGGATCGTCAATTCTCAGATCGGTGTAGAAAAAGCTTGCCCCACTTTTGACTAAGAAATAAGGAATGACGGCTCCTTTTTGGAGCAGATCAATCTGGGCGGTCAGGTTGAGGGAAGCGATGTTATTATTGACGTGCACATCTGTTTCTACTTGACTTCCGTCATTGAAGGTGTAAAATTGGCGACTTTTCTGATGACCATAATGACCATAGTTGATCTCAGCCCCCAAGGCGATGGGCGAGTTGGGCAGATGGTACCGCCCGTAGAGGCTTAGCCCGTGTACTTGCGTGATGTTGAGAGACATCCCTCCTAGGGGTTGTGCGTAATCATAGCCCAGACCCAACTCTAGTTGTGCCTGTACTCCCATCGGACATAAAAATAGTCCGCAAATCAATAAGAGGTAGTATTTTTTCATAGACTATTATGGTTTTTACTCAAGATAGTGAAAAATACCGTAGAAGGCTAGTATTTCTTTACAGAAATTTCAGTCCAAATAATGGTCAAGGAGATACTGTCGGGGAACAGGCTTTGGGTCAAAATCTTTATCTTGCCACCAAGATAATAACTGCTCCATCTTTTGCCTTCTCTTGGTATCGCTTTTTCGTTTCTTTCTGATTTAAACGACTCACCGCGATGATATCATCTGCTTTGAGTTGAGCTAGATAATCCCGGCTATCTTCTAAACGCCCAATTACCTGGTCATTGACCACTAGAAGTGGGTTTTGATTTTCTCCGTCCAATTTGAACATAATCGGTACGGCCATTCTCACGGCCACTTTGTTGCCTTTATGTTCACCGGGTATCCATTTGGGTGAAGCAGCTACAGCACGTAGCGCCTCTTCGTCGCAACCTCCTCCGATGCTCGTAAGGAGCTGTAGATTGCTGATACTACCATCTTTTTCAACGACCATTTGCACGATGACTCGTCCCTCAATCCCGATTCGACGTGCTAATTTAGGATATTGAAGCTCCCTGCTGATGAACTGGTAGAAAGCTTTCATCCCTCCTTGGGGTTCGGGAACCTTATCTACTGTTATTATTACGTCTTTTTCTTGGGCTTGAGCTTGCAAAAAAGTAGCATTCACAAAAATGAATAGCCAACTAATCAATAATAGATTTTTCATAATTGTTTTTTTTTAGAAAATAGATGATCTATTAGCAAAGCTTTGCTAATGATAAAATTAAGTGAGATTGAGAGATAAATGCCTAGTTGAAGGTGGAGGCAATGGCGGTTTATTCTTACCAAAAGAAAAAGAACTGCCTTTTACAATACGACAGTTCTTGCGAAAAGTTTGGTGGCGCTGATTTTACTCACTGATACGAAGTACTAGCTTACCAAACTGCTTGCCGGCGTCCATTTCGTCAAAGGCAGAAACGGCCTCATCTATCGGGCGCACTGAACTCACGATGGGTTCAATTTTGTGTTTAGCCACAAACTCCACCATGTCCTTAAACTCTTGGTCATTGCCCATGGTACTGCCTTTGATGGCACCTTGAGAGAAGAAAAGTCGAGGGAGATTGATGGGCGAAGGTTGCCCCGCCGTGGTTCCATAAACCACCATATTTCCCGCGGGGCCGATCATCTTGGCTACTTCACCAAAATCCTGCCCTCCTGCACTATCGATAATGGTCTGAAAACCATTGGGATATTCTTTTTGTAAGGCTTTGTACCATTTTTCTTCTTTATAATTCACACCCTGACTGGCTCCGATTTCTTTGGCTTTTTCTATTTTCTCTTCGCTTCCTGAGGTGACCACGACTTGGGCGCCCGCTGCCAGGGCGAATTGCAAGGCAAAGAGGGCTACTCCTCCGCCAATCCCCGTGATGAGTACATCGTAGCCTTCACTGATTTCTCCTTTGTAGAAAGCGACTCGGTAGGCCGTGAGTCCGGCTAGGGGAAGAGCAGCGGCAGCTTCGGCACTCAAATGCGCTGGTTTCTGGTGTAAACGATGCACAGGAATGGCTAAATATTCGGCCATGGTGCCATTGGTAGGCATTCCTAAGATGGTATATTGGGCAGATTGATGTGCAGGGCTGTCTCCCCAGTTGACATTAGGGTTCATGATGACTTCCTGACCGACCCAAGCCTCATCTTGGCTATCTTGTACCTTCTCTACTACGCCACAACCATCCGAACCTAAAATAGAAGGATAGCGTAAACCCGGGTACATCCCCACGCGACACCATTGGTCGCGGTGGTTGAGGGCGGCGGCTTTTATCTTCACCAAGGCTTCGCCTGCTTTCAGCTCGGGGATGGGGCTATCTTTGACTACTAGTTTTGCTTGGGGATCTTCTTGCAATACAACTGATTTCATATAGAATATTTTTTATTGAGAATTGAAATAAAAGAATCTTATCGAAAAGAACCAAAAAAATTTGGGCTTTGAAAACCTTCTTGCTTTTTTGTTGCTGTTATTTAGATGATGAGAAAATTTTTGATTGCCTGTATAAATATTATCTCGCTAGGCATCGTGATGGATTTGCCAGCTCAAAGCTTGGGAGGTCAGGTCGTTTATGATAGCCTCACCAACCGTTATAGAGTTGTCGAGCTAGGTACGGCACGTTCCCGTGAAGATTTGCCCGAAGACGAATTTGTGGCGCTTCATCCTTCTTTAGAAGTAGGCACCTACATTCGAGTGGAAAATCCTAAAAATAACACTTTCGTGATGGTCAAAACCGTCGGGAAATCAAGGTTGGAAGGAAGCGTGATTGATCTTTCTAAAAAAGCCTTTGCCCAATTAGGACTCGAGCGAGCAGACGTGTTTAGGGTTAGCATTTCTTATACGCCCAATTGGTCAAACGAACTAGCGGAAGCTTATTTAGAGCTACAGAAGAAACAGATCAAGATTAATCAAGCAGAAGAACAAAATATTGCGCTCTTGCAAGCACGCAAGCGTGTGGCAAATGAACTGGAAAAGTCAAAAAGACAGCTTGCCTTTTACCGATTACTCAGCATTTTCCTGAGCATTGGATGCCTAGTGGGGCTAGTCATCATCATCTGGCTTTACCGCCAAAGACTAGCGCAAAAAGCTAATCAAGACCATCAATAGGATACTCACGGCTAGTCCAATCATAATTTTGATAAAATCGGAGGTAACCACTCGTGCCACGGCGGAGATACTCTGGCGACGCAATAAAAGATTGATAGAAAATTCACGACCAGCCAATAATCCGACAAAGACCCAGGTGGTACTCATAGGGATTTTGCTCCACTCTTTGAAGATCAAAAGAATGATTCCATAGATAAAATCTACGATGGTAGCCGAGCGAATATCGGTCGTGTTGGTCTTGGTGGTAACGATTTTCTGGATTTCGCCCCCACGGTTGTAGAAGATAAAGCCCTGTAGCGCCACAAACACCACGGCGGAGAAAAGAAAATAAGAAAAATTGAGAGGACGAGGCAGGTAAACGAAGATATTGGCCATATCTTGAATAAGCCATTGACTCCATAAGAAGCCCGTGGAAATCCATTGCAGTGCCACCCAACCTATGCCGGGTAGCTCTCCTTTGTAGGTATCAATGAAGTACCTTTCTATCAGCCGAGAAATGAGCAGGTAGATAAGAAAAGCCGCTAGAAACGCGACAATATAACCAGAGACGGACTTCAAAAGCATTTTGCCAATAAAAGCATCCGTAGAAAAGACGCCCTGGACGATCTCAAGCGCACTTAACCCTTCGGAATCCGCTAGTGAAAAAACACTCAGGATGAGGAAAGTAGTACTCACTGGAATCCCGTATCGGGTGATGATTAATAATACCAAGGGAGGCAAGACAAACCACCACTCTAGCACCTCGGGAACAGGCACTTTCTCCAAACGCCCGTAAGAAACATCTCCCCCTTCTGTAGCCCATCCGTAAGCCAATACTGCCAATGCAATTCCAGAGGCATAAAGCCAAAGTACCCACCAAGGGCGTTTACCGTTAGAACTTAAGAAAGTTCCCAAAGTTTGGATGGCATCGTTTCCCACAACAGCGTAGGCCGCAAAGAGGAAGCCTACTATCATAAAAACTTGTTCCATGGAATCGTATTGGCTGTAGAATTAAACTTTGGCTGCAAGTTTATTAAAAAAATTAGAATAACGCTATTGCTTTCCGCTTTATTCCTTGGCTTTGTGAGGATATGTAAGCTATTTACTAGAAAAGCAGTAGATATTACGAGGGTTTGATTTGTTCATTTTTTCGAGATTTTTAAAATGTGCTTACGCGCACTGAGGATAATTCTAAGTGCCCCTAGCCAGCTTTGCGGTTATAAAGCCTTGGTGGAGCTTCAATTAAGGCGAGTGGATAGTATCAAGATAATTTTTTAAATGCTTTTTCTAATAAAAAACAAATCAAAGCCAGAAAGCGTATAATATTTGTTAAGTTGACTCATCGGTAACAAATAGGCAATCACTTGTCATCAAGCCGGATGCCATACGTTGGAACGCACGAGCTAACCGACTGATCTTAAAAGAAGAACATTCTGATATAATATTTATGAAACAAATTCTCATCTGCTTACATCCCATGTTATCCTTTTGGCTACCCCCTCAGGAACTTCAGACTCATTTCCATTTCCAAAATACCTTCCTTGGAATAAAGTTTGTTGATTAAAAGCCAACGGTCTATATTATATGAATCCGAACGAACTATTATTTTTCGTAGCATTTCTGGGCTTCATAGTGGGTATGCTGCTGCTGGATCTAGGAGTCTTTAATCGCAAGAGTCATGTGGTCTCCTTCAAAGAAGCGGCTACCTGGAGTATGGTCTGGGTGGGGATGGCTATCATTTTTTATTTTTTGATCAAAAGCTACGGGCATCTCATCCACGGCATTGAAAACTACGACGATCTCACGCAAATTGTTGACAAATACGTAGACAACCGCTCTGAACTACAGTATCTCTCTCCTGATAATTACGACAAAAGCTTACAGAGTTATCGCAATAACATGGCGCTCGAGTTTATTACGGGTTGGCTTTTGGAGTATTCTCTTTCGGTAGATAACATTTTCGTGATTATTTTGATTTTTGCCTCCTTCGGGGTGCGGGAGAGTTATCACAAGAAAGTACTTTTATGGGGTATCTTGGGCGCGGTGATTATGCGCTTTGTCTTTATCTTTCTGGGGGCGGCCTTGATCCAGCGTTTTCACTGGATACTGTACATCTTCGGAGGGTTGTTGATTTATTCAGGGCTCAAGATGTTTTTTCAAAATGAAGAAGACAAGATTGATCCGGTCAAGCACCCAGTAGTCAAGCTAGCCTCTAGATATTTTTCGGTTTTTCCTCGTTATGTAAATGATCGTTTCTTTGTACGTCGTAAGGGAATGCTGATGATTACGCCCCTTTTCGTAGTGGTGTTAATTATCGAGTTTACAGATTTGCTCTTCGCTGTAGACTCTGTGCCGGCTGTATTTGGGGTAACACGCGATCCTTACATCGTGTTTTTTTCCAATATTTTCGCGATCATGGGCTTGCGCTCTATGTTTTTCTTCTTGTCTAATATTATGCACCTTTTCCACTATCTCAAGGCAGGATTGGCGGCGTTGCTTATTTTTATTGGTTTTAAGATGATTGCCAACGACTGGCTCAAAAGCATCTGCTTCAAGAATCAATATTCTCTTTATATTATTCTGGTTATCCTCGCGGTTAGTATTGTAGCCTCTTTGCTTTATCCTAAGAAAGAGCCTCGGGTAGAAGAACCCGTTGAGGTCTGAGTGAAAGACTGAAAGAATTAAAAAATGAAAGAGTGAAAGAACCCTGCTATTCGCCGAGACCTCCACTCTTTTATCTTTTTATAATCTAATTAAAAGTAATTCCTAATTTGCCATTTCTATCTAAACCAAGTCCATTTGTGATTCTTGAACCTCGAGATTGTGATAGACTTTTTGGACATCGTCATCATCTTCTAGCTTCTCGATCAGCTTCATGACTTGGACAAAATCTTCATCGCCAAGGCTCACCGTGGTAGTGGGGATTTTTTGCAGCCCAGCATCTTCGGTTTCTAGATTGATCTCGTCTAGTTTCTTTTGCACATTGCCAAAGTCGTCCTTAGCGGTACTGACGGTGATATATTCTTCTTCGGTTTCAATAGATTCAGCACCTGCCTCAATCATTTCCAGTTCAAACTCCTCCATATCTAAGGCTTCGGGTTTCTTGATAAAGAAAACCCCCTTGGTCTCGAAAAGGAAATCAACGGAGCCATTGGTGGCGAGGTTTCCACCGTTTTTAGAAAAGATGCTGCGTACACTAGACACGGTACGGTTGAGATTATCGGTAGCACATTCTACAAAAACAGCCACCCCATTGGGGGCATAACCCTCGTAAGTGGTCTCGATATAATCGGTGGCTTCTTCACCAGTGGCTTTTTTGACGGCACGCTCGATGTTATCTTTGGGTACGTTGGCTGATTTGGCATTTTGGATTGCTAGTCGGAGGCGAGGGTTCATATCCGGGTCAGGGTTGCCTGTTTTAGCAGCGACCATGATTTCTTTGATCATTTTGGTAAAAATTTTTCCTCGTTTGGCATCCTGAGCACCCTTGCGATGCTTGATGTTTGCCCATTTACTATGTCCGGCCATAAAATTTTAAATTAAATCTTGATAAGACAGAGGGAAGTGATCACACGTTTTGTATTGATTGTAATCATGGTGCAAATTACTTCATTGCGTTCAAAACTGCAAGTTTATACGCGGGTTCACAGGTTCTTGTGAGCCTTTTTGCGACGAGTTCGAAAGCCCTCCTCGATTTGTTCCCCTCTCAACTCCAAACCTTCGTATAGATAGGGCACACAGGGCACATCTGCTCCCCAGCAACGCACGTCATCTTGATCTATGACTTGATTAAGCTGAACACCGTCCAGCCAAATTGCCTGAGTTGGTGCGACGGGATAGTGGGGTGGTAGTAACAAATTTTGAGAAAAAATCTGTGCTTTATTCTCTATGTTGTATGGCTTTTTAATGATTAATAATATACAAAGAGCTAGGCAAACCCAACGGGTTACTCGATTAAAGTAGGCATTTACCCTCCAGATGAGCCAACCTAGACCTGCACTAATACCAAAAAGGCTAATACCCAAGCCAGAGCGAATTTCCCCGTGAAGCCAGCTTGGTAACGTAATTGCCCAAAGCAAATAAGTACTCCATAGGAGAACCAGCAACATATAAAAAAACAG
This sequence comes from uncultured Cytophagaceae bacterium, assembly GCA_964551015.1. Taxonomy (GTDB): domain Bacteria; phylum Bacteroidota; class Bacteroidia; order Cytophagales; family Microscillaceae; genus CAZKBP01. The sequence continues at coordinate 126,962 of CAZKBP010000003.1, read as the reverse complement.
AGAAGGTTTTGCCCCTCGCCGCACACCGGGCAAATAATTGAAAGAAATCAATAACCAAAACGGTATAGAGCCTAATACCCCCAGTCCCCACAACTTCCAGAATCCATACAAATTTTCCTGTACATCCATAAGCCATTCCCAAAATGACATATATGAAGAATCGGCTTTGACCCTCCCCTCTTCGTCTTTTATTAATTTGCGATGGTGGGTTGTACCAGTTAGAAACGGGGATAAAAGGTAATCCTGACCAATCAAGCCTGAATTTTTGGGTAACTTCCAATCTACCTCAAAAACATCAATCAGCGTGAGGGGACTCAGCAGATATCCTGAACTTATAACATTGCGGGTCAGGTAAGGAAACATAAAGACAATCAAAACCACTCCGCCATACGCGAGACGAAAATAGCATTTTTTGTAGAACCAATGTCCACAAAAGATCAATACTCCTAAGAACATCGTAATCGCAGAGAGCTTTATGGTGAGAATAAAAACTAGCAAATGATAGAGATACACTTCGTGAGCTTCTTGATTATCGGAGATACTCCGCTGATAAGCCAGCCTTAGTACCAGCGTAAGAATGACCCACAGGTGAAAAGCAACGGCCACATCTGCCGAAATAGAAAGAACCGTGGCTCTGAGAAAAAAATAAGCCAGTATTAAGTAGCTAATCTTTACAAAATCTATCCAATCCGCTCGCTTACGAAGGATTGCATCGAAGCCTTCCAAAGCATACAGCCCTACCACCACGTATAGATAGCCATTTAGATCATTGAAATCCCGAAAGCCTAAGTACTCAAAGCGATAAAAACAACTTAGGGTATGCCAAGAAGAATTGTAGGTAAAACAAACGGATAGGTTTCCTAGTCCCGGAATAGCGGGATAACGCTCGATCCAGAGTAAGGTTTGAATATAGTATCCTGCCTCGTCAGGCGTATTATAACTAATCGGTATGGACTGTAAAACCGCGAACAGCAGGATACATATCCACAAGCCCGATGTCAGCCAGTGGATGTGAGTAAAATATTGATAAATTTTACGCGTGATCTCTTTTCTGAAAATCAGGAGAGTGCCCACACTGAAGCTCAACAGCAAAATTCCAGCTTCTAGATGAATCGGCATCCAGAGCGACAGGTAGTTGGCTAGCATCGAGAGCGTAGCTAAGCCACAGAGGATAATGAGTGGGAAATTGTAAAAATTTTTGCCTTTTTTCCAGTAATAGCTGGCGACTTTGAGGGCTAGGTAACCTGCCACGTAGGCCGTAAACGTGATATAAGCCCAGACTAGAAGAATAGCAAGCATGCTGTTTTTTCTCTAAATCTTTTCTTAGTTTGAATTCAAAGATAAATACATGTACCGCAAAACCACTACGCTTACTGCTTTTTCTTTAGGACAATACTTGTTTGATATTTTGCCACGGACTACTTGAAAAACTCCCACAGATAGGGATGAGCCCAAGTATCTACGATGGGCATATTGATCTCGAGTCTGCTGCTGATTGGTAACTGATTGCCTGAATATAGGTAAGAATCTTTGAAAATTAATTTGTTCACGGTGCGGTGCAGTTTTTTAAAATGCGCCTGGTTCATATTCAATTATCCATAAAAAAAACTCCCTGACCATTACTGGCCTTCAGGGAGTTCCTAGCTTATTTCAATTAGATTTTTGTACGAAAACGACCTTATCCTTATCAGCTTGGGCAATTTGTTTGAAAAATTCAACTAAATCACCGTAGCTCGAGGGGGCAAAGCGTCCTCGGTTCATCTTACACTCGCGGGTGTAGGTCAGCACATTTCCTTCCCAACTGGTAGAGGCTTTGTATTCGCCAAAAGGACTCTGAATCACAACGGGTTCGGGCTGGTACTCGATTTCATAACCTGCGGGCAATTCATAGCGAATCACGTCTCGATCGCTAAAGTCATAATCACCATCTAAAACTACCTCCAGCTTGCGGTTTTCATTTCGCTCGGGCACATAGTCCCAACGCTCCATGAGGTTAGGCGTCAGGAAGAGTCGACTGCCACTTTTGGAAGCACATTTAGGAATCGTAAGCGACAGTTCTTCTTCCACGTAAGGAATTCTTTCCTTATATCGGGTCAGTTTGAAGTCCTCGATTTGGAAGTTGGGAATGTCCAAGGCACGATAGAGCCATTTCTTCTGATCTTCTTGAGAGGCTTCTACCAAATCACCTCTACCTCTTTCTTGAAGTGCTTGATAGCGTGTCTTGATTTGAGCCTCCGCATTACCACTTTCTAAGATTTTCACAGTGGCTTCTCGGTGTTGTAAGTTATCATCCTGACCGTACACGGGGGTATGCACCAGTTTTCCACCTTCGGGAGTAATCAGCAGCACATCTCGATCTCCTGTAAAATCACTCACGTAACCAAAAGCTTGGGTCTGACTGGTACATTCGAGCCAAACAGTATCTTGGGGCAAGGGCACGCATAAGATCACGTGATTGAATTGATTTGAGGGAAAATCGGAGAGAATAGGAAGCTCATCTGATCCAGCTTTTACTACCGTGTAATGGGCTTTAATATCTACGGACTTGAGTAGTGCCTTGGTGTAATTTGATAAGGCTTTGCAGTCGCCATAGCCTTTTTCATCCACATAATTAGCTGGAAAAGGCTGCCACCCTCCAATGCCTTCTTGAATACTGACATATCTAGTCTTAGATTGCAGGTATTCGTAAATTTTACGAATTTTCTCCAAAGGGTCTTGAATACCAGCGGTCAAGTCTTTCATTCTTTGAATGGTAGAATGAGGCAATTGGTCTTGGTCTTGAATAAGTTGATAGCGCCATTTACCAAACTCTTCCCAAGTGCTCATTTCGCCCTTATAGCCTTCTACCTCGAAACGAGAAGGAGCTAAATAGACCGTGGGTACGGTTTCGCGCCAGTCAGGGGCAAAGGGTTCCCGGTCAATAGACACCAGATTACGAACCTTCCAAGAATACAATACCCGGTCTTCTTGTTTCTGGATATTGACGACCTGACTTGGTTTTCCTGCTTCGCTCGTATTACCTGCTTGTGAACTTTGCTCTTGATTAATCAAGTGCGCGGCCATTTCTCTAAACCTAAGGGGTAATCCCTGAGGCATATCTACCTGCATTTCGGAGCTTTCTACCGAAATATCTGAGCTTCCTTGGGGCTGCCATCTCGGATAAGCAAGGACTCCTTTATAATCTAGCTCGATCTCAAATTCCACGGTGTAAGGATAGCTATGATGCGCAAGTGAGGCGATTTTTACACGGGTATCTTCATAAATTGAGTAGGAAGAAACTGCACTTTCGTCTTTAATATCTGATTTTTTGAGCTTTCGGATTTCCTTACCAAATTGATCGTAGAGAGTTCCTTTCATCAAGTCAATCTCTCTTAGTTTGTCATAGACCAGTTTGAGTTCGGCATAATGATCTGCTTTTTTGTTCAGGATCGTGATGGCCCATTTAGAGCGATATTTGGCACGTCCTTCGGAGATCACTTCCAAGTAATTTTGATCGATTCGGAGTACGGCATTCGCATCTTTTAGCAAATGCTTGGAGATATTAAAGACCGCGTATGAAGGTTCGTCATTCGCCTGCGCGGATGCGATCCATCCAAGCTGCAGGCACAGGCATATAAGAATATGAAAGTATTTCATCAGATTTGCTCGTATTTTATTTCGCTAAGTATGTTATTCTTGGCCAGCTGAGCTGGTTTCTACGCCACCTGTGGCTTTTTTGAGTACGATCTGCTCATTAATTTTACTGACGGCTAACTCGAAGAATTTTTTGAGTGCGGCATATTCATTTGGCGAGAAATAAGGCTTATTAATACTAAGTGTGTTGCGCACTTGAAGATTATTTCCACTCTGACCGACAATGTAAGAGAAGCGTCCAGCCTTGTCAGGCAGACTGAACATGCCATTTTGGGGAAGTTCTTCCAGCTTGTAGCCTTTGGGCAGCTCGATCGTTAAGAAATAGCTATAATTAAAAGGATAACCAAAGTCAACGGGGAATTTTCTTTCTTCTTGTTTGAAGGGATTTTCTTCAAAGCTTTTCTCCAAAATAGGATCGAGGTAAATCAGATTGCCCGCCTTGGTCTGAGCGGTCTCGATATCAAGCGTCAGCGAAATTCCTTCCTCCATTTCTCCTAAATTCTTAAATTCATATTTGCTTATCTTGAAGCCTCCCTCGTCCATGTTCCAGCGTTCGCTTATGTAGGTTTCTTCATCATTTTTCTCGATGCCCTTACGCATACTGATGGCCGCGTATCCTTTCTCGATTACTTGCATCTCTCCTTTCATTTGGCCATTCTCATCCATTTTCAGCATCAGATTATAGGAGTGTGTGCTAGAAGCATTCCCTTGCAAGGGAACCCAACCAAAACTTTCTTCTGTGATTACTAATCCATCTCCATTCAAGCAGCGATAAGGTAAACTACCAAAAGAAGTATAGTGATCGGTAGCATCTAGGAGCACTCCTTTCTCTCCGATCTTGGCATAGGTAATGACGTAATTAAACTTTGATAAAGAAGGATAAAGTGGATTGACCCTGCCGTGGGAGCGTGTACTGAGTAGCACGGGGTAAGCTTCGATCCCTGCTTCCGAGAGCATGGAAGTCAATAATAGATTCACCTCCGCACTGTTTCCTTTTTTATCATTAAGAGCCTTACGAAGTCCTTCACTCGCATATATCCTATACTTCCCATCCCAGGTGATATTTCTTTTGATATATTCATAAACTGCCTCTGCACGCTCACCAAGATCTCTAAACTTTTCTTGGAAGAGCGCAGCTTCGTCTTTGACCAATCCTCTTTTCCGGAGTTGCACACCAAAACTTTCGCTTTCTCTAAGTCCTTTGCTGAGGGTTTTCCAATCTTCAGAATAATTCGTAACTCTACCGTTGGGTGAGATCATCGAGGTCAGTTGGAAATCGATTTTAGAGAGATAATCCTCCGCGGTGGTAATATATTTTTCATTTCGAAAAGCGGGGACATTTTCTGCTACCAAACGATTCACGTACAGCGTAAAATTTGCGTTAGTACCGCCCCCAACCATAGAACCATGTTGGGTTTCATTTTCATCAACCGTAAAAGGAACAAACCCCTGTGTAATTCTTTTGTAGGCAAAATATTCGGGTACGCGCGTCACGTATTCACTCCACATCACGGGGATCGTATTCTGAAAATACCATTCTCTCAGATTCTCGACAAAGTCGGAAGTGACCTTGTACTCAAACTCTATAATCACGCCCTCGGCAACATTGGGCATGGTGAATTTTTCGAGTCGCCAGTTTTCATTAATTTCTTCCTCGAAAATAGCACTCTTATCCAATTTGTATTTTTGAACTTCTCCATTCTCTAAGGCGTAGGTGTAGCCCTTGATATTACTGACACGCTCTCTATTATCAGAACCTGCGTCATAGAAAGGAATGGATATGTTTGCGTGTTCATAACCAGATTTATTAAAAATCTTGATGCGGGTATGGCGGGTATGAACAATTTGAAATCCAACATTAGGACTAATCTCGAAAGTAGATTGTCCTACATCAAAGAGTACTACGGCTTCTGCTTCTGGGTCAGGCGCATAGTTACTCATCTTTAATTCTTCTTTGCTGACTTTACCAAATTTTTTTTCTTGTGCAAAAGTCGGGTTAAATATCGCACTTGATAACAAACAGGCGATCCATAATTGTGGGAGTAGTTTTTGAAAAAACATAGCGTTTTAATAAAGTTAGTAGGAAACTATATCGTTACAGCTTCTCTGGTCAAACCAAGAAATCGGGATGGGATCAAAACAGAAATGTAAAGAAAAGTCCGGTTGAGGGACGGTAGCTGTGAATAAGCTTTACTTATACCCTAGCTTACGAATAAAATGCTGTGAAGTTATGAGGTGATGTCAGATTTTTGCTTAAATCGCTAGGACAAAGCTAGGACAGGTATCGACGAAAAAAAAGGTTTTTGCCAAAATTCTCTAAAAACTAAGTATTATTGGGGAGCTCACCCCCCATAAATAGGGACTTCAACTCCGTAGCTTCATCGGGTTGGATGCGCTTAGCTAGAATGAGTCTTAATTGTCGGCGACGTAAGGCTCCAGCGTACCATTCCTGCTCATCTTCGGTTTCGGGAATGACTTCCGGCACCGTGATCGGGTTCCCCGATTGGTCTACGGCTACGAAGGTGAAGAATGCTCGATTGGTACATTTTTTCTTTCCGGCGGGAATATTTTCGGCAATAACCTCGATATGTACTTCCATGGAGGAGTTGAAAGCCCTTGTTACTTGCGCCTTAATCGTCAGGACATCGCCCAGAGAAATGGGTTCCGAAAAGGATACATTGTCGACTGAGGCTGTAACTACGATCCGATTGGAATGCCTTTGGGCAGAAATGGCTCCCGCAATATCCATCAGGTGCATCATCCGCCCTCCCATCAGATTGTTGAGGGTGTTGGTGTCGTTGGGGAGTACCATTTCGGTCATTGTAACCAGAGATTCGCGGGCGTATTTTTGCTTTAGAGACATTTTTATGGAGTTACAGGTGTTTCAAGTGGCAAGTTACAGATTCAAGGTTGCAAGTCATACTTTACAAATTGTCCCTGCTTCCATTCTGTGCATGGATATGCCATTCTGATGTGGTTTGATCAAAGAGGCTTATCAAGGGGTTAAATTTGAAATTGAATGCTTAAAATGCTGAAATTGCCCTAGTGAAGACAAGAAATAAAGCACCTATCGCCAATATTCCTCCCCAAAACATCAAGTAAAATACCCAGCCTGAATAAGAATGGGTTTGGCCCTCAGAAAATCCGCATGCAATCTCACGAAGCTCTTCAGAACTTTCTTCTTTTTTCACGAGCACGTAGCGCTGGTGATAATCTCTCTGCCAAAAATCCAGTTTATAATCGCCTGTACCTACGGCGTATTTGGAGAAGTCAGCTTTGTGCCAATCTACTACTTCCGAAGCCACAACCGAGGTTTGAGGAAGTGAAAATAACTCCATCATCTCCTCTTTGGAAATATTTTCTGCAAATTGCATTTTAAAAGCTTGTTCGTGATGTAAGATAAAAGCATACTCAAAATCGTGCAGAAGCCCTTGCAATCTTTGTACTTTGGGATCGTCTATTTTTGCCTCTATTAGCCTTTTGAAAGAGTATTTAAAGTCTTGTGCGTTGATCTCCCTTCCCCTTCCTTGAAAAAAAGCGGGATGATCGTGAAAATAGGTGCCCGGAGCTAACCAAAATGTCCATACCCCCTCGTGCTGCTCAACCTTGGAAAATAAAGAAGCAACCAAGCCTCCGCCCTCATCCAGAGTCATGGGCGTTTCGTATACTAAACCCACGATTTCTTTCTCCTCCTGGGTCTGCACACGGATTGGATCGAGGGTATGAATTTTATAGTTGGCATCATACTCGATGATTTTGGCGGCTTGTGGGGTGGGGGTTTCGTCTATCTCTAGCTCAATCAGTCCTAAGGTTTGCGACCAAGAATCGGCAAATACGGTATTTTCTGGACTTTGCGGTAGCAGGGCAAAACCCACCAAAAGCCCCACGGCCAAGCGCAGCCAAGGCAGATAATACCGCCAGCGGAAGCGCTCTTGAATACTTCGGTTCAAGACTTCACTGTCAATCCATTTCAAATCAGACCACTTTCGCAATTTGCGCCAAGCTTGTCGGTCTACTGGGTCGAGCAGGGCTTCTTGAATGGTTCTTTGTACTTGCCAATGCCGACTTTGCGAAGTGTTTTTCTCGGCTTTCTTTTCTTCTCTCTCGATCACTTCCAACACGGCTTCGCGGGCGGCCTGCTCAATTTCTGGGGGCATCTGGCTGAGTTCTCGGAGTAGTGCTTGTTCAATGTGTTCAGGCAGACGTGGTTCATTGAACCAAGGAAGACTGCTTAGTTTCAGTAGGTTTTCGGAGTTGACCAAGACTTTAAGACCTAATTTGGCTTGTATTTTTTGACCAATCTCGACGGTCATTGTCCAATTAGGATAAGGATAAACGGCCAAGGCACAAACCCAAGCTACAAGAGGCGATTTTTCTAGGTAAATTGCTTGATTGGTGGTAAAAGGCTTGTTCGTATCTTCTAGATAATAGGTTAATTGCTCAAGATCAAAGGAGGTATTTGCAGCTGTATGAGCTTTCGTGAGTTCTTTTCTATCGGAATCAATAGAACCCATTGCCTCTCCCTGTAGTGCTTTTTCCAAGTTTTCTTTCAATTCCCAAAAGTTTCTGGGCTGAGACTCGGTCAGTGCCTCCACAAGTAGTGATTGTCCGGCTTCGTGTGCCGGTAAGAGCGGACAGAGGCTTTCTAAAACTCTTTCGGTTGTTCCCCATTCGGTCAGCAACTTTGGACTCATCCAGACCTTCTCTGGCCAATGTTCCAGAAAATTTTTTGCCCACTCCTGCCACTGACTGGAATCGGCATTGACCCAAGCTTCTCCCTCGGCAAAGATCAAGAGCGTATGGTGCTGATATTGCCCCATCAAGGTATCGGCCGCCCTGCCTTCTGAAGTAGGAGAGGTATACCATACATTTGGTAGCCGCTCAAAATAATATTTCTCAATCGCTACTTCTTCTTTTTTTAGAAGATCAATCAAATGCTCAAACCAGCGCGTTTGCTGACGATGACGCACCGAGCGATCTATCAAAATAAGATATTCACGACTTTGTGGTTGATGCGCGAATAACAACTGCGGAAGCCCACCTTTTTGAGAGGTGGCTCGAATACTGGCCTTCATATTCAGCTTGGAAGTAGTAGTAATTTTTCGTTTTTTCAATGCTTGGGCGGCCGTGTAGATAGATTTATCCACCAAAAAAGGGCTTTCCTTCGGAAACTGCGATAAACTCGCCAAGTGATTAGCACTTGAAATCGCCACGGGATTGCTTCTCGAGCCTCTCCGATAAACCTGCAGTGCTAATTCTATCAGCCCCCAAATTAGCACGAAAGTGCCCAGACAAAACAGATAAAAACGTGCCGTGAAAAACCTATACGTATTGTTCTGAACTTCTTCCAACGCTTCCTGCTCTGCGGACGAAAGTAACTGGTCTTGGCTCGCCTCTTGGGTGGTATTAATCACCAGAGGAGGGGTCGTTTTCTTATCTAATACCTCAATGGAGGCACGACGACGCAATACCTCACCCTTTTGGAAGACTTTTAGCTCAACAGCATAATAACCAGGTTGCTCGTAAACATATTGATAGCTCCGATGCGCTCCTAGAAATTGAACCGTAGTCGGATAAGGTTCCCCGTGAATCGTGAGGAAAGATTCTTCGGCAAATGGCGAATAATCACTAAATATCACCGTATCGCCCGCGTAGACTTTTTGTGGCTCGATGGCGAGAATCGGTTTGCCATCATAATCCACATACACGCGCTGGGTAATAATTTTTTCTTCGTGCGTATGCTTATGACGCGCGGTGAGTTGGATATGGTAGGTTCCAGCTTTGAAATAAGTATGTTCTACGGTAGAGGCATTGTTGGTTAAATTGACATCTCTTTTGGAGCTTGTCCCAAAGTTCCATATAAAATCCCATTGTTCGCGGTGAAGCGTTTTGTTATAGATTTTCAAAGTTTCTCCAGCCCGAGCAAATTTATTCAGCTCGATTTTGATTTCCTGATTTTGAACTGCTTCCTGATGAGAATCGCTGGGAGCAAGCGGCACAGGCTGGGGTTTGGGTGCTAGTTCGAGTGAATCCAGCGATTTGTCTTCATGGCTAGCTTGAGGTTGGGGCTTGGGCTCGGAAGTCCAGAAAGAAACGATAAATACCAGCAAAATAGATAAGGCCAAAGCCAATAAGTCTCCCAATGAAGTAGATCGCTGGGGCAGGGTTTCCCTATCTGCCTCTGGTGGGCTGGCGATGATTTCCTGATAATATTCATCGAAGCATTGATAAAACCGCTCCTGCTCGAGTTGATTCTTGGCTAGAATGGGGGATAGAACTGCTTTCAATTTCTCGGGCTGTTGAGCTAGCTCTGGTCCGAAAGCATGGAGAGTCTTTTGCAGGCGTAGGCGCGTATGGTGATCGAGATAAAATCCCTCTTTTTCTAGTTTGAGAAGAAGCTTATCGAGGGGTAGTTTGATTTTTTCCATAAGGCAATTGCTTTATCCTTTGCTTTTAGGATTAGTGAGTATTTTCTATCTTGGAATCAGGGTTTAGCAAAAAATTTAATAGAGTTTATGTTTAATTGTCATCAAATCTTCACTGGTTTTGGCTAATACCGAATAGCTGTAACGCAGCACTTCTTGCTTTCGGCTTTTGAGTTCCTGCCACGAAAAGCCTTCTTCTAAAAAACCTTCTAATTCTAAAATTCTCAGCCAAGTGAGTAGCTCGGAGGTAGCAGGCTTTTTCTTTTTAATCAGTTCCCGAATCTCGAGAAAATGCGCGATCAGTTCTTCACTGGCATAGCGCACATCGTTCCAGGGCTGCTTGCGCACGATTTCCAACAGTTGCCTCTCGTCAGGAAAAGGAATATGAAAAAAAACACAGCGTCGCAGAAAAGCATCGGGGAGATTTTTCTCAGAATTACTGGTCATAATGACAATGATTTGCTTTTCTTCTCCTCTGCGAATCCGATAATGATCCGCTTCTTGAATCTCAAATTCAAAATTTTCTATTTCGTGGAGAATATCATTGGGAAAATCTCGGGGAGCCTTGTCAATTTCATCAATAAGTACCACAGAACTCTTCGCTCCCGATAGTGCCTTGGGGACATAATCTCCCCGAATTACTTCACGGGGATTACTCATGGCAATGGCCTGACCTAGAGCTTGTAACTGAATGTAGTCGGAAATAGGATTTAATGCTTTTTCTTCTATTTTCTTGATATTCGCATCGTGAAAATGCCGCACTGCATCATAGGTATAGAAAAGATCGCTGGCCTGAGAGGTAGTTTTGGTGTGAAATACTAAAGGGTCTGCTAGAAAATCTGGATGATGTCGGTGCAAATCATAAGCAATGGCATAAGCCAACTGGGTTTTTCCAGTGCCAGGTTCTCCAGTTAATAAAAGCGGTTGTTTGAGCTTGATGGCCACTTTGACCGCCATGCTAAGTTCCTCACTAGGAGTGTAATGCGCAGGATTAGCCTCATATCTGGGCTGAATCAAATCAGAAGTAGCAATCCCAAAGATACTCATATGGGCAAGAGAATGATTAATTTTAAATCGGCTTGGCTTACGAACTCCACCACCTTGAGGGTATATACCCCTCAAAGTAGTTTGGGTAGTGTAAAAAATTAGAATTTAATAAATCCAATGATGGTCAGGTGTCTCTGCTTTGCTAATTGAGCTGATTTGAAGCTTCGTGATGTTTTTCAAAAAAGAACAACTCAACTGATAGATTAACTTCTTATTGTAAGTTAATAAATTCGATTTATAATCGAAATTTTCTCTCTATAAATGTAAGAAAGTTTATCTCGGACGGGGCATGATCTTACTGGATGTTATTTATAATGGAAGAGTTGTCGGCCTTTCGGCTCCCATTTTAGAACTAAATTCCCTTTTTTGGACAGCACTTCTTGTACAATTTCCCTCGCCTTCTCCTCACTGCTGCTGAGTGGCTTCCATCCTTCTTTGGAGATAATTTATGCTTTGGCGTAGTTTTGGTATGATAATAGTAACAGTTTGACTAATACTTGGCAGATTAATGCCTCTTTTCTTCCGTGATGAAAATAAGCACCAAATCCAGCATATTGCTCTTCGCGTGGCTCGTCCTAATGAGTCCCATGTTGCTTCTGGCACAAAAGTCTACTTTTGGAACGATTGTCGATGAAGCTAACAAACCCGTGTCAAATCTTCAGATTTCGGTTCGTGGTAGTACAGTAACCACCACTGATTACAACGGTCGCTTCAAATTTGAACTCGCACAACCTAATCGCCCCTTGCAAGTTAGTGATATCCGAATCTATGATCCTCGACGTAGAAATCTAAAAATCAAAGAAATTAAGACAAGTCCCAGACTGGTCATTTTGATGCAGCCTGCTACTATTCTTCGGGGGGTGTTGGTTCATCATGATAAACAGGCATTAGCCAACAATAAGATCGTACTCTTGGGGCAGAATGATCAAAAACCTGTGGTAACCGATGCAAATGGAAGATTTGAAATCCAACTTTCACCACAGACACAGGTAGGAAGTAATAGCCATTTTCAAGTAAATGGGAATCCTATCCCACCCGGTCAGGTGATGTTCAAACAAAATGCTACCTCGGTTATCATCAGGTTGGAACCCAGCTCTACTTCTCCTCAGCCCAGCACTTATCTTATCTCTGTCAGAAATCGTCAGGGTCAACCTGTACCTAACGCCAGTCTTCGTATCAGTGGACAAAGCTATCGGGCCAATGGCCAAGGAGATCTTAAGATTTCTCCGGAGGTTTTGAGTGGTGATAGTGCCGTACAAGTGCAAGGTTATCGTATTCTCCAATCAGATTTCAAAGAAGGAGAAAACCGTTTTACCTTCCAAGTAGAAGAGCAAGGGACTAAGGCGACTCAATCTCCTGTAAAAGTTCCATTGCCCAATGCTAATCAGCCTAGTATACAGGATGATATCAATAAAATCACGGAGGAGTTACGCGAAGATCGCGAGGAGCAGATTACCCGTTCGGCACGTTTTCAAAGAGAACTTCGCCAATTGAGCAATCGCCTACTCAATAAGGCTAATTTTACCCCTCAGCAAAGAAACGCCTTACATGGCTATGTCAGCGAACTCACACAGACTTTCCACGAAAATGACTCTCTCTTCGAGCAGTTACGGCAGGAGTCCCGTTTGGAATTAAGTGCCTTAGAATCTATCATCTTTCAAAAAGATTCACTCCGGCTCGTTGCCGAACAAAAAGTCAAGGAAGTAGAATCTGAGAAACAGCAAATTCAAGAAGAAAAGGAAAGAGCCGAATCTCGCTTTCGAGACAACCTAATCATTCTCTCCACGATCATCGTGCTTTTACTCATTCTCGCCACGACCTTCTTCCTTTACAATCGTGTTATTAAAAAGCAAAAAAGCGAAATAGAAATTACCAAAGATCAACTCGCCGAAAAGGTAGAAGAAATACATCAGCAAAACGAAGAGATCAAGGTACAGAGAGATTCGCTAAGCCAAAAAACCAAAGAACTGGAGCGGACTTATAATCAAATCAGATCCAGTATTTATAGTGCTGAACGAATCCAAAACGCGATCTTGGACAAGCCACAGGAGATCATGCGCCATGTTAATGATGGCTTTATCTTCTTCGCACCACGTGATATCGTGAGTGGAGATTTTTATTGGTATAGCCATAAGGGGGCTGAAACCATCATCGCGGCGGTTGATTGCACGGGGCACGGCGTACCGGGGGCATTTATGACTATGTTGGGCAATTCTTTGTTGAACCAAATTGTCAATGAAAATTATATCACAGAGCCATCTGAGATTCTGACGCTGCTGGATGCCAAGGTGCAAGAAACCCTCCATCAACAAGAACGAGATACCAGCCACGACGGAATGGATATGACTTTGATTAATATCAATCGCTACACCCAGAAAGTGATATTTGCTGGAGCTAAAAACCCTCTTTATTACGTCAAAAATAACGTCCTACATCAGATTAAAGGAACAAATATCCCGATTGGTAGTACTAAATTTAAGAAAAACCATCAGTTTAAATCTCACGAAATAGAAATAGAAGGAGGAGAGGTTTTTTACTTACAGTCGGATGGCTTTCAGGATCAATTTGGAGGCGAAGTAAAAAACCGAAAAAAATACATGAAAACAAGATACAAAGACTTCCTTTTAGAAATTAGCTCCTTACCCTTGTCTGAGCAATGTCAAGCCCTAGAAAAAGAATTTAGAACTTGGAAAGGGGAGAATTCTCAGACTGACGATGTGTTAGTGATGGGGATTAAACTTTAAAAATAAATAGTTTACTACCAGAGCACAGGTATAAATCGAGCTTTTGTTGATCATAAAAGAAATGGATTTTATAAATTGCAGTACTGCCTAATCCTTGGACAATTGTCCAGCGTCTGTCGTCCAGTCTGGTATCTCACAGATTTTCAACGGTAAAAGATTCTAAGGATCATTCACACCAAGTCCTTAGGCAATTATGAAGAATCTATGAAGAGGATGTTTTTAAAATTTATGGCAAGATGGATAGTCGTCTGGCTGGTTTTGTGCCCAAAAGGTCAGGCTCAGAACCAAGATGATCTTAAAATCAAAGCCAACTACATCAATCGTTTTGCTCGAAACTTGGTTTGGCCTAGTTATGCGATCGGGCACGATTTTGTAGTGGGAATCATCGGGGATGCCTCTACCGTAGACGAAATTAGCTCCGTATTGACCAACCAACAGGTAAAAAACAAGAAAATCGTCGTAAAGCATTTCACCAGCATCAACGAAATAGAGCAATGCCCCATCCTCTATATTAGCAGCACGAGCCGATTACTCATCAGTGGTGTATTTCAGAAAGTAGCCAATAAACCGATCTTAATCATCACCGAAAAAGAAGGATATGCGACTCCCGGTGGTAGTGATATTAATTTTGTAAAGCCGATTGATCGCTGGCTTTATGAAATTGTTCCTGAACAAATTGACGATAAAGGAATCTCTGTCGCTCTTAAAATCTTGGATGAGGCTTATGAAAAAATCAAGCTGGCTCCTCCCCCTCCTCCCCCCAAAACCATTACCAAGATAGAGAAAACCACCGAGATCAAATATGTAGAAGATCCGAAGGCTAAACGCAAACTGAACGAATATAAACAACAACTTAGTGAAATTCGCGAAGAACAAGCCCTCAGAATTAAAGAATTAGGGCTGAAACCAGAAGAAGAAAAGGAACTCATTGAGCGTATTCGCACACTCCGCGACCAAGTCAGCCAAGACAGCCTAATCACCAGCAAACTTTTGACAGAGGCCAAACTGGCCAAGGAAATTGTAGCCCGAGAAAAACTCGAGAAAGCCAAGGTAGAAAAAGAAAAAGAAGCCGCGGCTGCCAACCAGAGGACTCAACTTACCATCCTCACGGCTATTATCATCTTCCTAAGCTCATTGGCCTTTATGCTTTACTATTACAGCCAGCGGCGCAAAAAAAGAATTGAGGAAATTCGCAAAGCCCGCAATGAACTCACAGAGAAAATCACGGAAATTAATCGCCAAAATGATCTCTTGGAAGAATCTACCCGCATCATGGATCAGAAAAACAGGGAGATCAAAGATAAAAACTCTGCCCTCGAAGAACAAAATCGCAAAATCACCGACAGTATTCGCTACGCTTTGACCATTCAAGAGGCGATGCTTCCTGAGGATGGCCGCTTCTCAAGCTTTTTTGATGAACATTTTATCATTTACCGCCCCAAAGATATTGTTTCTGGTGATTTTTATTGGCTCAATCGCTCTGAGGATAAAACCCTGATCGCCGTGGTAGACTGTACGGGGCACGGTGTGCCCGGGGCTTTTATGTCTACTATTGGCACGGATTTGCTCAACGAAATCGTCAACGAAAAACACATAACTGACCCTTCTTCTGTCCTAGAAATGCTCCATCAAGGTGTTTACAAAAGACTTCGTCAAGGTGAAACAAATAACCGTGATGGCATGGATGTTTGTTTCTGCACAATCCAAAAAGCAGGTGAAGATCACTTTGATGTTACTTTTGCCGGAGCCAAACGCCCATTTTATTATACCGAAAATCAAACTCTCAAAAAATTCTCGGGTGATAGCAAATACATCGGTGGTATTCGTCAGCACATACAAGCTTTTACCAATCATCAAGTGCGCCTCCCCAAGGGCTCGATTCTCTACCTGACCACAGATGGTTACATTGACTCGCCCGATCCAGAGCGAAAAAAGTTTGGCAGTGCCCGTTTTCAAGATTTACTGGATCAAATCCAATCTTATCCCCTGTCTGAGCAAAAAACACTATTACTCGACACCCTCAAAGCGCATCGGCAGGATACCCGCTCTCGGGATGATATCACGATAGTTGGTATCAAACTGTAGCCATCGGTAACCCGAGCCGAAGCATAGGAAATCCACAAACTTCTCTATATATTGCCCATACTTATACCAGAGAATACTTTTTACTAATTTTTTGGTATAAAAATGGCATACAAAGATATTAAGCCTAATTTTAGGTACTTGGACATTAAAATACTGGGGAAATTTGGCGATCAAGCCCTGAAATAGAGGCTCACCCCAAGCACTCAGGATGGACAACTACTTAAAAGTAAAATCGTACCAAAATTTATTAGTTCCAGATTGAGAGTTTCCAGCAATATAATCTATATGAAAAGGGAAGCCCGGCTATCCTTCTTGATAGTCTTATGGTCTTTTATATGCTTACCTCTGGTTTGTCCAGCGCAGAAAGCCATCAAAGGAAAAGTCGTAGACCAAAAATCTCAGCCCGTCCAAAACGCGAAGGTATCTGTAGATGGTAGCCAATATGTCTACACCAGTGCCAGCGGTGAGTTTTCGGTGAGCAATATTACCACCGATGGCCCCAAATTTATCAACGCTAATAAAGAAGGGATGATGCTCCAAGATTGGCGCTACGATGGGAAAGAGGTAAAAATTGTCATGACTCCTCCTACACAAATTCGAGGCAGAGTTCTCAGTGATAAGCAAGTGCCCTTGCCAGGCGTCAACGTACTCATCATTGGGGTCAGGGGTTTAGCTCCAGTCAAAACGGATGCCCAAGGCTTTTTTTCCTTCAATGTTCCCGAAGGAGTAGAAGTAGATACCACAGATTTTAAAGTTTTTGACCCTCGCCTCAAAAGTAGCCATAACTATATTGTCCGCAAGAAAGACGGTCTTTTCTATGTCTTGTTAGATGTGCCCCCCCGTAAAGTTTTCCGAGTCAAAATTGTCGATCCATCCAATCAGCCCGTTGCCGATGCGCGCGTGTATGTAGATAATAAGCCTTATACTACCAACGAAAATGGAGAGTTCAGCACAGGAGGGGAAGCCTATGACTTTAGCCAGTATGCCGTCGAGGGGTACAATGTTACCAACCTCAATTACACGGGAATCAACATGATGCTTATCTCGGTGCGAGAGCCACTCTCCCAAGATGAACCCCTAGATCAAGGGCCAGTTACCATTATCGATGACCAACGAGAAGCCATTTTTAGTGAAGTCCGTTTTGTGGAAAAAAGACTGGGAGAAAATACGCGCGAACGAGAAGAAATTCGAAAGATTTTGGAAGGAGATGAGCCGATTAGCCCCGAAGAAAGAAAAAGATTAGTGGCGCGATTGAAGCAACTAGAGGAAGAATTTACCAAATACCAAAAAGACCTAGACATCGCCAAAGAAAAAGCTTTGAGCCTGATTCTGGTATTACAAAGAGATGTGCTGCAAGAAAGACAAGCCACGCAAGAGGTCAAAGACTCTCTCCAGTTAGCCAAGAAAAATGCCAGCTTATTGGCCGAAATTGCCAAGAGAAAAGAAGATATTGCCAACCGTAACCTCCTTATTTTCATACTAGTAGGTAGTGCTGCGGTGGCTATCGCCGCGATTCTTTACATCAATAACCGGCGCGTCCGTCAGCAAAAAGATCAGCTAGCTGAGAAAAACGAGATGCTCGATGAAAAGAATCAAATGCTTGACGACAAAAATCAAATGCTCGAGCAATCCGCGATCATCATGGATCAGAAAAACCGCCAAATCGAGTCCAAAAATAATCAACTCAAAACTCAAAACGAGAAAATCACCGATAGTATCCGTTACGCTTTCACGATTCAACAGTCCATCTTACCTAGTATTGAGCAAATCTCGGAGAATTTTGCTGAGATGTTTATCTTTTATGCCCCCAAAGATATTGTATCCGGAGATTTTTATTGGCATACTCAAAAAGAAGATGATATTGTCATCACCGCCGCCGACTGTACGGGACACGGCGTACCCGGGGCTTTTATGACCGTAATGGGTAACTCTCTGCTCAATAATATTGTCAATGAGGATAATATTTTGGATCCAGCCGAGATTTTGACCGTTCTCAACGACCGGGTGAAAGCTACTCTAAAAACCAATAATCAAGAAAAAGAAGGCAATCGGCGGGATGGAGATGGTATGGACATGGCCTTGCTCAGGATCAATCTAAGAGAGAAAAAAGCAGTTTTTGCCGGAGCCAAGAATCCTCTCTATTACGTGCGGGACGGGGAAATTTTCTACATCAAAGGCTCAAATATTTCCATCGGGAGTACACTCAGGAACAAGAATAAAGAGTTCAAAAACAAATACATTGATTTACAAGGGGGAGAAAGCTTTTATCTCGTTTCGGATGGTTTTCAAGATCAATTAGGGGGTAATCACGATTCCGAGCAGAAGCGGAAAAAATACATGAAAACCCGTTTTATCGAACTCATCCAGCACAGCAGTCAATACCCTATGGATCAACAAGAAGAAATCTTCAGTCAGGAATTTAATCAATGGAAAGGAGAGCATGACCAAACCGACGACGTGGTGGTGCTAGGGCTAAAAATACCTGATTTGATCTAGTTTGATATTCATCGGACGGCTCCACGAGTACTTCTCCGGAGCCTCCGATGAATAACACAATTCTTCCCGACAAGTGAGAGGCTTACCTTCTCAGCTCTTAATTTTCGTTAAAAAGTCAGATTTACTTTAAATAATTTCACGGCAATCGCCAATAAGATTACCCCAAAGACCTTTCGCAATACCTCCGTACCTGCCTGACCAATTTTTCTCTCTATCCAATTAGAAGTTTTCAAAACGACATACACTAAAACTAAATTGAGCAGAATACCAATTAATACATTTACCTGCTGATACTCAGCTCTCAAAGAAATAATCGTGGTCATCGTTCCTGCTCCTGCGATCAAAGGAAAAGCCAAAGGCACGATTGAGCTGGAGTTGCCTGAGCTTTGTGGCTCATTATGAAATAAGTGAATCCCTAATACCATTTCCAAACCAATAAATAACAATACCAAGGCTCCCGCGATGGCAAATGAGGCTACATCCAAGCCGAACAATTTCAGAATAGACTCTCCCAGATACAAAAAGACAAACATAATCAAGCCCGCTACCAGGGTTGCTTTTTCTGATTGAATATGACCTGATTTTTGTCGAAGCTCGATGATAATAGGAATAGAACCTATGATGTCAATGACCGAAAAAAGCACCAAGGATACGGAAATAACTTCTTTAAAATTAAGCATAAGCCCTCCTTTTTTTGAGTTTAAAAATACTTAGCTATACGAAACATTCTTTTTTTGGGTTTCGTTCAGCACGCGCTAGAAATTAGCCGTATATTTATAAAAAAGAAGCACTTCAAAGGTAAATATCTCTGAATAATACAAAAAATATTTTAGATCAAGAAATATTTATTATTTGGTTAATCTTATTAAAATGCTATTTCCAAAACATTATTTAAAATAATATTTTGTTAATGAGGCAGCCCTTGACTTTTGGCTCTCAATACTCTCTTGTCCTGAACGCCTAAAAAATATCTAATAAATTCAAAAGCCCAAAATCAATCGCCAGGCCGAAAATAATCCCGAAGACAAAGCCATAACCAATCAAATATTTGAAGTATTTACGAGCAAAACCATAGAACAAATTTTCCAGCTCCTGGGCATGCATCGTCTCGATCTCGCCCACCACGATTTCTTTAAAATTAATGGAGTTAATCAGGGTGAGAATATGTGTTTCCAAAGCCCCAAAAATAGCCTTGGCGGCCATATCAATGGTAAAATCCTTCGTCTCTGGTGATAAATCTTGATTCAAATGGCCAGTCAATGTCTCCAACAATGCTTGAATGGCCTCTTGACTCTGTGCCCTAACTTGGGGGTGAGCAAAGGCTTGCTCAAAGGCTTTGGGCAGGTCTTTCTGAAGTAATGCTATATCTAATATTTCTTCTAATTTTTGGCTCTTAAAGCGATCCATGGCCCTTTGGAGAATCTGCGCTCTCTGAGTTTGTAAAACGGGGGCATCCAATACCTTTTCTACTAACTGCTGGCAGAGTTGCTGGGCTTCTTCTTGGTCGACCGTTGCCAAAACACGGGCGGCCTTGATTCCTAAAAACTCTCGCTCTAATACTTCGTTGAGCAAGTGCGCCAGCGGCTGGCTAAATGCCTTCAATTGATTTTCATCGTGTAGTCGCTCTCGGAGGTGGTCTTGGATCACATGAATCTCTGGATCAAGCAGGGTTTTGAGATGCAGCATCAATTGATGTGGATCATCCTTGAACAGAGCGTTCAAGCGGATTTTGAAAATGCGTTCTTCTAATATCAGGTTGGTCAATTGCCGAGTTTTGCGCAATAATTTGGTGTTGGTCAAGATTTGCTCCACGCGACGCTTGAGGCTATCGCTATCTAAGGCGATAAAATTAGTGGTATTAAAGGGAGAATTTCCAACCTCTTGCACTTTTTCGTGGATCATCTCTTCCAAACTTCCAAACTCGGTTTTCAGAAAATTAGGAACTCCTCGCTCGATCAAATCTTGAGTAGTGGCTTTGATGGAGTTTTTATAAGTCCAGGCGAGGCTATTTTGGGCATAAGCATCCTCATAGACTTGATTGGCGATCTTTTCTTTATTGGCTTGGAGCCAATTGATGGCCATCTGAATCACGCGCTCCAAGATTTGATTGAGATTTTTCTCGAGCAATTCCATCAACCGTCCGCCAAAGAAGTCTTTGATATTTTTGCCGGGAGCAAATTCATCCTTGAGTTTATCATCAATAAAGCCATAAATCCGTTTTTTGACATCATCGCTGGTAACCCGATTTTTCAAGAAATCAAAAATCTGCTCTTTGAGCTTATCTTCCTGTTCTCGGTTCAGGATTTCTTCCAAATTATTTTCAAGAAAACCCGCGATACGCTCTTCCAATATCTGTGAGTCTAGTAGTTCTAGGATGTCCTGATTCTCGAGGCGATCTTCGAGGCGAATAATTTCCTGCTCCACCAGTTTGGTCAAGCTCTGGGAAATATTTTCCAATAGTTGCTTGGGTAGCACCTCTTGAAGTGATTGCTTGCTTTGTCGGGCTTTCTGAATTTGCTCTGAAAGAAAATTCGCTAAATTGACTCTAACTTCCTGAGAATCCAGATAATCTAGCAGTCGTTTTTCCAAGCGACTACTATCTAGCTTACGCAAATCTTGGCCTTGATATTCCTCGATTCCCTGAGCTAAGTTTTGGGCAAGTTGGGCGGAGTTTTGATCTAGGTATTTGCATAAACTTTCGGTGAGCTGTTGGGCTAATTTCTCCTGATTCTGGCTCAGATTTTTTTGGATAAAAGCATAATCATCTTTGGAAAATAGCTCTCGGAAGCCTTGCTCGAGTTTGGGTTGATTTTTTGCGAAATTTTCTTGGAGATTTTCCTGATTCAGTAAGCGATCTCCCAAAAACCGCCCCATACTCTTAGCAAAGCGCGCTTTATGCTTGGCTACCACGCCGGGGGTGAAAGGCAGATTTTGCTTGGTGCCAAAAATTTTGACTGGATTATAAGGTCGAAACAGCATCTTGATAGCCAGCCAGTTGGTTCCCCAGCCCGTGATGCCATAGGCGATTCCCGACACGGCCAAGGTAGCCGCCGCCGCGTCCATTTCGGGTATGCCCAAGAGCAAAGCACCCGTAATTGTACCCAGAAAACCACCAAAAAAACTCAATGGCCTTAGCTCTTCTCCCATGGCCTTGTGTACCATATCCCGTAGACGCGTGTCGGGCTGCTTGGCTAAATTTTCTTTGACCAATTGCTCGATGCGTCCTTCCATCAATTGGGGTAAATGCTCGAGCAAATACGCTTTAATGGATCGGCTCAATTGCTCATCTAAACCCGGAATTTGATTTACCTGCTGAATGTAATCGTGCAAAGGTTTCTCTTTGACCCGAGCAAATTGCCGATCTAAAAGCTGCTCAAGTCCCGTTTGCACTAAATTTTTCAGTTGCTCACTATCGGGTCGGATCAGCGTATCCCAGTGCTTTTCTTGGAGATATTTTTCTAGGGTTCGGGCAAAAAAACGTTGAATTTCTTCTTGATTTCCAAGCAGGTAGGTTTGAATTTCTGCTAATAAATTCTCGCTCATTTTTGCTTGTTTATCAGCGGGCAGCCATTTTTGGAGCGGCGTATTCAGTAAATCTTCCCAACGGTTGCGGAGTTTTTCTTGAAAAAACCGTGTGGATTTTTCGGTAAAAATCCAGTTTTCTTTAAGATGGCGATGCAAGGCTTGATCCAACAAATGATTCAGAGCCTGCGCGATTCGCTCTTCTGAAAACCAAGTGCGCACGGGTTTGTCAAAGAGATTATGAATGGTACCGTCCAAGCGAAGGTTTTGAATGGCCTTTTCAATATTTTGTTGTAAAACGGGCGTCAGGGTTTGTAGAATCCGATCTTCTTGGAAGCGTTTAATCAGATCACCGATGGTATTTTTCCGTAAATATTCCTGCAAGTAATCAGAAGCTTTCTTAGCCAATTCTTGCACATCTTGCTTTTCGATTAGGTCAATTAGTTTCTGCTCAATCCCGATATATTTTCCAATATTCCCGATAAATATAGCGACAAGCAATTGCCCGATGGAAGAAGTGTTTTCGCGGAAGCTATCCTGAATGAGCTGCTCTAGACGTTTCTTTTTTTGCCTAATCCAAGGAATCAGAGTAGCGAGTATATCGGGAAGCTTATTTTCTAAGAAGCGCTCAAAGTTTTGCTTCAGATCATCCGAAAGTAGCTCATAGACCGTGGCATTTTCTTCTTTGAGCACATTGAGCAAGAACCGAAGCAAAGTTTGGATAATATCTTCACTGACATCAGATTGAAACAAATTTTGGATATTGCCCAAAATAGCCTTGGGTACGTTATCTACATTTTCTTGTGAAAAAATTTCGTAGAGCTTACGGTCGGCCACTTGATGAGAGAGTTTTTGAATCAATTGGGCTGTCGCCAGAGATTCCTGCGATTTTTCTAAAACGTCATCAATCTGCGGGGCATAATTGTACCTGAGAGATTGATGCAAATTCTCACTAAATGTATCTATATTTTGACCCAAACTCTGCCAGAGGGAAGCAGGCATAAAATCAGAAAAGCGATGCTGACTCAAATCTCGTAACCAACCTTGAAAAAGTTGATCTATCAGTGGTTCTTCTTCGAGGAAGTTCTGGAGTAGCTGCGTCGTTTGCCCTGCCATGTACTCAATCTGTGGATCAGAGAGCATATCCAATACAGGACTCTGCGCCAGTACAGGCTTATAAAAACGATGAGATGACTGTTCAAGCGAGTGAACCAAACGGGTTTTGACTTGCTGAAAAGAACTTTCCAAGCAGGGAATATCTTGTAACTTCAAATCAGACGAAACGACCTGAGGCAGTTGCTTTTGAAAGAGATTTTGCAGGATTTGTTGCAGAGCCTGCTCGAAATTGGCTTTTTTGAGTTCGGCCTCCACAGCTTGGTGGTGAATCACGTCGCTCTCGACTAAGCGAGAGATTTGTGCCTCGAACTCCTTGCGTTCTTTGACGATGACACCACCGAGGCCAAAGCGAATCTTAGGGCGTTTCCAGCGAATTTTCAAATACTCTTTAAACAGCATTTGAATCGCCAGATAATTGGTTACGTATCCTACTACCGAGCCCGCTAGTATTTTAGCGATAATATTCCCTAGCATGCAGTCTTTTTTGGGTAAAGATACAGAATATTTTAGGAAAATGGAGGAAGGGAGAAGCTAGGAGTTAGATGAGGAGATAGGAGTCAGGAGAAGACAACAGACCTCTCCCAGCTCCTGAATACTCTCTCTATAATTCTATAATTCATCCAACAATTTGGATTTTTTGGCTTGGTACTCTTCATCGGTCAGCAAGCCTTGGTCTTTGAGGTCTTTGAGGGTGCGTAATTTCTCAACGATGTCTGTGCCGTTGGTGGTAGCGGTTTGGGCTTTTGTTTGGGTTCCACCTGCATTTCCGTTCTCAGTGGCAGGCTCCTTTTTGGGTTCCTCGCCCATGGTACGACGACGGAGATCATCTACATATTCTTTGCCTCGCTCGTAGGCTTCGTTGTATATTTTTTGGGCATTATCGAAGCTAAAGGTAGACATCATCCCTCCAATCTCTAGGTGTTGTTTAAATACCTGACCCATCCCGTAGGTAGAAGCACCCGAAAGTACCACCATGGGTACACCTCCCAACAAACTTCCCACGCCGGGGATAGCTTTGATAAAACTTGCACCAATCTTGGCTAAAGAAGCCCCCGCGATGGAGCTGATTAAATTCTTAGCGAAAGACTCATTATAATCTACCTGATAGATCATACATAGCTCCTTGAACATATTCAATTGAATGGCCGTAACCGCGGCGGCATCAATGAAAGGAAGCGGAATCGCCCCTGCCCCCATGGCCCACAGTACGTGACTGTCAATTACATCGTCGGCCATTACAGATCTTTTGCTCATGTTGTTTTTGATTAGATTTGATATTGATACTTGGTTATGCAAGGTACTCAAATATTTGCGCAATTCCTTGTTTTTGGTCGAAAAATTTAATAAAGGTTTTGTTGGATAAAGTCGTTTAGGGAGGGATTTTATTTTGTGGTGGTGGTTATAATCGCCGTGGCTCAATTTGTAGTGAATTTGTTTGAAATAACCAATTCGTACTTCTGGCGATGATGTGTAGTTTTCATGGGGATAGATTGATAGGGAAATTCGTATTTTTCGGCCCAAGCTCTTACTTCCTCGGTATCATCATAGGTCATTAGGAAATATCCTTCGATTTGACGCAGGGCTCGGAAGAGCTTCTCATGGTCAATCTCGAAGTGTGTATATAATCTTCGGCCTGCTACGGTGTAAGGGGGATCGATAAAGAAAACAGCTTGAAGGTTATCTCTGTGTTGTACAATGACATCAAAGGCATCTGCCTTAGTAAACTCCATCTTATGATGGACCTGATTGATCGCCAGAATACGGTCTCTCAATGTCTTGGGATACCAACGAGAAGAAAGCCCTTTCCCATTTTCTCCTTTTTTGATAAGACCCGAGCCTTTTGCTAGAATCCCCCCGTGTAGAATCCGGTTTTTGAGAATGGTACAGAAGGCTTTTTCTTTTACAGATTTATTGGGCTTGGCTAGCTCAGATTGGACGTTTGCCAGATTGAGTTCGAAGTGATAAATCGCTTTTGCTAACCACTCGTTTTCTTCGCTTAAGATAGTCTGCCAGACTGCTGCTACCTCTTCGTCTAGTTCTGCCATGATGATCTGTTTGGCTAAATTTTCAAAAGCTGTGGTTAAGCTTACGATTCCCCCTCCAGCAAATGGCTCTATCAATTGTATTTCCTGAGCTTGGAATTGGCTCATCCACTGCCTGAAAAAAGGAACAAACCAAGTCTTTCCTCCTGGATAACGGAAGGGACTCCGCTGAGGAACAGAGGCTACATTAACTACTTTTTTACTATTTTCTTTCTGAGAATTGGGGTTCTCCGAAGGGAATATTTCAAGTTGTTGAGTCATCAATACTATGTTGTTTACTTAGGTAAGTTTCTTCTCGAGCAAGGCTACAAAATCTTCTATCTTCCCGGGCAAAGGTGTGGTTATTCTTAATAAAGATTCCTCAAATCGTGTGTAGATCGTATGCTGCCATTTGAGATCGTACCTCTGGATTTTTTCGTTGAAAGATAAATCATACAAAAACCAAGCAATGTCCGCTTGGTTTGCTGCTACTTCGGGTAAGGCTGGTAAAGTTTCATAGAAAGATTTTTGTAAAGCAACTGCCTGCTTTTTTTTCCAGTTTTTAAAAATACCTCCTTTTTGCAACATTTGTGGAATCAGCCTCTTACGAGAAGAGGAAAGATAGTCAGGTTTAGGATAATTATACCTTTCGTTCCATTCAAAGGCAGGGTTCTGCTGTTCTATATACTTTTCAAAGGGCTTCCTTAAATTGCCTGTAATATAAACAGATTGGATTTCTAAGGAAGCAAAATCTATAAGCTTTCCATTCTTATCCCTCAAAACTAACACGTAGTCAATATTTCCAGCCGTTTTACCGTCCTTGTCTTTTAATCTGATTTCTGACAAAATATCCCATCCTTCATCTTGTTCAAAGAAAAAATCTGCTGCTTTCCTGAATATCAAATCTCCTTCTTGAAACCTGATAGGACAATTAATTACAGGTTTGTCTGAATAATAGATACTACAGACTCCCAACGGACTTTCTGCTTTGTCTTTAGTACAGATATTGGAAGTACGATTAAAAGGACATAATCTTTTTTGCCTACTTTTCTTTACTTCCTCTGAATCGTTAGAAATAGGAAAGCCAAATACCTCGGATAAGGGTTGTTTTGAGTTACTGATTTCTTTTTTTTGCAATCTACCAAATTTTGCTTAAAAATTAAACTTTGTTAATAAGACTTTTCTCAACACATTTCACCCAAAAATAAATATTCCCTGCTAAATTCTATCTGCTCTAAATCTCCCAAATTTTCAATCCTCTTTTTAATTACGCATTTTTGCATCATTATTTTTGAACCGAATATCATTTAATCTATAAAAACAATGGCAAACGCATTTTTTCAGATACCAATACCCGAAAATGAACCAATCCTAAGCTATGCCCCCGGCTCACCCGAGAGAGAAATGCTCCAAGCCACGCTCGCGGAGATGCGCTCACAGGAAATCGATATCCCGATGTACATCGGCAATGAAGAAGTGATGGGCGACCAAAAAATGCGCCTCGCTCCGCCTCACGACCACCAACATACTTTGGGCTATTTTTACGAGGGCGACGAAACCCACGTCCACCAAGCCATCAATGCCTGCCTGAGTGTAAAAGAGGAATGGGCAAACTTGCCTTGGGAGCAACGCGCGAGTATTTTCCTCAAAGCGGCTGACCTCATCGCCGGGCCTTATCGGGCTAAAATAAACGCCGCGACCATGCTCGGTCAATCCAAGAATGCTTTCCAAGCAGAGATCGACGCGGCCTGTGAACTGATTGACTTCCTGCGCTTTAATGCTTATTATCTTTCAGAAATCTATGCCGAGCAGCCTGAATCTTCTCCCGGCGTGTGGAATCGCTTGGAGTACCGCCCCTTGGAAGGATTTCTTTTAGCCATTACGCCTTTTAATTTCACCGCTATTGGAGGGAATTTACCCACAGCTCCAGCTTTGATGGGCAATACCGTGATTTGGAAACCAGCTTACACACAGATTTACTCGGCCAGGGTTTTCATGGAAATTCTCCGAGAAGCAGGGCTACCCGACGGCGTGATTAATTTGATTTATGTAGATGGTCCCGAGGTAGGAAAAATCGTCTTCGAGCATCCTGATTTTGCGGGATTGCACTTTACGGGCAGTACGGGTGTATTCAAGCAGTTGTGGCGCACCATTGGAGAAAATATTGATAAGTACAAAGGCTATCCCCGCATCGTGGGCGAAACGGGAGGGAAGGACTTCGTGATCGCGCACAAATCTGCCGATGCCAAGGCACTCGCCACGGGCTTGATTCGGGGTGCTTTTGAATTTCAAGGACAAAAATGCTCAGCCGCTTCTCGCGCTTACCTGCCTTCTAATCTCTGGGAACAGGTCAAAAACCACATGCTCGAGGATTTGAAGCATATCAAAATGGGCGGTACCGAAGATTTTAGCAACTTTGTGAATGCCGTCATTGATGAGCGTGCTTTTGACAAAATCGCCCGCTACATCGATCAGGCCAAGGAAACGCCCGGAGTAGAAGTGATCGCTGGTGGAAATTATGACAAATCCAAGGGTTATTTTATCGAGCCTACTATTTTAGAAAGCAAAGACCCGCAATCCACCACGATGGTCGAGGAAATCTTTGGCCCCGTGCTCACGGTCTATGTGTATCACGAGGAAAATTTCGAGCAGACCTTAGAATTACTAGATCAGACCTCTCCTTATGCTTTGACGGGAGCCATATTTGCTCAAGATCGTTATGCCATTAATCTGGCCACGAACAAGCTTAGCCAAGCGGCAGGTAATTTCTACATCAATGATAAACCCACGGGAGCCGTGGTCGGTCAGCAGCCTTTTGGCGGAGCCAGAGCCTCAGGCACAAATGATAAAGCAGGTTCCATGCTCAATCTATTACGCTGGGTGAGTCCGCGCACCATCAAGGAGACATTTGTACCGCCTACAGATTTTCGTTATCCTTTTTTAGGATAATTGCTAGGAAGATTAAAGATTCGGAGAGGAGTAGACTCGATGCAAATTTAGCATCGAGTCTTACATCAATCCTTATTCTCCGTGCATACATCTGGATAGCTTATTCAAACACAGAGACACGGAGACACAGAGGGCTTTCGGAGTATTCCAGCGGAAAGTCCACTCTCATTCAAGTGTATACATCACAGAAATGGATGGGGATTACTATCTATTCCTAAATCCCTAATCTTGCAATTTGTAATCTTGTAAATACTGCTGGAGCATTTGATTGAGTTGGTTGTGGTCGGACTGACGGAGTTGGACAGCACCCAGTTCCATCTCGTTACCAATGAGGATTTCCAATTCTTCGGCTTTGAGGCCCTCGAGGATTTGACGGGCACATTCCTCAGGGGCGACCCCATTGGCGATGGAGTTATCAGTGGCTCCCTGTGCAGAGCCATCTCCGGTCAGGGCATTCTTAGAGACATTTGTATTGATGGAACCGGGACAAATAATGCTTACTTTGAGTCCAGCTTGGAGCGTTTCTACCCGTAGCGCCTCGAAATAACCATTCACGGCGAATTTGGCTCCTGAATAGGCAGTGCGAAGGGGCACCCCAAGTTTGCCTGCTATGCTACTTACTACGGATAAATGTCCACTGCCTCGTTTGAGCATATGCGGAAGAAGTGCCTGAGTCAAGGCGACTGTACCAAAGTAATCCACTTCCATAATCTGGCGATAGACCTGCATGTTTGTATCTTTGGCCAGACTGCGTTGGCTAATTCCGCCATTATTGATAAGTAAATCTATGTGTCCAAAATGATCGAGAGCAACTTTTACTTTTTCGGGGAGGGTATCGCTTTGGGCTAAATCTAAGGGTAAGATAAACGTATCGGCCGCACCTGTGCAAGCCTCAGCTACTCTTCGCAATTCTGCTTCCCGACGAGAAGAAAGTATAATTTTAGCTCCTTCCTTAGCAAAGGCCTGGCAAAGAGCTTCACCGATACCCGAAGAAGCTCCTGTAATCCAAACTACTTGGTTCTTAAAATCTTTCATGTTTTCTTTTTCGGATAAAATTCAGATTTTTTATCAACAAACCAAGAGAAATTCTTATTTATTTTCCCTTTTGCTTCAAAATCACTTCTTATCAGCTTGGTACTCGGCGTTTAGGCCTTCGAGTACATCTTTGGTAATATCATAGCGATCATCTGCGTGGAGGACGCCCACGGCTAAGGCCGAACTGGAATAGCTGAAGATGAAATCATAATCATTTTCCGCAGCAAATTGCGCGAGATATTTGGAGATATTCTCGTTAAGTTTTTTGTTCGCATTTTGTTCTTCTTTGAGCAGGCTGGCTTCTTGGGTCTGTCCGTATTGCATGAATTCTTGTTCTTTTTTCAAGAGGTTATCACGCATTTCTAAGGCTTGTTGCTCGGTGATGCTCTGATTCTGAATAGATTGCTGAAAACTCATGGCCTCACCCTGAAGAGATTCCTGACGGCGTTTGAGGTCAGACTCGATGTATTGGCGTTTGCTTTCCAGTTGTTTTTCTATGGCTTTGTAATAGTCATAATTTAATTGGAGTGAATCCGAATTGACATAGGCAAAGCGAAGTTCGCTGTTATTTTGAGTAGATTTCGCTTTCTGTTTTTCAGAAGTTTTAGGTTTTGTTTCTTTTTCAGGGGTTTCTGAAGCTACTTTGGTAGGTTCTTCCTGTGCCGTACTGGCTCCGTTGGCGGTAAAATGAAGTATGTACAAAATCAAGACCGCAAGACCCAGCACTATATTTATAATCAAAGATGTATTTTTCACTTGGATTCGCTTTTGTTTTTACCATGAAATGAATCGCAAAAATAGGAAAGAATGTCTAGTGATCTAAAAAATAAGACCGATCATTTCCGAAGGGAAGTAATACGGTCTTCAATAGAAACGGTATAGGATTTCAATCACTCGTTTTTCTCAGAAATCTTGCATCACCTCAGATCTGGCGAGTCCCAGCTCTTTGGCTTTTTGCCAATCCTGATTAGCTTTTGCCTCCTCACCTAGCTCAAAATAAATGGCTCCTCGGTTGTTGTAAGCGGCCGCGTTGTAAGGATTAGCACGAATTGCCTCGTCAAAATCGGCAATGGCCTCCTCAAATTGATGGAGTTTCATCCGGGCAAAGCCTCGGTTAGTGTAAGCCATGGTATGGCAAGGATTCAGGCGAATCGCTTGGGTGTAGCTCTCAATCGCTTCGGGGTATTGACCCATTTTCGTGTAGACAATGCCCAGACCCAAATACGCCTCGGGGGTATTTGGGTCTAAATTAGTAGCTTCGTGATAATCACGGATCGCTTCGGGGTAGTTTTGTAGTTTGTAATGAGCCGTTGCTCGATTATGATAAGCTTCGTAGTGAGGTTTGCAGGCAATGGCCTGATTGAAAGCTTCAATGGCTCCCTCGAAATCTCTTTGTTGAAGCCTTTGGTGTCCTTGATGAAAATATATTTTATGTTCGCCCCTTACAGTAAACAGAATTTTATTTAATAAACCCATGAAGAATGTTGTTTTTTTATCCAAATTAATAACTTTATCCGTAAAAACACAAGAAAGGTTCGCTTGTTTTACGAAGAAATCCTACTTCGTGTCTTGTCAAGGCAAATTCGCCAAATTACCTTGTAGTCATTGTATCTTCACGTACATGCATGCACAGATAGTTGCCTACCTCTAGTTAAGGTAAGGCATTTTTTGGGAAATTCGCTTGACTTAGTGGGGAATTTATGATTTTTTAACAGCGAGTTCCTGATTCTTTTGCTAGATTTGTGGTTGAATTAAGACCGAAAAATATGTCAGAACAAAAAGATAAACTCGCTTTTTCCAAAGAAAATTACTGGATTATGTTAGGTGGCATTGCCTTGTTGATCGTGGGCTTTGCCGTGATGAGTCAGGATACAGAAACCTTCGGATTTGGATTTTTGGGGCTTACTTTGGGGCCAATCCTAGTTTTTTTAGGATTTTTGGTTCAATTTGCAGCTATTCTCTACAAACCACGTAAAGAGCTAAAGGACAAAAAGTCATCATAAAACCCTTAGCTCTTAGTTATGAATTTTATTGAAGCCCTTATTCTGGCCGTGGTAGAAGGAATCACGGAATTTTTACCTATTTCTTCCACGGGACATATGATTATTGCCTCCTCTATCATGGGTATTAATGATAAAACCTTTACCAAAATATTTGAGGTCAATATCCAGTTTGGAGCCATTCTTTCGGTGGTGGTTTTGTACTGGAAGCGTTTCTTCAATTCCGTAGATTTTTACATTAAATTGTTTGTGGCTTTCCTCCCGGCGGCTTTCTTTGGTTTGCTTCTGGGTGATTTTATTGATAGCCTCCTCGAGGATGTAGCCGTGGTGGCTACTTCCCTCCTACTCGGCGGTATTATTCTCGTGTTTATTGATCGCCTCTTCCCCAATGCCGAGCACGGCCCGGATCAGCCCGTTAGTTTCCCAGCAGCTTTTAAAGTGGGCTTGTTTCAATGTATCGCCATGATCCCGGGAGTTTCTCGCTCGGCGGCCACCATCATCGGCGGAATGACCCAACGCTGGACACGCAGGCAGGCCGCTGAATTTTCGTTTTTCCTCGCTGTACCCACGATGTTTGCCGCTTCAGGCTACAAGCTCCTTAAAGATTACGATGAAATCCACGTTTCTGATCTATGGGTTTTGATTTTTGGGAATGTGGTCGCCTTCGTCGTGGCAATGCTTGCCATTCGCTTTTTTATTAATTTCTTAACCAAATACGGCTTCAAAGCTTTTGGATATTATCGTATCGTGCTGGGTTTGGCGATTCTGATTTTGTTGGCTCTGGGCGTGGATTTGCGCGTGTAGAGTAGCGGATTGCAGATTTTCTTTAAGGTGATCGCAGCCGTAAAAACTTATAAAATAGCGACTTAGGAAAGTGCTAAGCCGATATTTCTTGAGATTTACAATTCTTCAAAACCCAATCATCTTCCGCACCGCCCGATCTAGCATCCGTGCTGGCAGGACATAGCGTGGCAGGAACCAATTATTAAAATAATTGGGGGTGATGGCATAGCGCACCTTAGGCTTCTGCTTGTGGAAAATTTTATAAACACGGCGAGCAAGTTCTTCGGCGGGCATGGCACTGGCTTGACCCCGCTCGATGGCAAATTTTTTAAACCGCTCCATCACTTTGGCATAATCTGTATCAGCGAAGCGACTGGCGTCTTCTTGCTGGGCTTTGTCCCAGATGGGTGTCTTGATGGGGCCAGGGCCGATGATGATGACATTGATGCCATACATCTGTAATTCTCGTCTGAGACTATGCGAAAGGGCTTCCATTGCGAATTTAGAAGCCGAATAAGGCCCCGTGAAGGGCATTGCCAACTCTCCCGACACAGAACTAATTTGCAGGATTTTGCCCGGTGGATAGGGCGAGTTTTTACCTGCTCCCAGCAAAGGCAAGAAAGTCTGGGTTACCTGCATCATGCCCAGCGCATTCACCTCGATCAGACGACGAGTCTCGGCAACGGGCAAATGCATCAAAGGGCCACCCGTGGCAATGCCCGCATTGTTAATCAAGCCGGCTAAGCCCACCTGACCTACTTGCTCGCGCACTTGGCTTTCAGCTTGCTGTATAGCTTCGGCGTCCGTTACATCAAAGAGCAGAGGCATAAATCGCTCAGGCATCGCCGCTTGCAGGCGCTCGGCATCCGCTTCTTTGCGGACACTCCCAAAGATAAAATAACCGTGCCTATGGAATTCTTGCGCTAGT
Source organism: uncultured Cytophagaceae bacterium (assembly GCA_964551015.1). Taxonomy (GTDB): domain Bacteria; phylum Bacteroidota; class Bacteroidia; order Cytophagales; family Microscillaceae; genus CAZKBP01. The sequence goes on along the minus strand of CAZKBP010000003.1, from coordinate 94,178 downwards.
GCCAAGCCAATACCTGTCGAGGCACCCGTGATGAGGATATGTTTCATTTCGTGAGGAATCGCAGATTATAATCGCAAATTACAAATTATCGGATGAGCAAACTCGGAAATTGGTAATTTTCTAGCTTGTGATTTGGCATTTACTCTCCACAGCCCTCCACACACTCGCCCTCCCGATTAAAAAACATAACTCTTCCGTCTTTGACGGCACGAGCTTCATCACCAAAAAAATCTTTTAAATCATCATAGATGACGGGAATCACAGGCTGTCCCTGGCGGTCGAGATAGCCGTATTTGTCTCCTTTTTTGACTTTGGCCAGGCCTTGGCGGAAGCTCCAGACTTGCTCATATTCCAGAGGAATCACATATCCACCCGCTGGGTTGATATAGGCCGTTCTGCCGTTTTTGCTTACTTTGGCGAGGCCATCTTGGAAGTCTTCGGCGTAAGCGTATTGGGCGGGAATAATTTCTTGGCCCTGAGGATTGAGATAACCGTATTGATTGTCTTTGACGAAAAAAGCACGTCCTTCCTGAAAATTTCCAGTCAGGTCATACTGCGGGGGGATGATTTCTCTGCCCGTGGTGTCTACAAAGCCCCATTTTTTATTTTTTTTGACGGAAGCTCTGCCCTCGTGAAATTCAATCGCCATCTCGTAGCGAGGTGGTACGATGACCTGTGTATCTTGATTGGCGTATCCCCATTGTTCGCCCAAGCGGATTACGGCATAACCTTCAATATACTGGCTCATAAAATCAAAATCTTTGGCTGCTCGCTGCTCCTTTTCCCCACAAGCATTTAGGCCAAAGGTCAATATCAGGGCGATTCTTATAAATTTTGTCATATACACGAATATCTAAATTCAAATCATTTTTTGTAATACTTCATTCCATTTGCAGTAATCCTAAGCAAAACCAAATAAAAAACACGATTCCCATGAAATCACTTAAAATTTTAACCTATTGTGGCCTATGGATGTTCTTGGCAGTGGCCTGTAATGGTCATTTGGAGGATTACGCCACCAGCGAAGAAACCGTTGCGTACTCCTCGGGTAAAGAAGAAGCTCCTGCTTCAGAACAAGAAGCACAGGCTTTGACCACGACGGCCCGTATGAATCTTGAAAATCAGTCGGGTAGAAAATTTGTACGCACGGCCAATTTAGAGTTTAAAGTCGAGAATGTGCAGAGAGCTACTTTAGAGATTGAAGACCTAACCGCACGTTACGAGGGTTTTGTAGCGCATACTCATCTTTACACACAGATGACACGCACTGAAACCAACCCCATAAGTCAAGATTCGCTCTTGCAAAGAGAATACTATCGGGTAGAAAATGACATGACCCTGCGGGTGCCCAACCATCATTTGGATAGCTTGCTGAGAGCCTTACAGCCTTTGGTGAGTTTTCTACATCATCGCACAATTGAGGCCGAGGATGTGAGTTTTCAGCTTCTGGCAAATCAATGGCGGAGCCAGCGCATGGATCAAAGCCAAAATCGCTATGTACAAGCCATCGGGGAAAAAGGTGAAAAGCTCAACGATATCAGTCAAGCCGAAGACCGATTGCTGGACAAACAAATATCCTCCGATCAAGCTCGTTTGCAAAATTTGAAGCTAGAAGACCAAGTGGCTTACAGTACTATTCAATTGAAATTCTATCAGCATGAGGAAGTTCATCAGGAGTTGCTTCCCCGTTATCAATCCGTAGAGGCTTTTCGCCCTGCTTTTGGAGTAAGAGCTTGGGAGGCCATCTCTTTGGGAGCTACGGCTCTGCGAGAATTTGTATTAGTTTTATTAAAAATCTGGCCTTTGTGGTTGATCTTGGGCTTAGGATTTTTAGGCTATCAGACTTATTGGAAGAAGGGAGAAAAATAATCAAAAAATTCTGGCAGGTTTTTGAAGCCTGCCAGTTTGAAATTTACTTAGCGATTTAAAAGGGCAATATGCTCTGGATTATCCATTTCGTAATGGATAAGAATCGCATCTCCAGGTTCATATTTTTGGTAAATGCCTTGATCTACTTTGAGTTCAGCACGGGTAATTTTCCCAGGGGTGGAAGATTTTCTCAAAATATTATCAATCACTTGGTGCAGTGAGCGTTCGTCGCTCTTCGTCACGCTTACGATTTGCGCTTTGTCGATTTGTAGGCGCGATTTGATTTTTTCTTCCTCATCGGGTTGTGTAAAGAAATAAACCGTAAGATAGTAATGCTGTGTTCCTCGAAAACTTTGCTCTACTCTCTTGAGAGCCACGTGGGCACGGCTTGGTACGGCTAATTGCTCAAAATCTTGGGACTGTTCACAAGAGGTATGGCATAAAAGTAGGATTCCTCCTAAGGCCAAGGATACAATAAATTTTAGGGCGTTCATTCTTTTCATAGCTCAACATGTGTTTATAGGGTGGTCTGGCAATTTTAGAGATAAACGACAATTGAGTAACACAAGGTTTAGGCCAAAAAATGCCTTATCTTACCTGCGTGTGAATTGTCTATTATTTCGTGAGTCGTTCATTTTTTTCACTTTCAGAGCAAGTTCAACCAAACTCAGGCAATCTTTTTTTACATTTTCTGGAATTCCTTTCTGCTCCTGTCTTAGATTCCTCTTATTTTTGCGTGAATGTAAATGTTGGTTTATGCGCTCTTCTTTGCGTCGTGTTCTGATTATTCAAACTGCTTTCATCGGAGATGTGATCTTGGCTACGGTATTGATCGAGCAGATCCGTCAGGATTATCCTGAGGCTCAGATTGATTTCTTGCTGAGAAAAGGAAATGAAGGCTTATTGGAAGGACATCCCCATTTAAAGGAAGTATTGGTTTGGAATAAAAAAGAAAAAAAGCTTTTCAATCTACTTCAAATTATTCGTAAGATTCGCCAAAAACGCTACGATTTGGTCATCAACTTACAGCGTTTCGGCTCGAGCGGTCTGATGACCATTTTATCAGGAGCCAAACAAACGGTGGGTTTTGATAAAAATCCATTCTCGAGATTTTTCCATCGCCAAGTCAAGCACTCCTTTGAAGAAGGGAAGCACGAAGTAGAGCGAAATCTGGCGCTCCTCTCCCATCTGACTCCGGTGAAAAAAATACGCCCCGTGCTTTATCCTCAGCCAGCAGATCAGATTAAAGCACAAGTATACAAAACACAAACCTATATTTGTATTGCTCCTACTTCGGTCTGGTTTACCAAACAGTGGCCTGCCCAGCAATGGATTGCTTTCATCAATACGCTCCCTCAAAATTGGCTAGTTTATCTCCTGGGAGGGCCAGACGATTGGGAGGCCTGTGAGGCTATCCGAGAACAAGCCCAGCATCCCAAGGTGCATAACTTAGCGGGTGAATTGTCCCTCTTGGCCTCGGCTGCGTTGATGAAAGATGCCCACATGAACTACGTCAATGATTCTGCCCCCATGCATTTGGCCTCAGCGATGAATGCCCCGGTGTGTGCCGTGTATTGTTCTACGATTCCTGCTTTTGGGTTCGGGCCTTTGTCCGAGCAATCAACCGTAATTGAAACTCGAGAAAAGCTGGCTTGTCGTCCCTGCGGATTACACGGCCATCGAGCCTGCCCCGAAGGTCATTTCAAATGTGCGAAGGAAATCGAGGTGGAGCGACTCAGGGTTTTTAGTTGAAGGCAGCCCGTTTTGGATTATACTAAAAACTGAAACCGTGTAATTTGCATCTCCTAACCTGCCACCCCATGCATAGCCTCAAACTTATTCAATTACTAAACTCCGAAAATCAGGCAAATCAGGTCTTGGCTTTATCTATTTGTGAAGGAGGAGGATTTTCGGAGGAGGTACGGAAGTTTATCACCGCCAGACCTCATCTGACCCTACTCTGTCTCGAGCGGGACTTTGAGCGGTTGATTCGCTCTTTTCGCTTTTTGTACTTGCGAAGATGTAGCTTGCAAAAACTGCCTGCTTCTTTCTCAAAAGCAGAAAGCTTATTAATGTTAGATTTAGCTTATAATCAGCTAAGTGCTTTTCCAGAAGAAATTCTTACCTTGACACAACTTAAGAAGCTACGCCTACATCACAATCAAATCCAAACCATTCCGCCACAAATTGCTCGATTGAATCAATTAGAGGAATTGGTACTGGAAGATAACCCGCTCACGGATTTACCCACAGAAATGAAGCAATTAACACAACTCAAAAGACTAAAGCTAGCCAGAAATCCAATTTCAGAGGAGAATCGAGAGCAACTCCGAGCAAGTCTAGGAAAACAAGGCGTTTGGATAGAGTTTGGATAAGAATAAAGTAAACCTGCCCTTAGAAAAAATCCAAGGGCATGAGAGCAGCGGAGAACAAACCGCTTTTTGGGTTGAGTTTTCTTAGAAGGCAAACTCCAAGCCACGAGCCCTGTGCTACATCACCGCGTGGCGGAACAATTCGTTGAGCGGTTCGGCATCGGGTTTGATTTTGGGGAAATCCGTTTCGTGTTCTTCGCACGTTTGCATTTCGCGCTCAATAAAATCATGGAAAAAGGGAATGGGCGTTACCTCTTCGGTTTCGGCACTCACTTCTTTGCGTTTGAGCAAGCCCTCGATATTTTCCATAAATTCCTTATTATCAGCTACCACCTCGAGCAATTTCTTGAATTCAAGCGGTGGGTTAATCTCGTGAGCAAGAATCCATTTGGCACAAAGTAGCGGGCGAATGGCATAAAAGTACTTCTTAAGATTAACCTTTTCCCCTTGGAGATGCCCCAGATAAGTATGCTTGGTCATCCCCAAGTAATGATGCAAGCCGGCTCTGGGCGAAAAATATTCGGGAGCGAGGGCACGCAGTTTTTCCAAAAAATCACCTGTCTTTTTGTAGACAATAGAAGATTGCATCCATTCGAAAGGAGAAGCATTAGATTTATGAAAGAGGCGCAGGGCTTTGCGAATATCCCAACCAATTAAATCCAGGTCTTTGGCCAAGAATAAATCAATGGCATCCTTGCGGTCATAGATAGAGAGATAGCGACGAGGCGACTGCGCGTAGATAAAGCGTACATCATAGTCACTGTCTGGAGAGGGGAAGCCCCAAGCTCTGCTACCTGATTCACAAGCATATAGCACTTTGATATCTTGTTCTTTTTCTAATTTTTCAAGTTCATTAATAATCGTTTCTTTCATAGTCTCGGGGTATTGGTCTTGATCTAGATACCGATTGTTGTATTCAAATATAGGAGAATTCTATCCTTTTATAGTGGATATTCTTATTTCATCCCTGATTTTTATTGGTTTGGACTTCGGGGCTAACCGAAAATAGTCTTGCTGCTATTTGATTTGGAATGGTGTCTTTGAGGCTTGCTTCAGTAGATGGTAGAAGCTTTCTTTTATACGATAAAAAAGTGATATTGGTTGAAATTTAGATTTGGGTATAAAAAAGCAAATTTTTGAAATCCAGATTCTTCTACTATTTTTACCCCCGCTAATTTGCTGAAGCCTATGCCTCCTTATGTACTCTCCCTGCTCATTTTTGTGCCGCTGCTAGCTTGCCTCGTGGTGCTTTTGCTACCGATTCGCTACAAAAAGCTCTTCAAGTGGATCACCTTGATGGCCTGTTTATTTCAATGTGGCCTTGCTTTGGGGATGTATCTAGGCTTGGATACCGGCCCGATGAGCGATGTGACTATTTTCAATCGTGAGCATTATCAATTACTAGAACATCAGGATTGGATCACGCTTGACTTAGGAAGCCTGGGAAGCTTGTCTATTGATTATTTCTTGGGGGTAGATGGTTTTAATGCCTGTCTGATTTTGCTCACAGGTATGGTTATGCTGATCGGTGCGATCTCTTCCTGGACAATTCAGAAGCACGAAAAGGGCTATTTTGCGCTGTATTTACTTCTGAGTACCAGCATCATGGGGTGCTTCGTGGCTTTGGACTTTTTCTTGTTTTACCTCTTTTTCGAATTTATGCTTCTCCCAATGTATTTCTTGATTGGAATCTGGGGAGGTGAGCGAAGAGAATATGCTTCTATCAAATTTTTTATTTACACACTGGTGGGTTCTCTGCTTATTTTGATCGTGATGATTGGTCTTTATCTAGCGGTGATAGACCCCATAGAAACGGGCATCCGCGCTGGGGTCATCCAAGCAGGAGATCAACCTAGACTAGAAGCCATTTTGGAAGTACAGAAAAAATTAGAAGCGGGTGAAATAGCCACAGAGCATTTGGTTAGAACCTTCAGCATTCCGGCTATGCAAGATCCGGGCAATTACCTGCCTAATTCACTCTTAGCTCCCGAAGCAGGGTTGGGAGGCAGTTCTTTTCGTTTGATGGCTTTTTTGGCACTTTTCATAGGTTTTGCTATCAAGCTACCGATCGTACCTCTACACACTTGGCTGCCAGATGCGCACGTGGAAGCGCCTACGCCTATTTCGGTCGTATTGGCGGGTATTTTATTAAAAATTGGTGGATATGGCCTCTTGAGAATTGCCTATCCTATCTTTCCAGAGGGAGCCAGTCAGTATGCTGTTTTGATTGCCCTGCTGGGGATGATTTCTATTTTGTATGGTGCTTTGAATGCACTAGCGATGCAGGACTTAAAAAAGATGGTGGCTTACTCATCTGTGTCTCACATGGGTTTTGTCTTGTTAGGCATTGCTTCTCTAACCCACGAAGGGGTGCAAGGGGCTATTTTTCAAATGTTTAGCCACGGAGTGCTGTCTGCCCTTTTGTTTTTGTTGGTAGGGGTGCTCTACGACCGCACTCAGGATCGCAACATTGACAGTTATCGGGGTTTACAGCAAAAGATGCCTTATTTTACCTTCTTCGTGATGATTGCTTTTTTTGCTTCCTTAGGATTACCGGGATTCTCTGGTTTTATCGGTGAGTTATTCACTTTAATTGGAGGATTTTCAGCCATACATATTCCTAATTGGATTGCGGCAGCTTCTACTTTTGGAATTGTACTCGGGGCTGCTTATTTTCTCTGGACAATCCAGCGAATGTTTTTGGGGAAATATTGGCTTAGAAATGAATCTACTTGGGGTGGGCGCATGACAGATTTGACACAAAGAGAGTGGCTTATGCTGTCGGTTTTATCCTTTATCACTTTTTTGATCGGTATTTTCCCTCATCTTTTGTTTGCTTCCACGTATGTTTCCGTAACTCATTTTTTAGAACTATGGTAAAAGAATTTGATTAGCCACAGAAGTCTTGGCATGGATTCAAAATCAAGCCTCGATAGGCGTCAATTTTGTTCCTAATCAAATGCAACTCTGCACGAATTTCCGAAGCCATGGTCAAGGAATTTCACGAAATCAGGTTCTAAAAGTGGGCTTCTGTTACCCGAAGATAAATTTTAAAGATACTCTTATTTCTTCCTTGTCCTAATCGCTTCTTTTGGTTACTTTTAAGCTGAATTTAGGGGGGATGCAGCAGAGAAAGCCAATGCCCCCTCTCGGTTCTTGTACCTCCGATTTTGTGAACTTCGCTAAAATTCAGACATCAAAATTCAAACTAACAGATGAACAAATATTACCTATCACGCGGGTTGTTCTGGGTATGTGGGCTAGCCTTTGCCTTTTTCTTCATTTATCAATCTCTCTATTCACCCCTCCTCAATGATACCGTTGAGAAAAAAGAAGTGCTCCACTCCTTCCGACCCAAAAATCAGAGACTTCCATCTGCTTCTCCCCTCGATTCGCCCATCGAGGATAAGCCTGTGGTCTTATCTTCTTTCCAAAGAGACAGTCTGGCTAAGATGCAAGCTAGACGAGCCTTCTCGAAATTCCTCCAAGATCATCCTTACAACCAACGAGATATTGACAGCTACCAAGCTTGGAAAAATATCCCCAAGAAAGATCGCCCTGACCTAGCCTGGGAGCAAGACTATCTTCGCACGCTTGACCCTCAATTAGGCTATGTTCCCTACCAGCGCAAACTGAAAGCCTTGGAGAAAGTATCCAAACAAATTAAAGATAAGAATGCCATTGCCAATATCAGGTGGCAAGAGCGAGGCCCCAATAACGTGGCTGGCCGGGTGCGTGCTATACTTTTTGACCCTACCGACCCAGAGCACAAGAAAGTCTGGGCGGGGGGCATACAAGGCGGGCTATGGTACACCGATGATATCACCCTAGACAAACCTTGGACACACGTGGACGCCGTTTGGGATAATATTTCTATTACCGCAATTGCTGCCGACCCAAACGATGATAATACTTGGTATGTCGGCACGGGTGAGAGTTTTACAGCGGGAGGCCCCAGCGCAACTCGTGGAGCAGGTCTTTGGAAAACTACCAACGCTGGGAATACTTGGACACATCTCACCGCCGCCAATGGCTTTTTTGATACTGACGAAGAATTTCATTATGTCAATGATATCTTGGTAAGAAATGAAGGAGGCGGACAGAGTAGTTTGCTCGTAGCCGTGGGGCGCCGCTTCAATCAAGGAAGATTCACCCAGGGTGTAGGATTGTACCGTTCTATGGATGGAGGAATTAATTTTAGTCAAGTGCTACCGACTTTGCCCCCTAGCATGGGAGGCAATCCCTACGAACCTACTGATATAGAGCTAGATGCTAATAATCGTATTTGGATTGGCACCCAGAAGAATTCTAATCGGCAAGGAGGAGGGCGTATTTTCTATTCAGAAACAGGGCTGAGTGGCAGTTGGGTACAGTTTGATTTCAGTAACCTAAATGGTACAGATGCTGACCGAGTGGAACTAGCCTGTGCTCCTAGTGACCCAGACGTGGTTTACGCCGTGGCTCAGAATGATAGCCCCACGGTTTTTGATCAGGATGTGGCTTGGTTGCGCCGTACGCTCAACGCTACCGACGCGAATCCTGTCTGGGAAGATCTAGCGATTCCCCTTTACCAAGACCAGGGTTGTTTTACCTCTAGCAGTCACTTTACCAGAGGGCAGGCTTTCTATAATTTGATCTTGGCGGTGCATCCCAATGATGCAAGTGTGGCGATTTTGGGAGGAATTTCCTTGCACAAAACCACCAATGGAGATACCACAGACGTAGCTCAGGTAACGTGGTCTCCTATCTCTTACTGGACAGGTGATTGCTTCACCTATGTTCACGCGGACGCTCACCAAGTGCTCTTCCGACCTGACCATCCTGATGAAGGAATTATCGGGAGTGACGGAGGAATTAGCTACGCCGATGATTTAGGCAGTGCTGATCTGCCTCTGTTTGAAGATCGGATTAATCATTTAAACATTACTCAATTCTACGCCGTAGATGCCGCCAATATAGAAACAGGAGGTGTTTTTATTGCGGGCGCACAAGATAATGGCAGTCAGCAGTTTGAGAATGGCTTGGTTACCTCTACACTTGAAGTCACAGGAGGCGACGGAGCTTTTTGTCATATTGATCAAGATAATCCAGATATCCGTATCACTTCCTTTATTCGCAATGTCTACAATGTTTCTAATGATGGAGGAGAAACCTTTACTCGGCCTCTCAACAATCAGAGTCAAGGGCTTTTTATCAATCCCTCTGAATACGACGATCAAGCCAATATTTTGTATGCGAATCTGGGCTCTACCAACTCCATCACGCGTATTTCAGACATTGGTGGGAGTAATACAGATGGGGTCGTAAATATAAATCCTGATAGCATCTTTACCAGTAACATCACCGCACTAAAGGCATCTCCTCATACCAATCATAGGATTTTTCTCGGAACTGGTAATGGGCGTGTCTTGCGCGTAGATGATGCGAATACGGCTTCTCCTGTGACCACCGAGCTAAATACAACCCCTATCCCCGTCGGTAGCATCTCCTCGATCGACGTAGGGGCTAGCGATGATGAGCTTTTGCTGACCTTCTTCAACTATGGTGTTAATTCTGTGTGGGAGACTTCGGATGGAGGAAGCACTTGGAATAACAAAGAAGGTGATTTACCTGACATTCCCATCCGCTGGGGCTTGTACAACCCTGATAATCGGGATGAAGTATTACTAGCCACCGAGCTGGGAGTTTATTCCAGTAATAATTTTGGACATACTACCAATGCTATTCCTAATTGGGCTCCTTCCAACGCGGGCTTAGCCTCAGTGCGCTGCGATATGCTACAATACCGCGCGGCGGATAAAGTTGTGACCGTGGCCACACACGGTAGAGGTATTTTCACGACAGATGTCTTTGCCACGCCCACGGCGCAATTCGAGGCACGCACCGTGGGTTTTGTTAACCGTCCGGTGGAGTTTACAGACTTATCGCTACAAGCTAATGCTTGGGAATGGGATTTCGATCAAAATATCAACCCGGGTGTAGATGCCACGGATCAAAACCCCAGCTTTATTTACACTACTCCGGGAGATTACACGGTACAATTGAGTATCAATAGTGGTATGGATGTAGAAACAAAAACTGCTTATATTACTATTCTAGAAGAACCTACGATTCCTTACGACCAAGATTTTAACAGCAATGACGGTGGTTTTTTTCCCTACCGTGTAGAGTTAGCAGGCATTCCAAGTCTAAGTGTACCTCCTCAAGATTGGGAATGGGGAGCCAGTAATACCCTTACTTACAATCCGGGCAATGGCACAGCCACGGTAGAAGGAAGTGCGAATTGGATTACTGGGCTGAACGAAAATCACGGCTTTAATACGCGTTACGCTCTGGAAAGCCCCCCCTTTTCTTTAACCAGCTTGACGGGTATTTCTTTAGAATTTAGCTACCGCGCGCAATGTGGTACGGATGCTGGCTTTCATTTAGAATATTCTATTGATCAAGGAGATACTTGGCAATTGCTTGGCCATACGCAAGCCTCTGGCGAAAATCCAGCGGGTACGAATGATTGGTACAATGAGGCGAGTATTTTAGGCTTACGCAATCAGCCCGGCTTCTCGGGAGCTAGCAATACCGTGGTTCAACCTCGCTATAATATTAGTGAATTTGCCGGTCAGGCAGATGTGCGCTTCCGTTTCGTCTTTGGCAGTAGGGGTTTTGCCCTAGATGGCGTGCAAATCGATAACTTTAGAATTGAAGAAGACGTGAGCTTGCCTATTCGTCTCATCTCTTTCCGAGCGAAGCGAGAGGAAGAGCGAATGGTAAGACTGGACTGGCAAACTGCCTCTGAACTAAACAATCAAGGTTTTGAGATTCAGAAAAGCTCGGACGGAATCACCTTCGAGGCGATTGCCTTTGTAGATGGAGCCGGGACTACCAATCAATTACAGACTTATCATTACCTAGATCGCAATGCTCCCGAGGCGGCTTATTACCGCCTAAAACAAATAGATCATAATGGATCATTCACTTACAGCCATCTAGATTATGTAGAAGCGGGAGGCGTAACCCCTTTCTCATTTTACCCTAATCCTTTCACGGATGTGCTGTATCTTGAAACTACCTCCCAACTGAACAAAGGTGAATCGCTTTTCTTAGAAATCTGGAATCCGCAAGGCAAGCTCGAACAACAAACGCACGGAAACGCCGAGGAAATTAAAGCATTCTTGGAGAGTCGCTTGCAAAATCTGAGCTCAGGACTTTACTTCATACGCTTACAAACGCAAAAACAGACTTACCAATACAAAATCATCAAAAAGTAGCAAGGCCGTGACAGTACCAAGCACCAACTTTTCTTTATCAAAGATGACCAAAGTTTAAAAAGCTTTATATTTGTCTTGCCAATAATCATATTTTTTCATGAAAAAATTCTCAGTACTTTTGGTCGTCTTTTTCAGCTTATTATGGATCAATCTTAATCAAGTGACGGCACAGACATTTCACCCGAATGACATCAAACAGGGCTACGCTCTCAAGGAAGACACGATCTATTTCCTTTTCTCCCCTAGCATTTATCAGATAGACGCTCCCCAACGAGTAGTGCTCACGGGTTCTTTCCGTCAATGGAGCCAAGATATGGACGACCCAGTCTGGCAACTCCACCCAATCAGTCAGCAATTGTGGGCACTCAAGGTCAAAAATGTTAATTTAGAAACCATCCCTCCTAGCAGTGAATTCAAATTCAGAATTAATCAGGGTGAATGGCTTGCTCCTCCCGCAGATGCTCCCAATGAACAAGGTGGCAACTTGGTGTTTATGAAAGGTAAGCAACCTCCCACCCTGTTTGCCGAGCTACGTCGCCCCCGCAGCCTCTGGGTAGAAGTAAAAGGAACCAACAGACCACTTGACCGGGCGGCTTATCGTCTCAGCAATGCGCAGGGTCAGGTTATCCCCATTGCTGAAGTTTTGCCTAATACGTCCGTAGCTACCTTGGTTGTTCCTGCCGAAGAGCTAGACCTTCGCCGGGTATATTATTTGGAAATTCCGAGTGAAAATCTCAAAACGGTCTGCTCCTTTGACGGTTGGTTCCGAGAAACTTACTCGGATAAGCCTTTGGGTGCCAATATTAGTGCAGACCAAAAGTCTACTAGCTTCCGAGTATTTGCACCCCGCGCCGAAGGGATGAAACTCTATCTTTATCGTAATCCAGAAGATCAGGAAGCCTATCAAACTATGGATATGCAGGTAGATTCTCAGGGCGTTTGGGAAGCCATCGTAGCGCAAAACCTAAAAGGTATTTATTATGATTTTACCGTGCACGGAGCCGACGACCCCGGGAATCATTTTTATGAAACTAATCCTGTGCATATTTCTGATCCCTACGCACGTGTGAGCGTTGATAGCTGGGGTAAATGCCGGGTTTGGGAACGTACGCGCCCCGCCACCCCGCTTAAAAATGGCCGCCCGCCCTTAGAAGAGGTCATTGCTTATGAGGTACACGTGCAGGACTTTACGGATCGCCTACCTGTTTCCGAAGATTTGAAAGGAACCATACCCGCGATGATCAAACCTAATCTGAAAAATACGCAAGGTGAAAAAGTCGGTTTTGATTATTTGGTAGATTTAGGCATTAATACCGTTCATCTAATGCCTATGCAGGAATTTTTGCATTGGCCGAATGAAGACTGGCGGGCTTCCTTTCAAGACGATCCTTATATGGCCGAAAATGGTATTAACCTAGAAAATTACCAATGGGGCTACCGTACTTCTCACTGTTTCGCGGTAGAAACACGCTTCCGTCAAAAAGGAACCGAACACGGCGCACAAAGAGAACAGTTTCGAGATTTGGTACAGGCTTTTCACGATCAGGATATGGCGGTCATCATCGATATTGTCCCGAATCATACGGCTGAAAATATGGACGGGCAGCAGTTACTGTTTCATTTTAATGCTCTGGACAAGCAGTATTATTATCGTACCAAGAACCTAGAACACATCGGCGAATACGGCAATGAAGTCAAGACCGAAAATCGCCCCATGGTACAACGCTGGCTCATTGACCAATGCCAACACTGGATTGAAGAGTTTGGGATTGACGGTTTTAGGATTGACTTGGCCGGGCAAATCGATCAACAAACACTCAAGGCTTTGCGCCAAGCACTGGGGGAAGATATTATTATTTACGGGGAGCCTTGGATTGGCTCTAATGACCCTCGCTACGAAGCCAACCCTGATTGGGATTGGTACAAAGAAGATTCACCCATTACTTTTTTCCAAGATGATGCCCGGAATGCTTTCAAAGGACCCGTTTCTAATCCTAAAAATAAAAAAACCGATCGAGGCTACGCGGGTGGCAATGCCTCCCAAAAAGCAAAGGTCAAGCTTGGTTTGGCTAATCATTTCCCCGAAGAGAAAAGCCCTCTCAGTGGCATCAATTACCTGGATATTCACGACAATTGGGCATTGGCTGATCAATTTGCCCAAAAAGATTGGGACGGACGTTTGGGCGTAGAAGAAGACCGCTTTAAAATCGCCGCGCTGCTCTTATTTACTTCTCAGGGTCCCCTCGTGATGCACGGAGGAACAGAAATTATGCGCAGTAAAGGAGCAGCTGTACTCAAAGAAGTGGTCAAAGAAACCAAAGAGGGTATAAAAGTCTACTTACACGGCAAGCGCGATACTTACAACATGCGCAAGGCCAACCAATTTGTCTGGGAAAATGTAGGTAAAACCCGCGAAGACGCTGGCTCTACGAATAACTACCGAGATATGTACCAGTTTTGGCGGGGCCTGATTCATTTTCGTAAAAGTGAAAGCGGAAGTGTTTTCCGAAACGCGGAGTCCATTTCTGATGATTACTACCAATGGATTGAAACCGAAAATCCTCACCAATTAGGATATATCATTGATGAACAAGTGCTCGTGCTGATGAACGTGCAGGATCAACCCAATACTTTTGACTCCGTGAATTTTCCCAAAGGCAACTGGACATTGATTGCTAATAACCGAGGCATTGACTATCAAAAAGGCGTGAAAGACCAAAAGACGCTGATGCAAATCCAAGGTGGAAAAGAAATTAGGGTAGAACTCGCCCCGGCCAGTTTTAAAATGTGGCTGAGAGAGTAGATAAATGACTTGGTTTTGCCTCAAAAGAGACAAAAGAAGTGTAAAGTGTAATTTACAAGTCTAACTGGCGACTCATCCTTTAAAGTAAAATCTAATTAGAATTAGTAAGTATGATTACACCGCTCAAAGAACGAAGAGATCTAGGAGATGAGAAAAAATTAGTCCGCGCCTATCAAAAGCTACAAAAGCTAATAGAAGAGTTAAATAAAAAAGAAATAAATTCAGAGCGTTCCTCCTCTTTGAGCCAAGAAATTGAAAAGGTCAATATGCACCGAGGAGCCGATCGGGAGTTATTGAAAAAAGTCAAACGAGCTTATGCCAAAATACTCAACTTCGCTAGGAAAGAACTGAGGCTGGTTCCTAAAAATTATTACACAGGTCTATGGACATCTTTGGGCTTGTCCATTTGGGGATTACCCATCGGTATGGCGATTTCAGCCACATTGGACAATTACGGCTTCATAGGGTTAGGGCTTCCCTTTGGTTTGCTCATTGGTATGCTCGTAGGGCAACAGGCGGATCAAAAAGTGAAAAAAGAAGGAAGACAACTCAACATAGCTAGTGAATTCGCCTAATTGTCTGGAATAGAGACTACTTAAGCGTTCCTTTACCCACTTTCATCACAAAAATCGCCTGATGCTGTTCGTGCACCTCTTTCATCTCAGTATGAAGGGCAGGCATGACTTCATCGTAATCTCCAAAGACCTGCGTGCTCATCCCATTGGTTTCTACCTTAAGATTCGGGTATTCATGAAGCTTCTCGATAAAATCTAGGATAGTGCTTACATAATCTTCCTTCAGGGGATAGAGACTAATTTCCACAGAAATTTGCATCAGGCTTTCAGTTTTGATAAAAAATATTATTTGATTTTAATGGAGTGCATGATTTCATTGGCCGTAGCCTGCCAGCGAGGTTGGAGCAGCGCGGGGCAATTAAAATTAAATAAGAGAATATCACCTTCCTGTACGGTATACATCAGATAAGAGTATTGCTTGACAGGGCGGTTATTTAAAGCGAAAGTTTTTTCCTCATCTTTGACCGTACCTATAAATTCTAATACAATAAAAGAGCGGCCATTAATCTCCTCAATCTTGTCTTGGACAAAATCAACTTCCGTGTGTATACCCGCGATACTAGCCTTGTAAATTCCCTTGATCATTTCCATATCTTCTGGGCTCCAGTTAGAGCTCGCAAAAGCTCTCAGAGAGCGGTCAGCCATTTGGTTGACCCCAAAATCCACATTGGCATCTGGGTCTGTGTAAATAGCAATGGGAGGACGATAAGCTCCATACTTGCGCGCGTACATTTCATCAGACATCAAGGCAAAGTCAGTGGGAAGAGAGGCCGTGATGCTCTCAGTCACTTTGGTTTTCACTAATTTCACATCTTGATACTGAGCCAAGAGGGAAAAACTCAATAAACAAAAACAGAGAATGAGATAAATTCTGATTGTATTTTTCATAGCTTCTGGGTTTGATGCTGCAAGATTTATTTACTTTGATTTAGTTTATCTTCGTGGATTTGGGTAAAGATCAAATAGATCAGTAAAGTTAGCATGGCCGTAGTACCTAGGAGTGAAGTGAGGATGGATTCACTCCAGAAAACAGCTAGCCATAGCGAAGAAATCTGCCCTCCTAACAGCGCGCTGGCTAGCAGCAGCAATAGCAAGCGATTGGCGGGTAGATACCATTCACGGTCTAAGAAATCAATTTGCAAAATAGAAGCAGAGCGAAACTCTTTTTGAGTCGTGTGCCTTTGGTTCTCAATCAGCTGACTCAGCAATTGACTGATCCAGATAAAGAGCATCACCAAAATAGTCAGAATGTGGGGAAAGGAAGCTTGGGCTGACCAAAAATCCTGTATCCATAAAATCACCTGAATGCCCAGCATAAACATGGCCAGACACATCAAAATTAGGCGGGCGTGAAATACCCTCATTTTTTTAGTCATAAGATTTTACTCAATGCAATTAAGAAAGTTCTAATGCTAAAACCTACACGAGAAAGTGGTTTTGTAGGTTTTATTTATCAGTTTGCTAACTTTGAAGCAATTAGATTAGTTCAGTCCTGCGCTCCCGAGGCCAAGAATTAAACAACACGTTGATCTTCCTCTATAAACTTATTAAGAGAATAAATATTGCTTTTAAACGAATTTTTCTTCTTGAAAAATATCAAGGAATTAGCTCAAAAAGATCGATCTCAGGCCAAGTCTTGATTTGAGCCAAGACTCTTCGCATTAAGCTCTCTATCTCGTAGGAGAAAAAAGGCCCTCGCCAAGTGCCAGTATTGGTCACAAATACCCAACTGAGTCCATCCTCGCGTCTGACCAAAGAAATGCCAGTGCAAGCGAGACTCCCCGTTCGCCACCATTTTTCTTGGTCTACCTTTTTCCAGCCGAGCACTAATTTTCCCAAACTATCCACTTCGGGGGGTGAGGTCATGGTTTGAATAGATTCTTTGCGGAGCAAGTCAGGCTTCGTATCCAAGCCATCAATGGCGACTAAAAATCGCATTAAGTCAATGGGCGAAGCAATCCACCCGCCAGCCCCTCCTAATCCAGAGGTGTAAGTACCCTTGTAGGCTCTGGAAGCCGAATCACCTGTACCTAAAAAAGAAAGATTCAATTCAGCATTTTCAGCCGTATAGTAACGCACCTCGAGGGGGTGCTTTTTCTCGTATTGGTCAGCTGTCATTTGCATATGATGAATCCCCAAGGGAGCTAAAATTTCTTCTTGCATATAGCCCACGTAGCTTTTACCGGTTACTTTCTCGATAACTTTGCCCAGCAAGGCATAACCAAAATTAGAATAGTCGTAAAAAGTACCTGGCTCAAAGTAGCCTTTCTGTGAAAGCATAAAACGAATGCTGGTTTCTAAGGAGGGAGGAGAAGCTACATCCATTTTTTCAGCTACGCGCGTGGGTACGAACATAGGGTCGGTCCGTAGCTCGTTACGCCAGCCTCCGGTATGATTAAGCAGGTGCTTGACTTTTATTTTCAGCGCGAGCGGGTCTGCAATTTCTTGGAAGATGGTGTCGCTCAAAATTCCCTCGGGGCCAAACACTGGATCGTCCAGACGGAGCTTGTCTTGCTCTACCAATTTCATCACGCCCACGGCGGTAAAAAGCTTAGAAACACTGGCGATACGGAAGAGATGTTGAGGTTTTACCCGAATATTTTTTTCTTGGTCAGCGTAGCCGAAGCCTTTTACATAAACGAGTCTACCGTCTTTGACCAAGGCCAGAGCTGCTCCTTTCAGTTTCCATTGTTTTACAAAATCCTCGACGAGCCAGTTTACCTTTTCCCACTCTTCTCGAGAAGAATAGGTATTTAGAACAGGGAAATAATCAGGTCGTAAACAGTGCCAAGTAAGCGCTTTTTGTTTGGATTGGTAAATCGTTTGCTCCCGAGCATACTCCTTGGTGATAAAACTTGTAAGGAGAATCATGAGAGCACTTAAAAATGCTTTTACATTCATAGATTGTGCGCTAAAAAATTTATATTACAATTTTAAGCCTAATGTTAGATTTTTACAAATAAACTATGGACGACTCGCTAGATGCACATAAGCACGAAATCTTGCACCTGATGATTTGGCTCACCTCCCAGCCACCTGCTCACAGTACAGCCTATATTCAAGAAGCACTCCAGCACGCAATGCAAGAACTTAACCTGAGCGAAGAAGAGGTCAAGTATTTCGCAGATCAGATACAAATGGCGGATATCGTGCTAGGGAAGCAACTTCCCCAAGACCCCAAGGCCAGAGCGGTGTACGATGCATTTATGAACTACTTACTCCGCATTAAGAATCAGTGATGACAGAGTTGAGTGTTTTCTGATTAGCTAACTAATTTACTAACCCAGATGCACGATTTATCTCCATACCAGCATTTAGCGATGGAGGTTAGCTTTCTATATTTAGTTTCTTTTCAGCTAGTACAATTCCATCCTCATCTGAGTAGAGGTAGTACCCAGGAACGAAATGAACTCCAGCAAATCTAAGCTCTAGGTTTTCTTGCCCTTCTCCTCGCTTAATGCTCTTGACCGGAGAAGTATGCAGTGCTTTGATACCCACGGGCATCTGATTGATATCGGCCGCATCTCGGATGCATCCATACACCAAAATTCCTGCCCATTCGTTTTTCACGGCCAAGGCCGCTAGATTATCGCCCACGAGAGCACAGCGAAGTGAGCCTCCGCCGTCTACCACCAATACCCTACCCTGTCCGGCTGTTTCTAGGGTTTGACGTACCAGGGAGTTATCCTCGAAGAGTTTGAGGGTATAGATTTCTCCTTCAAACTGTGTTTTTTTTCCATAAGGCTGGAAGATGGGTTCAGCTACTTGTAATTGATCTATAAATTGGTCGCAGAGATCAGCAGTTTTGGTCATGAATGTCTTTTTTTAGAATGATTGATTAAAATCTTGTTTAAATTTATCCGCTTGGAAAATAAGTCTTTTTCTTAAATTTTCATAAAAAGCTTTTTGTCAACTATTATTTTCTTGAATCTCGTTTGAGGGAGCGCAAACTCCCTTCAGACTACTTTGTTTTGTTCACGAGTAACATTCTTATACCATGAATTCATTCAATTCATGTTGTAAATCCCTAAGCGCGTGGTATATTTGTAGCTCGTAGTTTAAAAAAAATTCAAACATTCATTTAATCAACAAACAATGAACAAAGAAATTTTGACCCTCGATAAAGTCCAAGTAATGCTTCAGGAAGCGGGGGTATCCAACATCATCCTTTTGGCGATCCCAGTGATGTTAGGTTTGATATTATTAGAATGGATTTTGAGTGTCAAAACACACCGAAAAGTTTATGAAGGAAAAGATTTGCTAGCCTCGATTGGTGTAGGACTGGGTAATTTAGTTACCAGTGCCCTGAGCAAGGCTTTGCTATTTGGAATCATTTTGGTTGTTTACAACCTAATACCTTGGTCTATTCCTTTTACTTGGTGGTCTTTTATTTTGTGTTTGGTGTGGCTAGATTTCTGGCGATATGTTTCGCATCGGGTATCTCACGAAAATCGTTTTTGGTGGGCAACTCACGTGGTACATCACTCTTCTGAGCAATATAATTTTTCCGTTTCTTTTCGGCTTTCCTGGGTACAACAATTGAAAATTATCTTTTTCCTTCCAGTTGCTTTCGCGGGTTTTCACCCCGTAGTTTTCTTTGTTTGTCATCAAATAGAAGTTTTATACCAGTTTTGGTTGCACACGGAGTTTATCCGCAAATTACCTGCGCCAGTTGAATACGTGTTCGTGACTCCCTCCCACCACCGCGTGCATCACGCTCGGGACGAAAAATACTTGGACAAGAATTACGGTTCTACCTTTGTGATTTGGGATCGGATGTTTGGTACTTTTCAGCCAGAAGAAGAAACTCCCAATTATGGCATTACGACCCCTGTCAACTCTTATAATCCTGCCTACTTGGTATTCCACGAGTGGATTGACATTGTGAAGGATATATTTAACTCTCGGTCTTTTTCGGAAGCTTGGCAAAAGACTTTCGTGCGCCCCAGTAAGCTCCAAGACCTCAAAGCTCGTCTGGAAGCTGAGAAAAATACACAACGAGCAGAAGAACCCGAAGAGATTATTCAATAAAAATAAAAAGCATCTGTTTTCTCATAGAAAACCACTTATCCCATGCGGTAAGTGGTTTTTCTTTGCTCGAGGCTCCCAACCGATTGGCGGGTAATCTTGTTCAAAGAGTATGGAGTTTATATTACCTGATCAAATTTATCAAGAAGACGGGAAGGTACGTCGAGTTGGGTATGAGATTGAGTTTAGTAATGTTCCTTTGGAAGAAGTTGCCCAATATATCCAGACTCAATATGGAGGCACTTGTAATCGTCATAATGCCTACCGCTACCAAGTCAAGGATACTGCTTGGGGTGATTTCACGGTAGAAGTAGATACGCGTTTGCTGAGTGAAAAGATGTACAAGCAATTTTTGGAGGAGCAGGGCATTCGGGTGGCTGAATGGGAAATTGGCTCTCGCTCTTTGGAGGAGATTCTAGACCAATGGCTGGCGACCGTTACGGGACTCGTGATTCCTTATGAATTATCTCTACCTCCTCTTCCCCTCACGGAAATGGAGCAAGCTGAATCTTTGAGACGTTTTCTCCACGAAAAACACGCCTCAGGTACCAAGGGAGCACTCAGTTATGTGTATGGTATGCATATTAATCCAGAGATTCCTCTCCAAGATGCTCAAACGGTTCTCCGCTATCTCAGAGCCTTTCTTCTCCTCTACCCGTGGCTTTTCAAAATATCTGAAATTGATTTCACTCGTCGTATTTCTACTTACATCCAGCCCTTTCCCGAAGCTTATCTGGAGCTCGTGTTGGCTCCTGATTACAACCCTAGTCCTGAGAAACTCCTAGAAGAATATCATGCCCACAATCCTGATCGAAACCGTCCGCTGGATTTGTATCCCTTATTTAGTTGGATGATGGAAGAAAGGGTCAGTCAGCTCTCTAGCGTAAA
This sequence comes from uncultured Cytophagaceae bacterium, assembly GCA_964551015.1. Taxonomy (GTDB): domain Bacteria; phylum Bacteroidota; class Bacteroidia; order Cytophagales; family Microscillaceae; genus CAZKBP01. The sequence continues at coordinate 73,378 of CAZKBP010000003.1, read as the reverse complement.
ATGGGTATCCAAGCGTCCTACCCTTCATTACCGCTTGCCCAATAGCCTGGTGGGTCAGGCCGATTGGTCTCTGGCTTTGGAGTGGAATCGTTGGCTAGAGGTAGAGCGGTTGGCTAGTGAACCTACGCTTATTCAGGAAATGAGTCAAAAATACTTAGCATTGGATGCCTCTTTGCTGCAAAGTAAATCTGATGCTTGGATCAAGAAGTTAGAAGAAGATTATGAAATTAAAGCAATACAAACCTAAAATTGGTATCACAGGGCCGGATAAAGGGGGATTTGCCGCCTGGCTTTTCACCGCCTGGTCGGTACGATTAGTGGGAGGAAATCCTGTTCGGATTCGGCCAGCCAAGCCTCAGAGTATTGAGGACTTGGATGGCTTAATTATCGGTGGAGGGGCAGATGTTGATCCCAATACTTATACCCAAAAAGATTTTATCCAAAAATACCTTGACCAAACACTCAAAGACTCTCGGAAAAGCTTTTGGGAAAAAATCAGTAGTTTTTTCGGGCAATTAGCCTATCCCTTTATCTCTCTGATTCGTAAGCTACTGAGTGTAAGCACTCAAAACATCCACCAAATAGATAAGGAACGAGATCATCTGGAGCTACAACTGATTCACGAAGCCTCTGAAAAAAGCCTTCCCATGTTAGGCATTTGCAGAGGAGCCCAGTTGCTCAATGTATACTTCAAGGGTTCCTTACATCAGGATATTAATGTTTTTTATTTGGAAGAACCCAATCCGCGTAGCATTTTTCCTGTGAAAGAGGTATGGATTAAGCCGGATAGCAAACTCGCTGAGGCTTTACAAGTAGAGCATTTGCAGGTCAATGCCCTCCATCATCAAGCTGTCAAAGAAACTGGGCAAAGCTTGGAAGTAGTAGCCCAAGAAAAAAATCAGGTAGTCCAGGGGATCGAGTCAACACAACAAAATTTCGTTCTGGGTGTACAATGGCATCCAGAATTTCTCATCCACCTCGCTAAGCAACGATTGATTTTTAAAACCTTGGTAGAGCAAGCCAAAAAGCATGTATCTGAATCTAAGTCAGTGGAGAATCAAAAGCAGCGGATTGCCCATTAATGTTGCTTTTTGTCGTTGTCTGGTTCTCGCTGGACTTCCTTGAACTCTCGCCAGAGCTTCTCTATCTCTGATTCCAATTTATGAAACCGCTTGGAATAGTGGTCAGTTAGTTCCGTAAAAACGGAGGTAATTTTAGCCTTGACCACCCATATCTCTAGCATTTGATCTTTGGGCAGATATTGAGTTTTGTATTTGGCATTATCACTCTTCAACTTGGTCTGGTACTCAGCCTTTTGGTCTTTATAGTATCGTTTGACCAATACCTCCTCTTGGGTAATGATAATACAAATACTTCCATCTTCTATATCTTCTTCTTTTTGATACTCGCTAATCACAATCTCTCCTGGGTAAAAGGTAGGAACCATGCTATCTCCCACGACCTCAAACATTCGGTAGTCACCGTGCTCGAAACCAGGAATATGGTAGGCGTCCAGCTTTTCTATGTATTTTTGATCTTGGTAATAGCGTATATAACCAGCATTCGCCTCGTGCTTGACAAAGGGAATTAATTTTTTGCTTTTTTGGTCGGCAGGGAGGATAATGTATTCCTCTGAAAATTTTGGGTGGGAAGTTTGTTCTGTCAAAAAGACCTCGCCTACTCCGTGTACGAGCCAATTACAATCCACATTGAGCTGGCGTGTAATTTTTACTAAGGTCTCCAGAGAGATTCCCGTTTTACTGTTCTCGATTTGAGAAAGAGCTCCTTGGGAGATTCCGATCCTTTGGGCAAAATCTGCTTGTGATAGACTTAAAAACTCTCTGACATATGCAATTCGTTCATTTTCATTGAGGACACGCTCTGCCATGGTTTTGCGAGTAAAGTTTGGATAATATCACAATTTCTTGATATTTGTAAACGCAGATATTTGGGGTTGAGTTCATAGCACCTGCTTATCTTTACAGCTTATTTCGCTAAATAAGCCGTTAATCTCCCCCTTCACTTGCTTGAGAATGGGTAGTCGTCTTGGTTAATTCTCAGGTAAGCCCTCATTCTTGCGTTTCTAACACGAACTTACTATTACTTTTTTTATTTTTTATATCACTTATTTTATAATGAATAGATTATTTTTTTATTCATTTCAAGCTATACAAATTTATTTATATTTTTGTGAGCAGATTTAACTGTTCAACGCTTTAGTAGCGAAAAATACAGAAGAGCATTTCTGAAAATGAAGGACAGAGGGGAAGCAACCATCTATGCGATATTCAACAAAGTCTTATTAGTTTCAATTACGAGATTTCGGATTTTCGAAAGGTCTTTGAAATATTCTCTTTTATTGATAATTTGGCGGATATTCTGAAGATTCTTTTCAAAAGATATAAAGAATTAGTAAGTTAGGTTTTTCATGGTTATATGGTTTGGAAACCTTGCGAACCTCTGTTGTTTGCAGGGTTTTTTTTATGTAGTTTCGCTCGAATTCTGATCTATAATGCACAAGAAATTCTGGTTCATCTGGGCTTGCTTCTTGGGAATTGCCCTATTTCTAACAACTTGTCGGGAAAAATGCAGCGAGGCAGCCAATACTTTAATCCAAGTACAATTCCTCAATCTAGCAGATTTGCAAGCAGATACTGTAGCTTTTCAGTCGGTCAGAGGGATTACGCCTAATCAAACGCTGATTGACTCGGTTTTATACAATGAGACGGATTCTCTATCCATTTTTTTATTGCCAACTGCTTCTGAACGGAATGAAGTAGATTTCTTGTTCACGGGTACCAACCGTTCAGATACGCTTCGTTTGGCCTATGATCGGCAGATGGAAGTAATTATACCTGATTGCGGTATTTCGGAGGTGTTTAGCAACTTGAGAATACTTTTCCATACCTTTGACTCAGCTAGAATATCTAATCAAGTAATAGAAGATGGCAGTCAAGTCCATATCCAAATTTTTCAAAATTAGCCTGATCGTGTGTTTGGTCGCCCCCTTGAGTTTGCTCAAGGCACAGGAACCTGCTCCTGCTGACTCGACCAAAGAAACGCCCAAAACCAAAACCCCCTTGCGTTTGGATGGTTTTAGGCTGGGTTTAGATTTGGTTCCTCCTATCATTTATGCTTTTGACCAAGACTTTCGCAATTTTGAGGTCAGCGGGGAGTTCATTTTCAATCATCGTTTTCTGCTCGCCTTTGATCTGGGTAACGACCGCCGGATCAGAGGTAAGGCGGGTACTTATAGCTATCAAAGTACTGGCAATTATTTGCGCGTTGGTTTAGATTACAATTTTTGGTATCGGGATAAAAATCAATTGGGAAGTCTACTTACATTGGGGCTGCGCTACGGGCTTGCCCGTTTCGAGCACTCGTTAGTTTACGCTATCACCAATGAGTATTGGGGGCCAGCCGTTCTGCCTTTTTCCCAAACCCTAGAGGCCACGGGCTTAACGGCTCACTGGGCAGAAGTCACGGCTAGCCTAAAAGCTCGTCTTTTCAAGCGTATTTACATGGGGCCTTTGGTTAGATTAAGAATAAAAATTGCCACCAGCGCGAGCGATTCATTGGCGATTCACGATATAGCTGGCTTTGGTATTAATAATACCTTAAAGATTCGGATTGGTTATCAGCTATTTTATATGCTTCCTTTTTAATCTTTTTTTACCCTCCTCTTTCGGCTAAGAGATAGAGTACTGCCATTCGGATGGCGACTCCATTTTCTACTTGCTGGAGAATGATAGAATGATGTGAATCTGCTACATCACTCGATAGCTCGGTGCCGCGATTAATGGGCCCTGGATGCATAATTGTGATCTCTTTATCCAGAGAGTCTAACAAGGCACGATTGATCCCATAATATAACGTGTATTCACGCAATGAAGGAAAATACCTGATTTGCTGCCTTTCTAGTTGAATACGGAGCACATTGGCAATATCGCACCATTGAAGTGCCCGGTATAGATCGAGTTCTACTTTGACACCAATCTCACGAATATAACGGGGTAACAAGGTGGCTGGCCCACAAACCATGACTTCGGCTCCTAATTTTTGAAAAGTGAGAATATCAGAGAGTGCTACCCTTGAGTGCAAGATATCGCCCACGATGAGTATTTTTTTCCCGGCAATTTCTCCAAATTTCTCCCGAATAGAAAAAGAATCTAACAAGGCCTGGGTGGGATGCTCGTGTGTGCCGTCGCCCGCGTTGATAATACTGGCTTGCACGTGCTTGGCCAGATAATGCGGTGCCCCCACGCTCGGGTGCCTTAGTACGATCATATCTACCTTCATGGCCAAAATGTTATTGATGGTGTCCAGTAGCGTTTCGCCCTTCTTGACAGAGCTACCCGAGGCAGAAAAGTTAATCACATCAGCAGAAAGTCGCTTCTCGGCCAGCTCAAAAGACAGGCGCGTGCGGGTGGAACTCTCGAAGAAAACATTAGCAATCGTGATATCGCGAAGTGAGGGAACCTTCTTAATGGGTCGATTGATGACTTCTTTGAATCGGTCGGCAGTTTCGAAAATAAGCTCAATTTCTTGAACCTGTAGGTTTTTAATACCTAAAAGATGCTTCATGTGTTTAGGGTTTGGAGAAATTTGGTGAGGGAGCATAAACCCTAAGCACAAAGGTTATAATTTTTTTGGCGATTCCCCAATAATTGAGAAAAATCCATTTCACTTCTGGCCTGGCATGGTCATTCAGATAAGGAAAATAAAAAAGAGGATTGCGCTTTGGCTCAATCCTCCTCTTAGCAATTCTATTGGTCGGTATTACTTTTACTGAAAGTATTCGCGCATTCTTTCAAAAAATCCTTTATCCTTCTTGCCGGGCTTGGGATCAAAGTTTTTGGAATCGCGGAATTTTTCTAATATTTCTTTTTCTTGTTTGGAGAGGCTTTGGGGCGTCCAGACATTCACGTGAATCAGTTGGTCGCCTTTGTCATAGCCTTCGATATCGCGGATGCCTTTGTCCTTGAGGCGAAGGATTTTGCCACTTTGTGTACCGGGATCAATTTTTATCTTGGCTTTTCCAGCAATGGTAGGCACTTCTACGGTTGTACCCAAGGCGGCATCGGCAAAGTTGATATACAGATCATAGATGACATTTTTGCCATCGCGTTTGAGTTCTTCGTGTTCTATTTCTTCAATGAGAATGAGCAAATCTCCGGCTACGCCACCCCGAGGGGGTACATTTCCTTTGCCAGACATAGAGAGTTGCATGCCTTCACTTACTCCGGCTGGTATTTTGACAGGGAAAACTTCTTCTTTGAGCTGGCGCCCTTCTCCATTGCAAGTTTCGCAACGTTCGTCTATGATCTTGCCATCTCCGTTACAGGTGGGGCAGGTGCTACTAGATACCATTTGCCCTAGCATGGTGTTCATCACTCTACGGATTTGACCAGAGCCATTACAGCCTGGGCAGGTACGAAGTGCAGAACCATTCTTGGCTCCATTGCCTCCGCAGGTTTCACAGGTAACGTGTCTTTTTACTTTAATTTTTTTCTCTACTCCTTCGGCGATCTCCTCTAAGGTCAGTTTGAGCTTGATGCGTAAATTAGAACCTCTTCTTACACGGCGCCCTCCTTGGGTACGGCCTCCGCCTCCACCAAAAAAGCTTTCAAAGGGGCTACCTCCGCCAAAAATGTCGCTGAACTGAGAAAAAATATCATCCATAGACATTCCACCTCCGCTAAAGCCACCGCCATTCAAGCCATCGTGCCCAAATTGGTCATAGCGTTGCCGTTTTTCAGCACTGCCTAAGACATCATAAGCCTCGGCGGCTTCTTTAAATTTTTCTTCGGCGGTTTCGTCCCCAGGGTTTTTGTCTGGGTGAAACTTGATTGCCATCTTTCGGTAGGCTTTTTTAATTTCGTCGGTGGTGGCATTTCTTCCTACCCCTAATACTTCGTAGTAATCCCTTTTAGCCATAACTCAGCGTAAAAATTTAATTAGCTTCCCACGACCACTTTAGCAAAGCGTAATACTTTATCGTGTAGATAATATCCTTTTTCGATTTCGTCTACTACTTTTCCTTTCAAATCCTCGCTAGGTGCAGGAATTTGGGTAATAGACTCGTGTTGCTCTAAATCAAAAGGTTTTCCGATGGACGATTCCATAGGTTTCAAGCCTTTTTGTTCCAGCACTTTGAATAATTTATTAAAAACCAGTTTCAGTCCTTCTTCTACGGCTTTGATCTCCTTGATCATATCGTCTTTGCTATTCACTTCCAACTGCTCTGCATCACTCATAGATTTGAGCGCTCTTTGAAAATCATCTAGCACTGGCAGCAGATCACGCATCAAGCCTTCGCTGGCACTTTTGATGATATCGTTTTTTTCCTTGGCGGTTCTTCTTCGGAAGTTCTCAAATTCGGCGTATAGACGCACGTACTTTTCCTTGACTTCACCCACTTCTTGCTTCAACTGATCTACTTCGCTGATTGGGCTTTCGGTTTGAACTTCTATCTTTTCCCCTTCCTCGTTGGTCGTTTCGTCTGATGGTTTTTCTTGTCCATTATCAACGTCGGCCGTTTCTGGCTGGTTTACTGGTTGCTCAGCGTTTTGCTCTGCTTGATTTTTATTTAAGTTTTCTTTTTCTTCACTCATGATTAACTTGTCTTTTCAAGTTTAGTATCTTTTGGTTCAATATTCTTGGAAATAAAAAGACTAGAATAATGACACACTATTGTTTTCAATTTTTTTGCCAATCCTTTATATATGCCATTATGACATAATTAGAGGGCAAATTGATCCGAGATCAAACTTGGATTGATCTATCTAGGTCAAAGATACAGATTCCTAGGCAATAGTATGAACAAGTGTCATGAATTCTCTTCGGTTTGTATATCTTTTATGAAAACCTCAGAAAAGGAAGAAAGTTCAAGCAGTTTTACAAATTGTCCAAGGGTACAATGACGGCGTAGGTTTTGTCACTTGGTACTTTGCTGCGCTTGAGCCAGAGGTTGTAGGGTTTGATTTCTTTTTCTGAACAACCCGTTTCCTGAGCGATTTGCCCCAATGTTTTCTGATTACCTTCGGTATAAGCACTGAGTTTTTTACGGAGCAATTCTTTTCCTATTTCACTCTCGAAGACAATTTTATGGGCGATAAATTTACGGATATACCAATGTGTTTTTTCATCTACACGCAGTTCGTTTTGTCCTCTTAAATCTTGATGAGGATAATGATAGTCCACATAGTTTTTGGCTCCGGTAAAACCCATATTATAAGAAAGTAAAGTGATGAGCCAATTTTGATAATATAAATTGTTTCTCTTAAGATATTTACTGGCACCTTGCGTAGAAGCCACGATGTTCATCCGTTCATCCACGTGATAATTAATTTGCAGACCGACTTCCTGCGCGGAGGCGGCTTTGAATTGCCAATAGCCCACCGCATTGGAGCGCGAGATGGCATTGGCGATGAGGGCACTCTCTTGGATGGGTAGATATTTAAAATCTTCGGGGATGCCTGCCTCCTGTAATTCTTGTTCTACCAAGGGGAGGTATATGTCCACGCGCTCCAGTTTCTGGAAAAAATACTTAGCACTTTTGATCAATAAGTCTACATCTTTTTGAATAAGTTTTTGCCCAGCGGGAGTAATGACGACTTGCATCCCCGCTACTTGCAGACGATTAGGGACTTTTTTGGGGAGTAAAACCCTCGGCCCGGTGCGAGGTGGAGTAGGCTCGGGGTTTTCTGGTGCGGTTCCGTTACCGCTTCCCGAAGAGCCAGTTGGATTTTCTTTGGGTTGAGGCTCAGGAGTGGGTTTTTCAGTATTGCCCTTCACAGGCGGAGGTGGTGGTGGCGTGTTTTCGTCTTGTTTTTGTTGGTTGATTTTCAGCTTTTGCCCTACCATCAATTTATCTGTGAATAGATTGTTCCAAGCTCTTAGCTCAGCGATACTCACCTCGTAGTCACGGGAGATTCGGTAAAGGGTTTCGCCTCTTTTTACGGTGTGTAGAATCGTTTCTTGTTGCGTATTTTCGGAAGGTTCAGGTGCGCCTTCTGCACTGATGATTATCAGCTTCTGGCCAATAGAGAGCACAGAACTCCGACTTAATTTGTTCCAGGCCAATAAGTCATCTAATGCTATTTGGTATTGTCGGGCAATCGCATAGAGGGTTTCGCCTCGTTCTACCACGTGCATCAAAGTCATTTCAGGAGTCTGGTAGCGGAGTTCTCCGTTGGGTGTCGTATAAACTTTGACATCGGTACTCGGCGAAGCGGCAGGCATCGGGATAATCAAGTGGTAAGGTTTGTTTTCGGGCACGCGTGGCACTTTGAGCCAAGTATTGAAGTTTTTTATCCTAGAAAGTGGTAAGGCAAAATCCTGAGCTACCTCGGCCAGACTCTTCCCTCCTGCCTCTTGGTAGCTTATCAACTCTAGTTCGGGGCGAAGATCGTGTGCCAAAGCAGGGCGAAAGGCCACTTCTAAGGCCAGAAAATTTAGTAAATCGGGATGAGACTCGGCTTTCACTTCAAAAGTTTTGCGCGAGGCCACTTCTTCCAAGTCCATTCCGGGGAAGTTTTTATCGAGGTAATCTTTCACGCCGTCGGTATGCAAGTGATAGGATAAGAGCGTAAGCATCCAGTTGTGTAGCTGCTCTTGATTATCGTGAAGATAATGAGCAATGGCCTGAGTTGCGGCGATGATGTTTTGTCTTTCGTCTACTTGGGTGTTGATTTCCAGTCCTAGTTCGCTGGCAAAATTGGAGGCCATCTGCCAAAAGATCAGGCTATCGGGAGCGGTATTATCGATAAGAGATAAGTATTTGAAATTTTCTGGGAGCTTTGCTTTTTCCAGAATATCCTCGATGAGTGGCATAAATAAATCGGCGGTGGCTACCTTTTTCTGAAAAGCAGTTTGGTCTTCCAAGAGTAAATTCACGCGATTTTGGACATCACGCTTGGCTCTGCGGTCTAGTTGTAGGCGAATGCCTGCCAGTTCAATTTCATCGGGTACTTCTTGGGCCTGTGTTTGCCCCAAGCAACTTATTCCCCAAAAACACACGCATAAAGCTGCATAGCGATAAAATTTCATAAGATTAAGATTCATTTTGGTGTTTGTGTAGAATGTTCGCTTTTTTTTAACGGATTAGGAGGTGGAAAGATTGCCAATGGATCATTTACACATTTTTCCACTTTCATTTTTCTCGCTTTTGCTCATTCAGCCACATCGCTTCCAGCAGTATCTCTCGCACAGCTTCTCTTTGCGTATCTTCGGGTTTGCTAAAATAAATGAGGCGTACCAATTTACCTTCTCCCTCCAAAAGTCTCTGTTGATTGCTTAATTCTGCGCCCCGATAAAAGCCTAGATATACTTGCTTTCGTTTGCGATCTACATTGAGGTAACAAAGTAAACCTTGATAACTGTAAAAGGGAGTTTTCCATTTGTATTCTTCTACCACTCCGGGAGCTGCCTCTAGGACAAAGCTTCTGAGCAAATATAAAATCTCCTGATGCTCAGGCAGCTGATCTGCTAAATAATTTTCAATGGCGGTATTCACGCGAGATATTTTAGTAAAATGTGTGAGTTGCTTGTACTAAATTTTAAAGCCAACCACGAGTACATCATCAATACGATCTTCGTTGCCTTGCCATTCCGAGAGGGTGCGACAGAGCATCCGTTTCTGCTCCTCAAAGGGTTTTTGGTAAATCTCGAGAAGGAGGTCGCGAATGCGGGAACGGCCAAATTTTTTACGGCTCTTTTCTCCAAACTGATCTTGATAGCCATCTGAAAACATATAAAAATAAGAGGGCTTCTTGAGAGGAATCACGTATTTGTCATATACACGATCGGCTTCCAATTGCTGATAATAGCCACCAATGGGCATTTTGTCTCCTTTGAATACGCTCAATTCTCCCTCTTGAATACAGTAGAGGGGCGTTTTGGCACCAGCGAATTCTAAAATATTTTGCTCAGGATCAATCAGACAGAGGCCGATTTCCATGCCGTCTTTGTTGGAGTTGTCCCGCTGTTTGAGCGTGCGCTTGATCGATTTATGCAATTCTCGGAGAATGGCATCGGGCGAGGTGATTTTCTTGATACTGACAATTTCGTTCAAAAGATCATTGCCAATCATGGACATAAAGGCACCAGGCACACCGTGCCCCGTGCAATCCATGGCAGCGATGGCCATTCGCTCCGAGGGGGCAGCAATTTGAAGCGGGGTGGATGCAGGCTTCTCTGCCACCTGACCATTCAAAGACTTGAACCAATAAAAATCCCCGCTCACAATATCTCGAGGTTCAAAAATCACGAAAGAGTCTGGCAGAAAGCTTTGTATCTCCGCCAGAGGAGGCAAGATGGCATTTTGGATACGTTTGGCGTAGTTGATACTGTGGGTAATATTTTGGTTGCGTTTTTCTACGAGTTGTTTCTGGTGGGTAATTTCATCTTTTTGCTGGGCAAGTTTTTGATTTTGTGCTAAAATTTCTTGGGTTTTTAGTTGGACTAGCCGCTCGAGTTCTCTTCTTCTCTGTTGGATACTATAGATTCGCCAACGGAATATCCCCGCGATGAGCAAAATAGCAAGAAGTACGACCAAGCCATAGAACCAGAAAGTCTGATAAAAATAAGGCATTTGCCGAAGAGAAAGACTAGCCCCTTTATTATTCCAAACTCCATCGTTGTTAGAGGCAATCACGCGGAAGGTGTACCGACCAGGGGGCAGATTGGTGTAAATAGCCTGTCTTTCGGAGCCAGCATCAATCCAGTCTTTGTCAAAATTTTCTAACTTGTACTTAAATTTGACCTTGGCCGAGGCCAGCAAACTGAGGGCACTGTAATCAAAAACCATCCGATGGTTGCCAGGCTCAATCCGAATGGGTTGATGCAAATCGATAGAACGATTGTCTGTCAGTAAGCTATTGATCTGAACATGGGGCTTGAGATGATTACGTGGGATGTTGTCAGGATCTACCACCACGACCCCTCCGTTGGTAGGAATCCAGATATTGCCTTGGGTGCTTTTGAGCGCATGGGCAGCACCCGTGCAATCTTCATTTTTCATCCCATCGTGGCGGTCGTAAAAAATCCAGTTGATGTTTTTGATTTTTCCCTCGGCATAGTCATTGAGTTCTTGCTTACTGACTTTGATAATACCCCGGCTATTAGGAAGCCATACCTGTCCTTGGTTGTCTTCAACAAAATCAAAAGGGCTATCATTGAGTAGTCCGTCCTGAGAGGTATAGCTGACGAATTTGCCATCCTTCCAGCGACTAATTCCCCCATTGCTGACACTCCAGATGACCCCCTCGCTATCCGTATAGGTACTGAATATCAAATCACTGACCAGTCCATGCTGGGCACCATAGCTGATAATTTTACCCTCGGGGTCGATGATATTAATCCCTCCATCGTTCGTACCGACGATGATATTGCCACGAGGGTCTTCTTCTAAGGACATAATAAAGTTGGAACTCAGGCCTTGATTGAGGTCGTAGATTTTGAGGATTTCGCCCTGAATGGTCATCTTTACAACTCCGCCCCGCCGGGTGCCTGCCCAAAGATTTCCTTCCTTGTCGATGCAGGTAACTCGTACGGTATTATCTGATAACCCTTTTGCTCGATTATAAAGAATTTCTTGACCCTGAGGGGTAATTTTGAGTAAACCCGCGAAGGTACTTAGCCAAATATTTCCCGTGGAATCTTGATCGATATGAAAAATTCTTACTTTGGGTAAAGGCGTTTTCACTGGAAAAACCGAAACCTCGTAACCATCTATCTGGTTGACTATCCCATTGTTCATTCCCAGCAAAAATTTACCTGATTTCAACTCGCAAACTGAGCCTACCGAGGCAGTAGCCAGCCCATCTTGATGCGTGTAGTTGGTAAATTTCCCATCTTTGAGGCGAAACAGTCCATTCCGATAAGTAGCGATCCAGAGGCTGCCTTCACGATCTAGGAGTAAATCTAACACATTGGTAACGGGAAATCGCTCACTTTTTGGGAAAGCCTCGTATTGGCCAGTCAGTGCATTTTTTCGGTACAAGCCAGAGGATGTAGCGATCCAAAGGCTGCCTGAGGCATCTTCTACCAACTCATAGATAATCAGTCCTTCTAGCTCTGGGATCACCTCAAAACGATCTTGACTCCATCGAGCCAGTCCTCTGGTGGTTCCGACCCAAATTTGTTGTTGACTATCAAAAAAAACTTCCAGAACGTGGTCGCTGGGCAAGCCCTGTGCGGTGGTATAAGTCTGAAAATCTTGATCTCTGAGCTTGGTCAAACCTTTACCATCTGTCGCAAACCAGAAGGCTTGATCCTGATCTTGGCGAATGGAATAAATGGATACTTCTTGCAAGGGCGCGTGATCTACCGACTCAAGGATACCATTGCGCGGATTGTAGATTCTCAGACCTTGATTACGCCCACTTAGCCAGATACGATCTTGTGAATCAGCATACAGGCTGGTAAACAAAAAATCTTCCAGACCGACTTTACGAAAGCGACCATTTTTGTAAGTAAACAAGCCGCTGCCTTCCGTGCCAATCCAAAGCGTACTGTCTTGGGTTTCAGTTAGTGCGTAAACTGTATTTCGGTTAAATCCTTCAACTTTACTCTTGTTGTAAGTAATGAAGCGGATTCCATCGAAGCTCGTGAGTCCATCAAAGCTACTCATCCAAAGGAATCCATCCTTACTCTGGAGTAGCCGACGTACGTTGTTAGAGGGTAGTCCTTGCTCCGTAGTCCAGTGCTCGAGGATATATTGTGTAAGTTTCTTCTGTGGGTTTAAATATCTCAGGTCTTTTTGTGCAGGAAGCGGGTTGGTCAGGAGAAAGAAAGAAAGGAGGAGCAGGAAAAATATCATAATTATTGCTCTGAATCTATTGATGAAATCCTTTAAACGAGCAACGCCCATCATGAAAATGAAGTTGACTTGAAATTTGACATTATAAAAACTTCCTTCAAAGATAAGCAAAGATAAAGAGTTTCCTTCAATCTAGCCATAGATCAAATAGTCTGTCCTTGTTCTAGGCGGATAAGTTTTAAACTTGTGTGCTATTTTCTGCAAAACTTCTCAAAAAGTTACACGACCAAGTTATCTGTATCGGTTAAAGAACATCCTGCTTAGATCAGTCGTATCAAAAAATCGACAAATGTAGCATCTATTTTGTGATCTACTTAGAAAGTTTTATTTTTAGTGCGCACATTCTTCTATGCTATTTCTATAAAAATCATTAAATGAATTTCATATGTTCCCATACAAGCTGATTCAAACCCAAGAACATAAGAAACTAAAAGACGAATTAGCGTCCCTTCAAAATGAAATCGAGGAGGCCAATCAATTCGTGAAAGCATTGCGCCAAGATAGTTTGGAAGCTCAATTTCAGGGAGCAAAGCCTCCTCCCGAGAGCTTAGCTAGCAATCTCATAGATATGCAAACCGAATTGATTCGGCTGGCCGAACAAGAAAAACAAAGAAATTGGGTGACCGAAGGCTTAGCTAAATTTTCTGATTTACTCAGAGACGATTACGAAGATATCCGAACTCTGGGAAATGCAGCCCTGTCTCACCTAATCAAATACTTGGGTGCTAATCAAGGAGGTTTGTTCATTCTCAATGAAGAAAATGAAGAGGATATTTTTCTGGAAATGATCGCTTGCTATGCCTATGATCGGCAAAAGTATTTGAAGAAAAAAGTTCGTGTGCGTGAGGATTATGCCGAGGGCTTGATCGGTCAAGCGTTTCTCGAGAGGCAGAGTATCTACATGACCGACATTCCCTTGGATTACATCAACATCACCTCTGGTTTGGGAGATGCCCCCCCTCGCACGATGCTCATTGCTCCTCTGGTTACGAATGAAGATGTGTATGGAATCGTAGAGATTGCTTCTTTTCGAGATATTTTGCCTTACCAACAGGAATTCGTGGAGAAAGTAGGCGAAAATATTGCATCCACCATTTTATCAGCAAAAATTAGCGAAAGAACCCGATACCTGCTCGAGGCCACCCGAGAACAAACCGACGCCCTGCGCGCGCAGGAAGAAGAATTGCGCCAGAACATGGAAGAACTCCAAACCACCCAAGAAGAGATGCGGCGTGTCAACCGAGAGCTTGAATACACTTTTTCGGCTATTGATAGCTCTATGCTGGCGGCTGAGTTTACGGCAGAAGGCGAAATTTATAAAGTAAACCAAAAATTTCAGCAGTTCTTGGGTTATGACAAGGATGAAATCATTGGGCAAAAACACCAGATGCTAGTCCTGCAAGAAGAAAGGGATTCCGCTGAGTATCAAGAATTTTGGGAGAAGCTTAGACAGGGACAAAGCTTCACGGGTGAGTTTCGTCGTATCGCCAAGAATGGCTTTGTGCGTTGGATCAGAGGCGCTTATTACCCCGTACGCAACCAAGAAAACAAAATCGTGAAAGTTCTCAAAATTGCTTACGATATTACCCTAGAAAAAGAACAGGAAATTAAGCTCTTCGAGCAACAGCGGGTTATTGAGCAAAATCACACGCTGATGAAAGATCGGATCAAGAGTATTCAGGATAAAGCCTACGAACAGATTAAAGCCCTCAAACAACAGTTGAAAGAAAAACAGGAAGTCATTGATTCGCTCGGGAAAAAGATGAACGGGCATCCTCATATTGATTCTGACCTTTCTGCCTAAAAACATTTTTTGAATTCATCTACATTTTCCTGAAAAAGAAAACCAAGGTGGCTCTTCCTGAGTTTGCTTCTTATAATCACGCTCAAGCATACACTCATGGAAATCGTAGACGTCACGGCCACTCCTCACCAACTACCCGCCAAGATTTTTAAGCATTATGGCCGGGCTTATACTTTTCGAGAAAGCCTCCAAATGGGGGGAAGCGGTTCGCCTCGTTTACAAATTCAGCCCGGTAATCCCTCTCTGGACACTCTGATTCAAAATTTCAAAATTGTACCCAAAGCGCATTTTCAACTCTTAGCCAAGGGCTTGCTATTGCGTATACACACCCACCAAAAAGTGCATCTGCTGGCGATGCACTACGAAGAAATTGAATCTATCCAATTTCACAAACTAAGCACCTTGAAGCACTGGCCTGCCTCTGCCATCCATCGCCGGTGGCCCGTCTTGTCTCCTCTGGTTCATCGCCTGATGCCGAAGATTGCCAAAATCCATCTTAAGATCACCAACGAAGCCCAGCCCTTTATTTTTGAGAGTGGTTCAGGACGGGCTTTACAAAAGTTCTTTGATAAGTCCTTTTTTGAAGCTAAACTTAGCTTTCATTATGAAGCGAGAGAAAGCTAACCTTTGGCATCTCTTTTCGTTAGCTTTCATGCTCACCTGAGGTATGCAATTTGTCTCCTAACTCACCTATCAATGGCATCATTTTCGCAAATTTTGCCTCTTATTCACTAAAGTCCAATCACTTTAACGCTAATCTCCTGTCCCAATGATCGTATACGATACCAAAAGCTGGGGTAATACACTCATTAAGATTTACCTGAGTTTTAACAAAGCCTACACCACCCGAGTATTGTTCCGGGATATCATCTACTTAACGGCTTATGCGGCCTTAATCGTGACGGTAGACGAAGAAATGCTAAATCGTCCTTTACATATCAGTCCGCTGTTTTTTTCGCTCCTAGGGGTCATTCTTAGTTTAATGCTCGTCTTTCGCCTCAATTCTTCTTATGATAAATGGTGGGAAGGTCGTAAGGCTTGGGGCGCTTTGATCAACCACTCCCGCACCATGGCTTCTAATTTGAACTCCCTCATTCCCAAGGAAGATAAAGAAACCCGGCGCTATTTTTCGATGCTCATTTCTAACTTTGCTATTGGCCTGCAGGGACATCTCAGGAATGATGTTGATTTGAATGATCTGGAGCCTTGGGACGAAGCCACAAGAATCTCCTTAGAAAAAGCGCGCCACCTGCCCCATAAAATTGCTTCTTTATTATTTGAAAAAATGGAAGAAAAATACAGGGATGGTACTTTCTCTGAAATAGATAAATTGAATTTGAAGCCTCAAATCGAGAAGTTTGTAGACATTCTAGGAATCTGTGAGCGCATCAAGAATACGCCGATTCCTTTTTCTCATAATAGCTACATCAAGACTTTTATCTTGGTGTATGTGCTCTCGCTTCCTTTTGGCTTGGTAGATTCCTTGGCTTATTACACCATCCCCACGGTGGCACTAATTTCTTACGCGATGGTAGGGGTAGAAGTGATTTCCGAAGAAATTGAAGAGCCTTTTGGCAAGCAAGCCAATGATTTACCCCTGATTCATCTCTCGAATATCATCAAGGAGAATGTCTACGAGGCTCTGGAAGTTGACTATAGCTTCAAAGTACAGAGCGTAGAAGTGGATAATGAATACATCGTGATTATTCACTAAACGAGGATTAGTTGTTGGTCATTAGCAAAAAGCCAACAACTAAAAAAAAGCTTATTCTACAATTTTGGCATTCAGTAAGATAAAAAATAGGCGATCCCGATCGTGATAATTCAGGCGTAGTTTACCGCGTAGGTCAACGGGTTTGTCGCGGATTTTGAGTGGCTCGGCGGCACTTACTTCTACCACGGATTCGGGGCCAGCCCCTCCGCAAAAAAAACAAACATTGATTGGATAGTAAGAAAGCATAAAAAACTCATGCTTGGGCTGCTCCTCCAAGGGATACATGTAGCCTCGGATGGTTACGGTTTTGCCATCCAATGCCTTGATTTTCTCGTCAAATTGAGGAATATAAGCGGCTTTGTCGTAGGTATATTTTACTTTGAGTAGGAGCTTCCAAATGTCTTGGGTGGCTGAGATTTCTTGCGGTGAGGAGGAGCTTTTCTGACTAGGAGATAAATCGGATTTTGTGATATGGGTTATTGACCAAGTTAGTAAACTGAGGGTAACTAATTGATAAATATTCATTGCGCTCTTTTTGATATTTTAGTTTGGTTATCTTTTATAAAGAAATAACCAGACGAATAAGTTTCTGCTAATTTTGATTTATCTTCTGGAGTTAAGCTAAGTTTACCGTCTTTTTGAGGTTATTCAGGCGCAAAATTTAAAAAGGATAAAGCTGTCTGTGTAGGAATAGCTATTGGATTTCCTACCTTATGTTTGAAAGGGAAAAATTAGTTGCCTCGGATGATATTGAGAATGGTTTCGTCCACCATTTTCTTGTCTTTACCGATGGCTTTGGCGTAAGCAATACAAAGCTCGTATTCTTTCTCGTGAATTTTTTTATCTACCATCATCATGACTACGATATCCTCGAGCTGATTCACACGAGCTTCTTCTGATTCAGGGATCACGAGTTGAGCATCTTGCCCGCCCATCATGATGTCCGCTGCCTCACGAGGCCCAATTCCCATGTACTGAGCCACCTGTACGAGAAAAGAAGTTTCTTCTTTGGCTAACTGACTATCAGCAACGGCCACGAGATAAAGATTGCGGAAATAATCCAGGGCTTTCTTATGACTTAACATGGTTTGAAATTGTTTTTTAAGGATTTCTGTATCCAGGGTTTTCCTGGCTTGGTAGGCTGGGTTGTTTTTGTTGAGTATCATCGGTGATTGGCTTAGGTTAAGACTCGTTTATGCTTCTTTTTACTCGGAAATGATGGATTAAGTTTCAATCCTAAGCAAAATCTTATAAGGTAAGAGTGAGTCCTTCCCTTACCTTTTGTCATTGTTTGGGTTAATTTCCGACATATTTATCAGATTTATCTACTAGATTATAAGTATTTTTGCATCAGTAAATCTTCATAGACATTTTTGCCCATCAAAAAAGGATGAATACCGGCTAACTCGAAGCCAAATCTTTCGTAAAACTGCATCGCCTTCCGATTGACATTCCACACCCCAAGCCAGATGACATCTATTTTTTCCGCTTGTGCCATCTCTAATACGTGATGCATCAAGGCAGAGCCTAGTCTTTGACCAGTATGGTCTTTTAAGACGTAAATTTTCTCCAGATTCATCACCTTAGCCCCGGCAGGAAAGTCCCATCCTTCGCTGGCATAATCCCTGACTAATTTCACGTAGGCAATCAATTTTTGCTCTTTCTCCAGCACCAAAAAAGTAACCTTGGGGTCTTCCATCAGTTGGCTCAGATGTGCCGGGCTGAAAGCCTGATCCATGTAGGCTTCCATATTTTCTTGATCTTTTTGGTTAATTTCTTGGTAGGTATCCAAGAAAGTAAGCCTGCTCAGGCGAGCTAGCGCGGGAATATCATCCGAGAGGGCTTCACGAATGATCCAGTCTGGGGATTGCACAGGGTGTTTAGTTGTTTTCTAATTTTTTCAAAGAAAATTTTGCTTTCACGTGTCCTTGCTCGGCGGCACGACGATACCAACGCTTGGCGGCGTTGTTGCTTTGGCGAATGCCTTCTCCCTTCTCGAAGCGTTGCCCTAAAAAGTATTGCGCTTCATCATAGCCTTTGCGGGCGGCTTCTTTGATGAGCTTGAACGCCTTTTTCTCGTCTTCGTCTACGCCATATTCGCCATAGTAATAATTTTCACCCAAGTAATAAAGTGCGTAGAGGTTATTGCGGTCCGCCGAGAGGGTCATCCATTTGACCATTTCGTCGTCGCTCCGGTCGGTACCCCAGCCCCAGAAATACATGAAACTCAAAGCCCAAGTAGCATTGGCATTTTTCTGAAAGGCTTTTTCTTGGCTATATTTAATGAGATAAGGAAAAGCCTGCTCGTAATCCATTTTATCAAAAAAGCGCAGCCCCTTGGCAATGGCCGCTTCTACGCCAATATTGCCCACCAATACCTGTTGGCTTTCGTAATCAATCCCGATGATTTGGTACTTTTTCAGGCGTTGCGGGGCTTTGTCAATAGTTTTGATATAGAAGTCTAATTCTTTGGTATTTTCAGTGTAGTATTCTCCCAAGTACATGCCAGTCAGTTTGCGCTTTACTTTGACTTTGGCGTAGTAAAATTTCTCAAAAGCTTTATCATTATAGCCAATTTCCTCCACTTGGGCACTGACCAAAGAGGTCTTGAATTGCTCCACTTTCTTCTCTCCGTAGGTAGTTTTCACTTCGTCTAAGTAGTTATCGATAGTCATCACGCGGCGGTCGCTTCGTTCGTTTTCGTCGTCAGGGCTGAGGTCGTTGTAGACGTAAATATCATTATTCTCGAAGTATCGCTCAATAAATTGTTGCTTGTAGGTGATTTCCAGTTCAGTTTCGGCGCCTTCTTCATTGACAGAAGGCACTTTCACGTTCTGATCCAGTTTTTGGATAGTTGGGGGCAGCATTTCGTAATAACGTTCCACGAATTTGGTGGCTTCTGCCTTGAAAATTTGCTCTTCGGCTGGATTTAGTTTTTGCGCTTGAAGCTGAAAGTTAATGAAGAGAATGACGAGTATTCCACAGATGATTTGCAATTTCATGATTAATATTTATGGTTATTTGTTTATAGTTTTGGGTAATTCGCTCTCAGAGTAATATGCCAGCAAAATTCTGCATTTCAGAAGCTTTATGCAAGTTTGCGATCACCTTTAGGATTTTGGCCAATGTCAAATTTGGCTCGGATGGTATAAAAAAGCCGATCGGTCAGGCCCTCCATCGAGACTTCTACCCAAAGAGCGTTCGTAGGTAGCTGGGGTTGCACGTAGGCCGTTAATTTTAGATAATCAGAGCAAACTTCTACTTGCAAATAGCTAACGGGTAGATACTCATTGAGTTTTTTGAACACCAGCTCGAAGGTCATCCGATCCAGAATAGAACAACCAAAGCGATGATAATCAAAATCGGGTAAAAACTCCGATAGATAGGCATAAGTAACCCCCTCGATCATCTTGCGGAGATGGTGGGGGCGATAGCCCATTCCCTGAATCAGTTGACTAGCCAGTTGCATATTGACCCATTCACCACTCTCGAGGAGGCCGAAGAGTTTTTGATCTAATTGGTCTGAGGACATAGGAAAAATAAATTTTGAATGCTTTAGCTTTAAAGTAGGGAATAAATTTGAAGATCGCCAATCTTCCCAAAATTGCGTTTTATTTTATTTATCTTGGCTTGTGTAGATTTCTTATATGGTAAAACTCACAGGATATGCTTGAAAAAACTTTTCAAACTTTACTCTACGGCCTGATAATCAGCTTCATCTGGCAATGTTCTCCTTCACAAAATTCAGAAGATCAAGATGCCAAGTCCAAAACGCCTCCTCTTCCCAAGCGAGAGATCAGCGAAGAAGAAAAGCCTTTTGTTGGAACATGGAGCACGGTTTTCAAAGCCAGGGATGGAACGCTGGTCTATCCTAAACAAAATAAAGGCAATTATCTAGAATACGCCGAGGATGGAATCTATCAGCTTTATCGCGATTTTATAGTCATTCGCAGAGGAACTTGGCGCTACGATGCTTCCGAGCAGATGCTCAAGATCAAAACCGAAAACCATCCAGACACAACGGCTTTCTTGATTACTTCTATGGAAGAAAATCAACTAGAAATGACCGATCAATCCCACGGCTATGAACTCGTGTACATTCCTTATCAGCCCGATTCACCTTAAATTGCTATGAACCAGGGCTACTTTTCTTTTTTTTGGAAAAAATCCTTTTATACGGCAGGCTGCTTTCGTGGCTTACTTACCAAATAAACTCCCAGAAGAATCAGACAGGAATAGATTACCTTACTCAGCGTCAATTGATCTTGACCTAGACTAATCGCAATCATACTCGTTAGCACGGGTTGTAAGTAGATATAAAAGGCCACCACACTCGCGTTCACATAGCGCAAACCCCAGGCATTAATCAGGTAGGCCATAAAGGTTACGCCCACCACGATAAAAACCAAAATCCAAATCGCGTAAGCAGGTAAAGCTTCCCAATCTATGATCATAAACTCTCCTATCCCAAAAGGGAATACGCCAATACAGCCAAACAGGAAAATCCACTTCACCACCGTGAGTGATTCATACTTACGCATCAAGGGCTTGACCATGACCAAGTAGATTCCATAAGAAGTGGCATTACCTAGAATCAATAAGTCTCCCACCACCGTTTCGCTACTAAACGAAAGTCCTCTTCCACCAATAAGCAAGATAGCTCCGGTCAAGCCCAGCGCGATGCCCAGCATTTTTAGAACTGTGATCTTTTCTTTGAGTACCAGACTGGAGACGATCAGTACCAAGATCGGGCTACTGGTCATGATAATGGAAATATTAATGGCGTTGGTAATCGACAAGCCTTTAAAAAATAGCAACTGATTCAGGACTACACCAAAAATAGCACAATAGGCAAAGGCCCAGTAATCACGTGGATCTTTGACCTTCTCTCTGACCGTGAGGGCGTGTAAAAATGTAAATAAAGCGGCTGATCCGAAAACACGCATCAGGATAATTCCAAAAGGGAGAATATATGCGGGCGTGATAAACTTGGCAATCACGAAATTGGTAGAATAAATCAGCGTAACCAAAAAAAGCCCAGCGTGTACTCGAAGTAATAAAGGCATGGCAAAAGCAGGTGTGAGCAAGGCGCAAAACTAGGCAATTTATCCGATTCAAAAAAATGGATTGCCTTAGCTATCCAGGCTCACACGCGCTCTCTTTTCTCGCAACTCTTTATCAAAGTCAGCCGTTTGACGCACCAGCCAAATGGTCACGACTACCGCCGGAATTTCTAGAAAATCGGTGGTTAGCATCAAAAAAACTACGTTCAACTTCTCTTCTAAGCGATATGCCCCCCAACTGAGCCATTCTGTCAAGAGAATAATCAGGTAACTTAGTAAGAACAAAATCCACCAAGCTTGTACCAAAGCGTACGAAATCCGACGGTGGGCTTCACGCCGATCTTCCTCAGGCAAAAGCATTTTCTGAGATTCTACCCATACTTCTTTCATAAGTTGATAAGGCAGATAGCAATTCAAGATCGGGATAAAAAAACTAGCCCAGGCCCAATGAGGAGCCTTTTTGAGATAGCCTGTACGATAATAGGTATTGCGATAAGTTCGATAAAACCAAATTAAAAAAAAGACAGCCGAAGCTAGGTAAAAAACTGCTTTGAGTAACCCTACCCAAAAGTTTCTCTGCCGGTATGCTTTCAGCGTTTGCTCGTCAGGGAAAAATCCCTGCGCTATATCTTCTAATAATTGATACTCCAAATAATTAAAAATAATAGACAAGGGAAGTATCAAGCTGATCAAATAGAAAACGAACAGTGTATAGCGAGCCCACATTTCATTGTTTACTATTTGCTTCATTTAATTCCGTATTCGGTTATTTAAGTTGACGTTTTGACTTAACCGATGAGATGGAGTAAATGAAATAACTGGAGAGAGAATTTGAGAAAAAAAGAGATGAAGAATGGAAAAGAATCTTACAAGGCCAAAGATCATTAACCTATTTAACTACGTATACGGAAAATTTGGCATAGGAGATATTTTCTAAACTATATTTATTCCTCGCTAATCTATAAATTTATGCAGTTTGACGAAAAGGCAAAACTAAGGTTCCGTTGATAAGGCATTTGATTTTTTTTCAAGTCTTTCATCGGCTGGCAATCTTACAATTATGTAATAAGCAAATAGCGATTAGCTATACTTGGATAGCCAGTAGGCCAAGAATTAAATTTGTTTAAGCAATGCCAGGCAAAACTTTTTTATTATTGAAATGACGCCCAATAATGGAGAAATGATAAAAGCTTTATAAATTAAAGAATCAATACTTTTTTTTGCTTTATGGACACTGAAAACCTGTACTACGATCGCGACCTAAGTTGGTTATCTTTTAACTACCGAGTCTTGCTAGAAGCTAAAGATATTACCGTACCACTCTATGAAAGGGTCAATTTCTTGGCCATTTTCTCCTCTAATCTCGATGAATTCTTTAGGGTAAGGGTAGCCGCGCTGAGAGGAGCCATCAAACTAGGCGAGGAAAGGTACAGTCGAGACCATCGCCTCTCCTCAAAGATGCTCTTGGCTAAAATCTTAGAAACGGTCAAAGCACAACAGGAAGAGTTTGGCTCCATCTATCGTGATCATATTCTACCTGCTTTGGCAGAAAATGGGATTATACTCTACAATAATGCAGAAATTCTAGATGTTCACCAAGCGGCCACGCGACACTACTTCCGCACCAAAGTGCTTACCTATCTTCAGCCCATTATCTTCTCAGAAAAATCCAAAACACCTTTTCTCGAGAATCGCTCCCTCTATTTTGTCATCAAGCTCAAACGAAAACAAGAACCCGAGTTAGCTTTTCAGTATGCTTTACTCAATATTCCCTCCAATCATCTGCCCCGCTTCTACGCTTTGCCCAAACACAATAATTTCTACTATTATATCTTCTTAGATGACGTGATTCGTTGCAATCTCGAAATGATCTTCCCGGGCTACGAGATAATGGAGTGTCATAGTATCAAACTCAATCGGGATTCTGATTTGCATATTGATGATGAATACACCGGTGATTTAGTTGACAAAATCAAAGAAAGACTGGACTCTAGAAACTTGGGCGTGCCTTCACGCTTTTTGTATGATGCACGCATGCCTCAGGATACACTGGATTTTATTACCAAAGAGCTGCAATTAGATCAGGCAGATATGGTGCTGGGGGGTGCTTATCATAATCTGGATAACCTCTCCAAACTACCCAACCCCATGGAACCCTTGTTGGAGAATGAGCCACTACCTGCTCTTCCTCATAAGCAATTAGAAGAACACGATACGCTCTTTGAGGCGATCAAAGACCAAGATTATATCCTACATTTCCCTTACAACTCCTATGACTATGTGCTGCGTTTTTTCAATGAAGCAGCGATTGATCCTTTTGTCTCTGAAATTAAGCTAACCGTGTATCGGATCGCGGCTAGTTCGTTTATTGCCAATGCTTTGATCAGTGCCGTCCGCAATGGCAAAAAAGTAACTGTTTTCGTGGAAGTAAAAGCGCGTTTTGACGAGGCCAATAATTTGCGCTGGGCAGCAGCCATGGAGAAAGCAGGTATTAAGATTATTTACAGTATCCCGGGCTTGAAAGTCCACGCGAAAGTAGCACTGGTCATTCGCAAAGAATCAGGCAAAAGACAAGAGTTTGCTTTCTTCGGTACAGGTAATTTTAATGAAAGCACCGCCAAAATTTATGCGGATCACGGTCTATTGACTGCCAATCCTGAACTGACCGATGAGCTAAATCAGGTTTTCAAATACCTCAACAAACGCAAAACCGAACCCAACCTTAAGCATTTACTCGTTTCTCAATTTAATATTCTTCCTCGCTTCATGGAGTTGATTGACCGTGAGATCAAGCTCGCCAAGGCAGGCAAAACTGGGCACATTATCATCAAACTGAATAACTTGGAAGACCCTGTGATGATTGATAAGCTCTATGAGGCCAACCGTGCAGGGGTGCAAATTGATCTGATTGTTCGAGGTATCTGCTGTCTTATCCCTGGCGTGGAAGGCATGAGTGAAAATATTAAAATTGTACGGATCGTGGATCGTTTTCTCGAACACGCCCGTGTTTTTATTTTCCACCACGAAGGTAAGCCCGATATTTTCATGGGATCTGCCGATTGGATGCGACGCAACCTTTATCATCGAGTAGAAGTGGTCTTTCCCATCTATGACGAACAAGCAAGACAGGAAATCCTCAGGATTGTTCAACTTCAGCTTTTGGATAATACCAAGGGTTGCTTACTAGATGAGGAGCATCGGAACCATCCCATCAGTCAAGAAAATGCAGAAAAGATACAGGCACAAGTGGATACTTATCAATTCGTGAAAGAAAAACAAGCTTGACGTGAAGCATCCTCAAAAAGAGCAGTCCTTGTAAGTTCAGGTCATCTTTATCTCGCGAAATCATTTGCTACTTTTCGTAAATGATGAGCGGACAAAGAAGCCCTCGCTACCCTACTCAAAGATTAAGCAGACAATAGAACCTCTTCTTGCTCGGATTTATTCTTTTCTCCAAAGGTAAAATAAAGCGAAGCCCCAAAGGAAAAGGCCAAATACACGGCCATTGCCCAAGTGGCTCCGGGCAGGAATTGATCTAAACCATACCAGCCGTCTAGTTTATAAATCAAGGCAAATCCGGCGATCATTTTACAAAGTTCGGCTACCCAAGCCCAAGGTTGCTTGTCCATGGCCGAGGTGTAGGCGAAGACATAGACCATCAAAAAAGCCGCATAAAGAAAAATGTCAATAAAAGCAAACTCCGCGAAGTTCACGAGCATGTAAAACATCAGCACGTTGGCCAGCACCAATTGAAACCAAGACCAGCCCAGGAAAAGCGGCGTAGCCTCGGTGGCGTATTTTTCTCGGGTGTAGACTTCACTTGCTTCCGTAATTTCTACGGGGAAGCGTTTTTTCACGTCCTCGGGTCGCCAGCCCGTGGGCATGAACCAGACTCGTACTTTGTCCCACCAGCTTCGGGTGTACCAAGCGTCTCTCGCGATCATCCAGAGGTGCATGAAATTAATCCAGAAAGGATTCCAGGTGCGCACGGGCTTTTTGACCCCGTACACGGGTGGGATATCAGGCTTTTCCTCTTGGAAAGTACCAAACCACTTGTCCCAGACAATGAAGATTTCTGAGTAATTCTTATCAATGTACTCGGGATTAATGGCGTGGTGCACCCGGTGATGAGAGGGCGTAACGATGATATGTTCCAGCCAGCCCATGCGATTGATCAAACGGGTGTGATACCAAAACTGTGAAAAAAAGTGGATGGGAGCCACCAGAGCAACGACCTGAGCCGGAATCCCGATCAAGGCCATTGGGATGTACATGAAAAAATAAATACCGATCACCGCCGAGATATTTTGACGTAGGGCACAAGAAAGGTTAAACTCCTCACTACTATGGTGGATAATGTGGCGGTTCCAAAAGACATTGATCTCGTGATTGAAGCGGTGCGACCAGTAACCCGCGAAATCCAAGCCGATAAAAGCCAGAAGATACAAGGCCACCGAAGACTTGATTTCAAACAAGGCCCAATGGCTGACCATCCACTCGTAGCTAAGAATCACCACGGAAAGCCCCATCAAGTTTTTGAGCGTATTGGTCATGCCCGAGCTGAGGCTAGAAATGGTGTCAAAGCCTCGGTTGATTTCCTTGCCCATCAGTCGGCTGGCGAGGTGCTCGATGATAATGAGGAGAATAAAACCAGGAATGGCGTAACTTAAAGCTTTGGCGTAGGTTTCCATTTTATCTTACTATTTTTCCTTCCGTAAATATAAATTTAATACAATTTTTTAAAGAGGAGTGTTTCTTGAATATAAAAATATTTAAGAATTTTCAATTAATAGCCCCGAAGTTCCAGTTTCAGGGGGAACGTGGCGGCCATTACAAGTGTCATCACAAACAATTTTCTAAGATATTATGAAAACACCGCATACCGTTAAGCATAGATGTGTAACGACTATCAAGAGAAAGTATTGGCCAAATGATGAAATTATGATGGATGGGACGGTATTATACCAAAACCTCGACAATCTAATTCCTAGTATGGATAAGTTATATAATCTGATGGAAGAAGAATTACCAATTCTGAGCTACTACGGGGATGATCAAAATTGGTATCTCATAAGTACTCATCGGGTAATATCAAAAATTGCCAATGTATCCAAAAAAGTTAATATTACAGAGCTGGAAGGTATTGCTGAAAATAGCTTGTTAGATGACATTAAAGGAGTACGTAAAGAACAGACCATAATTTCCTACGAATTAACTAATAAAGAAATCATACAATTTAGAACTTCCACTGGGCTACTTTGCTACTCCTTAATTGCGTGCTTGGATGATTTAATTTGGATGGTAGATCAAGAAAAAATTAAATATATTTCATAATTCAATATCTCAGGGAGCATCCTGTCTGGATTTATAAATTTCCTGAGCCAGTTTGTCTCCGCTTTCTTCGCCCAACGCCTCTGCTGTTAACACCGAGTTAAACCCTACCCCCTCGTTAGTATTTTTCTCAAATAAGCTCCGTAAAACCCATCTTTTTTCCGTCTTAGGAGTATAAAATAGTGACATTCTTCACACAAACAAAACCAATAGCACTATGAAAGAAAGTATGCACAAGCATATCGCGGCGCTGGTTTGCTTTACAATATTGTACGCCTGGGCCTATTTTCAAAAAGAAAAAAACAGCCCCCACCCCATCCCAAGCGAAGAGCAAGTAGAAGCAAAGCCCGTGGTAGAAAAGCCTCAGCCCGTCTTTTCACTTTCTTCTCAGGTAAAAAAATCTTCTGATTTTGAGGAGTATTCTGAGAAGCTAGGACTAGAACTAACGGAACCTTTCCACCCACCTCTACTAGACATGGTATCGGCTTGGTTAGATACCCCTTATGCCTCCGCCGAGAGTAGTCAATCAGGTACGGATTGCTCTGGCTTTGTACAGCAAGTTTATCGACAAGTGTATGACCTGCCGATTGCCCGAACGGCTTACGATCTGTACGATGCTTGCCAGCCCGTTGCCAGAGCAGATTTACAGGAAGGAGATATGGTATTTTTCCAAATTGAGCAGGAGCGCATCAGTCATGTGGGCGTTTATTTACAAAAGGGCTACTTTGTCCATGCCACGACTTCGGAGGGAGTCAAGATTGATCACTTAGATCAGGCTTATTACGAAAAATATTTTGTAGGTGGTGGGAGAATTCTGGTGAATAGTCAGGAATTATCGATGATTTTGAGATAATGATTAACCAACCTTTCAGGTCTTTTGGCTGGAGAAGCGCGGACCTGAAAGGCTTTGATGGTTTAACCGCCGTAATGATATTCGGTTTCCCACTCCATGAGTGGTTCGGCGTCTTCATTCCGGATTTCGTGGTGTACTACTTTCCCAATGTAGATAGCGTGGTCGCCCGTAGTGATTTGGTCGGTTACTTCACACTCCAGATAAGCGGGAACCTCTTTGAGAATAGGCGCACCTGTCTTTTTGTTTTCGTAGGCGTGCCCGTTGAGCGTTTTTTGAGCCTGATCTATTTGAGTTTCACGAGCAAACTCGGGAATCATTTCTTTCTGAGCTTTGGAAAGAATATTTAGGGCAAAGATTCGGCTTTTTTCCACGGTTTCGTGCAAATCTGTCTGTTGCATAATGGCCACCATCACCATGGGCGGCTCGAAAGATACTTGACTTACCCAACTGACGGTTCCAGCGGCAAGGTAGTCTTTGTCACGCGTACTCATTTCTTCTTGATCTTTGCGTGTGGTGAGGATATAAAATCCATTGGTAATTTTTCGGAGGGGTTCTCTTAGTCCTGCTTCTTTATCCATGAGATTTTGATCTTTCAATATTTTAAAAAAGTTTCTTTAGTTTTTAACAGGGAAGTGCGGTAGAAGTTAGTTTTGGCACTTTGAAAACATCTGCTGTTTTTTTCGTCTAGAAAAGAAAAATGAGTGATGAAAGAACAAATTTTACGATATAGTAGCTATTTAGTCTTGGCTCTCGGCTTGCAGGCTTGTGCCCAAAGCACGCCTAGCTCGCCTGAAGATTTGGGAATTTTTTACTGGGAATCTTTACAGGAAGGAAATTTTGAGCAAACTGGCCCCTACTGGGCAAATATTCGTGAGTTGAACAAGCTCATGGAGCTAGTACCAGGTCTCAAGCGTTTTATGAGTAAGGGTTCTTATTACTCGGAGCAGGTCAGGCTAAAAGAAGAAAAAGAAATTTTCTTGGATATTCTACAAGTGGCTCGAGATCGTCACCTGAATTTGAAACAAGCAGATTTCAAAAAAGCCAACTTTAGGACTTGGATCAAAGAACAAGGCATTCAGGTAGGGCAGCAGACCATCGATATTGATTTTCCGGATCAGACCTTAAAGCTTCGTTTGTTGATGATTTTTTCCAATCATCGCTGGCGTTATTTGGGCTTGTACTATTATCAGGTCAAGCAGAAGGAAGGTAGGGAAGGGCAAGTAGAGTATGAGGAAATATAAGACGGCAAAGAGTGGTTCTAATCAGCGCGAACCACCCTTATGGATTAGGATTAAACGATATTCAAGGCTTTTTGTACTCTTTCAAGATAAGCCCTTCCCACGGGCAGCAACTGCTCGGTAACCTGAATGGAATCTCCCTTGACCGCATCAATGTATTCTATGTTGACGATATAAGATTTGTGAATTCTCAGGAAGCGATGCGAGGGTAATTTATCCTCTAGTTCTTCCATGCTCATCCGTGCTGTGATGGGGAATTTATCCGCTTGGGTATAAATTTTTTTATAATTCCCATCCGCCTGTAACCAGAGAATGTCTTTGAGCTTGATTTTACGGTGCGAGTGGCCGTCTTTTATCAACAGGTAATTCGCAGAACTGCTGAAAGCCACTTCTATATTAGCATATAATTCTTTTCGTTTGATTGGCTTAGTCAAGTAAGCGTGAGGATTGGTATGCTTGGCTTTGGAGACGGTAGCCACATCACTATAACCAGTCATGTAAATGAAAGGCAATTTGTATTTTTGGTTGATCATTTCTGCCAGATCAATACCACTTCGGTCGCTTTCGTCGCTTCCCAGGTTAATATCTACCAACACCAAGTCAGGACTTTCCTGCTCCAAATGGGCCACAGCTTGATCTACATCTATGGCCTTACCAACCACTTCGTAACCCATGTCTTCTAGGTCGGAGGCAATGTCTTCGGCGGCGATCCGATTGTCCTCCACGATCAGGATTCTGAGTTTAAACATAGTGTATTTGTCTTCCAATAATTGTTAAAAAGTCATCTCGATACAGATAAAGCACAAGCTCGGTCTTGATAATTTCATCTTATCAAGCATCTCTTTGGAAGGAATTCCATCGGATGAAATCCATAAAATCACGGCAGTTTTGGATGGAGCTAACTCATCTTAAACTCTAGGATAAACTTACTACCCACGTGATTTTCTACGCGCAACTGGCCTTTCAGTTGCTCGGTCAGCCACTTAACTAGTTTCAAGCCCAGTGTTTTGGTTTTCTCAATGTCTATATCGTGGGGCAGTCCCACTCCATTGTCGGCCACGATCAAGCAATAGCCTTGGTGATGGGTAGTGGTTAGGGCGACCTGAATCTCTCCCTTGTCTTGATTCACGAAGGCATATTTATAAATATTAGAAACTAATTCATTGATGATCAGACCTAGGCTCGTGGCACGATCTAGATCAAAAAATACTTTTTCCGTATTGATTTGATATTGGATTTCTTTATCATCTGAATCAAAGCTATAGGCCAGATAGTCTAATAGCTTCTGCACATAGTCTTGAAAGTCAATTTTTTCCATATTTTCAGACTCGTACAACTTTTCGTGGATGAGTGCCATAGATTTCACCCGGCTTTGACCATCTCGGATGGCATAGAGGGCTTTTTGGTCATCGATGGTTTTAGATTGTAGATTCAGCAGACTATCAATGGTTTGCAGATTGTTCTTAACTCGATGGTGAATTTCTTTGAGTAAAATTTCTCGCTGATTGAAAAGCTCTTGTAGTTTGTCTCGCTGTGCGGCAATTTCTTCGTTTTGCTGTAATATTTCTTCGCTCTGTTGGTTGACTGTTTGTAAATAATCTGCTAATTCGTTTTTCTGTTTTCTTATCCGATTGAAAAGAAATATAAAAAGCCCAGCCAGAGAAAGAGAAATCAAAAAGACGAGTATCGTATAAATGATAAAGCGCGTACTCAGTACCCAGGCGTCATCTAGTAAGCGCCGCGCTTTCTCGAGTTCAGTGCGAGCGTTCTGAAGCAATTCTTCATAAGAAGCCATTTCTGCATTTCTTCTGATTACCAGTGCTGCCAGTTTTTGCTCCAGAGAGTCTAGCTGCTGGTTGAAGCGGTCTTTCCGCTCTTGGGAAATGGTGAATTTGGAATCAAGGGTTTGGCTAATTTCTCGGATACCCACCAGAATGTTTGTATATTCTTTCCGGAATTGTTCGTCAGCCTGCTCAGTCAATAGTTTGTTGAGCGCATCTTCGGCTCGATCCAAGGAGCTAATCACCCCTTTGGATTCGGATGAAATTTCTTGGGTAGATTTGTTCTCTTCGGAGGTAGCTTTGGTGCTTCCTTTTTTATCTGCCAGACGCTCGGTCAAGTTTTTTTTTGCGTTCTTTTGGTTAGGTTCCGTGGGTTTGGCTGGGTTGGTATTTGTTGGGTCTTGCGGTTCAGACTTAGATTTGGTCTTGGCGAGTTGCTCACTTTCTTGTTCTAGTCGGGGGATGCGGACAGGAATTTCTATAGATGATCGGTTCAGAGGGATGCGTCCTTTCATCCGACTTGCATTGCCCGGTACCTGTACGCTGATATTCACGAGTTTAGGAAGTTGATCCTTTCGGTTGTAGATCAATAAGAACTCTCCTGCGAGGATGCTGGGGTTCACTTGAATGCGATGGTCTTCTACGGTTAGGCTCGCTCCACCTACTTTTTCTTTGGTCTGTTCATCTACAATACTCAAGCGAATTGTATCAGCTTGGGCAAGGAGATGCGAAATCCATCCTGGTAGGATCAAAATCCAGATAAACAGTATTTTTTTGATATGAGCCATCTTTTTGCCGAGCAATAACGCTACAAGGCCATTGTTCGTTTTCGTGGACTACCAAATATGAACAAGACCTTTTGCATTGTAATATACAAATTTAACCCTTGGTTTTTTAATTAATTTTAGCTTTTTGTGAATAATTCTGGTAGATGATTCTTATTTTGTTTTGATTTCAATGATTGTGTATTCCGTATTTGTTTTCTCTGCTTCGGGCAGTTGATCTCGGTTGCCTATTTTTAAGAAAATATTTTTGCCCTTCACTCCCCTCTCAATCAGGTAATTTTTCATTCGTTTACCTAAATTTTGGATCAGAGCCTCCACGGGTTCATAGGTAACAATCTCAATTTCTGTATCCTCGTAGTAGACTAAGGATTGGGCAAGTTCATCAATATTTTTTAGCGAGGTGGGGGTGAGGCGATTTTCAACATTGCTAAATCTGAGTTTCAGATCAGGAAAATCCAAGGCAGCCAAGCGAATGGTCACCTCTTCTTCTGCCAGCGAATCATCAGCTACAGTCTCGGTCAGGGCTAAGTTATTCGTATCTTTTGCGGGAGGAATAGTATCTCTGATTGGCTTGGATATGGAATCTTCTGGGGAGGGGCTCATCGATACCGTTGAGTCAGGTTCTTGCTTGACCAGTGCTTTGCCTTGCTCGAGAATAGCTCCTACGGCATCTTCTATAAAAAAATCTTTGTCTTCTTTCCGAGCGGGTCTGCGTGCTATTTTTAAGCCCAGCGTCAGTTCCAAGGCACCATTCCCCAACCAAACACGGCTCTCTTCTCCCAGAGCTACATCGTAACTAAAAGTCAGCAGGAATTTAGGCTGATCCCAAGTGAAGGCCAATAAAACCGCTTGATTCGTATAATACCAAGCACCAAAGTGCAGATCACCAAGCTTTTTCAAAGCAGCATTCGCATCTAGGTGATAACTGAAGTCTGCACCCAAGTGTAAATAATTGAAATCCAAGCGATTGATCCAGCGAAATTGAGGACTAATACTCCAACGTGCATCCGACCAAAGTCGAAAACCGCCTGTTCCCGTAAAATAACTCGGTAAGCGAAAGGATTCCGTAAATCCTTCCAACTCGTTGAGCGTAGGGCGATTTATATTCTGCCAAGCCACTCCCAGCCACCAGAGAGGAGTTTCTTTTTCGTCCCTCTGTGTCCATTGTAAACCTGTACTCACCAAGCCATAGTAGGTATTGATTCCCACTAAACTTTCTTGGATGGGCAAATTCGGATCAAAACCACTCGACGTAAACTGGCTATCGGTTCTGTAGGTATCGTCTCCAATGTGTCTTTGGAAAAATCCACCTTGTAGACCAAAGTTTAGCTCACTGTTCAAAAAATAAATACGATAAGCGGCTCCGGCTAAGACTCCATTCGTTTGGCTCAGCCCTCCCTGATTGTCTCGGAGTAAAGAAAGTGAAATAGCTCCCCAGGGCTGGGCTTTTTGCTGATTCAAAAGTGGATAAATGCCACTAAGGAGCGCAGTACTATAAAAATCTCCGGTAGGAAGCTCTTGGTAACGATAATTCAAGCGTATTTGTGCCGCTGAACTTTGTAAAATGGCAGCAGGGTTGGTCAGGGATGGGGAATTCCAGTATTGTGAAAAAGCAAAATCTTGGCTTTTGCTCCATTGAGGCCAGAGTAAATGAGGAATGAAGAGGAGGAAGTAAGCGACTTTTTTCATAAATCTACTTTTCATCGATCAGCGATACAGAGTCAAACGACCTTGGGCGGAGTAGCCTTGGCACCCTTCTAGTTCAGCTTTTAAAGTCCAGGTATAATTACCAGAAGGCTGTGAGCCACCGTCCCAGCCTTTTTCGCTGGCTTCTTGTATGTTCTTAGTAGCATAAACTTGATTACCATAACGGTCTAGGACAATCAATTCTATGCTTTTTAATTGGGATAAATCCGTAGAGCGCAGACGGAATACATCATTATTGCCATCTCCATTGGGCGTGAAGAGGTTAGGCAAAAACACTTCCAGCTCGGGAATTACCAAGGGTTTCGATGCCAAAAGACCACAAATATTTTCTGCCTGCACTCGGTAGCTACCCGCGGTTTGGATCTGGATTTCTTGTCCTTGGGCAAAAGCAACATCCTCATCTTCTCGAAACCATTCGTAAGTTTCGGTATCATAGGCAGGGCTGACCCTTAGCGTAAGTCTGCTCTCTGGGCAAATGGCTAATTGCTCGTTTTCTACCAAGATACGCAACTCCTCAGGAACAGGTAGTACCTCGATGGGCTTAGAAAGCATCATAGTGTCAATGCCATCTCTGTAGAAGATAATTTGCTGAGGGTTGTAAATGCCCGGTTGCTTGTAAGTATGCTTTTTTTCTAAGGTAGGAATCTGCCCAGATTCATAGATGTACCTAATTTCTAAGCTCCCTGCGCTACAATCATTTATTTCCAGTGGGAAGGGGGCACAACCTCCGCTTTCGCTGGCCTCAAGGCAAATGGCGGGGGCTATTACAAAAAAATAAGTGTAATCTTTGGCTATACATTTGGCTTGCT
The DNA here is from genome assembly GCA_964551015.1 of uncultured Cytophagaceae bacterium. Taxonomy (GTDB): domain Bacteria; phylum Bacteroidota; class Bacteroidia; order Cytophagales; family Microscillaceae; genus CAZKBP01. Next base: position 39,470 of record CAZKBP010000003.1, on the reverse strand, counting down.
TACTTAGCACATCAATGGTGATGGTCACGTAGATGGTATCTTCGGGTGTAAAATTAGATTCGGGTTGGAAGGACACTTGATAACCTGAAACTTGGATAGTTCCGGCCAAGGTATCTCCCTTTTGATTTTGTACGATAATGTTCGGAAAACGAGCCGTAGCTGGATCAATCTCTTCGGAAAAAAACAGCTCAATATTAGCTCTATCTGAGATGAGGCTGTCTCCCGGGGCAGGCGAAAGCTGCGTTTGTATTATACGCATGAGTGGTTTATTTTCCAGCCATACCAATTGTTTTTCAGTGCCCAAAGCCGTAACTACATCCATATCGCCATCATTGTCTAGATCAACGGGGAAGAAATCTTTGAGATCAGTTTGTGTATCGCTGATAATGCGTGCTTGGCTCTCAAAATGACCTCCGCCTAAGTTCGAGTACCAGATCAATTTACTTTCATTGGGAATCGAGTAGACAATATCCAGATGTCCATTACCATCTACATCTGTGGCAGTTACTTTGGAGGTCACTCTATCTTCGGGGAAGCTTTCCAAAACTCTTTTAGTAAATTGATGGTTGCCCTTGTTTTGAAACCAGAAAAAGCTGTTTTCTTTTTCGGCAGCGACCAGGATGTCCATGTATCCGTCTTGATTTAAATCAGCAGTTTGAACCGAAGTTGGTTTACCAACTGCCAATTCTTGTTCAAGATTTCTTTCGGCAAAGTTGAGAAGCCCGTCGTTTTCGTACCAAGTCACTCGGTTAGCAACGGCATAGGCAATCAGCACGTCTTGGTCTCCATCCCGGTCCATATCTGCCACAGTGAGTGCGCTTGCTTCCAATATATTCTCATCAATGACTTGCTCGCTAAAGGTTCCATTGATATTTTCCAGCCAAGAGGTTCTGGTTCGGTCTTCTTCTTGGAAGATCGCAAGTATATCTGTATCGCCGTCTCCATCCATATCCGTGGAAAGGACAAATCTTGGCTGAAATGTTGTGACATTTTTGGTAGCAAAAGTCGGGGGCGAACTAGGAAAATCTTGCCAATAGTAGCAAGCAATTTCAGCGTCAATTTCATCACTTACGAGCAAGTTTGGGGGTTCATTTATCTTGATATCTAGAATATCTAAGTCGTTTACGCCGCGCAAGTCTTGAGCTAGTTTGTATTTGGAAAAATTTCTGGCCGTTTTTTGTTGATAGAAATCTACTTTGCTCTCTCCTCCTTCGCTCCTAGCGACAATAATATCTAGCTTTTCATCTAGGTCAAGGTCGGTAATCTGCAGAGAAACCGGGGTTAATACATCTGCAGAATCAATCCGTAATGGTCTGAACTCGGTGGTGTTTTCTTCTACTCTACTGACAAATTCAAAGGCAAAATTACGGCTCAGGGTTTTTCCATTGACCGATTGCAGATTTTGATTCAGATACAGGGTACAAGGTTCGCCCGCCAAAAAAGGGCTATCGGGTTCAAAAAAAACCGTATCCTCTCTTATCACGTAGTTTCCAGAGAGACGCCCTCTGATTTTACTTCTCACAAAGAAGCCCTTAGGATCAAGGGAAGCTTCATCTATTTTTTCAGAAAAGACGACCCAAGGTTTCGTCTCTCTCAAAACGTGATCGGAATGCTCTCCTACGAACGCCTCCTTAATAAATAGGGCTGGAACATTTTTACTCAAAGACACTCTACCATTCCCAGTTGTCCCAGAGATAGAAACTAAGTCCACATATCCATCTTGATCTACATCAGTAGCTTGTGTAGCTTCTATCTTACTGACATTAGATACAAATCTTCGGTTAAAGACAAGATTACCCTCATTCTCGTACCAAATGAGTTCACTCCTCAAAGGAGAGACATACGCAATATCTAGATCCAAATCCCCGTCTAGGTCCGTAGCATTCACGGATTTTATACCAGAACCAAAATCAGTGATAATTTTCTCATCAGAGAAATTTCCTTCTCCCAAACTTTGAAGCCACGATAGCCTCCCTACTGCTCCCAGACCTCTACGGCTTCCTAATATCAAATCAACCTCGCCATCGCCATCCAAATCAGCAGGAACAATGGAGAATGCTTCGTAGCGCCCTCCTCGAATGAGGATACGAGTATCAAAAATCCTATCACCCTGATTTTTGAACCAAGCTACTTTTACATCGCTTTTGCTTCTGTTTTTCGTTGAAACACCTTTGGCAGCCACTGCGATATCCAAACGCCCATCCTGATCTAAATCTGCTATACTTACGTCCTTGGCACCGCCTGTCAAATCAGTCAGTAAGTGCCACTTGAATTGATTTGGATTTACCGTGGAGGGATTTTGGTTTTGATTCTCGATCCACAAAACCATATCGTTAAACTCTACACACACGGCTAAATCTATATCTTGATCTCCATCTAAATCCCCAGTTTGTATAGAATTAATCCCCATGATAGGCACGGTTCCAGGAGGCGGCTTAATATCTAAGCCTTCGCTAAAGTCTAGATTATTTTGATTGCGATACCAAACAATACGATCATCCGCTTCGGTAGGAACCGTAGCTAGTATATCTAGATAGCCATCTTGATCTAAATCGCAGGCTTGCAAATGGTTAACACCAATAGCCTGCGGATCAATGATCTTGGGTCTAAAATTAAGTTCACCTTCATTGACGTACCAGATAATCTTACCCAAATCGTCATTATTTTTACTGTGTGCCGAAATGATATCAATATCTCCATCTCGATCTACATCCACGGTATAGACGTGTTTGCCTTCTCCAGCGTCCTTCCCCTCGTTTCCTACCAGAGTACTTCTGCTCAAATTGGGCTCAATAGGCAAAGAGCGCACCTGAAATTGATAATGATAGGCAAAGGCCAAGGTATTAGCACTTGCAGAAAGTACGCCGGGGTAAATGCATACCTCTATTTTCTCCCCGTATTTCAATAATCTACTTGGCTGGAACGTGAGTTGGTTTGTATCTACACGAATTTCTCCTGCTATATTGCCTTGTAAACTTCCTACTACTTGCAGATAGGGTCGGTAGTCCAGCGCAGGGTTCAGTTCTTCATTGAAATAAATCTGAATGGGATCTTCTCTCTGAGCGTATAGAGAAAAAGGAGCTGGGTAGAGTGAGTCTACTTGTAGTTGACTGAGGTTTGGAACCACTTTTTTACCTGAAACTTTTGCCTCGGTCGGTATGCAGGTAAATAAGCATAAAATACTCAGGTAAGAATAGGCTAAAGTCTTAGGCATAATTCTTTGGAGTTGTAATATTTAAAAGCTCACTTAGAAGCAAGTCTAAAGTTTACCTTGGGGCTGCAAAAGTCCTCTTTCAGCACCTGACTTCACCAATTTTTTCAACCATAGCCGGGGCTATGCTTTCAAAAACCGGTTTCGTAAGAACTCAAAATAGAACTTTTTCGCTACCAAATTAAAACGCTAGACAGTTTCTTAATTCAAAATACGATTTTAAGACTGAGGAAGCATGGAAATCAATTGGAAAATCTTGCTTTTTCACAAAGATTGCACAGTGTTTCTCAACAACTCTATCAAAAATCAGATCATTTGAGAAAATATGCCTCCAATTCTCATGATTTGCTGATTTTTCTTGCTAAGAAGCTCCGTTCGTAACAATAGTTTGCTGTTTATAACATTTTCTTGATTTTATCTATAATTCTAGTAATCTTGTGATCATAATCAATCACCCAGTTTTTATCACTGGAAATGTTATGACAATTCTGGTAAAACTGACACGAAAATATGCAAGCGTTATGGCCCTTTGAGATCGCCGTACCAAGTCGTACTATTCACGTGTATGGACGCACCGATAACATGTGATAAACGAACAAATAAATTACATAGCTCTGTTAGGGATTGGTTGCTATCAGGCAACTGATTGAAGGTAGCGATTGCAAATATAGCCATTTTCTTTCAAAATCATTACTTCGGATGGTGTTCACATCTTTGGTTCTGTTTTAAAAAATAAGCAGATACCACGGGAGCACTAGGTCAGCTTATTATCTAAAAGTTAGATTCTTTTTGGTATTTCACAGGTTTATTTTTGTCTTACATTTTTAAATTCTTTTGTCATGAAAATTTCATCCAGGTATTTTTTTGCTAGTTTTCTAGCCTTATTTTCTACGTTTTGGTTTCTAGGCTACTCCACTACTTTATTTCCGTCGGGTAGCCCTGTCTCGACATCGGTTCTATCTTTGAGGCCGCCATCACCTATTCCACCTAGCACTCAGGACAGCTTGAAGGTCACTCGGTTGCTCTTGGTAGATGCAGATCAAGATGCGATTTTGCAAGAAATTAGTCATGGAGATCGTATCAAATTGCCCAAAGACAGATTATTTCGTTTTAATATTATAGCAGAAATTTCCCCCCAGCAAGTAGGAAGTGTTTCTTTCTCTTTGAATGGAGCTATGGTTCATCAACAAACTGAGAATATTTATCCTTATACCCTCTTTGGAGAAGCCTCTTCTCAGGATTTTAAGGGAAAAACGGCCGTGGGTGGCACTTACAATTTAGAAGTTTTGGCTTTTGCAGGAGCACATCTATCAGGATTGTCAGGCTCAGTTTTTCAGGTACAATTCGAGTTTATAGAATCTAATGAACCGACTTCCCTCTATCGCATCAATGTGGGGGGCAATGATATTACTGATTTAGACAGTGGCAATTGGGAAAATGACAAAAAGGGAAAGTATTTTACGGGGGGTTGGACGGCCTCCAAGCCTTATGAGATTGCCAATACTGAATCAGATATTATTTATCAAACCTATCGCTACGTTGCTCAGGGCAGTCGTAGTTTTGCTTATCATCTGCCCGTTCGTTCCAATTTCTCAGCTTACACAGTCAAGCTACATTTTATGGAACCTTATTTTGGCAGTCCTCAGGGTATAGAAGGACGGGCGGGTCAAAGGATCTTCCACGTAGATATTGAAGGAGAACGAGTCTTAGATAGCTTGGATATTTTTCAGGAGGTGGGAGCCACTCACGCTTTGGTAAAAACTTTTGAAAATATTCAATTGGATCAAAATAATACCTTAGATATTCAATTTACTTCTGTGGTGAATAATGCGATTGTTTCGGCCATTGAGGTTTATGAAGAAGGGGTCCCGACCCGTCCTTGGGTGATAGAAATACACGGTAGCTCTGGTAATTTGCTCATCGACCACATGCAAGAGGTGGCTTTGGATGAAAACTTTTCTACGGAACTATTCTTACTCAATTCAGCTCTTGATCGCAGCACGGTCAATAATCTCAACATTACCTTGACGAACTTATCTAATCACCAAATCGTAGATGCACAAGTCAATTCTACCGGAGGTGGAGATGCAATTACCCTTGTTCCCTGCGCACCTCTGGAAAGCTACACTACTTATCGCTTAGATTTTAAATCAGACATTACAGATTTGGATAAGAATGCCATCGTTCCTTATTCCTTGGTTTTTCGGACGGGCGCACACTTTCTCAGCCAGTCCCTCCAAGATATTCGCTTTGAAAAGGTAGCGCTCCCCCAAGCCGCTGGGAAGCAATATACAAGCCTTTGTATCGGCCCAGACTCGAAGCTCTACGCTTTGACGATTGATGGTCTGATTAAACGTTTTAGGATAGATAAAGATGGCCTACTCGGCGAAGCAGAGACGATTTCTTCGCTACGGAAACACAAACGCGCTCCTGATTTTGGTACGGGGCCCAAAATGGCCGTTGGACTCGTATTTGACCCCAAGGCTACTGCCGATAATTTAATCGCTTGGGTTTCTTATTCAGGGCATTACACTTTTGAAGAAGGACCAGAGTGGGATGGTAATATCGCCCGTCTGAGCGGCAAGCACCTGGACTCAGTAGAGGATATGGTGATTCACTTACCCCGTTCTCTCAAAGATCACCTGACTAGTAGTATGGCTTTTGGCCCTGACCAGCAATTATACATTTCTCAAGGAGGCAATACAGCCATGGGGCGAGCCGATGCAGCTTGGGGCAATCGCTCAGAAAAACTCCTTTCTGCCGCAATACTGCGTCTCGATTTGCAAAAGTTGGAGGCCAGTAAAGATCTCCCCCTCGATGTCAAAACTGCCGAAGGAGGTAGCTATGATCCCTCCGTTGAAGAGGCTCCCTTAACGCTATACGCTACTGGTATCAGAAATGCCTATGATTTGGTATGGCACAGTAATGGAGAACTTTACGTGCCTACTAATGGATCAGCTTTGGGGGGTAATACCCCTGGCTTTTATCCAGAGGATACACTCGTAGAAAACCTCATCAATCATCTAGTAAGCGACACTACCCTCAAGATCATCCCGGCTGTGGCCAAGGTCACTCCTACGCAGAGTGATTGGTTGTATCGTATTAAAGCTGGACGTTATTATGGACATCCTAATCCCAGACGCGGCGAATATATTCTCAATAGAGGCGATCTGGATGTAGATAATCCTGCCTATGATGGTATTGCGGCTGATCCTAATTTCGACCACGATGGCTTGGCTTTTAACTTTGAAAATAATAAGTCTCCCAATGGAGCCATAGAATATCAGAGCAAAGCCTTTGGAGGGAAACTCAAGGGTAAACTCTTGGTGGTCAGGTACAGCCAAAATGATGACATCATTATCTTAGAACCTGATAATCGTACCCACAACATCGTAAAATCTTTCGTAGATGTTACCGGAGAGGCAGGTATGCGCTGTTTTCAAGACCCCTTAGATTTGGTAGAAGATCCCCTTACGGGAAATTTATATGTTTCGGAGTTTGGAGGAGCCAAGCTGACCTTACTTAGAGTCACAGAACCTTTGGCTCCTTCTCGGCTAGTATTAGAGAACTTGGATGGATTTCCTGCCCACGATCAGCTAAGCTTCAGTCGTATTCAAGAGCCTTGGTTTGGTTCTCCTTCTGAGCTGGGTCCTAATGCCAATCACGATGAAGTAACTTTAAGACTCCATAACCAATACCCAGATATGCTTCATATTGATAGCCTGATTATCACCAATCCAGATTATTGGCAAATCACAAATTTGGATAATATTTCTCTGTCCATTCCAGCAGGGCAAGCTCTAGATATCCGTTTAAAATTTATTGCCCGCAATCCTGCCGGAGCCAGAGATGGTCTGGTCAAAGTCTTACACGAAGCGCTGAAAATCTATAATTCTCACGAAAAACAGCCCAAAACCGTACTCTTGCACGGTTTATGGCAAAAGCAAGGAGAAGGAGACCGCGAGCCACATTTACAAGAAATTGTGGATGCGTTCGGCCTTAGCACCAACATTGGCTTCACAGATAAAAAAGCAGGTGATGATTTTACACTCGCGGGGGACGAAATCAGAACGAGGTTCTTTACAGTGGCTGATCCCAAACAGGCCGTTCGTATCATGCAGTTGGCTGCTTATCACAGTTGCTGTGATCAGTTCGAGAGTATCCGATACAGCATTGCGGGTGGCCCTGTGAAACCTCTCTTTGCGCACCTAGGCAGGGATGCCCAATCCTTGCTCCCTCGGCCACAGCACCTGAGCAACCAAGCACAAGCCCACAGAGCTGCCACTGGTTATTTTCGCCCAGATGGGTTTGTAGATTTGGTGGTTAATGGCAATCATACTGATTTTTATAAAAATTATCCTCACGCTGACCAAGACACCTTAGCAGGCAGACTTGCACTCCGCGTATGGCCACTCAAGGATCACGAGGGCAAAATTGTAGAACACCACTACCTCGTGGCTCAGGATTATGTAGGCCCAAGAGCCAATTATGACTATAATGATAATGTGTATCTTATCAGTAATGTCTTGCCCTATGAGCCAGTTTCATCAACGAACTTGGCCGCTCGCGCACATTTTGAAGAGGCTGATGAAAACGTAGCAAAACCAATTCTTGACGCAGAGACCGAAGTACAAGTATATCCGAATCCTTTCTCTCATCGCTTACAGGTGAAGAGCCAGTTATCTCAATCAAATTCGGAGATAGTAGAGGTCAAACTGCTGAGCCTAGATGGCCAGTATCAAAGAGCTATGCAAACCTCAGCTGCGCACCTTGAGGCTTGGCTCAATGAACAACTAAGGCCACTCAATCCAGGTGTCTATATATTACAAATTCACTCCAAAGGGAGAACCTATACAACTAAACTTATAAAGAATCAGTAGAGTCGTTTTTAAGGAAACTAGACCGTCTGCTGTGTATAGATAGCAAGCTATTTTGCTATCTATTTTTTATCAATAATTCATCTTTATGCACTTAATTGCAAATAATTAATCCCAAAATGACCAACCATGTACACCAACTATTTTTTTGCTAGATTTTTATTACTCTGGCTATATTTTTCTGTACTTTCGGAAGCCATTTTTGCTCAAGATTCACTCCTCATTGATCATATTCTGCTCATTGACACGCTTCAAAATTCGGTAGTTGCTAGGCTCCAAGATTCTATGCTCGTCCAGTTTGATGCTGCCTCGATTCCTGCTGTTACTTTCCAAGCAAAGACGGAAGGGAGTCAGGTGAGAAGTGTTTTATTGCAATTAGAAGGGCCTCTCGAGTTTCGAAACGTTGAAAACTTGGCTCCTTTCACGCTCTTTGGTAATCAAGGAGATCTATTTTCGGGCAGGGTGCTACCCCCTGGTGATTACACCATTTCTGCACAAGCTTTTACGGAGCAAAACGCAGGGGGTACGGCTGGACTACCCTTGGAAATATCGTTCCGAGTATTACCTCCTCCGCGTATCGATAGCATTTTGCTCATTAATGCCTTTGCCAATGCCAGAGTCCGTCCTATCGAGTTGGGAGATACGCTGGATATTGCCGAAACGGGACGCTCTATTAACTTCGAGGTTCTCGTAAAACAAGCCAATAGCGTAAGTTTTCGGCTAGAAAATTCACAAGGAGAAATTATTGAAGAAAGAGTAGAAAGTATCCTTCCTTATGCTTTGTTTGGAGATTCGCCCCGAGGTGTGTTTGTCCCTTGGGAAGCCATTCCCGGTCATTATCTTTTGAGTTTGCAAGCTTTTGGAGAAAAATTAGCTAGTGGAGCAAGAGGGGATTCCGTGTTAATTGCTTTCACGATCGTAGATAGCGATCTCAGCGAAGACTCGAATGAGAAGACACTAGCTTGGCAAGTTTTTCCAAACCCTTTTCAAGATCAGCTTCAAGTCAAGCTGAAGGATGCTCCTGCTCCGAAGAAGTTTTATTTGGAAATAAGAGATCAGTACGGAAGGATCGTAAAAAGTATCCCGTGTTCAAGCGATACTTTGCCTCAGGTGCTGCGGTTATCTACCGAAGAATTTGAAATAGGGACTTACTACTTGATATTAAGCGACCGAGAACGGGTATGGAATTTTCAAAGACTTCGCAAACTGTAAAATAAAAGTGGGAAGAGCTATTCGGCTCTTCCCATAATCAGGTTAGCTTTCGTTTTCGTAAGCTTTCAAGTAAGCATAAATGGCTTCTAATTCTTCGTCTGTACCATAGTAGCTCGTCATCACGGTATTGTTATATTCTTCGTACAGTGCTACCGCGTACTCATCCCCACTTTGGATTACTTTCTGAGAGTTTTTGATAAAGGCGAGTATCCATTCCTTGTCTTTTCGGGCCGTTGCCCCAGCTAAGCCAGGGCCAATCAATACTTCTTTGCTCATCAAATGACATTGTGCACAATTGATCTCAAATATTTTTTTACCTTTTTGAGCAAGTTCGCTTAATTCTGGTTCATCGTTTTCGCTTACCTCAACCTCATTATCAGAGGACGACGCGGAAGTATTAGTTGTTGCGTTTTTTTGATTACCTTCTGAGGAGCAAGCCCAAACATAAATACAGATAGAAACGAACAAACCGATACGGTAGAGTGCAGACTTCATAAGATATAAGATTGATTTTTTTGATGAATGTACGTGCAATTTTCACAAAGATAGGACTTATTCTCTCTTTTCAAGAGATTCTGCTAACTCAGGGCGATATTTAATACCTGCGAATACATGAAGCATTAGCACTCGGGCGTAGCGGAAGGAAAAAGGTACAGCCAAAAAAAGTAAGACAGAGACCACCGTGATATAGACCCAAGCGTCTGGATCTCCTCCCAACACGTAAGTCGCCACACTACCTGCTACGCTGATTGCAATCGAGAAGGCATAACTGATATACATGGCCCCGTAAAAAAATCCGGGCTCTACTTCATACTTGAAATCGCACTGGGGACAGTTCTTATGCATTTCCATAAATTTGAAGCCTCCTAGGTGATAAGTAGAATATTGGAACATTTCCCCTACTCGGCAACGAGGACATTTAGCCCCAGCGATGGCTTGTAACTTGGTTTTTTCTGACATTTTTCTTTCTGGTATTGGTATAAAAAACATAGCCTATGATCGCAAAAATCACATAGGGCATGGCTGCCAGATACAAGATACCTGCGTTCAGCCCTGCTACTAAATCTCCGCCATCACTTGCTTGATTTTGTACGGTAGCACGGCACATTGCGCACTGTGCCCAAGCATTTTGCCAGCTAAAAGCCAGAAAGAACACAAGCAGAAGAATGTATTTACGATTAAATATTTTTTTCATAATTGCTATGGATTGATGCTCACCAGATGGCCAGAAAACGCCGTGGTTCTACCATTTGGCGAGTCTATTTTTTCCTTTGATTATCTATAAGTATAACATTTACAGGCTTTTGTAAGTTTCTTTACCTAGCTATAATAAGGGCTAATCATTAAATAAACCGCTACCCCCGTGAAAGCCACGTAAGTCCAAATCGGATAAGTCCATTTAACTATTTTCTTGTGGCGCGTGATCTGCTTGGTCCAAGCAAAGTAAATCGCTAAAAGCACTAAAGGCACAACCACCGTCGCCAAGATAATATGTGTAATGAGGATAAAAAAGTAAACATATCTCAGCAGCCCTACTCCTCCATAAGAGGTTGATTCGGCGTTATTATGGTAAATCACATAAGAAATCAGAAAAATACTTGATAACACAAAGGCTGACATCATGAAAGTACGATGATAGGCAATCTTCTTTTGTTTAATCATCGCAAAACCCAAAATCAAACAAACAAAAGTTGCCGTGTTGAGTACCGCGTTGAGGTGTGGCAGAAAAGCAACGTTCAAACCATCAATCCGAGTGGCTTTCCCTCCGAAGAGAAGAAAAGCCACCAACAAAGGCACGACCACTGAGATGACGCCGATGAGGGTCAAATATATTTTGTTTTCCTTTTCCAAGGCTTGGTTTCCCAAACTTCCGTTATTCATATTTTTTTATTTAAGATGTAATGATTGTAACTGAATAGATTAGGTTCAACTAGCTTGATATTCGCTTAATAAAACTCTTGTTTCCACAATTAGTTTATCCACATCTTCGGTATCAGAGCCGTTGTAGTAGCCACGGATACGTCCCTGCTTATCGACTAACACTAGTTTATTAGAGTGCAAAAAATCTGGGGTAATCGTTTTTTCTTCATCCATAGCACTTACCTTATAAGCGTTGAAGGCCAAGTCGTAAATCTTTCTTTTATCACCCGTGAGGAAGTGCCATTTTTCAGGATTAGCATTATAATCCTGCGCGTATGCTTTCAAAACGGTAGGAGTATCATACTCAGGATCAATCGTATAGGAGACAAGTTCTACCTCTTCTTGCGCAGCAAACTCTTTTTGTACTCTTTGTAGTTGCTTACTCATGCGAGGGCAGAAAGTCGGATTTCCACAGCGAGTGAAAATAAAATCTGCAATGTGTATTTTATTCTCTAAATCTTTTCGGGTAAAGGATTCTCCATTTTGATCGGTCAATTTGAAATCAGAAATGGTATGATAAAGCGTATCTACAATCTTTTTTCCTTTCAACTTACTCGCATCACGTACCGTATCGATGTAGGGTTCTCCTTCTACCTCTACTTCTTCCAACCATTTTGTATGGTATATATCCAAGGTGTAATAATTCTGTCCAAACCCTTGCAAAAAAAGGAAGATCAGAATGGGTAATATGATTAATACAGCTAAGGTAATATATTGATTCGTTCTATTCATAGCATGAAAAAAGCGATTGATTTATCAGTAAACCAATCGCCGGATTCTTTTGTTCGTAAGAATTATCCTCCGTAGAAAATCGATCCTCCTTCTGTAATCAGAGCTAACAAGAGCCAAGCGACAAAGATCATAGGAAGCAAAATTGTCCAAATCAAAAACTTCACTTCATAGCGCAAGTGCATGAATTCTCCTACGATATAGGCTGCTTTTACGATGGTCAAGAAGATAAATAACCCTACCTTAAACATAGACGAGGGTAAGGTAAAAGCGATAATAAATTCTAATACGGTAAGCCCCAAAAGTATCCAGAAAGTCTTCCAGATGAGCTTGGTTTGAGGTTTTTTATGTTCACTATGCCCACTTTGGGTCTGTACCTGAGTACTTTCTAGTTGTTGTGTTTCCGCCATATCTCTATAATTTTAAGCTTTCTTTGATTAATTAGACTAGGTAGAAAAAGGTAAAAACAAAGACCCAAACCAGATCAACAAAGTGCCAGTAAAGACCTACTTTTTCCACCATTTCGTAGGGTTCCGCTCCGGGATCAAGCTTCCTCTCCGGACGGTCGTAAATACCAATCGCTACGTTGTAGAAAATAATAATATTGATCACCACTCCACTGGTAACGTGAAGCCCGTGAAAACCAGTAATAAAGAAGAAAAGATTTGCAAAAGGAGTTGGTCCGTATTGGTTTTGGATAAGATTCGCTCCTTGGATAATATTTCCATAAAGATCAGTAGCCTGTCCTGTGTCCGTTCCCATGATAAAGTGTGTCCATTCCCAAGCTTGACAACCTAAAAAAGTCGCTCCACCCAAGATCGTCCAGAGCATCCACTTTTCTACGTCTTTACGATCACCACGATGCCCTGCCTCTACGGCTAGTACCATCGTAACACTACTCATAATCAAGATGAAGGTCATAATCCCCACAAAAACCAGTGGAAGCTCTACTCCGTGAAAGAAAGGAGCAGCGTCAAAAACCTTTTCAGGAATGGGCCAGTAGTCAAGAGAGAATGTAAAGTCTTCGACCGCACCTTCGTAGGCAGAATGACTGTATCGGATCAGACCATACGCGATCAATAAGGAGGAGAAACTAAAAGCATCTGAAAGCAGGAAAAACCACATCATGAGCTTTCCCCAACTGGCCTTGAAGGGTTGGTTCCCCCCATTCCAATCAATACCCTGCTTTTGTTCCTCTTGAGTTGCAACCGTTGCCATAAATGTATATTCGGATTAGATTAGATTTTATATTATTGACGATAAATTCAGATTAATGATTCAATATTAAGAAAGCAAACAGATATAACCAAAGAATATCCAGAAAATGCCAGTAAGTTGCGCACATTTCTAAGCGTGTCATATTCTTTGAATGTATCTTGTAGGTAAATGCCGAATAAAGCGCAATCAACAAAAAGATGACACCGCTGACCAAATGCAGCCCGTGCATACCAGTAATCACGTACATAAAAGAACCAGCCGGATTAGATTCACTTCCAGCAAAGAATACGCCGTCACGCACCAATTCGCCCCAAGCTAAATATTGCCCCACCAAGAAAGTCAATCCTAATACAGTTGTAATAGAAATGGCCGTTCTAAGCAAACTGATCTTATCTTGACGTGCATTGACCACCGACCAATGCATCGTAGCACTACTGGCAATCAACACGATAGAGTTATACCAAAATAATTGGGGCAGGTCAAACACCAACCAGTTTCCTTCGGCTTGTCTTACAATATAAGCACTCGTGAAGGCCGCAAAGAGCATAATGATACTCACGATGAACAACCACAGCGCAAATTTCTGCGGATGCATGGATAATGTTTCTCTTGGCTCTTCGGCAAATGTTAATTTCAAATTCTCTTCCATATATGTTTTACTCTAAGAAGCGTTTTTATCTTTATTTATTCTTGACTATGATAACTCATAAATCCCTAGCATAGTTTGAGTCTTTAGAGCTTATCTATCAAGTATATGATCTGAGTCAGGGGTAAATACAGGAAAGAACCAAACATGATTTGTAAAGCTGCCTTACGCGAAGGGTTAAACAGCAATCGCAGGGTCGGTATCAAAAACAACAAACCCAATAAGCTCACCAAATAAGCAGAAACAACTCCTGTAATTCCTAGCTGACTGGGTAGGATGCCTACTGGTATCAAGAACAAGGTACAAAGCGTAATTTGTAAAGCAGAATTAAAATCCCTCCCCCGCTTAGAAGGTAAGAGCCTAAAACCTGCCTTCTGATAATCATCATCGGCCACCCAAGCAATTGCCCAGAAGTGTGGAAACTGCCAGACAAATTGTACCATGAATATAACGAAAGCTTCAAAACTTAACTCTCCCGTAGCAGCCACCCATCCCAGTAAGGGAGGTAAAGCACCCGGTAAAGCTCCCACAATCACCGCGATAGGGCCAATTCTTTTGAGTGGTGTGTATATGAATCCGTAAAGAAAGAGCGAAAATAGAGAAAGTAATGCAGTTAAAAAGTTTGTGAATACCAACAAAAGCGTAAAGCCTAATAATCCGGTGATAAAGCCAAAAGTAGTCGCATTCTCTTGAGTGATCTGACCTGCGGGCAAGGGTCGCTTTTGAGTACGATTCATTTTTTTGTCTAAATCTTTTTCTATAATCTGGTTGATGATCACCGAAGTGCCTGAGACAAAAAAACCACCAAGACTCAAAGCTAAAAAGTTGAGCCAATTAATTTCACCTGAAATTCCTAATAAATAACCAAAAGCCGCTGAGAAAGCTACTAAGAATGATAAGCGGGGTTTAAGTAAAGCCCAATACAATTTTGCTTTTTGGGCTGTGCTTAAAACAATTGTTTCTCTTGTTAATTCACTTGTGATCATAGGCTACACCTCCAATGCTTTTTCTAAAATCTTAGACGTTGGTTTCGTGGTTTCCGCAAAATTAATATGCAAAAGTAAAAAGAACTGTATTCCCAGCATCGCCACTGCCAACAATAAATGTATGGGTTGCAAAAAAGCTGGCATTCCTAAATAGGCCATGGAAGCTCCTGAAATAATCTCTGCCAAAACCATCCCCAGTAGAATCAGAAAGCTCTTGGACAAAATCGTATTTTTAGAAGATGTATTCTGCCAAAGTTTATGCAGAAAAAAAGTATGAGCTCCTAAAATGAGCAAAGAAAAAGACCTGTGTATGTAAAATGTCAGACCCAGTTCTTCTATCCACTGACCTCTGCTCCCACCTCCGAGTACTTTAGCAACTTGATCAATCGCTTCTCTGACCTGAGTTCCCATCAATACTTGGATCATTGATATGAGCAAGATGGCCAACAACGACACATTTAGCATTTTCTTGTTAGTGCGAATAGTAGGCTTCCGCATTTGATCTCGGTAAACACGGTGCAACATATAGATCACACAGAAAACAATAAGAACGGCCAAGCTCATATGCAAAGTAATCATACCGGGTAATAGATTGGTAGATACCACAATGGAACCAATCCATCCTTGAAATCCTACTAAGACCAATGTTAAGAAAGCCAGACGAGGAATGAGTGCATCTGTTTTCCAGTAGGCAAAAGATGCTAATAATAGAAACAGAATTAGAAAACCCACCACCACACCAAGTAGACGATTGAGGTATTCTATCCAAGTCTTGTAGGCATTGAAATCGGCTTCTACATACATAGAAGCATCATTCTGCATACGATCACTTAGTTCGTGGAAACCAAGAAAAGAAAGGTAGGTCTGTAATTTAGCGTTTTTTTCTTTGCGCTGCTGAGCGTATATTTCTTTGTAATTGGATGGAAGTTGGTCAGCTTCTGTGGGGGGAACCCATTGTCCAAAACATTTAGGCCAATCAGGACAGCCCATGCCTGAACCCGTACTTCTTACAATTCCACCAGCTAGTATGAGGAGATATATAGCAATTAGGGTGGTTATCCCCAGTCTCCCGAAGATAACCTGCCCTGTTGTTTTATGCTTTTTGGTCATCAATTTTCAGATCTTCATCTACTTCCTGTCTCTTCATGATCTCATTCTCGTGCTCTAGGTTGGAATGAGGAGTCTGAGAGTGAGGAATGTGTTGTGGAATAAAATCCGTAAACCCATCCTTATCTGAATCAGGCTTACTGTAATCATAAGGCCAACGGTATACGTAAGGTATTTTTCCTGGCCAGTTGCCGTGCCCGGGTAGTCTGGGGGTAGTCCACTCCAGTGTTGTGGAATTCCAAGGATTCTGAGAAGCTTTTTTACCACGGAATATGCTGTAAATGAAGTTGAAAGCGAATATTGCCTGTGCAGCGAAGGTTAAAATAGCCGCAACACTGATGAAAGCACTCAAATCGTGATAAACATCAAACGCCTGATACCCTGTGTGTGAATAATAACGACGAGGGAAGCCAGCAATACCCATATAGTGCATTGGGAAGAATACTAAATAAATCCCGATAAAAGTCAACCAAAAGTGAGCATACCCAAGCTTTTCGTCCATCATTCTACCAAACATCTTGGGGAACCAGTGGTAAACACCCGCCATGAACCCAAAGAAGGAAGCACTACCCATTACAATGTGGAAGTGAGCCACCACAAAATAGGTATCGTGTAGTTGGATATCCAAAGCATTGTTACCAAGTACAATTCCAGTTACACCACCCGAGATAAACACAGATACTAATCCAATGGAAAACAACATTGCGGGGGTAAAGATAATATTACCTCTCCATAGTGTTGTGATGTAATTAAAGGCTTTGACCGCAGAAGGTACAGCAATAATCAATGTCAAGAACATAAAGATAGAACCTAGGAAAGGATTCATACCCGTTACGAACATGTGGTGAGCCCACACGATGAAGGACAAAATAGCAATACCAATCATTGAACCAATCATCGCACGATAACCAAAGATTGGCTTTCTTGCATTAGTAGCAATGACCTCTGAGGTAATACCAAGCGCAGGCAATAATACAATGTAAACCTCAGGGTGTCCTAAGAACCAGAATAAGTGCTGATACAAGATAGGGCTACCACCTTGATGATGGAGTGCTTCTCCACCAATATAAATCTCTGATAAGTAAAAGCTTGTACCAAAACTTCTATCAAAAATCAACAGAAGTGCCGCTGCAAATAGTACAGGGAAAGACAGGAGACCAATAATCGCCGTCAAGAAAAATGCCCATATTGTCAGTGGTAGGCGAGCAAAAGACAGCCCTTTGGTTCTCATGTTAATTACGGTCGTAATGTAATTAATACCGCCCAATAAGGTAGAAACGATAAAGAGGGACATACTGATCAGCCAATAGGTCATCCCTGCACCAGAACCTGATATGGCTTCTGGCAAGGCACTTAATGGGGGGTAAACCACCCATCCACCCGCTGCCGGGCCTGATTCTAAGAATAAGGAAGCAAACATGATCACACTGGCCGCAAAAAAGAACCAGTAAGAGAGCATATTCAAGAAACCAGAAGCCATATCTCGTGCTCCAATTTGCAGAGGAATGAGGAAGTTACTGAACGTACCACTCAAACCTGCTGTGAGCACGAAAAATACCATGATAGTACCGTGCATCGTTACGAAGGCAAGGTAAGCCTCTTGTCCTATTTTTCCATTTTCGTTAATATAATCCCCAATGATAGGCCTCAGGAAGCTGATATCCATATCTGGGAAACCCAGCTGTAATCGGAAGATAATTGACATCGCTCCTCCGATAAAAGCCCAGATCAAACCTGAGATCAGGAACTGCTTCGCGATTGTTTTGTGGTCTTCGCTGAAGACGTATTTCTTAATAAAACCTTCTTCGTGGTGCTCATGATCGTGATCATGACCTATGTGAAGATCATGATCATGTGCCGTGTGAGATTCTGTTGCCATAGTTTAGTATATTTATCTTGTCTTTCTCTTGATGGTTTTTTCTGTCTTATATAATATTAAATACCTGCTGTTTCCAAAGATTCTTCTTTTTTCTGTTTCGCCAAGTTTTTCTTTCTCAAATCAGACATACCTTTACCTTTTAACTCTGGATTAATTTCTAAGAAAGGCGTCTGCTCAGCAAACCAAGCTTCGTATTCTTCGGGTTCTTCTACCACAATGATATATTTCATTGCGAAGTGCCCTCTACCACAGACTTCTGTACAAGCGATTTCGTAATTGAAATCTGGGTTACCTAATTCCTGACGCATTTCAGCCGTAGTTTTGATAGCAGTAAAGGAAAACTGTGTAGGCATTCCGGGTACTGCATCCATTTTTAGGCGAAAATGTGGAGCAAAAACGCTGTGTAACACGTCTCTCGCTCTAATTTTCAATAATACTGGCTTGTTAACGGGGATGTGCATTTCACGAGGTGAAAAGTCATCAAAGGATGCTTTGTCTTCAAAGTCGATCCCAAAGTCATTACCAGCCGCATCATCAATTAGACGATAATCATAGTCGCCGAGCTGTCCGTCTTTTCCGGGATAGCGTACCAACCAAGCAAATTGCTTACCCATGATCTCTATTTTCATGGCTTCATCTGGGGGATCGGTTTCCATAATATCTGTCCAAGCTTTCCATCCAAAAAAGACCAGTAAGGCCATAATTACCGCTGGAACGATTGTCCAAAAAACTTCCAGTTTAGGATTATCGTGATAGAAAGTTGCTTTTCTTCCTTCCTTGTACTGATAACGATAAGCAAACCAAAACAAACCTGCATTGGTGATGATAAACATAGCCGAAATAACAGCAATGGTTACCCAAAACAGGTTGTCAGTAACTATACCGTGCTCTGAGGCAGGTGCTGGCAGAAACGATTCTGAGGCGACACTAGAATACCAAACTGCTAAGGCTAATCCTACTGTAGGTACGATTAGCATAAGAGCCGCATTAATTTTGTTGCTAGTCCCTCCACCCTTTTGGTCAGACTTCTTCGCAACAGAAACTAGCGACTGTATTCTGAATAACATAAAGAGTATGACCAAGATCAGTACTCCTATAAATCCGATTACTATATTCGTCATGATTAGTGTTGTATATTTTTCTTTATCTTTCCTTTTGTAGCTAAAGGATTATTTGAACAATAATGTTTCCGAATCTACTGAAAATTAAGAAATATCTTTAATATCTTTTAAAGTCTTAATTAAACTGCGTAAAATGCATACTTTCCTTGATGAAAGGGTGATTCTTCGCAATCAAAGGTACTTTACTTAGGTTGCTAGCAAAGAAATAGATGAAAGCACTGATAAAGATTAACAAAGTGCCAAATTCCACCAAACCGAAGCCCGCATTAGATTCAACCGTGCCAGGCATAATCATCAGATAGAAATCAAAGTAATGTCCGATCAAAATAGCAATGGCCACAATTTTCAAAAAGATCATAGTCCGTTTGGACTCTTTGGTCATCAAAGCTAAGAATGGGAAAGCAAAATTGATGATAATATTTAGAAAGAAGAGCCCTCTGTAATCACCAAACAAACGAGGATAGAAATAGATCGTTTCTTCGGGAAGATGTGCATAGTAGATCAGCAAAAATTGTGAAAACCAAATGTAAGTCCAGAAAATGCTGAACGCGAACATAAATTTACCTAAATCGTGCAGGTGATGCTGCCCTACTAGCTTCAGGTAGCCTTGCTCCTTTAAGTAGATTACCGCTAAGGTAACGGTTGCCAATCCTGCTACAAACCAACTGGCGAAATTGTACCAACCGAACATCGTACTAAACCAGTGTGTATCAATAGACATTACCCAATCCCAAGCAGCCGTAGAACTTGTAACGGCAAATATCACGATAAAAACCGCCGAGAAATACACCATTTTATTGTAAATCTTGGGATTTTCTAAATAGCCTTTATAATCGGTTAGTTGATCTTCTTGTAGAGAAAGCTTTCTTAGGAAGAAGAATAAACCAAGCCAAGCCGCAAAGTAGATAATCATGCGGATGGTATAAAAAGGAAGATTCAAATAACCTGACTTCCCAGCAATAATGGGATCATAATTGGCACTTGTCGGATCAGTGATTCCTGCGGCTTTCCAGTGGAAAAGACTATCCCCAGAGAGAAAGAATACCAGAATAATAATGGGTGCTGTAAACATCATAAAATAACCGAATGCTTCGGGTATACGCTTGATCAGCGCAGACCAACCTGCCCAAGCTACATAGTTTACTGCCACGAAAAAGACGCCCACCAAGGCTATTCCATTAAAATACACTGCGCAGAGCCAGAGATTTGCCCACAAACGTGTCGTCCAGTGGTATCCGTGTCCTCCTGCTTCTTCTCCTCCACCGCCGACCATACTGTGTTCTCCTCCGTGTCCACCTGCACCGTGTGCGTCTCCTCCGCCGAATGCCAAAAGGACGCATCCAAGTAAAAGCATTACAATTCCGATACCACCAGCAATCAACAACTGACGCTTGAGTTTAGCAGTAAACTCGTATTGCATCTTTTCATCGGCTAAGGTCAATTTGGGTCCTTCTGCCATAATATTTTTGTTTTTAAATTAGGTTAGATTTTCAATCAAATTATTTATTGAGACTTAGTGCTTTCGAGTCTGTGGTAGATTGTGCCACGGCACTGTCTGCTTTTTCTTCTTCATTTTGAGGTGCTTCTTCGCCCTCTTCTGCTGGCTCAGCACTTCCGTTCCGGCCTTGTAGCTCAAAAACATAATTTACTATTTTCCAGCGTTCATTGGGATTTACTTGTGAACCGTGGGGCCACATTCTCCCTTTTCCATTAGTAATTACCCAGAAAATATGCCCACTAGGCAAACTAGTATAAGCAGAACCTAAGAGGTTAGCCACCCCTTTGTATTGTTCAGCTACTGGACCATCTCCTTTTCCTCCTCCTCCGTGGCAAGGATAGCAAAAACGGGTATAAAGAATTCTTCCTTCTTCTAACACTTTATCTGTGGGTTTGTGAGGGTTGGTCAGGGTAGCGGCCGCTTTCTCGTAGTCATCAATGGCAATGTGGTCATATACCATCACACCTACTTGTCTGGCATACTGCCCCGTAGAGTCCGTACCATCCACACTTTGCGTGTAGTTTCTGCGCGGGATTGTACCTCGCGCGGGTTCTCTCACGTTTAGCCCCTTGGGATTGATGGGATGCTTATCTAATTGGGAATAAGGCTCGTAAGGCTTGGAAACGTACATCTGCGGAGCAAATTCGGTTCCAGGATCGTTCGTATCTTTTTTACAAGCTGTGAAAGCCACAGCTAGTATCAAAAGAGTAGTTAATATTTTTAAATTTGATTGCTTCATTTTTCCTTTGTAAGTCTTCGTTTCTTAAAGTTCTTTCTCTTTGGGGCTTTCCGAAACACCTAGGTCTGTTAGCACCTTCTCTAAGTCATCTTTGCTGAAATCTTTATTGCGATCTAGCTCAATGGCCATCACAAACTTGTCATCTGTACTACGAGGGTCAAACATTTTAGCTTTTTGACCAGGGCCTAAGCCATTGGATACCAAAAAGGTTCCCACCATGCCCAAAGCAGATAGAAGTACAGTGAGCTCAAATGTAACGGGCACAAAGTCGGGTGGTGCTACGAAGTCTTTCCCTCCAATGACCATTGGCCAAGCGAAGCCCAACATGTAGGTTTGCATTAAGATGGCTAGGAAAGTACCCAAAGCACCAAACATAAAAGCAGCTTTGGCTAAGCGAGTACGCTTGTAGCCTAGATAATGCTCTAAGTCGTGTACTGGATAAGGCGTATATACTTCGTGAATTTTGATTCCTTTCTTACGAATACTCTTCACGGCTGGAATGAGGGCATCTTCATCATCAAAGATGCCAACCAAGTATTTTTTCTTTTCTGTATCAGCCATAATCTTTGACTAGTTAGTTATAATTTTATTCTGATTTCAGGGTTTGACCTTCACCTTGCACAGCTTTTTCTTCTTTTGCAGGTTCTTTTACGTATTGGGCAGCTGCATCATCCGTAGACGATTTTAATACCGCTTTTACTTCTGCCATGTTGATAACAGGCAAGAACTTCGCAAACAGCAAAAAGGCGGTAAAGAAGAAACCAAATGTGAAAAGGTAATCTCCTACATCTACATAAGTCGGATAAAACATGGCCCAGCTAGAAGGTATGTAATCGCGGTGTAGTGAAGTAACAATAATCACGAAACGCTCGAACCACATTCCGATATTTACCACAATGGAAAGGGCAAAAGTAACGTAGATATTTCTACGCATAGAGCGGAACCAGAAGAACTGAGGTGAGATCACGTTACAAGTCATCATAGACCAGTATGCCCACCAATAAGGCCCAGTAGCACGATTGATGAAGGCATATTGCTCATACTCTACTCCCGAGTACCAAGCAATGAAAAACTCGGTCAAATAAGCAATTCCCACGATAGAACCAGTCAATAGGATAATCTTGTTCATAGACTCGATGTGCCCAATCGTGATGTAAGCTTCAAGCTTGAAAACATAACGTGTAATCAGCATCAGCGTCAATACCATCGCAAAACCAGAGAAAATAGCTCCAGCTACGAAGTAAGGAGGGAAAATGGTAGTGTGCCATCCAGGAATGACCGAGGTGGCGAAGTCAAAACTTACAATGGTGTGTACAGAAAGTACAAGTGGCGTAGAAAGTCCAGCTAGTACCAAGGCAACCATCTCATAACGTGCCCAAGTTTTAGCAGAACCTGTCCAACCAAAACTTAACAAGCCATAAATAAAACGAGCGATTGGATTCTTAGCTCTCTCGCGAATCGTAGCTAAATCTGGAATCAATCCAATATACCAGAACACGAGAGAAACCGTCAAGTAGGTGCTAATGGCAAAAACGTCCCAAACAAGTGGTGAATTGAAATTTACCCACAGAGAACCGTACGTGTTAGGAAGGGGTAAAGCCCAGTAAGCTAACCAAGGTCTTCCCATGTGCATCAGGATAAAAGTACCTGCACAAAGTACAGCAAAAATCGTCATCGCCTCAGCAGCGCGGTTGATAGAGGTTCTCCATTTCTGGCGGAAAAGCAACAAAATGGCAGAGATCAAAGTACCAGCGTGCCCGATTCCTACCCACCATACGAAATTGGTGATATCCCAGGCCCATCCTACGGTTTTGTTGAGTCCCCATTCGCCAATTCCAAAAAACCAAGTACGGTATAGGGTATAGCTTCCCCACCCTAGAACAATGAGGGAGATGGCCATACCTGCCATCCAGCGAATATTAGGAGCGGCTTCTACCTGTCTGCATATATCATTGGTAATATCGTGATAAGTCGTGGGACGATAGCCATCGCGCTTTTGCCTTTCCACGAGTGGTTCTCTTACGGGTGATGTATATTGCATATTTATAGTGAATCTATGTATTCGATAATTTATTTCTTTTTATGAGCTGTGGCCTCCTGCGCTATGGCCTCCTTTACTTTCTTTTGCCTCATCCTTGTTGCGGATTTTAGTCAGATAAGTAATTTGAGGTTTCACGTTGATTTCATCCAGTACGTGATAAGCACGAGGCTCATTGATAACTTTTTCTGTATTATGTTTTTTCTCAGCCACTTGTTCTTCCACCTTATCGGTAATTCCGAGGGCTTGGGTCAATTGGCTAGAAGCATCATTCATATCTCCAAAAGTAATGGCTTGAGTGGGGCAGACTTGCTGACAAGCAGTTTTGATTTCCCCATCACGTACCTCACGTTTTTCTTTCTTGGCTTCTAGCTTACCTGCCTGAATACGTTGGATACACATGGTACACTTTTCCATCACCCCACGAGAGCGTACGGTTACGTCTGGGTTCAACACCATTTTACCCAAATCACTGGTTTGTTGGTAGTTGATATCTGTAAAACGCTTATCTTCGGCGTAGTGGAACCAGTTGAATCGTCTTACTTTATAAGGACAGTTATTAGCGCAGTAACGTGTTCCGATACAGCGGTTATAAGTCATCTGGTTCAAGCCTTCGGTGCTGTGCGTGGTAGCTAATACAGGACATACAGTTTCGCAAGGAGCATTATTACAATGCTGGCACATCATCGGCATAAAAGTAACCTCAGGATTTTCTGCGGCATCTTCCATACCAGACAAGTCTCCTTCTTCTGCATCGGAGCTGTAATAGCGGTCAATGCGAATCCAGTGCATTTCCCGACGCATCAGTACTTCTTTTTTACCCACTACGGGGATATTATTTTCAGACTGACAAGCAATGGTACAAGCTCCACAGCCGATACAAGAATTCAAGTCAATATTCATACCCCAAGAGTGATTGGGATAAGTATGCCCTTTCCAAAGGGTGATTTCGGTAGGTCTTTTGAGTCCTTCGGGAGTATGAATATAAGTATATTCTCTGCCTGCCGCGGGGTCTTTCTGGTATTGCTTGAGCGTAGACTCTTGAATGATATTACGTCCCATGATTGTATGGTGCGTCTGTGTCTGTGCAATACGGTCTCGTTCACCAGTTTTGGTTATCTTGATGCCACTCACATAAGATTGGTTGGATAAGGGAGCTACATTTACTCCTACCTCTTGTCCTACTTTACCGGATACTTTTCTACCATAGCCCAGTGCAATTGCTACACTGCCTTCGGCTTGTCCGGGTTGAATTAGTACTGGTGCTTCAAAGGAAAAGCCTTTGGCCTCAACCTTTACTACATCTTCCTGACTTAGGTCTAGCTCATTGGCAGTTTTCTGAGAAATACATAAGTAATTGCCCCAGCAAGCCTTAGAAATCGGATCAGGCATTTCTTGTAGCCAAGGGTTGTTGGCCTGAGTTCCTGTTCCGATCGCTACTTTTTGATACAAGCTTAGCTCTAAATCTTTGGAGTCGGCTTTATAATCTTTATTAATGTCAGCAATCGCTCCATTAACATCCCCGCTGAATCCTCCGATGGTAGTTCCGCCTTCGGCTTCTTGAGTTTCTTCATCGCCCTCTTCTGTTTGTACTTGCACTGGAGCAGACGTAGCCTGAAAAATTCCGTCGTGTAAGGCACGATTCCAGAAATCTTCGGAGGAATTAAAACCACTGATTCCAAGAAGATTTTGATTCCAGTAATTACGTATATAATCGTAAAAATCTTGCTTATTATCTGCCCAAGTTAAGAGGCTTTGTTGTGCTTGACGAGTTTGGTAAATATTTGTAATGGCCGGTTGGGTCAAGCTAAAATGCCCTCGACGAGGCTCAGCATCATTCCAAGACTCTAAGTAATGGTTGTCTGGACAAACATAATCACAAAGAGCAGTAGTTTCATCGGGAGTTTGAGCCAAAGAGATTTTTAATGCCACATTCTTGAGGGCACTTTGCAATTCTTCTCCTCTGGCGTGTGAGTAAACTGGATTTACTCCATAAAAAATAACTGCATCTACCTTGTTGCTTTTTACATCTTCAATGAAGCCGTCCATTTGCTCAGGCATTCCCTGATGCGTGTAAGATGGAGTTTCTAGAGAAATTGTGTTACCGTAGCTGTTCAAGCGATTGTTAATGGCATTGACCACCGTTTGTACATTGTGATCATCAGAGCCACTTACGACCAAAGCTTTACCATTCGCGGCTTTCAGTTCTTTGGCCACCTTGTCTAGCATTTTGTCAATTCTAGCATCCTTAAATTTATCAGAGCCAGTCAGTTTCTTGTAAAGTGAAGCTACCACCAGACCCTCTTGGGAGGGTTTGATACGCACACGGTAATCTGCATTAGCGCCAGTTACCGACAAATTGGACTCAAATTGAAAATGGCGAGACATTTCCTTGCTATCTTTCCCCAATTTACGGTTTTGAGCATATTGATAAGCAAATTCTGTAGGTGAGAGCCAAGTACCCAAAAAATCAGCCCCAAAGCTCACGATAACCTTTGCTTTGGAAAAGTCATAAGTGGGAAGCACCGCCTGACCAAAGGAAGCTTGGTTTGCTTTGAGCATTCCCCCGGCGGAAGAAGCATCATACATCACGTGTTCCGTGGAAGGATACTTATTTTTAAATTCTTGAATAGCCGCCTTGGTAGAAGGGCTAATAATCGTAGGAGATACGATCCGAATATTGCGTGAAGAAGCCAGCTTCTGCTTAATTTCTTTATCGATAGCTTCGTTTTGAGCGAGGATGTCTTCTTTCTTCTCAGGAACCTTTCCGTCTTTCTTAGCAAAACCTTGGTAACGACTTATGTCATATAAGTCTAGTACTGATGCCTGTACACGAGCACTTCCTACTCCATTCGTAATTTTAGAGAGGTTATTACCTTCAATTTTGATAGGTCTGCCTTCTCGGGTTTTGACCAAGATGCTGGCATATTCTCCATCTTTGAAATAAGTGGAAGCATAGTAATTAGGAATCGTAGGATCTACATCAACTGGTTTGTTGAGGTAGGGAATTGCCTTCTTGACGGGAGCGTCGCAAGCAGCCACAGAAACAGCTGCTACACTGAAACCTAGTAGTTTGAGGAAATCTCGGCGTCCGCCTTCCAAAAAAGATTCGGTTTCGCCTCTATGTTCTTTTACGGGAAGATAATCGGGAAACTCTTTTTCTGCCTTCTTTACAAAATCAATATCATTGGTGAGTTCCTCAATGCCTTTCCAATATCTTTTATTGTTATTTTCCATAATTTTACTAGAAAAGATGGGCTTTGTGGTTCACACACAAGCCCTTATAGAGTATCTTTTGAATTAGTTTTTGATTAGTAATGACACTTTGAACACTCCAAGCCACCAATGTTTTCCACGGTCATAGGATTATTGCTATTCGCATCGTGGTATTCAATCAGACGATCATAATACTCATTGTCTTCGGCATGATCCATAATCGTTTGGCGGTGGCAGTTGATACACCATCCCATGGTCAACGGGGCTCTCTGTTGCACTACTTCCATCTGCTTGATTTCACCGTGGCAATTCTCGCATTCAAGCCCTGCTACGTTGACGTGTTGGGCGTGATTAAAGTATGCCAAGTCCGGTAAGTTGTGTACTCTCACCCATTCAATTGGTTCGTCATTCTCAATGTGCTCGTATATTTTCTTGATATATGGAGATTCACGCTTGATGGCATTGTGGCAATTCATACAGATATTGGCGGATGGAATCACGGCAGATTTACCTTTATTCACGCCTGTATGGCAATAATTACAATCGATCTCGTACATTCCTGCGTGTAGCTTGTGCGAAAAAGGAATGGGTTGGGTAGGGGCATATCCTTGCTGAATACCTACTCCGATCAGGCTATCTAGGACGGCTTTTAGTACCACTAAGGTAAAAACTAATCCTACACCGTTGATGAAAGCGCGGTTTTGAACCAGTTTGCCCAGATTGAAAGAGGATTTTTCCTCATCCTCACCTGCTCCTACTTCGGCCGCTTGTCCACCTTCTTTCTGCTCAATGAAACGCTTCAATATAGAAAGCATCAAGATCAAGACCACCACGATCAAGGCAAGTACCAAGACCATTACCCCTAGTAAAATGTTGAAATAGTTACCAAGGGCAGGGTTGGTTCCTACAACAGGCTCTTCTCCATCTCCTCCACCACCGTCAGCCTTGGGTGGATTCATCGCCTCAACGCTGGCTACTTTGATGTAATCCAAAACCGCTTCAATATCCTCGGTAGGCCAAGGGAAGCTGGTCATGACGTTTTGGTTGTATTCATTGAAGATTTTGACAGCGTAGTCATCGCCAGCCTGTACCATCGCTTGGGAGTTCTTAATCCAGTTGATGCGCCATTCGCGACTAGGCGTTCTTTCCCATACATTGTATAAGCCAGGGCCGACTACCACCTCTTCGGTCAAAGCGTGGCAAGAAGTACAGTTATTTTCCCAAAGCTCCTCCCCTTTGGCTAATACCTCAGGGCTGGGCTGGTCTCCGGTGGCAGTGGCTTCTTCGGTAGAAGCCTCTCCTTCACCGTCAGTAGCAGTTGTATCACCTCCTTGTGCCCAAGCTAGCCCTAGGGATAACCCTAGAAACAAGAGCGTTAGGAAGAAATATCTCTTTGGAGAGATAGAATATTTTGTGATTTGATTGAACGTATGCATTTAATTGTAAGCTCTTTATTTTTCCTGATAATTATGATAAATTATACTTTCAAAATTTTCTGAATTTTCCTTTATTCCTTAACGGGCTGAGTGGATCTTTGTTTGTTTAATTGTGGGACTCCGAGCAATACTACAACACATTTTTTATTTGGCAAAATTTGGCCGAGGAATGTGCAAGAAAAACCGCTCTTAAACGTTAAGAAATTTCTTGCAATTTCGGGGAGAAGTGGCTAAAACTCAAGTACTCTCAAGAACTTTCCCTGAGTGTAGTCTTATATAGAACGATTATAAATTGAAACAACGAGGGTCTCGATGTAGGGAGGGGAGAGATAACAACTGAGGAAGGATTTCTTGAAAAGGTGGCAATAAAAAGGAGGTCGCGAGCGGATTCGAACCGCTGTACGAGCTTTTGCAGAGCTCT
This sequence comes from uncultured Cytophagaceae bacterium, assembly GCA_964551015.1. GTDB lineage: Bacteria > Bacteroidota > Bacteroidia > Cytophagales > Microscillaceae > CAZKBP01. Next base: position 11,216 of record CAZKBP010000003.1, on the reverse strand, counting down.
GCCTAGCCACTCGGCCACACGACCTTTTCATTGTTAGGATTGGCAAATATAAGGCTTTTAGGAAGAAAGGCCGAAATCTGTGCCAAAAAATGTGGAATAAAGCCTAAAGGATAGATTCTATCACCTATCCTTTAGACCTTCCAGCTAGTGCTTAGTCATTGTCAGCGTCTTTGACCATTTGTTTCTTCAGTTCGGAAAGGGCTTCCAGATCACCCAATGTAGCCTTGTTTTCTTCTTTCTCGGTGGCTTTCTTGGGTTGCTTCTTAGTAGGCTTAGCCTTTTTCGCTTCTTTTGCCTCTTCCTTACGGTAAGTTCTGGTATGGGAAAGGATGATACGCTTTTCATCCTTGGAGAAGTCTGTTACTTCGAAATCTAAGCTCTCACCGATTTCTGGTTCTGTACCATCCTCTTTAACTAAGTATTTGGTAGAACAGAAGCCTTCAATACCATAAGGCAACTCCAAAATGGCTCCTTTGTCGTTTTTCTGTACAATCGTACAACGATGTTGAGAACCAGGAGTAAAGACCGTTTCAAAGGTATCCCAAGGATTCTCTTCGAGTTGCTTGTGTCCTAAGGCAAGGCGCTTGTTTTCTACATCCAACTCCAACACAACTACCTCTAAATTTTCGCCCACTTTCACAAACTCAGAAGGATGCTTGATTTTCTTGGTCCAAGATAAATCTGAAACGTGAACCAAACCATCAATTCCTTCTTCAAGCTCTAAGAAAAGACCAAAACTAGTCAGGTTACGTACGATTCCAGTGTGCTTGGAACCAATTGAATATTTGTCGTGAATATCAGGCTTCGTCCAAGGATCTTCAATTAATTGCTTGATACCCAGAGACATTTTTCTTTCTTCACGATCTAGGGTCAGCACCACAGCTTCTAGTTCGTCCCCTACATTGATAAAGTCTTGTGGATTTCTCAGGTGTTGTGACCAAGACATTTCAGAAACGTGGATTAGACCTTCCACGCCAGGAATTACCTCTAAAAAGGCTCCGTAGTCAGCTACATTAACAATTTTTCCTTTGACTTTGGTACCTACTTGGATATCATCAGGTAGGGATTCCCAAGGATGAGGAGTTAATTGCTTCATACCCAGAGAGATACGCTTTTTCTCATCATCAAAGTCTAGTACTACTATGTTTACCTTTTGGTCTAAATTCAATAATTCTTCGGGGTGGTTGATTCGTCCCCAAGAGATATCTGTAATGTGTAATAGTCCGTCAACGCCTCCTAAGTCAATGAAAACACCGAAGTTGGTCATGTTCTTGATAACGCCTTCGAGTACTTGACCTTTTTCAAGGTTGTTGAGGATTTGTGCTTTTTGTTCTTCAAGGTCTTTTTCGATCAGTACCTTATGCGAAACCACTACGTTATCGTTGGCATAGTTGATCTTAATAACTTTGACCTCCATTTTCTTCCCTACATATATGTCAAAATCTCGGATCGGCTTCACGTCAATCTGAGAACCGGGAAGGAAAGCTTCGATTCCGAAAATATCAACGATTAGACCACCCTTAGTTCTACGCTTGACTACTCCTTCGATTACCTCATCATTATCTAGGGCACTCTGAATTTTTTCCCAAGCAGTAAGGATTTTCGCTTTTCTGCGAGAGAGGATCAATTGACCGTTGGCATCTTCCTGATTTTCCACAAACACTTCTACCTCGTCGCCCTCTTTCAAATCAGGCATATCTCGAAACTCAGAGATAGGAACCAAACCATCTGATTTGAATCCGATATTAAGGATTACGTCTCGATCTGCAATACCCACGACGGTACCCTTTACTACTTCTTTTTCGTTTACCTCTGAGAGGGTATTATCGTAAAGTTGTTCAAGTTTAGCCCTTTCTTCTTCGGAGTATCCTTCTCCAAAGCCTTTTGTTTCTAGTTTATCCCAGTCAAATTCTTCTTCAATGTTATTCATATGATTGAACCAAGCTCCTTTTTTTAAGTGATTTAGGACAGAGCGCTACTAAATTTTTTTGATGATACAATAGATTTAAGAATATGTGTCAAGACAGGGTGCCAATCTCACGGTAGATTTGTAATCTAATAAAAAAGGTAGAGAAACACAAATTTTTCCTGAGCATCCCTAGAAATGAGAGGCAAAGATACAAAAAAAATCAGATTTAAAAATTATTATCAATAATATTTGACCTTTTTGCCTAGATAAGGTTTCCAGTCTTCTTCCACGGGTCCGGAGAAGTCGCGCAGGAACATGATAAAGGAAGGCTTGAAAGGGCGGCGTTTGAGCGGCATGTTTGCTTCTTCGGGGGTAAAGTCGCCTTTCTTGGAGTTACAATTTTTGCAAGCAGATACTAAGTTATCCCAGCTAGAACGCCCTCCCTTGGAACGGGGAATCACGTGATCTAAGGTTAAATCTTTGGTAGAGCCACAATATTGGCATTTGCCACCATCTCTTTTGAAAATATTCTGGCGACTAAGCATAACCCCTTTATAAGGTAGGTTTACATAACGAAAAAGGCGGATGATAGAGGGCAAAGGATAGCTGTTAGAAACGGTTCTTAGTTTTCCATCAGGAACCTCCACGACCATTTCTGCTTTTTTAAGATAGACTAAGATAAAGGCTTTTTGTACACTACAGACGGTTAAAGCTCGATAATCCTGATTTAATATGAGTACTTTTTTTCCCTGTAAACTCATTGTTGATATATACTTCCGAGTTCGTTACTCGAACCAAGTCTCATTAAATGATAGATATAGCCCGGGCTGATTCAGGTCGAGCTATTGAACCAGACAAAGATAATGTATCTGACTGGGAAAACAAAATAGATCAAATGTTTTTCTAAGACGTAAAATTAGCGAATTTTATGGGGCAAATCGTTTTCTAGTCTGTGATTCTGCGAGATTAACCACAAATATGGGTATCAAAATACAGGCTTCTTCTCCTCAAAAAATCAATAGAAAGGCTAGGCAAGAGCAATTTCCAGCCGTTTGATGGCTCGTAATTGATGAGTATATATCTGCTGATCTAGGTGAAAAATCCCTCTTTTATCCAGTTGGTCTACGCGCACAGCGCCAAGAGCGTGGATGATATAACGCTCTATTTTAGGTTGAGCAGTGGGCATAAATGTAGAAGGCAGGTCGGCAGGATGAATGATGATTCCCACGTGGGTAATGCCCACTTTGTCTTCTTTTCCAAAAAAAGCTAGATCCAAACTACGGGTTTCTGCTAAGTCGGCAATGGCTTCCCCTGCTTTTACCTGTTGATTGCTGTCTCGCTCCAGACGATAACCAGCCAATTTCCACACTTGTTGCGTAAAACCCGAGCAGTCTATCCCCAGCGGGCTTCTTCCCCCCCAGAGATAAGGTGCGTGAAGGTATTTGAAAGCCATCTCGATAATCTGGCTAGCCTCAGTCAAGGGCTTGGTTTGATATTTTCCCATAAACTTATAGGCCATTTGCCCCAGATAAATTTCAGGGAAGGCATGCTGAGGTAGGCTACTACCCAAGAGAATGGGAAAAGAAAGACTTTTGCTTTGTAACCAAGCTACTACATCGGTGCTACGAGGGGCGAGTTCTTGGCCAGTAGCTGAGCCTTCGGGAGCTTGGCAGAATTGCATCCAATCCATCCATCCTTGGTAAGCGTCCCAGTGGCCTTCGATTTTTAGCCATTTCCCATCGGAGCTTTCTTCTAAGACTTGATAAGTTTCTCCAAAGAGCAATTGAGTGCAGAGTTCGCTTTTGTCCGAGGGTTCGGTACGGACGGGAATCAAGCTCAGATGAGCCATACCCAGAGAAGCAGACGTGGCTTTATCCATCAAGCAGGTTAATCTCTGAGTATTTTAATCTCTACCCGACGATTCAACGCCCGGGCGGTTTCGTCGGTTTCAGTCGTGATGGGCTGACTCCCTCCGTAGGATTTCAGTTTGATTCTCTTGGGGTCGATGTTACCATTGTCTACCAAGTATCGCTTCACAGAATTGACTCGGTTCTCGGCCAATTTGTATTGATCTCTCCGCTTACCAAATACTTCTGTATGTCCTTCAAGGCGAATCACCAGCGTAGGATTTTCTTTGAGCACTCGGATGAGGCGATTCAATTCAGGAAAAGATTCGGGTAAAAGGCTAAATTTACTTCGCTCAAAAAAGATATTGTTGAGGCGAAATTTTTGTCCAGTCTCAATAGGAACCAAATAGAGGTCTTTGGTGATTTCCTGATAATCAGTAGTTCCTACTAAGTCTACATTTTCGTCAACAGATAAAAAACCTTTAGCTTCGGCAAGAATGGCGTAGTTTTTATCCAAGGGCAAGACTACTTTGTATTCTCCTGATTCTGGGTTAGAGACGGCTGTTCCCGCATTTTCTCCGTCAGGTAGTGTTTCATAGACAATAGTGGCTTTGATGGGTTCGTTGGTTTTAGCATTCCGCACGACTCCCTGAATCAGTGCCACGGGTTCAGGCTTGTTGTCATCTGAAAGTCTAACTCGGAAGATATCACTATCTCCGATAGAATTGGCATAAGAAGCATAGTAGGCAAAGTCTGCCTTGGCGGAGATACTAAAATAAGCATCCCAGAGCGGTGTATTAATCTCAGGACCCAAGTTTTGAGGTTCGCTCCATTCTTCCCAAGTAGCATCCTGACGACGGGTTACAAAGATATCATTGTGTCCGTAGCCACTCAGCCCAGCGGTAGAGTAATAGAGTGTTTTTCCATCAGAGGCTAAGAAAGGAGAAGTTTCACTGGCGGCGGTATTAACCGTACCTCCTAGATTTTTGGGGGTTGACCAAGTGCCATCGCTCTGCAAACGTGCGTAATAAATATCTTTGTCTCCGTAAGAATCTCCCCTTTGCACGGTCATCAGCAAGATTTTGCCATCTTGGGAGAGGCAAAATTCAGAGTAATTGTTGTTGTTGTAATAATCTTGAATGACTACTTTCTTAGGTTTTGACCATTGATTTTCGCTCTCTCTTTGCGTGATAGACAAGCCTTTTTCTAAGGTTCCGTCTTCATTGTAGACATTATTGAGGAGCATGGTATTACCATCGGGTGTGATCGAGAAAGAGGAGTTATGATGAGGGGTGTTGATGGGTCTTCCAATATTTTGTGCCAAGCCAAAAGACCCATCAGGCTTGATACTAGCAAACCATACGTCTTGCTTTTCGGGGCTACCTGTATTTTCGGGATGCTGAGAACGCGTAAAATAAATCGTTTTCCCATCCGGCGTGACCATAGGAGCTATTTCTTGGTAACGGGAATTGATGCTTGGCCCTAGATTAACTGGTTTGGATTTGAGGTCTAAGTTTTTGGCCACATTAATTTCGGCTTGAATGGGGTCGGTAGAATTGGAAATGGCAATGGCATCGATTTGGTTAAATCCAGGAACTTTGGAGGTATTCAACCAGACTTCTACGGCTTTGACCTTATAATCTGTGCGGGCATAGATGGAAAAGACCCGCCCTTTGGAGGTAATGGGTCCCACATTAATATTTTTATAAAGCAGTTTGCGATTATCCGCCATATCATAGACGTAGATATGTGTAATGGCACCTGGGTTATAATTCTCTGCTACACCGACCTGTTCTATCTCCATGGGTTTATCAAAACCCACTTTTACCCATTCTCCCTCGGAGTTACTCATGGAAGCCGGTGACCAAGCACAGGGGCTTTGCCCGTTGGCGGGGAGTTTATTAGGCTTTCCGAGCACTTGAACGGCTTTGTATTGCTTGGATTGGGGGCGATCAAAATTGACAAACTCGGAGGATACTCCCAGTAATTTACTTGCCCACTGCACCTCAGTTTGTGAAAAAGAGGGTACCGCGAAACAGCAACAGCAAACTGCTAAAAGTAGATATTTATTCATGATCTATTGCTTATGGTTTAGGGCTGCTTTATAATGTACTTAATTAGTCAGGAACTCAATAGTTAGCTTCCTGAATTCCTTATTTCACCTTATTATTTTATGTTATTAGGGCTAAATTTAGAAAAAAAGCCTTAAAAACATACTGGAAAGGTTAGCTTTTTGTAAAATTTGTCATTTCCTTGAGAACAGAAAAAGACAAAATAAAGTCTAAGTTATTGATTATTTTTTAGCAGACTTGTTCAACCTTTTGCCTTAGCAGGTTGATTTTCCAGATTAAATAGATCATTCAATACATCAATCAGGGTTTCAGCTTCGCCTCTTTTACAAGCAGCTTTGAGGTGGAGTGCGGGCAACTTAATGACCTTTTGCATCATATTTTTGGTCATTTGATCCAGCTTAGCCGCTTCTTCTGTGCTCAGTTTTTTGGTGTATCGGGCGAGCTCCTCCTGACGGATTTGCTCTAGAGCATTTTTTAGCTTTTGAATGACTGGAGAGATCTCCATCTCTTTAGACCATTCGTGAAAGTCGGCAATAGAGTCTTGAATAATGGCTTCTACGTCAGGAATAGAGGCCAAGCGCTTGTTTAGCGCATCAGAAGCACGATTGTGGATTTGATCAATATTATACAGGACTACGCCCGGTATTTCTTCTACATCAGGATGAATACCGCGTGGAACGGCTAGGTCAATGAAGTATTTGAAGGATAAAATATCCAAAGAGGCAATCCGTTCTCGGTCAATGAAAGGCGTTGATTTGGCAACAGAGCAAATGATAATGTCTGCTTCTTGCATGGCTTCATCTACTTGGTCGAAAGGAAGTACCTGCAACTGGCATTCCTCCGCCAATGCCTGTGCTTTTTCTGGAGTCCGATTGGTGATTTGGACATCCTCGATAAAACTATTGCCAAGATGTCGACATACGTCGGCACCAATTTCTCCGATGCCAATGACCAATACCTTGGGCTGATGAATATCCTGAGCAAATTCTTCTAATAATTCTACGGTCGCATAAGAAGTAGAAGCCGCCCCGCTTCGGAAGGGAGTTTCTTGTACCACACGCTTATTGGTAAAGAATATGGTATGAAGTAAGCGATGGAGAAAAGGTCCCGCCACGTTCAAATCAGCAGAAAGTTGGTAGGCTTGTTTGACCTGATTGGTGATTTGCATATCGCCTACCACCTGTGAATCCAGTCCCATCGCTACCCGGAAGAGATGCTCGACGGTTTCAGAATGATGATTGATGTGCTGAAAATAATCTTGATAATGCGCATGGGTATCTATGCCCTTTAGTCTGAAAATGGCTTGGATAATATTGTAGCTATAGTCAATCGGTGAAGTATAGTACACCTCAGTTCGATTACAGGTAGAAAGCACCAATATATCTGAGATTTCCTCCCAGTCCTTGATTTGGTTAATCAGCGTCGCAGAACTTTCAGGATCAAGGGAAATGATTTCTCTAATTTTTAAGGGCGTATTTTTATAGGACAGACTTATGGCTTTAAATTGATTCATAGTTAGATTTTTGACACACAAAATTAAGATGCATCCACAAGAATTAGAATTAGCCGATCGGGGATATCTTAATTTATATTGATTTTAAATTGTGGATTATCATTTTAGCAAGATCAAATATCTCGAAATATCTGCCTTATTAAAATGATTTCCATCACTTTTTCTAAGTATTTCTTAACTTGGTAACACGTCTAAGAATAAGAAAAGTTTATGGATATCTATCATAATCGCTCACGTTTCAAAGCTGGCTTTGTAATCGTTGCTTTAGTCATCGCGGGAGCTTCTCTTTTATATACTAATTACCTAGTGCAAGAGTTGGCCGAAAGGGAGGAAAAATTAATTGATCTGTACGCCCAAGCCCTACGCTTTGCCGTGGAATCTGAACTGGATGATGAAGTATCTTTCTACGTGCAGGAGGTGATTAGTGCAAACAAATCCATTCCTGTCATTCAGGTGCAGGATCAAGAGATCAAAGATTTTGTCAATATCCGCATTCCTGATCGTTACTCTGAACAACGCAAAGGTCGGGTACTCAAGCGAGAGCTCAATATGATGAAAGAGCAACACGCTCCTATCCTCGTGGATTATGCTGATTTGGGTTTTAAACAATACGTTTATTACCGTGATTCTGATTTGCTCTATCAATTACGTTATTTCCCTTATGTACAACTCACCGTGATTTCTATCTTCGGCTTTCTCACCTATTTGGCCTTCAATTACTCCAAGCGAGCAGAGCAAAACCGAGTTTGGGTAGGTTTGGCCAAAGAAACGGCTCACCAACTGGGCACTCCGATTTCTTCTCTGATGGCCTGGATTGATTACATGCGTCTAGACCCACCCATGAAAGATGATGATATGGTCGTTGAGCTAGAAAAGGACGTAAGACGCTTACAAATGATTACGGCCCGCTTCTCTAGTATTGGTTCAGAACCTACCTTGAAGCGAGAAGATGTGTATTTTCTGGTATTAGGAATTACTAATTACCTGCAAAGGCGTATTTCTACGAAGGTCAAATGGGATATCAAGAGCAACCTACCCCGTGGCAAATCCGCGCTCTTGAACCGCTATCTCTTCGAGTGGGTGATTGAGAATATTTGTAAAAATGCCGTAGACGCCATGAATGCCCGAGGTGAGATCAAGATTCGTCTGGATGAAATCCCCGAGGGAGATATTATCATCGATATTATCGACAATGGCAAAGGCATGAGCAAATCTCAAATTAAGAAAGTTTTCAACCCCGGATTCACTACCAAGAAACGGGGCTGGGGCTTAGGACTGACCCTCGCCAAGCGAATTGTAGAAAATTACCATAAAGGCAAACTTAGCATCAAGCACTCAGAACCCGGCAAGGGTACCACTTTTAGGATTCTTTTAAGAGCCTGAGCAGCTTTGCGCATTCAGCGGAATAAGCTTCTCATCACTGCTGACCCTTGCTTACTCGAAAGGATTGGAGAAGCGTTCGTCTTGAATGAAGGTAGAATCGGTGAGCATATGCAAAAAGAAGATAATGTCTTCCTTTTCTTCTTCGCTAAGCAAGAGCGACTGGCCATCTAGTTCGTTGGTAGCCTCGATGATGAGGGGGTCTAAGTTCGGAGAAGGCTGGATATGCTCATTGTAATGGTCCAGTACCTCTTTTAGGGTCTGAAAGCGGCCGTCGTGCATATAAGGAGCCGTCAAGGCAATATTACGGAGAGAAGGAGCACGCATTTTGCCCCGATCTTGTGGCTTTCCTGTAAAAAGAGCCAAACCCTCGTCTTGAGGAATGCTATCCAAACCATTATCGTGAAAAGTGTTTAGAGTAATCAGGTGGCTCCCATGGCAATCTCCACAGTTGGCTCCTCTGAGGTTGATCTCCGCCACGGGGTGAGTCATAAACAAATTAATGGCTCTCTGCTCTCGCTCGCTGGGGTCTGCTTCGCCTCTCACGATTTGGTCGTAGCGGGCATTGGCCGAGATCAGCGTTCTTTGGAACTGTGCCAGTGCTTTGGCTATATTTTCGGAACTGATGATTTCTGTACCAAAAGCTTCCTGAAAAAGTGGTGGATACAAGCTCGTGCCTTGCAATCGCTGCACGGCTTCTTCTAGGCTGATTCCCATCTCTCGTTCGTCTTGGATGGGAATCAAGGCCTGAACTTCCAAGCTAGAGACTCTCCCATCCCAAAAAAATTGATCTACCCAGAGCAAATTTTGCAGCGCCATGGCACTACGGTCTACCAGTTGCCCTTGAATGCCTTGGCTCAAGGCTCTTCCGTCGGTAAAGGCGCGTTTTTGTTGATGACAGCTTCCGCAGGAGATGGAAGAATCTAATGACAGGCGTTTTTCATAAAAAAGCTTTCTCCCCAATGCTATGCCCGCTTGGGTCATGGGATTATCTTCGGGGATTTGATATTTATTGCCAAAGTGGGCAGGTGTTTTGAAGGTGTAGGCTTCTGCTTGAGGATTTAGCTCAGAAGGAGATTCCGAGCATTGATTTGCCATCAGAACCACATAAAGAAGCAGGAGGTAGCATCTATTTTTTAGCATCTTCGATCGCTAGGTTGTCTATCGTTATTTACCTGTTAACAATTTGTGCATAGCAAAAAGTTTAGCCAAATCAGGATTCGAGGTTCATCCTTACGGTTGGGGCAGACATTTTTCGCTTTCTCACCCTGCCATTTGATTTATCGCCAAAATACTTATAAACTTAAATCTTATTCAAGAAAACTTTATGCGCGTGGCTTTGTCCACTAATTTTTAATTCTAAAATCAATATGTCTCAAAAATACAGACAAACAATCGGTCAACCGCCCGGCACGCTGACCTACATTGGCGAAGAAAAAGATACGCCTATCAAGATTGAAGTGATAGATTACAGCGAAGGCTTTATCCACGAAGAAGCGATCAAAGACATTCGTGATTCTTATGATTATAAAGAAAAAGAAAATGCCTCTTGGATCAACATTGACGGCGTACACAATACCCGAGTCATCAAAACTCTGGGGCTTTATTTCAATCTCCACCCCTTGATGCTGGAGGATATTGTAGATACCGAGCAAAGACCTAAGGTAGATTTTTATGAAGAAAATATTTTCGTGGTATTACAAATGCTCAGTTATGACGAAAAAGAACAAAGAGTCGAGAGCGAGCAAGTCAGTTTGGTGCTGGGTGAACGTTATCTTTTATCTTTTCAAGAAGATATCGAGGGCGATGTTTTTGATTCTATCCGGCAACGATTACGCAACAAGCCCCGAGGCAAATTGAGGAATTCAGGGGTGGATTACCTGTTTTATTTGTTGATGGATACCATCGTGGATAATTATTTCCTAGTGATCGAGAATATTGGCGAAGATTTGGAAAAGCTAGAGGAACAAATGATCAAGGAAGACCAAATCGATGATCCTACCCGTGCTCTCTATGACAAAAAACGGCAATTGACTACCGTCCGCAAAGCTGTTCGGCCCTTACGGGAAATTGTCACGCAGCTCATCCGAGAAGAAGATCGCTTCTTGCACGCCAATAATATCTATCTGCGAGATTTGCAAGATCACATTATGCAGGTAGGCGATATGACCGAATCTTATATTGATGTCTGTAGTAATTTGATGGACTTATACCTCAGTATCATTGGGCATAAGACCAATGATGTAATGAAAATCCTGACGATTCTGTCTACCATTTTTCTCCCCTTAACCTTTATTGTAGGGGTCTATGGGATGAATTTCGAGTATATGCCCGAAACCCAAACGCATTATGGCTATTTTATCGTGTGGGGTATCATGGTGGGTATTATGGTGGCCTCTTATTTTTATTTTAGAATCAAACGATGGATTTAGAGGGGCTAAAGGCGGTTCCGAAGGGGCTAAACATGGCACGCTTTCAATCATGGTGGGGGGAAA